>NZ_JAAVVC010000018.1 GCF_018449725.1 Pseudomonas sp. dw_612 | reverse complement strand
TCCGAAGGAAAGTTCGTACAGCATGATCAGACGGCTCCTGGCTGTCACAGTCTCCCGACAGTGCTAAGGTTCGGCCCTAGCTTTTGTATTTTCCCAAGGAAGCCTTTATGCCGGACGCTGCGTCCCTCAATGCTGGTTTTATGGTGGTTCAAAGCAACAGTCTGGATGAACTGCGTAGCCTGGTGATCAGCGTAATGCGGCACTACCCACTGGCGCCCTTGGAAAATGAAATAGCCTTGGTACAGAGCAACGGTATTGCTCAATGGCTGAAGCTCGCACTGGCTGAAGACCCTGAAGACGATGATATGGGTGGCTGCGGTATCGCGGCGGCAATCGATGTGCAGTTGCCGGGCAGTTTCATGTGGCAGCTCTATCGCATGGTCCTGGGCCGTGATGAAATCCCGGTCAAATCCCTGCTCGATAAAGCCCCGTTGACCTGGCGTCTGATGCGCCTGCTGCCGCAGTTGATCGACCAGCCGCATTTCGAACCCCTGCAGCGTTTCCTGACCCATGACACCGATTTACGTAAACGCTATCAATTGTCTGAGCGTTTGGCGGATCTGTTCGACCAATATCAGGTGTACCGCGCCGATTGGCTTGAGGATTGGGCGGAAGGCCGACATCAATTACGCAACGGCAGAGGCGAAGCCAAGGCCCTGACCGCGGCCAATTGCTGGCAAGCAGAACTGTGGCGTGCGCTGCTGCTGGATGTCGGAGAGCAAGGGATGGCGCAAAGCCGTGCTGGCGTCCACCAACGGTTTATCGAACGCATCAACAGTCTCGACGTGGCACCGGACGGATTACCGTCCCGAGTGATCGTTTTCGGCATTTCTTCGCTGCCCGCTCAAGCACTGGAAGCACTCGCTGGACTGGCTCGATTCAGCCAGGTCCTGCTCTGCGTCCACAACCCATGTCGTCACCATTGGGCAGACATCGTCGCCGATAAAGACCTGCTGCGGCACCAATACAAACGTCAGGCCCGCAAAAGCGGCATGCCGGTCGTCCTGGATCCGCAAACACTTCACCAACACGCTCATCCGTTGTTGGCCGCGTGGGGCAAGCAGGGGCGGGACTACATCAACCTGCTCGACAGCTATGACGATCCCGGCAGCTATCGCGCGGCTTTTCGCGACGGTCGCATCGACCTGTTCAGCGACAGCCAACCGCAAAACATGCTCAATCAGTTGCAAGACGACATCCTTGAGCTGCGCCCTTTAAGCGAGACCCGCGAGCATTGGCCTGCCGTCGATCTGCAGAACGATAAATCGATCCGTTTTCACATTGCCCATAGCGCTCAGCGGGAAGTGGAAATCCTCCATGATCAATTGCTTGAACGCTTCAGTGCCAACCCGGATTTAAGACCGCGCGACGTGATCGTGATGGTGCCCGATATCGACAGCTACGCGCCGCATATCCGCGCAGTGTTTGGCCAGCTGGAGCGCAATGACTCACGCTTTATTCCATTCACGCTTGCGGATCAGGGCCAGCGCGGTCGTGATCCACTGCTGATCGCTGTCGAACACTTGCTCAAGCTGCCGGACAGTCGCTTCCCGGTCAGCGAGATTCTCGATCTATTGGACGTACCCGCGCTCCGGGCTCGATTCGGCGTGGAAGAGCCTGACCTGCCAACCTTGCACCGCTGGATCGAAGGTGCCGGTATCCGCTGGGGCATGAATGCCGAGCAGCGAGCGGCCCTTGGTCTGCCGCAAGAACTGGAGCAAAACAGTTGGCGTTTCGGCCTGCGACGCATGCTGCTCGGTTATGCGGTCGGCAGCGCCAATGCCTGCGAAGGCATTGAACCCTATGACGAGATCGGTGGGTTGGATGCCGCGCTTATCGGTCCTTTGGTTGCACTGTTGGATGCGCTGGAGATCGCGCACCAGGAGCTCATGCAACCGGCTCCCCCAAAACAATGGGGCGTGCGGTTGCAAGGGTTGGTTCAGCTGTTTTTCAAGGCCAGCAACGAGCACGACGATTACTTGCTGGCTCAACTCGAAGAGCTGCGTGAAACGTGGCTCGATACCTGTGAATCTGTGGGATTGCAGGACGAATTACCGCTGACCGTCGTGCGCGAGGCGTGGCTGGCCGGTTTAGACCAGGGCCGCTTGTCCCAGCGCTTCCTCGCCGGTGCCGTCAACTTCTGCACCTTGATGCCCATGCGTGCGATCCCGTTCAAGCTGGTTTGCCTGCTCGGCATGAATGACGGTGATTACCCTCGCGCGCAACCACCGCTGGACTTCGACTTGATGGGCAGTGACTACCGCCCGGGCGATCGCTCCCGCCGCGAGGATGATCGCTACCTACTCCTGGAAGCGCTGCTGTCGGCACGCAATCAACTTTATATCAGCTGGGTAGGCCGGAGCATTCGTGATAACAGCGAGCGCCCGGCATCGGTGCTGATTGGCCAGTTACGCGATCATCTCGCCAGCGGTTGGCGGTTGAATGACGACGCCGATGACCTGCTTGAAGCGATGACGCAAGAACACCCCTTGCAACCCTTCAGTGCCCGCTACTTTCACGAAGGCGATGCGCTGTTCAGCTACGCCAGCGAATGGCAGGTGCTTCATCAGTCCAATGAGCAAACGACTGATATCGAGATTCTCGAACCCTACATTCAGGATGAACCACTGGGCCTGGGACAATTGCAGGATTTCCTGCGCAATCCCGTACGACATTTCTTCAGCCAGCGTCTCAAGGTGTTCTTTGAAGCGGCCGAAATCCCTTTGGCCGATGAGGAGCCTTTCGTCCTCGACGCGCTGCAACGCTACAGCCTCAGCGACAGTTTGCTCGAGGCGGCACTGAGCCAATTGGAACACTCCGATCAGGCGCTGGAAGCTCAGGCCATCCGCCTGCAAAACAGCGGCCTGCTGCCCATGGCCGGTTTCGGCGAATGCCTTCAACGAGAGCTGATCGAGCCGCTGCCGGATCTGTTGCAACGCTATCAACAACTCCTGTCGTTATGGCCAACGCCACTGACCAGCGCCTTGCCGGTGAGTCTGGAGCTGCACGGTTTGCGTCTTGAAGGCTGGCTCAGTGGCCTGCATCAACGCGCGGACGGAGGCATGCTGTCGATCACCACGATTCCCAACAGCATCGGTTCGATCAAGACCCGCAAGTGGCATCGACTGACGCGACCGTGGGTCAATCACCTGGTTGCCTGCGCCAGCGGCCTGTCGATGACTACCGCGCTGGTCGCCAGTGATGACACGCTACTGCTGGAACCTCTGGCGAAGGAGACGGCGCTTGAAGCGCTCGGTAATCTGCTGCTGGCCTGGCAAACGGGCATGCGCCAACCGCTGCCGATCGCGGTGAAAACTGCCTTCGCCTGGCTCAGTCAAACCGACCCGATCAAAGCTGAAGCTGCCGCTCGCAAGGCCTACGAAGGCGACGGTCAAACCACCGATGGCGAACGGCGTGAAAGTCCGGCGCTTGCCCGGCAATTCGCCGAGTACGACAGCCTAATTGCCGATGAGACCTTCCCCGATTGGTGCGACGCGTTATACCGGCCACTGCTCGACGCTCCTTGGCGTTCACTGACCAGCGAAGGCGCGCGCTCATGACCACGAAGACACCGCTGGCCCTGGCATTCCCCCTGCGCGGCAGTCAATTGATCGAGGCCAGCGCCGGCACCGGCAAGACCTTCACCATCTCCGCGCTTTACTTGCGTCTGGTCCTGGGCCACGGCGGCGAGTCGAGTGGTTTTGGACGTGAACTGCTGCCGCCGCAAATCCTCGTCGTGACCTTCACCGATGCTGCCACCAAAGAGCTGCGCGAACGCATTCGTACACGCCTGGCCGAAGCCGCGCGGTTTTTCCGGGATGAGATCCCCGCGCCCGATAGCCTGATTGCAGACTTGCGCGACCAATTCCTCCCCGAGCAATGGTCGGGTTGCGCAAACCGCCTGGATATCGCCGCTCAATGGATGGACGAGGCGGCCGTTTCGACCATCCACAGTTGGTGTCAGCGCATGCTGCGCGAGCATGCCTTCGATAGCGGCAGCCTGTTCACCCAGACCCTGGAAACCGATCATAGCGATCTGCTTGGCGAGGTACTGCGCGATTACTGGCGGCTGTTTTGTTACCCGATGCAAGGCGATGCGCTGAACTGGGTCCGTGGCAACTGGGGCGGCCCCGCGGCGTTGCTGCCACGAGTGCGCGGGTTGTTCGCCAGTGAGCGCGATAGCGTCGAAGGAAAAGCCCCCGCCGAACTCATCGCCGAGTGCCTGCACGAACGGCGCACAGCCCTGCTCGAACTCAAGATGCCCTGGCGCCAATGGGCGGACGAATTGCTTTTGCTCTGCCACCAGGGCGTGGCGAGCAAAAGCGTCGACGGGCGCAAGATGCAGGCGCGCTACTTCGAACCGTGGTTCGAAAAGATCAAGGCCTGGGCCGAAGACGAATCCCTGGAACAACTGGACATCGGCACCGGGTTCACCCGGCTGACCCCCGACGGCATGGCCGAAGCCTGGAAAGGCGAAGCGCCCCGTCACCCCGGGCTGGATGCGATGCCTGGTCTCAAGGCCAGTCTCGATGGTTTGCCGACGCCTGATGCTGCGGTGCTGCAACACGCCGCTCAGTGGGTCGGTGCGCGCTTCGAAGAGGAAAAACGTCGCCGTGCGGAAATGGGTTTCGACGACATGTTGCTGCGCCTCGATGCTGCCTTGCAGTCCGACGGTGGCGAGCGTCTGGCCACGCTGATTCGCGAACAGTTCCCGGTGGCGTTGATCGACGAATTCCAGGACACCGACCCGGTGCAGTACCGCATCTTCGAAAGCATTTATCGCATCGAAGACAACAACCCCGAGTGCGGCCTGTTCCTGATCGGTGACCCGAAGCAGGCGATCTACGCCTTTCGCGGTGCCGACATCTACACCTACCTGCGCGCCCGTCAGGCCACCACCGGCCGCTTGCATACGTTGGGCACCAACTTCCGTTCCAGCCATGGCATGGTCGACGCGGTGAACCATGTTTTTGAGCGTGCCGAGTCGCGTGAAACCGGGCGCGGAGCGTTCCTCTTTCGCGAGAAAAGCGGCGAAAACCCGGTTCCATTCCTGCCCGTTGAATCCCAGGGTCGCAAAGAAGTTCTGAGCGTTGACGGCCAGACTGTGCCAGCGCTGAACATCTGGCATCTGTCCGCCGATCAACCGCTGTCCGGCGTGGTGTACCGACAACAACTGGCCGCTGCCTGCGCCAGTGAAATCACCGCGTTGCTTAACGGCGGGCAACAAGGCCGGGCTGGGTTCACACAGGACGGCAAGGACTTCAGAGGCCTGCTGCCGGCGGACATCGCGATTCTGGTGCGCGACGGCAAAGAAGCCCAGGCTGTGCGCGGTGAACTCTCCGCCCGCGGTGTGCGCAGCGTTTATCTGTCGGACAAGGACTCGGTGTTCGCCGCCCAGGAAGCGCATGACCTGCTGACCTGGCTCAAGGCCTGCGCCGAGCCGGACGTCGAGCGTCCACTACGCGCCGCATTGGCCTGCATCACGCTGAACCTCTCACTGACTGAACTTGAGCGGCTGAACCAGGACGAACTCGCCTGGGAAGCGCGGGTCATGCAATTCCGTCGTTATCGCGAAATCTGGCGCAAGCAGGGCGTGCTGCCGATGCTCCGGCGTTTGCTGCATGACTTCCAATTGCCTCAGGCATTGATGACCCGCACCGACGGCGAGCGGGTCCTGACCAATCTGCTGCACCTGTCCGAGCTGTTGCAACAAGCCGCCGCCGAACTGGACGGCGAACAAGCCTTGATCCGCCATTTGTCCGAGCACCTGGCGCTGTCCGGCCAGGCGGGTGAAGAACAGATCCTGCGCCTGGAAAGCGACGAACAACTGGTCAAGGTCGTGACCATTCACAAGTCCAAGGGCCTCGAGTACCCGTTGGTGTTTCTACCCTTTATCTGCTCGGCGAAACCGGTGGACGGCAGTCGTTTGCCGCTGCATTACCACGACGCCACGGGCAAGGCGCAGGTGACGTTGAAACCGACTGCCGAGTTGATCGCCCTGGCCGATGACGAACGTCTGGCCGAGGATTTGCGTTTGCTCTATGTGGCACTGACGCGCGCGCAACACGCGTGCTGGCTTGGCGTGACTGACCTCAAACGCGGTAATAACAACAGCTCGGTGCTGCATTTGTCGGCATTGGGTTATCTGTTGGGCGGCGGCGCGGCATTGGCCGAGTCCGCCGGTCTGAAGCGTTGGCTGGAAGACCTGCAACAGGATTGTCCGGCGCTGACCTACGGTGAGATGCCTGAGGCAACCAGCGAGCACTACCATCCGCCGCGTAACGAAGCGACCTTGCTCGCGCCGTTGATTCCCAAGCGCAAGGCCAGCGAAAACTGGTGGATTGCCTCCTACAGCGCCTTGCGCATTGGCGACAGCATGAGCGGGGGCACGGACGAAGCGCCGGAGAGCCCGCAAGCGCAAAAGCTCTTCGACGATGAACGTCTCGACCCCGAAGCTCCGAGGGAAGTGATTACCGGCGGCGCGGACATTCACCGTTTTCCCCGTGGCCCGAACCCCGGCACCTTTCTTCATGGTTTGCTGGAATGGGCCGGTGACGAAGGCTTCAGCGCGACGCCGAAAGCCGTGGAAGACGCGGTTGGCCGGCGCTGCAATCGCCGGGGCTGGGAAGGCTGGATCATCACGTTGAGCGACTGGTTGCAGCACTTGCTCAAATCACCGCTGCACATCGGCGGCGGACAGCCCCCGGTGATCTTTGAGCAACTGACCCAGTACCGGGTCGAGATGGAGTTCTGGTTCGCCAGTCACAAGGTCGATGTGCTCAAGCTCGATGAACTGGTGCGCCAATTCACCCACAACGGCGTGGCCCGAGTGGCCGCCGAACCGGTGCTGCTCAATGGCATGTTCAAGGGTTTTATCGACCTGACGTTCGAGCACGACGGTCGCTACTACGTCGCCGACTACAAATCCAACTGGCTCGGCGTCGACGACGCGGCCTACACCGAGCAGGCCATGGAGCAGTCGATCCTCGATAACCGCTATGACCTGCAATACGTGTTGTACCTGTTGGCCCTGCATCGCCAGCTCAAGGCCCGGTTGCCCGACTACGATTACGACCGGCATGTCGGCGGCGCGTTGTACCTGTTCCTGCGCGGCACGCGAGCGGCCAGCCAAGGCGTGTATTTCGCCCGTCCGCCACGGGAATTGATCGAGCGTCTGGATCGTCTGTTCCAGGGCAAAGCGGGACCCAAGGCCGAGCCCGCCTGGGAACAGGGAGTACTGCTATGAGCCGCACCTTCGCCGATTTGCTGCCCACGCCACTGGCGGCGGAAAGCCTGGCCGACCTGGCACCGTTGACCCGCGCTGAAGACCTTTTACTGCTGCTCACTCGCTGGGTCGAACGCGGTTGGCTGCGGGCGCTGGACAAGGCGTTCGTTGCCTTTCTCCATGAACTCGCACCCGATGATGATCCACTGGTGTTGCTGGCGGCCGCGTTGACCAGTCACCAACTCGGCCACGGTCATGTGTGCCTGGATTTGTTCGAGACGCTCAAGGCGCCGGACTTCGCCCTGTCGCTGCCGCCGGAAGGCGATGTGCAAAGTGGCGCGATGTTGCTGCCGTCGCAATTGCTCGAAGCGCTGGACGGCGCTCACTGGTGCAAGGTGCTCGCCTCCAGCAGTCTGGTGGCGCTGGCGGTGGATGGTCGCGAGGCGGCTCAGCATCGGCCCTTGGTGCTGTCGGGCAAACGCCTGTACCTGCGCCGCTATTGGGCTTACGAACGGCGCATCGACAATGCCTTGCGTCAGCGTCTGTCAGAACATGAAGCCACACCAGCAGATTTGCTCCAGCGCTTGACCGGTTTGTTCGGCCCCGCCAAGCCTGGCGAGGTGATCGACTGGCAAAAACTCGCCTGTGCCCTGGCCACCCGCAGTGCGTTCAGTATCGTCACCGGCGGCCCGGGGACCGGCAAAACCACCACCGTGGTGCGTTTGCTGGCACTGCTCCAGGCGCCAGCCGTGGAGGCCGGCAAACCGCTGCGTATTCGTCTGGCCGCGCCCACCGGCAAGGCTGCCGCGCGACTGACGGAATCCATCAGTCAGCAAGTACAAACCCTGACCGTCGCAGAAGCGGTCAGGGACAAGATTCCTTCCGACGTCACCACCGTGCATCGCTTGTTGGGCAGTCGGCCCGGCACCCGGCACTTCCGTCACCACGCGGGTAATCGCTTGCCTCTGGATGTGTTGGTGGTGGATGAAGCGTCGATGATCGACCTGGAAATGATGGCCAACTTGCTCGATGCGTTGCCGGCCCATGCGCGTCTGGTGCTGCTCGGTGACAAGGACCAATTGGCCTCCGTGGAAGCGGGCGCGGTGCTGGGGGATTTGTGCCGCGACGCCGAGGCCGGTTGGTATAGCCCGCAGACCCGCCAGTGGCTGGAGGCTGTCAGCGGTGAAAGTCTTGAGGCCAGTGGCTTGCATGAAGACACCGCCGGCACTCATCCCTTGGCTCAGCAAGTGGTGATGTTGCGTCACTCCCGCCGATTTGGCGAAGGCAGCGGTATTGGTCAATTGGCCCGTTGGGTCAATCAACAACACCCCGATGAAGCTCGCAAGCTCTTGGCAGAACGCAGCTATAAAGATGTGTTTTCCCTGTCTCTCAAAGGTGAACAGGACAAGGCGCTGGAGCGTTTGCTGCTCGACGGCCATGACAACGGGCCACAAGGTTATCGGCATTACCTGAGTCTGCTGCGCAAGCAGCGGCCGCACCTCGACAGCCCCCTCGATGACAAGGGCTGGATCGAATGGGCGCGGCAAGTGTTGAATGCTTTCGATACTTTCCAGCTGCTGTGTGCTGTACGTAAAGGGCCGTGGGGCGTGGAAGGTCTCAATCAGCGGGTGACCGACGCCTTGCTCAAGGCCCGGCTAATCGACAGTGACCAGCAGTGGTACGAAGGCCGACCAGTGCTGATGACCCGCAACGACTATGGCCTGGGCTTGATGAACGGCGACATCGGCATCGCGCTCAAACTGCCGGAGCGCGACGGCCCCGAAGCGGGGAAACACGTGCTGCGCGTCGCTTTCCCGCGCAACGACGGCCAGGGCGGCGTGCGTTTTGTGTTGCCGAGCCGGCTCAACGATGTCGAGACGGTCTACGCGATGACCGTGCATAAATCCCAGGGCTCGGAGTTTGCCCATACGGCGTTGATCCTGCCGGACGCCCTGAACCCGGTACTGACCAAGGAGTTGATCTACACCGGAATCACCCGGGCCAAGGACTGGTTCACCCTGATCGAACCCCGTACCGGGGTGTTTGAAGAGGCGGTGCAACGCAAAGTGAAGCGTTTGAGCGGGCTGATGCTGGAGTGGGAGGAGGGCATTGAGTTTAGCGCTTAATATGCCAATCGGTTGACGACGTAAATCTGTCTGGAGCGCCCGGTTTTACAGCCTCGCGGGCGATTCGGTGCTGTGCTATCGTTGCGGCATTATCCCGCTGTAATCGAAGAGAATCCCTGCATGAAGTTGGCTGTCCGGGCGACAGAGAGCGTCATCGGCTGCAAGCGCATATTGCTTGTCGGCCTGCTCTGTTTGCTGACCGGAATCGCATCCGCTCAACCTGAAACCGCCGTCGGCATGGCCGATCAACGGGCCAAAGCGGTCACTCAAGTGGTACTCGGGATTCTCAGTTATGCGCGTTGGCCCGTGGAGCCTGCGCAGTTGCGCCTGTGCGTGGTCGGCCCGACCGAATACACCGACGATTTGGTCAAGGGTTCCACTCAAGCCACCGGTCGTCCTGTCACCGTACGACGTTTGCTGGCCGACAATCCGGCGATTGCAGGCGAGTGCGATGCGGTCTACATCGGCAAGTTGACCGCCGATGAACGCAGCCGCTTGTTCGCCTCATTAATCGGTCAACCGGTGTTGAGCATCAGCGAAAGCAGTGATCAGTGCACCGTCGGCAGCCTTTTCTGTCTGCGGGTCAGCGATGATCAAGTGTCCTTCGAGGTTAACCTCGACTCTGTCGCCCGCAGTGGCGTGCGCATTCACCCGAGCGTGTTGCAACTGTCGCGCCGCAAGCCGGCGGCGCCATGAGTCTATTCAAATCGGACAATCGCCCCACGTTGCGCTCGGTCATTGGTCGCGGCCATTTGATCGTCGCGCTGGTCGGCGTGGCCATGGCCAGTGTGTCGCTGACCTTGCTCGGGGTGCTGGCGTTGCGGGTCTATGCCGACCACAACCTGCACCTGATCGCACGCTCGATCAACTACACCGTGGAAGCCGCAGTGGTGTTCAACGACAAGGCTGCCGCCACCGAAGCGCTGGCACTGATTGCCTCCACCGAAGAAGTCGCCGATGCCCAGGTGCTCGACGAGCAAGGGGCGTTGCTCGCTCGCTGGCAGCGCCCGGAAACCGGGTTGTTCTCCGATCTTGAAGTGCAGATCGCCAAGGCTTTTCTGGAAAAACCCATCAGCATGCCCATCGTCCATCAGGGGCAGGAAATCGGCAGCATTCAGCTCACCGGTCACGGTGGCAGCCTGATGCGCTTTTTGCTCAGCGGTCTGATGGGGATTGTGTTGTGCACTGCGGTGAGTGCCTGGGTCGCGCTATACCTGGCGCGCCGGCAGCTTCGCGGCATCACCGGCCCGTTGCGCAGCCTGGCATTCGTGGCTCACGCCGCCCGCAGCGAACGCGCCTTCGACCAGCGCGTGCCGCCCGCCGCCATCGCCGAACTGGACAACCTCGGCAACGACTTCAATGCCTTGCTCGATGAACTCGAATCCTGGCAAACCCATCTGCAAAGCGAAAACGAAACCCTGGCTCACCAGGCCAGCCACGACAGCCTCACCGGGTTGCCGAACCGGGCATTTTTCGAAGGTCGACTGATTCGCGCGTTGCGCAATGCCCACAAGCTCAACGAGCGCGTGGCGGTGTTGTTTCTCGACAGCGACCGATTCAAGGAAATCAACGACAACTTCGGCCACGCCGCAGGCGATGCGGTGTTGGTGGCGGTGGCCACGCGGGTGCGTGCGCAGTTGCGTGAAGAGGACCTGGTGGCGCGCCTGGGCGGCGATGAGTTTGCCGTGCTGCTGACGCCGCTGCACAAGACCGAAGACGCCGAGCGGATTGCCGACAAGATTATTGCCAGCATGGAGATGCCGATTCAGTTGCCGGGCAATGCCTCAGTGTTGACCTCGCTCAGCATCGGCATTGCCGTCTATCCCGATCATGGCGCCACGCCCGGCGCTCTGCTCAACGCCGCCGACGCGGCGATGTATCAAGCCAAGCGCCTGTCCCGAGGCGCACAGCAAACGGCCGGGTCGGAGCACCCGGCCGTCCACGTTCAAACCAGGAGCTAATTTCTGTGTTCTCAATTCCTCAGCGTTCCCTGCGATTTTTCACCATCACCCTGTTCATGGCGCTACTCGCGCTGGCTGGGTGCCAAACGGCGCCGCAAAAAGGCCTGAGCCCGGCGCAGATTGCTGTGCTCAAGCAACAGGGCTTCGAGTTGACCGACGAGGGCTGGGCCTTTGGCCTGTCCGGTAAGGTGCTGTTTGGCAGTGACGTCGAAAGCCTGAATCCGCAAAGCACCGAAATCGTCCAGCGTATCGGCAAGGCGTTGCTGGGTGTCGGGATCGAGCGGGTGCGGGTCGATGGCCACACCGACGCCTCGGGTAAAGAAACCTACAACCAACAGCTGTCACTGCGTCGGGCGAAAAGCGTCGGCAAAGTGCTGACCGAAGTCGGAATGAAAGAACAGAACATCAAGCTGCAAGGGCTCGGAAGCAAAGATCCGGTGGCCTCCAACGACACACCGGCGGGGCGTACCGAGAATCGTCGGGTGTCGATTGTGGTGAGCGCCGACTAATCGGCGAACAGCATCTCCCGGGTTTCCCCCATCAACAGGCTTTGATTCTGCTCGGTCACTTCGCGGATGTAATCCCACAACAGGGTGATCCGCTTGAGCTTGCGCAGGTCCTCCCGGCAGTACATCCAGAACTGCCGGGTGATGTTGATCTCCGCCGGCAACACCGGCAGCAACCGAGGGTCCTGCGCCGCCAGGAAGCACGGCAAAATCGCCAGCGATCGCCCCTGCTGCGCCGCCACGAACTGCGCGATCACGCTGGTGCTGCGCAGGTTGGCGCTGGCGCCGGGCAGTACGTTCGCCAGGTACAGCAGCTCCGAGCTGAACGCCAGGTCATCGACATAACTGATGAATGAATGTTTGCCCAAATCGGCCGGGCGGCGGATCGGTGGGTGTTTGTCGAGATAATCCTGGGTCGCGTAGAGCTGCAATTTGTAGTCGCAGAGTTTGCAGCAGACGTACGGCCCGTGTTCAGGGCGTTCCAGGGCGATGACGATGTCCGCCTCGCGCTTGGACAGGCTGATGAAGTGTGGCAGCGGCAGGATGTCCACCGAGATCGCCGGGTAGGCATCGACGAAGTGGCTGAGCTGCGGCGTGATGAAGAAACTGCCGAAACCTTCGGTGCAACCCATGCGCACGTGCCCGGACAGCGCCACGCCGGAGCCGGAAACCTGCTCGCAAGCCATGTGCAACGTGCTTTCAATCGACTCGGCGTAACCCAGCAAACGCTGGCCTTCGGCGGTCAGGACGAAGCCGCTGGTCCGGGATTTTTCGAACAGCAACGTGCCCAACGCTGCTTCCAGCGAACTGATGCGCCGCGACACGGTGGTGTAGTCCACCGCCAGGCGCTTGGCCGCGGTGCTGGCCTTGCGGGTGCGGGCGACTTCGAGGAAAAACTTGAGGTCATCCCAGTTCAGTGAACCTAAAGACGTGATGTTTTTTTGCATGTTGGACCGGCTTTTATGTGCGTTCTTATTAGAAGTTTGCACATCTATACTCCAAAAACAGTCCGACAACCAATTCGCGACACACGCCTCATCTCAAGGCGACTTATCCGCCTTGGCTCCCCGCATAGCTTTCCAGATAAAAACAAGTATTGGAGACCAGCATGAACGCATCGCTCACGCCAAACGACACCACTGTCCAGAACGTAAAGCTGTTGATCGACGGCGAATGGGTCGAGTCCCAGACCACCGAATGGCACGACATCATCAACCCGGCGACCCAGCAAGTGCTGGCCAAGGTTCCGTTTGCCACGGCGCAGGAAGTTGATGCCGCCATCAGCGCCGCCCACCGCGCCTTCCAGACCTGGAAACTGACGCCGATCGGTGCGCGGATGCGCATCATGCTCAAGCTTCAGGCGTTGATTCGTGAACACTCCAAACGCATCGCCGTGGTGCTGAGTGCCGAACAGGGCAAAACCATTGCCGACGCTGAAGGCGATATTTTCCGAGGCCTGGAAGTGGTCGAGCACGCGTGCTCCATCGGCACCCTGCAAATGGGCGAATTCGCCGAGAACGTGGCGGGCGGCGTTGACACTTACACGCTGCGTCAGCCCATCGGCGTTTGCGCCGGCATCACGCCGTTCAACTTCCCGGCGATGATTCCGCTGTGGATGTTCCCGATGGCCATCGCCTGCGGCAACACTTTCGTGCTCAAGCCGTCCGAACAGGACCCGATGTCGACCATGCTGCTGGTGGAACTGGCGATCGAGGCTGGCGTTCCGGCTGGCGTGCTTAACGTGGTTCACGGCGGCAAAGACGTGGTGGACGCACTCTGCACCCACAAGGACATCAAGGCTGTTTCCTTCGTCGGTTCGACCGCCGTCGGTACTCACGTTTACGACCTGGCCGGCAAACACGGCAAACGCGTGCAATCGATGATGGGCGCCAAGAACCACGCCGTGGTGCTGCCGGATGCCAATCGCGAACAAACCCTCAATGCCTTGGTCGGCGCCGGTTTCGGTGCGGCCGGTCAGCGTTGCATGGCCACGTCAGTGGTGGTGCTGGTAGGCGCGGCCAAGCAATGGCTGCCGGACCTGAAAGCGCTGGCGCAGAAACTCAAGGTTAATGCCGGCAGCGAAGCGGGCACCGACGTCGGTCCGGTTATTTCGAAAAAGGCCAAGGCGCGGATTCTCGATCTGATCGAAAGCGGCATCAAGGAAGGCGCCAAGCTGGAACTGGATGGTCGCGACATCAGCGTGCCGGGCTTCGAGAAGGGCAACTTTGTCGGCCCGACCCTGTTCTCTGGCGTGACAACCGAGATGCAGATCTACACCCAGGAAATCTTCGGCCCGGTGCTGGTGGTACTGGAAGTCGACACCCTCGATCAGGCGATTGCCCTGGTCAACGCCAACCCGTTCGGCAACGGCACGGGCCTGTTCACCCAGAGCGGTGCAGCGGCGCGTAAATTCCAGAGCGAAATCGACGTCGGCCAAGTCGGCATCAACATCCCGATTCCGGTGCCGGTCCCGTTCTTCAGCTTCACCGGTTCCCGTGGTTCGAAACTCGGCGACCTCGGCCCGTATGGCAAGCAAGTGGTGCAGTTCTACACTCAGACCAAGACTGTCACCAGTCGCTGGTTCGATGACGACAGCGTCAACGACGGTGTGAACACCACCATCAACTTGCGTTAAGGAGCCGGACATGAAAATCGCTTTTATCGGTCTCGGCAACATGGGTGCGCCGATGGCGCGCAACCTGATCAAGGCTGGCCACGACCTGCGTCTGGTCGACCTGAACAAAACCGTGCTGGCCGAACTGGAGCAACTGGGCGGCAGCATCAGCGCCACGGCGCGGGACGCGGCACAAGGTGCGGAGCTGGTGATCACCATGCTGCCGGCAGCGGTGCATGTGCGCAGCGTATGGCTCGGTGAGGATGGTGTGCTCGCCGGTATCGGCAAAGGCGTGCCGGCGGTGGATTGCAGCACGATTGATCCACAAACGGCGCGCGACGTCGCGGCCGCTGCGGCCAAGCAAGGCGTGGCCATGGCCGATGCGCCGGTTTCCGGTGGCACGGGCGGTGCAGCGGCCGGGACGCTGACCTTTATGGTCGGTGCCACCCCTGAGCTGTTCGCCACCCTGCAACCGGTGTTGGCGCAGATGGGCCGCAATATTGTCCATTGCGGCGAAGTCGGCACCGGGCAAATCGCCAAGATCTGCAACAATTTGCTGCTAGCGATCTCTATGGTTGGCGTCAGTGAAGCCATGGCGTTGGGCGATGCGTTGGGGATCGACACGGGCGTGCTGGCCGGGATCATCAACAGTTCGACCGGGCGTTGCTGGAGTTCGGAAATGTACAACCCGTGGCCGGGCATCGTCGAAACGGCGCCGGCCTCGCGCGGTTACACCGGCGGTTTCGGGGCCGAACTGATGCTCAAGGACCTGGGGCTGGCCACGGAAGCGGCCCGTCAGGCGCACCAACCGGTGGTGCTCGGCGCGGTGGCGCAGCAGTTGTATCAGGCGATGAGCCAGCGTGGGGAAGGTGGGAAGGACTTCTCGGCGATCATCAATAGCTATCGCAAACCACAGTAAAACCCGGTGGGAGCGGGCTTGCTCGCGAAAGGGCCGGGACTTCAACATTGATGTTGACTGACCCACCGCTTTCGCGAGCAAGCCCGCTCCCACAGAGATTGCATGTACTTATCGATCTTTACCGAGAGACCACGTCGGGTGGTCTCTCGGATTTTTGCATCAGGCAAACACGAAATACTTACGCACAGTCTCGACCACTTCCCACGTGCCTTTCATCCCCGGCTCGATGACGAAGATATCCCCGGCGCGCAGGTGGATCGGCTCTTTGCCCTCAGGGGTGATGATGCAGTAACCCTCGCGGAAATCGCAGTATTCCCACTTCACGTATTCCACGTACCACTTGCCGGGTGTGCAGATCCAGGTGCCCATGATCTTGCTGCCGTCTTCGCTGGTGTAGGCGTTGAGGTTGACGGTGTGCGGGTCGCCTTCGAGTTTTTCCCATTTGCAGGCATCGAGCACCGGCAGTGGATGAGTGTCGCGAAGAACGGTGATAGGTGCGGTCATGTGGACTCCGGGCAAGTAGGCTGAAGAACTGAAGTCGCCACCCTATAGCGCCCGTCTCGCGGTCAGTTGTCTGTGCTCGACATTGAGCTGCTCAGAAACGCGCACTCGCCCCTAAGTTTTCCAGCGGACAATCGATCCAGGCCTGTTCGAGGCTGGCTTCGAACTCGATCAATTGCGTGTGCTGCTGCGACAGGGCGGCGATTCGCTCGGCGATCTCTTGCTTCTTGGCCGCAATGGCCTGCTGCGCCCGTTGCCACGGCGTCGCCGTGCCTTGATGCCCGGCGAAGATCACCTGCAACTCCTTGAGCCGGAAACCCAATTGCTGGGCGCATTTGATAAAGATCAGCAGGTCGACGCTTTGCTGGTCATAGACCCGGTAGTTGCCCTGACGCTGGGCGGGCGGCAGCAAGCCGATCGACTCGTAATGGCGGATGCTCTTGACGGTGGTGCCCGAACGTTGCGCGGCTTGGCCGATGTACATGAAAAGTCCCTTTTTGCCGTGGTACAGCCTGGCGCATTATCGGCAGACTCAACGGCTGGCGATAGCCTGGGCTTGCAGCAACCAGGCTGCGCGCTGGCGGACGCTGGAGCCGAGAATCGGTCCGAAGGTGAGTGTGCGCTTGGGTTCGATACCGCAAAAGGCCAGGGTGGTTTTGCGGATCTGATGCAGCCCGGGCATGCGATAGACCCAGCGGTAATACCAGGGTGGCGTGTCCATAGTGACCAGCAAGTGCGCGCTGCGACCCTGCAGGAGTTTGTCGGGGAAGGCTTTGCCTTCGCGGTACTTGAAGGCAAACCCGGGCAGGAACACCCGATCAAAAAAGCCCTTGAGCAACGCCGGAATCCCGCCCCACCAGATCGGATAAATCAGCGTCAGGTGTTCGGCCCACAGGATGTCGGCCTGAGCCTGGCGCAGGTCGGCTTCCAGCGGTTGGACCTGTTGATAGCCTTCACGCAGCACCGGATCGAAATCCAGTTGGCCAAGAAACAATTGCCGCACTTCATGTCCGGCACGTAACGCTGACTGGGCGTAGCGTTCGGCGAGCGCACCGCAAAAACTGTTACTCGACGGATGACCGAGAATCACCAGGATTTTTTTGCCCATCGTCTGCGTCCCTGAAGATGAAACCTCAAGGGTAAAGTCTGCCCCTCAGGGGAGAGTCAAGGCGCGCATCAGGGCTTGGGCATAACCGGGCAATGTGGCGAAATCCCGGGCGCAGAGCAATAGTTTACGTTTAGCCCAAGGCTCCATGAGTGCAATGCTTTTGAACGGCGCCGGGCTGCGCTCGACAGCGGCCAACGGCACGATGGCCAGCCCGGCGCCTCGGGCGACCATGCGCATCACGCCATCGAAACCGTCGGCGCGGATGCGGATTTGCATGCGCAGGCCCGCGTGCAGGGCCTGTTCCTCCAGATACACCGCCAACGCGCTGTTGGCGCCAAGTCCTACATAGTCGTGGTGCAAGGTGTCGCTGAAACTGACTGGGCCTGCGTCGGCCAAGGGATGGTCACTGGGCAGGATCAATACCAGCGGGTCGTCGCGGAACGCTTGGGTCTGTAGATCGCCGGTGTCCACGGCGTCGGAAACAATACCCAGATCCGCCGCGCCCTGGCGCAAGGCGTGGGTGATGCGGGTGCTGGGCAGTTCTTGCAAGTCTATGTCGAGGTTGGGGTGGTTGCGCAGGAAGTCCGCGAGCAACTCCGGCAGGTATTCGGTGATTGCCGTGGTGTTGCACAACAGTCGGACCTGGCCTTTGACACCCTTGGCGTAATCGGCGAGGTCCTGTTGCAGGCGTTCGGCCTGTTGCAGCAGCACCCGGGCGTGTTGCGCCAGGGCTTTGCCGGCGGGGGTTGGCGTGACACCCCGGCGACCGCGTTGCAAGAACTCAATACCTAGCGAGGCTTCCATGGCGCGGATGCGGGCGCTGGCGGCGGCCAGGGATAGATGCGTGCGGCTGGCGCCGGCGGTGATGTTGCCGGTGTCGAGGATGTTGAGGTAGAGACGCAGGTCGGTGAGGTCGAAGTGCATCGGGGTAGCCTTTGGAGGGTTGTTGTCTGGACGGGCCTCTTCGCGAGCAAGCCCGCTCCCACAGGGAAACGCGGTGCCCTTGTGGGAGCGGGCTTGCTCGCGAACGCGTCAGTCGCATCGACAAAGTCGTTCAGCCTCTCGCCAAACAAGAGGCACCCTCAGTATATGGCAGATTTTCAACACCACACCCGTGGCGCAGGATAGCCCCATGAATACACTCGCCGCGTTCTACCAAAACCTCGGTCTGGCCTTGTCCGTTCTGGTCATCGCCACCTTCCTGCTGGCCGGCATGATCAAGGGCGTGATCGGCCTCGGTCTGCCAACCATTGCCATGGGCCTGCTCGGTCTGGCTATGGCGCCGTCGCAGGCTGCGGCGCTGTTGATCATCCCCGCGACCCTGACCAACGTCTGGCAACTGGCGTTCGGTGGTCACCTGCAAGGCTTGATCAAACGCCTGTGGCCTATGCTGCTGGCGATTTTCATCGGCACCGGCGCCGGCACAGTGTGGATCGGCATGACCGGTGGGCATTGGGTGGTGCAGGGATTGGGCGCGGCGTTGTTGCTGTATGCCTTGAGCGGTTTGCTTCTGCCGACCTTACGCGTCGGCAGTCGCGCCGAACGTTGGCTCGGACCGGTCTGCGGCGTGCTGACGGGCGTCATCACCTCGGCCACCGGCGTGTTCGTGATCCCGGCGGTGCCGTACTTGCAAGCGCTGGGTTTGAACAAGGATGAACTGGTGCAGGCGCTGGGGCTGTCGTTCACCGTTTCAACTCTGGCGCTAGCCGGCGGCCTGTTCTGGCGCGGCGCGCTCGTTGGTGGCGAGTTGAGCGCTTCGCTGCTGGCGCTGATCCCGGCGGTACTCGGCATGTTGCTGGGGCAATGGTTGCGTCAGCGGATCAGCGCCGTGCTGTTCAAACGGGTGTTCTTCATTGGCCTGGGCGTACTCGGCGGCCACTTGCTGATCAGCGGCTAGCCGACGACAGGCTGAGCATGTCGATGGCGCGGATGTCGAAATCCCGCTCCAGGTAGTCCATGCGCTGATCGCGGAACTGCTTCATGTGCGGCAGATTCGAGTGCACATCCAGGTGGGCCTGGGACTGCCAGATCTCGTAGAAGATAAACAGTGTCGGGTCCTGCTGGTCGCGCAGCATGTGGTATTCAATGCAACCGGGTTCGGCGCGGCTCGGTTCGACATAGGCGCGAAACAGCGCTTCAAAGGCCTCGGATTTTTCCGGGCGGGTCTTGGCCATCAGGATGAAACCTTGCACGTCACTCATCGAAATCTCCTTCCAAGTTAAGAATCGGCGCAAGTCTATGGCAACAATCGACTGTCTATTCGTGCGTTTTGGTCAAATGTTTTTTGTGAAATCGAGGCTTATTCCGCGCGAGGCGGATGGCTAGTCTGCCGCCATCGAATTCCAACCTTCCGAGACCTCTCATGAAAAAAGTCCTCTTGCTCAACGGCGGCAAAAAGTTCGCCCACTCCGATGGCCGCTACAACACCACCCTGCACGACACCGCACTCAGCGTGCTGGATCGCGGCGGTCTGGATGTGAAGACCACGTTCATTGACGAGGGCTACGACCTCGCGGAAGAAGTCGCCAAGTTTGTCTGGGCCGACGTGATCATTTACCAGATGCCAGGCTGGTGGATGGGCGCGCCGTGGACTGTGAAGAAGTACATCGACGAAGTCTTCACCGAAGGCCACGGCAGCCTCTACGCCAGTGATGGCCGTACCCGTTCCGACGCGTCGCAAAAGTACGGCAGCGGTGGTTTGTTGCAGGGCAAGCAATACATGTTGTCCCTGACCTGGAACGCGCCGCAGCAAGCCTTCGACGACCCGACCGACTTCTTCGAAGCCAAAGGCGTGGACGCGGTGTACTTCCCGTTCCACAAGGCCAACACCTTCCTCGGCATGACCGGTTTGCCGACCTTTTTGTGCGTGGACGTGATGAAACGCCCGGACATCGAAGGCGATGTGAAGCGCTATGAGCAGCATTTGACTGAGGTGTTTGGGCTGTCGGTATAAGTTTTCCGGCTACTATCCGTCGCAACGGCGGGAGAGATCGCAGCCTTCGGCAGCTCCTACGGATCGCGTACATCCGGTGGTGCTGCGGGACGCAATCCTTGTAGGAGCTGCCGAAGGCTGCGATCTTGGCGATTCATGCCACGCCGATTCGCAAAGAGGACCCACGTGAAAGCCAGATCCGATGAATTGCAGATTTTCGTCTGCGTGATTGAATGCGGGTCGATCTCGGCTGCGGCCGAGCAGGTCGGGCAAACGCCGTCGGCGGTCAGCCGCACGTTGTCGCGTCTGGAAGCCAAGCTCGACACCACGCTGATCAACCGCACCACCCGACGCATGGACCTGACCGAAGAGGGCAAGTACTTCTTCGAACACGCCAAGCGGATTCTCGATCAGATGGACGAGCTTGAAGAACGTCTCAATTCCCGCCAGCAAACCCCGTCCGGGCGTCTGCGGATCAACGCCGCATCGCCATTCATGCTGCACGCCATCGTGCCGTACATCGATGAGTTCCGCCGTCTCTACCCGGATATCCAGCTCGAACTCAACAGCAACGACTTGATCATTGACCTGCTGGAACAAAGCACCGACATCGCCATTCGCATCGGCGCGCTGGCGGACTCGACCTTGCACGCGCGCTCCCTGGGTTGCAGTCCACTGCACATCGTCGCCAGCCCGGCGTACCTGGAGCAGCACGGCACCCCCGTCGCCGTTGCCGATCTCAACGATCACACGCTGCTCGGCTTCACCCAGAACGAAGGCCTCAACCAGTGGCCGCTGCGCCATGTGCACGGTGATCGCTGGCCGATCAACGCGGCGATCAACGCCTCCAGCGGCGAGACCGTGCGTCACCTGGCGCTGGAAGGCCAGGGCATCGCGTGCCTGTCGGATTTCATGACCCACGACGACATCCGCGCCGGGCGCCTGAAGGAGGTGCTGTCGCAGTTCAACAGCGGCTATCGCCAGCCGATCAACGCCGTGTATTACCGCAACTCGCAACTGGCCCTGCGCATCCAGTGCTTCCTGGACTTTATCCAGGGCAAATTGGCGGTGTACGCAGACTCGAATTTCAAGGGCTGATTCGTGATCCCTGCGCAAGAGTGAATTGGGTCACTGGGGATTTTTCGACAGGGATCGGTCGTTGATACTCGTTGCATCACTTATCAACGCAGGGAGTTTCTCCATGAACGTATTCGTTACCGGCGCTGCCGGTTTTATCGGCGGCTCCATCGCCACGGGCCTGGTCCGCGCAGGTCATAACGTCACCGGTCTGGTGCGCAGCGCCGAACAAGCCAATGAGCTGAGCGCGCTGGGCATCACTCCAGTGATCGGCACCCTGGATGACAGCGCCTTGCTGGCCGATCAGGCCCGCACCGCCGACGCCGTGATCAACGCCGCCAGCAGCGACCATCGCGCCGCAGTAGAAGCCTTGCTCAATGCGCTTCGCGGCACCAACAAAGTGTTCCTGCACACCAGCGGTTCGAGCATCGTCGGCGATGCGTCGGGCGGTAAATCCAGCGATGTCATCTACTACGAAGACAACCTGCCGGAACCGACCGTCGACAAGGCTGCCCGCGTGGCCATCGACAACCTGATCCTCGCCGCCGCGAAGGACGGGGTGAACTCCGCCGTCATCTGCAACACCCTGATCTACGGCAACAGCCTCGGCGTCAAACGCGACAGCGTGCAGTTGCCGCGTTTGTTGAAACAAGCACGCAAAAACGGTGTGGTCCGCCACGTCGGCACGGGCCTGAACATCTGGTCCAACGTGCACATCGAAGACGTGGTGGCCCTGTACTTGCTGGCGCTGACCAAAAACGTACCGGGCACGTTCTACTTCGTCGAAAGCGGTGAATCGTCGTTTATCGACATGACCACCGCCATGGCCGAAGCGCTGAATCTGGGCAAGCCGCAAGACTGGCCGCTCAAGGATGCCGAAGCCGAGTGGGGTTATGAAATGGCTAACTATGGCTTGGGCTCCAACAGCCGGGTTCGCGGCAAACATGCGCGGGAGTTGCTTGGGTGGGTGCCGAAGCGCATGTCGGTGGTTGAATGGATTCGTAACGAAATGGTGTGATTGGCGTTTAAACCAAGCGGGCCTGGGTTTCCAGCCTGACAAGCGGCTGCCTTCGGGCGGCCGTTTCAGTTTTTGAAATTGATCAAAGTCAGCGCTCGGGCCTATGGTTGATTCTTTAATCATCAACCTGGTCAGGAACGACGAAAAATGAACAATCGCTATGATGCAGAAGGTTCGCAGAGTAGCTATGAACCCGGCTCGGACGAGCAGGTTTTAGGCAACAAACTGGGTATTACCGACCCGGAGGATATGGACGACGCCGAATTGGTATTGCTCGAGAAGTTGTATCAGTCGGTGCTGATTGAAAATCTGCCTGATCGGCAATTGACTGTGCAGGACCTCAAGGATTGGCATCGGCGATGGCTTGGTAACCTCTATTTTTGGGCTGGAGACATTCGCTCGGTCAACATGGGTAAAGGCGGATTTTTCTTCGCTGCTGCACCGCAAATTCCTCGATTGCTCGTTGATTTTGAACGGGACTGTCTTGCCAGATTCACTCCGTGCAGCAATTGCACGGATGACGAGTTGATCAAGGCGATTGCTGTGAGCCACGTGGAGTTCATCCTGATTCACCCATTTCGTGAAGGCAACGGGCGCTTATCAAGATTACTCGCGGATGTAATGGCTGTTCAGAGCGGTCGCTTGCCTTTGGATTACAGCATTTGGGAGGAGCACAAGGATGCTTACTTTGCTGCGATCAACCAAGGATTGAACTGCAACTACGAGCCTATGGAACATTGGGTTCGGCAGGCCTTATCGGAGTGATGGATACAGCGATCTGCCATCGCTACGGTGCAAGATTGAGATGCGCGAACTTGTTGGTTTTGTTTTTAAGCTTGCGCTCAATGACTTCAACACTCTGGCCCGTCTCGATCGCTGTTGAACTGGCGATCGCACGAATCAACGTCTCTGAATTCATTTTTTTGCTGTTACGGCGCACAGGTGCCATGAGCGTGGCTCGGTCTGGGGACGAGTGCCGAGTATAGCTCTTATCGTGGTGTTGAAAACTGACCACTGGACTGATGAAAATCCCCACCCCTCATTTTCATAACCTGCGACCTGCCATACCTCTGCGCGACATCCCTTACCTCTCCACGAAAATTAGTTTCACCTCGTTTGAAAATCACGCCGCGAAATGATTTATGAGTTTCACAAATCACTCGACGTGACCCTTTCGAGGAGTACCGCATGACGCCTTCCTTCGGCTATTGGCTGCTGGTGTATGCCGCTATCGCCATCATTGCGCTGATTGTTCTGATCGCGCGTTACCGACTCAATCCGTTCATTGTGATCACCCTGGTGTCCATTGGCCTGGCGCTGCTGGCCGGGATGCCGCCGTCGGGGGTGGTGGGGGCTTACGAGGCCGGGGTGGGCAAGACGCTGGGGCATATTGCGCTGGTGGTGGCGCTGGGGACGATGCTCGGCAAGATGATGGCCGAGTCGGGCGGGGCAGAGCAGGTCGCGCGCACGTTGATCGACCGGTTTGGCGAGAAAAACGCGCACTGGGCGATGGTCAGCATCGCGTTCCTGGTCGGGTTGCCGCTGTTTTTCGAGGTCGGTTTTGTATTGCTGGTGCCGATTGCGTTCACGGTGGCGCGGCGAGTCGGGGTTTCGATTCTGATGGTCGGTTTGCCCATGGTCGCGGGCCTCTCGGTGGTTCATGCCCTGGTGCCGCCGCACCCGGCGGCGATGCTGGCGGTGCAGGTCTATCAGGCGTCGGTGGGGCAGACCTTGCTCTACGCGATTTTGATCGGCATCCCGACCGCGATCATTGCCGGTCCGCTGTACGCTAAATTTATCGTGCCGCGCATTCAACTGCCGGCGGATAACCCGTTGGAGCGGCAGTTCCTTGAGCGCGAGCCGCGCGATAGCCTGCCGGGTTTCGGCATCACCATGGCGACGATTCTGCTGCCGGTGGTGCTGATGCTGATCGGCGGCTGGGCCAATCTGATTTCCACGCCGGGGAGCGGTTTCAACCAGTTCCTGCTGTTCATCGGCAACTCGGTGATTGCCTTGCTGCTGGCGACGCTGCTGAGCTTCTGGACCCTCGGCCTGGCCCAGGGCTTCAGCCGTGAATCGATCCTCAAATTCACCAATGAGTGCTTGGCGCCGACGGCCAGCATTACCTTGCTGGTGGGTGCGGGGGGCGGTTTAAACCGGATCCTGGTGGACGCGGGTGTCACCGATCAGATCGTCAGCCTGGCCCATGAATTTCACCTGTCGCCGCTGATCATGGGCTGGCTGTTCGCCGCCCTGATGCGCGTCGCCACCGGTTCCGCCACTGTCGCCATGACCACCGCTTCCGGCATCGTTGCGCCGGTGGCCATCGGTCTGGGTTATCCGCATCCGGAGTTGTTGGTGCTGGCGACGGGCGCGGGGTCGGTTATCTTTTCCCACGTCAACGACGGCGGCTTCTGGCTGATCAAGGAATACTTCAATATGACGGTTGCCCAGACCTTCAAGACCTGGACCGTGCTCGAGACGCTGATCTCGGTGGTCGCCTTCGGTCTGACCCTGGGTCTTTCTTACCTGCTGTAGCCGGAGCCGCCCGCCATGGACATCCTCTACCAGATTCGTTCCCGTCAGGATTCCTTCAGCGCCGGCGAAGGACGTATCGCCCGGCTGATGCTCGACGACGTAGGATTTGCCTCCGCCGCCAGCCTCGATGAGCTCGCGCTGCGGGCGGAGGTCAGCACCGCCACGCTCTCACGTTTTGCCCGCACGGTGGGCTGTCGGGACTTGCGCGATCTGCGACTGCAACTGGCCCAGGCCAGTGGCGTCGGCAGTCGTTTTCTCGACCCGGCGGGTACGCCTGAACAGTCGGCGTTTTACGGGCAGATTGTCGGTGACATCGAATCGACCTTGCGTCAGCACCTGGCTGCATTCGATGAGTCGCGCTTCGCCGATGCCGTGAAACTGTTGGGCAAGGCGCGGATGATTCATGCCTTCGGCATGGGCGGTTGCTCGACCTTGTGCAGTGATGAACTGCAAGTGCGGTTGGTACGATTCGGTTACCCGATTGCGGTGTGCCATGACCCGGTCATGATGCGGGTCACCGCCGCTAGCCTCGATGCCGACCGCGCCGTCGTCGCCTGCTCACTGACCGGCATCACCCCCGAGCTGCTCGAAGCGGTGGAACTGGCCCGCAGCTACGGCGCACGGATTCTCGCCATCACTCGGCCCGACTCGCCGCTGGCGCAATTGGCCGACGTGCTGTTGCCGCTGCAAGGCGTCGAAACCTCATTCATCTACAAACCCACGGCGGCGCGCTACGGCATGCTGCTGGCCATTGACGTGCTGGCCACCGAACTGGCCCTGGCCAATCCTGAAGACAATCAAGAACGTCTGCGGCGGATCAAACTCGCCCTGGACGATTACCGCGGCGGCGACGATCATTTGCCGCTGGGAGACTGACATGCTGTACGACACACTGATCCGCAACGCCCTCATCATTGATGGCAGCAACAGCCCCGGTTATCCCGCCGATGTGGCGATTCTGAATGGCCGCATCGAACGTATTGGCGACTTGCGCGATGCCAGCGCCACGGAAGAAATCGATGCCGCCGGCCGGGTGCTGGCGCCAGGCTTCATCGACGTGCACACCCATGACGACACGGTGGTCATCCGTCAGCCACAGATGTTGCCCAAGCTCAGCCAGGGCGTGACCACGGTGATCGTCGGCAACTGTGGGATCAGCGCCTCGCCGGTCAGTTTGCGCGGCGATCCACCGGACCCGATGAACCTGCTTGGCACTCGCGCGGCGTTTGTTTATCCGCGCTTCAGCGACTACCGCGCAGCGGTCGAAGCGGCGAACACCACGCTGAACGTGGCGGCGTTGGTCGGCCACACCGCGTTGCGCAGCAATCACCTCGACGACCTGTTTCGCACCGCCACCGCCGAAGAAATCTCCGCGATGCGCGAGCAACTGCGTGAAAGCCTTGAGGCCGGCGCGTTGGGGTTATCCACAGGCCTGGCATATGCGAGCGCGTTCTCGGCGTCTACCGATGAAGTCATGCAACTGACCGAAGAGCTGACCGCGTTCGGCGCGGTCTACACCACTCATTTGCGCAGTGAGTTCGAACCGGTGCTGGAGGCGATGGATGAGGCCTTCCAGATTGGCCGTCATGCCAAAGCCCCGGTGATCGTTTCCCACCTGAAATGTGCTGGCGTCGGTAATTGGGGGCGCAGTCCGCAGCTGTTGGCATCCCTGGAACACGCCGCGAAAACCCACCCGGTGGGCTGCGATTGTTATCCCTACGCGGCGAGTTCCTCAACCCTGGACCTCAAGCAAGTGACCGATGCCCATCGCATCACCATCACCTGGTCCACGCCGCACCCCGAGTTGGGCGGTCGCGATTTGATCGATATCGCCGCCGAGTGGGGCGTGCCGCTGCTCGACGCCGCCCGCCGTCTGCAACCGGCAGGCGCGGTGTATTACGGGATGGACGAGGCGGATGTGCGGCGGATCCTGGCGCACCCGTTGTCGATGGTCGGCTCCGACGGTTTGCCGGAAGACCCGTTTCCGCATCCACGTTTGTGGGGCGCGTTCCCGCGGGTGCTCGGACATTTCAGCCGTGACGTCGGGCTTTTTCCGCTGCATACCGCCGTACACAAGATGACCGGGTTGTCGGCGGCGCGCTTTGGCTTGAAAGAGCGCGGTGAGATTCGTGAAGGACATTGGGCGGACCTGGTGCTGTTTGATCCGCTGACCATTCGCGACGTGGCAGATTTCCATGACCCGCAACGGGCGGCGGAAGGGATTGACGGGGTGTGGGTCAACGGTGTGTTGAGCTATGTCGATGGCCAGGCGAATGGGCGCAGGGAAGGGCGGTTTCTGGCGCGGGAAGGGGATTTGCGTGGGGGGTTCCAGTAAGTATTTCGAGTGCTACGTCACAATGATGGCACTCTGAGATTAAAGAAAGCCATCGCCAAGCCGAAGTGCTGACATCCAGCCCAGCTACACTGGGCCTTTTAAGTCAGGGAGCAACCCATGAGCTTCGGCAAAACCACCCCGATCCTGCGGATCTTCGATGAAGCCAAAGCAGTGGCGTTCTACGTCGATTTTCTGGGGTTCAAGATTGACTGGCAACACCGTTTCGAAGCCAACTTCCCGTTGTACCTGCAAGTGTCCCGGGGCGAATGTGTGCTGCACCTGACCGAGCACCACGGCGACGCCACGCCGGGCTCGGCACTGCGCATCGAAACCGATGAACTGGAAGCGTTCCAGCAACAACTGGTTGCCAAGGAATACATGTTTGCCAAACCTCAGATCCAGGCCATGCCCTGGGGAAGTCAGGACATGACCGTGACCGACCCGTTCGGGAATCGGTTGGTGTTTACGAATGCGATTAGTGCTTGAGCGGAATTGACGCGTCAGACGGGCAACGCGTCAGGATTCCCTCCCTCTCAACCATTGGACATGTGTGTTGAACCCTTCATAGTCTCTGACGGCGCGCTGCGTCGGTATGGTGATCTCATCAGGGATGATCCCGCTGCAGTTGTAGCAGGCTACAAAAGGCAACGGGATTGCACCAACGGTCAAGGTGTCGGTGAACAGGTGCAGATCGCCGAGCAGCCTTTCAGCGGAGCCCGGGTACATTGCGACGACCGAGTTCAGAAGCCTGACCTCTGAATGCGTCCCGGGTCCGCCGGCTCTTAACGGGATGATCTGCTGGCTGCTCTCGATATGGTTTGCGATGAGGTCCCGGGTGTAGGGTTGCAGCTCGTGACTCTGCCCCAGCGTCCTGCTCAGCGTCGGTTCGGCTCTCAGTTCTGCGAAGCTGACGGGCCTGATCGGGTCCGCTTTGGCATCGCTATAACGGGCGGTCAGGCCTGCCATGTAGTCGGCGGAGTTTGCGATTCTGTAGCTGCCATAGTCCATGTAGAACTCATGGCTGATGGCTGTGCCCTGATAGTCCTTGTCTACCCCTTCGTATCCAACGGGACCTGTTTTGGGCGCCGTGAGGTTGAAGAAGTCCATGAAGGTTGTATTTTGATTCGGCAGTACGGCATAGGAATGGGCCACCAGATGATCCTTGAGCAAGCCTTTGCTGAACCTGTGATCGGGGTTTTGCCGAATATCCGCTTCGCGTTTCTCCCGCTGTTTCGTCTGTGAGCCCGTATAAGTTCGCGGGGTCATGGCGAAGTTCATGATGGCCTGTGATCGTTCTCTTCCCTGAAGAGCAAAGTCGTTGACGATGTCGTCCTTGCCCAGGCCCTGGACATCGACGAACCTCACCGGGTTATTACCGACCATGCCATACAGGTTCAACCCGTCGACAGTCCCCGCAGGATCAGGGCTGATCCATCGTTGCAACCAGGGCGCGTAATAGCGCATTCCAAAATAGTACATTCCGCTGGCGTCTCGCTCCTGGCCCGAGTAACGGAGGGTGCTGTATTTCACTTCCTGCTCTGAGCGGGCGGTCCTCCAGGCCGTTCCTCCATAAGGGTAATAACCTTCCTCGCGGATCAGATGGCCGTCGACGTCCGTTTCGAGGGTGTTGGAACCCAGATGGTCGTTGAAGCTGAAGCGCAATGGGCTCATGTTGGCTGACTTGGGCTGGCCTCTGGTCCAACTCAGGTATCTGACGCTACATCCTCCGGCCTGGAGGGTGATGACCTCGAGTCTTTCTCCAGTGCTTTCACGGATTTCCAGGCCGGGCAAATAGATGACATCGCTGATTTCGGTGACCGAGTGCCGCCGGGTGGTCTGTCGTTTACGAACACGCTGACCCGCGCCATCGTAGAGGTAGGTTTCCGTGTCCGAATCACCGTCGTCACGTTCAACCAGCGTCACGCGTTGCAATTGATTGCGCGCGTTCCATTCCAGGGGTTGCCCGGTTTGCAGGGCTT
The DNA here is from genome assembly GCF_018449725.1 of Pseudomonas sp. dw_612. Classification (GTDB taxonomy): domain Bacteria; phylum Pseudomonadota; class Gammaproteobacteria; order Pseudomonadales; family Pseudomonadaceae; genus Aquipseudomonas. Next base: position 115,086 of record NZ_JAAVVC010000018.1, on the reverse strand, counting down.
TCAAGTTGCCGTTGGCATCGAAGCCATTGGCGAAGTCGGGAAGCGGATCGCCGGTTTTCCATGACAGGCCGCGATTGCTGCCCGGTGCAATGGACATCTCGTGAGTGTGGTTGTTGTTCGCCCGTTGATGTTGCAGCTTGATCAGGTTGCCGCGTTCGTCGTAGGTGTAGCGTTGAGTGAAGTTGAGCAACCGGCTCCGGTCGCCCGGGGTCAACGAGCCGTCAGGCAGCGACGCGCGAATGCCAGCGCCCTGTTCTTCACGGCCCGATGCCTGGACCAATTGATAAAGGCTGTCGTAGGCATACGTGCTGATCGGTTTGACCCGCTGGTTGGTGTTGTACTGTTCGGGTTTGGTATGGTCCTCGACCGACAGCACATTGCCCACGGCGTCATAGGCATAGTGCAAGGCTTGAAGCGTGACAGCTCCCGATCGCGAGGTTTTCTGTTGTTGCATCCGGCCATTTTCAGGTGTGTAGGTCGCCGAGGTGAGGATGTTGCGCCCCAAGGTCTGCGATTCGATCTGGCCCTGTGCGTTGTACTTGAGCTGATCGAGAATCAGCTGTTGATCGCTGACATCATTGAGTTGCAGGGTGATCTGTTTCAGTTGCCCGGCAACATCGAAACGCGAACGCCGGGTATTGCCTGAGGCATCTCGGTGTTCAAGGATTTCCCCGGTGGGTGCGAATTGCCGGGTGGTGGCATAGCCATCTCCGTTTTCAAGCAGATCGTCGCGCTTATCGAGTTCTTGTGGCCAGTCTGCCGCATGGCTTTGCTTCAGCAACCAGCGTATTTCGCTGACGGGGTTTCCCGTGAGGTCATACGCAGAGAACAGCAGCTTGCCTGCGGGATCATCGTGGCGAATCAGACGCCCGCACTGGTTGTTTTTTGCGTGCTCGGTTGAGCCGTCGGCAAAGGTGAAGCGCTCGACGGTCCGGCTTGCGTTCCCGTCGGGCTCTTCGTATATCACCAATGGGCGCAGTTGCTCGTCGTAGTCTGTTTGCCAGTGGCTGCCACCGGCGTCCCACTTATCGAGCGCTTGGCCCGACTCCCCGAAAAAGGTCAACTGCCAGCCCGCATCGGTGCTGTCGGTCAACAGCAAGGTGCCCGACAAACTGCTTGTTTGCGTCGAGTCAGCACGTTTGTGGTGGGGCGTGCCAGGGTGTGAGTAGTGCGCGACGACTTGGCCATTGATATCGTGAGAGTGGCGAATCACGCGAGCCTCGGGCTGTGCCAGGGGATCACTGCGCAAGTAGGAGACTTCGCGGATATGCAGGTTTCGGCCATCGACGACGTTCAGGGTCGGCGTATGCCGATGAATGACGGTGCTCATGGTGCACTTCCTTGTGCGGTGTTGTTGTCGGGTTCCGGTCCGGTTTGGGTATCGTTCTCGTCTTCGGTGATGCAATACCACGGGAGGTAAGTGTTTCGACGCATGTCGCCTTTGGCATTGATGACCCGAACGAGTCGACCCAGCGGGTCATGAAAGTACTGATCACAAAGGCCGAACTGGCGCAGGGATTGATCGCTGATGTAGCGAAAGCTGTCACTGAAATAAGGACGGTAGGTGCGAATCACCAAGCCTTTATTGTTGTATTCGACGCGCTCCCTGACTCGCCAGCGAAGTGGGGTGTCGCGTTCGAGCAACACGTTATTCTCCTGCTTCAACGTGCCGTCTTCACTGACCGTCCATGCCTCACCCGACTCGACTTTCTGATTGCTTTGTAATGGCCGGCCAAAGCCATCCCGGTAAATGACGGTGATTCGGATCTGTTTTTCCGTGTCGTGGTTGAACCTGTCAGCCTGCAATGCCGCGTAGTGCACCGGTTCACGTTTTATGCTGTCAATAAGGGTCAGGAGCTTTTGCTCATAGGGTGTTTTTTTGGTATCTGGAACCGCCAGGCGAATGCGCGCGCTGGCACGTACGTGACCGCTGGGCAGGAGATCGCCGAGCATGACGGCTTGATTGCGCCAGTCCAGCTCTTGCACCGTTGAGAACGTAATTTTTCCCATCCAGCTGAGCGGGTCGTAACAGTAGGCGCTGGCTACGTATTGCAAGGCGCGCTCGGGGTTTTGAACGGCGATGTACGGGCGCATGTCGGCGTGCCGAATAAAGGTGGTAATCGGCTTGAATCCAATGTCTTTCCCGGCCCCATTCATTTTCCGGTAACTGATAGCCAATGCTTGCCCAAAGGCATCGTACAGCGCTTCGTGAATGACCTTGTTGGGGTCAGTGATCTGGATGGGTTGAAGTGTCCGATAATCGATCTGGGTGACCGTGGTTGTGCAGTTGTCCGGGCGTTCGAGTGTTTTGGTCGCGCAGTAATAGGGGTCATGGGTGAGCGTTGTCGTGCCATGCTTTCGGCTTGCCTGGAATGTCCTGATCCTGAAGAAACCAGTCAGGTCCTTATAAGTGGCGAAGTGGCGCCGCACTGACCAGAGCATGTCTTGTTGATCGGCATGCGCATCTGCTGGCAAGGCCGTGGGCATTTTTCTGTAGCCGTTGTTCTGTAGTTTTTTTGTCCGCTCGAAAGGCGCCTGCCCGGGCCGTGAAGCCAGTACGTCATAGGCCTTCAACGCCACCTCATTGAGTTCGGCGGTTTCCAGGTGATCGATCAATCCTTCGACGCTGGCCTGACCATCAGTGAATACTTCCTTCGTGCCTGGTTTGCTGTAGCGCTGTAAAGACAGGCCTGTCATGACAAGACGGGTTTTCCAGGCGGCCGAATCGCTCAGTTCGAGCAGGTTTTCGTAATTGATTGCACTGGGTTCCAGGCCGTCGGGCAGAGGCGCCTTGGGCAACTTCAACGCATTGGTACGCTGCAAGTACGGCAGGCCAAGCCGTCGGCTCCCTGACGTATCGATGTGAATGAATTGAGCCTTTGTTTCGTTCAGGTAATAAAACTGCTGATCATCATCGTGGGCGTCCCTCCACCATGTGTTTTGCCAGGGGGCGGTGAACGGAGGCGCATCGCCTGCCCTTTTTCGACGAGCATAACTGGCCGTCGCGCTGTGGGTCAGGTAACCGTAGGTGTCCCACGCCAAGTTGATGGTGTGCGTGCAACGAGGATCATCGGGGATACGTTCGTATTCATATCGAATGTTCTCCAGTAGCACGGGGTGCAGGATTGAATGGGAACTGTGTTCACCCTGGCCCCTGAGCTCGTTTATCAGGTATCGATGGTGTTCTACTGAAATCGGATTTTTTGCCCTCGGGTGATCGCCCGGGCCATAGGTTTCAACTCGCAGGATGCGACCGGTCAGCGCCCTGGCCGCTTCCCTTCGGCGGACTGCCATGTTTTTGACCAGGTATTCGACGGCTGGTTTGTGTTTTTCCGGGCCCCAGCGTTCTCCCCACTTCACGACGGTTTCGCCCATACCAGAGGCCGCCCTGTCGCGGAGGTTGTAACCCGGATTGTCGGCAAGATCCGTTTCCTGGCCAGTGTGAAACCAGGTCTTGATCAGTGTCGGCTCAGTGTGGGAAGTATTTGCCTTGCCGTCCGGGCCGAAGTACCTGTCGCTTTGCTCAAGCAGGCCGAACCCGCGTAGTTCCCGCTCGCTACCGTCGTAGACACCCCGGCGATACCTGAAGCGTTGTGCTATCCGGTTACCGGTTATTTCATCGAACTGTGATTGTTGCTTGACCACAAGTAGCGGAAATGGGAGTTGTGAGGTCGCGGTTTTGTTGTTCTTGAGCAGCAGCCTCTTTTCATCCAGCCACTCTTGGGCAGAGCTGCGATAAATGACGCTGGCGCTGGCCCCCATGTTGTTGTTGGTTGAACTGAGCAAATAAGGTTTGGTGTCAACGAAGTCGTAGCGAAAATGCCGGGTCGTTTTCTGCGGTGCACTGAACACCAGGCTGGAGCAACCCAGGCCTTGCAGATCCATGGCGCTCACCTGGCAGGACGCGTCATACCGCAGGCCTTCCGGCCATGGCAATTCGATCGCGGCGTTGAAGCCGTTGCCGCATTTGTTCAGGTAAATGCGCGCGCAATCCGGCTGCAGATAAATCAGGTCGACAGCGCCTGAGCCGTCAAGGTCGGCCAGCAGGATACGCGATGCGTCGAACGCTTCGTATGGAAGGTCCAGAGGCGCCGCGATAACTCGCGCCTTGCCGAAGCGCCCGCCACCCAGGTTGGGCCAGCAGGTCACTTCGTTATGGCGAATACGGATGAGATGTTGTTGCCCGCTACCCAGCAAATCGCTGAAGGCCACCAGTTCGCCAGGCGAGTTGCCTGGCTGTGGCAAGTCATCGTTATCGATCCTGTGGGGGATCTGAACGCCGGGAGCAAACCCTTTTCCTTTGCTGTTGGCGTACAGGCGAACACTGCGCGGCCCTAGAATGACCAGATCATTAAGCCCGGCCCCCATTAAATTGGCCAACTGGCCCTGGGGCAGGAAGAGCTCCGTCGGCACGGCATTGAGGGGCGTGAAGTTCGACCATTTGCCGGTGTGATTCAAGGTGAAGAAACCACTGAAGCCCTGCCGAGCCACCACCCAATCCAGACGCCCGTCACCGTTGAAATCACTGAGAAACTGACGGCTGTTACGGCTGCTGTCTGTCGGTGGTACTTGTGCAAGGTCCTCCCAGTCGCCATACGCAACGTGGTCCGCGCCCGTGGCCGCGCGTAACGGCTGGCGGTACTGCCAGCATTTATCGGTTCGACGCAGTACGCCGGGGATGCCGTCGCCCAGCAGGTCGACCAGTTGAAAGGGTTGTGCGTTGTTAAGCCCGGACAATGCGTCGAAAGGTTGGTAATGCTGAATGTCGGGCTTTAGCTTGAACGAGGAATAGGTGAATTCAAGCGGCGCAAGGGTCTCAGCTTGATTGTCAGAACCGTAAGCCTGGTGGAAAGCGGCGCTCAGGCTGTTGTAGGTGAGACCGTGCTCACGGTATTCGAGCAACAGACGGCGAACCAGGCGCGGCTCTTTGCCCATCGATGCTTCTTCAGGAAAGTAGTGGAACATCAGGACTTGCCGGCACAAGTGGCGTGTACCCAGTTCAAACCCGTAGGCGAAGTCTGAAAAGGGGTCGCTGCGTTCCGGACTCGTCTGTTTGCCTTGATATTCGGGCGTCTCTGTCAACGCAGTACTGCGCTCTCCGTAATCCAGGCACAGTTCGAAGTGCCATTGAGCCTGTCTGAGCCCATCGACTCTGCTCAGGTAAAATTGCGAATCTGCGTTGAAATTGCCGTAGCGCACGCGGCTCAGGTAGCGTTGTGCGCGGTAGTCGGCTCCGCCTTCGACATGAAATTCATCGACTCTGTACTCATAAAGAATATGTTCGCCATGGGCGTTCATGCTCTCTTCGAGCAGCCATGCGGCGACCTTGGAAGGCGCATCGAAGGCGGCACGGCGTGCCGACGGGTTTTTTCCGTACAGGTGCTGACTGCCATCCGCGCCGTAGACCCGCCAAAAGCCAGGTTTGTCTGTCGTGCTGGACCAATGCTCGATCAAGTCGAAAGCAGTTTCGATGCGGGGCCGGTAGCGCACGACTTCATGTTCAATGGTCGAGTTGTCACCCAATGTCTTTCGGCTTGAAAGGATGTCACCTGTTCGCTGATGCCGCTCCGGCAGCCAGACCTGCGCGTCGGGGCCAATGAACGCATCATCGTTGGTGTAGGCGGGCACACCCTGGCTGGTGCGGCGGCCGATCGCGCCCAGGGAGAGTGCCCAGCCCAGACCGAACACGCCGTTGCCTTGGGCACTGCTGTAATTGAGGGTCAGCGCCGGAAAGTAGCCGCGTCCGGGTGAGATCGGTAACGCAATCTCGCAGGAGGCTGCACCGCTGAAACCGACGGCACCCAGACTACTGCCGATACTTTGAATGGCGCCGCCTCCCTTGGGCAGGGCCGGAGGCGTGACAGGGATAGATGTGTGTTCCTTCACAGCGCGCCCCCATCCGCCCTGGCGGTGTACTTCAGATGCACGATGACATCGGAGAGTGATTCAAGCATCGCTTTCTGTGCCGCAGGATTCGGGAACACCAGCTTCCATCTGGAGATCGCACCTGTGTATTCAAAGGGCTGGTAGCGCTCGTCCTGAGCGCTCAGGGTAAACAGTCCGTTGTCATCGAGGCCTGTCGAAAGGGCGACCTGCCGGTTGGCGAGCAGGCTCTTGATTGAAGGCGCGCTATCACCTGGCATGACCACTTCGCTGCGAGTCTGGATGAGGAGGGCGCGGATATCGTCATAAGGGCCCAGAGTCGTTGGCAAGGTGATGCTGATACTTTTGATCCGGCGCAGATAGTGGCCTGGATAGTCGTTGTCAAACATCGCCTGGGTCAGTTCGAACTCGCATGAGCCGGTTTTCAGATCGGATCTGAAGCCCTTGACAGTGGAGTTCTCACTGCTCCCGGGTGTGTCTCTCCAGTTTTTGTTGATCGAGGAGTTCTTGTCCTTGTCTTTGAGTTGACGCAGTGACACGGTCTTGTGAATTTCCAGCTCGCGTTCATTGCCCAGAAGGTAAGCGTTCTGCATGTTCAGCAAGGCCAGTTTCATCCGCTCACCGGGGCCGAGTCCGCGATAGGTGCTGTTCCAGGCCTGGGGCTGGACGAACGCCGGAGTGGAGTGATCGGCCATTTCGTAGCGCCAGCACAGTTCGGTGAACTGGCACAGCGACAGCGCGGCGTCGTACGCCTGATAGTAGAAGCCGGACATTTGGCCGGTGAACCATTGGTAAAGCTGGGAGTTGGTGAAGCGATTGCTGAGCAGGCTGTAGACGGTCCTGGCTTGCTCAAGTGCTGTTCGGGTTTGTCGCAGGACGAGCAGGGAGGCGGTCTCTCGTTCGGTTTCAAGCGCCAACTGCGCATCGAGTTGCGCAATTTCGAGCCTTGCCTGATCACGCATGAACGTCCACTCCTCGTGGCGACGACGGTATTGCGCGGCCCGTTCGAGGGCTTCGCCTGCGCCATGGGCGGCAGCTGCCGCACCTTGGGCACCGGCCATGACAGCCAGAGGCAGCCCTTCGATACGATGACCACCGTCCGCCAGGCCAAAGATGTTGGGGACAACCTTCAAGCCTTGAGCGACCACTTGCGCCGCATGGGCGCTGGCTTCGGCAACGCGTCCTGTCAGGTGCAGCGCGGCGGCTGCAGCTTCGGCCGGGTTTATCACTTCGTTGACCAGTTGGTTGTAGTAGTCCACACGTCCTTCGACGACAGCTTTGCTGGCAAGCAAGGTTTCCTTGTTTTTCTGGTCGGCTTTCAACACCTGGGTCTGCAGGTCCACGGCAATGTTCGCCATATCCCACAGATGGTGTTGCTGGATTTCCTGATAACTGGCCTGCTCACTGCGCTCGATAAACGACAGTAGCGTTGCTCCGAACTGAATTACCGTGTCGACGGCACTCATGGCGTGGGCATGCAGGACGCTGAAACGGTAAGGAGGAATCTCTGTCCCCTGGCGTTGGTAAATCCCGGGTTCGGCTGCGCGCCGAGGAGTAGAGCCTGACAGGTCGCCGGGGTTCGCGGGGGCGGTAAAAAGTGGCAGCCTGAGCGGTTTTCCGGCCATGTCGAGATGGTGCCTGAGGTTGTGCAAACGGCTTTCGAGCTTTTCCCAGCGAGCAATCAGCACCGGGTTGAATGGCAAATGCAAATGAGGCGTATCGATCGTATGTACCGACGGTGGGGATGCGTAAGGCCGTTCACACACTTGGGGAGCAACGCCGGGAGAACCTGCCTCAGGTTTGTGCTTGCCCTCTTTACCCAGCTTATTTTCAAACGTTCGCAGCACGGTGTTGCGTTCTTCGCAGAAGGCTTTCAGGGTGACAGTGGTCCACAGGTCGGTTTGTTTGAGGTCAGGGCGCGGGCCCAGAAGGTCCAAGGCTCGGATATACCAAAGCTTGGCCTGTGCCAACCCGTCAGGCGTCAGCGTGCGGTAAGCGGTGTCGCCGCGATTGAGCAGAATATCGATGTAAAGCATGAACAGGGCTTTGCGAAAGTGCACCGGATGGCTAAGGGCAATCTGATGGGGGTCCTGCGGGCTCTGGATGGCATAAGTGAGCTGCCCGTGTGTCTCGATGCTGGTCAACGGCACCGCATTCCAGTAGTCGGGGTTTTGGTCCTTGATTTTTTTGCGGCCGGGATTGAACAGATAGTGCAACCAGCGTTCGGCCTCACCGTACTGGCGTTCGAGGCAGAAGCGGTGGGCCATCAGCCATGGCAGGTAAAGGAACAACTCGATGAAGTAGCGCCCGTAGGCACCGTAGAAATCCATCTTCTCGGTTGGGGCATTTTCTACAAAAGCGGGCTCTTGCAACTGCTGGGAGCCCCAACTCAACAACGTTTCCATCCCCGATTCGGCACGCTCGATCAGGTGCCTGGCAAAGGTGATGTTCATTCGAATCGGTCGGCGTGGAAAACTGCTTCGGCTGTCGGTGCGAACGTCTGATTCACTGATGGATGAGGTTGAAAAATCAATAAACTCGACGGTGCCGGACACGTTGTCCTGACGGATTGTTATACAGGGGGCCTTGAGCGTGCCTGAGCTGTTTGGAAATTGCAGAACTCCATTTTCAGTGGTGCTCAATGCATGATTGATCATTGAAAGATCGGTTGGCTTGGGTGGGCCTTTGCGTTTTTGGTTACCTCGGCCTTTCTTGGAGCCGGGGACGTCTTCATTGAGGGCGTTTTTTGTTAAATCGGTAAACACGCCGTCGGGAAATAATAGGGATGACGTCGTAGCATCCTTGTCGATATGCGCCGAAATCCAGAAAGGGCAGGTCAGGTTTTCTATCGGCTCATCGCTTTTTACGTAGAGGGCAATGTGCAGGGATGGGGGTGAATGCTTGGGGTCATGGACCGCAACGGTTTGCGTGTGTCGTCTGATTTCGTCAAGGTCCAGCATGTGAAAACTGTCGTGTGTGCCGAAACCCTGCAGGCAGGTTTGTGGGGTGCTCCAACTGTCGTCATATTTTTTGTAGCAAAGGTTCAACCGAAACAAGGGGTTGGTTTTGGTGCTGTTGTTGTCTGTCTGGCTGACTGTGTGCCTGTCCTGAAACACGCATTCGGCCCAGATCACGTACAACCGATTGTTGAAAATGACGGGGCGAATGGTGTGTTCGATCGCACTGTCGGAAATAGGCAGATTGGCGCGTTTCCAGTCTGACCAGGCCTGTGGCTCTGGCGCGTCATACTTGGGCAGCGCCGATGTTTCCGTTGATTTGGCGGCTCCTGTGAACGGGCGCATCGCCATGTTCAGCGAGCGCCAATAGTAGGTGCTGGCGGTGCGGGACTTGGCAATGAAGTAGTAGGTGCTATTGGCGAAATCGAGATCGTCGATGTAGCCGTTGAGCGTCTTGAGATTGGCGACTTCTTCGAATTTTGCCAGGTAAGCCAATGTAGCTGTCTGGGCCAGATCGCTGGTGAGCTGGTTCTGGTTAATGTCATTTTCCAGTTGCCGGAAACTCTCCGTGCTGGTCTCACGAAGCGTCGGGTCCAGATAGAACGCGGGAAAATAGTGCAGCCGCTGATTGGCGGCCCAGGTCGGATACTGATGCATGACCGTGCGCCAGGTCTCGATCTGATCCTTCGGAATGGACGCGGTGTGATACCCCGGCTCCATATTGGCCAGAATGCTGTTGATGTACTGTTGAAGGCTCGCCGTCGCGCAGGCGACCGGGCTGGTGGGCACGTCCTGGCTGACTAGCACGTCGAGCAGCCAGTAGTGATAAAGGTCATTGGCGGTCTTGATGTGATCCGCAAGACCCAGGGAATTCAGCGTCTCGTCATCCGGTACGATCGCCGACAGGTAAAGTGCAAGTTGAGCGTCACGCAGGGTTTCGCCCAGTTGTTTTTCAATGGTGGCAGACATGTTCATTCCTTGAGCATATGGGGGGCATCAGTGACGGGTGGCCATGACCGCTTCACCGACTTTTTTCCAGTCGGCAGGCGAACTCGTGTTATTGAGGGCCGTTGCGGCCAGGAGCGAGGCGGCGCTCAGACCGCTAGCCTGACACGCCGTATGGCAGCGCATGACCCAATCCACGTCCTTCATGGTTCGGGCTTGTTGGTACGCCAGCTTCGTTGTCAGCACGCTGACTTCAGTTGCTGTCCATTTCATCAGTTTGGCCAGCAAACTGTTTTTGGCGGCCGTCGTCGCGTTCGAATTGGCCACTTGCAAATAGCCCAGCAGGTTTTCCTCAGAGAGTTGACTGAGGGTCATGCAATGATTGAAACGATCCAGCAGGTACAAACTGCTCAGGGTTAGTGTCAACCGTGTACCGGGCTCTTGTAGCCATTCGGGGTGGCTCAGAAACATTTGCAGGGCGCTGTTGCTGAGTTGAAGTTGAACGGCCGCTTCGGCGTGGCGCAGAACCGGCTGCAGCGTTCGGAAGAGTCTGGTTGAATCGGCACCGTCCAGCGCACTGCTCAGGATTTCATAAACTGAAACATTCGCCCATAACAGCACACCCTTTGTGCAGTTCATGGGCAAGAGAGACGTTTCCTGCAGCAGCTTTTCGACCAGGTGCAGCTGTCGATCATGGGCAAGCTGCAGCATGTCCTTGAGTTTTTTCTTGCAGTCGACTTTTAGCCTGAGATCCTTGCTGGCATCGGGGGCCAGCGACAGCGTGTCGATGACCTTGTCCAGTGCGGCCGTCAGTTTGTCGGGGGCATCATTTTCGATGCCGGGCGCGAAGTGTTTTACCAGGCCTTTTGCGTCGAGCAGTTCCTTGGCCAAGAGGCTGCGCCAAGCCACGGTGTTGGGGAGCGAAAGCTCGGCTATCTCGCGCGGGGTTACCGCGCACTGGAGGCTGTCGGCGCTCAGTTTGCTGAGGTGACGCTGTAAATCCCCTTGTGGGTGATCCTCGCTGCCCGTGTGATCCAGAAGGTGTCGCAGCTTGGGTATGTCGTAGACCGATTCATCGATCCAGCGTGTGAGCCAATCCATTTGCATCAGCACATCAGGCAGATTGGGTACATCGGCTATCGGTGTCAGGCTGACGTCAAAGTAGGTGATGTCGCTGGAAGTGTTGTCGGACCGCGTCGTTGTCAAGGTGACGAACGCATTATCACGTTCCAGCAGTGCATCGAATTCACCGTTTTCTATTGATATCGGAAGCCCCTCCAGCGCCGTATGCGTGATCGCGGGCGGGATCACGCTGATGCTGATGTTGGCGTTGGCGTTGGACGAGGCCGGCATGGGAAAGTGGATGCGCAGTTCATTGATACTGTCCTTGGCGGCAAACCATGACGTCGTGATTTTCAGTGTGGAGCCCTGCAGGAGCTGGGGGGGTATGTCGGAATCGATTGTGGGGGGAAGACGAAAGCGTGCGACCACTTCGACACTTTCGGTTGAGTCCTGCTTGCGGCGCGCCACCAGACGGAATGTGCGAATCTCCGATTTCAAGCCGACCAGGCACCGGGCAATACTCTCGCCACCCAGCAAAGTTGCCAGTGTTGTCATGTCAGCAATAGAGATTCCCAGCATTCGGGCGATACGTGCCTGGCGGTAAATTGCGGACAGGGTGGCGGTGTCGCACTTGAGAGGGCCGGCGTATTGCTGCGTGTTCTTGACGATCAGCAGCAGTGAGTCTTCGGTCATGGGCAGGCCGAGGCAGGCGCTCAGGTGCTGCAATATGGTGTGCGAGACCGGCTCGGCATCGTCCGAGGAGAACGGCCGCCCATCGAGAACAAGTGGTGTTTCGAACAGTTGGGCGGGATTGAATACCCGGTCCAGTAACGAGTAGTCCCCACCAATGACGTAGGGGGAGACCTGATGAAGCAGCGCCGCAAATTCCTCGCCGCTGATCGAGTATCGGCGATTCAAATAACGATAGACACCCAGGGCACGTACGGTACCGGCTTCAATTCGCATGCCTGTATTCCTGGGGACTTGCGACTCAAAAGCGCTGATGATCAGCGTGTCCAGCTCGGCAAAAGGAATGTCCAGCCAGCGTTGCAGGCGGATCATGCGATGCAGGCGCTCGAGTCGTTGCTCCGTCATATGGGCGATTTTTTTGATCTCCCCGTTGAGGGGCAACGCCATGCTGGTGGCGCGGGTGTCGTCGATGGAAGTGGGACCGTTCACGTAACGGGCGCCATACGGGGCTGCACGGTAAATGGCCATTGTGTGATTGCTGGATCGGCGTGGCGTGTGTTTGCCTTGGGAGAGTAGGGCCTCGAGTTGCTCAGCGGTCAGTTCTGTGCGCTGCAGAAAAGTGGATACGCTACTCAGGCTGGCATGATCTGTGGTGCCATAGGTATTTTTCCAATAGGCCGCGTCGCGCCGAATCTCTGCTCTTGTATGCTCTGTCAGCAATGCCTGCTGCCGCGGGCCCAAGCCCGACATCAGTTGTTGAGCTTCGCCAGGGGCGGCGACTAATACCTGTCCATAGAGGTTACTGGCAGTCTGTGTGAGTGGGAGGTGGGCACTGATGAGATAATTCAATTCACCCAATCCCGGTTTTTCCCCGCTTAGGCCCAACAGGCACTGATGGTGGAAAATCTCGTAGGGAAGTGCGAAGGGAAAACGTCGATTCGCTAGCACCTCGTGCGTCGACTTTCCACGATCGCTGGTGCTCTTCAGCGCCTCCTGAATATTGTTGTTCAGGATGTCATTGACGATTCCGAGCATGGGCTGTGGCGTAAAGGTGGTGTGCTGGTCGATCGATAGCTTCGCCAGATCCGGTCGGCGCTTTTTCAGCAGGATTCGGTGGGCCGTTTCAGCGTTGGATGTCGATAGGCTGCTTTCCAATTGCCCGGCAAACAGGTACAGGGCTCGAAGGTAAGCCACAGGTGAGTCGATGGCGGCGATCGAATCGGTTTTACAGAATTCGTCCCAGTTCTCCTGGAACAGGTTGGCGTAAGTGGGACCTTCTTTCTCTACGGCACGAATGCCTGGAGGGTGCCAATGATGCTGTTCTTTGCCCGAAGAAAGTTGCTGTTCCCGATACAGATGGCTGATCTGCGCAGCAAAACATTGGGCGCCGTCGTAGAGCTTGTCCACGTCGATGGGATGGGGGGCAGACTGGAGCTTGGCCTGGAGCGTGGCCTTGGTAAACCGCAGGATATCGAATACTGACGTGACTTCCAGGGTCCTCTTGAAGAATTTTTCCAGCTTATCGTCTTTATCAGGACTATGGGTCTTGATCAGTGCCTGAAGTAATGGATAGTCGTCCATACCGAAGTGACTCCTTTGAAGTGGGGAGCGATCGATATTACGGAGTGAGTGCAGTGTGCGCCGTCAGCTCTTCAAGCTGTGGAGTCCTGGAAATATCGCCATATGGCATAGGGCGAATCGGATCGGGCTGTAGGATACGAATATCACATTGTGGACGACCCGCTTCCCCGCCAGCGCATGGCTGACGGGGGGCGCGCCAAGCCCTGGTTACACGCGGAAGTGACTGACCATCTGCTGCAACTGACCACCCAACCGCGCCAGTTCAACACTGGATTTAGCGGTTTCGTCGCTGGCGGCGGCGGTTTGTTCGGAGACGTCGCGCACGTTGATGATGCTGCGGCTGATCTCTTCGGCCACGGCGCTTTGCTCTTCGGCGGCAGCGGCGATCTGCTGGTTCATCGACTGGATATTGGACACCGTGCGGGTGATGTTTTCCAGCGACACGCCCGCCTTGCGGGTCAGCGCGACGCTGCTGTCGGTCAGGGCGCGGCTGTTGTTCATCACCGCCGACACTTGTTGCGTGCCGTTCTGCAGACCGGCCACCAGGCCTTCGATTTCTTCGGTGGATTTCTGCGTGCGCTGGGCCAGGCCACGGACTTCGTCGGCCACCACGGCAAAACCACGACCGGCCTCACCGGCACGGGCCGCTTCGATGGCGGCGTTGAGCGCCAGCAGATTGGTCTGTTCGGCCACAGCCTTGATCACGTCCATGACGCTGCCGATCTTGTCGCTTTCCTGTTGCAGCACGCTCATGGCTTCGGTGGAACGCGCCACTTCGGTGGCCAGGCGTTCGATCTGGGCGATGGCTTCGTTCACGACCTTGTCGCCTTCGCGGGCTTCGCCGTCAGCGGCGGCGGCAGCCTGGGAGGCTTCTTCGGCATTGCGCGCGACTTCCTGCACGGTGGCGGTCATCTCGTGCATCGCGGTGGCCACCTGATCGGTTTCGATCTTCTGGCTGTTGACCCCGGCGCTGGTCTGTTCGGTCACGGCCGACAACTCTTCGGCGGCGCTGGCAATCTGGGTGACGCCATCGCGGATGCCGCTGATCAAGTCGCGCAGGGTCACGCCCATGCGGCCGATACCTTGCTGCAACACACCGAGTTCGTCGCGGCGGGTGACTTTGACGTCCTGGGTCAGGTCGCCGCTGGCGATGCGTTCGACCACGGTCATGGTGTCGCGCAGCGGGCCGGTGATCTGACGGGTGATGACCACGGCGGCAATCACGCCCACCAGCAACGCCAGCAAGGTGCTGATCAGCTGCATGGTGCGGGCCTGGGCGCTTTCGATATCACGACGGTCGATCTGGAATTGATACAGCTTGTCGCTCAGGTCGACGATGGCGTTGCCCTGATCGGTCATTTCCTTACGCGCCTGCACGGCCTCGGTGCTGGCGGTTTTGTAAGCCATCAAGGCGCTGCGATAGTTGGTCAGCGCGGTGTCCAGCTGACGCAGGGCGTCTTGCTGGGTATCGGCAAAATGCACGTTCAGCGGCTTCAGGCTGGCGATGGCCGCGTCCAGTTGGCCGATGGCTTTTTGCTCGGTCTCGGCGTTGGTGCTGGCGGTGTAGCCGCGCACTTCGTAGCGCGCGAGCATGAACGCTTCCTTGGCCGCGGTGATGGCCTGGAATTGTTCGAAACGCTGGTCGCTCAGGGGCATTTCCTGCACGCGGGTGTTGATCGTGTTGATCAGCGTGCTGGCGATCTCGGCGTTCGCACCCATGGCGTCGCGGGCGCTGTTACCGGTGCGGTAGGCGCTGCGCATTTTGTTCAGGGACGTCTGATAAGCGGCGATGGTCGCGGCCTGCTCTTTGAGCATTTTGACGTTTTCAGGGTTTTTGAAGCTGCCCAGCAACGCGGTTTGCTGAGCCACAAAACTGTCGAGGGTGGTCTGTACGTTTTGCGCGGCGGTTTCGTCGCCGTTGGTCAGCATGTATTGCAGGCGAACTACGCGCAGCTTGGTCAGGCCGGCGTTGAGCTGGGTGATATCGCTCATCCAGTTGCTGCGGTCAATCAACCCGCCCAGGCTCGTCCAGCCGGTCAGGGCCAGGACGCAGGTCAGTGCCAGGACCAGGCCGAATCCCAGGCCCAGTTTCAGGTTCACGCTGATATTACCGAACCAGCTATTCATCACAATTCCTCCAGGAACGTTGTGTTTCTTTATCTTCAGTTGGCTGGAAGATTGTTGTTTTTAGGTGCCAGCAA
This sequence comes from Pseudomonas sp. dw_612, assembly GCF_018449725.1. Lineage (GTDB taxonomy): Bacteria > Pseudomonadota > Gammaproteobacteria > Pseudomonadales > Pseudomonadaceae > Aquipseudomonas. The sequence continues at coordinate 99,767 of NZ_JAAVVC010000018.1, read as the reverse complement.
GGTGTGTTGCAGACCTGTATCGGCAGCGATCCCGAGAGCTGAAAGTTTTTTGTCGGACGGATCCTGTAACAAGGTTTGTGGCACAGTCTTAAGCTTTTTTTCACATGGGTTTCACCTGCTGGCGACGCCCGCCTCTCTACCCTCGCGGCATCTAATGACAGGTGCGACATGCCGGCGGGGCGGCTTTTTGTGGAATTGAGACTGAGTCTGTTCGGGATAAAACGCTCGATTGATCTGAGCCGTTTCGCCCGTTATCGCAACGCATTGGTCGTGCTCGCCTCGACGCTGTTGGTCATTCCACTGACCTTCTGGCTGCTGGCGCCCGCCGCCGTGCCGGATTTGGCCCATGGCAATGTGGCCGGCGCCAGGGCGTTGATGTCGGGCTGGGCCAAGGGCGACGTGATTGTGCTGGTGCGCCACGTCGAGCGTTGTGATCACTCCAAGGCTGCCTGCCTGAGCGGCAACGACGGCATCACCGATCGCTCCCGTGGCGTCGCGGTGGCCGTCGGTTCCCACTTCGAACACCTGGGCCTGGCCAAGGCCGACATCTACAACAGCCCGGTGATGCGCACGGCACAGACCGCCGGCTACATGTTCAATTCGGTGGGTGTGGGCGAAGACTGGTTGATCAGTTGCAAGGGCAGCATGCTGCGCGACGCTTTGGCGCACAAAGTGCCGGGCAGGAATCTGATTCTGGTGACCCACAGCGAGTGCATGACGGAGCTGGAAAAAAGCATGAACGTTTCGACAGACACTCTCGGCTATGGCGCCTCGCTGTTCGTGTCCACCGAAACCCCGCAAGCGCCTTCCATGCTCGGTTACATCGAAGCCTCTGACTGGCGCTCGGTGACCACCCGATAATTTCTTTGGCTCAAATTTCTTTGGTTCAGGACTGACAATGCAGACGGCTTCCGCTTACCGCTTTTACTGGGTGAACTTCGGTATTCCACTGGCCTGCGCGGCGGCGGTATTCCTGATGTTCGACATGACCACTATCGACATCGCATTCAGCAATCTGCTGTTTGATCCGGTCAGCCACAGCTTCCCGCTGGACCAGGTCCACTTCTTTGAAAAACTCACCCACAAGTGGGCGCGGATCATTCCGAACTGGACCGGTGAAATCGCCGTGATCGGCGCGATGCTGTCGTTTGTCTGGCCGCTGATCAACCCGCCAAAACACCCGCGGCTCGGTGGTTTTCTGGAGCGCACTAAAGCGGCGCCGGTGCTGCGGTTTGCCAACGACCATCAGCGGGATTTTCTGTTTGTGGTGGTTGCGTTTGCCATTTGCACCGGTGTGATCCATTTCCTCAAGTCCCACACCAGCGTCTATTGCCCGATTGAAACGACCCTCTATGGCGGGAAAATGGCCCATATGGAGTGGTACAACAACTTCCAGTTGTTCAAGGAAGCCGGCGCCGGTCGCTGCTGGCCGGGTGGGCATGCCTCGGGCGGTTTCACCATGCTTGCGTTGTACTTCGTGGCACGCCGTTATCGCTGGCGCTTTTCCAAAGCCGTGATGTGGGGGGCGTTGTTGCTTGGTTTTATTTATGGCACGACGCGGGTTCTGCAGGGTTGGCACTACATGTCCCACACGTTCTGGGCCGGGATCTTCGTCTGGCTGGCGTGTTTGCTGACGGCGCTGGCGTTTTACGGGCGGGCGCGGTTGGAGGTGCCGGTGTTGCAGCGGCATGAGCGGATTGGTCGGATGGTTGAGCCACAGACTGTCGTCTGAGTACTGTCCTGAATGACAAAACCCGCCAGCCTCTGATTGAGGGTGGCGGGTTTTTTGTTGTCTGGTTTGGGGCTTGTGGCGGCTGGGAGATTGCCTTCGCGAGCAAGCCCGCTCCCACAGGGGAAATGTGGTGTTCACACAATCAATGTGGGAGCGGGCTTGCCCGCGAAGAACGATAACGCGGTGTAACGGATCAACGCCGCACGTCCTCACTCCCCCACGAAGTAATACGCCTGCCGCCCCACCATCATGGTCTTGAGCACCTTCAAGGGCGCCGCCGGTTCGCTGTCGCCAAGCATGACCGCCACATTGGTCGGCGAGGCCCGCAAAAACGCATGCAACTGCGCCTCGGTGTCCAGCCCCTTCAATATGCGCTGGGTGTAGAACACGCTGGCACCGCCGACCCGTTCATTGGCCTGAAACAGCGCGACCTGTTGCCCATTGGCCTGCAGCGTCTGAATCTGCTCGGTCAGCGGCAGGAAGGACAGCTTGATGTCGGCCCGGGGCATAGCCCATTGCGCGGCGGCCAGGTAGCTGGCGATCACAACCGTGAGCAACCCGGCGGCCAAACCTTGTCGGTGCCGGGCGATATGGCCGATCAGGCTCGGGGCACCTTCACGGGCCTTCAGCCTCTGGAACAGAACGCTCGCATACTCCGCCGCAATCACTGCCGCGGCCGGCGTCATCGACATCAGGTACACCGTGCGCTTGCTCGATGCCAGGGTCAGCATGACGAACTGCGCGAGAATCCACAGGCTGAAAAACAGCAAGTAACGATTGGCCATGAGGCTTTTGCGAAAGTGCCACAACCCCAGGTACACCAGAATGTTCCAGGGCAGGAAGGCTTCCGGCAGTTTGGCCAGGTAGTAGTAGAACGGCTCGTAATGCCCGGCTTCGACGAAGGAACCGCTGAAACGACCAACGCTGTTGGTCAGCAGGACTTCGCCCACGGCATGCGCTCCGCCGCGTTGATACAGCACGACGAGCCAGATCAGCAGCGGGATCAGCCCCACCAGCGTCAGCAGGCCTGGACGCAGCCAGTCGGCGATGTTCAGGCGTTTGTCCATCAGGCTCTCGGCCAACAGAAACGCGAAGATCACCACGCCTGGCATGGCCAGGCCCAACACACCTTTGCTCAGGGTCGCGATGGCAATCCCGACGACGAACAGCAAGCCGTTGCCGACCGTGGAATGCCGTTGCCCCTGAAAAAAGGCCAACAGTGCCATGGTCACGCCGAGGGCGAGCAAGGCGTCTTCTCCGACGCCGCGCACATTGCTCCAGTAACTGGCCATGGTTGCCAGCAAGATCCCGGCAGTCCAGGCAATGGCCTTGGGCCGGCCGAACCGCCGCAACATCCCGTACAACACCATCACACTGAACAACCCGGCAAAGGCCGACGCCAACCGCACCGCCCACGGTATCCCGCCAAATGCGCGGATCGCCCCAGCATCAATCCACAGGCTCAGGGGCGGTTTCTCCAGAAAGGGTTCGCCGAACAGACGCGGTGTCACCCAGTCGTCATCCAGGTGCATTTCCATGGCGATCCCGGCGACCCGGGCTTCGGTGGAACCTTGCAATTGATGATTGCCCAAGGCGAAGAAAAACAGCAGCGCGGCAAGCAGAAACAGTGAAGGGGCGGCACGGGACATAGGCTTCTGGCTACCGGACAAGGGAACGGGAAGCCCGAGCATACGGGGTGAATACTTAACAAATTGTGAACGGCACACGAAGTATTACGCGAGCGGTCTGGACCAGCGCTGTTCCGGTGTTTCAAAGCGATCATTGATCAATGCCGTCAGCACATGATCCTGCCAGCGCCCGGCGATGCTCAGGTAGGCCTTGGCGTAGCCTTCACGTTCAAATCCCAGGCGTTCCAGCAGCCGCGCGCTGCGTTCATTGCCGGGAATGTAATTGGCCATGATCCGGTGCAGTTTCTGCTCGTCGAACATGTAGCCGATGCCCGCTTCCAGTGCTTCCTGCATCAAGCCTTGGCCTTGATGGGCTTCGTCGATGTGGTAACCGAGATAACAGGCCTGGAACGCCCCGCGGGTGATGCCGCTGAAGTTGCACGCGCCGATCATCCGGCCATTGTCCGGGGCGAGCAGCGCGAAGTGCACCGCCAGACCGGCGCTAAAAGCGCTTGCTTGAATTTCGAGACGCGGGCGGATGCGTTCAGGGCTGTGGTAGTCGGCAGGGCGAATCGGTGACCAGCGGGCCAGGTGCCGCTGGTTGCGCTGATAGAAGTCGCTTTCCAGCGCCGCCTCTTCTGGGGCGAGTACGGCCAATGTCAGGCGTTTACAGGGCAGGGTCAGCAGCGGCATGGGCGCTCCGGGTCACGGGGTCGATGCGCAAGCATTGCGTGGCCAGCGGAAAAACTCAAACCACCAGCGGCAATGTCACGATAAAGGTGCTGCCCAGGCCATCCTGTCGTTCTATAAGATCCCTTGAATGGCCACACAACTATTCAAAATGAAACTCGTTTTAAGGATAAGACATGGCGTTTTCATTACCCACTGAGCTGCCTTTGATGAACTTGAGGGCGCCCGATCCCGGTTTATGCACCGCGTTGCAGCATGCGTTGAACGCCAGTTTTACCCAGCACGCCGAGTTTCTGCCCTGGGCCAAACCTTATACCAGTGAAGATGAAGCGCGGGCTTTCATGTGGCGATCGGTCGAGGAGTTCGAAACCGAAATCGGTGAGCGGCGGTTTTTTATCGTTGCCGATGAGGGCCAGGTCATCATCGGATGTATCGGCCTGAAGCCGCGCGGGCGTAACCGTTATGTGGTGGGCTATTGGGCCAACACCGAGTATTCGGGCAAAGGGCATATGCGCCGGGCGCTGGAGGCTCTGATCAAAAGCTCGTCGGGCCAGACGTTTTATCTGACGACATCCTCGGCCAACGTGTCCAGTCAGCGCTTAGCCGTGGCGGCGGGGTTCCAGTTGATCAGAGTGTTCGCGCAAGCGCGGCAGACAGAACGGCACGGTGTTCAGGCCACTTATCTGTATCGCTTGAAACACCCGTAGGCGCTATTCACCAGGCAAAAAAAAGCCCGCGGGAGGGCGGGCAAACCGTAGTTTCTTGAATGAGCGAGGGCAATGTACCGGTTGGCGCGGGGCGATAGGGTGAAGAAAAATTCATCTGCTTCGCTCGCCCGGCCCGTGCGCTGCTTACGGCATATGATCCGCCGCAAAATCCGCCTCCGAACGCGCCCGCAGACGGCCCTTGCGACAGGCCTGTTGAAAGCGCTCGAAATCTTGCTCGTTCTGTTGGGTGTAGCCTTTGGCGTACTTGAAGAGTGCATCGGCCAGTGCGTCGCTTGTACCGATGTAGCCGCTGATCTGCGCGGCGTGTCCTGAGGATTTGGCGTGGGCCCGGGCCAGTGCACGGCCACAGGTTCGTCCGTAGGCGGCGAAGGTTTCTGCATCGAACGTCTCTATCTCCGCAGAGACTTTCATGTCGCGCAATTGGCGCACATAAAAGTGGCGACCACTGGGCCCGGTGGTCCAGCCGAGGAACAGGTCGCTGGCCGATTGCATCAGCCGTTGGCCGTTCACCACGCGCTGACCGTTATGCTGCACCCGCGACTTGGTCTTCACGTAGCCGGCGAGCACCGAGCGTCGCGCTTCCTTGAACTGCAGGAACAGCGGGTTCTCCTGTTCGTCGGTCAACAGCGCCACCAGGCAACGCGTGCCGACACTGCCCACGCCCACGACTTTGAACGCCATATCGTGAGCATGGAACCGCGACAACAACTCACGACGATCCGCTTGCAACGTGGCTCGATAATCACCCATGAACGTGTCGTAAAGCGGCTTCCAGTCCGAGAGACGCAGCCAGTCATCATCGGCATCCAGCAGTGTCGTGGTGGTGTGCAGGTGGAAAATTTCCGGCAAGTCATCGCGAATCGTCAGACGACCATTCGCGTCACGCTCGCAGATTTTTGGCAGCAACTCGGCATGGGTGCGACGCTCGGCTTTCTCGATGGCCCGCTCCACGTGTTCCAGAGTGGCTTTGCTCGCTTGCTCCAGCAAATCGTCGTAACTGATGGACTCGTACCAGGTTTCCAGCGCGCTTTGTTCGGCGCATTCGGTCATGGTTTTCTGATACGCCGCGACCACTTGGCGGCACACCTCTTCCTCGATCGTTTCCCCGTGGCGCAGATCCCGGGCGGCAATCACAAAACTCGCCACCAATCTTTTAAGGTCCCATTCCCACGGCCCCGGATGCGCTTCGTCGAAGTCGTTGACGCTGAACAGCAGGTTGCGCTCAGGCGTGGCGAAACCGCCGAAGTTCATCAGGTGACTGTCGCCACAGATCGGCGAAATCAGGCCCATGCTGGAGGTGCCGGCCAAGTCGTGGGCCTGGAGCAGGGCGTTACCGCGATAGAAGGAGAGCGGTGAAACCAGCATGCGGCCGTAGCGCAATTCGACCAGCGACTTTATACGGCCCTCGCTGGACGCCTTGATCAGCGGCAGTGGATCGCGGTCGATGTTGCCCAAGGCCGACTGAGTGGTGCGGGGGCAGGTTTTGCGAGCGCCCTTGCCTTGTTTGAGACGGTCTTTGAGGGTAGTCATGGGGGCTCGTTTGTTGTTTTTGGGGCTGGGCGTGATGAGTGTAGAAGGGCGGCGGGACTTCAGTGATGTGCAATATGACAAAACTGTTCTGGGCGGTAGGTGTGTTGCCGCGGTCCGCGATTCGCGAAAGTAATCGAAGGGGGCGGATTGATGGCATGATCGCCTATGCGCGGGTTCTCGGTGCCCTGGATTGTGAGCTTGCCGTTATTCCTGCCGCAATGCCGACGCTTGGAGAGCTTGGGGATTTGTTCGAATGAAAATGCCGTCTCTCAAAGTCAGCACCCCTGAGGGCAACAGCGGCAGCATTCTTACCAGCGGCGACGATTTCCTTTTCCGTTATCTCGACGATGCATCCCCGAGGATGTTCTGGCACTGGATCTGGCGGGTAACAAATCAATGGTTGCCTCGCGCCAAGGGCTGCTGGAGTTTGCACAGACCTGTGAGGTTGAACGCCCCCAGGAACGTATTCAACGGTTGCTTACTTCGCTTGAGCGGGTGCTTGAACGTTATCCCCAACATAGGGAACCGGCGCCCGACGTGGTGAGTGCCATTCAACAGTCAGTTGCCCCCTTTGCTTTGACTTTTGGGTAGCCAGCGACAGCCATAAAAAGGGTGACCTCAATGAGGTCTCCCATTGGTTTTCCGGTCAACATCCGGTCAGTGGTGCACTGGCTCATTTTTTGATCCGGGTGATCCGATATTTTCCCGCGCTTGATTGACCAACAACTCTGCAAAAACAATTAACCGCTGAATCGCCCATGCTTTGCTGCGCTGCGGGCCGTCGAGCTGGGCAATGAAGTCGGCAGATACGGACTTCAGCGAGGCCAGGTTTTGGCTCGCATGAGCGAGCAGGGTTGGCGCGTCGATATCCGGGTTAACGGCGAAGATAGTGCGCGTTGGGTCAGATCGTCTCGGGTCACTTAGCCAAGCATTGCGATAGTGGTCGGCGACTGCGGTAAGTTGCTTCAGATCGAGGGCGTCCGATCCTGAGAAGTTAGGGTTTTTGATCAAGGTCAGGCGGGGTTTTTTCATGGAAGAACTCCGGAAGGTTGGGGGTCCCACGCTTTACGGCCTGTCAAAACCGTTCGCCGGGCTGCAACACAAATCGGAGGTTATCTGCTCGGACGGTCACCCGATACTTCACGGAGTTCGACACAACTTGAGGGAAATGTCCTAGGACGTGGTGCCTACAACTCAGCCGACCTCACCGTATGCTTGAAATGATGCTCCCAAAGCCGTGCCCCTAACTCACCCGTCCGATCCAGCGATGACCCCACCGTCAAATCCGTAATCAACGTCGGCTGCAGCCCCGCATCAAACAACGCAAACCCCGCCGCCAGGCAGCAAGTCTCGGTCTGTAATCCGCAGACCAGCACACGATCCACCTTCAGGCTTTTCAGATACGCGATGGTTTCCGGCGATGGCGCATAACCATGCTTGATGAAGATGCGATCAGCCGGGATCAGGCTGTCGTCGTCCGGCGCCGGGTGCCAGCCGAGTTGTTTCTGGAAGGGGGTTTTGGATTCGTCGTGACGTTCGACGGTGGCGACGCTGGGGAACGTGCCGATCAATTTCTGAATACCGTCGACCAGCCATTGCGGTGGGGCAAAGCTGGGTTGGACGTCGATGATGAGGAGGGCTTGGTGCATGGGCTTCTCCGGGTATTCATGTCGGTTGGCGCGCCTCTCGCGGGAAAACCCGCTTCCCACGGCGGGGAATGATTCGTCATCCCCCAGATGCAACAAAACCCGCACTTGGCGGGTTTTGTCTTGCTTCGTATTTGGTGGAGCCGGGGGGATTTGAACCCCCGTCCGCCAGTACTCCGCTGTCGGTACTACATGCGTAGCCGTTTCTATTAAGTTAACCCTCAGCGACCCGAAGGGCAGGGTGCTTTGGGCGAGTTGTGTAAGTTTTAGCCGCTTCGTCCACAACGTACTGCACGGCGATTCTGTTCTATATGACAATCACTTTGGGTTTACAGACATCCCCTGGTGATTGCTGGACCCGAAGGTACCAGAAGCTCAGGATCTAAAGCTGCTTACGCAGCGAGAGAGAATTCCTGGCCGTAGGTTTCGTCATTGGCAACTATAAGTAGTTGCAACAGTGGATTTACGAGTTCTGTTACCAACTCGGCATGCACCTAAAGTTTCGCGACCGGCGTCGAATCCTAAACGGCCCCGTGCCTGTTGCTCGGTGTATCAAAGTGAGCAACAGACGTGTGCAGTGTACGCCAACACGCGTCAGAAGGCCAACCCGAAGGTTGGCCGCGGGTGATCATGGGTTCGCTGCTCAGTTTGCCATCGACAATGCCTGGCTGGCCTCGGTGGCGCATTTTTTGTCATCTTTGGAAGCCTGTGACGCTTTGGCGCTGGCCAGCAATCTTTTGATCTCCGGAGCGTTGGGAGAGGTCGCTGGCAGCGAGTTCACTTTGGCTTCGAGCTCTTGCAGTTTGCTCGTACACAGGTTGTTGTCCGCAGCGAATACGGGAGAGGCCAACATTGCAGCAGACATGAACAGACCAGCGAGTGCGGTACGTTTCATGGATATCTCCTAGTACTGATGGTCTCGGTGCTGCCGTATGAGCGGGCGGCTCGGCCGAGGTTGAAAGCAGGCCACGAAGCATGGGGCCTAGTCAAAAGACCACGGCACGGCGAAGTAATTCGGTTTTTGAAAATCGGGAACGACGACAGGCCTGTTGCTCTGTGAATCGAAATGAGCAACAAGCCTGTGTGTTACATCAGCGTCTGCGAAGCAGGCCATCCCAAAGGTTGGCCTTGCCGGGTGCTATTGCTTGCCGCCATCACTGGACTTCTGAATGTCCTGAATCGTCTGGGTCGTTTCGGCGATGCAATCTTCAGTGCCTTTTTTGGTGCCCATTGCGTGATCGGCTTTGGCTTTTTCAACGGAGGCCTGAACCTGCTCAGTCATCTCCGGAGAGATCTGTGCCTTGGCGTTTTCGATGGTTTTCAAGTTGACCGCACAGAGGTCTTCGGCGGCAAACGAGGTGGACGCCATCAGCGAGGCAGTAACGAACAGACCTAACAGTACAGAACGTTTCATGTGTATCTCCTTGAACTGAGGGTCCAGGCATCGCTGGCCATCAGGACGGGCTGCCGAGTTTGGGTAAGGCCCTGCATTTGCCGGGCTTAATCTGTGGACTACGGCGGCTCGTCAGGGTTCTATTTTTCTTGCTGGGCCCTCGCTCGTGTCACCCGATCCACCAGATAGACCAGCCCGTGGTAGTCAATTCCACCGTGTTGCGTCAGGCCGATCTCGCACGTACGGCTGGTGGAAATGCCCTCACTGCAATGCTGCACCGCATCCTTGAGCGAGCGCAGCGAGTGGGCGTTCAACTCCGGCGTGGTGAAGCCCTTGTCACCCGCAAATCCACAGCAGTGAATGCCTTCAGGAATGACCACGTTGTTGCTGCATTTGCGCGCCAGATCGATCAACGCCTGGCTTTCCCCCAAGTGCTGAGTGCTGCAGGTGACGTGCACGGCGATCGGCGCTTCCTGCGGTGTGAAATCCAGCCGATCCATCAAATGCGTACGGATAAAACGCACCGGGTCGTACAGGTCGAGGCGCACTTCGCCGAGGTCCTGAACCAGCCGTAACGTACAAGGGCTGGTGTCGCAGTAGATCGGATCGAGCCCACCACGGCTGGCGTGCAGCAACGCGCCAATCAGTTCCTGGCGCTTGTGTTCGGCCTGTTCGGCATAGCCCTTGGAGGCGAACGGCTGACCGCAGCAGAGGTTGTCCTGATTCTCCGGAAACACGACTTGGTAACCGGCCTTTTCCAGCAACCCACGGGTTTTGTCGTACAGCGACATCTGCTCTTTATCCCCCGCCGCCGGGCCCATTGCCCGCGAGACGCAGGCTGCCAGATACACCACCCGAGGGCGTTCGTCCGACACGACCGGACTGAAGCGAATGGCTTTTTCCGGCTGCGGCATGGCGTTGGTCCATTGCGGGACCTGGCCTTTGGACAACCGCGTCAACGTCGCCGACAACTTCGCCAGGCGCGGCGCCCCCAACAGCATCCGCGCACCATTGGCGACGTGCAGGGTGAAGCGCGCACCTTGCAGTGCAGTGGCGAAATTTCCTTCCAGCCAATTGGCGGTTTTCGTGTGCGTCGCCTTACGGCTGCGGAGCTTTTTCACCAGCTCACCGGTGTTGATTCCTACAGGGCAACGTTGTGCGCATAGCCCGGTGGCGGCGCAGGTGTCGATGCCTTGATAGTCGTAAGCGGCTTCGAGTTCGGAGGTATCGACGCCGGCGCGTTTTTTCGCCTGAATGTCACGCCAGATCACGATGCGCTGGCGCGGACTCAGGGTCAGGCCTTTCGACGGACAAACCGGCTCGCAGAAACCGCACTCGATGCACTTATCCACAATCTCGTCGGCGGCCGGCAGCGGTTTCAGGTGCTTGAGGTGAATCTGCGGATCGTCGCTGAGCACCACGTCCGGATTAAGAATGCCGTTCGGGTCGAGCAGGCGTTTGAGTTGCCACATCAATTGATAGGCATCGCTACCCCACTCCAACTCGACGAAGGGCGCCATGTTGCGACCGGTGCCGTGCTCCGCCTTCAGTGAGCCGCCGAATTCCACGGCCACGAGCTGCGCCACGTCGTCCATGAACGCCTGGTAGCGTGCGACTTCTTCCGGATTATTGAAGCCTTGGGTGAAGACGAAGTGCAGATTACCTTCCAGTGCGTGGCCGAAAAGGATCGCCTCGTCGTAGTGATGTTTGTCGAACAACTCGATCAAGCGGTTCACGCCGATGGCCAATTGTTCCACCGGGAAAGTCACGTCTTCGATGATCACGGTGGTGCCGGTTTTACGCACGGCGCCAACCGCAGGGAAGGTGTCCTTGCGGATCGCCCACAGTCGGGCGTTTTCCACCGGATCTTCGGTGAAGTCGACTTGCTTATCCACCGGGAACGACGCCAGGGACGTCATGATCTGCGCCAGTTGTTCGCGCAGTAAAGTGGGCGAGGCGGCGCGGGATTCGATGAGCAAGGCGCAGGCATTATTCGACAGTTGCTGTACGAAAGCGGGCATGCCGGGTTTGTCCTGTACCGAGCGCAGGCTGCGACGGTCCAGCAATTCCACAGCCGACACCGGTTGGCTTTTCAGTACGGTGACGGCGTTACAGCAGGTTTCCACATCCGGGAAGACCATCAGCGCCGAGGCCTTGTTCGGGTGGTCAATCACCGTGTCGTACGTCACCGCGCTGATGAACCCGAGCGTACCTTCAGAGCCAACCAACAAGTGGCTCAAGATATCCACAGGCTCGTCGAAATCCACCAGGGCATTGAGCGACAGGCCGGTGGTATTTTTCAGACGGTATTTGTGGCGAATTCTTGCGGCTAATTCGGAATTGGCGCGGGTCTCGCGGCCCAACGTCGCCAGGCGCTCCAGCAGTTCGCAATGGCTTTGGCGAAACGCCGCGACGCTGGTCGCATCTTCGGTATCGAGGCGACTGCCATCGGCCAGCACCAGCCGAATCCCGGCCAGGGTGTGATAAGTGTTTTGCGCCGTGCCGCAGCACATGCCGCTGGCATTGTTGGCGACGATGCCGCCGATTTTGCAGGCATTGATCGAAGCCGGGTCCGGACCGATCTTGCGCCCGAAAGGTGCCAGCCACGCGTTGGCCTGGGCACCGATCACGCCCGGTTGCAGGCGGATTTGTGTGCCTTGGCCGCGAATCTCGCGACCGTTCCAGTTGTCCCCGAGTACGATCAATACCGAATCGCTGATGGCTTGCCCGGAAAGACTGGTGCCGGCCGCGCGAAACGTCACCGGGACCTGATCCCGTTGCGCCAGTTTCAGCAGGGCGACCACTTCGTCCTCCGATTCGACGCGGATCACCAGTTGCGGAATCAACCGGTAGAAACTGGCGTCGGTGCCGAAGGCCAGGGTCGACAGCGGGTCGTCGAAACGTCGGTCCTGAGGAATCAGTTGCTGCGCATCACGCAGGAAAGCCGCAGGTAATGTCATTGGTCCTCCAGGATCAACACCACCAGGTCTTTCGGACCGTGGGCGCCGTAGGCCAGCACTTGCTCGATGTCGGCGGTCTTCGACGGGCCGGACACCAGCAGCGCGTTGGTCGGCATGCCTTGGGCCCATTCGAATTCCTGCTGCACCTGATAGAAGTTGTCGCGGATTTCACTGGCCTTGAGCAGGGCGAAATGCACCGGCGGCACCAGGCTCATCAGTCGTGGTTCTTCCCGTGTCGGCCAGAGAATCAGACTGCCCGTCGCGGCGATTGCGCCGAGTGTGGTGGTCAGGCTGGCCGGGGTGTCGTTAAACAATTCGGCTTTCCATTCTTCTACCGGGCGGTCGTAGGACTTGAGCGCTGGCAGGTCGGGATTTTTCGACCAGTGCTGTGTGACACGTTGACCATGGGGCGTCGTCGGCGCGATCAACAAGCTCGGCAACTGACGATCCTTCAACAATTGAGCTAACAACCCGGGCCAATCTTCGCCCGAGGTGAGGTGGATTTCAGTGTGTACCGCTTCCATCAGTTTGCGCAGTTGCGGAATGCGTTGTTCGGCCGCGTAGGTGTAGGGCTTGGTCAGCAGTTCGACATCGAACTCGTCAGGCACCGGTGTAGTTCCGGTCAGACTATTGCGCAGTTTGGCGAGGATATTTTGCTTGGCGCTCATCAACGGTCTCCCTGTTTGGCCAGATGCTCGCGGGCCATGTCATGCAGCGAGCGGGCAGCGGGTTTTGGCGCGCTGTGGTTTTGCGTCCATGGGCCGACATTGCTTGGCGCAAGGGCACGCAGGCGCGTGGCGAAGAAGCCGAACAAACGATAGAGCGTCGGCGAGCTGTTGAGTTTCGCCCAGGCGTTCCAGATAAAACGTTCCTTGCGCGAGTACTTGCTGCCCTGGCCGCGCATGACTTGATGCGGGCTGTCCGGGGCTTTGACGTTCTCTTCGCGCAGGCGTCGCAGTAATGCGGGGATCGGAATTTTTACCGGGCAGACTTCGCCGCAGGCACCGCACAGCGACGAGGCGCTCGGGTGATCCGGGACTTTCGCCAGGCCGACCATGTGCGGGGTGATGATTTTCCCGATAGGCCCAGGGTAAACCTCCCCATAGGCGTGACCGCCGATTCGAGTGTAGACCGGGCAATGATTCATACAGGCGCCGCAGCGAATGCAGTTCAGGGTCTGGCGCAATTCGCTGTCAGCAAAGGCCTGGCTGCGACCGTTGTCGAGCAATACCAGGTGCACCTCCCGGGGGCCGTCGAGTTCATGTTCCTTGCGCGGGCCGGAGATCATGTTGACGTAGGTGGTGATCGGCTGGCCCAACGCGGAGCGAGTCAGCAGCGACACCAGCGGTACGACGTCCCGCAGGTTTTCGACGACTTTTTCGATGCCGGTGACGGCGATGTGCACCGGCGGCACGGTGGTGGTCATGCGCCCGTTGCCTTCGTTTTCCACCAGCAGCAGGGTGCCGGTTTCGGCCACGGCGAAGTTGACGCCGGAGACGCCGATGTCCGCTTCGAAGAATTTCTGTCGCAAGACTTTGCGACCGATCTGAATGAGTTGGTCAACGTCCTTGGTGTACTCCACGCCAAGTTTGTCGTGGAACAAGGACGCGACCTGACCGGCATTCTTGTGGATCGCCGGCATAATAATGTGTGAAGGCTTCTCGTGGTCGAGCTGGACGATGTACTCGCCCATGTCCGATTCCAGGCATTCAATGCCCTGTTCAGCGAGGAAATGATTCATCTCCATTTCTTCGCTGACCATCGATTTGCCCTTGATCACTTGCCGCCCCTCGTGAGCGCGGATGATCGAGAGGACGATGCCATTGGCCTCGTCCACCGTTTCCGCCCAGTGCACTGTCACACCGTTGCGGGTCAGGTTCTGTTCAAGTTGTTCGAGCAGGTCGGGCAACTTGGATAACGCACGGGCGCGGACAGCATTGCCCAGCGCTCGCAAATGTTCTCTTTCATGGGCATCGCTGAAAGACGCTGCCCGTTTTGTCATCAGTGAATCCATCGCAGTGCGAAAGTTGTTTCGCAGTTGCTTGTCAGCCAAAGCCTCGTGAGCCCGGGTCCGAAAGTCTTCTTCCACGGTAACCGTAGGAATAATCGCGGAAGCGTTCATCGAACACCCCCGGTACGCTGCCAAAGGAAACTGGCCAGGTGTTGGCCGCGCAACGCTTCCTTCTGTTTTTCCAGCGAGCCGTTGATGTTCATCAGGCAACCGCAATCGGCACTCAAGACCTGATGCGCGCCGGATTGCTTCAACGAGCGGGTCTTGTCAGCCACCATCGCGCCGGAAATGTCTGGCATACGGACGCTGAAAGTCCCACCAAAGCCACAGCATTCACTTTCGTGGCTGTGCTCGACCCGTTCCACGTTGCCCAACTGCGCCAACAACTCGCGGCCGTGCAGGTGAGTGTTCATCTCACGGCGTGCCGAGCACGACGTGTGCAGCGCCACTTTCACCGGTTCACCGCAGTCCTTGAGTTGCACCTTGCAAACAAACAGCAAGAACTCCGCCAACTCGTAGGTCCGGGTTGCGAGGGCTTGCACCTGTTTCAAGGTGTCCGGCTCGTCCTTGAACAAGTCGGCGTAGTGTTCGCGCAACATCCCCGCGCAAGAACCCGACGGCACCACCACCGGATAATCCCCGGCAAACAGCGCCAGTTGCGAGCGCGCCACGGTCCGGGCCTGTTCGGTGTAACCCGAGGTGTAGGCCGGTTGCCCGCAGCAGCTTTGCCCTTGTGGGTAGTCGACACGGATGCCTTCGCGTTCCAGCAGGTGAATCGCGTCCATCCCGGCCTCGGGGTAGAACAAATCCACCACGCAGGTCCCGAACAGGTACACCCTCGACGGTTTTTCGCTGGGGTATTGCCGAGGCAGGGGCAGTGGCGGGGCGACGCGGGTTGCGTTCGGCACGGCGTTGTAAAAAAGCTCGCTCATCAGGCGTGTCTCCGGGTGGTCCCGGTTATCCGTCCGTTGAGGCTGCTGAATATAGAGCGACAAGCTTTCAGCAGCCTTACAGACCGGGTAGTGAATAGCTGACGCCGGAATCGTGGTCCGGCGTCGGTTTTTTCCGTGTTGTTCGTAGGTTTAGTGCACCAACATGCCGGTGAGCCAATAGGCTTGGACGTAGGTGATGATCCCGACAATCGTGGCGAAGAACAGGCTGTGCTTGAGGGTGAAGCGGAACAGATCCGACTCCTTGCCTACCAGCCCGGTCGCGGCGCAGGCCACGGCGATCGACTGCGGCGAGATCATCTTGCCGGTCACGCCACCGCTGGTGTTTGCCGCCACCAGCAACACATCGCTGACACCAATCTGGTGCGCAGTGGTGGCTTGCAGCGAACTGAACAGTGCGTTCGACGAGGTATCGGAACCGGTCAGGAACACGCCCAGCCAGCCGAGGAATGGCGAGAAGAACGGGAACGCCGCGCCGGTTGCCGCCAACACCAAAGCCATGGTCGATGACATGCCCGAGTAATTGGTGACGAACGCAAACGCCAACACCATGCCGATGGACAGAATCGGCCAGCGCAGTTCGTAGAAGGTTTCTTTTAAGGTGGTAAGACCAATTTTGAAATTGATCTTCAGCACCAGCATCGAGATCAGCGCGGAGAAGAAAATCGCCGTGCCGGTCGCGGAAATCGGATCAAGTTTGAACACCGCCGGAATCGCGGTCGGAACCGTCACAATCGGCGCGACCTTGATCACCATTTGATCCAGGTGCGGGATGGCGAAGTTGAATACCCAGCTGTACATCGAGCCGCCAGCGGCAAACATCGCCTTGAACGGTTTCAGGGTCCAGATAGTGACCAGTACGGTGAGGATCAGGAACGGCGACCAGGCCTTGAAAATTTCCAGCAGGCTGTAAGGCGAAGCCACGGTTGTGCGTTTCTGGCCGAAACCTCCGACGCTGGCAGTCACGACCGAAGCCGAGACAGCGCCGGCGATGTGTTGGCCGGCGGCGCGTTTTGGCTGCCAGACTTTCAGGAACAGGGTCAGGGAAATCAGGCTGGCCAGTGCTGAGGTGATATCTGGCAGCTCAGGGCCGATGAAGTTAGAGGTGAAGTATTGGGTGATGGCAAAGCTCAAACCCGCCACCAGTGCGGCTGGCCAGGTTTCCCGAACACCGCGCATGCCGTCCATCATGAACACCAGCCAGAACGGCACGAACAGCGACAGCAGTGGCAGTTGGCGGCCGGTCATGGCGCCGATCTTGAACGCGTCGATACCGGTGACTTGCCCGGCAACGATGATCGGAATCCCCAGGGCGCCGAACGCGACGGGCGCGGTGTTGGCGATCAGGCACAGGCCAGCGGCGTACAGCGGGTTGAAGCCAAGTCCTACAAGCAGTGCGGCGGTAATCGCTACCGGCGCACCGAAACCGGCGGCACCTTCCAGGAACGCGCCGAAGCAGAAGCCGATCAGCAGCACTTGCAGGCGTTGGTCATCGGTGATCGACAGCACGGAGCTGCGGATCACTTCGAACTGGCCGCTCTTGACGGTCAGTTTGTAGAGGAACACCGCCGCGACGATGATCCAGGCAATCGGCCACAGACCGTAGGCGAAGCCATACCCGGCCGCGGCGATTGCCATATCCACGGGCATCTGGAATGCGAAGATCGCTACGGCAATCGACAAGGCCAGGGTGATGCTGCCGGCCACGTGGCCTTTGAGACGGAACACGGCCAAAGCCAGGAAGAAAAATACGATGGGGATGACGGCCGCGAGTGCGGACACGCCGAGACTGCCGAGCGGGCTGTAGAGCTGTTGCCAGGTTTGCATATGGGGTGGCCCCTAATTGTTGTTGGTCAGGCACTGTCAGCGTTCTTGGTTAATTGGTAATACCAATTTACAATCGCTGTTGGCTAGGGTAAAAGCCTTGTAGGCGGTGTGTCAATTTGCCGCCCTAAAACTTTTGTCGAATAAGCGGTGCAGAACGCATCTGATCTGTTCGAGCAAGCGTCGTCTGGTAGGTGCTGCCATAGCGCCGATAGGCCAGAATAGAGAGCCCGGCGAGCTGCCGGGATCGTGGAGAATTGAGTTATGGGGTTTGATCAGATTCGTCAGCGCCGTTTGTCTGACGATATTGTCGAGCGGCTCGAGGGGATGATTCTCGAGGGCACGCTGAAGTCCGGTGAGCGTCTGCCGGCCGAGCGCGCGTTGGCGGAGCAGTTCGGCGTGTCACGCCCCTCGTTGCGCGAAGCTATTCAGAAGTTGGCGGCCAAAGGCTTGCTGGTCAGTCGTCAGGGCGGCGGCAATTACGTGGTGGACTCCCTGGGCTCGACGTTCAGTGATCCGCTGCTGCATTTGCTGGAAAGCAACCCCGAGGCCCAGCGTGATCTGCTGGAATTCCGCCATACCCTGGAAGCGTCCTGCGCCTATTACGCGGCGTTGCGCGCCACTGATGTAGATCGTGAACGGCTGACGGCGGCGTTCGACGAATTGCAGGATTGCTACACGCGCCACGATGAAGTGAGTCGAGTGGAAGAGGGCGCGGCGGATGCGAAATTCCACCTGGCGATCGCCGAGGCCAGCCATAACGCCGTGTTGCTGCACACCATTCGTGGGCTGTTCGATTTGCTCAAGCGCAACGTGGTGACCAACATTGGCGGGATGTACAAGCAACGCACCGAGACGCGGGACATGCTGATCAGTCAGCACCGGGAATTGTATCTGGCGATTATCGAAGGGCGGGCGGAGCAGGCGCGGGAAGTCTCCAGTCGACACATTTTGTATGTGCAGGAAGTGCTGGAAGAGGTGCGTCAGGAAGTGCAGCGCATGGCTCGGGCGGAGCGGCGCAAGGGGATGTAGTCATTCAGTTCTATGGTGAATGTACGATCGCCTTCGCGAGCAAGCCCGCTCCCACATTTGTTTTGTGTCGGTCACAAATCCAATGTGGGAGCGGGCTTGCTCGCGAAGGCGGCCTCAGGCTAAAAGAGAATTAATCTTCCTTGCCCTTGTTCCGCACCGCACGCTGCAACTCGCGACCGGCGTCGCGTTCGCGTTCGGTATCACGCTTGTCGTATTCCTTCTTGCCCTTGCCCAGAGCGATCTCGCACTTGACCATGTGCTTGCTCCAATACCAGGACAGGCACACGCAGGCGTAACCTTTTTGCTGCACCGCAGTTGCCAGCTTTTCCAGCTCGCGGCGGTTGAGCAGCAATTTACGGGTGCGGGTCGGGTCAGCAATGACGTGGGTGCTGGCGGTCATCAGCGGCGTAATGTGACTGCCGAGCAGCCAGGCTTCGCCATCCTTGAGCAGCACATAACTGTCAACAAGCTGTAGCTTGCTTGCCCGCAGACTTTTTACTTCCCAGCCGGCCAGGACCAGACCAGCCTCGAACTTATGTTCGATGAAGTAATCGTGTCGCGCCTTTTTATTTTGCGCGATGGTCCCTGTTGGGTGTTTCTTCTGTTTAGCCATAGGGGCGGCATTATAGGGAGTTGCAAGCAAGTCGGCTACGGTATCGCTACGTGCTTGAGCAGGTTGATTGAATCCCGGACAATGCGGCCTCTTTTTTGAACGCTTGGGCGTGATAACGATGTCGACAGACAAGGTTTCTGTCCACGGCAGTTGGGCTAGCCGCTGGGTCTTCATACTCGCCGCGACCGGTTCGGCCGTGGGGCTGGGTAGCATCTGGAAATTCCCGTACATGGTCGGCGTCTATGGCGGCGGTGCGTTCGTGCTGATGTTTTTGGCCTGCATCGCGCTGATCGGTGTGCCGGTCATGCTGGCGGAAACCCTGATCGGCCGCCGCGCCCGTCAAAGTCCGGCCAACGCCTTGAAGGTGTTGGCAGTGGAGGCGGGGCATTCAGGGAAGTGGTCCTGGGGCGCATTCGCCGGGATGATCACGGCGTTGCTGATCCTGTCTTTCTATAGTGTGGTCGGCGGTTGGTCGCTGGATTACATCATCGACATGGGGCGTGGCGACTTCCAGGGTGTGACGGCGGATCAGGTCGGTGCTTATTTCGGCAATGTGATCGCCGATCCTTGGCGCCTGACACTTTGGCACACGATTTTTATGCTGTTGTCCGCCGTGGTGATCGCCAAAGGCGTGGTCGCCGGACTTGAGCGCAGCCTGCGGATCATGATGCCGCTGCTGTTCGTGATGGTAATTGTGCTGCTGGGTTACAGCATGACGACCGGCCATTTCATGGAAGGCGTGCATTTCATGTTCGACTTCCACCCCGAAAAAGTCCTCGACGGCTTGCTGCCCGCCATGGGCCACGCGTTCTTCTCCCTGAGCGTGGGCGTAGGTTCGATCATGATCTACGGCGCTTATATGCCGAAGAACTCGTCGATTTCCGGCACCGTGGTCGGCGTGGCGCTGCTCGATACCTTCGTTTCGCTGGTGGCCGGCCTGGCATTGTTTCCGATTGTGTTCGCCGCGGGCCTGAACCCGAGCGAAGGCCCTGGCCTGATGTTTGTCAGTCTGCCCTTTGCCTTTGGCAACGTAGCCTTCGGCCAGTTGATGGGCGTAGTGTTCTTCGTACTGGTGGCGGTTGCTGCATGGAGTTCGGCGATTTCATTGCTCGAACCAATGGTGGCGTACCTGGTTGAGCGCACCAAAATCAGCCGCGCCTGGGTGACTTTCTGGCTGGCATTTATCTGCTGGTTCGTCGGTTTGGGCACGGTGTTTTCCTTCAATATCTGGAAGGAAGCCAAGTTTTTCGTGAACGAAGGCGGGATGTTCCATCTCTACCAATGGGGGGCGGCCGGCGGCCTGGACTTCTTTGGTGTGATCGACTTCTTCACCTCACGGATCATGCTGCCACTCGGTGGTTTGTGTTTCGTGGTGTTTGCAGGCTGGATCATGGGGCGTGAAGCGGTTCGCGATGAATTGTCGATCCGCAGCCCGATGTTGTTCGGCCTGTCCCTGTTCTTGATGCGCTACGTGGCGCCCATCGGCATTCTTGTAGTGTTTGCCGCCCAGCTGTGGAAGTGACGCTGACATGACGACACATATTCAACGCTCGGCCCTGCTGCCGTACCCGGCGCAAGCCCTCTATGATCTGGTCAACGATGTGGCGCGTTACCCGGAGTTTCTGCCGTGGTGCTCCGCTGCCGAAGTGCTGGAAAGCTCCCCTGAGCACATGCGTGCCAGTGTCGGCGTGGCCAAGGGCGGACTGAGCCAGCATTTCGTGACGCGTAACACGTTGGTGCCCGGGCATTCGATCGAGATGAATCTCGAAGAAGGCCCATTCAACCAGTTGCATGGCGTGTGGGTGTTCAAGCCATTGGGCGAGAAGGCCTGCAAGATCAGCCTGGACCTGTCGTTCGACTACGCCGGGCCGATCGTGCGCGCGACGCTGGGGCCGTTGTTCAATCAGGCGGCGAACACCCTGGTGGATGCGTTCTGCCAGCGCGCCAAACAGATGCATGGCTGAGTCGGTGATCGAGGTTGAGGTGGTGTATGCCGCCGTGGATCGTCAGGTGTTGCTGACAGTGGCGGTGCCGGCGGGCGCTACGGTTCGGGCGGCGTTGCTCGAATCTGGCGTAGGGGTAGAGTTTCCTGAACTGGATCTGACCAGTTGTCCGGTCGGGATCTTCGGCAAGGTGATTGTTGACCCCGACACTCGCGTGGTTCAGGCGGGTGATCGCATCGAGATTTACCGGCCGCTGCTTGCTGATCCCAAAGAGGTTCGCCGCTTGCGTGCCGCCAAGGCTGCCGAAGCCAAGGCGCGCAATCAGTGACCTGATCAACCGCCAGACAATAAAAAACCCGGACATGCCGGGTTTTTTATTGCGTCGCAAATTATTGCGGCGTGGTGTCCAGTGGTTCCGGACTCGGGACTGGAACGGTTTCTACACCGTCTACGTCCTTCTGGATCTGGTCCAGCAGTGAACCTGGCTTCACCGGTTTTTCGGGTTTTGGCTTCTCGGTGTTTTCTGCCGGAGCGGTCACGGTAGTGCCGGGTTCCTTGCCGAGAATGGCTTCGTCGCGGCTCACGCCAGGCATAAAATCGCCCGACAGGCTGACAAGCTGGTCATTAGGGTTGAAGATTACGCTTATGCGTTCCTGTTGGCGTTCACCACCACCCGGTTGCAGGCTATACAGGTAATCCCAGCGATCGGCATGGAACGTGTCGGTCAGCAGAGGGTTACCCATGATAAACCGTACTTGCCGACGGGTCATTCCCGGGCGTAACTGGTCTATCATGTCCTGCGTGACGACATTGCCCTGCTGGATGTCGATTTTGTAAACCCCGGGGAATGAACAACCGGCGAGTGCGAGCAGTCCCACGAAGGTGAAACTGGTTAGCAAGAGCTTGGTGTTTTGCATCGGTGGGCGACTTCCACTATCTTGGCTGGGACAACGTAAACGCCGATCATACCCGCATTAAGAGAAGCTGCGAAGCAGCATCGCGAGAAAGCTGACCATGGTTGAAAATAGCGAACTACGCAAAGCCGGCCTCAAAGTGACCCTGCCACGGGTCAAAATTCTTCAAATGCTCGATTCCGCCGAGCAACGCCACATGAGTGCCGAGGATGTTTACAAGGCGCTGATGGAGGCTGGCGAGGACGTCGGTCTGGCCACGGTTTACCGTGTACTGACTCAGTTCGAGGCAGCTGGGCTTGTGGTGCGACACAACTTCGACGGCGGTCACGCCGTCTTCGAACTGGACGACGGCAAGCATCACGACCACATGGTCAACGTCGAAACCAGTGAAGTGATCGAGTTCTTCGACGAAGAAATCGAGCGTCTTCAGAAGGCGATCGTCGATAAGTATGGTTTCGAGATGGTGGATCACAATCTCGTGCTGTATGTACGCAAGAAAAAGTAAGCAAGTCGCACGAACAGGATGTTCGTGAAACGAGCGAAGGCGACCCAAGGGTCGCCTTCGTGCTTTCTGCCGAGCTTAAATTTTGGCGGTGATGACCATTTTCTTCGCGTGAGCCAGGGATTCCTTCGTGAGATCGATACCCCCGAGCATGCGCGCAACTTCTTCGACACGATCATTCTTGCTCAGCTTGGACACCGCCGTGTGGGTTGCATCCTCGCCCCGCACCTTGTGAACAAACAGATGCTGGTGACCCTGGGCTGCCACTTGCGGCAGGTGAGTGACCGTCAGCACTTGTCCGCGCTCCCCGAGCCGGCGCAGTAACTGGCCGACAATCTCGGCAGTCGGGCCGCCAATGCCCACGTCCACTTCGTCGAACACCAGGGTTGGAACCCGGGAAGTCTGTGCAGTGATGACCTGGATCGCCAGGCTGATCCGTGACAGCTCGCCGCCCGACGCCACTTTTGCCAGGGCTTTCATCGGTTGCCCGGGGTTGGCGCTGACCAGCAGTTCTACCTGCTCAAGACCGTTGGGCAGCAGTTCATTGCTGGCGTTAGGGCGCAATTCAATGGTGAAACGCCCTCCAGGCATGCCCAGGCGCTGGATTTCCTGCTCTACGGCGCTGGCCAGGCTGCCCGAAGCCTGATGGCGCAGGTCGCTCAGGTCGCGCGCCTTCTCTTGGTAATGACGGGCATAGGATGCGAGCTCATCGCTCAAGCGTTCGATGGATTCGTCATTGGCATTCAGGGTTTCGATTTCATCCAGCAGTTTCTGCTGCATCTCGGCGACTTCGGTGGGCTGGATGCGGTGTTTGCGCGCCAGGGTATAGATCGCATCGAGGCGTTCCTCCAGGTATTGAAGGCGCGCCGGGTCGGCGTCGAAATTATCAAGGAATCGGTTGAGTTCGCCGACGGCTTCTTCAACTTGAATCTGCGCACTAGTCAGCAGGCTGCTGGCTTCGCCCAGGGCGCCGATCGAGTTATTCACGCTCGACAAGCGATTGAGGCTCGCGGTCAGGGCGTTCAGCACATTGCCGGAATCACTTTCGCTGCATTGCTCGACCACTTGTCGACAGATGCCGAGCAGGGTTTCGGCGTTGGTCAGGTTTTTGTGTTCCTGCTCCAGTTGCTCCAGCTCGTTTTCGCCGAGGCCGAGGTTTTCCAGCTCTTCGAGTTGATAGCTCAGCAGCTGATGGCGTGCGCGTTGTTCGTCACCGGAATTGGACAGGCGTTCCAGCTCCTGGCGAGTCTGGCGCCAGCGCTGGGCGGCCAGTTGCACCTGGCGGGCGAGATCCGTGGCGCCGGCATATTCGTCGAGCAGGCGGCGATGGGTATCGGTCTTGAGCAGGGATTGGTGTTCGTGCTGGCTGTGAATATCGATCAGCAACTCGCCCAAGGCCTTGAGGTCGCCAAGCGGGCAGGGCGTGCCGTTGATATAGCCCCGTGAACGACCTTCGGCGGTAATCACCCGGCGCAGGATGCACGGGCCGTCGCTTTCCAGGTCGCGCTCGGCCAGCCAGGCACTGGCTTCGGGGATATCGATCAGGTCGAAGGTGGCCAGAATATCAGCCTTGTCAGCGCCGGGACGGACCACGCCGCTGTCGGCGCGATCACCCAGGGTCAGGCCCAGGGCGTCGAGCATGATCGACTTGCCTGCGCCGGTTTCCCCTGTGATCACGCTCATCCCGCGATCGAGTTCAAGATCGAGATGTTCAACGATGGCGTAGTTATGTACGGACAGGTGCACCAGCATAAAGGCCGCTCCCAGGCTTTAGGTCTGGTTATTTATACAGTGTTTTGTTTCTGGCTGACAATGCCCTGCCTTAGCTCGATTTGCTTGATCCGACGAAATCGTTAGCGCATCCAGGAATGACAATGCTGCTCTTTTTGTAGGGTTAATCCCTTCGCGCCCCTTGAAGCTGAATTTTGCGGCCCCATATAGCTGGGCAGAAGCGCGAGTTGAGCTCGCGGACGATATTGAAAGGAGAAATTCTATGGCTGACGAACAGACAGTGGATACGCAAAATCTCGACGCCGATCAGGCTGCCCAGGTTTCGGGTGATGAGCTGGCGGCTCGTGTACAAGTGCTCGAAGAGCAATTGGCTGGTGCTCATGATCAGGCTTTGCGTGTAGCGGCTGATCTGCAGAACGTCCGCCGTCGCGCCGAGCAGGATGTCGAAAAGGCTCACAAGTTTGCGCTGGAAAAATTCGCCGGCGACCTGCTGCCGATCATCGACAGCCTGGAGCGTGGCCTGGAGTTGTCCAACCCGGACGACGAAAGCATCCGCCCAATGCGCGAAGGCATCGAGCTGACCCTGAAAATGTTCCAGGACACCCTGAAGCGTTATCAGCTGGAAGCGATCGATCCGCATGGCGAACCGTTCAACGCCGTTCATCACCAGGCGATGGCCATGCAAGAAAGCGCCGATGTCGAGCCGAACAGCGTGCTCAAGGTGTTCCAGAAGGGTTACCAGCTCAACGGTCGCTTGCTGCGCCCGGCCATGGTTGTGGTCAGCAAGGCACCTTCGCCGGTTTCGCCTTCGATTGACGAGCAGGCTTGAAATTAGCCGTAAGGCCCCCATTTAGAAGTCAAGCGTTTAAGTGCTACCGCAGTTAGCCACCACTGCTGCGGCAACCAAATCCAAAGTTTCGGGAGAGTTAACATGGGCAAAATTATCGGTATCGACCTGGGGACTACCAACTCCTGCGTCTCCGTGCTGGAAAACGGCGTAGCCAAAGTGATTGAAAACGCTGAAGGCGCGCGTACCACGCCGTCGATCATCGCGTATGCCAACGATGGCGAAATCCTCGTTGGCCAGTCGGCCAAGCGTCAGGCTGTGACCAATCCGCACAACACCCTGTACGCGGTGAAGCGTTTGATCGGTCGTAAGTTCGACGAGGAAGTCGTACAGAAAGACATCAAGATGGTCCCGTACAAAATCGCCAAGGCTGACAACGGCGACGCGTGGGTTGAAGTGAACGGCCAAAAAATGTCGCCGCCACAGATCTCGGCTGAAATCCTGAAGAAAATGAAGAAGACCGCCGAAGACTACCTCGGCGAGCCAGTGACCGAAGCGGTGATCACCGTTCCGGCCTACTTCAACGACAGCCAGCGCCAGGCAACCAAAGACGCCGGCCGCATCGCGGGCCTGGACGTTAAACGTATCATCAACGAACCAACCGCAGCTGCTCTGGCTTACGGTATGGACAAGGCGAAAGGCGATCACACCGTGATCGTTTACGACTTGGGTGGCGGTACTTTCGACGTTTCCGTGATCGAAATCGCTGAAGTCGATGGCGAGCACCAGTTCGAAGTGTTGGCCACCAACGGTGACACGTTCCTGGGCGGTGAAGACTTCGACATTCGTCTGATCGACTACCTCGTTGACGAATTCAAGAAAGAAAGCGGCATGAACCTTAAGGGTGACCCGCTGGCCATGCAGCGCCTGAAAGAAGCCGCTGAAAAAGCCAAGATCGAACTGTCTTCGAGCAATTCGACCGACGTGAACCTGCCGTACATCACTGCAGACGCGACCGGTCCTAAGCACTTGAACGTGAAAATTTCCCGCGCCAAGCTCGAAGCGCTGGTCGAGGACCTGGTTCAACGCACCATCGAACCTTGCCGCATCGCTCTGAAAGACTCCGGTATCGACGTCGGCGCAATCAACGACGTGATTCTGGTGGGCGGTCAGACCCGTATGCCACTGGTTCAGAAGCTGGTTACCGAGTTCTTCGGTAAAGAAGCGCGCAAAGACGTGAACCCGGACGAAGCCGTTGCCATGGGTGCTGCTATCCAGGGCGCAGTATTGGCCGGCGACGTGAAAGACGTTCTGCTGCTCGACGTTAGCCCGCTGACCCTGGGTATCGAAACCATGGGCGGCGTGATGACTGCGCTGATCGAGAAAAACACCACGATTCCTACCAAGAAATCGCAAGTGTTCTCGACTGCCGACGACAACCAGGGCGCTGTGACCATTCACGTGCTGCAAGGTGAGCGTAAGCAAGCGGCCCAGAACAAGTCCCTGGGCAAGTTCGACCTGGCCGAGATTCCACCAGCACCACGTGGCGTGCCACAAATTGAAGTGACCTTCGACATCGACGCCAACGGCATCCTGCACGTAGGCGCCAAAGACAAGGCTACCGGCAAGACTCAGTCGATCGTGATCAAGGCCAACTCCGGTCTGTCCGAGGAAGAAATTCAGCAGATGATTCGCGATGCTGAAGCCAACGTCGACGCAGATCGTCAGTTCGAAGAGCTGGCCGCTGCTCGCAACCAAGGCGATGCACTGGTTCACTCGACGCGCAAAATGGTCGCTGATGCTGGCGATAAAGTGAGTGCTGAAGAGAAGACTGCAATCGAAGCCGCTGTCGTTGCCCTGGAAGCCGCTGTCAAAGGCGACGACAAGGCTGCGATCGACGCCAAGGTTGAAGAGCTGTCGAAAGTCTCCGCGCCAGTGGCTCAGAAAATGTACGCCGAGCAGGCTCAGCCCGCTGAAGGTGCTGCACCGCAAGGCGAATCGGCTGAAAAGGCTGACGACGTTGTTGATGCTGAGTTCGAAGAAGTCAAAGACCACAAGTAAGTTGTTGGTCGGCCGGTTGACTGCCTTTGGGCAGTGACTGGTAGGATGTCGCCGCGCGGGGGCTTGCTCCCGCGTTGGCGTGTCTGGAGTTAACGAATTTTTACAGCATGCGACAACGTTCGGATGTTGGTGGTATGGCCGGGAATGCTCCTGCTTTTCGAGCCGCAAGTACCGCAATGAACAAAGACCAGGATCGTTGAATTGACGTGAGTTGGGTCCGGGCCTGTATTGGGGCTCAACGAGTTTGGCGAAGCTCAGGAGGGATTTGCCGAACGTCCTTAAGAGTGCAAAGACTTATGGCAAAGCGTGACTATTACGAAGTATTGGGTGTTGAGCGCGGCTCAAGCGAAGCGGACCTGAAAAAGGCCTACCGTCGCCTGGCGATGAAGCACCACCCGGACCGTAATCCAGACGACAAAGCGTCGGAAGAGATGTTCAAGGAGGCCAACGAGGCCTACGAAGTGCTGTCCGATTCGAGCAAGCGCGCGGCGTACGACCAGTATGGTCATGCCGGTGTCGACCCAAGCATGGGTGGTGGCGGTGCCGGGTTTGGCGGTCAGAACTTCTCCGACATCTTTGGTGATGTCTTCAGTGACTTCTTCGGTGGCGGTCGCGGCGGTTCTCGTGGCGGCGCTCAGCGCGGCAGCGATCTGCGTTACACCCTGGAGCTGAATCTGGAAGAAGCGGTGCGCGGCACGACCGTGAATATCCGTGTTCCGACACTGGTCAACTGTAAGCCATGCGACGGTTCGGGCGCCAAGAAAGGCTCCTCGCCGATCACCTGCCCAACGTGCGGTGGTATCGGTCAGGTTCGCATGCAGCAAGGCTTCTTCTCGGTGCAGCAAACCTGCCCGCGCTGCCATGGTCAGGGCAAGATCATTTCCGACCCGTGCGATTCCTGCCACGGCGAAGGTCGTGTCGAAGAGTACAAAACCCTTTCCGTCAAAGTGCCGGCCGGTGTTGATACCGGTGACCGCATTCGCCTGTCCGGCGAAGGCGAGGCGGGCGCCCAGGGTGGGCCTACCGGCGACCTGTACGTGGTGATCAACGTGCGCGAGCACGCGATCTTCCAGCGCGACGGCAAGCATCTGTTCTGCGAAGTGCCGATCAGTTTCGTCGACGCGGCGCTGGGTGGCGAGCTGGAGATTCCAACCCTCGATGGTCGGGTCAAACTGAAAATCCCGGAAGGGACTCAGACCGGCAAGCAGTTCCGTGTTCGTGGAAAAGGCGTTGCGCCGGTGCGTGGTGGCGGTGCTGGCGACTTGATGTGTCGTGTGGCGGTGGAAACCCCGGTCAACCTGGGTCGTCGTCAGCGTGAATTGCTCGAAGAGTTCCGCAGTTCCTTGGCGGACGACAACAGCCATTCGCCAAAAACCACTGGTTGGTTCGAAGGCGTGAAGCGCTTCTTCGGCGATTTGTAAGGAGTGAACATGCGACGTATTGCGGTGATGGGCGCTGCCGGGCGCATGGGCAAGATCCTGGTTGAGGCGGTGCAGCAACGCGCGCCGCTCACCGGTCTGACGGCGGCCATCGTGCGCCCTGGCAGCACGCTGATTGGCGTGGATGCCGGTGAGCTGGCTTCGCTCGGGCGGATCGGCGTTCCGCTGTCCGGTCATGTGGAAGCGGTGGCGGAAGAGTTCGATGTGTTGATCGACTTCACGTTACCGGAAGTGATGCTGAAGAACCTGGTGTTCTGTCGTAAGGCGGGCAAAGCCATGGTGATTGGCACGACCGGGCTGGACGCTGCACAGAAGCAATTGCTGGCCGAGGCGGGCAAGGATATTCCGATCGTGTTCGCGGCCAATTTCAGCGTGGGTGTAAACCTTTCATTGAAACTGCTCGACATGGCGGCTCGCGTGTTGGGCGATGAGGCGGATATCGAAATCATCGAGGCGCATCATCGGCACAAGATCGACGCGCCTTCAGGCACGGCGCTGCGCATGGGTGAAGTGATCGCCAGTGCGCTGGATCGTGATCTGCAAAAAGTGGCGGTCTACGGCCGTGAAGGCCATACCGGAGCTCGCGAACGCGAAACCATCGGCTTTGCGACTGTTCGCGGTGGTGATGTGGTCGGTGATCACACCGTGCTGTTCGCCTGCGAGGGTGAGCGACTGGAGATCACGCACAAGGCGTCCAGCCGCATGACCTTCGCCAAGGGCGCGGTGCGTGCTGCATTGTGGCTGGATGGGCGCGAGCCTGGCCTCTACGACATGCAAGACGTGCTCGACCTGCGTTAAGATGCGCCCGAAATCGGGTTCAAACCCAGCGTTTGAGCCCGGTTTTACTCCGCCAAGCGACGCCCTGTCGCATTCCATAGCCTTTCAGGCTCATTGGCGGTAGACCAAAAATGCCTTTTTCTGTAAGCTACAGCTTTAGTGTGTCCACTAAAAGCGCGCAGAATAATTCGGTGAAGAAGCGGGGTGACGTGTCCATACGTCACTCCGCTTTTTTACAACCTGCGATCGCCCTTTCAGGCTTTATTTACGGGAGGTCTTCTTGACTAAGCCAGCCATACTCGCCCTTGCTGATGGCAGCATTTTTCGCGGCGAAGCCATTGGAGCCGACGGTCAGACCGTTGGAGAGGTGGTGTTCAACACCGCCATGACCGGCTATCAGGAAATCCTTACCGATCCTTCCTACGCCCAACAGATCGTTACCCTGACTTACCCGCACATCGGCAACACCGGTACGACACCGGAAGATGCCGAGTCTGACCGCGTCTGGTCCGCCGGCCTGGTCATTCGTGACCTGCCACTGGTTGCGAGCAACTGGCGTAACACGATGTCCCTGTCCGATTACCTGAAAGCCAACAACGTTGTGGCGATCGCCGGTATCGACACTCGCCGCCTGACACGCATCCTGCGTGAGAAAGGCGCGCAGAATGGCTGCATCATGGCCGGCGACAACATTTCCGAAGCCGCCGCCATCGCCGCCGCCCAGGGTTTCCCAGGCCTGAAAGGCATGGACCTGGCGAAAGTCGTCAGCACCAAAGAGAAGTACGAGTGGCGCTCGACTGTCTGGGACTTGAAGACCGACAGCCACGCGACCATCGACGCCTCCGAGCTGCCGTACCACGTGGTGGCCTACGACTACGGCGTCAAGCTGAACATCCTGCGCATGTTGGTCGCGCGCGGTTGCCGCGTGACCGTGGTGCCGGCACAGACGCCAGCGACCGACGTCCTGGCGCTTAAGCCGGACGGCGTGTTCCTGTCCAACGGCCCGGGCGATCCGGAGCCTTGCGACTACGCGATCCAGGCGATCAAGGACGTGCTCGAAACCGAAATTCCGGTATTCGGCATCTGCCTTGGTCACCAACTGCTGGCCCTGGCCTCCGGCGCCAAGACCCTGAAAATGGGTCACGGCCACCACGGTGCGAACCACCCGGTCCAGGATCTGGACACCGGCGTTGTGATGATCACCAGCCAGAACCACGGTTTTGCGGTAGACGACGCGACCCTGCCAGCCAACGTCCGAGCGATCCACAAATCGCTGTTCGACGGCACCCTGCAAGGGATCGAGCGTACCGATAAGAGCGCCTTCAGCTTCCAGGGTCACCCTGAAGCCAGCCCTGGCCCGAACGACGTAGCGCCTCTGTTCGATCGCTTCATCAATGAAATGGCCAAGCGACGCTGATCGCTCGCCTTGATGCAGCAAAGCTTGGGGGTGGTCCCGACACCGGTGGCCCCCTCAAGGCTTCACAGATTGAACAAGACGGCTTGCCGACTGACCTGCGGATTTGAGTGACAAACCCATGCCAAAACGTACAGACATAAAAAGCATCCTGATTCTCGGCGCTGGCCCGATCGTGATCGGCCAGGCCTGCGAATTCGACTACTCCGGCGCCCAGGCCTGTAAAGCCCTGCGTGAGGAGGGTTATCGCGTCATCCTGGTGAACTCTAACCCAGCGACCATCATGACTGACCCGGACATGGCCGACGCCACCTACATCGAGCCGATCAAGTGGCAGACCGTCGCCAAGATCATCGAGAAAGAGCGTCCGGACGCGCTGCTGCCGACCATGGGCGGTCAGACCGCTCTGAACTGCGCACTGGATCTTGAGCGCGAAGGCGTTCTGGAGAAGTTTGGTGTAGAGATGATCGGCGCCAACGCTGACACCATCGACAAGGCTGAAGACCGTTCGCGCTTCGACAAGGCGATGAAGTCCATCGGCCTGGACTGCCCGCGCTCGGGTATCGCCCACAGCATGGAAGAGGCCAATGCAGTGCTCGAGAAGCTTGGCTTCCCGTGCATCATCCGTCCGTCCTTCACCATGGGCGGCACCGGCGGCGGTATCGCTTACAACCGTGAAGAGTTCGAAGAAATCTGCGCTCGTGGTCTCGACCTGTCGCCGACCAAAGAGCTGCTGATCGACGAATCCCTGATCGGCTGGAAAGAATACGAGATGGAGGTTGTCCGCGATAAGAAGGACAACTGCATCATCGTCTGCTCCATCGAAAACTTTGACCCGATGGGCGTGCATACCGGTGACTCGATCACTGTTGCGCCAGCGCAGACCCTGACGGACAAGGAATACCAGATCATGCGTAACGCCTCCCTGGCGGTACTGCGTGAGATCGGCGTGGAAACCGGCGGCTCCAACGTCCAGTTCGGCATCTGCCCGGACACTGGCCGTATGGTCGTGATCGAGATGAACCCGCGTGTATCCCGCTCTTCGGCACTGGCCTCGAAAGCCACTGGTTTCCCGATCGCGCGCATCGCTGCCAAGTTGGCGATCGGCTACACCCTGGACGAGTTGCAGAACGAAATCACCGGCGGCGCTACGCCCGCGTCCTTCGAGCCGTCCATCGACTACGTCGTCACCAAGCTGCCACGTTTCGCCTTCGAGAAATTCCCGAAAGCCGACGCACGCCTGACCACGCAAATGAAGTCGGTCGGCGAAGTCATGGCCATCGGCCGGACCTTCCAGGAATCCCTGCAGAAAGCCCTTCGTGGCCTGGAAGTGGGCGTTTGCGGTCTGGACGAGAAGCTCGACCTGAGCAACCCGGAAAGCATGAGCGTGCTCAAGCGCGAACTGACCGTGCCGGGCGCCGAGCGTATCTGGTACGTGGCTGACGCTTTCCGCGCCGGCCTGTCGGTCGAAGACATCTTCGGCATGAACATGATCGACCCGTGGTTCCTGGTTCAGATCGAAGATCTGATCAAGGAAGAAGAGAAGGTCAAGACCCTGGGTCTGGCCAGCATCGACCGCGACGTGATGTTCCGCCTCAAGCGCAAAGGCTTCTCTGACATGCGTCTGGCCAAGCTGCTGGGTGTGACCGAGAAAAACCTGCGTCGCCATCGTCACAAGCTCGAAGTGTTCCCGGTCTACAAGCGCGTTGACACCTGCGCGGCCGAGTTCGCCACCGACACCGCTTACCTCTACTCGACGTACGAGGAAGAGTGCGAAGCCGCGCCGTCGGGCCGTGACAAGATCATG
Organism: Pseudomonas sp. dw_612; assembly: GCF_018449725.1. Taxonomy (GTDB): domain Bacteria; phylum Pseudomonadota; class Gammaproteobacteria; order Pseudomonadales; family Pseudomonadaceae; genus Aquipseudomonas. Next base: position 67,655 of record NZ_JAAVVC010000018.1, on the reverse strand, counting down.
ATCCTCGGCGGCGGTCCAAACCGTATCGGCCAAGGCATCGAGTTCGACTACTGCTGCGTACACGCGGCACTGGCACTGCGCGCCGACGGTTACGAGACCATCATGGTCAACTGCAACCCGGAAACCGTGTCCACTGACTACGACACCTCTGATCGCCTGTACTTCGAACCAGTGACCCTGGAAGACGTACTGGAAATCGTCCGCGTCGAGAAGCCAAAAGGCGTGATCGTCCAGTACGGCGGCCAAACCCCGCTGAAACTGGCGCGTGCCCTGGAAGAAGCCGGCGTGCCGATCATCGGCACCAGCCCTGACGCTATCGACCGCGCCGAAGACCGCGAGCGCTTCCAGCAGATGGTTGAGCGCCTGAACCTGCGTCAGCCGCCAAACGCCACCGTGCGCAGCGAAGACGAAGCAATTCGTGCCGCTGCCAAGATCGGTTACCCGCTGGTGGTTCGTCCGTCCTACGTACTGGGCGGCCGCGCGATGGAAATCGTTTACGAAGAAGAAGAGCTCAAGCGCTACCTGCGTGACGCGGTGAAAGTGTCCAACGACAGCCCGGTGCTGCTTGACCACTTCCTCAACTGCGCCATTGAAATGGATGTGGATGCAGTTTGCGACGGCACCGACGTGGTGATCGGCGCGATCATGCAACACATCGAGCAGGCCGGCGTTCACTCCGGTGACTCCGCGTGCTCCCTGCCACCGTACTCGCTGCCTGGCCACATCCAGGACGAGATGCGCGAACAGGTCAAGAAAATGGCCCTGGAACTGGGCGTTGTCGGCCTGATGAACGTGCAGTTGGCGCTGCAAGGCGAAGACATCTACGTCATCGAAGTCAACCCGCGCGCTTCCCGGACCGTACCGTTCGTGTCCAAGTGCATCGGCGTTTCCCTGGCCATGATCGCGGCTCGCGTGATGGCCGGTAAAACCTTGAAAGAAATCGGCTTCACCAAGGAAATCATTCCGAACTTCTACAGCGTGAAAGAGGCGGTGTTCCCATTCGCCAAATTCCCTGGCGTGGACCCGATCCTGGGCCCGGAAATGAAGTCCACCGGTGAAGTGATGGGCGTGGGCGACACCTTCGGCGAAGCCTTCGCGAAAGCCCAGATGGGTGCCAGCGAAGTGCTGCCGACCGGCGGTACTGCGTTTATCAGTGTACGTGATGATGACAAGCCACTGGTTGCAGGCGTGGCCCGTGATCTGATCAACTTGGGCTTCGAAGTGGTTGCCACTGCCGGTACTGCCAAGCTGATCGAGGCCGCAGGCCTGAAAGTGCGTCGTGTGAACAAGGTGACCGAAGGTCGTCCGCACGTGGTCGACATGATCAAGAATGACGAAGTTACCCTGATCATCAACACCACCGAAGGTCGTCAGTCGATCGCTGATTCCTACTCCATTCGTCGTAATGCCTTGCAGCACAAGATCTACTGCACCACCACCATTGCTGCTGGCGAAGCTATCTGCGAAGCGCTGAAGTTCGGTCCCGAGAAGACCGTGCGCCGCTTGCAGGACCTACACGCAGGATTGAAGGCATGATCAAATACCCAATGACCGTCCAGGGCGCCAAAGCCCTGGAAGAAGAACACGCTCACCTGACCAAGGTCGTCCGTCCGAAGCTCAGCCAGGACATCGGCACGGCCCGCGAGTTGGGTGACCTGAAGGAAAACGCCGAATACCACGCTGCTCGCGAGCAGCAGGGTATGGTCGAGGCGCGGATCCGTGATATCGAAGGCCGCATGCAGAACGCGGTGATCATCGATGTCACGACCATTCCTCACACCGGTAAAGTGATTTTCGGCACCACCGTTGAAATCGCCAACGTCGAAACCGACGAAACCGTCACTTACCACATCGTGGGTGAGGACGAGGCTGACTTCAAACTGGGCAAGATTTCGGTGGGTTCGCCACTGGCTCGCGCATTGATCGCCAAGGAAGAGGGTGATGTGGTCGCGGTCAAAACGCCTAGCGGCGTTATCGAGTACGAGATTGTCGAAGTCCGCCACATCTGAAAGAAGGCGCCCGCTCCGTGCGGGCGCCATGCTTTGGCAACTGACTCAGATGTTGTGGGTGGGCGGCCTGTGGTTGTTGCATATCGGTCTGCTGCCGGTGCTGGGCAGGATTGGCCTGGCGCCGCTGCTGATCGATGAAGTTGAAGGCATGTTGAATGCGCTGATGGTGGGGTTCGCCACAGCGTGTGTGATTTTTCAGGCTTTGGTGCTGGTTCAGGCCGAGGGCCTTGCCAGTCTATGGCGGGATATTCGCGGGCAACTGCTGTTGATGGCGCTGTATGCGTGCGCGATGTTTTTCATCGTGCGCTTTGGTTGGCCACAGGCGGTGCGCTGGGAAACATTCAGCTATCTGGTGTTGGCGTTTTCCGGGCTGGTGCTGGTCTTGCAACCGGTGCCTGGGTGGAGCGGCAGGGTGCGCGAAGCACACCCTTGACCCTTGTCATCACGCGAAGCGATGGACGTTCGACAGCTGCTTGTTGACGCTGAAGTTCTTGCGATAAATCAATGCCATCTTGCCGATGACCTGAACCAGGTCCGCTTTGCCGGCCTTGCAAATTTCTGCAACGGTCGCCAGGCGGGATTCACGATCGAGGATGTTGAGCTTGATTTTAATCAGCTCGTGATCCGCCAGCGCGCGTTCAAGTTCGGCTAACACACCTTCAGTCAAACCGTTGTCAGCCACAGTCAAAACTGGTTTCAGATGGTGGCCAATGGATTTGTATTGTTTCTTCTGCTCTGGTTTGAGCGGCATAATCTGACCCCTGCGTCTGATCTTGTAAAAAGCGGCGGCCAGTTTACCCGAGCGAGTCCGGGACCGCCCAGTTAATCACGACCCGTTTTATTTTAGAGGTGGCCCGTGGCCCGTTCCAAGACAAGCCTTAAGTGGCTGCAAAGACATGTCAATGATCCGTATGTGAAGCAGGCGCAGAAGGATGGTTACCGCTCGCGTGCGAGTTACAAGCTTCTGGAGGTCCAGGAGAAATACAAACTGATCCGTCCGGGGATGAGCGTTGTCGACCTGGGGGCGGCACCCGGCGGCTGGTCGCAGGTCACTAGTCGGCTGATCGGTGGTCAAGGGCGTCTGATCGCCTCGGACATCCTGGAAATGGACAGCATTCCGGACGTGACTTTCATCCAGGGTGACTTCACCGAGGACAAAGTGCTCGCTCAGATCCTTGAAGCCGTCGGTAATTCGCAAGTGGACCTTGTGATTTCCGATATGGCCCCCAATATGAGTGGTACGCCTGAGGTGGATATGCCAAAAGCCATGTTTCTATGTGAGCTGGCTCTTGATCTGGCAGGCCGCATACTCAAGCCAGGCGGTAATTTCGTGATCAAGGTGTTTCAGGGCGAAGGGTTTGATGCTTACGTGAAGGACGTTCGTCAGAAATTCGACAAGGTCCAGATGATCAAGCCGGACTCTTCCCGTGGCAGTTCCCGCGAGCAATACATGCTGGCTTGGGGCTACCGCGGCCGTAGCGAGTAAATCGAGGTTTTTCAGCGGGTCGATAGGTTTTTCGTATTTCGCCCCGTGAGCATTAGCGAATAATGTGTAGAAAGTGTTTCACAAAGGGTTACAGACGGCGCCTGCCAGAGCCGCAGGTAATGTAGTAAGTTAGGCCGGTGAATATCATGCGAAGCGCGCGCCAACAGCGGAGCTTGCTTCAGAGGGTAGTTAATTGAACGATATGGCAAAGAATCTGATCCTGTGGTTGATCATCGCGGCTGTCCTCGTGACAGTGATGAACAACTTCTCCAGCCCTAACGAGCCGCAGACCCTCAACTATTCCGACTTCATCCAGCAGGTCAAGGATGGCAAGGTCGAGCGCGTAGCCGTAGATGGCTATGTGATTACCGGCAAGCGCAACGATGGCGACAGCTTCAAGACCATCCGTCCGGCAATCCAGGACAACGGTCTGATCGGCGACCTGGTGGATAACCACGTCGTAGTCGAAGGCAAGCAGCCTGAGCAGCAAAGCATCTGGACTCAACTCCTGGTCGCGAGCTTCCCGATCCTGGTGATCATCGCCGTCTTCATGTTCTTCATGCGGCAGATGCAGGGCGGTGCCGGTGGCAAGGGCGGACCGATGAGCTTCGGCAAGAGCAAGGCACGCCTGCTCTCCGAAGATCAGGTGAAAACCACCCTGGGTGATGTTGCCGGTTGCGACGAAGCCAAGGAAGAAGTGGGTGAGCTGGTCGAGTTCCTGCGTGATCCGGGCAAGTTCCAGCGCCTGGGCGGTCGCATTCCTCGCGGCGTGCTGATGGTCGGCCCTCCGGGTACCGGTAAAACCTTGCTGGCCAAGGCGATTGCCGGTGAAGCCAAGGTGCCGTTCTTCACCATCTCCGGTTCCGATTTCGTCGAGATGTTCGTGGGTGTCGGCGCCAGCCGTGTTCGCGACATGTTCGAACAAGCCAAGAAACATGCGCCATGCATCATCTTCATCGATGAAATCGACGCCGTTGGTCGCCATCGTGGCGCTGGCATGGGCGGCGGTCACGATGAGCGTGAGCAGACTCTCAACCAGTTGCTGGTAGAGATGGACGGCTTTGAAATGAATGACGGCATTATCGTCATCGCCGCGACCAACCGTCCGGACGTGCTGGACCCTGCGTTGCTGCGTCCGGGCCGTTTCGACCGTCAGGTCGTGGTCGGTCTGCCGGACATCCGTGGTCGCGAGCAGATTCTCAAGGTCCACATGCGAAAAGTGCCAATGGGTGACGATGTCGCTCCGGCCGTGATTGCCCGTGGTACCCCAGGTTTCTCCGGTGCCGACCTCGCCAACCTGGTGAACGAAGCGTCGCTGTTCGCTGCCCGTACCGGCAAGCGCATCGTCGAAATGAAGGAATTTGAACTGGCCAAAGACAAGATCATGATGGGCGCCGAGCGCAAATCGATGGTCATGTCCGAGAAAGAGAAGCAGAACACCGCTTACCACGAGGCTGGTCACGCTATCGTCGGTCGTGTCGTGCCTGAGCATGATCCGGTCTACAAAGTGTCGATCATTCCCCGCGGTCGTGCGCTAGGCGTGACCATGTTCCTGCCGGAAGAAGATCGCTACAGCCTGTCCAAGCGTGCGTTGATCAGCCAGATATGCTCGTTGTATGGCGGCCGTATTGCTGAAGAGATGACCCTTGGCTTCGACGGCGTCACCACCGGTGCGTCGAACGACATCATGCGTGCCAGCCAGATTGCACGGAACATGGTGACCAAGTGGGGCTTGTCGGAAAAACTCGGTCCGTTGATGTATGCCGAAGAAGAGGGTGAAGTATTCCTCGGTCGCGGCGGTGGTGGTCAGAGTGCAAGCTTCTCTGGTGAGACTGCCAAGTTGATCGATTCGGAAGTGCGCAGCATCATTGACCAGTGCTACGGCACGGCCAAGCAGATTCTTACCGACAACCGCGACAAGCTCGACGCCATGGCTGATGCCCTGATGAAGTACGAGACGATCGATGCCGATCAGATCGATGACATCATGGCGGGTCGTACGCCTCGCGAGCCTCGCGACTGGTCAGGCGGCGGTACCGGTACTTCCGGAACACCTCCGGTGGCGCAGGATCCGCGTCCGGAAACACCGATCGGCGGTCCGGCTGCTGACGTTTAAGGTTTGAAATGACTTCTGTTCAGTCCCTGACCCGGTTGCCTTGCGGCAACCGGGTTCTTGATTTGGCCCATACGCATGTCATGGGCATTCTCAATGTCACTCCCGACTCCTTTTCCGATGGCGGCCGATACAGCCAGCTCGATGCGGCCTTGCGCCATGCCGAAGCGATGGTAGCGGCGGGGGCGACGCTGATTGATGTCGGTGGTGAATCAACCCGGCCCGGCGCCAGGGCGGTTTCGCCGCTTGAAGAGCTTGAGCGTGTTGCGCCGATTGTCGAGCGCATCAATCGCGAGCTGGATGTGATTATTTCTGTTGATACCTCTACGCCGGCCGTCATGCGCGAAACAGCGCGACTGGGGGCAGGGCTGATCAATGATGTGCGCTCATTGCGGCGTGACGGCGCCCTGGATGCGGCGGCGGCCACTGGGCTTCCGGTTTGCCTGATGCACATGCTTGGCGAGCCAGGAGACATGCAGGACAATCCGCAGTATCACGACGTGACGAAAGAGGTCGGCGAGTTTCTCGCCGAGCGCATGGCGCAATGTGCGTCAGTGGGAATCCCGGCTGAGCGGATTATCCTTGATCCGGGTTTCGGCTTCGCGAAAACCCTGCAGCACAATCTAAGCTTGTTTAAACATATGGAAGCCTTGCATGCCTTGGGGCGGCCCCTGTTGGTTGGGGTTTCGCGAAAGAGCATGATCGGGCAGGCGCTGAGTCGTCCGGTTGGAGAGCGTCTGTATGGCGGTCTGGCGCTCGCAGCGCTGGCCTCGGTCAAGGGTGCGCGTATATTGCGCGTCCATGATGTGGCCGAAACAGTCGATGTGGTGCGGATGATCGCCGCAGTAGAATCAGCCGAATAAGAATGATGGAGCACTTATGACTAAAAAGTATTTTGGTACCGACGGCATTCGTGGTCGGGTCGGCGAATATCCGATCACTCCGGACTTCATGCTTAAGCTTGGCTGGGCGGCTGGCATGGCATTCCGCAAAATGGGTGCCTGCAAAGTGCTGGTAGGCAAGGACACGCGTATCTCCGGATACATGTTCGAATCGGCGCTTGAAGCCGGGCTTACGTCCGCAGGCGCTGATGTGATGCTGTTGGGGCCGATGCCGACGCCTGCCATTGCCTATCTGACTCGGACGTTCCATGCCGAGGCCGGCATCGTGATCAGCGCTTCGCACAATCCTCACGATGACAATGGCATCAAGTTTTTTTCCGGAAAGGGCACAAAGCTACCGGACGAAGTCGAGCTGATGATCGAAGAATTGCTCGATACCCCGATGACCGTGGTTGAGTCGAGCAAGATCGGCAAAGTGTCGCGCATCAACGACGCCTCGGGTCGTTACATTGAATTCTGCAAAAGCAGCGTCCCGACCGGCACCAGTTTCGCCGGCCTGAAGATCGTGATCGACTGCGCGCATGGTGCGGTCTACAAAGTGGCGCCTAGCGTGTTCCGTGAGTTGGGCGCCGATGTTGTCGTGCTGTCGGCTCAGCCGAATGGCCTGAACATCAACGACAATTGCGGTTCGACCCATATGGGCCAACTGCAAGCCGCCGTATTGGCCGAGCATGCCGACCTGGGCATTGCCTTCGACGGTGATGGCGATCGGGTTCTGATGGTTGATCACACGGGCGCTATTGTCGATGGTGACGAGTTGCTGTTCATCATTGCTCGCGATCTGCATGAGCGCGGCAAGTTGCAGGGCGGTGTTGTCGGTACGTTGATGAGTAACCTGGGGTTGGAGCTGGCCTTGGCGGATCTGGCGATTCCTTTTGTGCGCGCCAATGTCGGTGACCGTTATGTGATTGCCGACTTGTTGGAGCGCAACTGGCTGGTCGGTGGCGAGAACTCCGGGCATATCGTCTGCTTCAACCATACCACCACCGGTGATGCGATTATTGCCGCGTTGCAGGTATTGATGGCGTTGAAGACTCGCTCGGAAGGGTTGGCTCAGGCCCGTCAGGCGCTGCGAAAATGCCCGCAGGTGCTGATCAATGTCCGTTTCGGTGGTGGTGCGAGTCCTCTCGATCATCCGGCCGTCAAGGAGGCCAGCGAGCGTGTCACCCAGGCCATGGCCGGTCGTGGCCGCGTGCTGTTGCGCAAGTCCGGGACGGAGCCGCTGGTGCGGGTCATGGTCGAAGGCGAGGACGAAACGCAAGTTCAGGGTTATGCCGAAGAGCTGGCAAAACTGGTTACTGAAGTTTCTGCCTGAATTCGGCTTGCCAGCCATGATTGTGTTGGGTAACATCTGCGCCCACTTTGACCGACGAGGTACAGCATGCGTCGCCCTATGGTAGCTGGTAACTGGAAGATGCACGGTACCCGCGCCAGCGTCGCTGAGCTGATCAAGGGCTTGCGTAATCTGGCCTTGCCGAGCGGTGTTGATGTGGCGGTATTCCCGTCCTTCTTGCATGTCAGTCAAGTGATTGACGGTCTGGAAGGCAAGTCGATCAAGGTCGGCGCGCAGAACGCTGCGGTGGAATCCAAACAAGGTGCATTGACCGGTGAAGTTGCACCGAGTCAATTGGCTGATGAGGGTTGTTCCCTGGTGCTCGTCGGACATTCCGAACGCCGCCAGCTCATCGGCGAGAATGATGAAACACTCATTCGCAAGTTCGCAGCGGCACAGGCATGTGGCTTAACTCCGGTGTTATGCATAGGGGAAACCCTTGAGCAGCGCGAAGCCGGTAAAACTCTTGAGGTTGTCGGGCATCAGCTGGGCAGCATCATTGAGGCGCTGGGTGTTGGTGTGTTTGCAAAGGCAGTAATCGCTTACGAGCCGGTCTGGGCCATTGGCACCGGGCTGACTGCTTCGCCGCAACAGGCGCAGGATGTGCACGCAGCCATTCGCGCTCAGTTGGCGGCAGAGAATTCTGAGGTCGCACAAGGTGTGCGGCTTCTATACGGCGGCAGCGTGAAGGCGGCCAATGCGGTCGAACTGTTCGGCATGCCGGATATCGATGGGGGGCTCATTGGTGGAGCTTCCCTGAATGCAGATGAGTTCGGTGCGATTTGTCGCGCCGCGGGAAACTGAAAAAATGCTGGAAACAGTCGTAGTCGTTTTTCATCTGCTGGGTGCATTGGGCGTAGTTGCTCTGGTATTGCTGCAGCAGGGTAAAGGTGCGGATGCTGGCGCGTCTTTCGGAGCAGGTGCTTCAAATACTGTCTTCGGAAGCCAAGGTTCCTCTACCTTTCTTAGTAAGTTTACTGCTATACTTGCCGCAGGTTTCTTCATAACCAGCTTAGGGTTAGGTTACTTTGCTAAAGAGAAAGCTCATCAGCTGACTCAAGTAGGTTTGCCAAATCCAGCAGTGTTGGAAGTTCCAAAGCAACAACCGGCTTCTGATGATGTACCGGTGCTTCAAGAGCAAAAGTCGGCTACTCCAGCGACTGACGTGCCTCCAGCTCAAGAGCAAAAGTAAGAAGGGTTTCAAACGTAGTATTGCCGAGGTGGTGGAATTGGTAGACACGCAACCTTGAGGTGGTTGTGCCCATAGGGTGTAGGGGTTCGAGTCCCCTTCTCGGTACCAATTATCAGGAGAGCCCGCTGTTGCGGGCTTTCTTGTAGGTGGAAGGTTACATTGACCCTGTTAGGGATCGGTCGTATACTTCCGCCCCAGCTTTGTCGCGGGGTGGAGCAGTCTGGTAGCTCGTCGGGCTCATAACCCGAAGGTCGTCGGTTCAAATCCGGCCCCCGCAACCAGTTTAAGGAGCCCCTTTTAAGGGGCTTTTTGTTAGCTGGACACTTTCAACGCCGCTGTTCGACGGCGTTTCAAGGATGGGCGTTTCGCCCATTTTTTTATTTTGCATAGCATGCACATACATGCACGAGGGGGTTCAGGTGTCGAGCAAGCTAGAAGAGTTGCAGGCCTTGCTGGCCCCGGTGGTCGTGGCCCTAGGCTATGAATGCTGGGGTATTGAGTTTTCGGCTCAAGGTCGCCACTCAATGTTGCGCGTTTATATCGATAAAGAAGGCGGCGTGTTGGTGGACGATTGTGCCATCGTCAGCCGCCAGATCAGCGGTGTCCTGGATGTTGAAGATCCGATCACTGTTGAGTACACCCTTGAAGTTTCCTCGCCTGGCATGGAACGCCCACTGTTCACTATTGAGCAGTTTGCAAAATTTGCCGGTGAACAAGTGAAGATCAAGCTGCGCTCGCCTTTCGAAGGCCGACGCAACTTTCAGGGCCTTCTGCGCGGTGTAGAAGAGCAGGACGTCGTGGTGCAGGTAGAAGACCATGAGTTCCTGTTGCCGATCGATATGATCGACAAGGCCAACATTATTCCCAGTTTTGACTGAGACGCGGATCCCGCGGATCCAATGGCTTGCGAAAGGCGAGGCGTACGATGAGCAAAGAAGTACTGCTGGTTGTTGAGTCGGTATCCAATGAAAAGGGCGTACCGGCAAACGTAATTTTTGAAGCGCTGGAGCTGGCTCTGGCCACTGCTACCAAAAAACGTTTCGAGGACGAAGTCGATCTGCGTGTGGAAATCAATCGCCACACCGGTGCTTACGAGACATTCCGTCGCTGGACGGTCGTCGAAGAAGCAGACCTGGACGATCCGGCCATCGAAACCTGGCCGAGCAAGGTTGCCGAAACGCATCCAGGCGCTCAGGTCGGTGACGTAGTCGAAGAAAAAATCGAATCCATCGAGTTCGGCCGCATTGCTGCACAGACTGCCAAGCAAGTCATCGTGCAGAAAGTTCGCGAAGCCGAGCGCGCGCAAGTCGTTGACGCTTATCGCGAGCGCCTGGGTGAAATCATCTCCGGCACCGTGAAAAAAGTAACCCGCGACAACGTGATCGTTGACCTGGGCAACAACGCTGAAGCGTTGCTGGCTCGTGAAGACATCATCTCTCGCGAAACTTTCCGGGTTGGCGTGCGTTTGCGTGCGCTGCTCAAGGAAATCCGCACCGAGAACCGCGGCCCGCAGCTGATCCTGTCGCGTACCGCGCCGGAAATGCTGATCGAGTTGTTCCGCATCGAAGTGCCGGAAATCGCTGAAGGCCTGATCGAAGTCATGGCTGCGTCCCGTGATCCGGGTTCGCGCGCCAAGATCGCGGTCCGCTCCAAGGACAAACGCATTGATCCGCAAGGCGCTTGCATCGGTATGCGCGGTTCGCGCGTCCAGGCAGTGTCGGGCGAATTGGGCGGTGAGCGTGTGGACATCGTCCTGTGGGACGATAACCCGGCTCAGTTCGTAATTAATGCAATGTCGCCGGCTGAAGTGGCGGCAATTATCGTTGACGAAGATGCCCATGCAATGGACATCGCCGTTGGCGCAGACAATCTGGCTCAGGCCATCGGTCGCGGTGGTCAGAACGTGCGTCTGGCTAGCCAGTTGACTGGCTGGACCCTGAACGTGATGACCGAATCGGACATCCAGGCTAAGCAGCAAGCAGAAACCGGCGACATCCTGCGCAACTTCATCGACGAGCTGGAAGTCGACGAAGACCTTGCACAGGTGCTGGTAGATGAAGGCTTCACCAGCCTGGAAGAGATTGCCTACGTACCGTTGGAAGAAATGCTCAACATCGACGGCTTTGACGAAGAAACCGTCAACGAGCTTCGCGCTCGCGCCAAGGATCGTTTGTTGACCAAAGCCATCGCTACTGAGGAAAAGCTGGCAGACGCCCATCCGGCCGAAGACCTGCTCTCGCTTGAGGGTATGGACAAGGATTTGGCGATGGAACTGGCGGTGCGCGGCGTAATTACCCGCGAAGACCTGGCCGAGCAGTCTATTGACGACCTGCTCGACATCGACGGCATTGACGATGATCGTGCCGGCAAGTTGATCATGGCCGCCCGAGCCCACTGGTTCGAGTAATTAGGCGCGGCCTGAGGAGAGAAGTGCATGACGCAAGTCACGGTGAAACAACTGGCCGATGAGGTCAAAACACCGGTAGAGCGCCTGTTGCAGCAGATGCGTGAGGCAGGTCTGCCGCACACCGCCGCCGAAGAACATGTGACTGACAGTGAGAAGCAATCTTTGCTGACTCACTTGAAAAGCAGCCACAAGGCGAAAGTGGAAGAACCACGCAAGATCACGCTGCAGCGTAAAACCACCAGCACCCTGCGTGTTGCTGGCAGCAAAAGCATCAGCGTTGAAGTCCGTAAAAAGAAAGTTTTCGTACAGCGCAGCCCGGAAGAAATCGAAGCCGAGCGCAAACGCGAACTGGAAGAACGTCGTGCAGTAGAAAATGCTGCCCGTCAGAAGGCTGAAGAAGAAGCCAAGCGTCGCGCCGAAGAAGAAGCGCGTCGCCAGCCTGCTACTGCGCAAAATGCTACTACCGATGCTGTCGCAGCGCCTGCTGCGGTTGCCGAGCCAGTTCGCGAAAGCGCACCGGTTGTGGCGGCTGCACCGGCACCGTCTGCTGACGTTCGCAATAAGCAGAACGAACAGCGCCGTCCGGACAAGCCACGTGCCGACGATAACAATCGTCGTAGCGGCGGTGGCGATGGCGAGCGCAAAAACGCTCCACATCGTGCTTCGGTCAAAGAGAAAGCGCCTGCTCCACGTGTTGCGCCACGTACTACCGACGAAGAAAGCGATGGCTTCCGTCGTGGTGGTCGCGGCAAGGCCAAGCTGAAGAAGCGCAACGCTCACGGTTTCCAGAGCCCAACCGGCCCTGTTGTGCGTGATGTGCAGATTGGCGAGACCATCACTGTTGGCGATCTCGCCCAGCAGATGTCGGTCAAGGCTGCTGAAATCATCAAGTTCATGTTCAAACTGGGTACCCCAGCGACCATCAACCAGGTGCTTGATCAGGAAACTGCTCAACTGGTAGCTGAAGAACTGGGCCACAAAGTGACCCTGGTCAGCGACACCGCCCTGGAAGATTCCCTGGCCGAGTCCCTGAAGTTTGAAGGTGAGACGTTCTCCCGTGCACCGGTTGTGACCGTAATGGGCCACGTTGACCACGGTAAAACCTCGCTGCTCGACTACATCCGTCGTGCCAAGGTAGCTGCTGGCGAAGCCGGCGGTATCACCCAGCACATCGGTGCGTACCACGTTGAAACTGATCGTGGCATGGTCACTTTCCTCGATACCCCGGGTCACGCTGCGTTTACCGCAATGCGTGCCCGTGGTGCCAAGGCGACTGACATCGTGATCCTGGTAGTTGCAGCGGACGACGGCGTAATGCCGCAGACCATTGAAGCTGTCCAGCATGCCAAGGCTGCCGGTGTTCCACTGGTCGTTGCTGTGAACAAAATCGACAAGCCGGGCGCCGATCTCGATCGCATCCGTAGCGAACTGTCGGTTCACGGCGTGACCTCGGAAGAGTGGGGCGGCGACACCCCGTTCGTATCGGTTTCGGCGAAAGTCGGTACTGGCGTGGACGAGTTGCTCGAAGCTGTTCTGCTGCAAGCCGAAGTTCTGGAACTGAAAGCGACTCCATCGGCCCCAGGTCGTGGTGTTGTGGTTGAATCGCGTCTCGACAAAGGTCGTGGCCCGGTTGCAACTGTTCTGGTCCAAGACGGTACCCTGCGCCAAGGCGACATGGTCTTGGTCGGTTCGAACTACGGCCGTGTACGTGCCATGCTCGACGAGAACGGCAAGCCAATCAAGGAAGCCGGTCCTTCCATCCCTGTCGAGATCCTCGGCCTGGACGGTACCCCGGACGCTGGCGACGAGATGAGCGTGCTGTCGGACGAGAAGAAAGCCCGTGAAGTGGCTCTGTTCCGTCAAGGCAAGTTCCGCGAAGTCAAACTGGCCCGCGCTCACGCTGGCAAGCTTGAAAACATCTTCGAAAACATGGGCCAGGCAGAGAAGAAGACGCTTAACATCGTCCTCAAATCTGACGTCCGTGGTTCGCTGGAAGCGTTGAACGGTGCCTTGAACGGCCTGGGTAACGACGAAGTGCAAGTGCGTGTTGTCGGTGGCGGCGTCGGTGGTATCACCGAGTCCGACGCCAACCTGGCACTGGCCTCCAACGCTGTACTGTTTGGCTTCAACGTGCGTGCCGATGCTGGCGCTCGCAAGATTGTCGAGCAGGAAGGTCTGGATATGCGTTACTACAACGTGATCTACGACATCATCGAAGACGTCAAGAAAGCCCTCACCGGTATGCTGGGCAGCGATGTTCGCGAGAACATCCTGGGTACCGCTGAAGTGCGTGACGTGTTCCGTTCGCCGAAGTTTGGCGCGATCGCCGGCTGCATGGTTATCGAAGGTGTTGTTCACCGTAACCGTCCAATCCGTGTACTGCGTGAAGACATCGTTATCTTCGAAGGCGAGCTGGAATCCCTGCGCCGCTTCAAGGATGACGCTTCCGAAGTACGTGCCGGCATGGAATGCGGTATCGGCGTGAAGAGCTACAACGACGTCAAAGCTGGCGACAAGATCGAAGTCTACGAGAAGGTTCAGGTTGCTCGCAGCCTCTAACTCGCGCACTTCAAGGGCCACGACGAGCCGCCGCATGCAGATGCGCGGCACGGCGTCAGGACTCTAAACGCAACGCCCGGTCTGACTTTTGTCAGGCCGGGCGTTTGCCGCTTTCAGACCCCACGGGTTTCACCGTGAGGCAGTAACAGGTAACAAGACATGGCAAAAGAATACAGCCGTACCCAGCGTATCGGCGATCAGATGCAGCGTGAGCTGGCACAGCTGATCCGTCGTGAAGTCAAAGACCCGCGCGTCGGCCTGGTCACCATTACCGCTGTTGAAGTCAGCCGTGACGTCGGTCACGCCAAGATCTTCATCACCGTGATGGGGCAGGACAGCGCCGAAGACATCGCGCAAAGCATCAAGGTGCTCAACTCCGCCGCCGGCTTCCTGCGTATGCAGTTGGCTCGCGAAATGAAGTTGCGCAGCGTTCCACAGTTGCACTTCCACTACGACGAAAGCGTCGTGCGTGGCGCGCACCTGTCGGCCCTGATCGAGCGTGCGGTGGCTGAAGACAATCAGCACCCGGTTGCGGCTGAAGCCGAAGACACCAAGGAGTAATCGGTGGCTCAGGTCAAACGTATCCGTCGTAACGTCAGCGGCATCATCCTGCTCGACAAGCCGTTGGGGTTCACCTCCAACGCGGCGTTGCAGAAGGTTCGCTGGTTGCTGAACGCCGAGAAGGCCGGGCATACCGGTAGTCTCGATCCGCTGGCCACCGGCGTATTGCCGTTGTGCTTCGGTGAGGCCACCAAGTTCTCGCAATACCTGCTCGACTCCGACAAGGCTTATGAAACCCTGGCGCAACTGGGCAAGACCACCACCACGGCGGATGCCGAAGGTGAAGTTTTGCAGGAGCGCCCGGTGACCGTTGGTCGCGCCGATGTCGAAGCGGTTTTGCCCGGTTTTCGTGGGCAAATCAGCCAGATACCGCCGATGTACTCGGCGCTCAAGCGTGATGGCCAGCCGCTGTACAAGCTGGCCCGTGCAGGCGAAGTAGTGGAGCGCGAACCGCGTTCTGTTACTATTGCGCGCTTGGAATTGCTGGCCTTTGAGGGTGATACTGCGCGGCTTGCGGTGGATTGCAGCAAAGGCACCTATATCCGCACCCTGGTGGAGGATATCGGTGAGCAACTCGGTTGTGGCGCTTACGTTGCAGAACTGCGACGTACCCAGGCCGGGCCTTTCACGCTGGCGCAGACGGTCACGCTTGAAGAGTTGGAAGCGGTACATGCCGAAGGCGGCAATGAAGCGGTCGACCGCTTCCTGATGCCATCGGACAGCGGCTTGCTGGATTGGCCACTGTTGCAGTTCTCGGAGCACAGTTCGTTCTATTGGCTTAACGGCCAACCAGTACGCGCCCCGGATGCACCGAAGTTCGGCATGGTACGGGTACAGGATCACAATGGTCGCTTCATCGGTATCGGTGAAGTGAGCGAAGACGGGCGCATCGCGCCGCGTCGACTGATTCGGTCAGAATGACCGGACGAGGGTGGCTGTTAACAGGCACGGTCACTTCCTCATTTATAGATACAGGGATTTGTCCCTGGCCTGTTGAAGCTGTTTCTTTGAAACAGTTTCCTGATAAAAGGATTGCCTCATGGCTCTCGACGTTCAAGAAAAAGCTCAAATCGTAGCTGACTACCAGCAAGCTGTTGGTGACACTGGTTCGCCAGAAGTGCAAGTTGCACTGCTGACCCACAACATCAACAAGCTGCAAGGTCACTTCAAGGCCAACGGTAAAGATCACCACTCCCGTCGTGGTCTGATCCGCATGGTAAACCAGCGTCGTAAGCTGCTGGACTACCTGAAAGGCAAGGATCTGGGCCGTTACCAGGCTCTGATCGGTCGCCTGGGTCTGCGTCGCTAATAAGCGATTGCGCTAGAGGTTGGTTGTTTGCTGTGTGCCAGCGGGTTTCCCGCCGGCACATGGCAGGCTCCCAGCCTCAAGTTTTATCTGGATACACGTTTTACCCTGGACAGGCGTTGGGCCGATTCCCGACATTGCCCAAGAATTTCGCAAGAAGACAAGTTCCCCAAGAGCCACAAAGAAGGTAGGACACCGTGAACCCGGTAATCAAAAAATTCCAGTTCGGTCAGTCGACCGTTACCCTCGAGACTGGCCGTATCGCCCGTCAGGCCTCCGGCGCAGTATTGGTCACCGTTGACGACGACGTCAGCGTATTGGTGACCGTCGTTGGTGCCAAGCAAGCCGATCCAGGCAAGGGCTTCTTCCCTCTGTCCGTTCACTACCAGGAAAAGACTTACGCTGCCGGTAAGATCCCTGGCGGTTTCTTCAAGCGCGAAGGCCGTCCTTCCGAGAAAGAAACCCTGACTTCCCGACTGATCGACCGTCCGATCCGTCCGCTGTTCCCAGAAGGCTTCATGAACGAAGTGCAGGTTGTCTGCACCGTCGTTTCCACCAGCAAGAAGACCGATCCGGACATCGCTGCGATGATCGGTACCTCGGCTGCCCTGGCAATCTCCGGTATCCCTTTCGATGGCCCTATCGGCTGTGCACGCGTTGCGTTCCACGAAAGCACCGGCTACCTGCTGAACCCGACTTACGAACAACAGAAAGCATCGAGCCTGGACATGGTCGTTGCCGGTACGTCGGAAGCCGTGTTGATGGTTGAATCGGAAGCCAAAGAGCTGACCGAAGACCAGATGCTGGGCGCGGTACTGTTTGCTCACGACGAGTTCCAGGTGGTGATCAACGCCGTCAAAGAACTGGCCGCTGAAGCTGCCAAACCGACCTGGACCTGGACTCCACAGCCAGAAGCCACCGCTCTGCTGGGCGCTATCCGTGCCGAGTTCGGCGACGCGATCTCCCAGGCTTACACCATCACCATCAAGGCCGACCGTTACGCTCGCCTGGGTGAGTTGAAGGATCAGGTTGTTGCCAAGCTGTCCGGCGAAGAAGGCCAGCCTTCTTCCAGCGAAGTGAAAGCGGCTTTCGGCGAAATCGAATACCGCACCGTTCGCGAAAACATCGTAAACGGCAAGCCACGTATCGACGGTCGCGACACCAAGACGGTACGTCCTCTGAACATCGAAGTCGGTGTTCTGCCCAAGACCCACGGTTCGGCTCTGTTCACCCGTGGCGAAACCCAGGCGCTGGTCGTTGCAACACTGGGCACCGCCCGTGACGCGCAACTGCTGGACACCCTGGAAGGCGAGAAAAAAGACCCGTTCATGCTGCACTACAACTTCCCTCCGTTCTCGGTCGGTGAGTGTGGTCGCATGGGTGGCGCTGGTCGTCGCGAAATCGGTCACGGCCGTCTGGCTCGTCGTTCGATTGCAGCGATGTTGCCTGCTGCCGACGTGTTCCCGTACACCATTCGTGTTGTGTCGGAAATCACCGAGTCCAACGGTTCGAGCTCCATGGCTTCGGTCTGCGGCGCTTCCCTGGCCCTGATGGACGCTGGTGTTCCGATGAAGGCACCGGTTGCCGGTATCGCCATGGGTCTGGTTAAAGAAGGCGAGAAATTCGCCATCCTGACCGACATCCTGGGTGACGAAGACCACCTCGGCGACATGGACTTCAAAGTAGCCGGTACCGCCAAAGGTGTTACCGCGCTGCAGATGGACATCAAGATCAAAGGCATCACCGAAGAAATCATGGAAATCGCTCTGGGCCAAGCCCTGGAAGCGCGCCTGAATATCCTCGGTCAGATGAACCAGATCATTGGTCAGTCCCGCACCGAACTGTCGGAAAATGCTCCGACCATGATCGCGATGAAAATCGACACCGACAAAATCCGTGATGTCATCGGTAAAGGCGGCGCGACCATTCGTGCGATCTGTGAAGAGACCAAGGCTTCGATCGACATCGAAGACGACGGTTCGATCAAGATCTTCGGCGAAACCAAGGAAGCGGCTGAAGCGGCACGCCAGCGCGTTCTGGGCATCACCGCAGAAGCTGAAATCGGCAAGATCTACGTCGGTAAGGTTGAACGCATCGTCGACTTCGGCGCATTCGTCAACATCCTGCCTGGCAAGGACGGTCTGGTTCACATCTCCATGTTGAGCGACGCTCGCGTTGAGAAAGTGACCGACATCCTGAAAGAAGGCCAGGAAGTGGAAGTACTGGTACTGGACGTGGACAACCGTGGCCGTATCAAGCTGTCCATCAAAGACGTGGCAGCAGCCAAGGCGTCGGGCGTTTAATCACCCCCCGCGCTTAACCGCTGAACAACAAAACGCCCCGACTGGTTCGGGGCGTTTTGCTGTGTGCCATAAAATCAAAAGATCGCAGCCTTCGGCAGCTCCTACACCCATTCCCTGTAGGAGCTGCCGAAGGCTGCGATCTTGACATTTCAGGCTGAAAAAAGAGAGGTCCGCCAAGTTGCCGGAGCCCAATCCCGGTGCTAGGTTTAGCTCACCGCCCGTGTAGCTCAGTTGGTAGAGCAGCGCACTCGTAACGCGAAGGTCGCAGGTTCGACTCCTGTCTCGGGCACCACTGCCGCTGTTATTTCACCTTCCGGCTCAGATCCTCGACCGTGCGTTTAAGCTGATCGAGTTGATTGTCCTGATCGCTGACTTCTCGTTTCAAATTCGACAGGTCACTGGAACTTGAGCTGGAATTCGATCCGGCGCTGCGTTTGAGGTCTTCCACCTGGCTGGAGAGCTTTTTCAGATCGTTGTCCTGGTCGCTGACGCTGCGTTTGAGGCTGGACAGATCGCTTGAGCTGGAACTTGAGCTCGAACCGGTGTTGCGCTTGAACTCCTCCATCTGCTTGGTGAGGTTTTTCAGGTCTTTATCCTGCTCCTCGACAGTGCGCTTGAGGCTGGAGATGTCATTGCTGCTCGAGCCGGAGCTGGTGCCGGTGTTGCGTCTGAGTTCTTCGATGAGGCGCGTTTGTTCGCTGACGGTTTTCTTCAGGGTGTCGATTTCGGCTGTATTGGTTTTAACGGTGGCCTGCAGCTTTTCCAGTTCATTGACATCCAGATTGGTTCTGACCAATACGGTTTTGCCATACGAGTTGTGTGTGGCAGTAAGGGTATCGTTGTACGAAGGACTGTCGGAGCTAAGCTCGATCGCCTGAGCCGTATTGGGCAGTGCCAGATTGCCGAGCACCAGGGCAGCCATGCCGGTTGCAAACAGGGTAGACGAAAGCTTTGGGAAATTGCGCATCACCTGAATTCCTTGTGAAGTGCCTATATGGCACATCGCTATGACTTCGTTTCCTGAAACATGTTCCTGTCGGCCGCACAAAATAAGCGTGGTCAGTGGCGTCATCCAACTTTTTGTAGATTTGATGTAAACATGCATATAAATCGTCAGCCAAAGGTCCTATATTCGGAGCTTGCATGAGCATCACCGAGCTGTTTTCAGATGATCCCGAATGGTTCTGAAGGCCAGATAAACCGGGCGTTACACGGTTTTTTGCGTCAGAGAGATCCTTGATGATCCAGATCCATCTTCCATTCCTAAGATCAGCGAGAACGACATGACTGTTAAAGAATTGACCCAAGAAGCCAGACACGAAGAAGCGCTCAAGAAGTACTTGCTGGAGTCGCCCCAGCTAGCCGATGAGATCAAGGACCTGCCGGCCGACGATCAGAAAGACCAGATCCAGTGGGCATTCGAGGATGAAGCGGAATCCCAGGGCTTGCAGCCGTGGGAGCTGACGCTCAAGTACACCTCGACTCCTGAAGAGTTCGAGGCGGCGCGCCTGGTTCTGCACAAGGAGGCGGCCGAAGTGTTGGGCGTCGAATGGGAAGAGTACTGCGAGATGAATAATCTGGTGGTTTGAAGCAGCTTCAAGGTTCAAGCCGCAAGCTACAAGTCAAAGCAGAACTGCTTGAAGCTTGTAGCTTGCCGCTTGTAGCTGCTCAGAGGCTGAGCCGCATCGACAGGTCCACCGCCTTCACATCCTTGGTCATCGCACCAATCGAGATGTAATCCACGCCGGTTTCGGCGATCGGCAGCAACGTGCTTTCGTTGATCCCGCCGCTGGCCTCCAGTTTTGCCTTGCCGCCGTTCAGGCGCACCGCTTCGCGCATGTCATCCAGGCTCAGTTCGTCGAGCATGATGATGTCGGCACCGGCCTCCAGGGCCTCCTTCAGTTCATCCAGGCTTTCCACTTCGATTTCCACCGGCTTGCCCGGGGCAATCTTGTGCGCGGCTTTGATCGCTTCGGGGATGCCGCCGCTCGCCGCGATATGGTTTTCCTTGATCAGGAAGGCGTCATACAGGCCGATGCGGTGGTTGTGGCAGCCGCCGCAGGTCACGGCGTACTTTTGCGCCAGACGCAGTCCCGGCAGGGTTTTGCGGGTGTCGAGCAGCTTTACCTGGGTCTCGGCGACGAAATCCGCCAGGAACTGCGCGCGAGTGGCCACGCCAGACAGCAGTTGCAGGAAATTCAGCGCGCAGCGCTCACCGGTCAGTAGCGAGCGGGCCGGGCCTTCGAGGTGAAACAGCGCCTGATTGGGTTTTACCCGTTCGCCATCGCGCACTTGCCAGTGCACCGCCACCCGCGGGTCCAGTTGCCGGAAAACGGCATCGACCCAAGCGGTGCCGGCAATGACGGCCGCGTCGCGGGTGATGATGGTGGCTTTGGCCAGGCGTTCGGCCGGGATCAGTTGCGCGGTGATGTCGCCGCTGCCGATGTCTTCGAGCAACGCACGGCGCACGTTGGCTTCGATTTCGGCGGTCAAATCGGCGAGACGTAGATTCGGCATAACGGGCTCCACAAACAAAGTGGCTCGATTATAGGGGTATGGCGCGAAGCAACCCAAGGCATGCCGGGTACTCAGATCGCTCTGAAACCTGCATTTGGTCGATTCGCATGAGCATTTGGCGCTAAGCCAGGGTCTGCCTTGTACGTCTATTTCAATGTGAAACGTAGAGTCTGCTGGCACAAGCGGCCGGTTTTGCAGATAATCCGCCTTGCATTTGACGTCATAGCTTTGACGTCCCTTTAGCTCCCCGATTATTGAATGACAGCGGGTGGGAACTGTTCCCCGTTGAGCGCCGGCTGTGCGGCGCAGCCGATCTCTTACCGAACCGAAGCATCACCGTTCCAGGAGGCTTGGATGCACAACGACGGGAATGTAGTGCCTTTGCACAAGGCGACTACCGACCAGGCGACTCACTCGCCGCTCGCCCGCCTGCCTGTGATTCTGCTTCAGGTTCGCGACAAGGCTGCGCAACAGCTCCGGCATGGTTTGCAGGAGCTGTTTGATAACGCCGACGACACCCTGTTTGAAATGGCCGACCGGGCCCGTAATGACGTCGAACAGAACATCTTTTTCGAAGCCATGCGCGACTTGCGCCTCAAGCGCAAAAGCATTGAGCGCGGGTTTCTCGAACAATTCTTCGAGGCGTTCGTCAGCCTCACGCAATACGACGTCACCCAGTCAGCCTTGCCCCAGGCATTGGCGTTCAATGCCAGTGCATCGCTACCCAGTGATGACCTGGAGCGCAACGTGGCGGTGGAGGGCATGGTCAGCAAGGTGCTGAACCGTGAAGGTTTCGCCCTCGATCAACTGACCACCCGGCTCAGCGTGCTATTGGGCAAGGAACTGCTCGAACAGCACAACCCGCTCGGCCCGGCGATGCTGTGTGAGTATTTCCTCCAGGCCGGGCGCAATCTGGGCGTGGAGATCAAGGTCAAGCTGATCATCCTCAAACTGTTCGAGCGTTATGTGCTCAGCAGCGCTGATCAGCTCTACGCCGAAGCCAACCAACTGCTGATCGCCACCGGCGTGCTGCCCGAGCTCAAACCCGCCCCGGCGCGACGTGCCGCTGATCGTGCGACGGCCAGTGCCCATGCCGAGCCCGCCGAGGCGGCTGCACGGCCCGGCAGTATGCATATTGACGAAAGCGTGCAGGAGGTTTTCGCCGCGTTGCAGGAACTGCTGTTCCACGTGCGCGGCAGCGTGGCGCCGACGCTCGAAGCGAGCACCCCGACCCAGCCGATTTCCACCCGCGACCTGCTGCGCCTGCTGTCGCACTTGCAGCAATACGTCCCGGCCCTGGCGGCTCAGGATGACTTCGACCTGCGCAACCAGCTCGAACAACTGCTGACCCGAGTCAGCGTCAAAAGTGGTAAGTCGCGGGTGGTCGGGGTTGCGGATGAAGACGTGATCAACCTGATCGCCATGCTCTTCGAATGCATCCTCGATGACCGCAACCTGCCGGACTCGCTCAAGGCGTTGATCGGGCGGTTGCAGATCCCGATGCTGAAAGTCGCCGTACTCGACAAGAGCTTCTTCAGCCGCAGTAGCCATCCGGCGCGGCGCCTGCTCAACGAAATCGCCGCCGCGGCCATGGGCTGGGGCGAGTGCGACGATCATGAGCGCGACACGTTGTACCTGCGCATCGAGCAGGTGGTGCAGCGGCTGTTGAATGATTTTGTCGACGACCCGGCGATTTTCTCCGAGTTGCTCGCGGATTTCCTGGCGTTTACCAGTGACGAGCGCCGTCGCAGCGAACTGCTGGAGCAACGCACCCGCGACGCCGAAGAAGGCCGGGCCAAAACCGAACTGGCGCGTCAGCGGGTCGAGCAAGCGCTGAATGAGGCCTTGCTCGGCAAGGTACTTCCGCAGGGTGTGGTGGCGTTCGTCCACGACGCCTGGAGCAAGGTGCTGTTGCTGACCTGCCTCAAGCACGGCGATCAGTCCGCCGAATGGCACGTCGATGTGCAAACCATGGCGCAATTGATCTGGAGCGTGCAGCGCCATGACGAAGCCGATGCAAGCCTGCGCCTGCTGTCGATGGTGCCGGGGTTGCTCAAGTCCCTGCGCGATGGCCTGACCAGCTCGGCGTTCGATCCCTTCGCCACCAGCGAATTCTTCAGCGAACTGGAAGCCTTGCACGTTCAACTGTTCGAACGGCCGAGCGAGGCGCCGGATCAGACTGATGCGCCAGTGATGGTCGAAGTCTGCGAAGAAATCGTGCTGCGCACCGCCGATGAAGGCCCGGTCGAGACGGCTTCGGTGCGCTTGGCGGCGGACGATGAGGGCCTGCTTCAGGTCGATCAACTGCGCCTGGGCTGCTGGGTGGAGTTTCAGGAAGACGAAGAAAACACCCTGCGTTGCAAACTGGCGGCGATCATTGACGCCACCGGCAAGTACATTTTCGTCAACCGCACCGGTATGAAAGTGCTGGAGCGCAGCCGCACCGGGCTGGCCCTGGAATTCCGCCGTGGCGCGGTGCGCACACTGGACGATACGTTGCTGTTCGATCGGGCCCTGGAATCGGTGATCGGCAACTTGCGGCGTCTCAATCACGCCAAGTGATCGCGCGCCGAGGGTCTATCGCGGCATACTGGGCGCCAACACCGTCGTCGTCGAAGGAACCTGTATGCAGTTGGACCCCGCGAGCGGTTGGTGCCAGGGCGTAAATATCTGCCCCTCGCCCAACTTCAATGCGCGCCCCTCGGATGAAATCTCCCTGCTGGTGATCCACAACATCAGCCTCCCGCCGGCGCAGTTCGCCACCGGCAAGGTGCAGGAATTTTTCCAGAATCGCCTGGATGTCACGGAGCATCCCTACTTTGAAGGGATCGCTGACCTGCGGGTGTCTGCGCATTTTCTGATCGAGCGTGACGGCACGGTCACTCAGTTTGTCTCCTGTCTTGAGCGCGCCTGGCATGCCGGCGTCTCGAATTTTGACGGGCGAGAAGTCTGCAATGATTTTTCCGTGGGCATCGAGCTTGAGGGCACGGATGATCTGCCGTTCACCGACGCGCAATATCAGGCGTTGACGACCCTGACCCGACAGTTGCAAAGCGCTTTCACGGGCATTACCGCACAGCGTATTTGCGGACATAGCGACATCGCGCCCGGGCGCAAGACCGACCCGGGACCGGCGTTTGACTGGACACGCTACCGCGCCGCTTTGGCAAAAGAGGAACAACAATGAGTTTTCTGGTGTTGCTGCTGGCCGTCTGGATCGAGAAATTCTCGGCCCTGCGCCATCGGGTTCAACGTGATGGCGGTTGGGTGCGCGAGCTGCACAAGCTTGAGGCCAGCCCACGTCTGAAGGACCGTCCGTGGCTGGTATTGGTCGTGTTGGTGCTGTTGCCGGTGGCGCTGCTCGGTTTGTTGCTGGTAGTGCTGGATCCCGTGGCCTACGGACTGCTGGCGTTGCCGGTGCACTTGTTGGTGGTGATTTACAGTTTGGGGCGCGGTGATCTGCTGGGCGGTCTCGGTCCGTTTCGCGACGCCTGGCGCCGGGAAGACCTGCAAGCCGCCGCGCATGTGGCCAAGCGCGATCTCGATATCTGCGCCGACAGTGGCGAGCAACTGCTGGAGCGGGTTCAGGGGCATCTGTTGTGGGAGGCCTACCAGAGCTTTTTCGCGGTGATTTTCTGGTACTTCCTGTTGGGCCCGGTCGCCGCGCTGAGTTATCGCTTGCTCGCCCTGGCCGAAGAGCACGGGCAGAACCCGGCGGTGGTCGAACGCGCCGCGCAACTGCGCCATGCCTTCGATTGGGTACCGGTGCGCTTGCTGGCGGCGAGTTTTGCCCTGGTCGGCAACTTTGTCGCGGTCGGTCGGGTGATGCTGCATGAGTTGCTGAACTGGAACATCAGCGCTGCGCAGTTGATCGAAAAGGTCGGGCTGGTGGCGGGGGAGATTCCGGCGCCGGTGGTCGGGCCGGATGGCATCAACAGCCTCGATCGTATCTGGGAACTGCTGTTGCGGGCGGCGGTGCTTTGGTATGCCGGGTTTGCGTTGTGGACTGTTCTGCCCTGACACCGGCCTTGTAGCAGCTGGCGAAGCCTGCGTTCGGCTGCGAAGCAGTCGCCAGTTCAGGCACCGCGATGTGTCAGACGCACCGCGGACTCAGGGTTTACGACTGCTGCGCAGCCGAACGCAGGCTTCGCCAGCTGCTACAGGGCTGAGCGCGACGCGACGAGGCTGCGTGTCTTGCCGTTAACCTTAAGTTACAAAACCTCCCTCCGATTTGAGCTATACAGAGATAGCGCCCAATAGTGGCTATCTGCTGTATCTGTGCGCCTGCCAATAAAAATAAGAAATCCAAGGGAGACTTCACAGTGAAGAGCTTGCTCTATCCCGCCGTCGCGCTGATGAACCGCCTGAGCTTCGGCATGAAGTTCAGCCTGATCAGCGTGCTGTTCCTGGTGCCGATGCTGGTGACCAACTTCTACCTGGTGCGCGATTCCTATCGTGAATTCCAGGGCACCCGCGTCGAATTGCAAAGCCTCGACCTGTTGGGCAGCAGTCTGACCCTGCGGCGGGATCTGGAAACCCTGAACAATCTCGTGCAGATCAACGTCACCCTCGGGCAATCCGGTAAGGCCGGCGACGTCGAGACGAAGATCGGCGCACTTGAGCAAAGTGTCCTGGCTCGCCTGCAAGGGCTGACGGCGATGAGCGTCGACCCGGAGCAGATCACGGTTTTCGATGGCAAACGCGACGAAATGATCGTCGCGTTCAAGGCCCAGCAAGCGGAAAACTCCCTGCAAAGTAAAAGTGCGCTGATCGGCAAATTGCTCGGCAACGCGCAGATTTTCAGCCAGATCATCACCAGTCAGGCCGGCCTGAGCCGCGACACGCAAAGCGACATGCGCCAGCTCAGCGAGCTCATCACCAATGTCACCCCGCCCGTGACGCAAATTTTGGGCGAAGGCCGGGCCATGGGCTCGCTGTCGCTGGGGCAGGGCTTTCTCAACTCGGCGTCGAGCACCCGCTTCGACGAGTTGCTGGCACAGATCGAGAAGCTTCAGGCGGAGTACGGGCTGAAGTTGCACGACGCATTGGGCTCAAGCAAAGCTGCGAACGAAACCCTGGCCGCTCAGGCTGACAGCAGCAAGGCGTCTCTGAAAAAGGCCAGCGAACTGTTCGAAGAACAAGTGGTGATGGCCGACACCCTCGATGCGCCGTGGCCAGCGTTTTACGAACAAGTGACCGGCCTGATGGACCAGACTTACCAACTTAATGAGGCGACCCTGAAGTTCCTCGGCAGCCAGTTGCAGCAGCGGCTGGAGCAGAACCGCGCCCATATGGTCATGCAGGCCGTGGCGCTGTCGGTGGTGTTTGTGCTGATCTTTTACCTCTACGGCGGTTTTTACTACTCGACCCGCACCACCCTCAAGCGCCTGGGCGCGGTGATGGACAAAGTGGCGGCCGGCGACATGACCGTGACCTTCAGCGCCCACAGCCGCGATGAACTGGGTGAGTTGGGCGAGGTGTTCAACGGCACGGTGAAGAAAATCCACGACTTGATCGAGCGGGTCGGGCAGACCGTCGGCGAAGTCGAACGTCAGGCCGGGCAGGTGGAAAGCGTTTCCGCCCAAAGCAACCAGGCCGTGGCCGGGCAGCGTAGCCAGATTGAACAGGTTGCCACCGCGATGAACCAGATGTCCGCCACCTCCCTGGAAGTGGCGCGCAGTGCCGCGGCGGCGGTGAGCAGCGCCCACAGCGTCAACGACGAAACCCTCAGCGGTCGCGGGTTGGTGGAGTCCCAGCAAGGCAGTATCGCGGCGCTGGCCGGCGAGATTGATCAGTCGGTGCTGGTGATCAATCAACTGGCCAGCGACAGCCAATCCATCAGCCGTGTGCTGGAAGTGATCAAAAGCATTGCCGAGCAGACCAACCTGCTGGCCCTCAACGCAGCGATTGAAGCGGCACGGGCGGGCGAGCAGGGTCGTGGATTTGCGGTAGTGGCGGATGAAGTTCGCACGCTGGCCAAGCGAACCCAGCAATCGACTGAAGAAATCGAGCAGATGATCGCCAAGCTCCACGGTGGCGTCGGCGCGGCGGTGAAAGCCATGGGCGTCAGCCATCAAATGGCCAACGGCACCGTGGGGCAGTCGGAAAAGGTCCAGCAAGCCTTGGAAAATATCCTCGGCGCCGTCGGCATGATCGTCGACCAGAACCAGCAGATTGCTGCCGCCGTGGAACAGCAAACCGCCGTGGCCCATGACATCGATCAGAACATCGTCGAAATCAACCGGGCCGGTGAACGCACGGCCGAGGGCGCGCATCAGACCGAGAATGCCAGCCGCGCGTTGTCGGCGCAGGTGGTGGAGTTGAAACAATTGATCAGCGCGTTCCGGGTCTAAGCAACACCACACACCCAATGTGGGAGCGGGCTTGCTCGCGAAGGCGGTGTGTCAGTCAAGGAGGATGGCGACTGACACACCGCCTTCGCGAGCAAGCCCGCTCCCACAGGGAATGTGTTCCAGCGTCAATACCGAACAATCTGTAGTACTTCTTCCCATCGCCAGTACGTCATTTCCTGTTTTCCTGCACGCTCTGGTTTTTGGTCTTCAATGAAGCAAGATCCATCTCTTCGACATGCCCTGAGGAGGCCCGGTTATGTCTGCCGCCACGATTGGAATTCTGGGTCGCTGCGCCCATTGCCAGCGCACGCTGTTGCTGGAGCCCTGGCAACTCAACGCCATCGCGATCAACGAGCCGTTTACTTGTTCCCACTGTGAAAACGCCCTGCAACTTAACGATCCCAAGCAGATCAGGCGCTTCAAATCCCTCGACTCCCTGGCATTGTTAAGGGCGAGCACGCTGGTGATGGTCTGCACCGCTTTACTGGTGGCGTTGGTGATGGAATGGGTCGGGATGCTCAGCGTGATGGAACAACTGAATTTCTCGCTGCTGGCGATTTTCGTCTATTTCGCTGTCGTCCGGTTTGCCCGGCACCGGCAACACATCACCCTGACGCTTGAGGCGGCCAAGGTCCACGTCGACTGATTACCAGTTGAACAACTCGCAGGCATTGGCCGTGCTGACCGTGGCCAGTTGTTCGGGGCTGATCGCCATGATCTCGGCCAGTGCCGAACAGATCGCCGGCAAGTGCGCCGGGCTGTTGCGCTGGCCGGGGAACATGGCAGGCGCCATGTCCGGGGAGTCGGTTTCCAGCACCACCGATTCCAGTGGCAGCTCGGCGAGTACACGGTGCATGCGCAGTGCCTGAGGCCAGGTCGCGGCGCCACCGAGACCCAGTTTGAAACCGAGCTTGATGTATTCCCGCGCCTCTTCCTTGCTGCCGGCAAAAGCGTGGATGATGCCGGCGCGTTTCAAGCGAAAGCGTTTGAGCGTGGCAATCACCGCGGCATGGCTGCGGCGCACATGGATCAGTGCCGGCAGATTGAAATCCACCGCCAGTTGCAACTGCGCGTCGAACAATGCCTGCTGGCGCTCGCGATCGAGGGTTTCGATAAAGTAATCCAGGCCGATCTCGCCCACCGCGCACACCTGCCGATGGCCGGCCAATCGAGTCAGCCAGTCGCCGAGCGCCGTCAGGTCTTCGGGGCGATGCTCGTCCAGATACACCGGATGCAAGCCGAACGCCGCGTGCAGATCGGGATCGCTCAGCACCAGGTCCCAGACCCGCTGCCAATTGCCTTGATAAACCCCCAGCACCACCATCCGCCGCACCCCGAGGGCGCGGCTTTCGGCCAACAACACCGAGCGATCGGCATCGAAGTCCGGAAAATCCAGATGCGTGTGGCTGTCGATCAGCTCCACGGCTCAGTCCTGAAGAATGCGCTGCTTGAAGGTCCGGGCGATGGCCTGCACGCCGGGTTGGTAATCCGATTGTTCGATGGCGGCCAGGGCCAGTTCCAACGCTTTGTCGGCGATCAATTGATGTTGCTGGGCCATGGCGTTGACCGGCAACGGCAGGAAATCCAGCAATTGGGTGTCGCCAAACGTACCGAGCCGCAACGGGCGAGTCTTGAGCGGGAAGTCATGCAAGGCGTCGAACACGCCTTGCAGCAGCACGTAAGACGTGGTCACCAGCGCATCCGGCAAATGGCCCAGACGCTGGAGCAATTCGTCCATCAACTGCTTGCCGCACTCGCGACTGAACGACTCACCGTGTTCGATCAGGATTTCGCCTTTGAACCCGCTCAGCGCTTCTTTGAACCCGGCAGCCCGTTCCTGGCTGATGCTCAGTTCCGGGCGGGCGCCAATCAGTGCGATTTGCTTGGGCAGCGGTTCGAGCAGGCTGCGGGTCAGTTGCAGGCTGGCCTCGCGGTCGTCACTGATCACCGAGCAGAAATGCTCGGGCTCCATGACCCGGTCGATGGCGATGATCGGCATGCCTTTGGTCTGCAACTGACGATAGCTGTCGTCACCGGCCGGCAGGCAACTGGCGACGATCAAGGCGTCGCAGCGCCGGGCACGGAACAGTTTGAGCAGTTGCCGCTCGCTGTCCGGTGCATCATCAGAGCTGGCGATCAGCAACTGATAGCCGCGCGCCCGGGCGCCTTGCTCCAGAAGCTTGGCGATCCGTGCGTAACTGGGGTTTTCCAGGTCCGGCAGAATAAACCCCAGAGTACGGGTGTGCCGACTGCGCAGCCCGGCGGCCTGAGGGTTTGGCGTAAAGCCATGTTGCTCGACCACGGCACGCACGCGCTCGACGGTGGCGCTGCTGATGCGTTGCTGTGTGGCCTTGCCATTGATGACATAACTGGCGGTGGTAACGGACACACCGGCCAACTGTGCGATATCACTGAGTTTCAACTCGGGATTTCCTTGTTTTTTCGAGCTTGCCCCGACATTTTCGCCAATCCTACCCGATTCGAGCAGACGACCCATGTCGCAACGTATCCGACAAGTTGGACTTCAAGGATGCGACATTATCGAGTAACGTGCCAAACATTCTAGATTAAACGTTTCAGCAGGCGTATTTTCTGCGTTATAGGTTGCTTTTGCCGGTTCTGCCGCGAAACCGCCAAAAGTCATCACCAAGCGCCTAAGCTGAATCATTCAAAACAATACCTGGCGTCCCAAGGCGCCAAAAAGGAGAAAGCATGCTCGAGCTCACCATAGAGCAGATATCCATGGGCCAGTCGGCTGTGGATAAGTCAGCCGCGTTGCACCTGCTGGCCCAGCATCTGGTTGCCGATGGTCTGGTCGCAGAAGGTTACCTCGCCGGTTTGCAGGCGCGGGAAGCCCAGGGCTCGACCTTTCTCGGTCAAGGTATTGCCATCCCCCACGGTACTCCGGAAACCCGCGACCTGGTGTTTTCCACCGGCGTACGGCTGATGCAGTTTCCCGACGGCGTGGATTGGGGTGATGGCCAGATTGTTTACCTGGCGATCGGCATCGCCGCCAAATCCGATGAACACCTGCGCCTGCTGCAACTGCTGACCCGCGCCCTCGGCGAAACCGACCTGGGCCAAGCCTTGCGTCGCGCCAGTTCCGCCGAAGCGTTGCTGAAACTGCTGCAAGGCGCGCCACAAGAACTGGCGCTGGATGCACAGATGATCGGCCTCGGCGTGTCTGCCGATGATTTCGAAGAACTGGTCTGGCGTGGTGCGCGTTTGTTGCGTCAGGCCGATTGCGTAAGCAACGGTTTCTCCGCCGTGTTGCAACAAGTCGAAGCGCTGCCACTGGGCGATGGTTTGTGGTGGCTGCACAGCGAACAAACCGTCAAGCGCCCGGGCCTGGCCTTCGTCACGCCGGACAAACCGATGCGCTATCTCGGCCAGCCGTTGAGCGGTCTGTTCTGCCTGGCCAGTCTCGGCGAAGCGCATCAAGCCCTGCTCGAACGCCTGTGCGCGTTGCTGATCGAAGGTCGCGGCCATGAATTGGGCCGCGCCACCAGCAGTCGCAAAGTCCTCGAAGTACTGGGCGGTGAAGTGCCCGCCGACTGGCCGAGCGCGCGCATTGCCTTGGCCAACGCTCATGGTTTGCATGCGCGCCCGGCGAAGATCCTCGCGCAACTGGCGAAAAGCTTTGAAGGCGAGATTCGCGTGCGCATCGTCGATGGCCAGGACAGCGCCGTGTCGGTGAAGAGTTTGAGCAAGCTGCTGAGCCTCGGCGCCCGTCGCGGTCAGGTGCTGGAATTCATCGCCGAGCCGAGCATCGCTGCCGATGCCTTATCGGCGTTGCTGGCGGCTATCGAAGAAGGTCTCGGTGAAGAAGTCGAGCCGCTGCCAGCCGTCAGTCAGCAGCGCGAAGTCATGGCCGACATCGCCGAAGTGCTGCTGGCGCCAAAGTTCGGCAGCCTGATTCAGGCCATCGCCGCCGCCCCTGGCATCGCCATCGGCCCGGCGCATATTCAAGTGCTGCAAACCATCGATTACCCGCTGCGCGGAGAGTCCGCCGCCATCGAGCGCGAACGTCTCAAGCAAGCCCTCACCGATGTCCGTCGCGACATCGAAGGCTTGATTGAGCGCAGCAAATCCAAGGCGATTCGCGAAATTTTCATCACTCACCAGGAAATGCTCGACGACCCGGAATTGACCGATGAAGTCGACACGCGCCTCAAGCAAGGCGAGAGCGCCGAGGCGGCGTGGATGGCGGTGATCGAAGCCGCCGCCAAGCAGCAGGAATCGCTGCAAGACGTTTTGCTCGCCGAGCGTGCCGCCGACTTGCGGGACATCGGTCGTCGGGTGTTGGCGCAGTTGCGTGGCGTCGAAACCCCGAGCGAACCGGAGCAGCCGTACATTCTGGTGATGGACGAGGTCGGTCCATCCGACGTCGCGCGTCTTGACCCTGCGCGCGTCGCCGGCATTCTCACCGCCCGTGGTGGCGCCACCGCTCACAGCGCCATCGTTGCCCGTGCGTTAGGGATTCCGGCGCTGGTCGGTGCCGGTGCAGCGGTGTTGCTGTTGGCACCGGGCACGCCGTTGCTGATCGATGGCCAACGCGGTCGCCTGCACGTGGACGCGGATGCCGCGACCTTGCAGCGTGCTACCGAGGAACGCGACACCCGCGAACTACGGCTGAAAGCGGCGGCTGAGCAGCGCCACCAACCAGCACTGACCACCGACGGCCACGCCGTGGAAGTGTTTGCCAACATCGGTGAAAGCGCCGGTGTCACCAGCGCGGTGGAGCAGGGCGCCGAAGGCATTGGCCTGCTGCGCACCGAATTGATTTTCATGGCGCACTCGCAAGCGCCGGACGAAGCCACCCAGGAAGTCGAATACCGTCGCGTCCTCGATGGCCTGGCCGGTCGCCCGTTGGTGGTGCGCACCCTCGACGTCGGCGGCGACAAACCGCTGCCGTATTGGCCGATCGCCAAGGAAGAAAACCCGTTCCTCGGCGTGCGCGGCATTCGCCTGACCTTGCAACGTCCGCAGATCATGGAAGCGCAATTACGTGCGTTGCTGCGTGCTGCGGACAACCGTCCCTTGCGCATCATGTTCCCGATGGTCGGCAGCGTCGATGAATGGCGCCAGGCCCGGGACATGACCGAGCGTCTGCGTCTGGAAATACCGGTTGCGGACCTGCAACTGGGGATCATGATTGAAGTGCCGTCGGCGGCGTTGCTGGCGCCGGTGCTGGCCAAGGAAGTCGACTTTTTCAGCGTCGGCACCAACGACCTGACCCAATACACCCTGGCCATCGACCGTGGTCACCCGACCCTGTCGGCCCAGGCTGACGGCTTGCACCCGGCGGTGCTGCAATTGATCGACATCACCGTGCGCGCGGCCCATGCCCATGGCAAATGGGTCGGCGTGTGCGGCGAACTGGCGGCGGATCCGCTGGCGGTGCCGGTATTGGTCGGCCTCGGTGTCGATGAGCTCAGCGTGTCCGGCCGCAGCATCGCCGAGGTCAAGGCGCGCGTCCGCGAACTCAGCCTGGCCCAGACTCAAATTCTCGCCCAACAGGCCCTGGCCGTGGGCAGCGCCAATGAAGTGCGCGCATTAGTGGAGGCCCTGTAATGGCCAAGATTTTAACCCTGACCCTGAACCCGGCGCTGGACCTCACCGTCCAGTTGCCGGCGCTGACACCCGGTCAGGTCAACCGCAGCGACGAGATGCACACCCACGCCGCTGGCAAAGGCGTGAACGTGGCGCAAGTGCTGGCCGATCTCGGGCATCAACTGACGGTCAGCGGTTTTCTCGGGGAAGACAATCTTCAGGCGTTTGAAACGTTGTTCGCCAAGCGTGGTTTTGTCGACGCCTTCATCCGCGTCCCCGGCGAAACCCGCAGCAACATCAAACTGGCGGAAAGCAGCGGACGCATCACCGACATCAATGGTCCGGGCCCGCAGGTTGATGAAGCGGCGCAGCAAGCGTTGCTCGAACGACTGGAGCAGATCGCGCCGGGGCATGACGCGGTTGTCGTTGCCGGCAGCTTGCCGCGCGGGGTCAGCCCGCAGTGGTTGCAGGCGCTGATCGTGCGTCTGAAAAGCCTCGGTTTGAACGTGGCCCTGGACACCAGCGGCGAAGCCCTGCGGGCAGGGTTGGCGGCGGGTCCGTGGTTGATCAAGCCCAACACCGAAGAACTCGCCGAAGCACTCAATTGCGACGTGGTGTCGGTGGCGGCCCAGGCTGAAGCCGCGAGCCGGTTGCACGCTCAAGGCATCGAGCACGTGGTGATTTCCCACGGCGCCGATGGTGTGAATTGGTTCAGTGTCGGCGCGGCGATGCATGCCACTCCGCCGAGGGTCAGTGTGGTCAGCACCGTGGGCGCTGGCGATTCGCTGTTGGCGGGGATGCTCCACGGTTTGCTCAGTGCCGACACGCCTGAACAGACCCTGCGCACTGCCACGGCGATTGCGGCGATGGCGGTCACGCAAATCGGTTTCGGCATCCATGATGCCGCGCAGTTGACGCAACTCGAACAGGGCGTGCGCGTGCGCCTCCTGACAGAACAATAAGAGGGGTTGTCATGAAGTTAGCCATTGTTACGGCCTGCCCGAACGGCATGGTCACCAGTGTGCTGTGCGCTCGGCTGCTCGATGCCGCCGCCCAGCGTCAGGGCTGGAGCACCTGCGTCGAAGTGAACGATGCGGCGCACCCGGAACGTCAGTTGTCGGCAGCGACCATCGAGTCCGCCGAATGGGTGTTGCTGGTGACCAGCGCGCCGGTGGACATGTCGCGATTTGTCGGCAAACGGGTGTTCCGCAGCACCCCGGCCCAGGCCCTGCAAGATGTTGAAGCGGTGCTGCGCCGTGGCGCGGAAGAGGCTGAGGTTTACGTCGCCGAAGAAGCGGTGGCAGTCGTTAAAAACGCGCCGCGTTTGGTCGCTATCACCGCGTGCCCGACCGGCGTCGCCCATACCTTCATGGCCGCCGAAGCCTTGCAGCAAGCGGCCAAGCGGCTGGGCTACGACTTGCAGATCGAAACCCAAGGCTCGGTCGGTGCGCGCAATCCACTGAGCGCAGCGGCGATTGCCGATGCTGACGTGGTGCTGCTGGCCTGCGATATCGAGGTCGCCACCGAGCGTTTCGCTGGCAAGAAGATTTACCGTTGCGGCACCGGCATCGCGTTGAAACAAGCCGAAGCCACGCTCAACAAAGCTTTGGCCGAAGGCAAGCAGGAAACTGCTT
The DNA here is from genome assembly GCF_018449725.1 of Pseudomonas sp. dw_612. Classification (GTDB taxonomy): domain Bacteria; phylum Pseudomonadota; class Gammaproteobacteria; order Pseudomonadales; family Pseudomonadaceae; genus Aquipseudomonas. Next base: position 33,427 of record NZ_JAAVVC010000018.1, on the reverse strand, counting down.
CGAGCGGTTCGAAAGGCCCGGCCAAACAAGAGAAGACCGGCGTCTATAAACACCTGCTGACCGGTGTGTCGTTCATGCTGCCGATGGTGGTGGCGGGCGGCTTGATGATCGCCTTGTCATTCGTGTTCGGCATCACCGCGTTCAAGGAGCCGGGCACGCTGGCGGCGGCGCTGATGCAGATCGGCGGCGAGACCGCGTTCAAGCTGATGGTGCCGTTGCTGGCGGGGTACATCGCCTACTCGATCGCCGACCGTCCGGGCCTGGCGCCGGGGATGATCGGTGGGTTGTTGGCGAGCACTCTGGGCGCCGGTTTTATCGGCGGGATCATTGCCGGTTTTATCGCCGGTTACGCGGCCCAGGCGATCAATCGTTATGCGCGGTTGCCGCAGAGCCTTGAAGCACTGAAACCGATCCTGATCATCCCGCTGTTCGCGAGTCTGTTCACTGGCCTGGTGATGATTTACGTGGTCGGTAAACCCGTGGCGGAGATGCTTTTAGCGCTCACGCACTTCCTCGACAGCATGGGCACCACCAATGCGATTCTGCTCGGTGTGTTGCTCGGCGGCATGATGTGTGTCGACCTCGGCGGGCCGATCAACAAGGCTGCGTATGCGTTTTCCGTGGGACTGTTGGCGTCGCAGAGTTATGCACCGATGGCTGCGACCATGGCCGCCGGGATGGTGCCGCCGATTGGCCTGGGGATCGCGACGTTTATCGCGCGGCGCAAGTTTGCCCAGACCGAGCGCGAGGCGGGTAAAGCGGCGTTTGTGCTGGGGCTGTGTTTTATCTCCGAAGGCGCGATTCCGTTTGCCGCGAAAGACCCATTGCGGGTGATTCCGGCGAGCATCGCGGGCGGCGCGTTGACCGGTGCGTTGTCGATGTATTTCGGCTGCAAACTGATGGCGCCGCATGGTGGGTTGTTTGTGTTGATGATCCCGAATGCGATCAACCATGCGCTGCTTTATTTGCTGGCGATTGTGGCGGGCAGTTTGTTGACGGCGGTGGTGTATGCGGTGTTGAAGCGGCCGGAAGTGGTGGAGTTGGCGTTGGAGCCCGCCAAGGCCTAACACCACAACCCCTGTGGGAGCGGGCTTGCTCGCGAGGGCGTCGTGTCAGTCACCATTGATGTCTACTGGCAGACCGCTTTCGCGAGCAAGCCCGCTCCCACAAGGGAACTGTGATTTCACACGGACGTCATGCGCACATGCTTAAGTTTCCCTTTTTCAGGGAGAACACCATGAGCGAATTCAACCTCGGTCGCCGGCGTGTCATGCAAGCGGTCGGCGCCGGTTTGTTGTTGCCCGGCCTGGCGCCGGCGGTGATCGCGTCGGTCAAGGATCGGCCGCAACTCACCGACGGCGTGCAGTCCGGCGACCTGCTGGGCGACCGGGCGATGGTCTGGAGCCGCAGCGACCGTCCCGCGCGGATGGTGGTGGAGTGGGACACCCGCAGCCTGTTCACCAACCCGCGTCGTTTTGTTTCGCCTCTGGCTGATTCGCGCACTGACTTTACCGCCCGCGTCGAGCTCACCGGCCTGCCCGCCGACCAGGCGATTTTCTACCGCGTGCACTTCGAAGACGCCCAGAACGGCGCGGCCAGCGAACCCTGGTTCGGCCACTTGCGCAGCGTACCCACGGCTCGCCGCGACATTCGTTTTGTCTGGAGCGGCGACACCGTCGGCCAGGGCTTTGGCATCAACCCGGACATCGGTGGCATGCGCATCTACGAAGCCATGCGTCTGCGCCTGCCGGACTTCTTTATCCACAGCGGCGACACCATCTACGCCGACGGCCCGGTGCCCGCGCAACTGACCACCGAGAGCGGTCGGGTGTGGCGCAACCTCACCAGCGAAGCCAAGAGCAAAGTCGCCGAAACTCTCGACGAATACCGTGGCAATTATCGCTACAACCTGATGGACGAAAACATCCGTCGCTTCAACGCCGAAGTGCCGCAGATCTGGCAGTGGGACGACCACGAAGTGGTGAACAACTGGTCGCCGGGCAAGCAACTGGACGAGCGCTACAAGAGCAAAGATATCCACAGCCTCGTCGGCCGTGCGCGCCAAGCGTGGCTTGAATACGCGCCGATGCGGTTGCAGAGCGCCGACAATGGCGGGCGGATTTATCGCCAGCTCAGTTATGGTCCGATGCTCGATGTGTTTGTGCTGGATATGCGCAGTTATCGTGGGGCTAATGACGACAATCTGGGCGCTGAAAAACCGTTTCTGGGGCGTGAGCAACTGGACTGGCTGAAGGCGTCGCTGAAAGCCTCGAATGCGCAATGGAAAGTCATCGCCGCTGACATGCCGATCGGCCTCGGCGTACCCGACGGGGAAGTCAGTCCGGGGGTGGCGCGTTGGGAAGCGGTGGCCAACGGTGATCCAGGACCGGCGCAGGGCCGCGAATTGGAAATCGCTGAATTGCTCGGTTATCTGCGTGCGCAGCAGGTGCGCAATTTTGTATTCCTGACGGCGGATGTGCATTACTGCGCCGCGCATCACTACCATCCGGATCGCGCGGCATTCCAGGATTTCGAACCGTTCTGGGAGTTTGTTGCCGGGCCGTTGAATGCCGGGAGTTTTGGACCGAATCCACTGGATAAAACCTTTGGCCCTGAAGTTGTGTTCGAGAAAGCGCCGCCCGCGCAAAACACCTCGCCGTTTGCCGGGTTTCAGTTTTTTGGCGAGGTGAATATTGACGGGCAGAGTGGGGAGATGAGCGTGGTGTTGCGGGATCTGGATGGGGTGAGTGTGTTTGAGCAGAAGTTGCAGCCGGTTTGATGTGGATGGCTTCAAGATCCACCCCTCACCCCAGCCCTCTCCCCAGAGGGGAGAGGGGGAAAGGGAGCAGATCTCTATCGATTTCAAAGCCTGGGTTCGGCGCTAGGCCGCTGGGTTGATCTCTTTGTTTTCAAGACTTCAGTTCGACGCTAGGGCGCCGGGTTGATCTTCTTCGTTCTAAACCTGAGTTCGACTCGGTTTTTCAGGTCGATGTACATCGCAAGACACCTCGGTCAGTCCCCTCGCCCCTTTGGGGAGAGGGTTAGGGAGAGGGGGCGATTCCAGATCAGAATCACGGCGTTCGATTCGCAGCCATCCTGATGATCTGCTCCAACACGTCACTCATCCGCTCAATGACCTCCAGATTGCTAAACCTCACAACCTCAATTCCACGCTGTTGGAGGTAAAGCGTGCGGCGCTGGTCATGAATCCTTCCTGCCGTTTCATAGTGCTGCCCTCCATCAAGTTCTATCGCCAGTTTCAACTCGACACAGTAGAAATCCAGCACATACGGCGGGTACGGAAACTGTCGGCGGAATTTCAGATGGGCGATTTGCCGAGCGCGTAGTTTCTGCCAGAGCAGGAGTTCGCAGTCGGTTTGGTGGGTGCGTAGATGGCGGGCGAATTGGCGTTGGGCGAGGGTGGGGCGGGGGGGCATGCTTCACGTCCGTGTGAAGGGGATGGAGGTTTTACTTTAGTCGGGGTTTTGGTGTTCGGCTTGAAATCGACCCCTCACCCCAACCCTCTCCCCAAAGGGGAGAGGGGGAAAGGGAGCCGATCTTCATGGTGCTCAAGTCCTGAGTTCGGCTCTAGACCGCAGAGCTAATTTCTTTGTTTTCAAGTCCTGAGTTCGGCTCTAGACCGCAGAGCTAATTTCTTTGTTTTCAGGTCCTGAGTTCGGCTCTAGACCGCAGAGCTAATTTCTTTGTTTTCAAGTCCTGGGTTCAGCTCTAAACCGTTGAGCTGATCGTCGTTGTTTTCCATACCTGAGTTCGACTCGGTTTTTCAGGTCGATGCATAGCGCAAGACACCTCGGTCGGCTCCCTCTCCCCTTTGGGGAGAGGGCTGGGGTGAGGGGGGCTTAGTAGACGTCGCGGCGGTAGCGGCCCTGTTCGATGAGTCGGTCGACCTCTTCGATCCCGAGTATTTCGTTGAGCGCGTGGTCCACGCCTGAGGCCATGCCTTGCAAGCTGCCGCAGATGTAGATCACGGCGCCGTCTGCCAGCCATTTCTTCAGTTCGGCGGCGGATTCGCGGAGGCGATCCTGGACGTAGATTTTTTCGGCCTGGTCGCGGGAAAATGCCAGGTCCAGTCGCTCCAGATCGCCCTCGATCAACCAGCCTTCCAGCTCATCGCGACACAGGAAGTCATGCTGGCGGTGGCGCTCGCCAAACAGCAGCCAATGCCGTTGTTGCCCATCGGCAATTCGCGCCTTGAGCAAACTGCGCAGCCCGGCCAGGCCGGTGCCATTGCCCAACAGGATCATCGGCACCGGTTCGGTTGGCAGGTGGAAACCACTGTTGCGCCGCACGCGCAGGCTGATGCTGCCACCCACGGGCGCATGCTCGGTCAGCCAGCCGGAGCCGATGCCGAGGCTGCCGTCCGGGTGCACTTCCTGACGCACGATCAATTCCAATACGCCATCGGCGGCGATCGAGGCGATTGAGTATTCGCGCATCGCCAACGGCACCAACGCTTGCACCAGCGCCTGAGCGTGCAGGCCGACCAGATGCGCGCGGTTCTCGGGCAGTTGGCGACTGGCGAGGGTCTGGTCAAGCGGTTGCGACAGGCCATCGAGCTCAACAGTGGCTCGGCCATCAATCCCCAGCCCATCGAGGAAATGCTCGATCGCCCATGGGCAATTGCGCGGCATGACTTCCACCAGGTCACCGGCCAGCCAACTGCTGGTGCTCGGAGCGCTGAGGCCGACTTTGTACACCGGGCAGCCGCAGCTGTCCGGGTTCATCAGTTCGCGACTGACCAGCGTCCAGTTGTCGTAGCTGGGCGCTTGCCAGGTGTCCACCGGCGCCTGTCCGGTCAGCAGGCCGAGTTGCTGCTGCCAGTGACGCAAGGCGTAAGGGTCGCCGCTGTCGACTTCCACCGGGGCGAACAGGGTCTTGCCACCGTGTTCGCCGAGCCAGGTGTGCAAGCGTCGGGCGAAACCGCAGAAGTGCTGATACTGGCGATCACCAAGGCCGAGCACCGCGTAGTTCAGGCTTTCCAGGCTCAACGCCCGACCCAGCACTTTGCGTTCGAAACCCCGGGCACTGTCCGGCGCTTCGCCGTCGCCGAAGGTGCTGACCACGAACAGTGCGTTGTTCGAATCCTGCAAATCCTGTTCGCTGACACTCGCCAGCGGCTGCACCCTCACCGGCAACCCGGCGGCCTGCAATTGCCCGGCGGTCTGCCAGGCCAGTTGCTCGGCAAACCCGCTCTGGCTGGCGAAGCCGATCAGCCACGCCGGCGCATCGCTGCCCGGTTGCACCAGGCCTTTGCGCGCATCCTTGATCTGGCGTTTCTTGCGCCGACGATCCAGGTAGAGCAACCAGCCCGTGACGAAAAACAGCGGCATGGTCAGCGCGGTGATCGTCAGGATGATCCGCCCGACGATGCCGAAGTAACTGCCGGTGTGCAGCGCGTAGATACTGGTCAGCAACTGCGCCTTGAAACTCTTGTCGCTGTAACGGTCATGGCGTTTGACGATGCCGGTGGCCGGATCGAGTGAAATCTCGTTCAGTGCGCGGTCGTGGGGCGAGGTGTTCAGCAGGTAATACACCGTCGCCGGTTGGCCGGCCAGGGGCGGCATGCGGATGTTGTAGGCGGACAGGTTCGGGCCGGCGGCGCTGTAGATGCTGCTCCACATCGCCGCGTAATCGGCGCTTGGCGCTGGACCGCTCGGTGCCGGGCCACGGTTGCGCACCCGTTCGTTCTGCGGTGCGTCGGACAGCAATTGAGTCAGGCCCTTGTTGTACCACTCGTAAGACCAGGACAACCCGGTCAACGCGGCCAACAGGTAAAACACTATGCACCAGGTGCCCGCCACCGAGTGCAGGTCCCAGTTGAAGCTGCGACCCTTTTTCTTCCAGTCCAGGGTCAGCCAGGCGCGCCATTTGTTCCACTGGCGCGGCCAGCGCAGGTAGAGGCCGGACAGGCAAAAGAACAGCAGGATCAAGGTGCAGGCGCCGGTGATCTGCCGACCGGTGTCGCCCATGGCCAGGAAACGGTGCAGTTGCAGCATGAAGCCGAAGAAATCCTGACCGGTGGCGTCGCCGAGGAATTCGGCGGTGTACGGGTCGAAGTAACGCATCTCACCGCGACGTTCGCCCGGTGGCGGCGTGAAGATTACGCGTGCGGCGTTGCCGCTGTCGGTCTCGACCCAAAGCATCGAGACTTTCTTGCCCGAGGCCGATTCGATGCGTTCCACCAGTTCGGCGGGCGGCAAGACACCGGCGACCTGTTTTTCGACCTGCAAGACAGACGGATTCAGCGCCCGCAGGATTTCGTCCTGAAACGAATAAGCCGCACCGGTGATGCCCATCAGGGCCAGGACCAGTCCGGCGCTGATGCCAAAAAACCAGTGCAACTGGAACAGGGTTTTCTTCAACACGTCGCTCGCCTTGTTCGTTCGAAAGTCATCATCACGGCGCGCATTATGCCGTGGGTTGTCGAGAAACATTCTTTATTACGCACAAAAGCCCCGTTCAATTCAATGAACGGGGCCTGGTCCTGATGCCCGCCTTTACACACATTCCCTTGTGGGAGCGGGCTTGCTCGCGAAAGCGGTCGTTCAGTTGACATTAATGTTGACTGACACGACGCCTTCGCGAGCAAGCCCGCTCCCACAGGGGATTGCGGTGTGGCTGGCAATCAGAAGTGGAAGTTCGCGCTCAGCAGGGCGGTACGGCCCGCCGCCACGTGGGCGTAGTGCGTCTGGAACACCTGGTCGAAATAACGCTTGTCGGTCAGGTTCTGTACGTTGAGTTGCAGGTCGACGTTCTTGGTCAGCGCGTAGCTGGCCATGGCGTCGTAGCGCCAGTAGGACGGGATCTCCACCGAGTTGGCGACGTTACCGAACTGGGAATCGACGAAGGTCGCGCCGCCACCGATGGTCAACTTTTCCGGGATCAGGTCGTAAGTCGACCACAGGGTGAAGTTGTTCCGTGGCGTGCTCGGCATGTGGTTGCCTTTGTCGGCCGCGAGGGTGGTCTTGACCACTTCGCTTTCCATGTAGGTGTAGCCGCCGAAGACTTTCCAGTTACGGGTCAGTTTGCCGGTGTAAGTCAGCTCCAGACCGTTGACGGTTTGCTCACCGTCCAGCACTTGGGTGGTGGCGCCGTCCGGATCGTCGATGCGGGCGTTGGTTTTCTCGGTGCGGAACAGCGCGGCGGTCAGCGACAGGTCGTCACCGAAGAAGTCCCACTTGGTGCCGATTTCGTAGTTGCGGTTCTTTTCCGGATCCAGGTCGCTGTTGTTCGCTGCCAGTTCCAGGCTGCCATTACCGCTGGTTTCGCCGGCCGGGTTGCTGGAGGTGGAGTACGCCGCGTACACGCTACCGTTAGGCAGCGGGTTGTAGACCACGCCGATCTGGTAGTTGACCAGGTCGGTGGTGTTTTCCCGGGAGAAACTGCCCGCCGCTGAGCCACGGCCCGCGTTGGCATAACCGCTGGATTCAACCTGGTAGTTGTCGTAACGCAGGCCCAGATTCAGGGACCATTGTTCGTTGAACTTCAGGGTGTCGAACACGTAGGCCGCAGTGGTTTTGGTGTCGGTGTCGGTGAAGGCGTTGCTGTCGGTGATGCTGCCCGACCAGTTATCCCCAGGCGTCGGCTTGTACAGGTTGGTGCAGTCGCCGGAGTTGAACAGTGCGCGATTGCACGTGGTGCCAGCCGCTGTCGAGGTCAGGATGTACGGGCGGTTGTGAGTGTCCTGGTAGGAAAACTCCAGGCCGGTGACCAGGCTGTGTTCGATCGCGCCGGTGTTGAACTTGGCGCTCAGGTCGGTCTGGTTGACCCAGCCGCTGGACGTCGAGTTACGGCTTTTCGCGCCACGGTACACGCTGCCATTGGCCACGTTACCCTTGCTGTCGTCGGGGTTGGTGACGATGTAGTCCAGGGTCGAACGGGACATGCGGAAACTGTTGGAAACGGTCAGGTCTTCATTCAGATCGTGTTCGATCTTGATTGTGCCGCTGTCGTTTTCGGTCTGGCGATAGTCACGACCGGTGAGGCCGTAGAAGTTGTCTTTGCTGACGTTGGCCGGCTTGTCGACGTTGTACTTGCTGCGGTTCGGGCTCAAGGTCAGCGGCACGCCGTAGTCCGGCATGTCATCGGTTTCGACGTGGTAGTAACCGACGGTCACACGGGTGTCGGTGCCCAGGCCGAAGGCAAAGGTCGGCGCCACGCCCCAGCGGCTGACGTCCACCGCATCACGCCCGGCGACGTTGGCTTCGTGCTTCATCAGGTTCAGGCGGAAGGCTGACGTATCGTTGATCTGCTGGTTCAGGTCCAGGGTGGTGCGTTTGGTCTGGTCCGAACCCCAAGTGAAGCCGCCATTGTAGAAGTTGCCCAGTTTGGCGGTCTTGCTCACCAGGTTCAGGCTGCCACCGGTGGAACCGGCGCCGGTGAAGGCCGAGCCTGGGCCTTTGCTGATTTCGACGGATTCAACGTCGAAGATTTCACGGCTCTGGGACGCCGGGTCGCGCATGCCGTCGACGAATACATCGCTTTCAGCGTTGAAGCCGCGAATGATCGGACGGTCGCCGGCCGGGTTGCCGCCTTCACCGGCACCGAAGGTGATGCCCGGCGTGGTGCGCAACGCGTCGACCAGGCTGGTGGCGCCGGTGTCGCGGATGACTTGTTGCGGGATCACGGTGACGCTTTTTGGCGTCTCGCGCAGCGGTGCGGTGTACTTTTTCGAGGCCGATGTATCGGTCTTGTAGGAGGTGTCTTGCTGCTCGCCGACCACGCTGGTGGCGTCGAGGGAAATCGCATTGCCCGAGGCTTTTTCGTCAGTCTGCTCGGCGGCGAAAACCATGTGGCCTGCGGAGCCGGCCGTGATCGCCATGCCAATGGCAGACGCGAGCAAACGTGGTGAACTGACCGGTAATTGTAGTTGTTGGCGTGACATGTGAATTCCCCTCCCCAAGGATTTGAGGCCGCGGAATATAGGGTAAACAGGTATTTGTATCAATTGCGAAACGTTACTATTCGCGACGAATTTACATTCTTTACAATTTATCCTTACGGTTTTTGATGTCTCGTTCGTCTGCGGGGTTTTACACGGTCAATAAGAATCAATACCATTGGCGCCTCTTTAAAATCAGGTGTCGTCCTCATGTTGCTGCACATTCCCGGCGTGTTCGCGAAAGAAGAAGTGCAGCGCATCCGCGAGGCCCTGGAACAGGCGGATTGGGCGGACGGCAAGATCACCGCCGGCTTCCAGTCGGCCAAGGCCAAGCACAATCTGCAACTGCCGGAAGGTCATCCGCTGGCCAAGGAAATCGGCGCGGCGATGCTCGAACGGCTGTGGAAAAATCCGCAATTCATGTCCGCGGCCCTGCCGCACAAAGTCTTCCCGCCGTTGCTGAACTGCTACACGGCGGGCGGCAGTTTTGACTTCCACATCGACAACGCCGTGCGCCAACCCAAGGGCAGCATCGAACGGGTGCGTACCGACCTGTCGGCGACGCTGTTCTTCAGCGAGCCGGACGACTACGACGGCGGCGAGCTGGAAATCCAGGACACCTTCGGCACCCAACGGGTCAAGTTGCCCGCCGGCGACATGGTTCTCTACCCCGGCAGCAGTTTGCACAAGGTCAACGCCGTCACTCGCGGTACCCGCTACGCGTCGTTCTTCTGGACCCAAAGCCTGGTCCGCGAAGACAGCCAACGGGCCTTGCTGTTCGAGATGGACGGGGCTATCCAGCAATTGACCCTGGACATGCCCGATCACCCCTCGCTGATCCGCCTCACCGGCACTTATCACAACCTGCTGCGCCGCTGGGTCGAGGTATGAGTTATCAACTGCGCCGCGAGGAAATCCTCGACGGTGACCGGCTCAAAGCCATGCTGGAGGAAAGTCCGGCTCGGGCGGCCCAGGCGATTCTGATCGCTGCGCGCGAAGGCGTGCTCGATGCGCAGGCATTGCTCGGGCAGATTCTGCTGGACGGGCAGGGCATCGAACAGGATCAGCCGCTGGCGGTGCGCTGGTTCGGGATTGCAGCCAATGGTGGGCACTTGATGGCGCGCAATATGCTCGGTCGTTGTCATGAGCATGGCTGGGGTTGCAGCGCCGATGCTTCAGTGGCTGCTGGGCATTATCGACTGGCGGCCGAGAAGGGCCTGGATTGGGCGATGTACAACTACGCCAATCTGCTGGCGACCGGGCGCGGTGTGGCTGAAGACCAAGTGCAAGCGCTGGGTCTTTATCGCCGTGCCGCTGAAATGGGCCACGCGAAATCGATGAACCTGCTGGGGCGCTATCTGGAAGACGGACGGGTTTGCCCGGCGAACCCACGGGCTGCGCGCGACTGGTATCGACGATCGGCGCTCGGCGGGGATTTTCGTGGGCAGTTCAGTTATGCCGCGGTGCTGGCGGACGAGGGGAGTATCGAAGACGCGCTGGGTTGGCTGCACAAAGCACTGGCCGGCGGTAATCTGAATTTTTTGCGGGTGGCGAGTAACGCATTGGCGAGCGCAACGGACCCGAACATTCGAGCGTTGGTGGCGGATTATGCCCACCGCTGCGCCGAACTGGAGTACGACCTCAGGCCTTTGTAGGCGCTGGTACGGGCTGGTAGGTGCTGGTAGGAGCTGGTAGGAGCTGTCGAGTGCAACGAGGCTGCGATCTTTTGACTTTGATTTTAAAAAAAAAGATCAAAAGATCGCAGCCTCGTTGCACTCGACAGCTCCTACCAGGCCCTACAGGGGGGGCGTGCGCGGATTTCAGGCACAAAAAAAACCCATGACTCGTCATGGGCTTTTCACTTCTACCAGTTGTACTTACACGTAAAACGACTTCAGCGGCGGGAAGCCATTGAACTCAACGGCGCTGTAACTGGTGGTGTAGGCACCGGTCGACAACCAGTACAAACGGTCACCAATCGCCAGGTTCAGCGGCAAGCCGTACTTGTAGTTCTCGTACATGATGTCGGCGCTGTCGCAGGTCGGGCCGGCGATGACGACTTCTTCCATCTCGCCTTTCTTCTCGGTCCAGATCGGGAACTTGATGGCTTCGTCCATGGTTTCGATCAGGCCGGAGAATTTGCCCACATCCGTGTACACCCATCGCTCAACGGCGGTACGGGATTTACGCGCGACCAGCACCACTTCGCTGACCAGGATGCCGGCGTTGGCGATCAACGAACGGCCCGGTTCCAGGATGATTTCCGGCAGGTCGTCACCGAAGTCTTCCTTGAGGAAACGGATGATTTCTTCGGCGTAGGTTTCCAGGCTGTTGGTGCGGGTGATGTAGTTGGCCGGGAAGCCGCCGCCCATGTTGATCAGCTTCAGGTGGATGCCGTCTTCTTCTTTCAAACGTTCGAAGATCACTTTGACCTTGGCGATCGCCGCGTCCCAGACGCTGATATCGCGCTGTTGCGAGCCGACGTGGAACGAGATGCCGTATGGCACCAGGCCCAGGTCACGGGCGAGGATCAGCAGGTCCATGGCCATGTCGGTCTGGCAGCCGAATTTGCGCGACAAAGGCCAGTCGGCCGTGGTCGAGCCTTCGGTCAGGATGCGCACGTAGACTTTCGAACCCGGTGCAGCCTTGGCAATGTTGCGCAGGTCGGCTTCGGAGTCGGTGGAGAACAGACGCACGCCCTTCTCGTAGAAGTAGCGGATGTCCTTGGATTTCTTGATGGTGTTGCCGTAGCTGATACGGTCGGCGCTGACGCCGCGGTCCATCACTTTGTCCAGCTCATAGATCGACGCGATGTCGAAGCTCGAACCTTTTTCTTTGAGCAGGTCGATGATTTCGACGGCCGGGTTGGCCTTGACCGCGTAGTAGACCTTGGCGAATTCGAAACCGGCGCGCAGGTCGTCATAGGCCTGGCTGATCATCGCGGTGTCGATCACCACGAACGGGGTTTCTTGCGTGTCGGCGAACGCCTTCATTTTCTGGAAGGTTTCGCGTGCGTAATAGTCTTCGACGTTGATCGACATGCTGGGATCTCCTACTGGCAAACTAGATTAATCAATGGGTGCAAATGAACGTCCTCCGTATCCCCACTTTGGTTCGCCTACTTCCCAAGGCATTGCCGCCGAAAGCAAAAAGGCCATGGGAAATGGTGCGTCCCTTGGCCTTGCTGTCTCGTCGTCAGTACTTGAGCCGGATGGATCGTTTCCAGCATGGACGTTCGGCGCGAACTTTAGGGCGTGAGGGGCTTGAGATCAACAAAAAATGTCGCGTTTTTGCACGCTTCCGTCGTGCGGTCCCACTCTGTCACTGGTGTAACGGACCCACATGACAGGCTGATGTTCCATCGTGTCGGATTTTCCCAACGAAATGGATTCAGTGGACGCTGGTAATAACTGGAATTTTTTTAAGTTCGATTAAGTATCGAGAAACCTCTGCGAACTGTCATTTCTGACAGGTGTCAGGCATTCATGAATTCGCTACTGTAAGGGCAATAATTCTCGGTGATGAACTATCGAATATGCACGTGTTGGTCACTTTTAAAGTTGCCATTATGGTGTACCTGTGTGCAAAAAATCAGGCGGTTAAGTTGGACTTGCTATTTATTGATATAAATTAATGAGTGCAATGAACAAAAATTTATTTTTTGATTGCATTGTTTAGAGATAGGTAAGTGCGCAGTAGTACTGCCCAAAGCTCAGTTGTAGAGGGTTGGGTCGTTTTTTTTGCGGTAGATGTGTTCGTGCTTGTTGATTGTTGGTGTTCATGTGTGGAGATATGAGCGATGAAAAAAATAATGGCCTTGCTGATTGCATTGATTATATCCGGGTGCGCCACCTACTCGCCGATTGAAGGACCAGGAAGATATACGAGCGCGGACTCTGGCCCGGATATCGTTCGACACCTTACCAATCGTTACAACGACAGAGCCAGTATGTGCCGTAATAGCCCGTCGGCGCCGGCATTTCTTTGCTCGGGTGTACTGATACGAGGTACCAGCTATTCCACTGAGTACCACGTCTGGGACCCGAACCCAGCCGGTAACGGGGTTTCATTTTCATATTTGAGAACCGACGCGAAATATGACAATTTGGCGTATGACTACAATACGGGTTTTATTTTTTATCCGATTTTTTACGCACCAGCCGGTAAGTTTGATCCGGAGATTCTGTGCTTTTTTCCAGTCGACGGGGCAACCAGTAATCGCCCTGATCAGGGCTGCGGACAAACGCCGGGGATTATTGCCAGTAGGGAGTGCCAGGCTCAAGGTATAAATACCGCCGCGCAGTATGTCGCTCACTTCAATGCTTCGCCTTCGAAATATCAATACTTATGCGGGTTCAATGTACGTGACGAATTGAATGCCGGAGCAACTACGGCGTTCAATGAAGGTATAAAGGCAGAGGGGCTGGTGGGGACTTACGCGTTCAAGACGCAGAATGAAATCAGAATGGCCAAGTGGGCGCCAAACCTCGGCACCACCGTGCCCATCGAAGCGTTTTTCTATCTCAACGATACCGGAAAGGTGGGGGCTCAATACAACCAGCGAGACTTCAAGACGCAAACCGGGATCTGGGTGCCGATGATCAAGCTCACACTGCCACAGACACCCGCTTCCGATGCGGTGTTCCAGTTTATTGCCGCCGATCAGGCCATCTCTTCCTGATCGAGTCGCCGGGCCGTTCTCCGGCAGGAGAGCGGCCTGGTTAGACGCGCGATCAGGCCAACGCCGTCTCGGCCGGCGAGACAATGCTGGTCTTGCCCCCACGGGATTTGCCGGAGCTCAGGTATTCGGCAATCGATTCCTGGGTCACTTCTCCCAAGAATACCCGCTCGGCGTCCATCACCGGCAGCCACGAACGGTTGAACTCGTACATGCGTGACAACAGGATGCGCAGATGCTCGTCGAACGCCGCGGTGGCGTTGAACTCGCGCAGGTACTGAGCGCACGTACCGGTCTGACGGTGCAGGTCGCGACGGCGTACATAACCGAGCGCCTTGTTCTCGCCGTCCGTGACCACCACATAACGACGGTCCAGTTCGTCCATCAACTCCAGGGCCTCGGCCACCGGGGTTTCCGGGCTCACCGACGGCGCGTTGTCCGCCGCGTCTTCGGCTTTCACCAACAACAGTCGCTTGAGCGTGCTGTCCTGGCCGACGAAGTTGCTGACAAAGTCGTCCGCCGGGTGCGCCAGCAGCGTGTCCGGGTGATCGATCTGCAACAGCTTGCCGGCGCGGAAAATCGCAATCTTGTCGCCCAGCTTGATGGCTTCATCGATGTCGTGGCTGACCATGATCACGGTCTTGTTCAGCGCGCGTTGCATCTCGAAGAACTCGTTCTGGATCATCTCGCGGTTGATCGGGTCGACCGCGCCGAACGGCTCATCCATCAACAACAGCGGCGCATCCGCCGCCAGCGCACGAATCACGCCGATCCGCTGCTGCTGACCGCCGGACAACTCGCGCGGGTAGCGATTCAGGTACTGCTTGGGCTCCAGCTTGATCATGCTCATCAATTCGCGGGCGCGGTCGTGGCATTTTTGTTTGTCCCAACCCAGCAGGCGCGGAACGATGGTGATGTTTTCCTCGATGGTCATGTTCGGGAACAGACCGATCTGCTGGATCACATAACCGATGTTGCGACGCAGGGTCACTTCGTCGAGGTCGGTGGTGTCTTCGCCGTTGATCAGGATCTTGCCCGAGGTCGGCTTGATCAAGCGGTTGATCATCTTCAGCGTGGTGCTTTTGCCGCAGCCCGATGGCCCGAGGAACACACAGATTTCGCCTTCATTGACGGTCAGGCTTACCGAGTCCACGGCTTTCACATCTTTGCCGTTGCTTTGGAAGGTCTTGCTGAGGTTTTGAAGTTCGATCATTTGAGCAGTCCTTTTGGAGTCAGCGTGCGTTGCAGCCATTGCAGAAGCAGGTCGGCGAAGATGGCCAGGAGACTGACCAGCACGGCGCCGACGATCAGCATCGACATGTCGCTGCGGCTGATTGAAGCGAGAATGAGTACACCAAGGCCACCGGCACCGATGGTCGCGGCGATGGTCATGACACCAATATTCATGACCACGGCGGTGCGTACACCGGCGAGGATCACCGGCACGGCGATGGGCAGTTCAACCATGCGCAGGCGCTGGCCGAAGGTCATGCCGATACCGCGGGCGGCTTCGCGAATGCCGGGTTCGACGCCGGTCAGCGCCAGGTAGGTGTTACGCATGATCGGCAGCAGCGAGTAGAGAAACACTGCGGTGATCGCGGGCATCGGGCCCAGGCCCTGGCCGAACTTGGAGTAGAACGGCAACAGCAGGCCGAACAGCGCAATCGACGGCACGGTCAGCAGTACCGTGGCGCTGGCTTGCAAGGGGCCTGCGAGCGACGGGAAGCGCGTCATCAGGATGCCCAGCGGCACGCCCGCCAGGATCGCCAGGGTCACGGCGATGCCGACCAGAGTGATGTGCTGCCAGGTCAGGTGCAAAACCTGCGGCCAGTCGAGATGGGAAAAGGCGTTCAGAAATTCCATGGCTTTTCCTCCTCAGTTGATGGGGTGCTGGCGCAGGAAATCTGCGGCAACGGATGAAGGGCTTTCGTGATCGACATCGACCCGGGCATTGAGCGCGCGCATGGTGGCGTCGTCGAACAGTTCAGCCAGTGGCTTGAGTTCTTCGGCCAGCTTCGGATGGGCGTCGAGGTAAACCTGACGCACGACCGGCGCGGCGGTGTAGTCCGGGAAGTAATGCTTGTCGTCTTCAAGCAATTTCAGCTTGAAGGCGTTCAGTCGACCGTCGGTGGTGTAGACCAGGCCGGCAAACACCTGGCCGTTACGCAGGGCGGTGTAGACCAACCCGGCGTCCATTTGCCGAATTTTTTTGCGGGTCAGGTTCATGCCGTACAGATCGACCATGCCGTCCAGACCGTCGGAGCGGTTGGCGAACTCGGTGTCCAGCGCTAACAGGTGATTGTCTTTCTTCTCGGCCTGCAAGACCGTGTTCAACTCGCTGATCGTGTTGATCTGCGGGTAAGCCTTCGCGGTGGTTTCCGGGAGGGCCAGGGCGTAGGTGTTGCTGAATTTCGACGGCGTCAGCCAGACCAGTCCTTTTTTCGCGTCGAGTTCTTTCACCCGGGCGTAGGACTGAGCGCTGTCGAGCTTGTCGGTGACGTGGTTGTAAGCCACCAGCGAGACGCCGGTGTATTCCCACATCAAATCGAGCTGGCCACTTTCGTGAGCGCTGCGGGCCAGGTTGCTGCCCAGACCGCCTGTCACCTGGGTGTCATAACCCTTGGTGCGCAGGTATTGGGACGTGATTTCCGCGAGCAGGGTTTGTTCGGTGAACACCCGGGCGCCGATGCGGATCACCGGTTTTTCAGCGGCTTGTGCGATTCCCGAGAACAGCAGGACGCAGCCTATTAGCAAGCTTAATTTCTTCATAAAAATTCCTTTGCCGAGGCTTAAGACGGGCGCAAGCCGCGTTCGAGCCAGAGGCGGCTGGCGAGTGTCACCAGGCCGTCGAGCAGCAAGGCCAGCAGCGCGGTGCACGCCGCGCCGAGCAGCAGTTGCGGCTGATTGTTCAGGGCGATGCCAGGGAAAATCAGGCTGCCCAGGCTGTTGGCACCAATCAGGAACGCCAGTGGTGCGGTACCGACGTTGATCGCCAGGGCCACGCGCACGCCACCGATGATGATCGGCACGGCGTTCGGCAGTTCGACTCGCCACAGCACTTGCGTCGGGGTCATGCCGATGCCGACCGCCGCTTCCTTGAGCGAACCCTGGACGTTTTTCAGGCCTTCATAGGTGTTGCGCACGATCGGCAACAGCGAGGCGAGGAACAGGGCGAAGATCGCGGGGCCGCTGCCGATGCCCAGAATCCCCAGGGCGATGGCCAGTACGGCGAGAGGCGGCACAGTGTTGCCGATGTTGAAGATCTGCATGAAGCGTTCAGCGCGGCCCACCATGGTCGGGCGGCTGAGGAAGATACCGGCGGGGATGCCTACAACGAGGGCGGCCAGCATGGAAACAAGGACGAGAATCAAGTGAGCTTGCAGGTAAAACAACAAATCGTCGCGGTAATGTTCGATCGTGTTGATGCCAATCCAGTGGACCAGCAGGGCCAGGAGTGCGACGACAACCGCACCTCCAATAAGCCCCTTGCCATAGCGAATAGCCACAGGCGGACTCCTTTTTTTTCTTGATCGGCGAACGCAGTCCCGTGAGGCAATGCCATCACTGGCTGCCGGGAAATCAACGTTCGCGAGAAGCAGCTCTTCATGCTGGTGCAACCGCATGAGATCGAGCCATAAGCGCAGCCTCGTCAGGCTAACTTGCAGGTTTTTCAAACCCTGCTACGAGAGCTGTAACAGGGGAGTGGACGCCTCCACCTTTTAAAAGGTTCCATAATTAGCAGCATTTAGCCACCGCTGATCTCAATTACCCGATGTAGCAGCTGCCGAGCCCGTGAGGCTGTGTTCGGCGACGAAGTCGTCGTCAAGTCACCCATAGCGGTGTGCCTGCTGCACCGCGGAGCCTGGATTTACGACGGCTTTGCCGCCGAACGCAGCCTCGCGGGCTCGGCAGCTGCTACAGGGCGAACGGTGGTCCGGCGATCATGTTTTGAGCTATACTCGCCGCCCTTTTTTGAATCACCTGCCAGGCGATTTCCCATGACCAAACAGGCCGCCGAAGTCGCGAAACGCCGCACTTTCGCCATTATTTCCCACCCCGATGCCGGTAAAACCACCATCACCGAGAAGCTCTTGCTGATGGGCAAGGCGATTGCGATTGCGGGCACGGTGAAGTCTCGCAAGTCCGACCGCCATGCCACCTCCGACTGGATGGAAATGGAAAAGCAGCGTGGTATCTCGATTACCACGTCGGTCATGCAGTTCCCGTATCGCGATCACATGATCAATCTGCTCGACACCCCGGGCCACGAAGACTTCTCCGAAGATACCTACCGCACCCTGACGGCAGTGGACTCGGCCTTGATGGTCCTCGATGGCGGTAAGGGTGTAGAGCCTCGGACCATCGCGCTGATGGACGTCTGCCGTCTGCGTGACACGCCGATTGTCAGCTTCATCAACAAACTCGACCGTGACATCCGCGACCCGATCGAACTGCTTGACGAAATCGAAGCGGTCCTGAAGATCAAGGCTGCGCCGATCACCTGGCCGATCGGTTGCTACCGCGATTTCAAAGGCGTTTATCACCTCGCCGACGACTACATCATCGTGTACACCGCCGGTCACGGCCACGAGCGCACCGATGTGAAAATCATCGAGAAGCTCGACTCCGATGAAGCCCGCGCGCATTTGGGCGACGAGTACGATCGCTTCGTCGATCAGCTGGAACTGGTGCAGGGCGCCTGCCACGAATTCAATCAACAGGAATTCCTCGACGGCCAACTGACCCCGGTGTTCTTCGGTACTGCGCTGGGCAACTTCGGTGTCGATCACGTGCTCGACGCCGTGGTCAACTGGGCGCCGAAACCCCTGGCCCGTGTCGCCAACGAGCGCACCGTGGAACCGGTCGAAGAGAAATTCGCCGGTTTCGTGTTCAAGATCCAGGCGAACATGGACCCGAAACACCGCGACCGTATCGCCTTCATGCGTATCTGCTCCGGCAAGTACGAAAAAGGCATGAAGATGCGCCACGTGCGCACCGGCAAAGACGTGCGGATCGGCGATGCGCTGACCTTCTTCTCCTCCGAGCGTGAGCAGCTGGAAGAAGCGTTTGCCGGCGACATCATCGGCCTGCACAACCACGGCACCATCCAGATCGGCGACACCTTCACCGAAGGCGAAGCCCTGGGCTTCACCGGCATCCCGCACTTCGCCCCGGAACTGTTCCGCCGCGTGCGTCTGCGCGATCCGCTGAAATCCAAGCAACTTCGCCAGGGCTTGCAGCAACTGGCCGAAGAAGGCGCGACCCAGGTGTTCTTCCCGGAGCGCAGCAACGACATCATCCTCGGCGCCGTCGGTGTGCTGCAGTTCGATGTGGTCGCCAGCCGCTTGAAAGAGGAATACAAGGTCGAATGCTCGTACGAGCCGATCACCGTGTACTCCGCGCGCTGGATCGATTGCGACGATAAGAAGAAGCTTGAAGAGTTCAAGGTCAAGGCTGTGGAAAACCTCGCCATTGACGGCGGCGGTCACCTGACTTACCTGGCTCCGACCCGGGTTAACCTGGCGTTGATGGAAGAGCGTTGGCCGGATGTGAAATTCCGTGCGACGCGTGAGCATCATTAATTTGTGAGGGGTACGTTTAGCTGACGGTGGCGGTTTCGGAACAGCTATCGTCAGCAAGCTTCGCTCCTATAGCCTATGTGGCGCCCCCAAACCCTGTGGCGAAAGCTGCGGGGTTTTTTGCATTTTTGGGCGTGCCGTTCGTCGGTTTGATCAAGGATTAAGCGTTTTACTGTCAGATCTGACAGTAGACCGGCGGGCTTTTCGTTCTTCAAATAGGCGGGAGAGAAATGTTTCTCTTAACAGGCTGAATTGAGAAGGGAGAACGACATGACAGCGCAAGCCAATGCAACAACCACTGGCAAATTTGAAGCGGAAATCCATCCGGATTTTGAGCGTTTCGACGCCAATGAACTTTCATTCTGGGAGTACCGCCAGTATGACGAACTGGTCCTGATGGGCTGGCATCGAGATAGGGCCTTGACGATTACTTTCCTGGATTACGAGAAGATCGAGGCTGGGCGTGATTACAGGATTTATCCCGACTCCGATGGGCCGGTAACAGTGGACATTTTATTCAGCACCAGTGATGGCCAGTGGGAAACGCTGAAGGGGGGGACACTCTTCGTCAATGCAATCGATCTCGCCAAGGAACATATCAGCGTCAGTTTCCGGTTCGACGCTAAATTAGTGGATGACTCTGAAATCAAGCTCATAGGAAGTGCCAACCTGACGGGGTACTCGGAGTTGGAGAAGTCAAAAAAACTGAAAGATGCCTCCAGGAAGTAATCGTTTACGCTCTGTCGCTGTAGCGCAGACGGGATGACTCAAGTGTCCAGGAAATGGTGTTCAGAATTATCCTACTGCAGCGGTCCATCGATAGCCAAGATCAAAAGATCGCAGCCTTCGGCAGCTCCTACACTGGATCGTAGGAGCTGCCGAAGGCTGCGATCTTTTGATCTTTTCGGCATAGCATTTATTCCAAACCAATCTGCCTATCAGCAGCAATTCCCGGCCTTCGTTAGCGTCCTATCTGGTGAACCCCGCCGAACGGAACTAGATTTTATTCAGCGCCACGGCAATCGGGTTCCCCGCCGTCAGGCACCCATGCTGCACCTTAGAAGGGATGGAATCGGCTATGAGCATTTTTCAACGCATTGTGTTGTTGCTTAAGGTTTCGGTGATGCTGTCCGTTGGCATGTCGGCGGCGTGGGCCGATTGCCCGGCGCATGGTGAACAGGCTTCGAGCGGGCAGGTAGTGCACACGGGCATGATGATCGCCAAATCCGAATCGGAGGGCGGTGATAAAGGGCAGGGCGGCAGCGCTGACGATGACGACTCGACCACCGACGAGCCGGACCCCGATGATGCCGACGAGGGCGATAGCCAGTCGTAAATTGCAGACAAAAGAAAACCCCTTCTACCGGACTGATGCGCAGTCCAGGAAAAGGGGTTTGGTCAACCAGGAAGTACACCGCAAACCCTGTGGGAGCGGGCTTGCTCGCGAAAGCGGTGTGTCATTCAACAGTGATGTCGACTGACACACCCTCTTCGCGAGCAAGCCAGCTCCCACATTTTTATGCCGCGCCGTCGAGGAACTGCTCCGCGTAGTGGCAAGCCACCTGGCGGTTATCGAGAGGGCGCAGGGCTGGCTCTTCGGTGCTGCAGCGTTCGGTGGCATATGGGCAGCGCTTGTGGAAAGCGCAACCCGACGGCGGGTTCAGCGGGTTGGGCAACTCGCCGACGATCTTGATTTTCGGCTTGTTCGGGTCCGGGTGAATGGTCGGGGTGGCCGACAGCAACGCCTGGGTGTACGGGTGCAGCGGGCGCTCGTAGATGTCGTTCTTCGGGCCCATTTCTACCGGGCGGCCGAGGTACATCACCATCACGTCATCGGCCACGTGCTGGACCACGGCCAGGTTGTGGGAGATGAACACGTAGGCGGTGTTGAACTCTTGCTGCAAATCCATGAACAGGTTCAGCACCTGCGCCTGGATCGATACGTCCAGCGCCGAGGTCGGTTCGTCCGCGACCAGCACTTTCGGTTGCAGCATCATGGCGCGCGCCAGGGCGATCCGCTGGCGTTGACCGCCGGAGAACATGTGCGGATAACGCTGGTAGTGCTCAGGACGCAAGCCCACCTGCTTCATCATCGCCTGGACTTTCTCGCGACGTTCGGCGGCGGAGAGATTGGTGTTGATCAGCAGCGGCTCGCCGAGCTGGTCACCGACTTTCTGCCGTGGGTTCAATGAGGCGTACGGGCTCTGGAACACCATCTGCACGTCTTTGCGCAGTTGCTTGCGCTGAGCCTTGTCGGCGCCGGTGACTTCCTGCCCGGCGATTTTCAAGGAGCCGGAGGACGGATCCTCGATCAGCGTCAGGGCGCGGGCCAGGGTGGATTTGCCGCAGCCCGATTCGCCAACAACGGCGAGGGTCTTGCCGGCTTCCAGTTCAAACGACACACCGTTCAAGGCGCGGACGGTCGCATGGCCCTTGAACAGGCCACGGGACACTTCGTAGTGACGGGTCAGGTCGCGGGCGGTAAGTACGACGGCCATTACGCCACCTCCTGGTTCAGCGGGTAGAAGCAGCGGGCGAGGCTGTTGCTTTTCGGGTCAAGGCCGGGGCGTTGCTGACGGCAGGAATCCTGCACGTAGGGGCAGCGCGGCGACAGCAGGCAACCCTGCGGACGGTCATAGCGACCGGGAACGATGCCCGGCAGCGTGGCCAGACGCGTGGCGCCGAGGCTGTGTTCCGGAATCGCCTTGAGCAGCGCTTCGCTGTACGGGTGCGCCGGGATGTCGAACAGTTGCGGCACTTGCCCCACTTCCACCGCTTGGCCGGCGTACATCACGCACACGCGCTGGGCGGTTTCGGCCACGACCGCAAGGTCGTGGGTGATCAGCACCAGGCCCATGTTCTGCTCTTTCTGCAGGGCCAGCAGCAGGTCCATGATCTGGGCCTGGATGGTCACGTCCAACGCGGTGGTCGGTTCGTCGGCGATCAGCAGTTTCGGTTCGCCGGCAATCGCCATGGCGATCGCAACACGCTGGCTCATACCGCCAGACAGTTGATGCGGGTAGGCCTCCATACGACTGGCAGCGCCCGGGATTTCAACTTTTTCCAGCAGTTCGATGGCACGCTTGCGCGCTTGCTTGCCGGACATTTTCAGGTGCAAGCGCAGCACTTCTTCGATCTGGAAACCGACGGTGTAGCTCGGGTTCAGCGCGGTCATCGGGTCCTGGAACACCATGGCCAGGTCTTTGCCGACGATTTGTCGACGCTGACGGCTGCTGAGCTTGAGCATGTTCTTGCCGTCGAAATTCAGCGCGTCGGCGGTGACGATCCCCGGGTGCTCGATCAGGCCCATCAGCGCCATCATGGTCACGGACTTACCGGAACCCGATTCGCCGACGATGGCCAGGACTTCGCCCTTGTCCACGGTAATGTCGAGGCCGTCGACCACCGGAACGGCATTCTTGTCGCCAAAGCGAACGTTGAGATTCTTGATTTCTAACAGTGACATTTGAATCTCCTCAGGCGGCGTTCTTGAGTTTCGGGTCCAGCGCATCGCGCAGGCCGTCGCCCATCAAGTTGATTGCCAGCACGCTGAGCAAAATGGTCAAGCCAGGCAGACTGACCACCCACCAGGCGCGTTCGATGTAGTCGCGAGCCGAAGCCAGCATGGTGCCCCACTCAGGGGTTGGCGGTTGTACGCCAAGGCCGAGGAAGCCCAGGGCCGCGGCATCGAGAATCGCCGAGGAGAAGCTCAAGGTCGCTTGAACGATCAACGGTGCCATGCAGTTCGGCAGCACGGTAACGAACATCAGACGTGGCAGGCCGGCACCGGCGAGGCGCGCGGCGGTCACGTAGTCGCGGTTCAGCTCGCCCATTACCGCGGCGCGGGTCAGACGAACATAGGACGGCAACGAAACCACGGCGATGGCGATGATGGTGTTGATCAGGCCAGGGCCGAGGATGGCGACAATCGCCACGGCCAGCAGCAGGGACGGCAGGGCCAGCATGATGTCCATCAGGCGCATGATGGTCGGGCCGAGCAGGCGCGGGAAGAACCCGGCGAACAGACCCAACAGGATGCCCGGAATCAGCGACATCACCACCGACGACAAACCGATCAGCAGGGACAGACGCGAACCGTTGATCAGCCGCGACAGCAGGTCGCGACCCAGTTCATCGGTGCCGAGCAGGAACTGGATTTGCCCGCCTTCCAGCCAGGACGGCGGGGTCAGCAGGAAGTCACGGTATTGCTCGCTCGGGTTGTGCGGGGCAACCCATGGCGCGAAGATCGCGCAGAAAATCACCAGCAGCATGAACAGCAGGCCGGCGACGGCACCCTTGTTCTTGGAAAATGCTTGCCAGAATTCTTTGTACGGAGACGGGTACAGCAGGCTTTGATCGACTGCTACCGGTGGAATTGGAGTGGTCATGGTCATGATGATCTCAGCGCTGGTGACGAATGCGTGGGTTGGCAAAGCCGTAGAGGATGTCCACTACGAAGTTGACCAGAATCACCAGGCAGGCGATTAACAGGATGCCGTTTTGCACCACGGGATAATCCCGTGCGCCAATGGCTTCGATCAGCCATTTGCCGATGCCGGGCCAGGAGAAGATGGTTTCGGTCAGGACCGCACCGGCCAGCAGCGTGCCGACTTGCAGGCCGACCACGGTCAGTACCGGAATCAGCGCGTTGCGCAGGCCGTGCACGAACACCACGCGCGCCGGCGACAGGCCTTTGGCGCGGGCAGTACGGATGTAGTCTTCACGTAGCACTTCGAGCATCGAAGAACGGGTCATTCGCGCGATAACGGCCAGCGGGATGGTGCCGAGCACGATGGCCGGCAGGATCAGGTGATGCAGGGCGTCGAAGAACGCGCCGACGTCATCTGCCAACAAGGTGTCGATCAGCATGAAACCGGTGCGCGGCTCGATGTCATAGAGCAGGTCGATCCGCCCGGATACCGGGGTCCAGCCGAGGGACACCGAGAAGAACATGATCAGGATCAGGCCCCACCAGAAGATCGGCATCGAATATCCCGCCAGGGAGATGCCCATCACCCCATGGTCGAACAGGGATCCTCGCTTGAGTGCCGCGATCACCCCGGCCAACAGGCCCAGGATGCCGGCGAACAACAGGGCGGCCATGGACAGTTCCAGGGTCGCAGGGAATAGAGAGCTGAACTCGGTCCAGACACTTTCACGGGTACGCAGGGATTCTCCAAGATCGCCGTGGGCTAACTTGCCGATGTAATCCAGGTATTGGGCATACAGGGGTTTGTTCAGACCTAGGCGTTCCATTGCCTGAGCGTGCATTTCGGGGTCGACCCGACGTTCGCCCATCATTACTTCCACGGGGTCGCCCGGAATCATGCGAATCAACGCGAAAGTCAGCAAGGTGATGCCGAAAAACGTGGGGATCAGTAACCCCAGTCGGCGGGCAATAAAACTAAACATCTTGTGTGGTACCTCATCAGCCGGTTAGGCGTGCCTGGCGTCCCTGGAGTCAGGGACGCCGGGAGTTTTCTTATCTACTTCACCTGGGTGGTGGCGAAGTTATTAGTGGTGAGGGGGCTAATGTGATAGCCCTCTACGTTGTTGCGCATTGCGGTGAACATACGGGTGTGAGCCATGCTGATCCAGGGTTGGTCCTGGTTAAAGACTTCCTGGGCTTGCTCATAGAGCGCTGCGCGTTCGGCCGGGTTCACTTTAGCTCGGGCTTCATCGATCAGCGTCTGGAATTTCTCGCTGCACCAGCGCGCGTAGTTTTCGCCGTTTTTGGCCGCCTCGCAACTGAGCATAGGCGTCAGGAAGTTATCCGGGTCGCCGTTGTCGCCCGCCCATCCGGCGGAAACCATGTCGTGCTCGCCGTTTTTGGCGCGCTTGAGCATCTCGCCCCACTCCATGACGCGGATGTCGATCTTGATCCCGACCTTGGCCAGGTCAGCCTGCATCATCTGTGCGCCGAGCATCGGGTTCGGGTTGGTCGGACCGCCGCCGTTACGGGTGAACAGAGTAAACGTGGTGCCTTCCGGTACGCCGGCTTCCTTGAGCAGGGCGCGGGCCTTGTCCAGGTCACGTGGCGGATTGGTCAGCTTGTGGTTGTAGCCCAGCAGGGTGTCCGGGTACGGGTTGACCGCGACCGTCGCATTGCCTTTGCCAAACAGCGCATTGACGTAAGCGGCCTTGTCGAAGGCGATGTCGATGGCTTTACGCACCCGCACGTCGCTCATGTACTTGTGGGTGGTGTTCATGGCGATGTACGAAACGGTCATCGCGTTCAGTTCATCGACTTTCAGGTTCGGGTCTTTCTTGATGCTCGGGATGTCATCCGGCTTCGGATACAGCGCGATCTGACACTCGTTGGCCTTGAGTTTTTGCAGGCGCACGTTGTTGTCGGTGGCGATGGCCAGGATCAGCGCTTCGGCCGGTGGCTTGCCACGGAAGTACTCCGGGTTGGCCTTGAACCGGACCTGAGCGTCCTTGGCGTAGCGCTGGAAGATGAACGGGCCGGTACCGATCGGCTTGTTGTTCAGATCGCCAGCCTTGTTGGCCTTGAGCAACTGGTCGGCGTACTCGGCGGAGTAGATCGAGGAGAAGGCCATGGCAATGTCGGCCAGGAACGGCGCTTCACGACGGGTCAGCGTGAAAGTGACGGTGTTGTCGTCAATCTTCTCGACGCTTTTGAGCAGTTCCTTGAAGCCCATGCTTTCAAAGTACGGGAAGCCCACGCTCGACAGTTTGTGCCACGGGTGATTCGGGTCCAGTTGACGCTGGAAGCTCCAGACCACGTCGTCGGCGTTCATGTCGCGGGTCGGCTTGAAGTAATCGGTGGTGTGGAACTTGACGCCTTTGCGCAGGTGGAACGTATAGGTCAGACCGTCCTCGCTGATGTCCCAGGAATCGGCCAGTGCCGGAACCACTTCGGTGGTACCGGGCTTGAAGTCCGCCAGACGATTGAAGATGGTTTCGGCCACCGCATCGGCTGTGACTGCAGTCGTGTACTGGACCATGTCGAAGCCTTCCGGGCTGGCTTCGGTACAGACCACCAGGGGTTTGGCCGAGACACCAACAGCGACACTCAGCAACGCGGCAGCGATGGCCGCACGTAGGGGAAGCATTTTCATCAAGAGCCCTCTGCAATCGGTTGAACAGATAAAAGCCAAACGGCCGACTCTTGATGAGTCAGCCGTTGGCGTGCGGTATTACAAAACCTTGAACGGGATGGTGGTCACGAGACGGAACTCGTTGATGCTGCCATCAGCCTGGTTTTCGCTGGCGCGGTGAGTGGTGTAGGTCGCGCGGATGGTGGTCGCTTTGAGCGGACCGCTCTGCACGGCGTACGAACTGCCGATGCCGTATTCGTAATGGTGTTCGCCGTCCATGTTGCGCACGTCGTAGGCGGTGCCGGTGTAGTGAGTACCGTCGATGCCCCAGCCGCGAGCCTGGTAGATGTTGAACTTCAGGCCTGGCACGCCGTATTCAGCCATGTTCAGACCGTAGGCGATCTGGAACGATTTTTCGTTCGGGCCGTTGAAGTCGGACAGCAGGGAGTTGGCCAGGTAGATGCCGTTGGTTTCGTGCAGGTAGTCGAAGTACTCGTTACCGTTAATTTCCTGGTACGAGAAGGTCAGGCTGTGAGCCTGGTGAGTCAGGCCGAACGACAGGGAGTAGGTGTCGTTGTCGATTTCGCCCATCTCTTTTTTGCCGGCATCGACGGTTTTGTAGTAGTTCAGGCCGGTGGTCAGGCTCAGAACCTGGCTGTCACCCAGTTCGTGGGTGGCGCCGAAGTAGTACTGGTTCCAGAAGTCTTCAACCTGGGAAGCGTAGAGGCTGGTCTTCAGGCTTTTCAGTGGCTGGTAGTTCAGGCCGACGATGTTGACGTGGTCGGTTTCAGCGCTGTTGTTGGTGTACTCGGAGCGGAATTTCGACAGGCTTTCTTCGGTACGCGGCGATACGCGATCGAATGTGCCGGCGTCGAACGACAGGTTGTTCAGCTCTTCGCTGTGAATGCTCACACCTTCAAAGCTCGACGGCAGCGGACGGTTGCCGATGTTGTCGACGATCGGGGTGCTGAAGTTCTGGCGACCGGCGGTCAGGGTGGTGTTCGACACGCGGAACTTGACGTTGGCCAGGCCCAGTTTGCTCCACTGGCCTTCAGCGTCGCCGCCTTCGTTGGTCAGGGTACGGTTGTTGCCTGCGCCTGGACGCGAACCCGGTGCGCCACCGTTGTTGGAAGCCAGGTTCTTGCGATCGCGCTCCAGCGCCACGGCGTTGTACGCGGCCACTTCGGTGCTGACGCCCACGGTGCCTTGGGTGAAGCCCGAGGTGTAGTTGACGATCGTGCCCTGGACCCAGTTGATCCGGCGGTCGGTCGGCGTAGCTACGCCGTCTTTGCGGTAGGTGAACTTGCCGCCACGTTTCAGTTGTTCGTTGGCATACCAGTTACGGGTTGTGCCGCTGATGGTAGAACCTTCGAGGAAGCCGGGGGCATCCGCTTGGGCGCTGGCGGTGTTGACCGTCACCGGGGTGAAGTCCTGACTTTGGGATTCCGCGTAAGCCGTGGCGGTGATGCTGCTGATGGCCAAGGCCAAAATCGCGGTGTTGCTCAGTTTCATGGGTGAAGCTCCTTTCTTTCTTTTTTTTAATGCCGGTCTTTTTTGGTGATCCGGCTATTTGGTTTGTAACTCGTTCAAGGCATCGCAAACGTTTGCTGTAGGCCGGATCGGCGAATTACGGCAACACGTTTGCGTGAGGACGGAATCCGCCCTCAGCGTTTCTGGCTATCGGTTATTTTTCTATGCTGACACCCGAGAACACGTTGCGACCAAAAGGGCTCACCTTGAACCCTTCGATTTTGGCGCTTAACGGCTGGTTGACCGTCGAGTGAGCGACTGGCGTGATCGGCACTTGCTGCTTGAGCAATTGCTGCGCCTGTTGGTAAAGCACGGTGCGCTGGTCACGATCAGTGACGATCTTGGCCTGCTTGATCAGCTTGTCGTAAGCCGGATCACACCACATGGAGTAGTTGTTGCCGCCAATGGCATCGCAGCTATAAAGCGTGCCGAGCCAGTTGTCCGGGTCCCCGTTGTCGCCCGTCCAGCCGATCAGGCTGATGTCGTGTTCGCCGTTCTTGGTGCGCTTGATGTACTCGCCCCATTCATAGCTGACGATCTTCACCTTCAGGCCGATTTTCGCCCAGTCAGCCTGAAGCATCTCGGCCATCAACTTGGCGTTGGGGTTGTATGGGCGCTGGACCGGCATGGCCCAGAGGGTGATTTCGGTGCCTTCCTTCACGCCGGCAGCCTTGAGCAGTTCCTTGGCTTTTTCCGGGTTGTAGGCGGCATCCTTGATGGTGTCGTCGTAGGACCATTGGGTCGGCGGCATGGCGTTGACCGCCAACTGCCCGGCGCCCTGGTATACGGCGTTGAGAATGCTTTGCTTGTTCACCGCCATGTCCAGCGCCTGGCGCACTTCGAGCTGGTCGAACGGCTTGTGCCGCACGTTATAGGCGATGTAGCCAAGGTTGAAACCCGGCTTCTCGATGAGCTTGAGTTTCGGATCGTTCTTCAATGCCGTCACATCGGCCGGACGCGGATGCAGGGTGATCTGGCATTCGTTGGCCTTGAGTTTCTGCACCCGCACCGAGGCGTCGGTGTTGATGGCGAAAATCAGGTTGTCGAGCTTGACCCGGCTCGGGTCCCAGTACTGCTTGTTGCCGGAGTAGCGGATGTTGGAATCTTTCTGGTAGCTCTTGAACACGAACGGGCCAGTGCCGATCGGCTTCTGGTTGATCTCGCTCGGTTTGCCTTCGGCCAGCAGTTTGTCGGCGTATTCGGCGGACAGGATGGCGGCGAAGCTCATGGCGATGTTCTGGATGAACGCGGCATCGACGCTGTTGAGCGTCATGACCACGGTCAGCGGCCCGGTCTTTTCGACCTTGGCGATGTTCTTGTTCAGGCTCATCCCGTTGAAATACGGGAACTCGGTGGGGTAAGCCTTACGGAAAGGTTGTTGTGGGTCGAGCATGCGGTTGAACGTGAACAGCACGTCATCGGCATTGAAGTCACGGGTTGGCGTGAAGTAAGGCGTGGTGTGGAATTTCACCCCTTCGCGCAGGTGGAAGGTGTACGTGAGGCCGTCTTCGGAAATATCCCAGCGTGTTGCCAGGCCCGGTACGACGTTGGTCGCGCCTTTTTCAAACTCTGCCAGTCGGTTGTACAGCGGCTCGGCGGCGTCGTTATCGGTCGCAGTGGTGTACTGCGCCGTGTCGAAACCGGCGGGGCTGCCTTCAGAGCAGAAGACCAGGCTGTTGTTGGCGGCCTGGCTGATGGAAGTGGCGGCCAACAGGCCGGTGCCCAGCAATGCGGATAAAACCAAGGTATGGCGCATGACGCTCCCTCTTTCTAGTGTTTAACAATGAGCCACCGTCCCGTCCAGGGACGTGGGGACTTCATTGATCTCAAACCATGTGCAGCAAACCGAGGGCCCACGCATAAACTGGTCAGATCCCGACGGTATGGGCCGTGGGTCTGGCAGTAAATGCGGAAAGGCCTGAAAAACTCGTAGGAAAAGCCGACACGTCCTAAACATCTGCTGTGGTACGCAGAGGATTTGGCTGTCAGATAATTCCTACATTCCCGGCAGATAAAGCAACGGCGACGTTAAACACGCCGCCGTTGCCCGATCTTATTTGCTGACGCTGACGCCGTAGAAGGAGTTCAAGCCGAATGGGCTGATCTTGAAGTCCTGCACGTTGTCGCGCATGGGTTGGAACACCGTCGAGTGAGCGATAGGTGTCATTGGAACGGCGTCCTTGAGGACGTGTTGCGCCTGTTTGTACAACTCGGTGCGCTTGCCCTGGTCGGTCGTGCGCTTGGCTTCTTTTACGATGCCGTCGAACTTCTTGTCACACCACTTGGAGAAGTTGTTGCCCTGCAGCGAGTCGCAGCCGAACAGCACGTTGAGCCAGTTGTCCGGGTCACCGTTATCGCCGCTCCAGCCAATCAGCATCGCGCCGTTTTCGCCGCCTTTGGAGCGCTTGATGTACTCGCCCCACTCATAGGTCACGATCTTGGCCTTGATACCGATCTTGGCCCAGTCGGACTGCAGCATTTCAGCCATCAGTTTGGCGTTCGGGTTGTACGGACGCTGAACCGGCATGGCCCACAGGTTGATCTCGGTCCCTTCCTTGATGCCCGCTTCCTTGAGCAGCTCTTTGGCTTTCTCAGGGTTGTACGGCGCATCCTTGATGGTGGTGTCGTAGGACCATTGGGTTGGCGGCATGGCGTTGACGGCCAGTTGACCAGCACCTTGGTAAACGGAGTCGATGATCTGCTGTTTGTTGACGGCCATGTCCAGTGCCTGACGCACTTTCAGTTGGGCCATCGGGTTCGGCTGATCGCTGCCCTTGATCTTATCCATCACGTTGTAGGCGATGTAACCCAGGTTGAAACCAGCCTGGTTAGGCACTTTCAGTGTCTTGTCTTCTTGCAGCGCCTTCAGGTCGGCCGGACGCGGGAACAGAGTGATCTGGCACTCGTTCTTCTTCAGCTTCTGAATACGCACCGACGGGTCGGTGGTGATGGCGAAGATCAGGTTGTCGATCTTGACGTCGTCAGGCTTCCAGTAGTCCTTGTTCCCGGTGTAGCGGATGTTGGAGTCTTTCTGGTAGCTCTTGAACACGAACGGACCAGTGCCGACCGGCTTCTGGTTGATGTCGGCGGCTTTGCCTTCCTTGAGCAGCTGGGCAGCGTACTCGGCGGATTGCACGGACGCGAAGCTCATGGCCATGTTCTGGATGAACGCTGCGTCCACTTCTTTCAAAGTGAACTTGACGGTTTTGTCGTCGACTTTATCGATTTTGGTGATGTTGGTATCCATCCCCATATCGGTGAAGTACGGGAATTCAGTCGGGTACGCTTTGCGGAACGGATCATCCTTGTTAATCATGCGATTAAAGGTGAACAGCACGTCGTCGGCGTTGAACTCACGAGTAGGCTTGAAGTACGGGGTGGTGTGGAACTTGACGCCTTCACGCAGGTGGAAGGTGTACGTCAGACCATCCGTGGAAATGTCCCAGCTAGTCGCCAAACCCGGGATTACAGCGGTGCCGCCGCGCTCGAACTGAGTCAAGCGGTTGAACATGGTTTCTGCAGAGGCGTCGAAGTCGGTTCCGGTGGTGTACTGACCAGGATCAAAACCGGCCGGGCTCCCTTCGGAGCAAAACACCAGGTTAGTCGCCGCTTGGGCGAAAGGTGCGGCAGCTAACAAGCTGGCGCCGACTAAAAACGGAATGACCGCGTGTTTAAGCATGGTGGCCTCATGATTTGTTGTCATTTTTGGAATTAGAGGACGACCTCGTGAGTCGTGCCTGCGGATACTTATGCAGGGGCCATACCCATTGCAAGATCCAGAACGGCCACAAGTCTTAAACAGTGGCACGTACGTACCTTAATGTCGCATATGTATAACTATTGACGCATTTGACCGTTTGCGCGCGTTTTTTACGGTGCAAATGGCGCCCCATGAAGGGGCAGCCGGGGCGTATGGCGCACCCGGTTAGAGCGCGGTGTTACTTATTTATACCCACGCCATAGAAGGGTGTGAGGCCAAAAGGACTGATCTTGAAGTCGGTCACTTCCTTGCGCAGAGGCTGGAACACCGTCGAGTTGGCAATCGGCGTAATAGGCACCTGCTGCTTAAGGATTTTCTGGGCCTGCTGGTACAACTTGACTCGTTCATTGCGGTCGGTTGAGACCTTGGCCTGCTGCACCAGCTTGTCGTACGCCGGGTCGCACCACTTAGCGTAGTTGCTACCTTTCACCGCTGCGCAGCTGTAAAGCACGCCGAGCCAGTTGTCCGGGTCACCGTTGTCGCCGGTCCAGCCGTAAATCATCGCATCGTGCTCGCCATTCTTGGCGCGCTTGATGTACTCGCCCCACTCATAGCTGACGATGTTGGCCTTGATCCCGACCTTCTCCCAATCCTGCTGGATCATCTGCGCCGACATCCGCGCATTCGGGTTGGAGGCGCGCTGCACGGTCATGGCCCATAAATTAATAGTCGTACCCGGTGCAACCCCTGCTTCTTTCAGTAGCGCCTTGGCCTTGGTCGGATCGTGCGGCGCGTCCTTGATGTTCGGATCAAACGACCATTGCGCTGGTGGCAGGGCGTTTTGCGCGAGCTGACCGGCACTTTGGTAGACGGCTTTGATGATCGCCGGTTTGTCGATGGCCATGTCCAGGGCCTGGCGGACCTTGAGCTGATCCAGCGGCGGGTGGGTCACGTTGTACGCCAGGAAGCCGAGGTTGAAACCGGCCTGCTTGAGCACCGTAAGGTTCGGGTCTTTCTCCATCACCTCGATGTCCGCCGGGCGCGGATAGCCGCTGACCTGACATTCGCCGGCCTTGAGCTTCTGCAAACGCACGGCAGCATCCGGGGTGATCGAGAACACCAGGGTGTCGATTTTTACATCCTCGGGTTTCCAGTACGCCTTATTGCCGGCGAAGCGGATCTGCGAGTCTTTCTGATAACGCTTGAACACGAACGGACCGGTGCCGATCGGCTTCTGGTTGATGTCCGCTGCCTTGCCTTCCTTTAATAGCTGCGCGCCGTATTCGGCGGACTGCACCGAGGCGAAGCTCATGGCCAGGTTCTGGATGAAAGCGGCATCGACGTTGTTCAGGCTGAAACGCACGGTGTGCTCGTCGAGCTTGTCGACGCTCTTGATCGTTTTGTTCAGGTCCATGTCGGTGAAGTACGGCGACTCGGCGGGGTAAGCCTTGCGGAACGCGTTCTCCGGATCGAGCAGGCGCTGGAAGGTGAACAGCACGTCGTCGGCGTTGAAGTCCCGGGTCGGGGTGAAATAGTCCGTGGTGTGGAACTTCACGCCGTCGCGCAGGTGAAAGGTGTAGCTGAGGCCGTCCTGGCTCACATCCCAACGCGTCGCCAAACCGGGCTCGACTTCAGTGCCGCCGCGCTTGAACTGGGTGAGGCGGTTGAAAACCGTCTCCGCCGAAGCATCGAAGTCAGTGCCGCTGGTGTACTGGCTCGGGTCGAAACCGGCGGGGCTGGCTTCGGAGCAGTAGACCAGGGTTGTGGCGGCTTGGGCGAATGGCGCGATGGCGACGAGGGCGAGGGCAAGCAAAAGCGGTTTGACGGTGGTTCTTTCCATGGAGTCCCCGGGGGATTTGGGTAGCGGTATACCCCTGAGAGTAGCGTTGTTGACCGGTTAGGCGGAAATATCGTTTTTTTAGGTGGACTGCTCTATCCGGGCATACATGCAACATCCTTGTGGCCTGAGCCACCGCT
>NZ_JAAVVC010000017.1 GCF_018449725.1 Pseudomonas sp. dw_612 | reverse complement strand
GGGAAGTGGGGCGAATTATAGACTTCCAGAATCTGCCGTCAAGCACTGATTTAGCATTTCTATCAGGATGCTTAAAATCCCGGCTTATATATAGACGCCACCGAAACGAATGCGCAGTATATTGCCCAACACATAAAACAATACTTTCGCTTCCTGCCTTGGACGATGCCTTGCAATGAATGACCAGCCCCGCAGCCTAGCCTCGACCCTCTTCTCGGTTGGCCTTTTAATAATAGCCATGGCATCGATCCAGTCCGGTGCTTCCCTGGCCAAGAGCATGTTCCCGATTGTAGGAGCCCAAGGGACCACCACCCTGCGATTGATCTTTGCCAGCGTGATCATGCTGCTGCTATTGCGCCCGTGGCGCGCGAAGCTCACCGCCAAATCCTTGCGCACCGTCATCATCTACGGGATGGCGCTGGGCGGCATGAACTTCCTCTTCTATATGTCCTTGCGTACCGTTCCGCTCGGCATTGCCGTAGCCCTGGAGTTCACCGGGCCACTGGCAGTCGCGATCTACGCTTCACGTCGCGCCATCGACTTTTTATGGATCGCTCTCGCCGCTGTCGGCTTGCTGCTATTGATACCTACGGGAGCGACAACTGCCGGAATCGATCTGCTGGGGGCGGGCTATGCGCTCGGAGCCGGTGCCTGCTGGGCGCTGTACATTCTGTTTGGTCAGAAGGCCGGCGCCGATAATGGCGTAACGACCGCCGCACTGGGCGTCATGATCGCTGCACTCTTCGTTGCGCCCATCGGCATCGTCCATGCCGGTGCCGCTTTATTGACCCCATCGCTGATTCCCGTCGCCATCGGTGTGGCGATTCTTTCCACCGCCCTGCCCTACACCCTG
Source organism: Pseudomonas sp. dw_612 (assembly GCF_018449725.1). Lineage (GTDB taxonomy): Bacteria > Pseudomonadota > Gammaproteobacteria > Pseudomonadales > Pseudomonadaceae > Aquipseudomonas. The sequence goes on along the minus strand of NZ_JAAVVC010000017.1, from coordinate 156,134 downwards.
GAGATGGTCGCCCTGACCCGGATACCAGCCCGCACCTTCGGCACCTTGATGAGCATCGAACCAGCATTCGGCGCACTCTCGGGGCTGCTATTCCTCCATGAATACCTTTCTTTGTCACAGTGGATGGCCATCCTGTGCATCATCATGGCTTCCGTTGGCGCAACCATGACCATGGGGAGTGCTGCCAAGCCTGCGGTCGCGGCAGATTGATACCGGATTTGACGAAGGTCTGGTATTTGCCGCTCAATTAGGCCATGTTTACGCCGCAACCCAGTGCCATACATGGACTTTTTCAGATAGGGATATCGGAGCCCGTCAAGCAAAGCGAACGCGGCCAGACCCGGGCACAAGACCCGGGCCGCCATAAGGACAGTAATGAAACGAATTTTGATACTGATCGCCGTACTGGCAGTTGCGGGCTGCGCGGCGACCTCGAAAACCCAGGTCAAACACGGCAAGAAAGGGCTGCATATCAACTGTTCAGGGCTCTCGTCCTCTTGGGACAAGTGCTACACCAGCGCTGCCAATTCGTGTGCGCCCAAGGGCTACAAGGTCATCGCAAAGTCGGGGGACGCCGTGGAAGAGCCAGGCGACTATCCGTTCGGCCTCAACCCGGCTGGCTACACCAGTCGCAGCATGATCGTCATTTGCAAATAGCTTGAGGCCGCCCGGCAATCTGGCGGCCAATCTCGTCCTGACTGGATTGCAGCACGGTTCGCTGAATATCCGCCGTGGCCAACATTCGCGCCACCACCAGCGCACCGATGCATTGCGACAGAATCGCCCACGCCAGACTGTCGCTGTCCAGAATCCGCGCCCAACTCTCCTGAAGCCGGCAAATCCAGATCTCTGCCTGCTGGCGCACCAGGAGGTCCGAGCGGGCAATCTCGGCGCCCAATGCAGGCAACGCACACCCGGACTCAGGCTGCTCGACATGGGCCATGCTCAGATAATGTTTGAGACAACGCTCAAGCCTGGCGCGATCCTGCTCACCATGCCCACCCAACCGCGCCAAGCTCTGGCACAGCTCTCGCTCGACGATCGCAGCGAACAGCTCGTCCTTCGACGAAAAGTGACTGTAGAACGCCCCTCCGCTCAAACCGATCGCCTTCATCAAACCGTCGACGCCGACCGTTGCAAAACCGGACTTCTTGGCTGACACCGCACTGCTTTCCAACAGCTTTTCTTTGGTTTCCAGCTTGTGATTGGGCGAGTAACGCATTGCCTTGTCCTCAGGATTGATCGCCTTGACGTTGGCCGGATCGTAGCATAACGTTCGTTCAGTTAACGATCGTTTACCAAAGGGATCTACCCATGAATAACAAGAAGGTCGTACTGGTTGTCGGTGCCGGGGATGCTACCGGGGGTGCCATCGCCAAACGTTTTGCGCAGGAAGGCTTCATTGCCTGTGTGACCCGCCGCAGCGCAGACAAACTCCAGCCACTGGTGGATGCCATCAAGGCCAGCGGCGGCGAAGCTCATGGCTTTGCCTGTGACGCGCGCAAGGAAGACGATGTGATTGCACTGGTCGAACAGATCGAAACCCAAATAGGTCCCATCGAAGCGTTCGTCTTCAATATCGGCGCCAACGTGCCGTGCAGCATTCTCGAAGAAACCGCCCGCAAATATTTCAAGATCTGGGAAATGGCCTGTTTTTCAGGCTTCCTCAACGCTCGCGAAGTGGCCAAGCGCATGGCGACACGCCAACGGGGCACGATTCTGTTTACCGGCGCCACCGCCGGCATGCGCGGCGCGGCGGGGTTTGCGGCGTTCGCCGGCGCCAAACACGGCATTCGCGCTCTGGCCCAAAGCATGGCCCGAGAATTGGGCCCCATGAACATTCATGTCGCCCACATCGTGGTCGACGGCGCCATCGACACCGACTTCATCCGCGACAGCTTCCCGGAAAAGTACGCCACCAAGGACCAGGACGGCATCCTCAACCCCGAGCACATTGCCGAAAATTACTGGTACCTGCACAGTCAGCCGCGAGACGCCTGGACTTTCGAGCTCGATCTGCGCCCTTGGAACGAACGCTGGTAAGCCTCCCCACAACAACAATCAAGCAGAGCGCATCGACCATGAGCAAAACCGTAGAGTTTTTCTTTGATCTAGGCAGCCCCGCCACTTACCTGGCCTACACCCAACTGCCGAAGATCTGCGCACAGACCGACAGCCAACTAATCTACATCCCGATCCTGCTGGGCGGCGTCTTCAAAGCCACCGGCAACGCTTCACCAGCGACCATCCCGGCCAAGGGCCGTTATATGTTTGAGGACCTGGACCGCTATGCCAAACGCTATGGCGTGCCACTGAAGTTCAATCCGCATTTTCCGATCAATACCCTGATGCTGATGCGCGCCGTCACCGGCATACAGTTGCGCCACCCGGAGCGTTTCCAGACATTTATAGATTGTCTGTTCAATGCGCTCTGGGTTGAAGGCCGCAGCCTCGATGAGCCGACTACCGTCGCCGCCGTATTGACGCAGAACGGTTTCGACCCGAACGAAGTGCTGGCCTTGACTGCCGATGAGGAAGTCAAAGCCGTCCTCAGGGACAACACCGAGAAAGCCGTGCAACGCGGTGTGTTCGGAGCACCCAGCATGTTCATCGGTAATCAGCTGTTCTTCGGCCAGGACCGGCTGGACTTCGTCGTCGAAGCCTTGAGTTAAATCTCGACCACCAATCGCCCTTGGGCTACTCCGCTTGCGAGCACGTCATAGGCAACCTCGGCAGTTTGCAACGTGAACTGCCGAGGATCGAGTAACGGTTTCAGTTGCCCGGCCTCGATCAACTGCGCCGCTTCCCGAAGTATCTGTCCGTGGCGCTCGCCGCCCTTGCCTGTCAGCAGCGGCAACAATGTAAACACCCCGGAATAGGTCGCCCCACGAAACGACAGTGGCGCAAGGCTGTGCTGCCCCCAACCGAGGCAGCTCACCACATGACCGTGATAAACCCGCGCAGCCTTGAACGATGCATCCAGCGTTTCACCGCCCACGGTGTCATAGACGATATCGAACCCCTCCCCTGCGGTGTGTTCAGCCACATACGCTTCAACCGAAGATGCGCGGTAATCGATGAAGGTCGCCCCGAAGCCTTCGATGATTGCCTGCTGCCCCGCCGATCCGGTGGCAAACACTTCAGCCCCGAAAGCCCGCGCGATTTGCACGGCCGCATGCCCGACCCCACCCGCTCCGCCATGAATCAGCACCTTCTGGCCGGCCTGCACCCGCGCACGATCCACCAAGCCTTCCCACGCGGTAATCAACACCAACGGCAACCCCGCCGCCTCACGCATACTCAGATTCGCCGGTTTATGCGCCAAGAGCCGAGCATCGACCACGGCGAACTCCGCCAGGGACCCTTGAGCCCCACCGATCCCGGTCGCCATGGCGTAGACCTCATCATCCAGCAGCCATCCACTTACCCCCTCCCCCAACGCCGCCACGGTTCCTGCCAGGTCCATGCCCAATACCGCCGGCAACGGCTGGCGAGCATGCGCGGCCTGACCCGAACGAATTTTCCCGTCCAACGGGTTTACCCCGCTGGCCTTGATCCTGACCAATACCTGCCCCACTCCGGGCACAGGCCGTTGAAGCGAAGCCAAGCGTAACGGCCCATTGGCCGAGTCAACCATCAGAGCGCGCATTTCCAATGAGTCAGTCATTTCGCAAGTTCCTGTAAGAAGTGAGTCACCCATCTTCCTGCAAGCCACTCATGCCGATAAGACGCTATATAGCTATAGTGACCATGCCCATTTGGCATCAATGAGAGATTCCGTGGACAAACTCAACGCAATGGCGATTTTCGTGCGGGTGGTCGAACGCGGCAGTTTTTCCGCCGTTGCCCGGGAATTGCACACCAGCCAGCCCACCATCAGCAAAGTGCTGCGCGCGCTGGAAACCGAGCTGGGTGGAAAATTGATTTCCCGCAGTACCCGGCAACTGTCTCTGACGGATGAAGGTCAGCGGTATTACAGCGAATGTCGACAGATCCTCGCTGCCGTCGACGCCGCGGAACACAGCTTTCAATCCGGTCGCGAAACTGTCGCCGGGAATCTGAGGATCGGCTCATCCGTGAGTTTCGGGCGCCTGCAAATTGCCACGCGGCTACCAGGCTTCCTCAATCAATACCCACAGGTGCAAATCGACCTGCAATTGAGCGATCAGAACCAGGACCTGGTCAGCGAAGGACTGGACGTCAGTTTCAGGATCGGCGAATTGGGCGACAGCGGTCTGATCGCTCGCCACATTGGCACCACACATCGGGTAACCGTCGCAGCACCTGACTACCTCAAGCACTACCAAACGCCACAAACACCACAAGACTTAAGCCAACACAATTGCCTGCAATTCAACTTGCTGAACAGTCAAAACCTGTGGGTTTACGAGAGGCAGAACCAGCGCCACGAGGTGCGGATCAGGGGCAATGCACAGAGCAACAATTCCGAGGCTATCCGCGAAATGGTGCTGGGAGGATTGGGGATTGCGCTGTCACCGGTGTGGTTGTTCAGCGAGGATCTGAAGGCCGGACGCGTCATCGCAGTTCTGCAGGACTACACCGCGCAGCCACTGCCGATTCATGCCGTATCCCCGGCCAATCGTCGCCAATCCGCCAGGGTCAACGCGTTTGTCGACTACATGAGCCAGGCGCTGGCAACAGCGCCTGAACTCAAACCGATCAGATAGCCGCCGTCCGGGTGTTCAACCACTCCAGGGCGGCACCGTCGAGCAACGAACTCAAGCGCTCGCGCACTTCAGCGTGATAGCCGTTGAACCACTGTTTCTCGTCTTCAGTCAGCAACGACGGTTCCAGGCAGCGGGTGTCGATCGGGCACAGGGTCAGGGTTTCGAATTTCAGGAATTCGCCGAACTCGCTCTTGCCTGCTTCACGGTTCAACACCAGGTTTTCGATCCGCACACCCCAGCGACCCGGACGATACGTCCCTGGCTCGATGGACGTGATCATCCCCGGCTGCATCGCGGTTTGCGGTGCCGCGGCGGCTTGATAGGCAATCACTTGCGGGCCTTCGTGAACGTTCAGGAAATAACCGACGCCATGACCGGTGCCGTGGCCGTAATCAACGCTCTCGGCCCATATCGGCGCGCGGGCGATGGCATCCAGCAACGGCGACAAAATGCCCCGAGGGAATTGCGCACGGGACAATGCAATCACCCCCTTGAGCACCCGCGTGCAGTCGCGCTTCTGCTCATCGGTTGGCGTGCCGACCGGCACCATCCGCGTGATATCGGTGGTGCCGCCCAGGTATTGGCCGCCGGAGTCGATCAGCAACAGGCCATCGCCTTCGATCACCGCGTGTTCTTCTTCGGTGGCGTGGTAGTGCGGCATCGCGCCATTGGCGTTGAACGCGGCAATGGTGTTGAAACTCAGCGACACATAATCCGGGCGCCGGGTGCGGGCCGCGGTCAGGTGTTCGTCAATGGTCAGTTCGGTGATGCGCTCACGGCCCCAGGCCGATTCCAGCCAGGCGAAGAATTCGCACAGCGCCGCGCCGTCCTGCTCCATGGCCCGGCGAATGTGTTCAGCGTCGTCCAGGCTTTTCCGGGATTTGGCCAACGTGGTCGGGTTCAGCCCTTCCAGCAGTTTTACGCCGCCGTCCAGGTTATCCAGCAAACCGGCGGTGACACGGGCCGGATCAACCTGCAGGCTCGCACCGCTCGGCACGGCGCGCAGGGCATCCGCCACTTCGCTGTAATCACGCAGGGTCACGCCATCCTGTTCGAGGATGCCGCGCAGTTCGGCGCTGACTTTGCTCAGGGCCACAAACAAAGTGGCCTGCTGCTGATTGATCAAGGCGAAGGACACAAACACCGGGTTGAACGACACATCGCCGCCGCGCAGGTTGAACAGCCAGGCGATGTCGTCGAGGGTGGCGATGAAATGCCAGTCGGCACCGCGCTCTTTCAACACTTCGCGCAGCGTGGCCAGTTTCTCGCCACGACTGACCGTCGCTTGCGGCGGCAAGTGTTGATAAATCGGCTCGTTCGGCAGGCTTGGGCGGTCGCTCCAGACTTCACTCAGCAGGTCGATGTCAGTGCGCAAACGAGCACCGCGCTCTTCGAGTTTGCCGCCGAGCGTGCGCGCCGAGGCCACCGCCATCACCGCGCCATCGACGGCAACGACGCCGCCTTCAGGGGTTTGATCGGCCAGCCAGTCCAGCGGACCAGGTTGACCCGGTTGCAGCTTGACCAGTTCGATGCCGCTGCCCTTGAGTTCCTTACTCGCTTGTTCCCAGTAACGGCTGTCGGCCCAGACACCGGCGAAATCCGGCGTAACAATCAGGGTGCCCACCGAACCGTGGAAACCCGACAGCCATTGCCGACCCTGCCAGTAACCCGGCAGGTATTCGGACAGGTGCGGGTCGGCCGACGGCACCAGCAGGGCGTGAATGCCCTCCCGGCTCATCAGCTCACGGGTTTGCGCCAGGCGCTGGGGTACCAATCCATGGGTCAAAGGCTGCGTGCTCATCATGTCTCCTGCTAACCACTTCATCATTATTGTTGAGTGCCGATCTGAGTCGGCGCTTTAACGGCTTATTGCCAGAACGCCGGGGCGCTGGCATTGGCCGCTTTAATCAGTTCGATCGCTTGGTCAATGTCCTGCTCGGTGGTGAACCGCCCGAGGCTCAAGCGGATGGTGCGACCGGCCGAGCGGGCGTCGTGCCCCAGGGCGAGTAACACATGGGATGGCGCATTGCTGGCGGAATTGCAGGCCGAGGTCGCGGAAAACGCAATCGAATGGCCCAGCGCCGCCGCGTTGAATTCGCCTTCGCCGAAGGTCAGGCTCAGGGTGTGGGGAATGCGTTGGGTCGCGCTGCCGTTGAGGCGCACGCCGGGCAGGCTCAACAGGTGTTCGAGCAAGCGTTCCCGGAGATGAACGATGGTGGCTTTCTCGTCATCAAACAAGCTCGCCGCCAGCGCAAACGCTTCGCCCATGGCCACGATCTGGTGCGTGGCCAGGGTGCCGGAACGCAAGCCGCCCTCGTGACCGCCGCCGTGGATCTGAGCCTGCAACCGCTGTTGCGCTCGCGGGCCGACATACAGCGCGCCGATGCCTTTGGGGCCGTAGATCTTGTGCGCCGAAAACGACATCAGATCCACCGGCCATTCGGCCAGGTCGATCGCGACTTTACCCGCGCCCTGTGCGGCATCGACGTGAAACAACGCGTCACGATTACGCACCACCTGACCGATGGCCGGGATGTCGTTGACCGTGCCCAATTCGTTATTCACCAGCATCAGCGACACCAGAAAGGTGTCATCGCGCATCGCGGCGCTGACCGCTTGCGGGGTGATCAGGCCTTCAGCGTCCGGCACCAGATAGGTCACCGCCACGCCGGCGTCCTGCAATTGTTTCGCGGTGTCGAGAATCGCCTTGTGTTCAATCTGGCTGGTAATGATGTGGCCGCCGGACACGCCTCGGGCCTGGGCGACGCCCTTGAGCGCCAGGTTATTCGATTCGGTGGCGCCGGAGGTCCAGACAATCTGCTCGGCCTGCGCTCCTACCAATTCGGCCACCTGCTGACGCGCCTGCTCGACCGATTGTCGGGCCTGCTGGCCAAACGCATGGGAGCTGGACGCCGGGTTACCGAAATTGCCGTTGAAACCCAGACACTCGACCATAACCTTGATGACCCGCTCATCCACCGGCGTGGTGGCGGCGTAGTCGAAATACAACGGACGTTTATTCATAAAAAGACTCGCAGAGCGTGTTCCGGGATCAGGAGGCTCGTAGCTGAATAGTTCAAAGCGTCGCCTTGTGGGCGACGCCGAATTATCCGCACGTCAGCAATACCTGATCGGAGGCCGTTAAAGAAGAACAACTTCATTTAAAAGTGCGTAGGAACGCTCCTGAAGTCGAGCTTAACAGGCATCGGCCAACCGGTTGAAGCAATGCGTCAGCTAAAGCTTTCAATCAACAACGGATACAGCGAAGCCACCAGCAGCAAAGCCATGCCCCAGTTGAACACGCGCAACCAGCGGCGATCCTTCAACACATTGCGCAACAGTGTGCCGCAACCGGCCCAGACGCCGACACTCGGCAGGTTGATCAAGGCAAAAACCGCAGCAATCACGATCACATTGGTGAAATACCCCTGCATCGGCGTGTAGGTGCTGATGGCGCCAATGGCCATGATCCAGGCCTTGGGATTGACCCACTGAAACGCCGCAGCGCTGAGGTAGCTGATCGGTTTGCTCTCGCCCTTCTCACTCTCGGACACCGGCCCCGAGTGAGCGATTTTCCACGCCAAATACAGCAAATACGCCGCGCCGACGTAACGCAACACGGTGTAGAGCAATGGATAGGTTTGAAACACCGCGCCCAAGCCAAAACCCACCGCAACCACCAGCACGAAAAAGCCGCAGGTGATGCCGAGCATATGGGGAATGGTGCGGTTAAAGCCGAAGTTCACGCCCGATGCCAGCAACATGGTGTTGTTCGGGCCGGGGGTGATCGAGGTGACGAGGGCAAACAGGGCAAAGCCCAGCAGCAGATCGAGCGAGAGCGTCATCGGTGGCAGTCCGTCAGGGTCAGTCAGGTATTGACCCTATCGCACGCCTTGCGGGAAACCCACGGACAGTTGGGTAAAAGTTCGAGCGGTACAGTCGCGACTCAGCTTGGACGACCGTGAAGGTGTACGGCCCGCTCAGCGTTCATCTCGCCTTGGCTATCAAAGCCAAACGACTTCTGTGGCTGGCCGAGCAATGCGGCTTTTTTCGCGTGGTATTCCTCAAAGGACAAGCCCTGGCGGTTCAAGGCTTCCAGCGCCAGTTCCTTGGTTTCTTCGGCGGTGTAGGGGCGCAATTCCGGCGAAACATGGCTGGCACAGCCAGCGAGGACTGAAGCGGCGAGCAGCAAGGAAACAGCGAGTAAACGATTCATGGGGAGCGTCCTGACAATCTTGTGTTTGGCGATGGGTGAAGGCTACGCCCGGCCCGCGCCGGGCAGAAATCAACGCTCTCGATAGTGGGTATCAGGATCAAAAGTTCGCCACCTGCATATTCAATAAAGATCTATAAATATCTTTTAATGATCTTTTACGGAATAACAACAAGCCTTTATAACAACTGCATCGCTTCGCCCGCTGTTGCCCATGCAACTGTTCGCCTGGCAACAGTCATTCAACAAATGGCCCTGCTAATCGCACAGTCGCCATCGAAGGTAGCGCTGAAAGCCCCGGAATACGGGGCTTCGAAGGATTGGTACAGGTCTTGCTCAAGCCCAGTGACTCTTCACTGCTCCCTGAGCAACTGTTTAAAAAGGAACTGATCATGTCGCGTCCATTGAAAGTCGTTGCCCTCTCCGGCGGTACCTGGCGTCCGTCCCGCACCTTGGTGCTGACCCAAGCGCTGTTGGCCGAACTCGGTGAGCAATTGCCGATCGAGAGCAAGCTGATCGAACTGGGCGACATCGCCCGACCACTGGGCGCCGCCCTCGCTCGTCAGGAACTGAGTGCCGAGATCGAAGCCGAGCTGCAAGCCATCGAAAGCGCTGACCTGCTGATCGTCGCCGCGCCGGTTTATCGCGGTTCCTACCCGGGCCTGCTCAAGCACCTGTTCGACCTGATCGACCTCAATGCGCTGATCAACACCCCGGTGTTGCTGGCCGCCACCGGTGGCAGCGAGCGCCATGCGCTGGTGCTCGATCATCAGTTGCGGCCGCTGTTCAGTTTCTTCCAGGCCCTGACCTTGCCGATTGGCGTCTACGCCACCGAAGCCGATTTCTCGAATTATCAAATAACCAGTGAGCCCTTGAAGGCCCGCATTCGTCTTGCTGCAGAACGCGCCGCGCCACTGTTTGGCGTGCACCCCAAAAATCTGCTGAAAATCGCTTAAGGATCTCTTCATGGATGTTTTCTGGTTTCTGCCCACCCACGGCGACGGCCATTACCTGGGCACCACCCAGGGCGCCCGCCCGGTGACGCTCAACTATCTGAAACAAGTGGCCCAGGCCGCTGACAGCCTCGGTTACCACGGTGTGCTGATTCCCACCGGGCGCTCCTGCGAAGATTCGTGGGTGATCGCCTCGGCGCTGGTGCCGTTGACCGAACGCCTGAAATATCTGGTGGCGATTCGTCCGGGGATCATCTCGCCGACCGTCTCGGCGCGCATGGCTGCGACCCTGGATCGTTTGTCCAATGGCCGCCTGTTGATCAACGTGGTGACCGGTGGCGACCCGGACGAAAACCGTGGCGACGGGATTTTCCTCGATCACAGCGAACGCTACGAAGTCACCGACGAATTCCTGCAGATCTGGCGTCGGGTGCTGCAAGGCGAATCCGTCGACTTCGAAGGCAAACACCTGCAAGTGCAAAACGCCAAGGCTTTGTATCCGCCGGTGCAGAAACCCTATCCGCCGCTGTACTTCGGTGGTTCTTCCGAAGCGGCCCATGAACTCGCCGCCGAGCAGGTCGACGTGTACCTGACCTGGGGCGAGCCACCGGCCGCCGTGGCGCAAAAGCTTGCCGATGTGCGTGAGCGTGCCGCGCGTAACGGGCGCACGGTCAAGTTCGGGATTCGTCTGCATGTGATCGTGCGTGAGACCGCCGAAGAAGCGTGGAAAGCTGCGGACAAACTGATCGAGCACATCAGCGACGAGACCATCGCGGCGGCGCAGAAGTCGTTCTCGCGGTTTGATTCCGAAGGTCAGCGACGCATGGCGGCGTTGCATGACGGGCGTCGCGACAACCTGGAAATCGCCCCTAACTTGTGGGCCGGTGTCGGCCTGGTGCGCGGCGGTGCCGGGACCGCACTGGTGGGCGATCCGCAACAAGTGGCGGCGCGGATCAAGGAATACGCGGACCTGGGAATCGAGAGTTTTATCTTCTCCGGTTATCCACACCTTGAAGAAGCGTATCGCTTTGCCGAACTGGTGTTCCCGCTGCTGCCGGAGCCGTATGCCAGCCTGGCCGGACGTGGCGTGACCAACCTCACCGGGCCGTTTGGCGAAATGATTGCCAATGATGTGTTGCCGGCAAAAGCCACAGCCTGATCCCAGCCGCCGGATCTGGCTCCCTGTAGGAGCTGACGAGTGAAACGAGGCTGCGATCTTTTGACTTTAAAGATCAAGATCAAAAGATCGCAGCCTCGTTTCACTCGTCAGCTCCTACAGGGGGTCGATTGACATAGAGGAACCCCCGCGTGACGGCCAAACCACAAAGCGCCCTGCTCTCTCCCTTGCACACCGCCCGCCAATTGGCGGCGGAGTTTGCCCTGACCGCCGTCGAGCGCGACGAACGTGGCGGTACGCCCAAGGCCGAACGTGACGCCCTGCGCCACAGCGGCCTGCTCGCGCTGAGCATTCCCACCCAGTACGGCGGCCTCGGCGCCAGTTGGAGTGAAACCCTGACCATCGTGCGCGAGTTCGCCAAGGTCGACAGTTCGATTGCGCATGTCTTCGGTTTCCATCACCTGATGCTCGCCACCGTACGCCTGTTCGCCAAACCCGAGCAATGGCAGCCGTGGTTCGAGCAAACCGCGCGCAAGAACTGGTTCTGGGGCAACGCCCTGAATCCGCTGGACACCCGCACCGTGGTGAAAAACCTCGGCGGCTGGCGCGAGTTTTCTGGCAAGAAAAGCTTCTGCTCCGGCGCCAGCGATTCGCAAATGCTGATCGCCTCGGCGGTGGATGAAACTGCTGGCGGCAAGTTGTTGATCGCGGCCATCCCCAGCGGTCGCAGCGGCATCACCCTGCATAACGACTGGAACAACATGGGCCAGCGCCAGACCGACAGCGGCAGCGCCACGTTCGAACGGGTGCGCGTCGAAGAGTCGGAATTGCTGCTCGATCCGGGTCCGTTGAGCACCCCATTCGCCTGCCTGCGGCCCTTGATCGCGCAGCTGACCTTCACCCACATGTTCCTCGGCATTGCCGAAGGCGCCTTCGAAGAAGCCCGGCAATACACCCTGACCGAAACCCGGCCCTGGCATAAATCCTGCACCCAGGATGTGCGCGAAGACCCATATGTACTCGCCCATTACGGCGAATTCTGGGTAGCCCTCGAAGGCGTTCGTTTGCTGGTGGAACGCGCCGCCGACCTGCTCGACAAGGCCTGGGCCAAAGGCCCGAATCTCAGCGCCGAGGAGCGCGGGCATCTGGCGACGGCGATAGCCACGGCCAAGGTCGCCGCGACCCGCAATGGCCTGGAACTCTGTAGCCGTTTATTCGAAGTGACCGGCGCACGGTCAACCCACGCCTCGCTGCGGCTGGACCGCCACTGGCGCAACCTGCGCACGCAAACCCTGCACGACCCGGTGGATTACAAACTCCATGAACTGGGTGACTGGGCGCTGAACCAGTCCCTGCCGATCCCGACTTTCTATTCCTGACCTTCTCTTCATGGAGCCTGCCATGCAACTGCTGACCCTACCGCCCTCGCCCGCCCTGGCCACATCGATCCGCGCCACCGCGCAAGTGTTCGAAGACCCGAAATCCCAAGCCTTGCTCGCGCATTTGCAACAGGTCGCCCCGAGTGAAGCCAGCGTGCTGATCATCGGTGAAACCGGCACCGGCAAGGAGTTGGTGGCGCGGCATATCCACAACCTCAGCGCCCGGCGCAACCGGCCGTTCGTGGCGGTGAACTGCGGCGCGTTCTCTGAATCCCTGGTGGAAGCTGAACTGTTCGGCCACGAAAAAGGCGCGTTCACCGGGGCGTTAAGCGCCAAGGCCGGGTGGTTCGAAGAGGCGGATGGCGGCACCCTGTTCCTCGATGAAATCGGCGATTTGCCGATGGCGATCCAGGTCAAGTTGCTGCGGGTGTTGCAGGAGCGTGAAGTGGTGCGCCTCGGCTCGCGTAAAAGCATTCCCATCGACGTGCGGGTGCTGGCGGCGACCAACGTGCAACTGGAGAAAGCCATCAACGCCGGGCATTTTCGCGAGGACTTGTACTACCGCCTCGACGTGGTCAGCCTGGAACTCAGCCCGTTGCGCGACCGCCCCGGCGACATCCTGCCGTTGACCCGGCATTTCGTCGAAGCCTACAGCCAGCGCCTCGGCTACGGCACCATCACCATCAGCAAAGAGGCCGAGCTGAAACTGCGCAGCTACAGTTGGCCAGGCAATATCCGCGAACTGGAAAACGTGATTCACCACACCCTGCTGATCTGCCGCAACGGCGTGATCGAACGGGATGACTTGCGCCTGTCGAACATGCGCATCGAGCGTCAGGACGATCATCACGGCAGCGTCGACGATTCACCGGAAGCCTTGCTCGACCGCGCCTTTCAAAAGCTCTTCGAGGAACAGGCCGGGGCGCTGCACGAAAAAGTCGAAGACGCGTTGTTGCGCGCGGCGTATCGCTTCAGCCATTACAACCAGGTGCACACTGCCGCGCTGTTGGGCCTGAGCCGCAACGTGACTCGCACGCGGTTGATCAAGATCGGCGAACTGGCGGTGAACAAGCGCCGGCCCACGGAAAATGTGCAGGGCGAGCGCTTGATGCAGTTGTCGATCTAGGTTCTTACCCGGAATGCACAAGGTTGCAGTGCAGCGCATCATCGTGACTGCGCTCCAGGCTGTGCAGCACCTGGAATGAACCGAAGGTCACGGTTTTCGCCTGATGGGCGCGGATCAGTTGCCAGAAATCCTGCTCGCCGCTTTCAAAGCGCTGGAACGCGGCTTCCCCGGCCTCGCGGGACTGCCATTGCAGGTAATTGAGCACCCGCCGGCCATCGTCGCTGGCCTGGATGCTCGCGCTCAGGAAACCACTGAAATCCTGGGCCAGGCGCTCGGTCTGCACAGACAGCGCCGAGACCAGTGCGGGTTGTTGATGAGGCTCGATCTCAAATTCGATCAATTGGGTGAAACTGCGGTTTTTCTCTGACGTTTGCATGAATAGTCCCCACTCACCTTGAAACCGAATCTTGCGATCCGAAGGCCTGCAGGGTAAAACCTCAAGTTAACTAGAGGTCAAGAGGCTTTTTCAGATGGTCACCCCGGAAAACCTGCACAAGGAACTCACCGTCGGCCAGGTGGCCGCTCGCAGCGGCGTGGCCGTCACCGCCCTGCACTTCTATGAAACCAAGGGTTTGATCAAAAGCCATCGTAACCAGGGCAACCAGCGGCGTTATCCCCGGGAAGTGTTGCGCCGGGTGGCGTTGATCAAGGTTGCGCAGCGGCTGGGGATTCCGTTGGCGGAGATTGCCGAGGCGTTGAAGGCACTGCCGGATAATCGTGCGCCGACGGCGGCGGATTGGCAGGTGATGTCAGCGCAGTGGAGCCAGGATCTGGATCAGCGGATTCGTCAACTGACCTTGTTGCGGGACCGGCTCAATGGCTGCATCGGCTGTGGGTGTTTGTCGATGGCGGCGTGTCCGTTGCGCAACTTTGGCGATGTGCTCGGGGAGCGTGGGCCGGGGGCACGGCTGTTGGAATCGGGGGTTGATCCGGAATAGCGGCGCGGCCTTCGCGAGCAAGCCCGCTCCCACAGGGGATTTGTGAGCGCCACAGATCCAGTGTGGGAGCGGGCTTGCTCGCGAAGGCGTCCGCCCAGTCAGCGAAAGTCTAGAACCCCGGCGCAATCTGCCCTTTGTAACGGGTCAGGATGAACTGCCGAACCTCATCGGAATTCAGCGCCTTGGCCAGTTTCTGAATCCGCGGGTCGTTGATGTTGTCCGGGCGGGCGACGAGGAATTCGATGTACAGGCTCTTGCCCTTCTCGACAATCAACGCGCTGTTGGTGTCGATCCCCGCCTCCAATGCGTAGTTGGCAAACACAAACGCCAGATCCACCTGGCTCACCGACCGCGCCAGCAAGGCACCTTCCAGCTCACGAATCTTCAGGTGTTTCGGGTTGTCGATGATGTCGCGCTGAGTGGCCAGGGTGTTGCTCGGGTCCTTGAGTTTGATCAGCCCCGCTTCGTGCAGCAGCACCAGCGCACGGCCGGTGTTCACCGGGTCATTGGGGATCGACACCGTGGCGCCGTCCTTCAATTCGCTGATGTTTTTGATCTTGGTCGAGTAAGCGCCGAACGGTTCGATGTGCACGCCGACCACCGGCACCAGATCGGTGTGGCGGGTCTTGTTGAAATCATCGAGGAACGGTCGGTACTGGTAATAGTTGGCGTCGAGGTTTTTCAGCGCCAGTTGTTGGTTGGGCTGGATAAAGTCGGTGAAGACTTTGATGTCCAGGTCCACGCCTTCCTTGGCCAGGGTCGGTTTGACGAATTCGAGAATCTCCGCGTGCGGCACCGGAGTGGCGCCGACGATGAGTTTTTCGTTGGCGTGAACGCTGATCGACAGGACGGCAGCCAGAATGGCCAGGGTCTTTTTCATGCTGTGCTCCAAGGCAGATTGAGTGGCCGTCGTGGGGCGGACGTGGGGCCTGATTGTTTTGTTGAATCGAATTTTTAACGTCGGCTGTAGCGCGCCACCAATCGGTCGCCGGTCATTTGCAGGGCTTGCACCAGAATCAGCAGCAACACCACGGTGACCACCATCACGTCCGTTTGAAAACGCTGATAGCCGTAGCGGATCGCCAGGTCGCCCAGCCCGCCGCCACCGATCACCCCGGCCATCGCCGTGTAATCCACCAGCACAATCGCGGTGACCGTGACCGCCGCCAGCAACCCGCCCCGGGCTTCCGGCAGCAAGGTGTGGAGGATGATTTGCCACGTGGTGCCGCCCATGGCCTGGGTCGCTTCCACCACGCCGCGATCGACTTCGCGCAACGCGGTTTCCACCAGCCGCGCGAAGAACGGCGTGCAACCCACCACCAGCGGCGGAATCGTCCCCGGCACGCCCAAAGAAGTGCCGACCAGCAACGTGGTCAGGGGAATCAGCACGATCAGCAAAATGATGAACGGCAGCGACCGCAGCATGTTCACGATCACCGACAACACCCGGTAAACCCCGGCCGCTTCATGCAACTGGCGCTTGCCGGTGAGAAACAGCACCACGCCCAACGGCAACCCGAGCAACACGGTAAAACCGAGGGCAGCGCCGAGCATGGTCAGGGTGTCGAGACAGGCCTGGGCGATGTCGGCCCAATAGATGTTTTTAAACCACTCGGCCATGGTCACGACCAGTCGTGGCGTGGCGGTTTGACGCCGTTGAGCAGCCAGTTGCCAACCACGTGATATTTCCAGCGCACCGGATCATGCAACGTGTGAACCCGCGCGTTGCGCCAGTGACGGTCGAAGTTGTGCTTCTTCAGGGTCGAGCGGGTGCCGCCGAGTTCGAAGAGTTTGTTGCTGGCCTCGATGGCGATTTCGGTGGTCAGCACTTTGGCCTTGGCCACGGCCAATGAAGCGCGGGCGACGTTGTCTTCATCCGGTGCCGGACGCGCCGCATCCAGCGCCCAGCCGGCCCGTTCGAGCAAGGCTTCGGCGGCTTCCAGGCGAATCTCCAGACCACCGACCTGAATGATGGTCAACGGATCTTCGCTGGCCTTTTCCACCCCCGCATCGATCCATGGCCGGGCGAATTGCTGGACGAAGGCGATGGTGTCGCGCAGGGCCGCGCGGGCGATGCCGGCGTCGATGGCGGCGGTGGTCAGTTGCGCGAACGGACCGGCCAGGGTCGGGCTTTCGTAGGAGCGATAAGTCGGGAAGACATTGAACGGCAAGACGTACAGGTCCTCGGCCAACACCGTGCCGCTGGACGTGGTGCGCTGGCCGATGCTGTCCCAATCGTCGACGATCACCAACCCTTTCGTGCCGCGCTCGACGAACGACAACTGACCCTTCTCATCTTCATCCACGGCCAGCACCGCCAGCCAATGGGCGTAGAGCGAACCGGTGCAGTAACCCTTACGCCCGTTGATCACATGGCCATCACCATAACGGCGGATCGTCGCCTGGATGTCCTGCACATTCTTGCCGCCGGTTTCCGACAAGGCATTGGCAAAACGATGCCCTTGCAGCGCAAGGCCGAAGAAATGCGCTTGCTGCTCCGGCGTGCCTTGCAGGCGAATGTCTTCGAGCAGGCAATAGTGGTTTTGCGGGATCTGCCCCAGGGATGGATCGGCCGCCGAAATGATCGCAATCACCTGCGCCAGCACCGCGTAGGAGACCTGCGCGCCGCCGAATTCCTTCGGCACGCTGATGCCCCACAAACCGCTGTTGGAATACAGATCGACGATCTGCGCAGGCACGTGGCGACTGCGGTCGCGTTCGGCGTCCTGCTCCAGCAACACGGCAGCCACACGCTCGGCGACCCGCAGGGCTTCGGCTTCGTCGGCGATTCGATGGGCGGCAGGCGGGTTGATCGGATAAACGGCAGATTCAGGCATACAAGACTCTCGACAACAGGGTTTTGAGAGAGTCATTGCAGCTTCTGTGCCGACTGTGTCAGCCAATGTTTTCGGGGGTTTACTCGGGGTTCATGGTGATAAAGCCGAGCAATCTGCTGCTTCACTGTTGATGGCTGAACAGTGGCGTTTTTGCGCCGAACATTGGTAGGAGCTGCCGAAGGCTGCGATCTTTTGATCTTGATGTTTCGTCGGCATCGACGACGCCAAGGTCAAAAGATCGCAGCCTTCGGCAGCTCCTACTATATTTATTCGCTTGAAATATCCTTTTTCCATAACAAAAACAGGGAGAACCGTTATGAGCGTCAAACCCATTCCAGAGGGCTATCACAGCATCACCCCCTACCTCGGCATCCAGAAGGCCGCCGAAGCCATCGATTTCTACAAAAAAGCCTTCAACGCGATTGAAGTGATGCGCCTGAGCATGCCCGACGGCGGCATCGGCCACGCTGAACTGCGCATCGGCGACTGCCCGATCATGCTCGGCACACCGTGCGATCAAGGGCCGTTGAGCAACCCGGACAGCTCACCGTCCGTGGGGCTGCATTTGTATGTGACCGATGTCGACAAGTCCTATAAACAGGCGATTGCCGCCGGTGGCACGGTGGTGTCCGAGGTCAAGGATCAGTTTTACGGCGACCGCTCGGGGACCTTGAAGGATCCCTATGGGCATTTGTGGTTTCTGGCGACGCGCAGGGAGGATCTGACTCAGGAACAGATTGAGCAGCGGGCGAAGGAGATGTTTCAGCAGGGTTGAAATTTTCAGCGCCTGACCGGGCCTCTTCGCGAGCAAGCCCGCTCCCACATTTGATTTGTGGCGTACACAAATCCCCTGTGGGAGCGGGCTTGCTCGCGAAGGCGGCCTCCCAGACACCGTACGACCCTCGAACACACTTCATGAACAACCACCCCACGCTTTGCGCCTTGCCGTAACCGCTCAACAATTTCAGGATGCAGGCCACTACAACAAGGAGTCATTCCCCATGTTCGCCGGATTCCTGAAAGACCAGCGCCACGTCAACGGCGTGGACATTGCCTACCGCATCGGCGGCACAGGCCCGGGCCTGTTGCTGTTGCACGGTCACCCGCAAACCCACGTCATCTGGCACAAGATCGCCGAGCAACTGGCCGAGCATTTCACCGTGGTCGCCGCCGACCTGCGCGGTTATGGCGACAGCGGCAAGCCGCCGGCCAACGATCACCACACCAACTATTCGAAACGGGAAATGGCCAAGGACGGCGTCGAACTGATGAAGTCCCTGGGCTTCGCGCAGTTCTCGGTGCTGGCCCACGACCGTGGCGCCCGGGTCGCCCATCGCCTGGCGCTGGATCATCCGGCCACCGTGCAACGCATGGTGCTGCTGGACATCGCCCCGACCCTGTCGATGTACGCGCAAACCAACGAAGCGTTCGCCCGCGCCTATTGGCATTGGTTCTTCCTGATCCGTCCGGCGCCGTTGCCGGAAACCCTGATCGAAGCCGATCCCGAATCCTACCTGCGCAGCGTGATGGGCAGCCGCAGTGCCGGGCTCAAGCCCTTCACTCCGCAAGCGTTCGCCGAATACCTGCGCTGCCTGAAACTGCCCGGCAGCGCCCGGGGCATCTGCGAGGATTACCGCGCCAGCGCCAGCATCGACCTGGAGCACGACCGCGCCGATATCGACGCCGGCTGCGATTTGAACCTGCCACTGCTGGTGCTGTGGGGCGCTGAAGGCACCGTCGGCCGTTGCTTCGAGCCGCTCAAGGAATGGCAACGCGTGGCCACCGACGTGCGCGGCAAAGCGCTGCCGGCCGGCCATTACATCGCCGAAGAAGCCCCCGAGCTGTTGCTTACCGAAGCCTTGGCTTTCCTGCGCTGACAGCCGCAACAGCCTGACCTGAATCCACCTCCCACCGCGGGCCTTAACTGGCCCGCGCGGGATCGTCATGCCCAAAAACCGTCTCGAGATAATAAAAATGACAATCAGAAAACTGCTGGGAACCCTCTATGTGCAGGTGCTTATCGCCATCGCCCTGGGCATCGTGATCGGGCATTACTGGCCGCAGATCGGCATCGATCTCAAGCCGTTGGGTGACGGCTTTATCAAGCTGATCAAGATGATCATCGGCCCGATCATCTTCTGCACCGTGGTCTCCGGGATCACCAGCATGCACGACGTGAAGCAGGTGGGCCGGGTCGGTGGCAAGGCGTTGCTGTACTTCGAAATCGTCTCGACCATCGCGCTGCTGATCGGGTTGCTCGCGGCCCATGCGTTGCATCCGGGCGCGGGTTTCAACATTGACGTGAAGACCCTCGATACGTCGGCCATCGCCGGGTTTGTCGGCCAGGCCCAGCACGGTGAAGGCGTGACCGGGTTTCTGTTGCATGTAATTCCGACGACGTTTTTCGAGGCGTTTTCCCAGGGAGAAATCCTGCCGGTGTTGTTTGTGTCGGTGCTGTTCGGGATTGCCCTGGTGATGGTCGGGGAAAAGGGTCGGCCACTGGTCGGCATCATCAATCAGGCCAGCGAGGTGTTTTTCCGCATTGTCGGCATCATCAGTCGCGTGGCGCCGATCGGGGCGTTTGGCGCGATTGCGTTCACCATCGGCAAGTACGGCCTCGGCTCGTTGCTGCCGCTGTTGAAACTGATTGGCACGTTTTATCTGACCGCGTTTATTTTCGTCGCCTGCGTGCTGGGCAGCATCGCCCGTTACGCCGGGTTCAGCATTTTCAAGTTGCTGGCGTACATCAAGGCTGAATTGTTGATCGTGCTCGGCACCAGTTCTTCGGAATCGGCGCTGCCGCAGTTGATCCAGAAACTGGAAAGCCTCGGCGCGTCGAAAGGCGTGGTGGGCATCGTGGTGCCGACCGGTTACACGTTTAATCTGGACGGCACCAACATCTATATGACCCTGGCGGTGTTGTTCCTTGCGCAAGCGACCAATATCGATTTGACGCTGGAGCAGCAACTGACCTTGCTGGCGGTAGCGATGCTCACCTCCAAAGGCGCGGGCGCGGTGGTCGGCGCCGGTTTCGTCGCGTTGGCGGCGAGCCTGGCGGTGGTGCCGACCGTGCCGGTGGCAGCGATGGTGTTGATCCTCGGCGTCGACCGTTTCATGGCGGAATGCCGGTCCCTGACCAACATCATCGGCAACGCGGTGGCGGCGTTGGTGGTGGCCGCGTGGGAAGGTGAACTGGACCGCAGCAAAATGGCGCCGATTGCCCTCAAGCGCGGGCGCCATGCCCGGGCCGCTGCGGCGAAGGTTGCCGCTGAATAAATCCAACCAATGGCGATGCTATGCTGGCGGCTCATGCCGCCAGTGCTCGTTCTGTCATGACCCTCAAGAAAGACACCGTGCCCCTACCCGAAGACCTGCGCGTTCTGCTCACCGTCATCCGCAAAAACGGTTTCGCCGCGGCGGCCGATGAACTGGGACTGTCCCCTGCTTACGTTAGCAAGCGCATCCAGATTCTCGAAACCACCCTCGGTACTCGCCTGCTGCACCGCACCAGCCGCCGCATCGCCCTGACCGAAGACGGCGAGCGGGTGCAGCGCTGGGCCTTGCGCATTCTCGATGACTTCCAGCACCTGCATGACGAACTCGCCGACGCCCACGACAGCCCGCGCGGGCGTTTGCACTTGTGCAGCAGTTTTGGTTTCGGCCGCAACCATGTGGCGCCAGCGGTTTCGCTGCTGGCCGAGCGCTACCCGGAACTGGAGATTCGCCTGGACCTGTTCGACCGGGTGGTGGACATCGTCAGCGAAGGTTTCGATCTGGAAATCCGCGTCGGCGACGACATTCCCGGCCAACACATTGGCCGGCGTCTGGTGAGTAATCGGCGGGTGCTGTGCGCGGCCCCCGCGTATCTGCAACGCCACGGCACGCCGCAGGCCCTGGCGGATCTGGAACAGCATCATTGCCTGGTGATCAAGGAGCGCGACAACGCGTTCGGCATCTGGAACCTGGAACGTGACGGAACTCAGGAAAGCGTGCGGGTCAGCGGGCCGTTGTCGTCGAATAACGGTGAGATTGTCTTGCAGTGGGCACTGGACGGGCGTGGGGTGTTGCTGCGCTCATTGTGGGATGTGAAACCGTTGCTGGAGCAAGGGCGGCTCGTGCAGGTGCTGGCGGATTACACCCAGAGTGCGAATGTGTGGGCGGTGTACCCGACGCGGTTGGCGTATTCCGGGAAGCTGCGGGCGTGTGTGGAGTTTTTGCAGGAGCATTTCAAGGTGTTGTCGGTGTAGCAGGTCAAGATCAAAAGATCGCAGCCTTCGGCAGCTCCTACCGGTGTACACAAAACCCTGTAGGAGCTGGCGAAGCCTGCGATCTTTTCCTTCAAGACAACCAGGGATTCGCGGCCAGATGCTCGCGTTCGAAGTCCTTGATCTGTTCGCTGCGCTGCAATGTGCTGCCAATGGCATCAAGCCCCAGCAACAACGCAGTCTTGCGCAAGGTGTCGATCTCGAACGGAATGACTTGGCCATCGTTCAAGCGAATCTGCTGAGCCTCCAGATCGACGCTGATTCCAGCGCTCTCAGGCTGGCTGACCACCTGCCCCAACCGCTGCAACACCGCCTCGTCCAGCGTAATCAGCAACACCCCATTGCGCTGGCAGTTGTCATAAAAAATCCCGGCGAAGCTCGAGCCGATCAGCGCCCGAATCCCCATCTGCTTCAAGCCCCACACCGCGTGTTCCCGGCTCGAGCCGCAGCCAAAATTCGGCCCGACCACCATGAAACTCGCGCCCTGCCAGGCCGGTTGATTCAGAACGAATTCAGGATTAAACGAACCATCCGGCAAAAACCGCAGGTCGAAAAACAACCCTCGATCCAGCCCGGCGCGGTCGATGCCCTTGAGGAATTGCTTGGGCATGATCACGTCGGTGTCGATGTTCGCTGCCAGCATCGGCGCGGCTTTGCCACTGACCTGGGTGAAGGGTTGCTGGCTCATGCGCGTTCTCCAAAGTGGCGGATGTCGGTGAGGCGACCGGTGATGGCAGCGGCCGCGACCATCGCCGGGCTCATCAAATGCGTGCGGGCGCCGGCGCCCTGGCGGCCTTCGAAATTGCGGTTGGTGCTGGAGGCGCAGCGGTCGCCGGGGGCGAGCACGTCGTCATTCATCGCCAGGCACATCGAGCAACCGGACTGGCGCCATTCGAACCCGGCGTCGATAAAGATCGCCGCCAGGCCTTCGGCTTCGGCCTGATCCCGGACTTCGGTGGAGCCAGGCACGATCATCGCTCGCACATGCTCGGCGACGTGTTTGCCGCGCACCACGCTGGCGGCGTCGCGCAGGTCTTCGATGCGCGCGTTGGTGCAGGAACCGATAAAGGCATGGCTGATGACGATCTCGCTCAGCGGCATGCCGGCCTCCAGGCCCATGTAGTTCAGGGCGCGGCGCATGTCCTGGCGCAGGATCAGGTCGCTGACGTCTTGCGGATCCGGGACTCGCGCGCCAATCGGTGAGGCCTGATCAGGGCTGGTGCCCCAAGTGACCATCGGTTCCAGAGCGCTGGCGTCCAGATAAACCTCGCGGTCGAATTGCGCATCCGCATCGCTGTGCAAACTGCGCCATTTCTCGACGGCCCGGTCCCAAAACTCGCCTTTGGGTGCGCGGGGTTTGTCTTTCAGATACGCAAACACCTTCTCGTCCGGCGCCATGAATGCACCGCGAGCGCCCGCCTCCACCGCCATGTTGCAGATGGTCATCCGCGCCTCGACGCTCAACGCATCGATGGTCGAACCGCGAAATTCGATGGCGTAGCCCGTGGCACCGGAGGCACCGATCTGGCCGATCAGCGCCATGATCACGTCCTTGGAAGTCAGTCCAGTGGCCAGTTCGCCGTCGACGGTCACGCACAGGCTTTTCAGGCGTTTGTAGACCAGGGTCTGGGACGCCAGCAGGTGTTCGATCTCCGAGGTGCCGATGCCGAAACCGAACGCGCCGAGGGCGCCATAGGTGGTGGTGTGACTGTCACCGGCGGCGATGACCATGCCCGGCAGGATGAAGCCCTGTTCCGGGGCGATCACGTGTTCGATGCCCTGGCGCTTGTCGAGGATATCCAGCAGTTCGATGCCGAAGTCCCGGCAGTTTTCCGCCAGGTACGACACCTGCCGCGCCCCGCCGGCATCCGGCATCGCGGCGATGCGTATCGGGGCCGTCGGGTTGACGTGATCGACCACGGCCAACGCGGTTTCCGGGCGCCAGACCTCGCGCCTGGCCTCGCGCAAACCGCTGAAGGCTTGCGGGCTGGTGTATTCGTTGATGACTTGGCGATCGATGTACAACAGGACGTGGCCCTGGTCATCGAGGCGACACACCGTGTGGGAATCGATGTGTTTGTCGTAGAGGGTTCTTGCTGGGGTCATGGAAGTACTCGCTCAGAGGACAGTACGCTGCAGGCGTCTGAGTTCCATCTTAAGGAGCGGGGGTTGGCCATCAATGGCTGGAGAGTGATGGCTTGGAACATGGTTCGTGTTGGATCGCGCTCCCGAGTGAACACATATCCCCCTGTGGGAGCGGGCTTGCTCGCGAAAGCGGTGGGTCAGGCAAAGTGATGCTGACGGACACGACGCCTTCGCGAGCAAGCCCGCTCCCACAAGGGATCAGGGTAATTAGCGAACGCGAAACATTTACTTTCATATAAGCCTTCGGGATTTCCGTTGCTCATCCGTCTTATCTAGATGCAGCCCGGCCGCGTAGGCAAAAGCCACGGCCGGGCCTTTCAAGGACCATCGCGCTGCGAAGCCCGCAGTAGAGGCCCTTTCATCGAAACAAGACCTTTAATCATGTCGAAGAAATCCCGCTCCAAACTCTGGTTTCTCGTCCATAGCTGGCTGGCCTTGCCGATCTGGTTTTTCGTGTTGATCGTCTGTGTCACCGGGACCCTGGCCGTTGTCAGCCAGGAGATCGTCTGGCTGACCAACCCGCAAATGCGCGCCAGCCCGCCGTCGGACGATGCGCCGCGACTCAGTTACGACCAGATCCTCGCGGCCATGAAGCAAGCCGAACCCCAGACCCTGGTGCAATCGATCAAGCGGCCCGACGAGTCGCACTTCGCCCTCGACGTGGGCGTCACTTATCCCGACGGGCGCTCGACAACGGTCTACGTCAACCCGTACACCGGCGTGATCCAGGGCATCGCGCCGGCGTTCAACTTCAAACAATTCACCCGCGCCTTGCATGGCTGGTGGCTGGTGCCGTTCACCAATGGCTACAGTTGGGGCTGGTACCTGGTGTCGTTCCTCGGCCTGCCGCTATTGGTTTCACTGATTACCGGGCTGGTGGTCTACAAGAAGTTCTGGAAAGGCTTCTTCAAGCCGACCTTGCGCTTTCGTCACGGCGCGCGGATTTTCTGGGGCGACTTTCACCGCCTCAGCGGCATCTGGTCGATCTGGTTCATCGCCGTCATTTCCGTTACCGGCCTGTGGTTTTTGATTGAAGCCCTGCTGTACGACAACCAGATTTCCATCTCCAGCGAGCCGGTGATTCCGGCCATGTCCCGTGAAGCGGTGCCGCTCTCCGCTGACGGCTCGCCGCCACCGCGCATCGATCTGGATCGCGCGATTGACATCGCCATGCAGAAAATCCCCGGGCTCGAAGCCAGTTTTGTCAGCCTGCCGGGCAATGGCTACAGCCACCTCGATATCGGTGGCCGTGGTTGGTATCCGCTGATGTTCCAGACGGCGACCATCAACCCGTACAACGGTGAAATCGCCGCCTCGCGCCTGCTCTCGGACCGCACCGCACTGGAGTTCGTCACCGAGTCCATGCGGCCGTTGCACACTGGGGATTTCGGTGGCCTGTGGATCAAGCTGATCTGGTTCTTCTTCGGTCTGGTGCTGAGCATGATGGTGCTCAGCGGCCTGCTGATCTGGACCAAACGCACCGCTCTGGCGACCGCCAATGCGCTCAAGCGCAGCCACAAAAAACAGCAGGGCGCCACAGCGCAACTGATCCGCGAAACCTCGGAGGCCAGCCTGTGAGCCAAACCACCGTCGTCCCGCAGCCCTCGCGCCTGAGTGTGTTCTGGCACAAATGGCGTTTCCACCTGAACATCCTGTTGCTGCTGATCCCTTTGGGGTTCATGCCCAAATACTTCAACGAAGCCGCGCTGTTTCGGGGCGACAGTGGCTTGGGCGAACACGAAGTCGGCGAGATCCAGGTCGGCCCATGGAGCCTGCGCCTGGCTGAGCTGCGCGACGAAGCACCGCGCCCGGACGGCGCCGCCAGTCACCTGAAAGTCTTCAACGCCGCCCTGTGCAGCGCCTGTGTCGAACAGGTCAAGGCCACGTACCTGCGCATCGGCAAGCCCCGCAGCCTGCGCGCCGCCGGGGTGATTTTCTTCGGCACGCCGTACCGCATGGGCGCGTCGTTGCCCGTGCCGGTCAAAACCCCGGCCGACGCCGAACTGTGGATCACCATGGAAGGCTGGGACGGCAGCATGCACCAGGCCTCGATCCCCCTGAGTCAGGCATCCCCGGCCACCATTGCCTGGCTGAACAAACAAGGAGGCAAACCATGATCAATCTTTCTCGCCCGTTGCGCGCCACCCTGCTGGTGCTCGGCGCCGGTTTCAGCGCGAGCGCCCTCGCCCACAACCCGATGTGCGAATGCAAGGCCATCGACGCCGAGCAGATTAAATGCACCGGTGGTTTCTCCGATGGCAGCGGCGCACCGGGCGTGACCCTGGACGTGATCGGTTACGACGAAACCATTCTTGTGCCGGGCAAACTCGGCACCGACTCGACCCTGGTCTTCAAGAAACCCGCCGCCGAGTTCTACGTGCTGTTCGACGCCGGTCCCGGCCATGTGGTCGAGATCGACCAAGCCGACATCGAGGCGCCCTGATCATGAGCACACCCACTACCCAAGTCGTGCGCCCGGCCGGTGCCGGTCATGAAACCCTGTATGTGTTGCTGTTGTGCCTGTTGATTCTCGCGGTGGCGGGTTCGGTGGTCGCCTGGCGCCATGAGTCCCAGGCCGTGAGCACCATCAGCAGCCATCAACTGGATGCGCGCCGCGACCTGAGTGCTTCCGAACAAGGCATCTACGCCGATTTGCGGGTGACCCTGGACGAGATTCACTTGCTGCGCCAGGAGCAAACCACGCTGCCCACGCCGGAAGCATTGGCGGATGAAGGCTTCGCGCCGTTTGCCCAGGACGCCAGTTCCGTCAGTCGCGGCGGCCATGCCTGGCAGTTGCTCAGCGCCAAGGCCTATTTCGGTCAGAGCCAGGCGCCGAGCGTGGCCGGTTCGTTTCTGATGCGCCTGACCGCTGACGACGATGCCCCGGACGTCTGGCTCAATCGCGGCAAAGCCCTCACCGCGCCGGCCGACCTGACTGATGCCGCGCTGGAAAGCGCGGGCTGGCAGCAGATCGTCGCGCAATTCGATGCCGGCGTAACGCGCCAGCACCGGCACTGAACCCTCGCCTTCACCCGAGAGAAGACCGCTTTCCCATGCCTATTTCAGCTCATCGTTCGTTTTTGCGCCTGCTGGCGGCTGGCCTGTGCGCCTTGCTGCTGGCGCCGCTGGCCAGCGCCGATCAGGCCAAGCGCCTGCGCATCGGCATCACCCTGCACCCTTATTACAGCTACGTGGCCAACATCGTCGGCGACAAGGCCGAAGTCGTGCCGCTGATCCCGGCCGGTTTCAACCCCCACGCCTACGAGCCGCGCGCGGAGGACATCAAGCGCATCAGCGGGCTGGACGTGATCGTGCTCAATGGCGTCGGCCATGACGACTTCGCCGACCGCATGATCGCCGCCAGCGAAACCCCGAATATCCCGGTGATCGAAGCCAACGAAAACGTGCCGCTGCTGGCCGCCACTGGCACTGCCGCACGCGGCGCCGGCAAAGTGGTCAACCCGCACACTTTCCTGTCGATCAGCGCCTCGATTGCCCAGGTCAACAACATCGCCCGGGAACTCGGCAAGCTCGACCCGGACAACGCCAAGACCTACACCCAGAACGCCCGCGCCTACGGTAAACGCCTGCGGCAGATGCGTGCCGACGCTCTGGCCAAACTGACCCAGGCGCCGAACGCCGAGTTGCGGGTGGCCACGGTCCACGCCGCCTATGACTATCTGTTGCGCGAGTTTGGCCTGGAAGTCACCGCCGTCGTCGAACCGGCCCACGGCATTGAACCGAGCCCGAGCCAGTTGAAAAAGACCATCGATCAGCTGCGGGAACTGGACGTGAAAGTGATCTTCTCGGAGATGGATTTCCCGTCCACCTACGTCGACACCATCCAGCGTGAATCCGGGGTCAAGCTGTACCCGCTGTCGCACATTTCCTACGGCGAATACACCGCCGACAAGTACGAAAAAGAAATGACCGGCAACCTCAACACCGTGGTGCGGGCGATTCAGGAGTCGGGGTCATGACGGCGAAAGAAAGCATCAGTTCGAATAACCCCGAATCCCCTGTGGGAGCGGGCTTGCTCGCGAATGCGGTGGATCAGTCAACATTGATGTCGACTGACACGACGCCTTCGCGAGCAAGCCCGCTCCCACAGGTTTTCGGGCCGACTCTGGATTTTGCGCAGGTCTGTCTGACCCTGGGCCGCACGACGATCCTCGACCAGGTGACCTTCCAGGTCCAGCCCGGCAGCATCCACGCACTGGTCGGCCCGAACGGTGGCGGCAAGAGTTCGTTGATCAAGACCCTGCTCGGGCAGATGCCGCACCAGGGTCGCCTGAGCCTGCAATGGCCAGGCACTCCCGGCACCATCGGCTACGTGCCCCAGGCGCTGGAGTTCGACCGTGGCTTGCCGATGACCGTCGACGATTTCATGGCCGCGATGTGTCAACGGCGTCCGGCGTTTCTTGGCTTGAGCAAACATTACGCGGCGGCGATTGGCGAAGCGCTGGAACGGGTCGGCATGCAGGACAAACGCAAGCGGCGCATGGGCGCGCTATCCGGTGGTGAACGCCAACGGGTGTTGTTGGCCCAGGGGCTGATCCCGGCGCCACAATTGCTGGTGCTCGACGAACCGATGTCGGCTCTCGATGAAGCCGGTATTCAGGTGTTCGAACGGCTGCTCGGCGACTGGCGCCAGAGCGGCATCACCGTGCTGTGGATCGAGCATGACCTGGAAGCCGTCGGGCGTCTGGCGGATCGGGTCACCGGGCTCAATCGCCGGGTGCTGTTCGACGCCACGCCGCAACAGGCGCTGACCCCGGAACGCTTGCTGACCCTGTTCTCGACCCATCCCCGGAGCGCTGTCTGATGAGTTACGAAGCCTTTCGTTTGATGGTCCAGGGCTGGGCCTCTTCCGGTTATCTGCCGGAAGCGCTGGCCTATGGATTTGTGGTGAATGCGCTGCTCGCCGGATTGCTGATCGGACCGGTGCTCGGTGGTCTGGGCACGCTGGTGGTGGTCAAGCGCTTCGCGTTTTTCTCCGAAGCGGTGGGTCACGCGGCGTTGACCGGCGTGGCCATCGGCATCCTCCTCGGCGAACCCTACACCGGGCCGTATGGCAGCCTGTTCGGTTACTGCCTGTTGTTCGGCATTTTGCTCAACTACCTGCGCAACCGCACCGGGCTGGCGCCGGACACGCTGATCGGGGTATTTCTCTCGGTGTCCCTGGCGTTGGGCGCGAGCCTGCTGTTGATTCTGGCGGGCAAGATCAACGTGCATATTCTGGAAAACGTGCTGTTCGGTTCGGTGCTGACGGTCAATGGCAATGACCTGCTGGTGCTGGCCATCGTCGGTTCGCTGGTGATGGCCCTGGCCTTGCCGCTGTACAACCGCATCATGCTCGCCAGTTTCAACCCGCAACTGGCGGCGGTGCGCGGGGTCGCGGTGAAGACCCTGGATTACCTGTTCGTGATTCTGGTGACCCTGATCACCGTCGCGGCGGTGAAAGTCATCGGCGCGATCCTGGTCGGTGCCCTGCTGGTGATTCCGGCGGCGGCCGCGCGCTTGCTCAGCCAGTCGCTGAAGGGGTTTTTCTGGTGTTCGGTGGCGATTGCGACGGTCAGCACGTTGTGCGGGATTCTGGCGCCGATTGTCTTCGACCTGCCGATCCCGTCCGGTGCCGCGATCATTCTGGTGGCCGGTATCGCCTTCGCCCTCTGCGCCATCGCGCGCGGTGTCGTTCCAAGTCTGAAAGGGAACCTCGGATAAATGTCTTTTACTCTGCGTCAATTGAGCCTGGCCGTGGCCCTGTGCGGGACAGCCTCCTTCAATGCGTTGGCTGGCGACAGCTTTGAACCGATGCGTCTGGTGGCCAATCATGGGGTCGGTAATACCGCCCTCTTCGCCTCGTCGTCAGCGCACAAAACGCGGGTCTTGGCGTCGCTGCCGATCACCTATGGCCTGGGCACCGTGCTGCTGGACGGCACCGATGTCGCCATCGAGCGCGCGGCACCGGCCAACCTGCCCGGCACCCGGCAGACCGCTTATTTCATCGGGCGTGGCGCGGCGGAGCTGAGCAAACTGGCGGCCGACGCCGATGCGGTGATCGGCCTGCGCTCGTTGTGGCCGGACGATCCGCTGTACCCGAATGCCCGTCGCAGCAATATCCGCATCATCGAAATCGACGCCGCCCGCCCGGTGGACGGCGCGCTCGCCGGCATCGCCGTGCAGCCGGGCAACAAGGTCGATGGCTTGAACAGTCAGCCGTGGTTTTCCAGCAACAACATGGGACGCATGGCGGATGTGATAGCGGCGGACCTGGTGCGCCTGGCCCCCGAGGCCAAGCCGAAGATCGAAGCCAACCTGGCCGTACTCAAACAGCGTTTGCTCAAACTCAGCGCCGACAGCGAAGCGCGACTGGCCAGTGCCGACAACCTCACGGTGATGAGCCTGAGCGATCACTTCGGCTACCTGGTAGGCGGGCTCAACCTGGAACTGGTCGGCCTCGATGCCCGGCCGGATGCCGAGTGGACCCCCGAAGCGCTCAAGCAATTGGGCGCGACGCTCAAGGACAACGACGTGGCCGTGGTGTTGCACCATCGCCAGCCGTCGGAGGCGCTGAAAGCGGTGATCAGCGAGGCCGGGAGTCGGTTGGTGGTGTTGAGTACCGACGGGGCAGATCCGGTGGCTGAGTTGGAGGGGAATGTGGATTTGCTGATCAAGGGGTTGAGTGGGGCTTAAGACCGCGTCATCGTTCTTCGCGAGCAAGCCCGCTCCCACAGGGGATTTGCGTTGCGCCACCGATCCAATGTGGGAGCGGGCTTGCTCGCGAAGACGGCCGGACAAACGACAAAAATTCCAGGCAAAAAAAACCGCTGTCCGTTACCCGGATCAGCGGTTTTTTTATGCGCAGTGACTTCAGTGAGCCACTGCCGCCTGCTCTTCCATCTTCTGGCGCAAGCTCAGCGGACGCATATCAGTCCAGGTTTCTTCGATGTAGGCCAGGCATTCTTTCTTCAGGCCACTTTTGCCCACGGTGCGCCAGCCTTGTGGCACGGCTTTGTAGTCGGGCCAGATCGAGTATTGCTCTTCGTGGTTGACCACGACCTGAAAGAGGATGTCCTCGCGGTCGAATACTGACGTCATGCTGTCTCTCCATCGCTGTAGGGGTGGGCTGCACGGCGCGTGCAGCCGGTATGTAGAAGGAACGTTCGAGGCGCCGGAAAATTTAGAGGCTGGCCGTGGCCGCCGCCAACGCCCGACCAAAAATCTCCGCGACCCGGTCGATTTCCGTGGCGGTGATCACCAGCGGCGGCAGGAAGCGCACCACTGCGCCATGTCGACCGCCGAGTTCGAGGATCAAGCCGCGCTTGAGGCATTCGCGCTGCACCAGCGGCGCCAGGCGACCGAATGCCGGCGGATGGCCCTGCACGTCCGGCGTGCCGCTCGGGTCGACCAGTTCGACGCCGAGCATCAGGCCGCGACCGCGAATATCACCCAACTGCGGGAAGTCCCGTTGCAGGATGCGCAGGTGTTCACTCAGGCGTTCGCCCATGGCGGCGGCGTGTTCGCAGACGTTGTTGTCTTTCAGGTAACGCATCACCGCCGAACCGGCGGCCATGGCCATCTGATTGCCACGGAACGTCCCGGCATGCGCACCCGGCAGCCAGGTGTCGAGCCAGTCGCGATAAACCACCACCGCCAACGGCAGACTGCCGCCGATGGCCTTGGACAGCACCACCACGTCCGGAATGATCCCGGCGTGTTCGAAGGCAAACATCTTGCCGGTGCGGGCAAAACCGCTCTGAATTTCATCGACGATCAGCGCCACGCCAGCCTGCTCGGTGATGCGTCGCAAGCCGCGCAACCAGTCGAGATCCGCCGGAATCACCCCGCCCTCGCCCTGCACCACTTCAACGATTACCGCCGCCGGCAATTGCACGCCAGCCTCCGGATCATTGAGCAGGTTTTCCAGGTAGTTGAGATTGACCTGCACCCCTTGCGCGCCACCGAGGCCGAACGGGCAGCGGTAATCGTAAGGGTACGGCATGAACTGCACGCCGCTGCTGAGCAAGGCGCCCAAAGGCTTTTTCGGCCCCAGGCTGCCCATCAGACTCAATGCGCCCTGGCTCATGCCGTGGTAACCGCCCTGGAACGACAACACGGTGCTGCGCCCGGTGGCGGTGCGCACCAGTTTCAGCGCGGCTTCGACAGCGTCGGTGCCAGTAGGGCCGCAGAACTGAATCTTGGCTTCAGCCGCCAATGCCGGGGGCAACAAACCGAACAAGTCCTGGACGAACTGATCCTTGACCGGCGTCGTCAGGTCGAGGGTGTGCAGCGGCAGTTCATCGGTCAGCACTTGCTGGATCGCTTCGATCACCACCGCGTGGTTATGCCCCAGCGCCAGCGTCCCGGCGCCGGCCAGGCAATCGATGAAACGACGGCCCTCGACGTCTTCGACATAAATGCCCTTGGCGCGCTTGAGTGCCAGGGGAATGCGTCGCGGGTAGCTGCGGGCATTCGATTCCTGCTGGTTCTGACGGGCCAGCAGCGGCGATTCGTTGAACTGGTAAAGCGTCTCGGCAGGCGCCGGGGCAACCCGGGCCGGCTGATCTTCGATAAGGCTGGTAGCGACTGACATCTCTCGACCCCTCAATACGCTGTGGATAGTGACCAAAACTGCACACCGGGCAGGTGCGCGTTCCGGTCACGGGGCGCACTTGCAGGTTTTCCTGTTCTGGAAACGCATCAGAGGCTTGAGGATTTAGACCCGCGATCAGCTTTCTATGAAGGTGGCGTCAGTGCCTTATGCATGGGAATGGCGTGCAACCCCGCCACACTGAAGGTTTCAGCGCAGGCGCGATAACCCAGGTGCCGATAAAAGGCTTCGCTGGTGCGGGTGCTGTTGAGTCGAACCTGGTGCAAATCCTGATCGCACAACCAGGCTTCCAGGTCGTGAATCAAGGCCTGCCCGGCGCCACGGCGAAACCATTCCGGCTGCACGTAGCAGAAGGCGATCTTGCCGCTGCTCGCGGCCATGGCGACACCGATCGGTTTGTCCTGAAGCAAGGCAATGTTCAGGTACAACCGTTGGTCGGCCAGCCAGGCGTGGATGTGTTCGGTGGTTTTGTTGTGGGTCCAGGCGGCGACGATTTTCGCGTCGTTGCGATGGTCGAGCACGCAACCGACCCGAATCGAACGCTCGACGATCCGGCTGATAATGCCGGCGTCGGCCGGAGTTGCCTTGCAGATGTGCAGGGGTGCATCCATGGCGCTGCTACCTCAATCCATTGAGTCAAAGCTGCGGGGGAAGATAGCCCTGCCGGCGCCTGGATGGCTAATGGAGAGAAGTTACAT
This sequence comes from Pseudomonas sp. dw_612, assembly GCF_018449725.1. Classification (GTDB taxonomy): domain Bacteria; phylum Pseudomonadota; class Gammaproteobacteria; order Pseudomonadales; family Pseudomonadaceae; genus Aquipseudomonas. The sequence continues at coordinate 123,161 of NZ_JAAVVC010000017.1, read as the reverse complement.
TTGATGTGCAACCGAGATCCCCGTAGGAGCTGCCGAAGGCTGCGATCTTTTGATCTTGTTTTTGAGAGCAAGATCAAAAGATCGCAGCCTCGTTTCACTCGACAGCTCCTACAGGAGGAATGTGGGGTTGGTTAGATGGTTTGCAGCGGCATCGTCAATTCGACCCGCAACCCATCCGGCCGACTGTCGAAATGCAACGTACACGCACACCGCTGAACGATCGCCTGGACAATCGCCAGCCCCAACCCGCAACCGGTGCTCTGGCCGTTGCGCCAGAAACGTTGGGTCAGGTGTTGCAGGTCATCGGCGGCAATCCCCGGCCCATGGTCGCGGACCACGAAGCGCACGCGGTTGCCGGTGGTTTCCAGGCTCAACTCCACAGCCCCGTCACTCGGGGTGTGGCGCAGGGCGTTGTCCAGCAGGTTGCGCAACGCGGCAATCGACAGCACCGCAGGCATTTGCACCGGGGCGGCCGAACATTTCGTCGGAGGTTGATACTTGATGCGTTGGCGATCACCGCTGGCGGCATCCTGAATCGCCAGTTTCGCCACTTGTTCGGCGCTGCATTGCACGCCGTCATCGAACGACAAGCTGCCCTCGACCCGCGCCAGCAGCAGCAATTGTTCAAGGGTGCGGTGCAGACGGTCGGCGCCCTCTTCGGCCCGGGCCAGGGATTGATCCCGAGCCGCGCCATCGGTCATGCGTGCCACTTGCAGGTGGGTCTTGATCGCGGTCAGCGGGCTGCGCAATTCGTGGGCGGCGTCACCGGTGAGGCGGCGTTCGCGTTCGATGGTCCGGCCGATGCGCTGGAACAGTTGATTCTGGGTATCGAGCAACGGTTGCAACTCGCTGGGCAGCGGCTGAATCTGCAACGGTTCGAGCGAGTCGGCGCTGCGGCGCATCAGGGCATCGCGCATGCGATTGAGCGGCGCCAGACCCTGGCCGATCCCGAGCCAGAGCAGGCACAGACACCCGAGCAGCGCCACGCCCACCGGCACGGAGGCGGCCAGCAGGATCGACATGTTCAGGGCTTCGCGTTCGGTCTGCCGGTCGGCGGTAGTGATCCGCAGATCGCCGCGCGCCAAGGTGAAACTGCGCCACGGCGCGCCATCGATCATTTGGTCATGGAAGCCCATTTTCTCGGCTTCGAGGGTTTGCTGCGGGTCGGTGTGACTGCGCGCCAGGATTTCACCGCGCAACGAACTGACCTGACACGCCATGCCACCGGGGACATTCAATTGCTCCGCGCTGAAATGCGTGCCCTCGCCCTTGGTCGGCAACGCCGGCAATTGCTCCATCAGGCCGGCGACCATACGCGCCGAAGCCACCAGCCGCTGGTCGAGGGAAAACATCATCTGGTTACGCAGGTCGCTGAGCATCCAGGCCGCCGCCAGGGCCCAGATCAGCGCAAAAGCGGCGCCGAGGGTCAGGCTCAGGCGCAAACGCAGGCTCATCACTTCGATTGATCTCCGCCATCCGCCGGCCCGAGGCGATAGCCCAGGCCACGCACCGTTTCGACGATGCCATTGCCGAGTTTACGCCGCAGGTGATGGATATGAACGTTGAGCGCGTTGCTTTCCAGTTCGTCGTTGAAACCGTAGACGCTGTCCTTCAATTGCTCGGTGGACAACACCCGGCCACGGTTGTGCAGCAAGGCCTGCAACAGCGACTGCTCGCGGCGCGACAAGTCCACCGGTTGGCCGGCGAGCAAGGTTTCGCGGCTGCTTGGGTCATACGTCAGGGCGCCGTGCTCGATCAGGTTGACGCTGCGCCCCGCTACTCGGCGCAGCAAGGTGTGCAGGCGCGCCGCGAGTTCACGCAGGTCGAAGGGTTTTAGCAGGTAATCGTCGGCACCGGCCTGCAAGCCATCGACCCGGTCCGTGACCGAATCCCGGGCCGTGAGGATCAGCACCGGAATCTCCAGACCGTTGTGGCGCAACTGCTGCAGCAGCTTGAGGCCGTCTTCGTCCGGCAACCCGAGGTCGAGCACCATGACGTCGAACTCGGCGACCTTGAGCATCGCCCGGGCGGCGGACGCCGTGGCCACATGCTCCACGGTCAGGCCTTGGGCGGTCAGGCCGGCGACGATGCCGCTGGCGATCAACTCGTCGTCTTCGCAAACCAGTACGTGCATGGGAGCTCCATGAGCAAAAACGTGAGTCAAGCAGGTGAGTATTAAGGGGCAATTATGGCAACCCCGCTGACGGACGAGAAGCTCGCTGGTCGAGCCGTACCGATCACGCGAAAAAACCGTCGCGTCAGTCTCGATTTAAACGGTTACCGCTGGGCAACTTTACGCTAATCACGTCGACTCATCGGGTTTAAAAAAAGAAACATATTCCCATTACCACTAAAACAATAAACATCGTATAAATTCACCACTCGCAAAGTTAATGCCACACCACTAACGAAAGGATTCACTCGATGCCAACACTTAAAAACTTTGTCGCTGTCGACTGGCGCGCAGGCAAAGATAAAATCTACTTCTTTTTCAAAGACCATAATACTTACAGCCGATTCGACATTGGCGACAACCGGGTTCCGGACGGCTACCCCGCAGACGTCAGCTTCGGTGATTGGCACGATTTTCACATACATGCCAAAAACATCAGATTCGGCTTCACTACTACCCATTTCCAAGAAGAGGATATGCTCAACTACGATCAGGATTTTCTATGGTTGTTTTATTACGATGACAGCCGCACGCCAATGGTCTGCAAATACTATCAAGACGACGACAAAGTGATAGGGATCTCTCGTGTTGCCGATACGATATGGAAACCGCTTCTTGATTATTTTGACGATATCACCGCTGGCACATGGTGGCACAGCCCTGCCCCCCGCAAGCTATCGTTCAGATTCCTCATGAAAGACGGAAACTCGCTATTCCTAAACTGGAATCTACCGCACGGTCCTCGTTCGATTGACGACTGGGCCCATGAAATACTGCTTCAACCCATCACTGAAGAAACATGGCCTGGTCTGGCGCCCTACAAGGACCGGGTCATTACCGCTGCACAAAACGACAGGACACTGGCCGACAGCTATTACTATATTTTCCTGACGAATAACGAATACATCACTTACAACATCCAAAAGAACAAAGTCGAATACGGCCCGTATCAAATCAATGAAACCACTTGGCCGGGCCTGCTTTTTGAAGACGATGAAAGCGGCTGGGAAATTGATAATGATTGAACATCACCACTTCAAGCCTTAAACCCCACAATCAAACTGAAAGAAATCGGTTCATGCGTGAATTAAAAAACTTTGTTGCCGTCGATTGGCGCGCGGGCAAAGATAAAATCTTCTTCTTTTTCAAAGACAGTAATACTTACAGCCGATTCGATATCGGCGACAACCGGGTACCCGACGGATACCCTGCTCCGATCAGCCACAGTAACTGGCATGATTTTCATGTCCATGCCAAAAACCTGAGATTCGGCTTCACTACCACGGATATCCACGTAAGGGCTAACACCTTCAACTTCGATCAGGACTACCTCTGGCTCTTTTATGTCGATCGCCAAATACCGATGGTTTGCAAGTACGACCAGGACAATGACAAGGTTGTCAGCATCGAAACAGTTGATAATTCGATGTGGAGCCTCCTTGGCTACTATTTCGATGACATCATCGCAGGCACATGGTGGACGGACTCCGCCGACAGCATGGCACAGTTCCGTTTTCTCATGAAAAATGGTCAATCCCTGATTCTTGACTTGAACATATCCCCTTTCAACTTTGATGCTTACTACGAGGGGCATCCGACATTGAAAGTGGTCCCCATCAACAACACGACCTGGCCCGGCCTGGAACCGTACAAGGACCGGATCATTACTGCCGTACAAAACGACCGGGCATTTGTCGACAGTTACTACTACATCTTCCTGACCAATAACGAGTACATCACTTACAACATCATGGAAGATCGAGTCGAGTATGGTCCGTATAAAGTCAGCGAGAAAACCTGGCCGGGGCTCTTGCGCGACTGACTCTCGCTGACGCGACGACCCGGCGGCGGTTAATCATCGGTTAATCGCCGCCCACCATTGTGCAACTCACTTGCACCGGGACAAGGCTTACCCATGCGTCGACTGTTTTTCCTCTTTGCTCTCTTGATCTCGGGTCTGGCCCAGGCCGGGACCAATCCGTTCGAGACCAAACCGGAGTTCCTCCCAGTCGAGCAGGCGTTTGTCTTCACCTCTGAACGCCTGGACACCGGTGAAACCCAGCTGTTCTGGCAGATCGCCGACGGTTATTACCTGTATCAGAAGCGCTTGAAATTCGATGGCCTGGCTGCGGATCAGCAGCCCGTGTTGCCTGTGGGCGAGTCTCATAGTGATGAGTTCTTCGGTGAACAACAGGTCTATCGCCAAGGCCTGGAACTGAAGATCCCGGCCGGTGCCACCGGTCAGATCAAGGTCGGTTTCCAGGGCTGTGCCGATGCGGGCCTTTGCTATCCGCCACAGACTCAGATCGTGGACTTGGGGAAAGCGGCGGCGACGTCGGTTGCAAATGAAGCCCCGGACCAGGCCCTGGCCAGCAACCTGCAACAGCGGGCGCTGGGCTGGAGTTTGCTGGTGTTCTTCGGCCTCGGCCTGCTGCTGGCGTTCACCCCTTGCACCTTACCGATGCTGCCGATCCTCGCCGGTTTGATCGTCGGCAGCGGCGCCACGCCCAAGCGTGGTTTTGCCTTGGCCACCAGCTATGTGATCTGCATGGCGCTGGTGTACGCGGCGATGGGCGTTCTGGCTTCCCTGCTGGGGGCGAACCTCCAGGCGTTGTTGCAAAATCCATGGTTGCTGGGCAGTTTCGCGGCGATTTTCGTGCTGCTGGCGTTGCCGATGTTCGGCTTCTTCGAACTGCAATTGCCGGTGGCGTTGCGTGACAGACTGGAAAACGTCTCGCGCAATCAACGCGGCGGCAGTCTGATCGGCGCCGGGGTGCTCGGGGCGTTGTCCGGCCTGTTGGTCGGCCCGTGCATGACCGCCCCACTGGCCGGTGCCCTGCTCTACATCGCCCAGAGCGGCAATGCGCTACATGGCGGGCTGATTCTGTTCGCCATGGGCATTGGCATGGGCATACCGTTGTTATTGCTGGTCACCGTCGGCAATCGTTTTCTGCCCAAGCCCGGCGCCTGGATGAACCTGCTCAAAGGCGTGTTCGGTTTCCTGTTCCTCGCTACTGCGCTGCTGATGCTGCGGCCGGTGCTGGATCAATCCCTGTGGGTCGGCTTGTGCGGTGCCCTGCTGCTGATCGCCGCTTACAGTGCCTGGAAGCAATCGGAAGGTTTCGGCCGCGTCGCCCAAGTGTTCGGCGCCAGCTCACTGTTGCTCGGGGTGTGGGGCAGTCTGCTGATGGTTGGTGCGGCCGGCGGCAGCGATGATCTGTTCAAGCCGTTGCAGGTTTACACCGCCGCTCGCTCAAACAGTGCGCCTGTCGGCCATGACGCGTTCGCCACGATCAAGGACCCCGCCGCCCTGCAACGGGAACTCGACGATGCCCAGGCCCAGGGCCAGTGGGTGTTGCTGGATTACTACGCCGACTGGTGTGTGTCGTGCAAAGTCATGGAAAAACAGGTCTTCGCCAAACCGCAGGTCCTGGACGCGTTGAAAGACGTGCGCTTGCTCCGGCTGGACGTGACCGCCGACAATGCCGCCAGTCGCGAGCTGCTCGGCCGCTACAAAGTGCCGGGGCCGCCAAGTCTGTTGTGGATCGGTGCCGATGGCAGCGAACGCCGTAGCCAGCGCATCACCGGTGAGGTTGATGCCGAGACTTTCCTGCAACGCTGGACCACCACCCGAGATGCCCGTTAATGCTGACCTTTACCCTCGGCACCTTTGCCATCGCGCTTAATCATCTGCTGCTGATCAGTGCCCTGGCGCTGGCGACCTTCGTCGGCTGGCGGGTGGCCAAGCGTGGCGGCGATAACCCCGAGTCGGTGCTGTTCAGCCTGTTCCTGCTGGGCATGCTGGCGGCACGGATCAGTTTCGTGATCGCCTACTGGACGCACTATCGCAACGATCCGTGGCAGATCATCGACCTGCGCGATGGCGGTTTTCTCGCCTGGCCGGGGGTCATCGTACTGGTGCTGGCGGCGGTGTATCGCGGCTGGCGCCGACCGGGTCTGCGCCGACCATTGGGGTTCGGGGTCGGCAGCGGCCTGCTGTTCTGGTTGCTGGCGACCTTTTCCCTGACGATCTACGAACAAGGCACGCGCCTGCCGGAGATCACCCTGCGCAATGCCGCCGGGGAAACCGTGCAACTGGCCGATTATCAGGGCGGCCCGCTGGTCATCAACCTCTGGGCCACCTGGTGCCCACCGTGCCGCCGGGAAATGCCGGTGCTGGAAAACGCCCAGCAACAGCGCCCGGACCTGACGTTCCTGTTCGTCAATCAGGCCGAAAGTATGCAGAGCGTCAGCACCTTTCTGGAAACCCAGGGCCTGAGCCTGTCCAACGTGCTGTTCGATGGCAGTGGCCGTTTGGGTGAGGCCGTCGGGTCCATGGCGTTGCCGACTACGCTGTTCTATAGCAACGACGGTCGCCTGCTGGGCAGCCATCTGGGTGAATTGTCGGAAGCCAGCCTGGCCCGCGCCCTGGAAAACTTCGACGCCCCCACTCCCGCCACAAGGAAATTGCCATGCCCCGCCTCCGCCACCTGCTGACGCTGACCCTCGGCGCCGCCCTGCTGCACCTGCCGTCGGCGCAGGCTGTTGAAGAATTGCCCGAGGCCATCAAGAAGATCGAAGCCAAGGGCGCAAAAATCGTCGGCCAGTTCGATGCACCCGACGGTTTGCGCGGTTACGCGGCGCAATACCAGAACCGTGGCATAGCGCTGTACCTGACCCCGGATGGCAAGCACGTCCTGCTCGGCAACCTGTACGACGCCGACGGCAATGACCTGAGCAGTGCGCCGTTGCAGAAACTGGTCTACGCGCCGATGTCCAAGGAAGTCTGGGGCAAGATGGAAGCGAGCAACTGGATCGGCGACGGCAACAAGGACGCACCGCGCGTGGTGTACCTGTTCAGCGACCCGAACTGCCCATACTGCAACATGTTCTGGGAACAGGCGCGGCCGTGGGTCAAGTCCGGCAAGGTGCAATTGCGGCACATCATGGTCGGCATCATCCGCGAAGACAGCCCGGGCAAATCCGCCGCGTTGCTGGCGGCCAAAGACCCGAGCAAAGCCCTGGAAGACCATGAGAAATCCGGTAAGGCCAGCTCGCTTAAAGCGATGAAAGACGTGCCACCGGCCATCGAGGCAAAACTGGCGGCGAACATGCAGTTGATGGAAGACCTTGAGTTGCAGGCGACCCCGGCGATTTTCTACATGGACGACAAGGGTGAATTGCAGCAACAGCAAGGCGCGCCGTCGCCGGACAAGTTGTTGAAGATTCTTGGGCCTAAGTGAACTCACTGGCCTCTTCGCGGGCAAGCCTCGCTCCTACATGAGATCGCGTTCCCCTGTAGGAGCGAGGCTTGCCCGCGAAGGCGTCAGAACGATCGACTAATTCCTCTCAGCCAAAAACCCCAACAAAGCCTCCGTCACAAACTCCGGATTCTCCAGATTGGAAATATGCCCCGCCTCCGGCACCAGCACACACGGGCAACCGATCAACTCGGCCATTTCCCGTGCTTCCGATGGCGGTCGCGGCTTGTCCTGATCGCCACACATCACCAGCGTGGTTTCAGGACTCAACTCGCCCAGACGCGGCAACAGATCATCCCGCCCAAACGTAATCCGCCCCATCGGCACGATGCTTTCGCGCAGTCGCTCCGCCGGCAGCGCCGCCAATGAAGCGCGGAAATCCTGATACAGCGCCGACTGAGGATCGATGCCCGGGCGGAAGAAGATCGGCACCACGATGTCCAGCAGTTGCGGCGAGATGACGCCGGTGTCTTCGATCTGTTTGAACAGCGAGAAATAGTATTGGCGAGTCGGCTCCGGCTCGACACCGACATAGGTGTCCATCAGCACCAGGCCGTTGAGCCGCTGCGGTGCCGACAGCGCCAAACGCACGCCCCACATGCCACCGACCGACAGGCCGACCAGGGTGACGCGATCGATGTCCAGGTGATCGAGCAGCGCCAAGGCCTGGCGAGCGATGTCATCCAGCGACGTCGTACCGTCGGGCAGTCGCCCGGATTGACCGTGGCCCCAGAGGTCCAGGGCAATCACCCGGTAGTGCTGCGACAGCGCGGCAATCTGCGGCGCCCACATGGCCTGATCCCACAGGTAACTGCCCGCCAGCAGCACGGCCGGGCCGGTACCTTGGTCGGTGTAGTGAAGGGGTTGTCCGTCTATTGTTGCGAAGGGCATCGAGTGTCTCCTTTGTGAAGGGGTCTACCGAAAAAGCCCTGGCAGGCTGAACCGCATGGGTTTCACAGTCAACCTTGTTGAAGATCAAAAGATCGCAGCCTTCGGCAGCTCCTACATTGGAATGCGTTCTCCTGTAGGAGCTGGCGCAGCCTGCGATCTTTTGCCTTTAAAGCCCCTCCAACTCCGCCATCAAGTCATTCAACCGATCCACCTTCTCCTCGGTCATATCACTCGCCGCCAACCCGTCGATGTACTCAGCCAATTCCTCCACCGTGCTGCATTCGAACATCGCCCGCAGCGGCACATCCCGTTGCAACGATTTCTGCACCCGCGAAGCAATCTGCGTCGCCAGCAGCGAATGGCCGCCCAGTTCGAAGAAGTTGTCGCGAACACCGACTTTCTCCACTTTCAGCACCTCGGCCCATATATCGGCCAGGGTCTGCTCCAGTTCATTGCGCGGCGCCTGGTAGTCCTGGCTCTGCAACTGGCCGATCTCCAGTGCCGGCAAGGCTTTGCGATCCAGTTTGCCGTTGGCATTCAGCGGCAGTTTGTCGAGCCACAACCAGTGCAGCGGCACCATGTATTCCGGCAGTTCGGCGCGCAGGCGTTGTTTGATGCGTTCCAGTCGCTCGCTCGGGTTGAGCGCAGAATCCGCCGCGACCAGATAGCCAACCAGATGCTTGCCGTTGACGCCTTCCTGCACACCCACCGCCCCATCGCGGACTTCCGGTTGTTCGTGCAGCCGCGCCTCGATTTCCCCCAACTCGATGCGGTAACCGCGAATCTTCACTTGATGGTCGATGCGCCCGACGTATTCCAACACGCCGTCACTGCGCCGCCGAGCCAGGTCGCCGGTGCGATACAGACGATCACCCGGCTCGCCAAACGGGTTCGGCACAAACACCTGGGCGGTGCGCAACGGATCGCTGACGTAACCGCGACCGACACCCGTACCCGCGACGCACAACTCACCCACCGCGCCCAGCGGCACCAGTTCCAGCGCGCCATCGAGCAGGTACAAACGGTTGTTGTCGGTCGGCGTACCGATCGGCAAATAGCTGCCGCGAGTCGAGGCCATATCGACGCGGAAGAACGCCACGTCATCCGAACATTCCGCCGGCCCATAGGCGTTGACCAACCCGATGTCCGGGTAGCGCAACAGCCATTGGTGCGCCAGTTCCGGCGGCATCGCTTCGCCGGTCGGCAACATCCAGCGCAAACCGTCGAGGCTGATGCGGTCCTGGGCGAGCATGCCCTGGATCAGCGACGGCACGCTTTCCAACACGGTAATGCCCTGGCTTTGCACGTGGGCCAGCAAACCTTGCGGATCGTGGGCGACGGTGTTCGGCACGATGTCCACTCGCGCGCCGAACAGCGGCGCGGCGAGGAATTGCCAGACCGAAATATCGAAGCTTTGCGACGCGGTCTGCGCGATCACATCCGCAGCGCTAAGGTTCAGGTACGGCACCTTGCTCAACTGGTTATTCAGCATGCCGCGCTGCTCAACCATCACACCTTTCGGCAACCCGGTGGAGCCCGAGGTGTAGATCACGTAGGCCAAGTTATCCGGGGCGCTGTAGATGCCCGGGTTTTGCACCGACGCATCGCTCGCCTGCACGTCTTCCCAGACCAGCAACTTCGGCCGATGGGCGCAGGCAAACTCTTCCAGCAACGCGACGGCTTGCTCGTGACAGGCCTGGGTGCAGACCAGCAATGGCGTGCGGCTCAGGTCGATGATGCGGCTCAAGCGCTGACTCGGCAGCCCCGGATCCAGCGGCAGATAACCGGCACCAGCCTTGAAGCTGCCAATGATCATGCCGAGCAAGTCGAGGTTACGTTCGGCGAGCAACGCCACCGGTTGATCCCGCCCGACACCCGCTGCAATCAACGCGTGGCCGAGGCGGTTACTGCGCTGGTTCAGCTCGACGTAACTGTGCAAACGGTCGAGGCAACTGGCGGCAATCCGTTGTGGATGCTGCGCAACCTGGGCTTCGAACAGTTCGACGTAGCTTTTTTCCAACGGGTACTCATGCTCACTCTGGTTGCAGCCATGGACCAGGAAGTCCTGTTCCTCGGTGCCCAGCAGCGGCAAGTCGGCCATGTCGCCATGGAAGCCTTGCACCAGCGCCAACAGCAGTCGCTTGAACTCGCCGAGCATGCGCTCGACCGTGGTTTCGTCGAAATAACGCTGGTCGTAGGAGATATGCAAACCGAGGTCATCCCCCGGATAACACACCGCCGTCAGCGGGAAGTTGGTGTGGGTGCGGCCCGAGTCCGAGGTGGCGTTGAGGCTTTGCGCACGGTCCAGCACCGAGACTTCCACCGGGGCGTTTTCGAACACGAACAGGCTGTCGAACAGCGGCTGGCCTTTCGGCAATTCGCTGTTTTCCTGGATCGTTACCAACGGCAGGTATTCGTATTCGCGCAGTTGCATGTTGCTGTCGAGCAAACCGCTGAGCCATTGGCGAACGCTGACACGCTGATCGTCTTCGGGCATTTTTACCCGCAGCGCGATGCTGTTGATAAACAGGCCGACGGTGCGCTGCATCTGCGGCATGTCCACCGGGCGCCCGGCGACGGTGACGCCGAACAGCACGTCGCGATCACCGCTCAAGCGCCGCAGCACCAAGGCCCACGCCGCTTGGGCGAAGGTGTTGATGGTCAGTTGATGGGCCTGGGCCAGTTCACGCAATTGCGCGCCATCACGGGCGTCGAGCCGGGTGTAGCGGTCGCCAACGATCATGCCGCCGCTGTCACCCGCATGTTCACGCAGGAACGGTCGGTCACTCGGAATCGGTGTGGTCCGCTCGAAGCCTTGCAGGTTGGTTTTCCACCACTGCCGCGCTTCGGCCAGGCTCTGGCGTTGCAGCCAGCCAATGTAGTCGCGATAACGCGGCGGCACGGCGAGTTGCGCGTCCCGGCCTTCGCCGAGGGCCATGTAGATTTCGAAGAAATCGTTCATCAGCAGCGAGCGGCACCAGGCATCGATCAGGATGTGGTGGTTGCTCATCATGAACCAGTAGCGCGCCGCGCCGACCTTGATCAGGCGCAGGTGGAACGGTGCCTGGTTGAGCAAATCGAACCCGGCTTCGCGCTCGCTTTTCAGCAATGCTTGCAGCTTCGGTTCTTGCTCGATGTCGGCAATCGCGGTCCAGTCGAGGTACTCGATCGGCGTGCTGCCCGGTTTGTGGATCACTTGCAGCATGTCTTCGCCGACGTTCCAGCAGAACGACGCGCGCAAGGCTTCGTGTCGGGCGATCACCGCTTGCCAGGCCTGGGCGAAACGCTCGGGGTCGAGTTCGCTGTTGATGCGGTAGCGGTCCTGCATGTAGTAGAGCCCGGTGCCCGGTTCGAGCAAGGTGTGCAGCAACATGCCTTCCTGCATCGGGGTCAGCGGGTAGACGTCTTCGATCACGGCGGCCGGAATCGGCAGCGCATCGAGTTGCGGCTGGGTCAACCGGGCCAGCGGGAAGTCCGACGGCGTCAGGCCACCGGCCCCGTCCTGCAGGCAGTGTTCGATCAGGCTGTGCAACTCGCCCAGATAAGCGTCGGCCAGGTCACTGATGGTTTGCGGGTCGTGGCGCTCGGCGCTGAAGGTCCAGCGCAGCACCAGTTCACCGCCGTAGACCTGACTGTCGACGCTCAATTCGTTCGGCAGCGGCGCATGAGGATCATGGGCCGCGCCGACCGGTTCATCGAGCGGCCGGAACAACGCGTCCGCGCCGAAGCTCCGGTCGAACTGGCCAAGGTAGTTGAAGGTGATCGGCGCCACCGGCAACGCAGCCATGGTCTGGCGGCACAGGTCATCGGCGAGGTAACGCAGCACGCCGTATCCCAAACCTTTGTGCGGCACGCCGCGCAGTTGTTCCTTGATCGACTTGATCGAGTCGCCCTGCCCTTGCGCTGGCACCAGACGCAGCGGATAAGCGCTGGTGAACCAACCGACGGTGCGGGTCAGGTCGATCTCGTCGAACAGGGTTTCGCGACCGTGGCCTTCGAGTTGAATCAGCGCCGATTCGTGGCCGCTCCAGCGGCACATGACCCGGGCCAGTGCGGTCAGCAGCAAGTCGTTGACCTGCGTGCGATACGCGCTCGGCACCTGTTGCAGCAATTGCCGGGTGCGCTCGGCGTCCAGGCGCACGCTGACGGTTTTTGCATGGCGATTCTGCTGGCCGCCCTGCGGGCGATCACACGGCAATTCAACGCTCGGCCCGGCCAGTTGCAACTGCCACCAGCTCAGTTCTTCACGCAGGGATTCGCTGCCGGCATAAGCCTGCAAGCGTGCGGTCCAGTCCTTGAAGGCGCTGGTTTTCGCCGGCAGTTTCACCGACTGTCCAGCGTCGAGCTGACGGTAAACCGTTTGCAGATCGTCGAGTAAAACGCGCCACGACACACCGTCTACCACCAAGTGGTGAATGGCAACGAACAAACGTTGCTTACCCTCTGGACCATCGACCAACAGCACCCGCATCAGCGGGCCGTGTTCGAGGTCAAGGCTGCGTTGGGCATCGGCGAACAGCGCGGTGCATTTGTCCATCGACGCGACGCGGACCTGCCACAGCACCGGCGTGTCTTTCACCGCTTGGTGCGCGGCGTGCCACTGGCGATCTGTTTCCGTGAAACGCAGGCGCAAGGCGTCGTGTTGCTCGATCACCGCCAGCAGCGCTTGCTCCAGACGATGGGGTTCCAGCGCCACGGTCGGCTCCAGTAGCAACGCCTGGTTCCAGTGCTGACGCTCGGGGATATCGGTGTCGAAGAACCAGTGTTGGATCGGCGTCAAAGCGGATTCGCCGGTTAATAAACCTTGCTCGGCGGTGACTTGTTCGGTGCGGGTCGCGACGGCAGCGAGGGTTTGCACGGTCTGGTGCTGGAACAGATCCCGAGGACTGAAGTGGATGCCCTGTTGCCGTGCGCGACTGACCACCTGAATCGACAGGATCGAGTCGCCGCCGAGTTCGAAGAAATTATCGTTAAGACCGACCTGCGCGACGTTCAGCACTTCGCACCAGATCCCGGCCAACGTCAGCTCAAGTTCATTGCTCGGCGCCACATAGTGCTGGCGGTTCAGCTCCGGGTCCGGCGCTGGCAGTGCACGGCGGTCGAGTTTGCCGTTGGCGGTCAACGGCATGCTCGCCAGCAGGATCAGGTGCGTCGGCACCATGTAGTCCGGCAGTTGGGATTTGAGGTGCGCCTTCAACGCGTCGCGCAGCGCGGCTTGTTGCGCTTCGTCCTGTTCGGCGACCTCAGTCACCAAATAGCCAACCAACTGTTTGCCGCTCGGCGCATCCAGTGCCAGGACCACGGCTTCACGGATGGATTCGTGCTCCAGCAGACGGGTTTCGATCTCGCCCAGTTCGATGCGGAACCCCCGGATTTTCACTTGATGATCGATACGGCCAAGGTACTCGACCAAACCGTCGGCACGCTGGCGCACCAGGTCACCGGTGCGGTAGATACGCCCGCCATTGTCGGCAAACGGATCCGCCACAAAACGCTCGGCCGTCATCCCCGCGCGCTCGTGATATCCCTGGGCCAGGCCGGCACCGCCGACGTACAACTCGCCGGTCGCGCCTTGGGGCACCAAGGCCAGGTCGGCGTCGAGGATGTAGGCCACGCGGGCGCCGATTACGCTGCCGATTGGCACGCTGCCGAGGCCTTCTTCCAACACGTCCGGCGCCAGACTGGCCAGCGGCATGACCACGGTTTCGGTCGGGCCGTAAGCGTTGAAGAACACGCTCGGGGTGAACGCCGCGCGAATCCGCGCCAGGTGTTCGCCGGTCAGGGCTTCGCCGCCAGTGATGATCATGCGCACCGGCAGGGTTTCGCCCTGGGTCGCCAGCCATTGCGCCAACTGACTGCCGTAGCTCGGGGTGAAGCCGAGAATGTTGATCTGATGCTGACGAATCAGGCCGCAGATTTCTTCCGCGTCCCACTGACCTTGAGCACGCAACACCACTTGCGCGCCGCTCAACAGCGGCACCAGCAGACGCTCGGTGGCGGCGTCAAAGTTGATCGAATAGAAGTGCAGTTCGCAGTCGTCGGGGCGCATGCCGAAACGGTCGATCACGGCTTGGCAGTGCATGGCGATTTCGCCATGGGACACCACCACGCCTTTCGGTTTGCCGGTGGAACCGGAGGTGTAAATCAGGTACGCCTGATGCTGCGGCAGACTGATAAACGGCAGCTCGATGGCCGGGTAGTTGGCCAGTTCGGCGGCGTCGTCTTCCAGGCACCAGCGGGCCACAGTCGCGGGCAATTCACCGAGGGCATTGAACATGGCTTTGTCGCTGAGCAGAAGACCGATGCCACTGTCTTCGATCATGTAATGCAGGCGATCGAGCGGGTATTCCGGGTCCAGCGGCACGTAGGCGCCGCCGGCCTTGAGGATCGCCAACAGTCCGACAACCATTTCCAGCGACCGCTCCAGCGCCAGGCCCACCCGAACCTGCGGGCCGACACCGCGTTCGCGCAGCATCCAGGCCAGGCGATTGGCGCGGCTGTCGAGTTCGGCGTAGCTCAAGGTTTCGCCAGCAAACGTCAGGGCCGGCGCATCTTTGCGGGCCAGAGCTTGCTCGCTGAACAGGTGATGAATGCACTGGTCCAGACGATGCTCGCCCGGCTCGATGCCGAGGCTGTTCAGCAGGTTTTTCTGCTCCGTCACTTCCAGCAACGGCAACTCGCTGAGGCGTTGTTGCGGATCGGCCAACAAGGCTTCCAGCAGATTGCGCCAGTGCCCGGCCATCCGTGCAATGCGCGGTTCGTCGAACAAATCGGTGCTGTACGTCAGGCAGCAGCCCAGGCGATGGTCGAGGTCGGTGACTTCCAGGTTGAGGTCAAACTTGGTCGCCCGGGCATCGTTGGCCAAGTACTCGACGGTCATGCCGGCCAGGGTGCGGCTCTGCTGGAATTCCCAGCGCTGCACGTTGCACATCACCTGAAACAACGGGTTGTACGCGGCGCTGCGCGGTGGCTGCAAGGCTTCGACCAAGTGATCGAACGGCAGGTCCTGATGCGACTGGCCTTCGATCACGGTGTGGCGCACCTGCTCGAACAACTCACCGACTGACATCTGCCCGTCGAGCTGGCAACGCAAAACCTGGGTGTTGAGGAACGCGCCGATCAGCCCTTCGCTTTCCGGACGAATACGGTTGGCCACCGGCGCGCCGATGCGCAAATCGGCCTGGCCGCTGTAGCGGTAAAGCAGCACAGAAAGTGCGGCGGTCATGGTCATGAACAAGGTCAGGCCATTTTGCGCATTGAAGGCGCGAACCCGGGCCGCGAGGTCATCACTCAGGTCAAAACGGAACAGCTCACCCTGGTGGCTTTGCACCGGCGGACGCGGACGGTCGGCGGGCAATTCCAGCAGCGGATGTTCGCGGCCCAATTGCGCGGTCCAATAGTCGAGCTGACGTTGACGCTCGCCGGACTCCAGCCACTGACGCTGCCAGACGCTGTAATCCAGGTATTGCACCGGCAGCGGTTCCAACGGCGATTCGCGGTCATCGACGAACGCTTCGTAGAGCGCGCTCAGCTCACGGGCGAAGATGTCCATCGCCCAACCTTCGGTGACGATGTGGTGCAGGGTCAGCACCAGATAGTGTTCCTGCTCGGCAGTCTTGACCAGGCAGGCACGCAGCAGCGGGCCGGTTTCCAGATTGAACGGGGTGTGCGCTTCGCTATCCGCCAAGGCCTGCACTCGTTGCTCGCGCAGCTCGGCGTCGAGGGCCGAGAAATCCTTCCAGTCCATGCGCATACCCGTGTCGGCATGCACCTGTTGCCGGGCCACGCCATCGACACTCGGGAACGTGGTGCGCAGGGTTTCGTGGCGGATGATCAGCGCTTGCAGCGCCGCTTCGAAACGCCCGACATCCAGCACCCCACGCAGCCGCGCCATGCCGCCGACGTTGTAGGCCGGGCTGTCCGGCTCCATCTGCCAGAGGAACCACATGCGCTGCTGGGAATAGGACAGCGGCACCGCTTGGCTGCGATCGACTTTCTCGATTGGCGGCTGTTGGTTGGTTTTGCCACTGGCCTGAATCAACGCGACCTGTTCCGCGAACGCCCCCAACTCACTGTTTTCGAACAGCGCACGCAGCGGCAATTCGACGTCGCAGGCCTGACGGGTGCGGGAGATGATTTGCGTCGCCAGCAGCGAATGGCCGCCGAGGGCGAAGAAATCGTCGCGCAGACCGATTTGCTGCTGGCCCAACACTTCGCGCCAGATGCCGGCGATTTGTTGTTCAAGGGCGGTGACCGGTTCGACGTGTTCGCGGACCTGCCACTGCGGTTCGGGCAAGGCGCGACGGTCGAGTTTGCCGCTTGGGCTCAAGGGCATTTCGTCGAGACGCATTAACTGCGCCGGGACCATGTATTCCGGTAACTCGGCGGCCAGCGCGGTTTTCAGGCGTTGTGTTTGAACCTCAATGTCTTCGGCGGAATCCGTTGAGGTGTAGTAACCAATCAACTGCCCGCCAGCGGCCGTTTCGCGCACCAGCACCACGGCTTGGGCGACGCCGTCCTGGGCCAGCAAACGGGCTTCGATTTCTTCCGGCTCAACCCGGAAGCCGCGCAATTTGACCTGCTGATCAAGGCGCCCGAGGTATTCGATCACGCCATCAGCGGTCCAACGCGCCCGGTCGCCGGTGCGGTACAAACGCGCGCCCTGCTCGCCCAGTGGATCGACCACAAAACGTTCGGCGGTCAGGGACGGACGACCGAGGTAGCCTCGGGCCAAACCGATACCGCTGATGCAGAGTTCACCCGGCACACCGGCCGGCACGGGATTGAGGTCGCTGTCGAGTACGCGGCAAATCACATTGCCCAGCGGCCGGCCAATCGGCGAACGCTCGCCATCAGCGGTGGTGCAATGCCAATGGGTGACGTTGATCGCGGTTTCGGTCGGGCCGTAGCGGTTGTGCAGTTGCACGGAGGGCAGTTGTTCCAGCACGCGGTTGCGCAGTTCGGCGGGCAAGGCTTCGCCGCCGGAAAATACCCGACGCAGACTGGTGCATTCGGCGGTCAGCGGTTCCTCAATAAACAGCGCCAGCAGGGGTGGTACGAAGTGCAGCGTGGTCACGCCGTATTGCTGGACCAATTGCGCAATGCGATGGGGATCGCGATGTTCGCCGGGGCCAGCAATCAGCAAGCGGCTGCCGGTGATCAGCGGCCAGAAGCATTCCCACACCGACACGTCGAAACTGATCGGCGCTTTTTGCATCAGCACGTCGGTGTCGTTCAGGCGATACGTGTTCTGCATCCACTGCAAACGTTCGGCGAGGGCGGCGTGGGTGTTGCCGACGCCTTTCGGTTGGCCGGTGGAACCCGAGGTGTAAATCACGTAGGCCAGGTTGTCGCCGTGCAAGTGCAGACCCGGTGCCTGGCTTGGCCAGTTCTCCAGGTGCAAGGCGTCCATGGCGATCACGCTGACGCCGTCAGTGGCCGGCAAGCGGTCGAGCAATTCAGTCTGGGTCAGCAGCAATTCGACGCCGCTGTCGCTAAGCATGTAGGCCAGGCGTTCGGCCGGGTAATCCGGGTCCAGCGGTACGTAGGCGCCGCCGGCCTTGATGATCGCCAGCAGGCCGACCAGCAATTGCGGCGAACGCTCGGCGGCGATGGCCACGCACACGTCCGGGCCGACGCCTTTGTCGCGCAGGTAGTGGGCCAGGCGATTGGCCTGGGCGTGCAATTCGGCGAAGTCGAGTTGGCCACCGTCCCAGATCAGCGCGGTGCGCTCCGGGGTTTGGCGCAGTTGTTCATTGAGCAATTCCGGCAGCCATTGGCTGGCCGGTGTGCACGGGGCCACGCTCCATGAGGCTTGCTGATCGTGCTCGCTTGAGGTCAGCAGTTGCAGGTCGCCGATGGCCTGTTGTGGTTGTGCGCAAACCTCGCGCAGCAGGTTAGTGAAGTGCTCGGCCAGGCGCTCGATGGTTGCCCCATCGAACAGTTCGCTGGCGTAGTCGAAGGACAGGCTCAAGCGCCCGTTGCGATCTTCTTCGCTGTGCAATTGCAGGTCGAACTTGGCTTCGCGGCTGTGCCACGGCAGCTCTTCGGCGAGCAGCCCCGGCAAGCGGCGCAGTGCGCTCAAATCCCGCTGCTGGTGGTTGAACATGACCTGGAACAAACCGGACTCACGCGCCTGTGGGAACGCTTCAAGCAGTTGCTCGAACGGCAGATCCTGATGAGCTTGCGCGCCCAACGCCGCTTGACGGGTTTGCGCCAGCAGCTCAACGAATGGCAGGCGTGAATCGACCTCGGCGCGCAGCACTTGGGTGTTGATAAAGAAGCCGATCAGCCCCTGGGTTTCCAGGCGCGGACGGTTGGCATTCGGCACGCCGATGCGGATGTCGCGCTGGCCGCTGTAGCGGTGTAGCAGGCTCTGGAACGCGGCGAGCAACAGCATGAACGGCGTGGCTTCATGCGCCTGGGCGGTCTGGCGAATCGCATCGCTCAGGCTCACGCCCAGACGCACGGTGTGGCGGGCGGCGCTGTGGACGTGCTGCGCCGAGCGCGGATGATCAATGGCCAGGCTCAGCACCGGATGCTCGTCGCCCAACTGGTTTTTCCAATACATCAGTTGTCGCTCGCCCTCGCCCTGCGCCAGCCATTGGCGCTGCCAACTGCCGTAATCGGCGTACTGGGTCGGCAATGCCGCAAGCGTGGCTTTCTGGCCTTGGGAAGCGGCGGCGTACAGTCGCGAGAACTCGTCGATCAGCACGTTCAGCGACCAGCCATCGGCGATGATGTGGTGCATCGTCACCAACAGTTGATGGTCCTCGTCATCAAGGCGCACCAGCGACACCCACAGCAACGGGCCCTTTTCCAGATCGAACTGGGTGCGGGCTTCGTCCTCGCGGATTTGTTGCGCGCGCAGTTCACGCTTGTCGACGGGTAAATCGCTGATGTCGATCAGTTGCAGGTTGAATTCACTGGCCGCATCGATCCGTTGCAGGGCCACGCCGTCACGTTCGAAGAAACGCGTGCGCAGGGATTCGTGGCGTTCGATCAACTGCTGGAAACTGGCGCGCAACGCGTCTTCGTCCAGCTCGCCACGCAAACGCAGGGCGCCGGGAATGTTGTAGGCGCTGCTCTGCGGGTCGAGTTGCCAGGTGATCCACAGACGGTTTTGCGCCAGGGATTGCGGCATCGCTTCGCTGCGCGACAGCGGCGTGATCGCGCCTTGGGCGAGGCCGCCGTCCTGTTGCAACCGGGCGACGGCCTCGGCGAAGGCGCCGAGGGTCGGGGCTTCGAACAGCAGGCGCAGGTTCAGCTCCAGACCCAGTTCTTCACGCAAGCGCGCGACCACTTGCGTGGCGGCGATGGAGTTGCCGCCGAGCAGAAAGAAGTGGTCATCGGCGTTGACCTGTTTGACGCTGAGTTGCTCGCACCAGATCGTGGCGATCAGGCTTTGCAGCTCGGAAGCGGATTGCGTCGCGGCTTCGCTTTTAACCTCTGCCGACGGGAACAGCGCGTAGCTGTCGAGGCTGCCGTCCGCCAGGCGATTGCGGCACGCCGAGCGTTGCAGTTTGCCGCTGGAGGTCTTTGGCAACGCGCCCGGATTGAGCAACACCACCACGCTCGGCGCTTCCTGATACGCCTCGGCCACCGCTTGGCGGATGGCTTTGATCAATGCGTCGGGCGGGAGGATTTTCTGCACGCTGCGGCTGATTTCCGCAGCAATGCCGATGCCTTCCTGGCCGTCGATAGTCACTGCGAACGCCGCGACACGCCCCTTGCGCACCACTTCCACTTCGCGCTCGACGGTTTGCTCGATGTCCTGCGGATAGAGGTTGTGGCCGCGCACGATCAGCATGTCTTTCAGGCGTCCGGTGATGAAAAACTCACCTTCACGCTTGAAGCCCAGATCGCCAGTGCGCAGCCAGGTGCGACCGGCGTGCTGGACGAAAGTCTTGGCGCTGGCCTCGGGGTTGCGCCAGTAACCATGGGCGATGCTCGGCCCGGTGGCCCAGACTTCGCCGACGGCGTTGTCGGCCAGTTCGGTTAAAGCAACAGGATCGACAATCAGCACCGCATGCTCCGGCTGGCTGATGCCGCAGCTCATGATCGCCGCGCCCTCGCCCGCTTCGGCACGGTTTTGTGCCAACACCTGGTCGTCCACGCGCAGGTTGCCGATGCCCTGGCCGCGCGGCGTGCCAGCCACGAACAGCGTGGCTTCCGCCAGACCGTAAGACGCCATGAAGTTGTCCGGGGTGAAGCCGCACGGGGCGAATTTCTCGGCGAAGCGTTCCAGGGTGTCGAGGCGAATCGGCTCGGACCCGGAATACGCCACGCGCCAGCCGCTCAGGTCGAGGCGTTCCAGCGCCGATTCGCTGACCCGCTCGCTGCACAGTCGATAGGCGAAGTCCGGCCCGCCGCTGATGGTGCCGCCGTATTCGCTGATCGCTTCGAGCCAGCGCAGCGGCCGACCGAGGAAGTACGCCGGCGACATCAACACACACGGCACACCGCTGAAAATCGGCTGCAACAGACCGCCGATCAGGCCCATGTCGTGGTACAGCGGCAACCAGCTGACGATCACGTCGTCCGGGTTCAGGTCGATGCCGAAGCCGTGGCGGATCAACAGTTCGTTGGCCACCAGATTGCCGTGGCTGACTTGCACGCCTTTAGGCAATGCGGTGGAACCGGAGGTGTATTGCAGGAAGGCGATGTGGTCGTCTTCCAGGTTCGGCGCGATCCAGCGTCCGGCCAGATTGCTGTCGAGGGTATCGACGCAAAGCAGCGGCGGCGCGCCTTCGATTTGCAGCAAGGCGTCGCGCAGGCTGGCGCTGGTCAACAGCAGACGCGGTTCGGCATCGCTGATGATCGACAGCAGGCGCTCCTGGTGATGACGCTTGGTCGATTCCGGCGGATAGGCCGGCACGGCGATGACACCGGCATACAGACAGCCAAAAAACGCCGCGACGTAATCCGGGCCACTGGGAAACAACAGCACCGCGCGATCGCCAAATCCGGCCTCGGCCTGCAAGGCGCCGGCAATGGTCCGAGCCCGCTGGTCCAGCTCGGCATAACTGAGGACGACAGCCTGATCCGGGGTTTCAGCGAGAAAACGCAAAGCCACGCGATCCGGCGTCAGGGCCGCGCGGCGCTGGAGGGCTTGGACCAGAGTGCTGGGGAGTTCGAACGCGTCGGTCATGAGGTTTCCTGCCTGAATTCGGCTTGCAAGTTGGAATCGGTTTTCCTACGTCACGCTCATACAAATGGCGTGCAGGGCGCGGTCTTCGCCGACCGCGCAAGGCTTGGGAATGCTGTTTTGGCCGGGACGTGTCCGGAACCATTCACCAATGAGAACGATTGATGTCTTGAAATAATTAGTCGGCAGGCTTCAACCCCAACAGGGCCGGGCGCGACAGCGTGTCGCAGTTCGCACTCTGCACTTTTGTGGAGCATTAATTCTCTTTCTCAATTGACAATCATTATCATTCAACATAATTTGTCGCTCGATGTGTAGGACGCCTCCGAACCGCTTGTCGTCCCGCAACCCTATTTGCAGCAAGGTGATTTCCATGACGGAACAAGTATCCACAAGCAGGTGCGATTCACCGCTACTTCAGGCCTTTGTCGACAACCGACTGATTCTGGTCAAAATTGCAGCCCGCATTACTGGCTGCCGGTCGCGGGCTGAAGACGTGGTGCAAGATGCGTTCTTCCGGCTGCAATCGGCGCCGCAGATCACCTCTTCATTCAAGGCTCAGCTCAGTTACCTGTTCCAGATCGTGCGCAACCTGGCGATCGATCACTACCGCAAACAGGCACTGGAGCAGAAGTATTCAGGCCCGGAAGAGGAAGGTCTGAACGTGGTGATCCAGGGCGCTTCGCCAGAAACCTCGCACATCAATTTCTCGACCCTGGAACACATCGCCGACGCGCTGACCGAGCTGCCCAGCCGCACGCGCTACGCCTTCGAGATGTACCGCCTGCACGGCGTGCCGCAAAAGGACATCGCCAAGGAACTCGGCGTCTCGCCGACCCTGGTGAATTTCATGATTCGCGATGCGCTGGTGCACTGCCGCAAGGTGTCGGGCAGTCGGGCGGATACGTTTGCCCGGCGTTGATATCTGAGATTTTCGTTGCCCCAATCGCGAGCAAGCTCGCTCCCACAGGTTCAGCGCAAACCCTGTGGGAGCGAGCTTGCTCGCGATGGCGTACTCAAGACCGCAACGGATCTTGAGCCCTACGCCTCAGGCCAACCTGCACCGATCAAAAAACCGCTCACGCCCCAACACCATCAGCGCCGCCCGCTTGTGCGGGAAGTCGAACTCTTTTTCGCAGTGGAAACACTGGTTGTGCATGTACCCGATCATCTTGGCGTTATCGGCGCGAGGCTCGGCGACCACGCGCTGGGTGCGCGGATCGTCGAGAAACAGGTAATGCACCAGCGCTGACAGCCAGCTCGCCACTTTGTGCGGGCCGCGATGCGCCTCCTCCCCCACCAACATGTGGATGCCGCGGTCGTAATCACCAGCGTCATAGAACGGTGCGATGCGATCCTCCTTGGCCCAGTAGGCTTCAAAGTAAGCGAACGGCTGATCATCGAAACAACCGATCAACGTCAGGGTGTGCGGGTCCGCATCGAGCTTGTTCAGGTACTCGCGATGCTTCTCGAGGCTGCCCTGCTCTTCCCAGAAACTGGCGACTCGCGGGCTGTTCTGCCAGCGATTGAAGCGCGGCAGGTCCTGTTCGATTTCCACGCTGCGCAATGAAATCCACGCGCCGAGGCGTGCGTCGAAACGTCGATAGACTTCACCCCGGGGTTTGGCCGGACGCAGAGGATGACGCTTGCCGGCGCTAATGATCATTTGCTGCGGATAAGTGTCGGTCTGCGATTGCCCCAGCCACGGCTGCGGCAACTGCCAGAACAGCGTGCGCTCGCAGCGGTACTCGCCGGGTTTTTCGGTCGGGATCAATAAACCGCTACGCAGGGCTTCGGTCGGCGCTTCGCCAAGACGCCAGGTCAGGCGCTGGCAATCCGGATCCCGGGCAAACAGCCAATAGCACGCCGCCCAGAACGCCTGACCGGGAGGCAGGCCGAAGCGCTCCTCAACCTCGATGTGCAACTCGGGCTCGCGGGACAGACGCAAACGAATCAGCGGCTGCCCTTCCAGGCTGAGGCTCAGCCGGCTTTCGGTTTCATCGGCTACAAGACTGCGCCCTGACGGCAACGCCAGCGCAGTCAGGTCATTCAGATTGGACATGGGTCGGGCTCACAGTAATCGTCGACAGTTCAACGATGTGACGTGAGCCGGGGCGGGAAATTTAAGCGAAGGGGTTAAATCCGCGATCTGTTGCACATTTCACGGCTTGGGCACCGGCACCACGGCGATCTTGTATGGCTCGAAAATCTTCAGCATCTGGCCATTGTCGCGCAAGCCTTGCAGCAACTTGCTGAACGCCGGGCCACTGATCGGCGCGCTCGGGCTCAGGAGTGCGTAGTGGTGGTAGACCTGATCGATGCGCTGGGACACCAGCAACTCATCGGCGACTTTCTCGTTGCGCAGCAGGTAATCGCTCAGGTAAGAGCGCGTGACCAACGCAATGTCCGCGCGATCACGCAAGACCATCAGCAGGTTGCTGTCATGGGAATAGGTCAGCGTGGCGTTGTAATTCTGTGCGAGGAATTTCGGGTCGGCGTTGAAATTGGCGAATTCGTAGTGATAGCCGCTGAACAGGGCCAGACGCTTGCCTGCGAGGTCGGCAAAGTAGCTCTGCTGACGATCGGGTTTGCGTTGCGCGACAAAAATCTCGGCGTCTTCCAGGCCCATGTCGACGGTGGTGTGAGGAATGTCTTTCCAGCCCCACTCCGGGTTCTCGAAGATCGCCATGTCCACCCGGCCCTGCTTGAAATCACCGAAACGCCGGGGAATGGAGGTCGGCACCAGCACGAATTGGTAATCGGTTTGCAATTGATTCAAGGCTTCGACCAATTGCGGCAACAAACCGGTGTCGGCGCCGGACTCCGGGCGCACGGTGTAAGGCGGAAAATGCGCGGCACCGACGCGCACCTGTTGCGCCGCCTGGGACGGCAACACCCATAGCACCGCAAGTGCCGCCAGCAAAAGCCGCGAGACCGTCCAACTTGGCGAAGACATCAAAACAACCCACTCCCCGGAAAAATACGCATCAATGCATTCAAGCTAGGCGGTTTCGCCTACTTAGCCAGTTTATCGTCGAGATAGACGGCTTACTGCTTCTCTTCCAGCACCAGAATCAGTGCCTCTTCAGCCAATTGTTCAAGGCTCATGCTGCCGCCGGCGCGAAACCAGGTGGTGGTCCAGGACAAGGCGCCCGTCAGGAAGCGCCGAGTGATGAACACATCGCCGCGGATAAACCCGGCGTCCTTGGCCTCCCCCAGCACGTGCAACCAGATTTCTTCATAAATGTCCCGCAGGGCCAGCACATGGACTTGCCCTTGCGCGGACAACGAACGCCATTCGTAGACCAGCACCGCCATCGCTTCGCCGCTGCCGCCCATGATCGACTGCAATTCGCAACGGATCAGCGCCAGCACCCTCTCACGCACGTTGCCAGCCTCGGCCAGGGCGGCCTGCATCAACGCGGTGTTGTAACGAATGGTTTCTTCCATCACCGCGCGCAGGATCTCGTCCTTGCTTTTGAAGTGATGAAAAATACTGCCCGACTGAATGCCCACCGCACTGGCCAGATCCCGCACCGTGGTGCGTTCATAGCCTTTATTGCGGAACAGGTGAGCCGCCACTTGCAGCAGTTTGCCACGGGCACTGTCCGGGTCGGTCAATTGGCCGTTGTCGACCAATTCGCGCATCACCCTCAGGGCTTTTTGCTCGTCCACCCGTTCTCTCCTACAGTCGTTCAGTCAGATGCGCCGCTCGCCGCTAAAACAGCGGGGTTGCGCGGGCAATTTAAGCTGGCCGGGGCGACCAAGCAAGCGCTTGGGGTGAAGATATTTTGGGCGTTTACAAACCAAGCGCTTGCTTGGTAGTCTCGAAGCACTTCTGTCGGAGCTGAGCATGGAGTTGACTGTGCCAAAAACCATCCGCATCGGTTGCGCCAGTGCCTTCTGGGGCGACACCTCGACCGCCGCCGCGCAATTGGTAGCAGCCGGGCGCCTGGACTATCTGGTGTTCGATTACCTGGCCGAGATCACCCTGTCGATCATGGCCGGCGCGCGGATGAAAGATCCCCAGGCCGGCTACGCCAGCGACTTCATTGACGTCCTCGGCCCTTTGCTGCCGCAACTCGCCGAGCAGAACATTCGCGTCATCAGCAACGCCGGTGGAGTCAACCCGCAAGCTTGCGCCGCCGCCCTGCAAGCGGCGTGCGACAAAGCGGGTGTGGCGCTGAAGATCGCCGTGTTGCTGGGCGATGACCTGCAACCTCAATTCAAATCGCTCAGCAGCCAAGGCATCCGCGAAATGTTCAGCGGCGCGCCGTTGCCGCCGATGTGCGTGTCCACCAATACGTATCTCGGCGCGCCAGGCATTGTCGAAGCCTTGCGCCTGGGGGCAGACATCGTGATCACCGGGCGGGTGGTCGACAGCGCCGTGGTCAGCGCCGCGCTGGTGCATGAGTTCGGCTGGTCGTGGCACGACTACGACAAACTGGCCCAGGCCGCACTGGCCGGGCACATCATCGAGTGCGGCGCGCAGTGCACCGGCGGCAACTTCACCGATTGGCGCGAGGTGCCAGACTACGAGCACATCGGCTTTCCCATCGTCGAAGTCAGCGCCGACAGCCAGTTCATCGTCAGCAAACCCGAAGGCTCCGGCGGGCTGGTCACGCCGCTGACCGTCGGCGAGCAGATGCTCTATGAGATCGGCGACCCTCGGGCCTATCTGCTGCCGGACGTGGTCTGCGATTTCAGTCAGGTCAAACTTCAACAGCAGGGCAAAAACGCGGTGCAGGTGCACGGCGCCAAAGGTTTGCCGCCGACGGATCAATACAAGGTCAGCGCCACCTACCCGGACGGTTTCCGCTGCACCGCCAGTTGCCTGATCGCCGGGATCGATGCGGTGGACAAGGCCCGGCGGGTCAGCGAAGCAATCATCAACAAGACGTCGGAGATTTTCAGCCAGCGCGGCTGGGCGCCTTATAGCGAAGTGAATATCGAATTGCTCGGCAGCGAGGCCACCTACGGTCCTCACGGCCAACGCCAGGACAGCCGCGAAGTGGTGATCAAACTCGCCGTGCGCCATCCGAGCAAACAGGCGCTGATTGTGTTCTCCCGGGAAATCGCCCAGGCCGCCACCGGCATGGCCCCGGGGTTGACCGGGATCGTCGGCGGCCGGCCGACGGTGTATCCGCTGATCCGGCTGTTCTCGTTCCTGATCGACAAAACCACCTGCACGCTGGAGATTGATCTCAAGGGTCAACGCCATCCGTGCGTCCTGCCCGCCCTCGATGCGCTCGACCCCGCTGATTTGCCCGTGCCGTTTGAGCCACCCAAACCCACCGGGCGCGCCGACGCCAGTGTCGCGCTGGTCAAACTCGCGGTGGCCCGCTCCGGCGACAAGGGCAACCACAGCAATATCGGGGTCATGGCGCGTCAGCCGCAGTTTCTGCCGTGGATTGCCGAAGCGCTGACGCCGGAGGTGATCGTCGACTGGATGAGCCACGTGCTCGACCCGGTCCACGGACGTGTCGAGCGCTGGTATTTGCCCGGCACCCACAGCTTGAATTTCCTGCTGGAAAACGCCCTCGGCGGTGGCGGCGTGGCCAGTCTGCGGATCGATCCGCAAGGCAAAGCCTTCGCCCAACAATTGCTGGAGATGCAGATTCCGGTGCCCCAGAGCATTGCCGACCAGGTCAACTAGAGGACCGCTGCCATGGCTTACGACTCGATTTTCAAACCCGATCTGTTCGCTGGCCAAACCATCATTGTCACCGGCGGCGGCAGCGGCATCGGCCGTTGCACCGCCCACGAACTGGCGGCCCTCGGCGCCCATGTGCTGCTGGTGGGACGCAATGCCGACAAACTGAGAAACGTCGCCACCGAGATTGCCGAGGATGGCGGCAAGGCTGACTGGAAGACCTGTGATATCCGTGAGGAAGAAGCGGTCAAGCATCTGGTCAGCGAGTTGATCCGTCTGTTCGGACCGATCCACGGGCTGGTCAACAATGCCGGCGGACAGTTCCCGTCGCCACTGGCCTCGATCAATCAAAAGGGTTTCGAAACCGTGATGCGCACCAACCTGGTGGGCGGTTTCCTGATGGCCCGGGAAGTGTTCAATCAGTCCATGAGCAAACACGGCGGGGCCATCGTCAACATGCTCGCCGACATGTGGGGCGGCATGCCCGGCATGGGCCATTCGGGTGCGTCGCGCTCGGGCATGGACAACCTGACCAAGACCGCTGCGTTCGAATGGGGTTACGCCGGGGTGCGGGTCAACGCGGTGGCGCCGGGATGGATCGCCTCCAGCGGCATGGACACTTACGAAGGTGCGTTCAAGGCAGTGATTCCGACATTGCGCGAGCATGTGCCGCTGAAACGGATTGGCACTGAATCGGAAGTCAGCGCGGCGATTGTGTTCCTGCTCAGCCCGGCAGCGGCGTTTGTCAGTGGCAGTACGCTGCGCATCGACGGTGCGGCGAGCCTGGGCGGTCGGGCGTGGCCGATCCACAAAGCGCAGAACAGTGAGTCGTACAACGGTTTCCACCGCGCGTACTTACCCGATGTACTGCGGCCCGACGTGCTCAAGGACAAGGAATAAGCCATGCCGGTGATCGAGTCCCAGATCGACCCGTTCAGCGAACAGTTCGCACAAAACCGCGCGGCGATGCTGGTGGGTATCGAACACGTCCGCCAACTCGAACAGAACCTGCTGAACAAAGCCGCCGAAGCCAAGGCCAGGTTCGACAAACGCGGCCAATTGTTGCCCCGTGAACGCCTCAACCTGCTGCTCGATCCCGGCGCACCGTTCCTCGAACTGGCGAGCCTGGCCGGCTATAAATTGCACGACGACAAGGACGGCAGTTCCGCCGGCGGCGGCTTGATTGCCGGGATCGGTTACGTGTCCGGCGTGCGGGTGCTGGTGGTGGCGAACAACAGCGCGATCAAGGGCGGGACCATTTCCCCCAGCGGCTTGAAAAAATCCCTGCGCCTGCAACAGATCGCCATGGAAAACAAACTGCCGGTGATCACTCTGGCCGAAAGCGGCGGCGCCAATCTCAATTACGCCGCCGAGATTTTCATCGAAGGTGCGCGCAGCTTTGCCAATCAGGCGCGGATGTCGGCCATGGGGTTGCCGCAAATCACCGTGGTCCACGGCTCGGCCACGGCGGGCGGCGCGTATCAACCGGGTTTGTCCGATTACGTGGTGGTGGTGCGCGGCAAGGCCAAGCTGTTTCTCGCCGGCCCGCCGCTGCTGAAAGCCGCCACCGGCGAAGTCGCCACCGATGAGGAACTGGGCGGCGCCGAGATGCACGCTCAAACCGCCGGCACGGCTGAGTACCTGGCGGAGAACGACGCCGACGGTGTGCGTCTGGTGCGCGAGATTGTCAGCTCGTTGTCGTGGAACGAGCATCTGCCGTGGCTGCCCGAGCCGCAGTGGAAAGAACCGCTCTACCCCATCGACGAATTACTGGGCCTGATCCCGGACGATCCGAAAAAACCCTACGACGTGCGCGAAATCATTGCCCGGATCGCCGATGCGTCGAACTTCCTCGAATTCAAGAGCGAGTTTGATCAGCAAACCATTTGCGGTCACCTGAAAATCCAGGGTCGCGCCTGCGGCTTCATCGGCAACAACGGCCCGATCACGCCCAAGGGCGCGAGCAAGGCTGCACAGTTCATTCAGCTGTGCGACCAGAGCCAGACGCCGCTGCTGTTTTTCCACAACACCACCGGGTTCATGGTCGGCACCGAGTCGGAACAGCAAGGCGTGATCAAGCACGGCGCGAAGATGATTCAGGCGGTAGCCAATGCCCGGGTGGCGAAATTGACCATCGTCGTCGGCGGTTCCTACGGCGCCGGCAACTATGCGATGTGCGGCCGCGGCCTCGACCCGCGCTTCATCTTCGCCTGGCCCAACAGCCGCACCGCCGTAATGGGCGGCGCCCAGGCCGGCAAAGTGCTGCGGATCGTCACCGAGGCCAAACAGCTCAAGGATGGATTGGTGCCGGACCCGAAAATGCTCGACATGCTGGAGCAGGTCACCGCGCAGAAACTCGACAGCCAGTCCACCGCGCTCTACGGCAGCGCCAGTTTGTGGGACGACGGGTTGATCGATCCGCGGGACACCCGGACGTTGCTCGGGTATTTGCTGGATATCTGCCAGGAGGCCGAGGTTCGGCCGCTGCAAGCCAATAGTTTTGGTGTCGCCCGCTTCTAAGCGGCGCTCAGGAGAACAATAAAAATGATCTTCACCCAGGAACACGAAGCACTGCGCCGTACCGTTCGCCAATTCGTCGATCACGAGATCAACCCGCACGTCGAGGAATGGGAAAAGGCCGGGCGTTTTCCGATCCATGAGCTCTTCCGCAAGGCTGGCGACCTCGGTCTGCTGGGCATCTCCAAACCCGAAAAATTCGGCGGCATGGGCCTGGATTACAGTTATTCGATCGTCGCCGCCGAAGAGTTCGGCACCATTCATTGCGGTGGGATCCCGATGTCCATCGGCGTGCAGACCGACATGTGCACCCCGGCCCTCGCCCGCTTCGGCTCCGATGAGTTGCGTGAAGAGTTCCTGCGTCCGGCGATCACCGGCGAGCAGGTCGGCTGCATCGGCGTCTCGGAAGTCGGCGCCGGTTCCGATGTCGCCGGGTTGAAAACCACCGCGCGCAAGGACGGCGACGATTACGTGATCAACGGCAGCAAAATGTGGATCACCAACTCGCCGAGCGCCGATTTCATCTGCCTGCTGGCCAATACGTCCGACGACAAACCCCACGTCAACAAGTCGCTGATCATGGTGCCGATGAACACGCCAGGCATCAGCCTGAGTTCGCACCTGGACAAGCTCGGCATGCGCAGTTCGGAAACCGCCCAGGTGTTTTTCGATAACGTGCGCGTGCCGCAGCGCAACCGCATCGGCCATGAAGGTGCGGGGTTCATGATGCAAATGTTGCAGTTCCAGGAGGAACGTTTGTTCGGCGCGGCGAACATGATCAAGGGCCTGGAATATTGCATCGACAGCACCATCGAGTACTGCAAGGAGCGCAAGACGTTCGGCAATGCGCTGATCGATAACCAGGTGATTCACTTCCGCCTGGCCGAACTGCAAACCGAGATCGAATGCCTGCGGGCGCTGGTCTACCAGGCCACCGAGCAATACATCAAAGGCCAGGACGTCACGCGCCTGGCGTCGATGGCCAAACTCAAGGCCGGGCGTCTGGGCCGGGAAGTCAGCGACAGTTGCCTGCAATACTGGGGCGGCATGGGCTTCATGTGGGACAACCCGGTGGCCCGGGCCTATCGCGACGTGCGGCTGGTGTCGATTGGCGGTGGCGCCGACGAAATCATGCTGGGGATCATCTGCAAACTCATGGGCACCCTGCCGGGGAAAAAGAAATGAACAGCCTGCCGGTTTGCCAGACGCTGTTGCTCGAACTCCATAACGGCGTGCTGCACATCACCCTTAACCGCCCGGAAAGCCGCAACGCCATGAGCTTGCAGATGGTCGCCGAACTGCGCGCGGTACTGGCGGCAGTGCGCGATGACCGCGCGGTTCGCGCCTTGGTGATCGGCGGTGCCGGCGGGCATTTCTGCGCCGGCGGCGACATCAAGGACATGGCCAACGCCCGTGCTCAAGGTCCGGACGCCTATCGCGATATGAACCGGGCGTTCGGCGCGTTGTTGCAAGAGGTGCAACACGCCCCGCAAGTAGTGATCACGGTGCTGCAAGGCGCGGTGCTGGGCGGTGGTTTCGGTCTGGCTTGCGTCAGCGACGTCGCGCTGGCGGATCATCAGGCGCAATTCGGTCTGCCGGAAACCAGCCTCGGTCTGCTGCCGGCGCAGATCGCGCCATTCGTGGTCCAGCGCATCGGCCTGACCCAGGCCCGCAGACTGGCCCTTACCGCAGCGCGGTTCGATGGCACCCAGGCACGGCGCATGGGCCTGGTGCATTTTGTCGAGCATGACCCACAAGCCCTGGCCGAACGCCTCGAAGAAGTATTGGCCCATGTGCTGTGTTGCGCGCCGGGGGCGAATGCGTTGACCAAAAAACTGCTGCTGGCCAGTGCCGGGCAGCCCTGCGATGAACTGTTGGATCAAGCGGCCGGGTGGTTCAGCGAAGCCGTAACCGGGGCGGAAGGGATCGAGGGGACCATGGCCTTTGTGCAGAAGCGAAAACCGGGATGGGCCTCCTAAAATGCATCGCGAGCAAACCCGCTCCCACAGGGGAACGCATGCCAAATGTGGGAGCGGGCTTGCTCGCGAAGAGGCCCTGAAATTCACCGCAAGAACCAAGGGAAAGACCGATGCCCGGACTGAACAAAATCCTGATCGCCAACCGCGGTGAAATCGCCTGCCGCATCCAGCGCACCGCCCAGGCCCTGGGCTACCGCACCGTCGCCGTGTTCAGCGACGCCGACGCCGATGCCCTGCACGTTCAGATGGCCGACGAAGCCGTCAACATCGGCCCGGCCCCGGTGCAGCAGTCCTACCTGAACATCCCGGCAATCATCGAGGCCGCCCGCCGAACCGGTGCCGATGCGATCCACCCCGGCTACGGCTTCCTCTCGGAAAACGCCGAATTCGCCCTCGCCTGCCAACAGGCCGGCATCACCTTCATCGGCCCCAGCCCCGAAGCCATTGAATTGATGGGCAGCAAACGCCTGTCGAAACTCGCCATGATCCAGGCCGGTGTACCCTGCATCAACGGCTATCAAGGTACCGAACAGGACGACGCGACCCTGGCCCGCGAAGCCCGGCGCATCGGCTATCCGCTGATGATCAAGGCGAGTGCCGGCGGTGGCGGGCGTGGCATGCGCCTGGTCCACGACGCCAATGATCTGCTGGAGCAGTTGCGCACCGCCCGCTCCGAAGCCCTGAGCGGATTTGGCAGCGATGAACTGATCCTCGAACAGGCGCTGATCGATCCGCGCCATGTCGAGGTTCAAGTGTTCGGCGACCAGCACGGCAACCTGATCTACCTCGGCGAGCGCGATTGTTCGATCCAGCGCCGACACCAGAAAATCATCGAAGAAGCGCCCTGCCCGGTGATGACTGCTGAATTGCGCCGGGCGATGGGCGAAGCGGCGCTCAAGGCTGGACGCGCGGTGAACTATGTCGGCGCCGGCACGGTGGAGTTTCTGCTGGATGCGCGCGGGCAGTTTTACTTTCTGGAGATGAACACCCGGCTGCAGGTGGAACACCCGGTAACCGAATTGATCACTGGCCTGGACCTGGTGGCCTGGCAACTGCACGTTGCCGAAGGGCTACCGCTGCCGCTACGTCAGGATCAGGTGCAGCTCAACGGGCATGCGATCGAAGTGCGCCTGTACGCCGAAGACCCGGCCCAGGGTTTCCTGCCACAGACCGGGCATATCGAGGCCTGGGAGCCGGCGTTGCAAAACGGAGTACGCATCGACCATGGCCTGCTCGAAGGCCAGCACGTCAGCCCCTTCTACGACCCAATGCTCGGCAAACTCATCGCCCACGGCGCCACCCGCGAAGAGGCTCGGCGCAAGCTATTGCGGGCGGTGCAGGACAGTGTGCTGCTGGGCGTGCAAAGCAATCAGCGCCTGCTCGCCGGCTTGCTGCAGCACCCACAATTTATCAGCGGCGAATTCAGCACCGGGTTTATCCCGACGCACTTCGCCGAGCATTCTTGTCTGCATGCCCACGCCCCGAGCGCCGAAGAACTGGCCATCGCGACGGCGCTGCTCTATCACGCGTCAGCCCGGCATCACCTTGCCCCGTTGGCCGGTTGGCGCAACAACGCGAGCGTACCGCTGCACTATCGCATCGGTGTGGAAAACCAGGACTGGGCGGTGGAGCTGAACGCGGAACCTGGTGAACCGTACCGGCTACAGGTCAACGATCGAATGCTTGTATTGAAGATCATTCACTGCGACGGGCATCAGGCCACCCTGGAAATCGACGGCATTCGCCAACGCCACGCCTATCGCCTCGACGCCGGGCAACTCTGGTTGTTCACTCGCCCCGGCAATCTGCGGCTGGTGGATCGCACGCAAATGGCGGTGACCAGTCAGGTCAGCGTCAGCTCCGGTACGCTCAAGGCGCCGATGGACGGCGCGATCGTCGACGTGCTGGTCAGTGAGGGCAGCACCGTCAGCAAAGGACAACTGTTGGTGGTGCTGGAGGCCATGAAAATGGAGCATCCGCTGAAATCCGGCATCGACGGCGTGCTCAAACGCTTGCAAGTCCGGGTCGGCGATCAGGTCAAAAATCGACAGATTTTGCTGGAGGTCGAATAAGGCGCTAGGCGGATCCGCCGGGTTTGGCTACGCTCAAGCCCTATCAGGACGCGGATACCAGGAACCCTGCGATGCCTCACTGGTTGGTCATTGATCTGGAAGCCACCACCGATGAGGGCGGCTGGCCAGTCACAGAGATGGAAATCATCGAAATCGGTGCCACCCTGGTGGACCGAAAAGGCCGGGAGCTGGATCAATTCCAGCGCTTCGTACGCCCGACGCGCCGGCCATTGCTGACGCCGTTTTGCCGCGAATTGACCCACATCACCCAGGCCAATATCGATACCGCGCAGCCGTTGACCGAAGTCTGGCTGGCGTTCGAGCGTTGGCTGGTGCAGCATCATTCGCGCCTGGAAGGTTGGGCCAGTTGGGGCGATTACGACCGCAAACAATTGGTTCAGGAATGGCAGCGTCTGCAACTCAACAGTTTTTTGAGCCAGGTGTCGCACATGAACCTCAAGCAGCGTTTCGCCAAGGCGCGGCGACTGGAACGCCCGCTGGGGCTCAACGGTGCGCTGCAACTGGCCGGCATGCAGTTCAACGGCCAGCAGCACCGGGCGCTGGAAGATGCCCGCAATACCGCGCGGTTATTACCACTGGTGCTTCCTATCTAGGAAGGTGACGGCGCAAGGGCCGTTGTGCATACTGGCCGGCCCTTTCAAGCCCTTTTTTCGAGGAATCGCCCATGTTTAAAGTCAACGAGTACTTCGACGGCACCGTCAAGTCGATCGCCTTTGGCACTGCTGAAGGTCCGGCGACCATCGGCGTCATGGCACCGGGCGAATATGAATTCGGCACCAGCCAGCGTGAAATCATGCACGTGGTGACCGGCGCCCTGACCGTCAAACTGCCGGACAGCAGCGACTGGGAAACCTTCGCCGCCGGCAGCCAGTTCAATGTGCCAGCCAACAGCAAATTCCAGCTGAAAGTGGCCGTCGACACCGCTTACCTGTGCGAATACCGCGGCTAAAACCCTGGGTTTTCACAGCGACAAAAAATGCCCGTGTCCTTGGACACGGGCATTTTTCGTTCAAAGTCTTTTATTCGAGAACTGTCACCGGCATGCCGACTTCAAGTCGACCATTGCTGTCGTTGACCAGATTCTGGCCGAACATCGCGCCATCCGCTTCAGCCCGATACTTCTGAAGCGTGGCCAGTGGCTCGCGATCATCGCTGCGCATACCGGTTTGCGGATCGATGGTGGTCAGGATGCAGCGCGAGCACGATTTGACCACGCGGAACTCGACGTCGCCGATGCGAATGCGTTTCCAGCCGTCCTCGGCATAGGCTTCACTGCCTTCGATCACCAGATTGGGCCGGAAGCGCAGCATCTCCAATGGCCGCCCGACTTTGCTCGACAAGTCCTGCAACGATGCCTGACCAATCAACAGCAGTGGAAAGCCGTCTGCAAACGCAACCTGATCGTCGTCGTTGCCATAGCCAGATTCTGTCATGCGTGCGCGATCCAGCGGCACTTGCACCAGCCGCGTCGGCTTGCCGATAAATTGACTGACCCAGGCAGCCGCCGCGTCGCCGGCATCCGGCACACGCAAGGTGTCGCGCCAAATGGTCACGCCACGCAATTCGGCATCGCTGCCAGGCAAGGCGATATCGATCGGCGCTTGGCCCGACGCGCTGAGGGTTAAGCCACCGTCGCCATTCCACAACGCCGACAACTGGCTCATCTGCGCCACCGCGCGTTGAGTCAGGAAGCGCCCGCTGGCTTCGTCTACCAGCATCCAGCGTCGATCACCGTCCAGGCCCAGTTTGTCGAGGCTGACCTGTTGCAGGGTCTCGCCCTTGCCGGATTTCAACGGATAACGATAAAGCGCGCTCAGACGCAGCATGGCCAGCTCCCTGGTGGGCAAAAAAGGCCACCCTATACGAGCTTGATCGCCGAATCAAAGGCAAAAAAAACCTGTGGGAGCGGGCTTGCTCGCGAAGGGGCCCGATCAGTCAACATTGGTGTTGAATGACACACCGCCTTCGCGAGCAAGCCCGCTCCCACAGGGATTACATCGTGATCAGGCAGGCACTTCGTCAAGCATCAGGCGCTGGCGCACCACGTCAACCAGCTTGTCCGGCTGGAACTTGGAGAGGAAGTTGTCGCAGCCGACCTTCTTCACCATCGAGTCGTTGAAGCTGCCGGACAACGAGGTGTGCAGGACCACGTAGAGGCCACGCAGGCGCGGGTCGTTGCGAATTTCGGTGGTCAGGCGATAGCCGTCCATTTCCGGCATTTCCGCGTCGGTGAAGATCATCAGCAGTTTGTCGGTCATGGACACACCGGTATCGGCCCAGCCTTTGAGCATGTTCAGCGCCTTCAGGCCGTCGCTGGCGATGTGCATCTTCACGCCCAACTGGCCGAGGGTGTCGCGCAGTTGCGAGAGCGCCACATTGGAGTCGTCCACCAGCAGCACTTCACGGCCACGGGCCCGCTCCAGCACCGGATCATCGAGTTTGTCCTTGGACACCTTGGCGTTGTACGGGACGATTTCGGCGAGGACTTTTTCCACGTCGATGATTTCCACCAACTGGTCGTCGACCTTGCTGATGGCCGTCAGGTAATGCTGGCGACCGGCACTGGTCGGCGGCGGCAGGATGGCTTCCCAGTTCATGTTGACGATGCGGTCCACGCCGCCGACCAGGAACGCCTGCACCGAACGGTTGTACTCGGTGACGATAATCGTGCTGGTGGGGCTTGGTACCAGGGGACGCATGCCGATGGCCTGGGACAGGTCGATGACCGGCAGCGTCTGGCCGCGCAGGTTGACCACGCCGCAGACAAACGGATGGCGCTGGGGCATCAGGGTCAGTTTCGGCAGTTGCAGCACTTCTTGAACTTTGAAGACGTTGATCGCGAACAATTGCCGCCCGGCCAGCCGGAACATGAGAATTTCCAGGCGATTCTCACCCACCAGTTGCGTGCGTTGGTCTACCGTGTCGAGAATGCCGGCCATTAATGACTCCTGGGCTTGTTCTGATGAATTCACTAAAGAGGGTTATCGGCTGTTATTGCCGGACCTTGACCCCCAGACAAAATGCCATGTTCAGCCATTGATGTCACATTAACATCATGCTTTACTGGCCTCGTGATTTTCATCACGCTTCATTCCCCGCCGCGCGACCTCGGTTTGCACGTTAGGTTCCCCTGCGTAAGGGATTCCCCTAGTAACAATCAGGCCCAACCTGATATTCGCAATATCCAATAGCCATTAATGTGACGCCATTCTCATTGCATGAACGGAGTCAGGCTTTTGTGTGCGATCGCAGGTCAGTGGCCCTCCACCCTCTCGAGTTCTCCAGCGTGCGCAATAGCTCGCCGGGGTGCGCTCGCGCAAAATCTCGTGATCATCGGCACACACGACATTCCCTCATCTGACATGACGTTGTGGAGATAAGCATGCCGAACGAACATAAAGAGGGAACTCAAGGGCTTCCGGAGTTTCTTGTCGAGGCTGAAGCACTCCTGGCCAAATCCGAGGAGTGCCTCAGCCATTTGCAACTGATCAGCAATGATTCGGACGCCATCGACTGCATGCTCAGCACTCTGCTCAAACTGGCCAACAAGGCGGATGCCTTGGCGCTGGAAACGATTTCGGAGTTTTCGCTGCATATTCATGGTTTGCTGAACCACGCCCAACATCATCACATGGCCTTGCACGAGCAAGCCTTGGGTGCGCTGAAAGATTGCTTTTCACTGCTCGCCTGGCAACTCGAACTTATTGATCCGAAAACCGGCCAGTTGGGCCTTGATGACAGCGAGCAGATATCGCTGATCGAAGCCCTTGCCTTTCAGGTCGGACAAAGCCGCTTTCAGCCGGCCGTGCACTCCAAACCGCTTACCCTCGTGACCTTCTCGGAACGGCAAGCTTAATTTGGACGGGCAACTTAGGTGCCGTCTGATTTGCTTGTTTTCCTGGCCCGTCTCAGTTACTTGAATATGCATGTCGCATTTGAATATTTCATACCTGTCAACGACCGTTCTAAATAAAATAATTATTTCTGTCAAATCAGGACTATCGGTCTTGCTCTCAGGTTATACCTGACGACAAAAATAGAGCGCCAATTACGCTCAATATCCTCGCATGACAATAACCACACTTTTTCCATTATGGAACCAACGTCCAGAATGTCTGAATTCCTGACTGTCCGGACATATATAGCAAACGCGACCAACGGTATCTTAGGTGGTATTATGCCGCCCATTAGTTGGCTTCAATTAATGGCACCGTGATTCCAGATGAGAGCAGCCCGCTAAACTTCAAGGCGGGATGTCGCCCTCTGGTTTGCCCTGTTGAAGCCGGTGATTTACACAATAGTTTTTCAGACAGAGACCCGTCAGCCACCATGGCAGGTCTGCCCGCAGCGAACATCCATTGGCTCCATCTGCTATGTACGCCAGCCTCAAGTCAATTACCACGTGGCCCCCTTCCCGAGAAAACGCGCGTCGGTTCACGCTGCTGCTGTGTACCTGCTCGGCGCTCGGCAGCTTGCTGGTTTATGGTCTGTCCACGCGCCTGCCGGCGAGTCTGCTGCTGCTCAACCTGGCCGCACTGGCCTGTGTCTGGGTCGGGCATCGCCTGTCACGCAAGTCGATCAAGTTTCAGCCTCAAGAGTTGGCCGACCGGCTTCTGGAAGTACAGGAAAACGAACGCCATCGGCTCAGTCGCGAGTTGCACGACGATATCGGCCAGTTGCTGACCGCAGCAAAACTTCAAAGTGAATGGCTCAAGCGCCGACTGCCCGAAGACCTGCAAGGCCAGTGCTCGGTGCTGTGCGACACCCTGGAAGAAACCTTGACCAAGGTGCGCGACGTCTCGGCCATCCTCAACCCGAGGCAACTGACCAGTCTTGGCCTGGAAGCCAGCCTGCGGGCACATTTGCTCAAGACCCTGGCCAATACCTCGGTGCACTGGAGCCTGGAATGCCATCAGCGCCTGACCGGTATTCCGGAGGAAATGGCCGTGGCCGCCTTCCGGATCACCCAGGAAGCGGTGACCAATATATTGCGCCATGCCGAGGCCGGGAATTTGCTGGTGCGTGTACAACGTTTGCCTCAAGGCCTGACACTGCTGATCAGCGACGATGGCCTGGGCTTTGCGCCCGCGGTAAACCCGGGGCGTGAGGGGCAACGCGGAATGGCCGGGATGTCGGAACGGATCGATCAATTGGGCGGGACCTTGACCGTGACCAGTGAACCGGGCAAAGGCACTCAAATCGAAGCACTTTTCCCCTGGGCGCCCCGTGCGCTCGAGCGGGCCAGTACGAATAAGGTTATGCGTTGACTTGTAACTTACTTCTAGTGGATGACCACTCGCTTATCCGGGCAGGCGTGCGCGCTCTGGTGCTGGATATTCCCGGCTACGCAGTCGTAGGCGAGGCCAATGACGGCTCGCAACTGCTGGAAATGGTCGAGCAACTGTCCCCGGACATCGTTCTGCTGGATATCTCCATGAAGGAGACCGGCGGCCTCGAGGCCTTGCAGCGACTCAAAAAGGTTCGCCCGCAGAGCAAGGTGCTGATCCTGTCGATGCACACCGACCCGACATTGATCATGCAGGCCCTGGAATCCGGAGCCCATGGCTACCTGCTCAAGGACACCACGGCCACCGAACTCGAACATGCCCTGGACGCCTTGCGCAATAATGAGCGCTACTTGAGCCCGGCCATCGCCCACACCGTGATCAACCAGGCGCTGACCCGCACCCAGAAAAACCAGGCGCCCATCCCCGACACCCACAACCTGACCGCTCGCCAACTGGAAATCCTGCGGCTGATCGTTCGCGGCAAATCCACCCGGGAAATCGCCAACGGCCTGGGCCTGAGCATCAAGACCGTCGAAACCCACCGTTCGCAGATCATGAAACGCTTGCAGATCTACGACGTGGCGGGCCTGGTGCTGTTCGCCGTGCGTGAGCAAATCATCAGCCTGGACGATTGACGGCTGGCGACGCGCCCAGCAGCGGCGAGTTCGGCGGCAAGTGCACGCGCAACGCCGCCGGACGTGCCTCGAAACGCAGGTCGTCGCCCTCCAGGGGTTCACCATCGAGGTTGATATGCAGGCCTTCCGACACCTTGATCTCGACCCACGGTAAACGGGCCCGCACAAACATGTTGTCGATGCCGAAGCCATCGGTCAGCAAATTCTTCAATGTCCCGACCACCTCCTGCGGTGCCGGCAGAATGCTGATGTCCAGCAATCCGTCGTCGACCAGCGCCTCCGGGCACAACACCCTGCCGCCCCCGGCCTGTCGGCCATTGCCGATGCCCAATGCCAGCAACTCGCCACGCCAGTGAAAGTCCGGCCCCTGCAATTCGCCATAGGCGGCATGCAATTCACTGAAGCGCGACAGTCCCGTGAACAGATACGCCGCGCCGCCCAGGATCTTTTTCAGGTCCTCCGACGTATTGGCCGTGACGTTACTGCCAAAACCGCCAGTGGCCATGTTCAGGAAAACCTGGCCACCGACCGTTCCCAAATCGATGGCGCTCGGGGAGCTGTCCAGAAGCTCCAGCGCCTGAGCGGGTTCCAAAGGAATACCGGCGGCGCGCGCAAAATCGTTGGCGGTGCCCAACGGCAACAGCACCAGGCTGGCCTCGTTCGTATGGGCCGCCATGGCTTCGGCGATATCGCGCAAGGTGCCGTCACCGCCACCGGCAATCACCTGCCGGTAACCGGCGGCCAGCGCTTCATCCACCAGACGCCGGGCATCGCCGGCCTCCCAGGTCAGCCGAACGGCCAGCTCCCATCCTTGCTTGCGCTTGCCTTCAACGGCCGCGCGGACTTCCTCGTTGAGTGCCTGCTTGCCATGCAGAATCAACAGCGCCTTGCGCTCACTCATTGTTGTCACTCCCATGATTGGAATCCATATGGGAGATGTTGACCTCACAGACACCCAAAAAAGTCAGCGGAACCTGAATTAATTCAGGTCGCGACGCCTTGCGTCCTACAGAGCGGTATTTTTTCTTACAAAACGTGAGGAATCGGCTCAATTGACCGAGCCGGGTGATTGGTACACCGTTGGGGCCGGTTGTCTTCAACCCTCAATCTACCCACACACAAGGATGTGCATGCAATGAATGGAAACGCATTAAGGGCTCACCAGGCTGAATTCAAAAACAGCGCAAAACCCACCGGAGAAGTTGATATGGAACCTCGCGTCGTTGAGCTGGAGACACACCTCAAATACATCCGCAGAGACATGGATGAAGTGCGGGGTGACGTCAAATCCATCAAACACCGACTGGCCTACTTGGCCGGTGCCGCCGCCGTGATTCTTGGCCTCCTGGGATGGGTCGCCAACAGCCGGTTCGATCAGGTCGTGACACTCCTGGCTCACTAAGCGACATGGCTGGACGCAAGGCCCGACTCGATCAACCGGGCTTACGTCGGCGTGAATCAGCCCAAGACTTCACTCAGAGGGATGAAATTGACGAAGTCACCCTCGATCAACGTGCGGTCTTCAAGCACTTCCACCAAGCCTTCAGCCCAGGCGGCGCTGCGCAGTACGCCAGAACTCTGATTCCTGTAGAGGGTTGCCCGACCCTTTTCAAGGCGCCCGCGCAGGTACTCCCGTCGATTGCCGGCCTTGGGCCAGACAAACCCTGCTGGCACCGGAAACTGCAGCGGTTCGACGTCCTGGACACCTTGACGGCGCAGGAGATAAGGCCGAGCCAGCAAGGCAAAGGTCACCAGGGTTGACGCCGGGTTACCCGGCAGGCCAATCACCGGCACGCCACGGAAATGCCCGAACGTCAGCGGCTTGCCGGGTTTGATGGCGAGTTTCCACAGTGTCAGCTCGCCCTCTTCGCGCAAGGCAATGCCCAGGAAGTCGGCTTCACCCACTGACACACCGCCAGTGGACAGAATCAGGTCGACATTGGTCAGTTCGCCCAAGCGAGCGCGGGTCACCGCCAGATCATCCACCAGGATCCCAGCATCAATTACCTCGCAGCCCAAACGCTGCAACCAGCTGCAAAGCAACACGCGATTGCTGTTGTAGATCTGTCCCGGACCCAACGCCTGACCGGGTTCGATCAATTCATCACCGGTGGACAGCACCGCCACACGCACCTTGCGCACCACCGCCAGTTCCGCGCATCCCAGAGATGCCGCCAACCCTTGCTCGATGGGGCCAAGGCGCGTGCCGGCCGACAAGACCAACTCACCCACAGTGGTTTCCTGGCCCTGGGGACGAATGTTCTGGCCGGGCGTCATGGCTTCAGTGAAAACCACACGCTCATCCGCCTGGACCTCAGCGTTCTCCTGCATCTCGACACAGTCGGCACCAGCAGGCACCGGCGCACCGGTAAAGATTCGTGCGCAGGTCCCCGGCTGCAACGGTTGCGGGGCCTGGCCAGCGAAAATCTTCTGGCTGACCACCAACGGTTCACCGCTCCAGTCGGCAACGCGCAAGGCATAACCGTCCATGGCGCTGTTGGGCCAGGGCGGTAAATCCAGCGTCGAGATCAGATCCTCCGCCAACACTCGGCCTTGAACCTGGGCCAACGGCAAGCGCTCGGTTTCACGAATCGGTGCCGCTTCAGCCATTTCCAGCAAACGTGCCAGCGCCACCTCGACCGGCATCAAGCTGCCGGTCTTGCCCGGCTTACCCACGGGATTCACAGGGTGCCGCCTGTTTCAGGTGAGGGACGAAATTGCACGGGCGGTGCCGCGAATCCAGTTGCTCGGCAAGAATGCCATCCCAGCCGGTACGCACGGCGTTGGTCGAACCCGGCAAGCAGCAAACCAGCGTGCCGTTGGCCAAACCAGCCAATGCCCGGGACTGCACGGTCGAGGTGCCAATGTCCGCCACGGAAATCTGCCGGAACAACTCACCAAAACCATCGACCTGCTTATCCAGCAGGCAACTCACCGCTTCCGGTGTACTGTCGCGGCAGGTGAACCCGGTGCCGCCGGTGATCAGCACCACTTGCACTACATCGTCGGCAATCCAGTTGGCGACTTGCGCACGAATTTTGTACAGGTCATCTTTAAGCAGCACCCGTGCCGCGAGGTTGTGACCGGCAGCGCTCAGGCGGTCGACAAAGACCTGGCCGGAGGTGTCGGTTTCCAGGGTGCGGGTATCGCTGACCGTCAGTACCGCGATGTTGAGCGGTGCGAAAGGTACATCAGCCTTGGCTTTCATAGGCTCGTCCAGTTGTAGGGAAAACAGCCCGGTGTTATATCACAGCGCCTCAATTTTTTGCCGCCCCCATGGAGAGCTGCCATGACGTCAAATACCCCGTTGCCGACCTGTTCAATTCTGCTCCTGGCGGGTGGCCGTGGCCAGCGCATGGGTGGTCAGGACAAAGGGCTGATCGAATGGCACGGCGAACCGCTGATTGCGCATCTGCACCGCAAGACCCGCGCGCTGAGCGATGACCTGATCATCTCCTGTAATAGAAACCAGGAAACCTACGCGCCCTACGCCGACCAACTGGTGGTGGACGATCACGCCGGTTTTCCCGGGCCGCTGGCCGGTATCCGTGCGGGTCTGAAAGCCGCCCGCCATTCGCATTTGCTGGTGTTGCCCTGTGATGTGCCGCGTATCGATGCCGCGCTGCTGCAAGGCATGCGCGAAACCGCCGCACAGCATCCGGACAAGCCCCTGATGCTGCGCCACGGCGATCATTGGGAGCCCTTGCTGTGCATTATTCCCGTTGCCCTTTCCCTTGCGTTCGAAAACGCCTGGAACGAAGGCGAACGCAGTCCCGGCCGAATCATGCGGCAATTGGGCGCAACTGCCCTGCAATGCCCGGACAATGACCCTCGGCTGGCCAACCTGAACACACCCGAACTGTTAAGTGCACATAAGTGTGTGTCAGACTGACACGAGAAGGAACTTGCGCCAGCCGCATACGTCTACACGTTTAGTAACCAAAAGAATTCATATTCGGAGACACACTCATGACTCAACGGACCCTCGCCACTTTCATGCTCGCACTGGGCCTGGCCACCCTCGCCGGTTGCTCGTCGCCAACAGTGATCACCTTGAATGACGGTCGTGAAATCCAGGCCGTCGACCAGCCTAAATACGATGAAGAGTCGGGTTTCTACGAGTTCGAACAGCTAGACGGCAAGCACACCCGCGTCAACAAGGATCAGGTTCGCACTGTTAAAGAGTTGTAATCTTTACAGCGACAACCGGATACACAGAAGCCCGCTATCAAGCGGGCTTTTTCATGGCTGCGCAACAGTGCGGCGCCTGATCACCACTGCAAGGTGATGGTGCTTTCAAAGGCGCGTTCCTGCCCCGTCACCGGGTCCACAAAGCGCAGCCCCTGGGCCAGCAGTTTCAAGGGGTTGGCATAGTCATCCTCGACGTCCTTGAGTACCTGCGGATAGAACGGATCATTGCAGATGCTGGCGCCCAAGGCCGTCATGTGCACCCGCAACTGATGCTTTTTGCCCGTGACCGGGTAGAGCCCGTAGCGCCAGAGTTCGCCGTTTTTCTCCCGGACCTCGACCGCCGTCTCGGTATTGCTGACGCCCGGCCCTTCCTGCATGCGGAAGAACGGTTCGCCGTCCACGAGGCGGCTTTTATGCACCAACGGGAAGGACAACTCAGGCAACGCCCGAGCAATCGCCTCGTAGCGTTTTTC
This sequence comes from Pseudomonas sp. dw_612, assembly GCF_018449725.1. Taxonomy (GTDB): domain Bacteria; phylum Pseudomonadota; class Gammaproteobacteria; order Pseudomonadales; family Pseudomonadaceae; genus Aquipseudomonas. The sequence goes on along the minus strand of NZ_JAAVVC010000017.1, from coordinate 78,860 downwards.
AATCTGGCGCGTCGGAAACAACGATTGATACGCCGAGCGTGTCTGCGGATTGGCCGAAAACAGCACCAGCCCCGCTGTATGCCGGTCAATACGATGCAAAGGCACCAGATGCGGGTTATCCAACCGGTGGATCAGCCGCCGCAGCAGTGTTTGCTCCACGTATTCACCAGCCGGTGTCACGGGCAGGAAATGCGGTTTGTCCGCGACCACCAAGTGTTCATCGGCATACAGGATCGACTCGACCACCGGGATCGGCTTCTCGTCTGGCACTTCACGGAAATAGTGAATCCGCAGGCCTTCCTTGTACGGCAGGTCCAGGGCGATCGGCTGGCCATGGCCGTCGAGGACTCGGCCGCGAGCGATGCGGTCCAGCCATTGTTCACGCCCGATAGCGCCGAAGTGCTCGCACAAGCAGTCGAGCACGGTCTGCCACGGGCCTGGTGGCAAGTAGAGGGTGCTGGCCTGGCTGTGTGCAGCGGAAAACGATGAAGTGGACATACGAACGCTCTAACCCTCAATACAGGGCGGCATTATCCAACAGCGGCCGAATCGAACCTAGCGGAGATTCCTCAAGCCGGAATCGACTGCGTCCGCGCCGCCGCTTCGGTGAATTCCTTGAGCCAGCGCAACACATCCACCGCTTCCCAGCGGCCAGGATCGTAAAGCGCGTACATCAAGCCCTGATACCCCACGACGTCCAGTTGCCGGTGATAGCCCGCGCGCTGGAACAAGGCTTCGATCTCGGCGAAACAGGTGTTGAAGTGCAGCTTGTTGAAGGGGGTTTTGCCTTCGGTGACCAAGCCATCCAGTCGCAGTTCGAGGACTGCCTCGCGCACCACGTCGATCGACATCCGGTTCACGCTGTTCTTCAATTGTTCGACATTGACCACGGTTCATCCCTCTGACTAGCGGGATCACCTGGCCAAATCCGTAATAGGAGGACGCAGGGCAGGCAATCCGAATAACTGTATGAACATACAGTAACCGAATAACCTGATTTTCGCCAATGGCGGAACTCGTCACCGCGACGGGTGGGGACACTCAGCGCAAGAACGCCACGACTTGTTCGCCATCGAAGGGCCAATCGAGTTCAGCGCCGGTATCGAGGCGCCGCAACACCGGGATCCGCAGGCCATAGTCTTCGACCCAGCCTTCGTTTTCCGCGATATCGACCAACTCCACCATCAAACCGTGATCGACCATAGGCATCATTATGGCTTCGGCAACTTCACAAAGATGGCAACCCAGGGTGCCAAACAGCCGACATTCAGGAGGCATGACAAACAGACCCGATAAAGTAAGCGCTCATTCTAGGCCCCGTCGCCACAAACCGTCGAGCCAATGCCCTTGAGGCCTGCAGACGTCCAGGTCAGTCAATTGCAAAAGGTTTCGGCAATTCCCTGACGCATATCATTTGCGCGGAATCCGCTTTGCGCGATGCTCTGGACTTTTTTTGCCTCTACGCTTGGGTAGCCCGACCCCATCACCGGAGTTTTCAGTGTTTGCCAATCTGTTGATCATCCTCGCCTCCTCCCTGGTGGTCATTGCGCTGTTCCGGCGTTTGCGCTTGCCGCCGGTGCTCGGCTACCTCTGCGTGGGCCTGATGGTCGGACCCACGGCGCTCGACTGGGTCAACGAAAGCGACGAACTGCCGGACCTTGCCGAGTTGGGCGTGGTGTTTTTGCTGTTCTCCCTGGGGCTCGAATTTTCCCTGTCGAAAATGCTCGCATTGCGCCAAGTGGTGTTCGGCCTCGGCAGTCTGCAAGTGTTGGGTTCGGGGATGCTGCTGGGGGCCTTGCTGATGCTGTTCGGCGTGTCGGTCACCCCGGCGCTGTTGCTCGGTGCCGGTCTGGCGTTGTCATCCACGGCGATTGTCAGCAAGGAATTGGGCAGTCTTGGGGAGATTTTCAGCAGCCACGGCCAGAACGCCATCGGCGTGCTGCTGTTCCAGGACGTGGTGGCGGTGTTGCTGCTGACCCTGGTGCCGGTGTTCGCCGGCAGCAGCGATCAATCCTGGTATTGGGCGCTGCCCCTGACGTTGGCCAAGACCGTTTTGCTGTTTGTTGGCCTGCTGCTGGCCAGTCGCTGGTTGCTGCCCCGACTGTTTCAGGAAGTGGCCGCCTCCCGCTCAGCCGAACTGTTCGTGCTGCTGGCCCTGGTGATTGTGCTGCTGACCGCCTGGCTCACGCATTTGATGGGCCTCTCCCCTGCTCTCGGCGCGTTCCTGGCCGGCATGCTGCTCGGGGAAAGCCATTACCGGCATCAGATCGAGGCGGATATCCGGCCGTTCCGCGACATCCTGCTCGGATTGTTTTTCGTCAGCATCGGCATGCTGATCGACTTGCAGCTGTTTGCCAGCCATGGCTTGCTCATCCTTGGCCTGACCCTCGGGTTGCTGCTGATCAAGGGCAGTGTGGTTGCGCTGCTGGTCAAATGGCGCGGCAGCGATGGCGAAACCGCGTGGCGCAGTGGCCTGGCGCTGGCTCAGGGTGGAGAGTTCTGCTTTGCGTTAATGGCGCAGATGCAGCAGAACAAATTGATGCCTGCCGACCTCGGTGGTCTGCTGCTGGCCGCGACGTTCTGTTCGATGCTGGTCACGCCGCTGTTGCTGCGCGCCGCGCCAAGCATCGCCGCGCGCCTGCACCGCAAACCCAATGAGGAAGCAAAACTCGAGGAAATCAGCGCGCTCAACGCCGGGTTGCACGGCCATGTGGTGATTTGCGGTTATGGCCGCGTGGGGCAGTCCATTGGCCGTTTTCTGCACAACGCACAACTCACTTACATCGCCCTGGACAACGACCCGGTGCGGGTTCAGGAAGCAGCCGCCGGTGAAAGCAGCGTGCACTATGGCGACTCACGTCGCGGCGAGTTGCTCGCCGCCGTCGGGCTGGAACGTGCGCGCTTGCTGGTGATCGCGGTGGACCAGACTGACATCGCCTTGCTGATTCTGAAGGAAGCGCGTCGATACAACCCGAGCGTGCCGATCCTGGTGCGCACCCGGGACGACAGTCAGTGGGCCGAATTGAAAGCGGCCGGCGCCAATGAAGTGGTGCCGGAGTTGCTGGAGTCGAGCCTGATGCTCGCCTCCCATGCGCTGATCATGCTGGGTTTGCCGGCGCATCAGGTGCAGGAGCGCGTCGATCAGGTCCGGCATGATCGCTACAGCTTGCTGCATCGGTTTTATCCCGGTGCTGATGATGAGGAAAACTAGTCCTGGCTCACGGCGCCGATCTTGTGCACCGACAAGTCAGCGCCGTAATACTCTTCTTCCTGACTCAGGCGCAAACCGTGGAATGCCTTGATCGTGCCGTACACCGCAAAGCCACCGGCCAGGGCCACGATCACGCCCAGCGAGGTGCCGATCAACTGACTGATCAGGCTTACACCGCCCAAGCCGCCCAGCGCCGTCTGGCCGAAGATGCCGCACGCGATCCCGCCCCAAACGCCGCACAAACCGTGCAACGGCCAGACACCCAGCACATCGTCGATATGCCATTTGCCCTGGGCCGCGGTAAAGCACCAGACGAACAATGCCCCGGCGATCGCACCGGTCAGCAGCGCGCCCACGGGGTGCATCAGATCGGAACCGGCGCAGATCGCCACCAGCCCGGCCAGCGGGCCGTTATGCAGGAAGCCCGGGTCATTGCGTCCGACGATCAGCGCCGCCACGGTGCCGCCGACCATGGCCATCAGCGAATTCACTGCGACCAGGCCGCTGACGCCTTGCAACGTCTGCGCGCTCATGACGTTAAAGCCGAACCAGCCGACGATGAGAATCCACGAGCCCAAGGCCAGGAAGGGAATGCTCGACGGCGCGAACGCCACCAATCGACCGTCGCGATAACGTCCGTTCCGGGGCCCCAGCAACAGCACCGCCGCCAGCGCCAGCCAACCGCCCATGGCGTGGACCACCACGGAACCGGCAAAGTCATGGAAGCTGGCGCCAAAGCGCTGCAGCAACCAGGCTTGCACACCGTAGTTGCCGTTCCAGATCATGCCCTCGAAAAACGGGTAGATGAACGCCACGATCAACGCCGTCGCGCACAGCTGCGGAACGAAGCGTGCACGCTCGGCAATGCCACCGGAAATGATCGCCGGGATCGCCGCCGCGAAGGTCAGCAGAAAGAAGAATTTCACCAGACCGTAACCGTGATCGGCATTGATCACCGCCGCCGGTTGCATGAAAGTGACGCCGTAGGAAATCCAGTAGCCTATAAAGAAATACGCCAACGTCGAAATGGCGAAGTCGCTGAGGATTTTCGACAAGGCATTGACCTGGTTCTTTTGTCGTACCGTGCCGACTTCCAGAAACGCGAAACCCGCGTGCATGGCCAACACCATGACCGCACCGATCAAAATGAACAACGTATTGGAGCTGTGGACCAGACTGTCCACAGCGCTTTGCAGATTATCCATGGGGTTGGCAGACCTGAAGGCTAAAAGAGCACCAAAGCAGTTCGCGCAGGCAATCGACGCACCAAATTGCGGCCCGCCGGAATCAACGTGTTGATTCCAATGAACCGCTTTGGCGCACAAGGTCATCACCTTTGCGCGGGTTTCGATTATTTGAGTTATGGTTTTGCTCAAATCATGCCCAGCAACAGCGCAACGGCGCAGGCTGACGCACCATGACATAGCAAAAGTTGTACCAGTCATTTGTACTGAACCTTCGCCCAAGGCTCATACTCGAACGCATCAGAAGCCACTTACGGAGATTTACCCATGGCCAGCATCAAGGCAAAGACTGCTCAAGAAATCCTGATGAACGATTTTCAGACCCTGGTCAGCGATACCGAACGGTTGCTGGAACACACCAAATCCATCGCCGGCGATCAGGCCGATGAATTGCGTGACCAGATCCACGACAGCCTCTTGCGTGCTCGCGAAACCCTGAAACTGACCGAAGACTCGCTGCGCCAGCGCGGCCAGGCAGCGGTCACCGCGACCGAAGATTACGTTCAGGCCAACCCGTGGCAATCGGTCGGCATCGCTGCTGGCGTGGGCTTCCTGATTGGCCTGCTGGCCACGCGTCGCTGATATGACTATCGGCGAATCCGGCCCGTCCGCGACGGGCACAAGCGCTTCCTCGCGGCGACTGGGTGCAGCATTTCTAGGCTTGCTGCACAGCCATGTCGAATTGTTCGGCATCGAATTGCAGGAACAGAAGGCCCGCACCGTCAGCCTGTTGCTGTTTGCCGGCCTGGCGCTGGTCTTTGCCTTGCTGTTGCTGGTGGGGTTGTCGACGCTGGTGTTGATCCTGTTTTGGGACACCTATCGCCTGGCCGCGATCATCGGGCTTTGCGTGTTCTACACCCTTGCGGCGATTTTCTGCGGGATGCGTCTCAAGGCTGCGGTATTCGATGAGTCCTCGCCCTTCCATGGCACCCTGGAAGAATTGGCCAACGACCGGGAGCGCCTGCTGCCATGAGCCTGCCTGAATTGCCTCACAACAGTTCGCGCACCGAAATGCGCAAGGCGTTGATCCGCTTGCGCATGGAAATGCATCGCCAGGAAATCCGCCACGAATCCGCACAATTGCTGCAACCCCTGCAGCGAGTGCGCGGGATGACGCAAAACCTGCAAGACGGTTTCGGCATCAAGCACGCTCCGCTCTGGGGCATGGCCGCCGTGACCCTGCTCGGTTTTCTGACCGGCAAGGGCGCCAAGAACGGTGGCGTCAGCAGTCTCACGCGCCTGGTGCAACTGGGCACCAGCCTGGGGCCGCTGATCAAGCTGGTGCTGCAGGGTTCCTCGAACAAACACTGATCAGTCACTATCTGGCTGCATTCTTGCAATGCCACCGGGATTGAACCTCTTTATCGAGGGGTTCAATCCTGCATGCCTACCCGGCCTCAGGCTCAATCCAAAAACAAAACCTCACTAAGGAGGCCTCGTGATCGACGGGCAACCGCTCGCCTGCTTTCAGCCGTTCATCGATACCGCCACCGGCCGTATCGCGGGCGTCGAAGCATTGGGTCGACTGCGCCAGGCCGATGGTCAATTGACTTCCGTCGGGCCGCTGTTCGCCGACCCGCGAACCCCCGCCATCGCCCTGCGTCGCCTCGACCGGCAGATTCGCGATAATGCCTTGAGCCGTTTACATGAAGCCCCTGCGGACTGGTTTCTGAGCTTGAACATGTCGCCGCGCTGGATCAGCCGCTTGCGTCCGGATCAGGCCCTGCCCAGTCTCAAGCAACTGGCCAGACACGGGGTCGATCCGCAACGCATCGTCTTCGAGATCACTGAACTGGGTGGCGACAGCCAGCGCCTGGCCGACGTCGTGGCACGATATCGCCAGGCCGGCGCGCGGATCGCCATCGATGACTTTGGCGCCGGTTACTCACAACTCGATCGCGTGCTGGCCCTGCAACCCGACATTCTCAAGCTCGACATGCGCCTGTTTCAGGCCGCCGCACTGGGCGGGCCGAGCAGCGAAGTGGTCAAGGCCCTGGCGCTCATGGCCGAAAAAACCGGGTGCTGGATCATCGCCGAAGGCGTGGAAACCGAAGCTCAGCTGAATTTCGCTCTGGAGTGCGGTTCACGTTATGTGCAGGGATTTCTGTTCGCCCGGGCGCAAACCGATTTCTTTGCCACCGACGCTTTCGTCGACCAGTTCGCGCAACTGCGCCAACGCTATGTTCAGCGCAAGCTGATTGAGCGCGGGCAACTGATGGTCATGCGCCGGCAGCTCAGCGAGCTGATGGCGATTCTGCAGGATTGGGCCCAGGCCCGCGCGCCCATCAGCGCCCTGCCCCAGCTCGACGCGTTTCCCTGGCTGTTGCGCTTCTACCAATGCGATCGCCACGGCACGCAGCTGACGCCCAACCTGGAATGGCGCAACAATCGCTGGGAAGCCGACGACCGCTACCTGGGCCACAACTGGTCATGGCGCCCGTACTTCTATCACCTGCTGGCCGAAGGCTGGGATGAGCGGCGGCTAACCCTGTCCAACACCTACCGCGATGCCACCAGTAACCAGTATTGCCTGACGGCGGGACAGTTTTTCGACAACGGCGAGCGACTGCTGCTTATCGATATCGACGCCGCCGGCCTGTAGTTCCGCTTGCAGGCACTGATGCGAACCGGGAAGCTAGGGCATCAGTCACTTGACGGAGAGAACCAGCCTTGGATTGGCAAACCCTGCTTACTCGCGAACGCCTCGGAAAGCCTGTGCACAGCCCGGAAGAACTCGGCCGCAGCCCTTTCCACAAAGACCACGACCGCATCATTTTCTCCGGTGCGTTCCGCCGCCTGGGGCGCAAGACTCAAGTCCATCCGGTGTCCAGCAACGATCACATCCATACGCGCCTGACCCACTCGCTGGAAGTCAGTTGCGTCGGCCGCTCCTTAGGCATGCGCGTGGGCGAAACCATCCGCAGCGCCCTGCCCGAATGGTGCGAACCGAGCGATCTGGGCATGGTGGTGCAATCCGCTTGCCTGGCCCATGACATCGGCAATCCACCCTTCGGCCACTCCGGCGAAGACGCGATTCGTCATTGGTTCCAGCAGGCCGCCGGGCGTGGCTGGCTGGATGCGATGAGCGAGGTCGAACGCAACGACTTCCTCAATTTCGAAGGCAATGCCCAGGGCTTTCGCGTGCTCACCCAACTGGAATATCACCAGTTCGACGGCGGTACGCGCCTGACTTACGCCACCCTGGGCACCTACCTGAAATACCCGTGGACGGCCAAGCACGCCGATTCCCTGGGCTACAAGAAGCACAAGTTCGGCTGCTACCAGAGCGAACTGCCGCTGCTGGAACAGATCGCGCACAAACTCGGCCTGCCGCAATTGGAAGAACAACGTTGGGCTCGTCATCCGCTGGTGTACCTGATGGAAGCCGCCGATGACATCTGCTACGCGCTGATCGACCTTGAAGACGGCCTGGAAATGGACTTGCTGGAATACGCCGAAGTCGAGTCATTGCTGCTGGACCTGGTGGGCGACGACATTCCGGAAACCTATCGCCTGCTCGGTCCGCAGGATTCCCGTCGGCGCAAACTGGCGATCCTGCGCGGCAAGGCCATCGAGCACCTGACCAACGCCGCCGCCCGCGCTTTCGTCGAGCAACAGGACGCTCTGTTGGCCGGCACGTTGCCTGGCGATCTGGTGGAGCACATGCACGGCCCCGCCAAGCGTTGCGTGCTGAATGCCAAGGACATGGCGCGTAAAAAGATCTTCCAGGACAAGCGCAAGACGCTGCACGAAATCGGCGCCTACACCACCCTGGAAATCCTGCTCAACGCCTTCTGCGGCGCGGCGCTGGAACAGCACAACGGGCGCACGCCGTCCTTCAAGAGCCGCCGCGTACTCGACCTGCTGGGTAACAACGCGCCCGATCCCAATGGCCCGCTGCATACGTCATTCCTGCGCATGATTGATTTCATCGCCGGCATGACCGACAGCTATGCCAGCGAAATGGCCCAGGAAATGACGGGGCGCTCAGTCCACGGATAAAAGCCCCTGAATCAGCCGCGTCAGATCTTTCTGAGCGGCTGATTGAGCGGCCCGGCCTTCAACTGCATTTCAACGCACACAGAATCCCCCTACAGGTTGCGCTGAGCAAACTGATCGATTACCCGGCTGAGTCACGGAATAATCAAGCCCTCACTGCTGGAGGCGTATTCCGTTTCATGCAAACCCCTATATTGAAAAACGACTGGCGCATCTTGCTGGTGGAAGATCATCCCTTTCAGCTCATGGCCACTCAGTGCCTGCTGGAGAATTTCGGTTTCACTCAACTGACCGCCACCGACAGCGCCGCAGGCGCCGTGCAAAAGATGCTCGGAGCGAGGCAGCCATTCGATATTCTGCTGTGCGATCAATGCCTGCCCGACCTGCCCGGGCTTGAGTTGATCCAGTTCGCCAGTCATCGGGGAATGATCAGGCAAGCGATACTGCTGAGCAGTTTGACGGCCCTGGAACTGGACGGGCTTGAGCAGCAGGCCAGTGAACACCGATTACCGCTGTTGGGCTGCTTGACCAAACCGCTGAAACAATCCGACTTCAGAGATTTGTTGACCTTGGCCCGGGCATAAGAACAAGCGAACTTCCGGCCGTTGCAACACACCATTGAATGCTGCGTGTAACTTGCACTGTAAACATCATCAAATTCCGATTACACAATCGGAACTTTCACGCTTCCTCATGCAAAACCTAGTTGATACGTAGTCCTATTCTTTTTCATTTGTAGGAATCGTCCTATATTGCCGCTATAGACCCGTCCGTTCATGCGCCCTCTCAATTAACTGAGCTAAGGTGCGCGCTTTATTCGCGCACGTATGGGACTGGATTATGAACTCCGTTTTTATTGTCGACGATCACCCCGTCATCCGCCTTGCTGTCCGGATGTTGCTGGAACATGAGGGTTATAAAGTCGTGGGCGAAACCGATAATGGGGTCGATGCGATGCAGATGGTTCGTGAATGCATGCCCGATTTGATCATTCTCGACATCAGTATTCCCAAACTTGACGGACTGGAAGTTCTCGCCCGTTTCAATGCCATGAGTACACCGCTGAAAACACTGGTACTGACCGCTCAATGCCCGACACTCTTCGGTATTCGCTGCATGCAGTCTGGTGCCTCGGGGTATGTATGCAAACAGGAAGACCTCAGTGAACTGGTGAGCGCCATCAAGGCCGTACTGTCGGGTTACAACTATTTCCCCAGCCAGGCCTTGAACCCTGTGCGCCCGGATGACGTCCGTTACGCAGAACTTGAACTGTTCAAATCCGTCAACGACCGCGAACTGATGGTATTGCAACTTTTTGCCCAAGGCCGCACCAACAAGGAAATCGCCAAAGGCATGTTCCTGAGTAACAAGACTGTCAGCACTTACAAAAAACGACTCATGCAAAAACTCAAGGCCAAATCCCTGGTAGCACTCATCGAGATGGCAAAACGTAACGCGTTAGTGTGAGAAACAGGATGCCCCTTCGCATAAAGGACTATCTAATAACATTGAGCGCAGGTGTATGCCTGAGCACTTCAGTGTTCGCCACGCACGCCGCCGTCGAGAACTACGCCCTGCTCAGCCGTTCAACGGTCGGACACGTGGAAGTCCAGCTGGATAAATCGCAACGGCAATGGGTCCATAACAAGCGCGAACTGATACTGGGCACATCGGCCCCGGACTACCCGCCTTTTGACCTGACTGTCAGCGGCCGTGACTATGAAGGTTTCACCGCGGACTATGCCGGGATCCTCGCCCAGGCCACGGGTTTGCCGGTCAAGGTTCAGCGTTTCGCCTCGCGTCATGCCGCCATCGAGGCGCTGGAGCAGGGTGAGGTCGACCTGCTCGGCACGGCCAATGGCTTCGAAGCACACAACGCCGACATTGTGCTTTCTGAGCCCTATGCCGTGGATCAACCGGTCCTGGTGACACGCGAGGGCGAAACCCGATCGCTGACCGATGGCCTCGCCGGGTTGCGATTGAGCATGGTGTATCACTACTTGCCGCGGGAGGAAGTGCAGGCGCTTTACCCGAAAGCGATCATCACCGATTACCCCTCCTATCAGAATGCAATCAACGCGGTGGCCTTCGACCAGGCTGACGTCTTTCTTGGCGACACCATTTCCGCCCACTACATGATCAATAAGGGTTACCTGAACAACATCCGCATGGCCAATTTCGGTAAACACGAAGCCCACGGCTTCAGCTTTGCGCTGCACAAGGGCAATCCGGAGTTGCTGCAGATCGTCAACGCGACCCTCAAGGCCGTCCCCACCAGCGAACGGGAAAACATCGCCAAGCGCTGGAGTGCCGGCAGTGACATTCTGCTCACCGATCAAAAGCTGCAACTGACTGACCGCGAAGAGCGCTGGCTGGCGCAGCACCCGGTGGTGCGCGTCGTGGTCAACGAAGCGTTTGCACCACTGACGTTTTTCGACAGCGACGGCAACTTTCGCGGCGTCACCGCCGACCTTCTGGAACTGATCCGATTGCGCACCGGGTTGCGCTTCGACGTCCAGCGCAGCCGTGGCGACGATCAGATGATCGCGTTGGTCAAAGGCAATCAGGCCGACCTGATCGCCGCGCTGCTCCCGACTCCTCAACGGGAAACCCAGCTGAATTTCAGCCGCCCCTACCTGGAAAACTCCTTTGTACTGCTGACGCGCAAAGCCGCCGACAGCGCGACCAGCCTGTCGCAGCTACAGGACAAACGCCTGGCCATCGCCCAAGGCAATCCGCTGCTGGACTACCTGCGCAGCGAGTTTCCGCGCATTCACCTGATTGAAACGCCGGACACCTTCCACGCCGTGGAATTGCTCGCCGAGGGCCAGGTAGAAGGTGCCGTCAATTCACTGGTCATTGCCAACTACTTCATTTCGTCGCGCATCTTCGAACACAAATTGCAGATCAGCACCACCATCGGCACCCAGCAGGCGGCGTTTTCCCTGGCCACGGCGCGGGGCGCCACGGAACTGAGTTCCATCATCGATAAAGCACTGCTGAGCATCGCTCCGGAAGAACTGGGCGTCATCAACAGTCGCTGGCGCGGGTACTCGGCGGCCTCGGAAAAAACCTGGAATAACTTTCACCGGGTGTTCTACCAGATTGTGGTGGTCGCCAGCCTGCTGTTGCTGATTTCCATGGCCTGGAATGCCTGGATGCGGCGCCAGATCAACCAGCGCAAAGCGGCTGAGCGCGCGCTGAACGATCAGTTCGAATTCATGCGCTCGCTGGTCAACGGTACGCCTCACCCGATTTATGTGCGTGATCGCCAGGGCTTGTTGCAAAGCTGCAACGACAGTTACCTGGAGGTTTTCCAGGCGAAACGCGAAGACGTGATCGGCAAATGCGTGATGCCGGGTAACATGAACAACGCCTTCGAAGCCCGGGAATATCAGGCTGACTATCAGCGCGTCGTGGCCGAAGGTACGCCGTTGATCCTTGACCGCCCACTGCACATCGGCGGCCGTCGGCTGACGATCTATCACTGGATTCTGCCCTACCGTGATTCGAGCGGTGAAGTGCAAGGCATCATCGGCGGCTGGATCGACATCAGTGAGCGGCGACAACTGTTCGATAAGTTGCGGGCTGCCAAAGAGCAGGCCGACGAGGCCAACCGGGCCAAAAGTACGTTCCTGGCCACCATGAGCCACGAAATCCGCACGCCAATGAACGCGGTGATCGGCATGCTGGAGCTGACCCTCAAACGCATGGATCAAGGGAATCAACATCGCTCGTCCATCGAAACCGCCTACAGCTCGGCGAAAGACTTGCTGGAGTTGATCGGCGACATTCTCGACATCGCCCGGATCGAATCCGGGCGCCTGAGCCTGAGCCCGGAGCGCGTCAACCCGGGGGATATCGTGGCCTCGGTGGTCAGGATTTTCGACGGACTGGCCCGGCAGAAAAACCTTCGCCTGGTGTTGACGTTCAATCCTTCGCAGCCACCTGTCGATGTGATGCTGGACCCGCTGCGCTTCAAGCAGGTGCTGTCCAACCTGATCAGCAACGCCATCAAGTTCACGGAACAGGGCGAAGTCCGGATTACGGTCAATCTGCTCCCAAGCGATGAGACCGACCATACGCGACTGCAAGTGCAGGTTCAGGATACGGGAGTCGGCATCAGCGAACAGGATCAGCAGCGTCTGTTCGAGCCCTTCGCCCAGGCCGACAACACCGGGCAATTGGCCAGGGGCGGCGCGGGACTCGGTCTGGTGATCAGTCGCAACTTGTGCGAAATGATGGGGGGCAGCCTGCAACTGCACAGTCGCCCGGGGGTGGGCACTCAGGTCAGCCTGTCCCTGGACCTGGCGACGCTGGCACCGGCGCAGGCGCAGGATCGGGTTGAACCGCCCATCCCCACCACCAGCACGCCCCTGAACGTACTAGTGGTCGACGATCATCCCGCCAATCGGTTGCTCATGTGTCAGCAACTGGAATACCTGGGGCATCGATTTACCGGTGCCGGTGACGGTCAGGCCGGGCTGGAGGCCTGGAAGAACGAGGCCTTCGACCTGGTGATAGTCGATTGCAACATGCCGATCATGAATGGCTATGACCTGGCCCGTGCCATTCGCCAGCATGAACAGTTGGAGCAACGTCCGCCCTGCACCGTCCTGGGGTTTACCGCCAACGCGCAGCCGGAAGAAATACAACGCTGCAAGCACGCAGGAATGAACGATTGCCTGTTCAAACCCCTCAGCCTGTCGGCATTGAGTCAGTGGGTCGAAAGCATCAAACCGGCGGTCCGTGAACAGCCGTTCAATCTGGACGGACTGGACCTGTTGACGGGCGGCAACCCGGAGATGGCCCAGCGCCTGATGGCCGAACTCTTGAGCAGCAATCGACTGGATCGGCAGGAGCTGCTGGCCCTGTCCAGACTCGATGATCGCCAGGCCCTGCTCGACCTTGCACACAAAATCAAAGGCGCGGCCCGCATCGCCCAGGCCTGCCGATTGATCGATTGTTGCCAGGCGCTGGAAAAAACCTGCCATGACCCGGCGACCGCGGATGAGGTCGCCCAATGCGTCAACGCCATGAACCAGGCCATGCTCGAACTGGAGCGCGCGTTACTGCAACAGATAGGCCTCAACGCCAACAGCAAAATGGCGGAGCCTTAACTATGCTTGGACGCTGAGCAGTGCGTAACCACTATGGAGAGACCCGTAATGCCCAGCCCACTGCGCCCGGATCAACGCCGGTTTCCCCTGCACGTCCATATCAGCGTCATGTTCACCTTCCTGCTGTTGCTGACCGGCGTGGTGCTGGGCATTTTCAATTACGGGCAAACCACGCAGATCATTCTGTCCAGCAGTGAAAAGCTGTTCAACCGCATCGAGCAGGATGTGCGGCTGGACCTGCAATCCACCTACGAGCCGATTGGTCATCTGCTGAGCCTGCTGGCCGACCTGCCCGCCACCCAGGCCCCGGCACTTGAGCCGCGCCTGGCGTTGCTCAAGCCGTTCAGCCAGTCGCTCAAGGACAACCCCAACCTGGCCTCGTTGTACCTGGGCTACGGCAATGGCGATTTCTTTATGGTCCGACCGTTGCGCACGGATGCCCTCAAGGCGCTGCTCAATGCCCCGGACGCGGCGGCCTACCAGGTGTGGAGCATCGAGCGCCACGGCAACGGCAATCAGCTCGTCTCCCAATCCTTGTTCTACGACCTGGCCCTGAACCTCATCAGCCGCCAGGACGTTGCCGACGAAACCTACGATCCGCGGACCCGTGCCTGGTTTACCAGCGCTCGCGCGCAGGCGAACCAGATCACCACCGAACCCTACATTTTTTTCTCCACCCATAACGTCGGCACCACACTGGCCCGGCGCAGCGGCGACGGTGCGGTGATGGGCGCCGACCTGACCCTGGCCGAGCTGTCCGCGACCCTGGCCAAACACGTCGTCACCCCCAGCACCGAGATCGTGCTGTTCGATGCCGAGGGCAATGCCGTTGCCTATCCCGACAGTCGCAAACTGATCATCGACGACCAGACCGCCCGCCTGAGTAAAGCCGCGGACCTGAGCCCCGGCCTCGGCGCCCTGCTCGCCAGTCCGCCAGCGGGCAATCGCCTGAACGTCGGCGGCCGGCAGTGGATCGTCGCCCGCAGTCACATGCAGGAGGGCGGCCCCCAGGGTTTGCAAATGGCAATGCTGGTGCCCGAGGATGAACTGCTCGTCGATGCCTACCGCATGCGCTGGCAAGGGGCGTTGATTACTCTGGCCACGTTATTGCTGTGCCTGCCGGTGGGTTGGCTGACGTCGCGGATTCTGGTCAAGCCCCTGCGTGCACTGGTGAAGGAGGCTGACGCGATTCGCAGTTTCGATTTCAACTTTCCCGTCAGCCGCCGCTCGCCGGTGCTGGAAGTCGATCAATTGGGCGTGTCGATGACACGGATGAAGGACACCCTGAGGAGTTTTTTCCAGATCACTGATAGCCTGTGCGCCGAGACGCGCTTCGTGCCCTTGCTGCAGCGGGTGTTGTTTGAAACGGTAAAAATCGCCCAGGCCCAGGCCGGCCTGATCTACTTGCGTGAAAGTGATGGCGATCGCATCGAACCCCATGGCCTGGTGATCAACGGCACCTCTCAGCCCTTGCCGTCGTTCGACATTCAAGGACACGAATTGCAGAACCCGCAGAGCCCATCGTGGCTGCTAGATCTGTCGAATGCGGACAATGTGGTCACCAGTCTCGGTTTCGAACAGGCCGGGGATTTGCAAAAAGTCCTGCTGGCCATGCAGAGCCCGCGGGTGCATCTGATCGGCATTCGGCTGCGTAACCGGCACAACGAAACCGTGGGTCTGTTGATCCTGCTGCTGGCGGACAGCGGCAGCCAAAGCGACCTGGAAAAACTTCGCCCGGATCGCATCGCGTTTCTGCAAGCAGTGTCCGGCGCCGCGGCGGTGAGTATCGAAAGCCAGCGTCTGCAAGCCAAGCAAAAACAATTGCTCGATTCCTTCATTCAACTGCTGGCCGGCGCAATCGACGCCAAGAGCCCCTACACCGGCGGCCATTGCCAGCGCGTACCGGCGCTGACCTTGATGCTCGCCCAGGCAGCCGCGGCCAGTCAGGCGCCGGCGTTCAGCGGTTACCAACCCACCGAAGATGAGTGGGAAGCCCTGCACATTGCCGCCTGGCTCCACGATTGCGGCAAGGTCACCACGCCCGAATATGTGGTCGACAAGGCCACCAAACTGGAAACCCTGAACGACCGCATCCACGAAGTCCGCACCCGTTTCGAAGTGCTCAAGCGTGATGCCTGGATCAACTATTGGCAGGCCATTGCCCTGGGCGGCGAGGAGCAGCACCTGGCTGAATTGCGCAATGCTGTGCTGGCGGGACTGGATGATGACTTCGCCTTTATCGCCCGCTGCAATCTGGGCGGCGAGGCGATGGCCGAGGCCGATCTCAAACGCCTGAACCTGATCGCCCAACGGACCTGGACCCGAACCCTGGATGACCGACTCGGGGTTTCCTGGGAAGAAAACCGTCGCCAGGCGCGCACCCCGGCGCCGACACTGCCGGTCAGCGAGCCGCTGCTGACGGACAAACCCGAGCATCTGCTGGAACGTGCCGAAGGCGAGCTGATCCCGGCCGACAACCCCTGGGGTTTCAAGCTCGATGTGCCGCACTACAAATACAATCGCGGCGAGCTCTACAACCTGAGCATTTCCCGGGGCACCCTGACCCGCGAAGAGCGCTACATCATCAATCACCACATGGTGCAGACGATCCTGATGCTCAGCCACCTGCCATTCCCCGGCCACCTCAACAACGTGGCGGAAATCGCCGGTGGCCACCACGAAAAAATGGACGGCACCGGTTATCCGAAACAGTTGAAACGCGAGGACATGAGCCTGCCGGCACGGATGATGGCGATTGCCGATATTTTCGAAGCGCTGACCGCGGCGGATCGTCCGTACAAGAAAGCCAAGTCCTTGAGCGAAGCGCTGGGCATCATGGCGACGATGTGCCGTGACGCCCATATCGACCCGGAATTGTTCGGGCTGTTTATCAACGAGCAGATTTACCGGCAGTACGCCGAGCAGTTTCTCGACCCGAAACAGATCGATGCCGTGGACCCGGCGAGTCTGCTGGCAAAGGCTGGTTTGAGCTAACGACGGTCAACTCAAGATGTGAACGCCACAACCCCTGTGGGAGCGAGCTTGCTCGCGATAGCGGACTCACTGGCAATACATGTGTTGAATGTAAGACCGCCATCGCGAGCAAGCTCGCTCCCACAGGAATGCATTTCACCTGACAGGAAGCTCTGAAAGGATAATCAGCAATCAGTCAGGCGCAAGAAAATTGCCGCCAGTTGCTCAATACCCGCCTGATCATCAGCGGTGAAACGCGCCAGTTTGGGGCTGTCCAGATCCAGCACACCGATCAGTCGGCCGTCCTTGACCAGTGGCACCACCAGTTCGCTGTTCGACGCGCTGTCGCAGGCAATATGTCCGGGAAATGCGTGCACATCTTCGACCAATTGGGTCTGCAAGGTCGCCGCTGCCGCCCCGCACACACCGCGACCGAACGGAATCCGCACACAGGCGATCTGCCCCTGGAACGGGCCGAGCACCAGCTCTTCGTTGCGATTGAGGTAGAAACCGGCCCAGTTCAGATCATCGAGCTGATTGAACAAAAACGCGGAAAACTGTGCGGCGTTGGCGATGAAATCCCGCTCGTCCGCCAGCAACGATTCCAGTTGTGCGTGCAGCATGCCGTAGCCCTCGAGGCCCTGGCCGCTTTGTTGTAAATCGATCATGCCTTGTGCTCCAACAACTTCAGTCCAACCCAATAACGCGCGAATTGATAAGCGCAACGGCCGTTGCGATTACCCCGGCCCGTGGCCCAACGGACCGCGAGGATATCCAGCTCTTCAGTGCGCTGCCAGGCCAGGCCGGCCTTGTCGGCCAATTGTCCGATCCAGTGCTCGACCACATTAAGGAAGTGCTCCTGGGTAAACGGATAGAACGACAGCCACAGCCCAAACCGGTCCGACAATGCAATCTTGTCTTCCACCGCTTCGCTCGGGTGCAATTCGCCGTCAACGCGTTTCCAGTTTTCGTTATCGCTTTCCTTTTCCGGCACCAAGTGGCGGCGGTTGGACGTGGCGTACAGCAGCACGTTGTCCGGCGCTTGTTCAAGGGAGCCGTCGAGCACGCTCTTGAGCACCCGGTAATCGCCTTCGCCCGACTCGAACGACAGGTCATCGCAGAACAGCACGAAACGCTGGGGCAATTTGGCGATCTGCTCGACGATACGCGGCAAGTCCGCCAAGTGATCGCGCTCGATCTCAATCAAGCGCAAACCGGCCGAGGCATGCTCGGCCAGCAGCGCGCGAACCAGCGATGATTTACCGGTGCCGCGCGAGCCCCAGAGCAGTGCGTGGTTGGCCGGCATGCCGTCGATGAATTGTTGGGTGTTACGCCCCAGTTGTTCCACCTGACGATCGACACCGATCAGGTCGGTCAAACGGGTGTCGAGGCTGACTTGCAGTGGCAACAGAAAACCGCTGCGACCCTCGCGCTGCCAGCGCGCGGCCAGGCAATGGTGCCAGTCGATGGTTTGCCGAGGGGCCGGCAGCAGGGGTTCGATACGGGCCAGAACGGCATCGGCGCGTTCAAGAAAAGCATTCAATCGGGAATCCACGTCTTCTCCTCGGGCACGTTTCACAGTAATGATGGCGACAGGGCAACTCACAACAACCGGCCCCTCGAATCGGGGCGGCACGGGAACATCAGTATCCATGCATGATCGACTATGCTTGAGCAGCGAAGGGAAACGGAAGTGGTTCAACACCCCATGGATATCAAGTTCACCCACCGGCTGTCATACAAGCAAGCCCGGCTCACTGTGCTGGTCGGTTTTATACTGGGCACCCTGCTCAGTCTGGTGCAAATAGGCATCGATTATGCCAGCGAAGACGCCTCCATCAACCGCGAAATATTGTCTTTGCTGGAAATCAGTCATAACCCGGCCTCACGCATCGCCTACAACATCGACGCCGAGCTCGCCCAGGAACTGACGATGGGCCTGTTGCGCTCGCCGGCGATCATCAGCGCGCAGTTGACCGATAACAACAATACGGTGCTGGCCAGCGTCAAGCGCCAGGGCCTGCAAAGCGGTTATCGGGTGATCAGCGACTTTCTGTTCGGCGCCAACCGGCAGTTCGAAGACCGGCTCTTCCTCGACCATTTGCCCGATGAATCCCTCGGCACCTTGCAACTGGAGGTCGACACTTACTCCTTCGGCAGCCGTTTCCTGCGCCGGGCCGAAGTGACCCTGCTCAACGGTTTCGCTCGCAGCCTGATCCTGACCGGGATTCTGCTGGCGTTGTTCTACGTGATGCTGACCAAGCCACTGGTGCGGGTCATCCGCGAACTCAGTGGGCGTGATCCGCGCAGCGCGGAACCGACATGGCTGGAGTACCCGGCGGGGCATGAAAACGATGAAATCGGTGTGCTGGTCAAAGTGGCCAATCAACAATTCGAAAACATCGCCACCGAAATCCAGCAACGACGCAACGCCGAAAACCGCCTGACCGATTACCTCGGGCAACTGGAAAACATCGTCTCGGCCCGCACCGCCGAACTCAAGGCGATCAACACTCGACTCAGTCAATCCAACCAGGAACTGGAAGTCGCCCGCAGTACCGCACTCGACATGGCTGAAGCGCGTTCGGCGTTCCTGGCCAACATGAGCCATGAAATCCGCACGCCGCTCAACGGCCTGCTGGGGATGATCGCGCTCTCGCTCGACGGTCCGCTCAATCCCGAGCAACAGCAGCAACTGTCCATCGCCCATGACTCGGGCAAAGTGCTGGTGGAACTGCTCAACGATATTCTCGACCTGTCGAAATTCGATGCCGGGCAACTGGAGCTCGAACACATTCCGTTCGACCTCGGCTCACTGATCGAGGACACCGCCAACCTGCTGTCGCAGAACGCCGCGCCCAGCGTCGAACTGGCTTGCCTGATCGATCCGCAGTTTCCGGCGCTGGTGCTGGGCGACCCGACCCGGGTCCGGCAGATTGTCAGCAACTTGCTGTCCAACGCGCTGAAATTCACCCGTTTCGGGCGGGTCGATGTGCGGCTGTCAATGTTCGAGGATGGCGTGCGCATCGAGGTGTGCGACACCGGGATCGGGATCGCCCAGGACGCTCAGGTGAAAATCTTCCAGCCCTTTACCCAGGCCGGCGCCGGCATTACCCGGCAGTTCGGCGGCACCGGGCTGGGCCTGGCCCTGACGTACAACCTCTGCGAAGCCATGCAAGGTCGACTGACGATCAGTTCCGAAGCCGGGTTCGGCAGCCAGTTCTGCGCCGACCTGCCGCTGCCGTGCCACACCCGCGCCATTGCACCTGCGCCGCTGCAAGGCAAGGTCATCGCGATTACGTCGGCCAGCAGTGGCCTGGCGGAACTGCTGAAAGGCCTGCTGCCGTTATGGGGACTCGACTATCAGCAGCGTTCCATTGAAGACTCGGTGCTCGGCCTGGATCCCGATGTCTTGATCACCGACTGCCCGGAATGCCTGTTCGGCCTGCGCCCCACGCTGACGGCGCCGATTCTGCTGGTGACCGCCTATGGCAGTTTCATGCCCAGCGAAGAAGCCGCCGCTCTGGCGCCCTTGCAGCAACAGGCGCGGCCATTGGCCCGCAATGCGCTGTATCAGACGCTGCGCCGGATCTTGCAGCCGGAAACCGCCACGAACAACGACGCCCGACTCAACGCCCTCACTCCACAACGTCGCGGTCGGGTGCTGCTGGTGGAGGACAACCCGGTGAATCAATTGGTGGCCAAGGGCATGCTTGGCAAACTTGGCTGCGAGGTGGTGGTTGCCGCCCATGGCGCCGAAGCCCTGGATCAACTTGAGCTGAGTGAGTTCGATCTGGTGCTGATGGACTGCAACATGCCAGTGATGGACGGCTACGAAGCCAGTCGGCACATCCGCCGCAGTGGGCGCTGGCCGCAGTTGCCGATCGTCGCCCTGACCGCCAACGCCATGTCCGAAGAACGCGAACGCTGCCGTGTGGCGGGTATGAGCGATTACCTGGCCAAACCCTTTCGCCGGGAGGAACTGGCCGCCCTGCTCGACTTGTGGATACCGACTACGACAGCGCTTTGATCTGCCCCAATAGTTGATCCAGGCCTTCGCGCAGTTCATTCAGGCGATTCAGGTCCACGCCGCTGTCGCACAGCAGCCGCGCCTTGAGCGGCCCTACCTGCTCACGCAAGGCCTGACCGGCGGGCGACAGACTCAGGTGCACCTCACGCTCATCCCGCGCCGAACGCTGGCGCTGGACCAATTGCAGTTGCTCAAGTCGCTTGAGCAACGGCGTGAGGGTGCCCGAATCCAGCGCCAGGCGTTCGCCCAAGGCCTTGACGGTCGGCTGCTCCGGGGCCTCTTCCTGCCATTCCCACAACACCAGCATTGCCAGGTATTGCGGGTAAGTCAGGCCGAGCTGATCGAGCATCGGCTTATAGCCACGGATCACCGCCCGGGACGCGGCATACAGCTTGAAGCAGAGCTGGCTATCGAGTTTCAGGGAATCGGCGGACACGCTGTTCATTTCAGCAGTGCTTCGATCTCGGCGGTCAAATCCTGCGGCTTGGTCGCCGGGGCGAAGCGCTTGACCAACTGGCCGTCCTTGCCGATCAGGAACTTGGTGAAGTTCCACTTGATGCCTTGGGAACCCAGCAGGCCCGGCGCGCGTTTTTTCAATTGAACGAACAGCGGATGGGCGTCGGAACCGTTGACATCGATCTTCTTGAACAGCGGGAAGCTGACACCGTAGTTCAGCTCGCAGAACTCAGTAATCGCCCCTTCGTTACCAGGCTCCTGCTTGCCGAACTGGTTGCAGGGAAAGCCGAGCACCACCAGGCCTTGATCCTTGTAGGTCTGCCACAGTTCTTCCAGACCTTTGTACTGCGGGGTGAAACCGCATTTGCTGGCGGTGTTGACTACCAGAACGGCTTTGCCGGCGAAGTCGGACAGGGTTTTCTGTTCACCCTTGATGGTGGTGACCGGGATGCTCAGCAGGTTGTCGCTCATGGTTTGGGCTCCAGATGCAGGAAGAAGCGTCAAACATAGTAAGCAATTGAATTGTGTGCAATCTAAATTATTGAACACTGATCATCTGTAGGAGCTGCCGAAGGCTGCGATCTTTTGATTTTGCTTTTTTCGAGATCACTGAAGATCAAGATCAAAAGATCGCAGCCTTCGGCAGCTCCTACAGGGCTCGCATTACGTGCGGGGAACGAGGTCCAGGCACACCGAGTTGATGCAGTAACGCAAACCGGTCGGTGGCGGGCCATCCGGGAACACGTGCCCCAGGTGTGCGTCGCATTTGGCGCAGACCACTTCGGTGCGGATCATGCCGTGGCTGACGTCGCGGATCTCGACCATCGCACTGTCGCCGATCGGCGCGTAGAAGCTCGGCCAGCCGCAGCCGGAATCGAATTTGGTCTTGGAATCGAACAACGGCTCATCGCAGCAGATGCAGTGGTAAACGCCGTCGGTCTTGGTGTCGTTGTACTTGCCGGAGAACGGCCGTTCTGTGCCCTTGAGGCGACAAACGTTGTATTGCTCTGGATCGAGCATCGCCTTCCATTCTTCCAGGGTTTTATCCAACTTTTCCATCGTCACACCTCAGCAGCTGAAAAAGCCCGATCTGTACCTTTTCCACGGATCGGGCGGCACGTATGATTGCGCCTCGTCAAACGCCAGTCTGGCAGCCAGACCCCGCGCATTCAAACGGATTATGAGTGTCGCCACTGAAGGCGTCAGGCCTGTGTGAATACGCAGGATTCCCAGTACGGTTGTCCATCCGCCGCCTGGATCGTTCATTTTCGGGAACACATCGCCATGCAGGTCAGCAAATCGAACAAGCTCGCCAACGTCTGCTACGACATTCGCGGCCCAGTGCTCAAGCACGCCAAACGCCTGGAAGAGGAAGGCCATCGCATCCTCAAGCTGAACATCGGCAACCCGGCGCCCTTTGGTTTCGAAGCGCCGGATGAAATCCTCCAGGACGTGATCCGCAACCTGCCGACCGCCCAGGGCTACAGCGATTCCAAAGGCCTGTTCAGCGCGCGCAAAGCGGTGATGCAGTATTACCAGCAGAAGCAGGTCGAAGGTGTCGGCATCGAAGACATCTATCTGGGCAACGGCGTGTCCGAGCTGATCGTGATGTCGATGCAAGCCCTGCTCAACAACGGCGACGAAGTGCTGGTGCCCGCTCCCGACTATCCACTGTGGACCGCCGCCGTGAGCCTGGCCGGCGGCAACCCGGTGCACTACCTGTGCGATGAAGGCGCCGACTGGTTCCCTGACCTGGCCGACATCAAGGCCAAGATCACCCCGAACACCAAGGCCCTGGTGATCATCAACCCGAACAACCCGACCGGCGCGGTGTATTCCAGGGAAGTCCTGCTGGGCATGCTCGAACTCGCCCGCTCGCACAACCTGGTGGTGTTCTCCGACGAGATCTACGACAAGATCCTCTACGACGATGCCGTGCACATCTGCACCGCTTCGCTGGCGCCGGACCTGCTGTGCCTGACCTTCAACGGGCTGTCCAAGTCCTACCGCGTGGCCGGTTTCCGTTCCGGCTGGATCGCGATTTCCGGGCCGAAACACCACGCCCAGAGCTACATCGAAGGCATCGACATGCTGGCCAACATGCGCCTGTGTGCCAACGTGCCGAGCCAACACGCGATCCAGACCGCACTCGGCGGCTATCAGAGCATCAATGATCTGGTGTTGCCTCAAGGTCGCCTGCTGGAACAACGCAATCGCACCTGGGAATTGCTCAACGACATTCCCGGCGTGAGCTGCGTCAAACCGATGGGCGCGCTGTATGCGTTCCCGCGGATCGATCCGAAGGTGTGCCCGATCCACAACGACGAGAAATTCGTGCTCGACCTGCTGCTCTCCGAGAAGCTGCTGGTGGTGCAAGGCACGGCGTTCAACTGGCCATGGCCGGATCACTTCCGCGTCGTCACCCTGCCCCGGGTCGACGAACTGGATCAGGCCATCGGCCGGATCGGCAACTTCCTCAAGACCTACCGCCAGTAAGCGGGCGGTCACCGTGCGGCGCGGGTCCGTGTCGCACGGTGATTGATTCAGCAACACATCTCTATATCTTGCCGCACCCCCCTGTTGCCGCCGCTGCCTGATGATGGTATTTGCGCTCGCGTCTAACAAAGACGGGGGCTACGCGGTTAATCGTCTGTCAAACTCTTCCTGCGTCCGCGTCGGAAACGCCCTGCACGCAGCTAAACTATTGCTGTAGGACACAGTTTGAAATAGTCACCCGGTTGAATAGCACGGTGCAGCACCTTATATACCCCGCAGTACGCTACATCTTTAGCATGAGGAGATTTCTACAACCATGATGCGCATCCTGCTGTTTTTGGCCACTAACCTGGCGGTCGTGCTGATTGCCAGCATCACCCTGAGCCTTTTCGGCTTCAACGGGTTCATGGCGGCCAACGGGGTTGATCTCAACCTCAATCAGCTGCTGATTTTCTGTGCGGTCTTTGGTTTCGCCGGTTCCCTGTTCTCGCTGTTCATCTCCAAGTGGATGGCGAAGATGAGCACCAGCACCCAAATCATCAGCCAGCCGCGCACCCGTCACGAGCAATGGCTGCTGCAAACGGTCGAGCAACTGTCCCGGGAAGCCGGGATCAAGATGCCTGAAGTCGGGATTTTCCCGGCCTACGAGGCGAACGCCTTCGCCACCGGCTGGAACAAGAACGACGCACTGGTCGCGGTCAGCCAGGGCCTGCTCGAGCGGTTCTCGCCGGATGAAGTCAAAGCCGTGCTGGCCCACGAGATCGGGCACGTAGCCAACGGCGACATGGTCACCCTGGCCCTGATCCAGGGCGTGGTGAACACCTTCGTGATGTTCTTTGCGCGGATCATCGGCAACTTTGTCGACAAGGTGATCTTCAAGAACGAAGAAGGCCAAGGCATTGCCTACTACATAGCGACGATCTTCGCCGAACTGGTGCTGGGTATCCTGGCCAGCTCGATCGTCATGTGGTTCTCGCGCAAACGCGAATTCCGCGCTGACGAAGCCGGCGCACGCCTGGCCGGCACCGGCGCAATGATCGGCGCCCTGCAACGCCTGCGGGCCGAACAAGGGCTGCCGGTGCACATGCCGGACACCTTGAACGCCTTCGGCATCAACGGTGGCGTCAAACAGGGCTTCGCCCGCATGTTCATGAGCCACCCGCCGCTGGAAGAGCGTATTGACGCGTTGCGTCGTCGGGGCTGAGTTGCTCGGCACTAAAAGAAAAGGCCCGCAGTGAATGCGGGCCTTTTTTTGTCTGCTTGTTTTGCGGTGTTCAGTCGGGCCTTATCGCGAGCAAGCTCGCTCCCACAGGTTGACCGGGTTGAATCACAATTTTGTGATCGACATCGATCCACTGTGGGAGCGAGCTTGCTCGCGATGAGGCCAGCACGACCAGCACAAATCCATCAGCTGGAAACCCGATAAACCCGCTCTTCAAGCCGCGTTACACCGCTTTCGACAAACTTCCAGCTCTCACCCAACACATCCTGGTCTTCCAGAACCTTCAACCCCCAGGCTGCACCGAACAACCGCTGCACCTCATCATCCAGCACGGCAAACGGCGGGCCGTCCTTTTGTGCCTGCTCGTAATCCAGGGTAATCAATAGCCCCAGGGAATCCTTCGGCAGGATCCGCTTCAGGTGCTCAGCGTATTGCTCGCGCATTTTCGGCGGCAAGGCTATCAGCGCCGCGCGGTCGTACAACGCGCTGCAATCAGCCACATCACCGGCGGTCAACGCGAAGAAATCGCCGCACCAGATTTCGATCGAACCCGCGCGATAGACGGTGAAGGGGCCCTGATCGCTGACGTCCGGGTCGAATTGATGCTCATGGAAAAAGTCTTCCACGGCTTTTTCCGACAATTCGACGCCCAACACCTCGTGGCCGCATTTCGCCAGCCATAGCAGGTCCAGGCTTTTCCCACAGAGTGGCACCAATACCCGCGCGCCCTCTTCCAGGCCCAGCTGCGGCCAGTACCGTTGCAGATATGGATTCACTTCAGGCAGGTGAAAGCCGATCTGATTCGACGTCCACCGCTTGTGCCAAAACTCCGGCTGCATAATTAATCCCGAAAATTCGATCAAAAGACCCTAAAACTTATATTAGATTTAGATCAATGATCTGACTGAAGATGACGCCATCTTACCCCTCAGGAGCTCTTTCATGTTCCCCAGCCTGTACATATCCCATGGTTCGCCCATGTTGGCACTGGAACCAGGCGCCAGCGGCCCGGCCTTGGCGCGTCTGGCCGCAGAAATGCCGAAGCCCAAAGCCATCGTGATTGTGTCTGCGCACTGGGAAAGCAACGAGTTGCTGGTCAGCGGCAACCCGCAACCCGAAACCTGGCACGACTTCGGCGGCTTCCCAAAAGCGTTGTTCGATGTGCAATACCCCGCGCCCGGTAATCCACAGCTGGCGACCGAGGTGGTCGAGCTGTTGAAAGTTGGTGGCCTGCCGGCGCGCATCGACGCCAAGCGGCCGTTCGATCACGGAGTCTGGGTGCCGTTGTCATTGATGTACCCGCAGGCCGACATTCCGGTGGTGCAAGTCTCACTGCCGACCCGCAGCGGCCCGGCGCTGCAAACCCGAGTCGGCCATGCGCTGGCCAGCCTGCGTGAACACGGCGTGCTGTTGATCGGCTCTGGCAGCATCACCCACAACCTGCGCGAACTGGACTGGCATGCCGGCCCGGAAAGCGTCGAGCCATGGGCCAAGGCGTTTCGCGACTGGATAATTGAAAAGCTCGCTGCCGATGACGAGGTCGCACTGCATGATTATCGTCAGCAGGCGCCGAATGCTGTGCGCAACCATCCGAGTGATGAGCATTTGCTGCCGTTGTACTTTGCTCGCGGGGCTGGAGGTGAGTTCGGGATTGCGCACCAAGGGTTCACCATGGGGGCGCTGGGGATGGATATTTACCGGTTTGGCTGACAGTCAGACCGTGTCGCGCCCTTCGCGAGCAAGCCCGCTCCCACAGGGCATCTCTGGGATGCACAGATATTGTGCTCACTGGAGATCTACTGTGGGAGCGGGCTTGCTCGCGAATGGAGGCAACTCGGTCCCCAGCCAAGCACAAACCGCAGGCAAAAAAATCCCCGAACCAGTCGGGGATTTTTTATGTGCGATCAATCAGCCCGAGAGCGGATCAATCTTCGCGATAGCGACGCAGCTTCAACTGCTTGCCAGCAACGCGAGTGTCCTTCAGTTTGGTCAGGAGTTTTTCCAGACCATCTTCCGGCAGTTCGACGAGGCTGAAGCTGTCACGCACCTGGATGCGACCGATTGCTTCGCGAGCCAGGCCGCCTTCGTTCAGGATAGCGCCCAGCAGGTTCTTGGCAGCGATGCCATCACGCGCACCCAGCGCGGTACGGCAGCGAGCACGGCCTTCAGCCAATGGAACCGGAGCACGACGCTCACGATCACCACGGTCCGGACGATCACCGGTACGCTCTGGACGATCGCCACGCGGTGCGTTGTTCGGCACCAGTGGACGTTCTTTCTCGATTGCAGCCAGGGTCAACGCCTGAGCGTTGGTGGCTTTGCGCAACAGAGCAGCGGCCAGGGCACGCGGGGTGCAACCGATGTCGGCGGTCAGGCGATCGAGCAGATCACCGTGAGTCGATTCGGCATCAGCCACCAGCGGCGACAGGCTGTTGGTCAACTTCTTGATGCGAGCATCGAGAACAGCTTGTGCGTCCGGCAGGCGAACTTCGGCAACCTTTTGACCGGTTACACGCTCGATCACTTGCAGCATGCGGCGCTCACGCGGAGTCACCAGCAGCAGCGCACGACCTTCGCGACCGGCACGGCCAGTACGGCCGATACGGTGAACGTAGGACTCTGGATCGTACGGCATATCAACGTTGAACACGTGAGTGATACGCGGGACGTCCAGGCCACGGGCAGCAACGTCGGTCGCCACAACGATGTCCAGACGGCCATCCTTGAGGGATTCGATCACGCGCTCACGTTGGTTCTGGGCAATGTCACCGTTCAGCGCAGCGGCTTTGTAGCCTTTGGCTTCCAGGGCACTGGCCAGGTCCAGGGTCGCTTGCTTGGTGCGCACGAACATGATCAGGGCGTCGAAGTCTTCAACTTCCAGCAGGCTCAATACAGCCGAGGTCTTCTGGTCAGCGTGAACCAACAGGTGAGCCTGTTCGATCGCGGTAACGGTCTGAGTCTTGGTCTGGATTTTCACGTGCTGCGGATCACGCAGGTGACGCTCGGCAATGGCACGGATCGACTGCGGCAGGGTCGCCGAGAACAATACGGTCTGACGGGTTGGCGGCAGAGCCTTGAAGATAACTTCGAGGTCGTCCATGAAACCCAGTTTGAGCATTTCGTCCGCTTCGTCGAGAACCAGGTGGTTCACGGTCGACAGGACTTTTTCGTCACGACGCAGGTGGTCGCACAGACGACCCGGAGTGGCGACAACAATCTGTGCGCCATTACGGATTGCTTTCAGTTGTGGGCCCATAGGGGCGCCGCCGTAAACGGCCACAACGGTAACGCCCGGCATTTGCTTGGCGTAGGTTTCGAAAGCGGTTGCTACTTGCAGCGCCAACTCACGGGTTGGCGCCAGGATCAGGGCTTGCGGCTCGCGCTTTGCAGGATCGATGCGATGCAGGATAGGCAGGGCGAACGCGGCGGTTTTACCGGTACCGGTTTGCGCCTGGCCAATCATGTCGTGGCCGGCCATGATGATCGGGATCGATTGCTGCTGAATAGCCGAAGGCTCTTCGTAGCCGGTCGCAATGACGGCTGCAAGAATATTCGGATTAAGATTAAAAGCGGCGAAGCCGCCGGTTTCCTGGGTCATGGGTCTGCCTCTAAGTGCATCCGCAAAGACCCATGCTCCAAAGCTGCGCATGCCGTGTAAGACTCAAGAGTCGCCCTGGCTGCTTTGTCGGCGGGGATTTGCGAAAACGAATGAATGAAAAAGATTCGTCAAGGGAGAGTCCGCTGTGCGGACGTGCAGCCGAAGCTGACTTCGGGGAATTGCGCTACCTAAACGCGGCCCGGTTAAAGGCCGGCGCGCACTATACCGGAATTCGCCCAAAAAGGGAGCATTATTTGTCGGAAAACTGACGTATATACCGTTGTGTCACAGGCTTTGCGGATAATCGTGCAACGGTCTATTTTTCAAAGGCCCGGCCCTGCTGGTGATGGCGCTAAAACGGTTCACCCTTGTGACGCAGACCTTCGGTCTGACCTCTCCTTCCCGCCCGAGGAAATGCCCCATGAATCAGACCGTTTCCAGTCGTGTCAGCCGTGAGCAGCGTGGTCATGTCCTGTTACTTGGCCTGGACCGGGTCGCCAAGCGCAACGCCTTCGACCTGGATCTGCTCAACGAACTGAGCCTGGCCTATGGCGAGTTCGAGGCCGACAGCGAGGCGCGGGTGGCGGTGGTGTTCGGCCATGGCGAGCACTTCACCGCCGGGCTCGATCTGATCAATGCCAGTGCCGCCCTCGCCGAAGGCTGGCAGGTACCGCCCGGCGGCTGTGATCCGTGGGGCGTGTTCGCCGGGCCAAGGGTCAGCAAACCGGTGATTGTTGCGGCGCAAGGTTACTGCCTGACCATCGGCATCGAGCTGATGTTGGCCGCCGACATCAACCTCTGCGCCAGCAACACCCGTTTCGCCCAGAAGGAAGTGCAGCGCGGAATCTTCCCATTCGGCGGCGCCACGTTGCGTCTGCATCAGGTCGCCGGTTGGGGCAACGCCATGCGCTGGCTGCTGACCGGCGACGAATTCGATGCCCATGACGCGCTGCGCCTGGGATTGGTACAGGAAGTCATGGCCAGTGAGGATTTACTGCCCCGGGCGATTGAACTGGCGGAGCGCATTGCCCGGCAGGCGCCGTTAGGGGTTCAGGCGACGTTGATGTCGGCGCGACAGGCGCGTTATGAAGGGGAAACCGCGGCGGCGCAGGGGTTGCCGGCGATGGTGAAGAAGTTGTTGAACAGTGAGGATGCCAAGGAAGGTGTGCGGTCGATGATCGAGAAGCGGCCCGGGGTTTTCAAAGGGGTTTGAGAGATGTATCGGCAGTTAGAAAGCCATCGCGAGCAAGCTCGCTCCCACATTGAAATGCATTCCTCTGTGAAAACACATATCCCTGTGGGAGCGAGCTTGCTCGCGATGAGGCCCTGACAGGCAACAACTTATGTCGCCGGCCGAATCGCCTTGATCAACGACAACAACGAATACCCCAACCGCGGCGCCAGCCCTTCGGCCCGGGCGACCAGGCCTTCCATGTCCAGTTCCTGATCCAGCTCCGACGGCACGATCAAAATCACGTTGCCCTCCTTCACCGGAAGTTCCCAGTAATGCCGATGATAGAGCCCGCGAAACAACGCCGCCCCCAGCGGTTTACCGTCGTCGGTGGCCCACTGATTGATCACCAGCCAGCCACCCGGATTCAGACGTTTCTGACAGTTTTCAAGAAAACTCCAGGCCAGATGCCCGACGCCCGGGCCGACGTCGGTATAGAGGTCGACGAAAATCAGGTCCGCCGGCTCTGCCGTCTCCAGCAACTCCAATGCATCGCCAACGCGGATGTACAGTCGGGGATCGTCATCCAGCCCGAGGTATTCGATGGCCAGGCGCGGTACGTCCGGGCGCAGTTCGATGGCTTCGACGTCTTCCAGCGGCAGGAACTTGAGGCAAGCCTGGGTCAACGTGCCGGCACCGAGGCCGAGGAACAGCGCGCTTTCCGGCTGTTCATGGCACAACGCACCGATCAGCATGGCGCGGGTGTAGTCGTACTCCAGCCAGCTCGGGTCGGCGGTGAACACGCAGCTTTGCTCGATGGCATCGCCAAATTCGAGAAAGCGGTAATCGGCCACTTCCAGCACGCGAATCACGCCGAACTCATCCTGTACCTCGGCGAGCAGATGCTCGACGCGCTCCTCAGTCATTTCGTCTCCAGATCGTCACCGGGCCCGGCAACCAATACACCGCAACATGAAGCGGCAAAGGCGCGATTGTCCGCGAAGCGACGGGAACAGGTCACGCACTAATTGCTGATAACATAAGCGCCCGTGCGTAAACACTAGAGACCGTGATGAGCCAACCCTGGAGCCCTGACAGCTGGCGTGCCTTGCCGATCCAGCAACAACCCCGCTACCCCGACGCTGCGCATTTGCAGCACGTCGAGCAAACCCTGGCCAGCTATCCGCCGCTGGTGTTTGCCGGTGAAGCCCGGGAATTGCGCCGTCAGTTTGCCGAAGTGACCCAGGGTCGCGCGTTTCTGCTGCAGGGCGGCGACTGCGCCGAAAGCTTCGCCGAGTTCTCCGCCGCGAAAATCCGCGACACCTTTAAAGTGCTGCTGCAAATGGCGATTGTCATGACCTTCGCCGCCGGTTGCCCGGTGGTCAAGGTCGGACGCATGGCCGGCCAGTTTGCCAAACCGCGTTCGGCCAACGACGAAACCATCGACGGCGTAACGCTGCCGGCCTACCGTGGCGACATCGTCAACGGTATCGGTTTCGACGAAAAAAGCCGCGTGCCGGATCCGGAACGCCTGCTGCAGTCCTATCACCAGTCCACCGCCACCCTGAACCTGCTGCGCGCCTTCGCCCAGGGCGGTTTTGCCGACCTGCATCAAGTGCACAAGTGGAACCTGGACTTCATCGCCAACTCGGCCCTGGCCGAGAAGTACAGCCACCTGGCTGATCGCATCGATGAAACCCTGGCGTTCATGCGCGCCTGCGGCATGGACAGCTCGCCGCAACTGCGCGAAACCAGCTTCTTCACCGCCCACGAAGCGTTGCTGCTGAACTACGAAGAAGCGTTCGTGCGCCGCGACAGCCTGACCAACGATTACTACGACTGCTCGGCCCACATGCTCTGGATCGGCGACCGCACCCGTCAGCTCGACGGCGCACACGTTGAGTTCCTGCGTGGGGTGAACAACCCGATCGGCGTGAAAGTCGGCCCGAGCATGAACCCGGAAGACCTGATTCGCCTGATTGACGTGCTCAACCCGGACAACGATCCGGGCCGCTTGAACCTGATCGCGCGGATGGGCGCGAACAAGGTCGGCGATCACCTGCCGCAGTTGATCCGCGCGGTCGAACGCGAAGGCAAGAAAGTGCTGTGGAGCTCCGACCCGATGCACGGCAACACCATCAAGGCCAGCAGCGGCTACAAGACCCGCGACTTCGCGCAGATCCTCGGCGAGGTGAAACAGTTCTTCCAGGTGCACGAAGCGGAAGGCACTTATGCCGGCGGTATCCACATCGAAATGACCGGGCAGAACGTCACCGAGTGCATTGGCGGCGCGCGGCCGATTACCGAGGATGGGTTGTCGGACCGATATCACACCCATTGCGATCCGCGGATGAATGCCGATCAGTCGCTGGAATTGGCGTTTTTGATTGCTGAGACGTTGAAGCAAGTACGGCGTTAAATCGCGTCGCGCCCTTCGCGAGCAAGCCCGCTCCCACATTTGGAATGCGTTCCCCTGTGGGAGCGGGCTTGCTCGCGAAGGCGTCCGCTCAGACACCACCCAACTGAGCAAATGCCACCCGCAACCTATCCGCACTCACCCGCTGACAATTCAACTGCACCCGCTCCAACCCCAGCCAATCCGCCATCTGCCGCAAATTCACCGCCAATGCCAGCATCCCCGCCTCGTCCAGCCCCGGCTCTTCCTCATGCACCGCGTGCACCGCCAAGCGACCCAACGCCCGTTCGGCCCGCAAATCCACTCGCGCGGCAATCCGTTGGTTGTGCAAAAACGGCAACACGTAATAGCCGTAGACCCGTTTGCCCTGCGGCGTGTAAATCTCCAGCCGATAACGGAAATCGAACAAGCGCTCAGTACGGCTGCGTTCCCAGATCAGCGAATCGAACGGCGACAGCAAGGCACTGGCCTCGACCTTGCGCGGCACCTTGGGCTCGGGCAGGCAATAGGCCGGTTGGCGCCAGCCTTCGACTTCGCAAGTCAGCAATTCACCAGCCTCGACCAATTCGGACAAACGCGGGCGGGCATCACCGGGGTTCAAACGAAAATAGTCCCGCAGGTCCTTTTCCGTCGCCACGCCCAAGGCATTCGCGGCATGCAGCAACAAACCGCGCTGGGCTTCGGCTTCCGTGAGCAAGGGCTGGTGCAGAATGGCCGAGGGAATCACTCGCTCCGGCAAATCGTAAAGTCGCTCGAAGCCGCGCCGGCCGGCGACGGTCACTTCGCCGGCGGCAAACAACCATTCCAGTGCATGCTTTTCAGCGCTCCAGTCCCACCACGGGCCGGCCCGTTCTTGACGGGTCGATAAACTGCCTGCGCCCAGCGCCCCCAGTTCCTGAACCGAAGCCAGCACCCGGCGAATTGTGTCCTGCTGTTCACGGCCAAACAGCGCCAATTGCTGATAGATGTCTTCGCCACGGGTCGCACGCTGCATGCGCCAGCGCATCAACGGGTACATGGATAACGGCAACAGCGACGCTTCATGGCCCCAATATTCGAATAATGTGCGTCGCCGGCCTTGACTCCAGGCTGCCTGGTCGAGCAAGTCGGACGAATAATTACCAAGACGGGAAAACAACGGAAGGTAGTGCGAACGCACTAATGCATTGACTGAGTCGATCTGCAAAATGCCCAGGCGTTCGATCAGCCGATTGAGTTGAACCGGTTTGATCGCCGCTGGCGGCTGGCGCCCGTTGAACCCTTGGGCAGCCAGTGCCAGACGTCAAGCCTGTTTATTGGAAAAGGACAGCGTTGCGGGCATGAGCATCTCCTTGTCTGCTCGCAACCTACCTCACCAGAGAGGGGTTTGTGTAGCAATGGACTCATCATTTATGCATCGGGTCGTCCCAGAATGGCCGGATCGATTCGTGCTCGACATCCGCACGGCTCACACCGATGTCCTTCAGCGCTTCATCGCTCAGACTCGCCAGCAGCTCGCGTTCGCGGTGAAGATCGTACCAGCGACTAAACTTGTGCAGCAGATCCGAAACCGCATGGATTGAGAATTTTTCTGACGTTACATGCTCGTGTTGACCTTTCATCATGTTGCCCTCCTTTAGGGATGGCTCAAGTCTCGCGCTGGAGCTAAGATCAATCCAACGAATGTTTCTGATGGTATACATCTCGGAGATTGATGAATGTCGGCGTTCCCCAGTATCGATACCGATGTACTGCGCACCTTTGTCGCCATCGCCGACCTGGGCGGCTTCACCCGTGCCGGCGAAATGGTCAACCGCACGCAGTCTGCGGTGAGCATGCAGATGAAACGCCTGGAAGAAGACGTGTTGCAGCGCCAGCTGTTTGAACGCGACGGACGCCAGGTCAAGCTGACCGCCGAAGGCCAGGTGCTGCTCGGCTATGCGCGGCGCATCCTCAAGCTCCACAGCGAAGTATTCAACACCCTGCGCGAGCCGCACATGGTCGGCACGGTGCGCATCGGCACGCCGGATGATTACGTGATGCGGTTTCTGCCGGGGATCCTGTCGCGCTTCGCCAAGTTCTATCCGTTGATCCAGATTGAAGTGCACTGCGAATCGACCAAGCAGTTGTTGCAGCGCCAGGACCTGGACCTGTCGATCGTCACCCGCGAACCGGGCACCGAGATTGGCCAGTTGCTGCGCAAAGAGCGTTTCGTCTGGGCCGAGGCGCAATGTTTCAGCGCCCACGAGCAGACGCCGTTGCCCCTGGCGATGTTCAACAGTGATTGTTTCTGCCGGTTGTGGGCGTGCAATGCCCTCGACGCGATGGGTCGTGATTACCGTATCGCCTACAACAGTTCGAGCTTGTCAGCGTTGATGGCGGTGGTCAGCGCCGGCCTGGCGGTGACCGCACAATTGGAAAGCCTGATCACCCCGGACCTTCGCATCCTCGGCGCCGCCGAAGACCTGCCGCTGCTGCCCGAAGCCTGCATCATGCTCGTACGCAACCTGCACAATCCGTCGCCGATCACCGAATGCCTGGCCGAGCACATCGTCGAAGGCTTCAAACTTTAGAGGCAAGAATCACGGCACAGAACACCAGGTAGCCACAGAACAGCCCGCGCAACAGGCGCTCCGACAGGGCGTGGGCGATCTTCACCCCCCAACTGATACTCATCAGACCGCCCACTGCCAAGGGCAAACCGATCATCCAGTTCACCTCGTGGTGCACCGCGTAAGTCACCAAGGTGACCCCGGTGCTCGGCAACGCCAGGGCCAGAGACAAGCCTTGGGCCACCACTTGGGTGGTGCCGAACAGGCTGGTCAACACCGGCGTCGCCACCACCGCTCCGCCTACGCCAAAAAAACCGCCAATGGAACCGGACGCCGTGCCCAACACGCCCAGCCACGGCCACGAGTAATGCATGTGCGAAGACGCTGGCGCACTGGCAGTGAACATCCGCGCCAGGTTGTAGGTCGACAGCGCCACCAGGAACACGACAAAACCTATGCGCAGGCTTTGCGGGTCAATGCCCACCGCCCAGATCGAACCGATCCAGGCGAAACAGAATCCCATCGAGGCCAAAGGTAAAGCGTGACGCAATTCGATGCGGTTGCGCTGGTGGTAGCGCCACAGCGCCAGCATCACGTTGGGCACCACCATCACCAGCGCAGTGCCTTGGGCCAGTTGCTGGTCGAGGCCGCAGAGCACGCCCAGCAACGGAATCGCCACCAGACCACCACCGATGCCGAACAAACCACCCAGGGTGCCCAAGGCCACGCCAAAAATCAGGTACAACAAAAACTCAATCACAGGCCAATTCCCTCTCGTCAGACGTTTCATCCTACGCAGTCGGCCCTAGCAGGGAAACGCACAGCAACGCACAATGGCTGTGCCGATTTCGCACAGGCGCTGGTGAAACCATGAATCCCAATCAATTGACCGACCAACTCGGACTGTTCCTTGATGTGCTGGAAACCGGAAGCTTTTCCGCCGCGTCCCGGCGTCATCCGCTGACGCCTTCGGCGGTGGCGCGGCGTATCGACAGCCTGGAAAGCGCAGTCGGCAGTCAGTTATTCCTGCGCAGCACCCACGCGGTGCGCGCGACGCCAGCGGGTTTGGCGTTTGCCGAACGTGCACGGCGGATCGTGGCCGAGTTGCGACTGGCCAGGGCTGAAGCGGTGTCCCTGAGCAGTGCGCCCGAAGGCTTGATTCGGGTGGACGCGCCCGCGGCGTTCGGCCGCCGACACCTGGCACCGGTCATTGCTGACTTTCTGATGCTGTATCCCGGCCTCGACGTGCAATTGCACTTGATCGACAGTTTTGTCGACATGCAGGGTTTGAACCTGGGCAAAGTCGACCTGGTGTTGCGCGCCGGGCAAATGGCCGATACCCGACTGGTGGCCACGCCGCTGGCGAACATGGTGCGCATCGCTTGCGCCAGCCCCGACTATTTGAAGCGCCGCGGTGTGCCGACCGATCCGTCGCAGTTGAGCGAACACGATGGCCTCGACTGGGACGGCCTGGCCCCGCCCTTCGCCTGGCGCTTTGAACAGGACGGACGCATGCAACTGCACCGCCCGGCGCGCATCCGCATGAGTGCCAACAATGCCGAAGCGCTGGTCTGCGGCGCACTGGCCGGGCTCGGTATCGCGCACTTGCCGACGTGGCTGGCCAGCGAATACCTGCTGCGCGGCGAACTGCTGCCGCTGTTCTGCGAAAACGGCCTGCCAAAACCGGAAACCTCCGGGATTTACGCGCTGCGCCTGGAGCAACAGGCCAGCTCCCGCAGTCGCCTGTTGCTGGAATACCTGAAGACCCGTTTCAGCCCGATTGCCCCGTGGGATCTTGCCCTGCAAGGCAATCTGGCCGGGTACTAGCCATAATTATCTGGCGCATTAAAGATTCGCCCGCTAGATTCATGAAGATCACTGATCAAGGCTTTGACATGACCACCGAACGCAACACCCCGGACAACTGCGACGACCTGCTGCTGGACAATCAGGTCTGCTTCGCCCTGCACTCCACTTCGCTGCTGATGACCAAGGTCTACAAACCCTTGCTGCAAGCACTGGGCCTGACCTATCCGCAGTACCTGGCGATGATGGTGTTGTGGGAAAAGGATGGTTTGACGGTCGGTGAAATCAGCACTCGTCTGCTGACCGATCCGGGCTCATTGACGCCATTGCTCAAACGCCTGGAAGTCGAAGGACTGCTCAGCCGCACCCGCAGCCGTGAAGATGAACGGGTGGTGATTGTCGAGCTGACCGAACAGGGCCGCGCGTTGCGGGACAAGGCTCGGGATATTCCGCAGTGCATCCTGGGTGCCAGCGGGAAGACGATCGAGCAGTTGAAAAAGCTGCAAAATGATCTGCAAGAGCTGCGTAGTCACTTGCAAGACAGCCTCTAACCCCAAACCACCACACATCCCCTGTGGGAGCGGGCTTGCTCGCGAAAGCGGTATGACATTCAGCATTGATGTTGACTGACACACCGCTTTCGCGAGCAAGCCCGCTCCCACATTGGTTTTTGCGGCACCTTCAAAAAATAATTCCCCCCCTGACACCCCCTAACAAACCGCTCTAACTCAACACTCTCCCCACCAGTCAGTCGCCTGCTCACTCGCCGCCATCGAACTTTTTCAAAAATTTATCTTGCGCGCTAAATATTCGCGAGCTACATTTATCTCGCAGCTACTTAGCGCGCAAATATTTAGCGCGACACACCCAAATCCGAATGAGGCTCACACCATGCAAACTCTCTACACCGCAATCGCAACTTCCACCGGTGGCCGTGACGGTCGTGCGGTTTCCAGTGACAACATCCTCGACGTCAAACTCGCCACCCCGAAAGAACTCGGCGGTGCTGGCGGCGCAGCGACCAACCCTGAGCAACTGTTCGCAGCCGGCTACTCCGCCTGCTTCATCGGCGCGCTGAAATTCGTCGCCAGCCAGACCAAACGCAGCATCCCGAACGACGCCTCGATCACTGCCCATGTCGGCATCGGCCAGATCCCTGGCGGTTTCGGTCTGGACATCGACCTGAACATCAACCTGCCGGGTCTGGAACAAGCCGATGCGCAATCCCTGGTCGATGCAGCTCACCAGGTCTGCCCGTACTCCAACGCCACCCGTGGCAACGTCGATGTGCGCCTGCACGTTACCGTCTAACCGCCGATTCCCAGGCCCGAACAGGAAATGACCATGAATACTTTCAGCAAAGTCTTGACCGGCACCCTTCTCGCCCTGTCCGTCCACAGCGCCTTCGCAGGTGACGGGGTCGAACACAACACCCAGGCATTCCTCGATGTACTGAATGCCGGTACCGGCAAACCGATGGAACAGCTCACGCCTAAAGAAGCCCGCGCGGTGCTGGTGGGTGCGCAAGCCGGGGTGAAACTGACGCTGCCAAAAGCCGATGTCAGCCAGAAGACCATTCAAGTCGATGGCCAACCGATCAGCCTGACCATCGTCCGGCCGGCCGGGGTCAAGGGCGAGCTGCCCGTGTTCATGTTCTTCCACGGCGGCGGCTGGGTCCTGGGAGATTTCCCGACCCACGAACGGCTGGTTCGGGACTTGGTGGTGGGTTCGGGTGCGGCGGCGGTGTTCGTCAATTACACGCCGTCGCCGGAAGCGCATTACCCGGTGGCGATCAACCAGGCTTACGCCGCGACCAAATGGGTGGCCGAGCACGGCAAAGAGATCAACGTCGACGGCAAACGCCTGGCGGTAGCCGGCAACAGTGTCGGCGGCAACATGGCCGCGGTGGTGGCGCTGATGGCCAAAGACAAAGGCACGCCGGCGATCAAGTTCCAGGTGCTGTTGTGGCCGGTGACGGATGCCAGCTTCGAAACCGCGTCCTACAACCAGTTTGCCGAGGGGCACTTCCTCACCAAAAACATGATGAAGTGGTTCTGGGACAACTACACCACAGACGCCAATCAGCGTAACGAGATCTACGCCTCACCATTGCGGGCGACCACGGCTCAGCTCAAAGGCCTGCCGCCGGCTCTGGTGCAGACCGCTGGCGCCGATGTGCTGCGCGATGAAGGCGAGGCCTATGCGCGCAAACTCGACGAGGCTGGCGTGCCGGTCACGGCGGTTCGCTACAACGGCATGATTCACGACTATGGTTTGTTGAACGTGGTGAGTCAGGTGCCGGCGGTGCGTTCGGCGATGCTTCAGGCTTCTGAAGAACTCAAGCAACACCTGAAATAAAGCAAAAGATCGCAGCCTCGTTTCACTCGACAGCTCCTACAGAGGTTTCTCATTACCCTGTAGGAGCTGTCGAGTGAAACGAAGCTGCGATCTTTTAATCTGACGACAAAAAAGCCCGACTCAATGGTCGGGCTTTTTCATTCCTGAGGCTGTGCTTATTTAGCACGGCCTTTGTAGGAACCGCCTTCGCGGGTGTCGATTTCGATGCGATCACCGATTTCGATGAAGTCAGCAACTTGCAGCTCAGTACCGTTGCTCAGCTTGGCAGGCTTCATGACTTTGCCGGAAGTGTCACCGCGCGCGGAACCTTCGGTGTAGTCAACTACGCGAACGATAGTGGTCGGCAGTTCTACGGAAACCAGACGCTCTTCGAAGAAGATCGCTTCGCAAACATCGGTCATGCCTTCTTCAACGAAAGGCAGAACGGCTTCGATGTCTTCAGCGTTCAGCTCGTACATGGTGTAGTCAGTGGTGTCCATGAACGTGTAGGTGTCGCCGCTGATGAAGGACAGGGTCGCTTCTTTGCGGTCGAGGATTACGTCGTCCAGTTTGTCGTCAGCGCTGTAAACGATCTCGGTCTTGTAACCGGTCAGAAGGTTCTTCAGCTTGGTCTTCATGATCGCGCTGTTACGACCGGACTTGGTGAATTCAGCTTTCTGAACCAGCCAAGGATCGTTTTCGAGACGGATCACGGTACCGGGTTTCAGTTCTTTACCAGTTTTCATTGCGAATATCCGAATTTGGATGGGATTTACAAAAATCTAGGCCGCGTATCATATCCAATTTACATAAAACTGTACCAGCGCTGCGGCAAGATCCGCCTGCAAGGCTTGTTCCAGACACCACGCCTCGGCATGTTTTTGCAGCTCCGGCCAGTGTTTACGGGTCGCCAGCCATTGGTCGGCCATGTCTTCACCGGCATTCCACACCCGCCAAAGTCCGCTGATTGCCTCTGCCGCAGGCGCCGACAAGCCTTTTGTATAGAGCGCGAGGAAGGCTTCGAGCTTGTCGAGGTGGATGTCTTCGTCCTGCTGATAGATGTGCCAGAGCAGCGGCCGCCCTGCCCATTGGGCACGAACAAACGAGTCTTCGCCGCGCACGGCGTTGAAATCGCAGCACCACAGCAAGTGATCGTATTGATCCTGTCGGACGAACGGCAGCACCTGAACGGTCAAGGCATCGCGCACATGCAGCGCCCCGGCCACCAGCCCGCTCACGCCGAGCCAGCGTTCGACATCACCGAGAATCCGCCCTTCCGGCACCAGCAGGTGCGTGGGTTCGGAGCCGGACGCCAATGTGTCGAGCCAACTCGCCAACCCGGCATTTTCGTAGGCAAACAGTGAGATCAATTGCGCAGCGGGCGCACGATCAATCCCCAATCCTTGCAGGAATGCTCGCTGGGATTCGGGGTTTTGCTGAAATTGCCGACGCCGCTCCAGCAATCCGCTTTCACGCAACAAGCCCCCGGTGCCCTTCTGGAACCCCGGAAAAAAGAAGAACTTCTGCACGCTCTTGTATTTCACCGACGGCAGACCATGACAGCCGATGACCCAATCTTCGGCGCTCAGGTAATCCAGGTTCATCCACAGCGGCGGCTTTTGCCGCTCGGCCATGGCGTCCATGTACGGGCTCGGCAGTTGGCAGGCGAACGCGGCGATCACCACGTCGGCGGCCTCCACGGGTTGCCATTCGGCCGGCCATTGCCGCACTTCGACACCCTGCTGCCATTGCCGGGGTGCGTGAATGTCGATCTCCGGACACAGGCGCTCAAAAGCCCGCAGGTCGTCGACCCACAGACGAACGTCCACAGAGTGCTCGGCCACCAGTTGACGGGCCAGACGCCAGGTCACGCCGATGTCGCCAAAGTTGTCGACCACGGTGCAAAAAATATCCCAGCGCCCGCGGTTTTTCATTTGAGGCAGTTCAGGCATTTATGGCTCCCGTTGGCAAAGGCGCCGATTGTCCGCATAAATTACCCCGTGCAGAAGGGCCGACGACGATTAATCTTCGTGCGACAATCGCCATCCGCCCGCGACCACCCGCCAGGAGGCAGCCATGCCCTACCGTCCCAACCCGCGCCGCCCGTTGCCGATCCGCCTCAATGCCCTGCAATTGACCGGCAGCATTGCCCTGGGTCTGTGGCTGGGGTTTCTGGCCATCGCGCTGACGTGCTGGCTCGCCTCGCGATTTGTGTTCCCGGAGCAATTGGCACCGCTGGCCCAAGCCGTGCAGCAACTGGCGCAACCGCCGGTGATGCAACCTGTGCCGGACATTCCGCCGCAGAGCCCGTTGTTCGAGCAGTACAAAGAAAACCTGCGCAAGAACGAGCAACAGCAATTCCTCGATCAGGCCCGCACCAATAACCGCAACCTGTCGAACCCCAAATGCCAGTTCTGGCTGCAACAGGACCAGACCGCGCCAAGCGAAAAAAGCCGCGCCAACGTCCAGCAATTCTGCGATTGATCAAGAAGCTCTCTATGCACAAGCCGACCGTCCACCAACTGATTCTCGACAAGCTGCGCATCGATCTCGACATCGCCGAACGCGCAGCGCAAACCGCATACGAAACCGCGACCCACGAAGAAAACATCGCCGAAAACAAATACGACACCTTGGGTCTGGAGGCGTCGTACCTCGCGGCCGGGCAGGCGAAACGGGTCGAGGAAATCCGTCATTCACTGGCGTTGTGCCAGAACCTGACATTGCGTCCGTATGACGAACAGCGCGGTATCGAGGTGGGCGCCCTGCTCGGTCTGGAGGACGAAAAGGGACGTGAACAGTGGTTGTTCCTGGCGCCTGACGCGGCGGGTTTGAAGGTCGATCTGGTGGGGCAGATGATCACCGTCATCACCCCTCGCTCGCCGCTGGGCAAAAGCCTGCTGGGCAAGTTCGAAGGGGACGAAGTGGAGATTCTGGTGGCGGGCGCTCGGCAACAGTTTGCTGTTACCGAGGTGATTTAACGCAGATTAATGAACCGGCAGTTCGACGCCGTCGAACAGTTCTTCCAGTTCCTGCTTGTTATGACACTGGATCGCCTTGGCCATGACTTCACGGGTCAGGTGCGGGGCAAACTTCTCGATGAAGTCGCACATGAAGCCACGCAGGAAGGTACCGCGACGGAAGCCGATCTTGGTGATGCTGGACTCGAACAGATCGCTGGCATCGAGCATCACCAGGTCGCTATCGAGTTTGGCGTCGACCGCCATTTTCGCGACGATGCCCACGCCCAGGCCCAGGCGCACGTAAGTCTTGATCACGTCGGCGTCGGCGGCGGTGAACACCACTTTCGGCGTCAAGCCACGATGGCTGAAGGCTTCGTCGAGTTTCGAACGGCCGGTGAAACCGAACACGTAGGTCACGATCGGGTATTCGGCCAGGGCTTCGAGGGTCAGCTTCGGCAGCTTGGTCAGCGGGTGGCCCTGGGGCACGACCACGCAACGGTTCCAGCGGTAGCACGGCATCATCACCAAGTCACCGAACAGCTCCAGGGCTTCGGTGGCGATGGCGAAATCCACGGTGCCGTCAGCGGCCATTTCGGCGATCTGCATCGGCGAACCCTGGTGCATGTGCAACGCAACGTCCGGGTACTGCTTGATGAAGTTGCTGATCACCGGCGGCAACGCATAACGCGCCTGGGTGTGGGTGGTCGCGATCGACAGGGTGCCTTTCTTCTCGTTGGAGAATTCCTGGGCAATCTGCTTGATGCTTTCAACCTTGCGCAGGATTTCGCCGGCGGTGGTGATGATGCGTTCGCCGGCCGGGGTGACGCGGGTCAGGTGCTTGCCACTGCGGGCGAAGACCTCGACGCCCAATTCGTCTTCCAGCAAACGGATCTGTTTACTGATGCCCGGCTGCGAGGTGTAGAGACTTTGGGCGGTAGCGGAAACGTTGAGGTCGTGGTGCGCCACTTCCCAGATGTAGCGCAGTTGTTGAAGCTTCATATGAATCCCTCAAAGCAGGTAGACGCCACGGGCATCAGCGACGGTATATAACTATATTAATGGTTTGAAGAATAAATCTAGAACTTTTTTATCAAAACGCCATTATTCGTGTTCTACCGGTCCCCCTCACGCCGACGCTCCACCAATGGCACCAGATAGACCGGCACCCGGGCCAACTGCAAGACCCGCGCTGCCGTGCGGCCCAGCGGGGTTTCCGCACCGGCGCGATGGCTATGACTACCTACGATCAGCAAATCCACCGAGAGTTTCTGCACCTGGTCGAGAATCACCTGCGACGGATCGCCCTGAAGCACCCGCACCGCTTTGATCCGTTCCAGATCCTGCTCCCCCTCATCCCCCAGTTCTTCACGAAAGCTTTCCAGTACCCGCCGTTCGATATTGGCGATGACCGTGTTCAGGCCCTGACTGTGAAACTCGTTCAATGCCTGTTCGTCGAGGTAGCTCTGAAGCACTGACTCGGCAAACAACCCCATGGGTTCCACCGCGTGCACCACATACAAATCGGCATTGAATGTTCGCGCCAGCGCCAAGGCGTGCTGCATCACCAAAGGTGCGTACAGGCCGAGGTCGGTGGCATACAGCATGGAACGAATCATATGACCTCCTTGCGTGCCGACATGGCGGAGATTGATTCAGCTTAGCAGTGCCTTGCCGAGTACGACGTGCCGCGTAACACCTTGAAGCAGGGGCTTAAACTTTCTGCTCGTTGCTTATGCCATGTGGCACGTGACCGGTGGCGACCACTTCGCGCGCCAGTTCGCAATGACCGGCCTGATCGTCGAAAAACACGTCGGCGGCAAAGGCTTCCAGAAACGCCGCTTTGGTCAGGCCGCCGAGAAACAGCGATTCGTCCAGACGAATGTCCCACTCGCGCAACGTGCGGATCACCCGCTCGTGGGCCGGTGCCGAACGCGCGGTGACCAGCGCGGTGCGGATCGGGCAGGCGTCTTCGGGAAACTCACGCTGCAACAGATTGAGCGCCGCGAGGAAGCCTTTGAACGGTCCACCGCGCAACGGCTCACGGGCCGCTTCGCGTTCGCTGGCCTGAAAGGCTTCCAGCCCACCGGCCTGATAGACCCGCTCCGACTCGTCGGAAAACAGCACGGCATCCCCGTCGAAGGCAATGCGCAGTTCATCACTGGCGGCACGGCTCGCACCGCCGGAGAGAATGG
The DNA here is from genome assembly GCF_018449725.1 of Pseudomonas sp. dw_612. Lineage (GTDB taxonomy): Bacteria > Pseudomonadota > Gammaproteobacteria > Pseudomonadales > Pseudomonadaceae > Aquipseudomonas. The sequence goes on along the minus strand of NZ_JAAVVC010000017.1, from coordinate 35,095 downwards.
TCGCTGCAGCAAAACCGGCGTCCAATGCGCTGCGCACATCTTCGGCGTGGGTCGAGAGAAACAGGTCGCAACCAAAGGCCTTGAGGTACGGATACGGACTGCGCCCACCGACAAATGCCGCGCGGGAAATCGCCAGGCCGTAGTGATGAATCGAGTTGAACACCCGCAGACCAGTATCAGCACTGTTGCGCGAGACCAGCACCACTTCGACCCGGGCACGACCCAGGCTGGCGTTGAGGTTCAGCAGTTTTTCCACCAGTGGGAACGCATCACCGGGCGCGAGAACTTCGTCTTCGTGCTCGATCTGGTATTGCCGATAAGCCTCGACCCCGTCCGACAGATAGACCTTGTGGCTTTCGCTCAGGTCGAACAGTGCGCGCGAAGAAATCGCCAGCACCAATTTGTCATCTATGTCCTTGGCCATGCCTTTCCCCTCTGGTGGATCGACTCAAACGTTACGTCGATCGATAAAACCGAGCGCCCGATACAAGGCCTCGATGCGTGGCAACTCACATCCCGCCGCTTTCGCCGCCGCCAGTGGCCGGGCGTAAATCGCCTCCAGTTCCAGCGGTCGTTTGTGCAGGAAATCGTGGTACATGCTCGGCCAATAGTCAGGCATTTTCTCGGTCATCATGAACAGGTAGTCGGCATAACCGAGTGGCATGTCATGACCGCAGGCCTTGGCGCCCTGCACCACTTCGGCCATCAACGCCTGGATCAGCGCCCGGCTGTCGGCATCGGCCATCAACGGTGTGGTGCTCGCCCCGAGTAGCACCGACAGACCGTTGTAAGGAATATTCCAGACCAGTTTCTGCCAGCGCGCCTGATGCAAATTGGGCATGACCTGGGAATCGATGCCGGCGGCGCGGAACAGCCCGGCGCCCTCCTCGACAATCCACATGCGCGCCGCCTCATCGCTGGCCGGGCCGCTGTGGTAACCGACATTCACTGTGCCCAGGGCCTGATGGGTAATCACGCCGGGCCCTTCGCGGTGGACGCAAATCAGGCACAGCCCACCGAGCAGATGCAGCGAATCCGGTAGCGACTCGCGCAGACTGTCTTCGACATCCAGGCCATTTTGCAGCAACAACACTTTGGCGCCCGGCGCGGCGGCTTCAATGATGATCGGCGCGAGCCCCGGGCTAGTGCTTTTCGCCGCCACCAGTAACCAGTCACAGGGCGGCATGTCTTCGGCCGATGAGTAAGCCTGGACCGGATTCAACGTCACCGCGCCATGCACGGCGCTATTGAGTTGCAAGCCGCGCTCGGCGACCGCTGAAAATTCGCTGCGCAACAGAAAATGCACATCGAAACCGACGCGCGCCAGCATCCCGCCATAAAAACCACCGATTGCGCCAGTCCCGATAATGCCGATTGTCGGCTTGGCAACTGCTCCCATCATGGCAACTCCTCAGCAATTCGACTCAGCGCCTGGCCCACCGCCTGATTCAGTTCGGTGTCGGTAAGGCGCGCCTGTACTGCCCCAAAGAACTCACCGTCGCGCACCACAAACAGCGCCGGCAAATGAAAAACCTCATAACGTTCCACCAACCCGCCGTTGTCGGCGGCGTCGATCCAGCACAACCGATCGACCGCCAGATCGAGCCTGGGCAATTGCTCCCGGGCAAAACGGCAACTGGCGCAGCCGACACTGGTGAAAATCACCAGGGAAACGCCGCTCATCGCCAGCAGCCGTTGGTCGGCGTCAAAATCGGTCAGTTCCGATTCGACCACTATACTGGGGGAAACAATGTCAAATGGGCGACACAGGGAGTCCGTGTTCATGGGACGTTTTCTTCCTCATCCTGACGATGTGCCCGTGGAACTTACGCTGCTCAAACATGAGTGCATTTCACGGCAACGGCTGCACACTATCAGCCTCGGCGGCATGGCTTGCAATTACCACCGCGCCTGGCGCCACGGCACGGCGCTGGAAGTGCGCATGCCGACCTTGAACCCCGACCTGCGTTTTTTGGGCTACGTCGCCTGGTGCCTGCGCCGAAAGCGCGGCTATCTGGTGGGCATTGCGTTTGTCGATGAGCAGATGCTGTTCAGTGCGCGGATGGGCGAGCAGGTATGCCAGATCGAGCGTTATTGCCGCCTGCATGATGCCCATGATGATCTGCAGGAAGCTCAAGCCCTGGCCCTCGAATGGGTCCAGCAGCATGCCGATGAGTTCTCCCACGACACGGTTCGCAAGGCTTTTGCGCAGCCTGTGCTGGATTAAACAGCCGTCTGCCCATTGTCGAGTCACGGTGTAACGCGCTAAGGTTCGGGTCCCCCGACGCGCTTAATTTGCTGTGCTCCGCCGCGCGGGTTCGCTGGCGGCCGGCACCCGTGACCTGACGAGTAAACGATGGCTGATTTACCGATCAACGACCTAAACGTCGCTTCCAACGAAACCCTGATCACTCCCGATCAGCTCAAGCGTGATATCCCTTTGAGCGACGCTGCCCTGCGCACCGTGACCAAGGGCCGCGAAGTCATTCGCAACATTCTTGATGGTACCGACCACCGCCTGTTCGTGGTGATCGGGCCGTGCTCGATCCACGACATCAAGGCTGCCCACGAATACGCCGAGCGCCTGAAAGCCCTGGCGGCCGAAGTGTCCGATACCTTGTATCTGGTCATGCGCGTGTATTTCGAGAAGCCACGTACCACCGTCGGCTGGAAAGGTCTGATCAACGATCCGTACCTGGACGACTCGTTCAAGATCCAGGACGGCTTGCACATCGGTCGCCAGTTGCTGCTGGACCTGGCCGAGATGGGCCTGCCGACCGCCACCGAAGCCCTCGACCCGATCTCCCCGCAATACTTGCAGGACCTGATCAGTTGGTCGGCCATCGGCGCGCGCACCACCGAATCCCAGACTCACCGTGAAATGGCGTCCGGCCTGTCTTCGGCCGTCGGCTTCAAGAACGGCACCGACGGCGGCCTGACCGTGGCGATCAACGCCCTGCAGTCGGTTTCCAGCCCGCACCGTTTCCTTGGCATCAACCAGGAAGGTGGCGTGTCGATCGTCACCACCAAGGGCAACGCCTACGGTCACGTGGTACTGCGCGGTGGTAACGGCAAGCCGAACTACGATTCGGTCAGCGTTGCGCTCTGCGAGCAAGCGCTGAACAAGGCCAAGATCAAGCCAAACATCATGGTCGATTGCAGCCACGCCAACTCCAACAAGGACCCGGCCCTGCAACCGCTGGTGATGGAGAACGTCGCCAACCAGATCCTCGAAGGCAACCAGTCGATCATCGGCCTGATGGTCGAGAGTCATCTGAACTGGGGCTGCCAGGCGATCCCGAAAGACCTCGCCGACCTGCAATACGGCGTGTCGATCACCGATGCCTGCATCGATTGGACTGCCACAGAAAACACCTTGCGCAGCATGCACGCCAAGCTCAAGGATGTGCTGCCGAAACGCGATCGCAGTTGATTGCAGCTTCGGAAACAAAGAACTCGGGCACAAAAAAAACGCCGGGCTGAAACCCGGCGTTTTTTTATGCGTTGTGTTTACTGGCTCAGCTTGGCCGCGTGCCGCTGATGACGTTCCATGTAGCGCTCCACGTAGGAGCACGATGGAATCACCGTGTAGCCCATTTCTTCGGCGTATTGCAGGGCCTGCTCGGTCAATGCCGCCGCAATGCCACGGCCACGCAATGCGTTGGGCACGAAGGTGCGATAGATATCCAGGGTTTGTTTCCCCAGATCCATATAGGTCAGGTAGGCACGATGACCGTCCACATTGGTCTCGAACTGATGACCAGCCTGGTCATGGTGGATGGACAACGCCTCGCTCATCACTACTCCTCGCGGGTCTTGGATTCTGACCCCTACCTTACCGATGTTTTTCCGGCGAAGGAACATCTACGCCACCCTGTGCCTGAATGGGCACCGAGAAGAGCGACACCGATCTCGCGCAACCTGGGCACGTATCAAATAGTAGGCACCATTGGCGAAAATGCTCAAGGTACGCTCGTCATCATGCCGAGGGAGGCTGCGGGGTGCTGCTCCGGGTGATGCAGGGACGGCTCGACCGAAGATCTTCCCGGGTCGAAGCCTGAACATTGCCGGATGTTGAGACTTAAGACGAGCGCCCTTTGTTAAAGTCACCTGAACATGCAGAAAGATATGAGAGGCGCTGCGCAAAATTCGAACAAAAGTGTAGACGAAAGCATGTAGACAGACTTTAACAAAGACCGGAAATACTGCCTTCGGATTAGGGAACTTTTCTCATGCGGCTCGCTCATCTCGGGCCTTGCAGCTGGGTATTTTTTATCCAGAGCAGTTAAAAGTTGCTCGAAAAAGAATCAACGCCTACAATTTTTTTTGCTTCTTGCTTTACGTCAGTTTACTTACGACAAGTAATGGGTAGTATGTACGCCGGCTATTTCCTCACTCTGAGGAGACAGCTACTTAATAGAAAGTCCTTGAAGGGGAACACGATGAACAACGTTCTGAAATTCTCTGCTCTGGCTCTGGCCGCAGTTCTGGCTACCGGTTGCAGCAGCGTATCGAAAGAAACCGAAGCACGTCTGACCGCTACTGAAGACGCAGCTGCTCGCTCCCAGGCTCGTGCAGACGAAGCTTACCGTAAAGCTGATGAAGCTCTGGCTGCTGCTCAAAAAGCACAACAGACTGCTGACGAAGCTAACGAGCGTGCTCTGCGCATGCTGGACAAAGCTAGCCGCAAGTAATAATCCTTCGGGGTTGTTATCAAGCCGATCCATTTATGGGTCGGCTTTTTTTATGCCCGGCGTTTAGTACCGGCCATAAAAAACCCGCCGACGGCCAACGTCGGCGGGTTCCTTTTTGCGTGCTTACTGCTGCAGATCGACCGGCACGCTCGACACCATCGGCGCGGACGAATTCGGCACGGCGATTTCCACCGGCAGGCCATCTTCGGCCGCCACCACATCACGCACCACATCCCAGTTCATGCGCAGGTTGTTGGTGATGTCTTCACGCTTGAGCATCGCGTTGATCACGGCGGTGTGCTTGTCGACCACCGACGGATTGCCGTTGTCATCCAGCGGCGTGTGCGCCTCGAGATAAACCTTGCCGCCACTCACGCCGAACTTGTACGGGTCGTTGATGATCCGCACCGACGTGCCGACCGGCACCATGCCCGCCATTTCCAGCACGTTGTTGTTGAACATGCGGAAGCAACCGTGGCTGGTACGCATGCCGATACCAAATTTCTTGTTCGAGCCGTGAATCAGGTAGCCCGGGGTGCCCAGGCTGAACTTGAACGGCCCCAGCGGGTTGTCCGGGCCGGCCGGCACTACATTCGGCAGCGGATCACCGTCGGCGAGATGCTCGGCCTTGATCGACGCTGGAGGGGTCCAGGTCGGGTTCGGCGTTTTCGCCGTGATGGTGGTGTGGGCGATTGGCGAACCCCAACCTTCACGACCGATCCCCAGCGGGAAGGTGTAGACCACGTTCCGGCCTTTCGGGTAGTAGTAGAGGCGGTACTCGGCTAGGTTGATGACGATGCCTTCACGCGGACCCGGCGGCAGGATGAAGCGGGTCGGCAGAATGATTTCGGTGCCGGCGCCCGGCAGCCAGGCGTCGACGCCCGGGTTGGCCGCAACCATTTCCGAATAGCCCAGATCGTAAGTGGTGCCAAGGTCGGCGAAGGTATCTTCGTACTTGGCCTTGATCACTTGCACCTGACCGATGATGTCTTCACCAGGGGGCGGTAGAGGCAGCTCTAGTGCTGAAACTGGACCCGCCACACAGAGGGCGGCGAGGGTCAGGCAGCGGGTGACGGCAGGAAAGCGCGGCAACATCCGGAAAATCCTTCGCATGATCGACAAGGGTATAAGAACGGGATTGTACACCGACGCCCGTAAATTCGGGGAGGTCGAGAACATTGCAGGCGATACATGACGTTTTTTTCATGTAGGGACCGCGAGGAGATCAAATGTGGGAGCGGGCTTACTCGCGAAAGCGATGCACCAGTCGACACAAACGTTGAATGTTAATCCGCTTTCGCGAGCGAGCCCGCTCCCACACAGATCTAAAGCTCGAAGCGCAATTCCGGCCAGATCGGCGAGGTGCCGCGTTTCTGCGACTCAAGGATGGCCCGGCACAGCGAGCACAAACGCTGGTCCTGAAACACCGTGCGATTCACGCTCGACCAACGCGGCTGCGCCGGCAGCAGGCTGCCGCACAGCGTCCGGTCCGCCGAACCACCGAGCTCCAGCTGACGCGCCACCAGATGCACCCGCACTTCCTGGCAGGCGAACAGATCCAACTGCTCGTCAGGCTCGATCAGTTGGTAGGCAAAAAGGGACCAGGCAGGACGCGGCATCGGGGGCTCCAAATCGGGGGCGCCACCTTAGCCGAAACACCGCCACTAGAAAAGCGTCAAAGCAGCGGTTTCAGCGTCGGCCAGACATTTTCCAGCAACTTGTCCTGAGCCGCTGCTGCCGGGTGCAGGCCGTCGGCTTGCATCAGCTCCGGATGACCGCCCACCCCATCGAGGAAAAACGGGACCAGCGGGATTTTTTTCTCGGTAACGAGGCTACCGAAACCCCGAACTTGGGCAGCCAAAGGTACGTCTGTCGGATTTAAGGGGTGGGAAGAGCTTCGCCACTAATTCCATATTGACATCATGGCTATCCGCCAGTGACACTCGGCGAATACCCACACCGACGATAAGGAAATCCAATAATGAAAAAGCGCTCCTTTCTGGTACCAATGGCAACGCTGGCTGCTGCAGTAGCTACCGAACAGGCCTCGGCTCTAGCCACCCACGAGATCGTCGAACCCAGCACCGACACCACCATTACATTCAAATCGGCTCCTCAAAGCGAAAACCTTTCGGTTCGCGGCGGCAATGATCTTTTTGCGTTTGTCCTGAAACGTGGAGATCACGGTCAATTCATGGCTTACCACACCTCTCATAGCTCGCACGCCTCACACAGCTCACATAGTTCCCACCACTCGGGATCCTGAAATGGAACGCGCGACGACGCTCGTCTTTGATGAGCGGCTTTATGACGGACAGGTTCTGCAAAAAGCCGCTTACCGCTCGATGAACTCACTGACAACCGATATCACATGCGCCGATGGAAAATTTATCTGCGCCTTGTCCTCCAATATCGGCATCGATGAATCTTCGTTTCTGTCTGCCATTCAAGAATTCAAAAAGGATGTACTCGACTACCAGCTGCGGCATCAGCTGAACGCTGAGACTCTACCGATCAGGAATCTGATCCTTGGGCTGGCCTTCTCAAAAACCGGACTGACCAGTGAGTAAATTCCAAAAGCTGGAATTTTATGCAGAGCAACGTCCCTACGAGTTGCTTCCATTCAAATTTGATCGACTGAATGACGACGAGTACGTCATCACCAACATGGCAGGCGAGTTTCACGTTATACCGATACCGATGCTCGAACCGCTGATAAGCAAAACGCTCCCGATCTCATCGGAGCTGATACCTACGCTCCGGTCGAAGCAGTTCATCCGATTTTCCGATGAGCATGCGCCGCTTCAGCTTCTGGCACTCAAGATTCGCACGCGATTCTCTAGACTGGCCCAGTTCACCAATCTGCATATCTTTGTCGTAACCCTTCGCTGCGACCACAGTTGCCCGTATTGCCAGGTATCACGGCAATCGGAGAGCAAAGGTGCATTCGACATGACGACGGAGATGGCTGAAAAGTCGTTGGATTTTGTTTTCAGGTCTCCGAATCCAGCGATCAAAATAGAGTTTCAGGGTGGCGAGCCACTGCTGAATTTCGAGATGGTGAAGTACATCGTTCTTGAGGCGAAAAAACGCAATTTCAAGGAAGGTCGAGATCTTCAGTTCGTCATTGCAACCACGCTATCGCTACTGACAGATGAGATGCTCGCCTTCTGCAAGCAGCACAACATCGTGCTTTCTTCTTCTCTCGACGGGCCAATGGATCTCCATAATGCGAACCGCCCCCGCCCCGGACGAGACAGTCATCAGCGCTTCGAGGAAGGTCTGAAGAAAGCCCGTGCAGCTCTAGGCTACGACCAAGTGTCGGCGCTGATGACGACTACCGATAAAAGCCTGCCACGAGCGCGTGACATCATCGATGAATACTTGCGTCTGGGTTTTGACGGGATTTTTCTCCGTACACTTTCCCCCTACGGCTTTGCAATCAAGACCAAGAAATTCATGTCGTATGACTCGGAGCGTTGGCTGGAATTTTACAAGGAAGGTCTTGAGTACATCATTGAGCTAAACAAGTCCGGGGTACGGTTTGTCGAGCAGTACTCCTCGCTTGTGCTGACAAAAATGCTGACCTCAGGGGATCCCGGCTTTGTTGATTTGATGAACCCCGCTGGCGCAGGTATCGCCGCCATCGTGTTCAATTACGATGGGGCCGTCTACGCCTCCGATGAAAGCCGGATGCTTGCCGAGATGGGCGATCATACGTTCAGGCTGGGTAACGTTCTTGAGCATTCCTATGAGGAGATCATCCTCTCCGATCAGCTTCTGGATGCACTGGAAAACTCCTTCACCTTAAGCGCCCCTATGTGCTCTGACTGTGCGTTTGAGCCTTACTGTGGCGCAGAGCCCGTCTACCATCACGCCATGCATAATGACCTGGTAGCGAGAAAGCCAGAATCCTCGTTCTGCAAGCGCAACATGGCGATTTTCAAGCATCTCATTGAACTGATGGAAAGCGACGAACATACGAAACGGATTTTTATGGGATGGGCCAATCGATGCTGAAGCTCAGCGGCAAGGTTATCCGTATCCACGCGGTTAATGTTTACAAGGACCTCACGCTGATCAAGGTTTCGACTAACCGGAACCTGCCTGAAGTCTTACGCCGGGAACTGGCCTATCTGATTTCCGATCATCAGATCCCCAGCGGATTCGCCCACTACCTGCTGACAGAGCAACATCAAAAGCTAGCCAAAGAACTGCCTGTCGGTTCCGATTATTCGATCCTGCCGGATGACTACAGCTACATCGGTGACAATGACGTTATCCGACTTTCCGCTGATCGTCAGAGCATCCGAGTTTTGTTTCGTGCATCGTCACCGAACAACAGCATTCTGCTAACCGAGCAGTGCAACAATTACTGTCTTATGTGCTCGCAGCCACCGAAAACAGCCGATGATTCATGGCTACTCGATGAAATCGAGAGTTTGATTCCGTTGGTCCCCAAAGAAACCCGGGAGCTAGGGTTTACTGGAGGTGAACCAACGACGAACAAAGAACGCTTTCTCAAGATTATCCGTCTGACCAAAAGCTATCTGCCGAGGACCGCAATTCACATCCTATCGAACGGTCGAAGCTTCAAAGACCCAGCGTTTGCAGAAGAATATGCAGCGATTGAATTGTCCGACGCGATGATTGGAATCCCGGTCTACTCAGACGATCCGACCCTGCATGACTACATCGTCCAGGCGCAAGGAGCATTCGACGAAACCATTCAGGGCATTCTTAATCTGAAGCGCTTGGGTCAGAGGGTTGAGATCCGAGTGGTCATACACAAGCTCTCGGTGCAGCGACTTCCTGAACTGTGTGAGTTCATCGCCCGCAACCTGCTTTTTGTTGATCAAGTGGCGCTGATGGGCCTTGAAATGATGGGCTTCACCCGAGCCAATCTTGACGAATTATGGATCGACCCCATCGAGTACAAAGACACGCTCAGCAAGTCGGTTGGTATTCTCTCCAAGTACGGCATGAACGTCTCTGTCTACAACCATCAGCTGTGCCTGGTGAACCCGGATATTCTTCCCTACTACCGGAAATCGATCAGCGATTGGAAGAACGAGTTCGCCCCCGAATGCCAGAACTGCAAAAAACAGCGCGAGTGCGGGGGCTTTTTCGCATCAGGTGTCAAATTTGGGTATAGCAAACAGCTTTCTCCCTTCTGACACCTCCGAGAAAATATTTCAAAGCAGCGGTTTCAGCGTCGGCCAGACATTTTCCAGCAACTTGTCCTGAGCCGCTGCTGCCGGATGAAGGCCGTCGGCTTGCATCAGCTCCGGATGACCGCCCACCCCATCGAGGAAAAACGGGACCAGCGGGATTTTTTTCTCTTGCGCCAGCGTGCCGTAGACCTTCGCAAAGGCCTCGGTGTAACGGGCGCCGTAGTTGGGTGGCAATTGCATCCCCAGCAACAGCACCTTCGCACCGCTGGCGCGGGAGCTGTCGATCATCGCCGCAAGGTTTTGTTGCAATTGTGTTGGCAGCATTCCGCGCAAGCCGTCGTTGCCTCCCAATTCGAGGATGACCAGCTCCGGTTTATGCTCTGCAAGCAGCGCCGGCAGGCGTGCCTGGCCTCCGGCACTGGTGTCGCCGCTGATGGAGGCGTTGATCACTTTATCGTCGAAACCTTCGCGCTTGAGCCGTTGCTCAAGCAGCGACACCCACCCCAAACGTGTATCCAGTCCGAAACCGGCGCTGATACTATCGCCAACGATCAGGACTGTACCCGCCGCTGCGTTCTGGGCCATGCACATCAAGGCCAGGCCAGCACTCAAAAACCAAACACGCATCGGATTCTCCATGGGCGCAAGCATTCTCACCGCGAAGAACCTCAGCAAAGTGGTTCCCAGCGCGGAAGGTGAACTGACTATCCTGCACGAACTCAGCCTGGAACTGAACAAGGGCGACAGTTTGGCCATTGTCGGCGCCTCCGGTTCCGGCAAATCCACCCTCCTCGGCCTGCTGGCCGGCCTCGATCTGCCGAGCAGTGGCGAAGTCACCCTCGCCGGGCAAGCCCTGAGCAATCTCGACGAAGACCAACGCGCACGCATCCGCGCCGAGCACGTGGGATTTGTTTTTCAATCGTTTCAACTGCTCGACAGTCTCAACGCGCTGGAAAACGTCATGCTGCCGCTGGAACTCGACGGACGAAAAGACGCCCGGGCGCGCGCCACCGAATTGCTGCAACGGGTGGGCCTGGGCCAGCGCCTGACCCACTCGCCGCGCCAGCTCTCCGGCGGCGAACAGCAGCGCGTGGCGATCGCCCGTGCGTTTGCCGCCGAACCCGACGTGCTGTTCGCCGACGAGCCCACTGGCAACCTCGACAGCCACACCGGCGAGCGCATCAGCGACCTGCTGTTCGAACTGAACAAGGAACGCGGCACGACCCTGGTGCTGGTAACCCATGACGAACGCCTGGCACATCGTTGCCGGCGCCTGATCCGCCTTGAAGCCGGCCTGCTGGTCGCCCCTCTGGAGCCTTGATGGCACGCTTGCCGCTATTGCGCCTGTTCAGCCTCGCCATCCGCCAACTGCTGCGCGACGCCCGCGCCGGTGAGCTGCGGGTGTTGTTCTTCGCTTTGCTGGTGGCCGTGGCGGCGAGTACCGCCATCGGCTATTTCGGCGCCCGCCTCAACGGCGCCATGATGTTGCGCGCCACCGAGTTTCTTGGCGCCGACCTGTTGCTCGAAGGCAGTTCGCCGGCGCGACCCGAGCAGATCAGAAGTGGTACCGAGCTCGGGCTCGAACACGCCCAGGTGGTGGAGTTCTCCAGTGTCATCGCCACCGACAACGGCATCCAGCTGTCCAGCATCAAAGCGGCCGACGAGGTTTATCCGCTGCGCGGCGAACTAAAAAGTGCCCCCGCCCCGTTTGCCCCCGAAGAATCCGGGGGCGGGCCGAAATCGGGTGAAGCCTGGGTCGAGGCACGACTGCTGACGGCGCTGGACCTGAAGATCGGCGACAGCATCGACGTCGGCATGAAAACCCTGAAGCTGACGCGAGTGCTGACTTATGAGCCGGACCGCGCCGGCAATTTCTACAGTTTGACGCCGCGGGTGTTGATCAACCTCAACGACCTCACCGCCACTGGCGTGGTGCAGCCCGGCAGCCGGGTCAGTTACCGCGAGCTCTGGCGCGGCAAGGCCGAGGCGCTGGAAACCTATCGCCAGTTGATCAAACCGGGACTGGCCGCCAACCAGCGCATCCAGGATGCCCGGGACGGCAACCGGCAAATCGGTGGCGCCCTGGGCAAGGCCGAGCGCTACTTGAACATGGCCAGTCTGGTCGCCGTTTTACTGTCGGGTGTAGCGGTGGCGCTGTCGGCGACCCGCTTCGCCACACGCCGATTCGATGCCAGCGCCTTGCTGCGTTGCCTGGGTCTGTCCCGCCGGGAAACCATGGTGCTGTTCAGTTTGCAGCTGACGGTGCTCGGCCTGCTCGCCAGCCTCAGCGGCGCCCTGATCGGCTGGCTCGCCCAACTTGGGCTGTTCGCGCTGTTGCATGACTTGTTGCCCACCGACGTCCCACCGGGCGGCTTGCTGCCGGCAATCGCCGGGATCGGCACGGGGCTGGTAGCACTGGCCGGTTTTGCCCTGCCGCCGCTGGCCGCACTCGGGCGGGTGCCGCCATTGCGGGTGTTACGTCGGGACATGCTGCCGATTCCGTCCAGCACCTGGATGGTCTACGGCGCGGCGTTGGGTGCGCTCGGGCTGATCATGTGGCGTTTGAGCCTGGACCTGGTGCTGACCTTCGCGCTGCTGGGCGGTGGCGTGATCGCCGCCGTGGTGCTCGGTGGTTTGCTGCTGTTGCTGCTCAACAGCCTGCGCCGGATGCTGGCCCGCGCCTCGCTGCCATGGCGTTTGGGCTTGGGCCAGTTGCTACGCCACCCGCTGGCGGCCGCCGGCCAATCCCTGGCCTTCGGCTTGATTCTGCTGTCCATGGCACTGATCGCTTTGCTGCGCGGCGAATTGCTCGACACCTGGCAAAACCAGTTGCCTAAAAACGCGCCGAACTATTTCGCCCTGAACATTCTGCCTGCGGACAAACAAGCGTTCACCGATCGCCTGATCGAGCTGTCGGCACAATCGGCGCCGCTGTACCCGGTGGTGCCCGGCAGGCTGATCAGTATCAATGGCGAAGCGGTGCAGGACATCGTCAGCAAGGATTCAGCCGGTGACCGGGCGATCCAGCGAGACTTGAGCCTGACCTGGGCGGCGGACCTTCCGGCGGGCAACAAGCTCACCTCGGGCAAGTGGTGGAGCGAACAGACCCCGGATGAGATTCCTGGCGTGTCGGTCGAAGGCAAGGTTGCCGAAAGCCTGAAACTCAAGTTGGGTGATCATCTGGTGTTCACCGTCGGCGGGGTCAATCGCGAAGCGAACGTCACCAGTCTGCGGGAGATCAACTGGGACAACTTCCAGCCGAACTTCTTCATGATCTTCCAGCCCGGCACCTTGAAGGACCTGCCGGCGACCTACCTCACCAGTTTTTATCTGGCGGCGGGTCACGACCAGCAGATTGTCGACCTGTCCCGGGCGTTCCCGGCAGTGACCATCCTGCAGGTCGAAGCCTTGCTGGAACAGCTGCGCAGCATTCTCGCCCAGGTCACCCTGGCGGTGGAGTACGTGTTGTTGTTCGTGTTGGCGGCGGGGATGGCGGTGCTGTTCTCCGGCCTGCAAGCCACGCTGGATGAACGGATTCGCCAAGGTGCGCTGTTGCGTGCGCTGGGGGCCGAGCGGCAATTGCTGGTCAAGGCCCGGCGGATCGAGTTCGGCCTGCTCGGCGCGGTCAGCGGTTTACTGGCGGCACTGGGTTCGGAGTTGGTCAGCCTGGTGCTTTACCGCTACGCCTTCGACTTGCCCTGGCATCCGCATCCGTGGCTGCTGGTGTTGCCGCTGATCGGCGCCGTGCTGATCGGTGGTGCCGGTGTGTTCGGCACCCGTCGTGCCTTGAATGCCAGCCCCCTGACAGTCTTGCGCGAGGGTTGATAGACTCAAGCGCTCACTATCACAAGAAGTCACCATGAGCCGTTATCGCCCTCCCCGCACCGCTGGCACCGCGCTGATCACCCCCGAGGGTGAAGCGCGGATGCGTGCCGAGTTTCACGAGCTTTGGCACGTGCGCCGCCCGCAGGTGACGCAATCGGTCAGCGAAGCGGCAGCCCAGGGTGATCGTTCGGAAAACGCCGAGTACACCTATGGCAAAAAAATGCTGCGCGAGATCGACAGCCGCGTGCGGTTTCTCACCAAGCGACTGGAAGCGCTGAAAGTCGTCAGTGAAAAACCCAGCGATCCGAACAAGGTGTATTTCGGCGCCTGGGTCACCATTGAAGCTGAAGACGGCAAGGAATCGCGCTATCGCATCGTCGGCCCGGATGAACTGGACTTGAAACTGGGCCTGATCAGCATTGATTCGCCATTGGCACGTGCGTTGATTGGTAAAGCACTCGACGCCGAAGTTCGAGTACAAACACCGACGGGCGAACAATTGGTTTATATAGTTGACATTGCCTATCCATAAAAACCACGCAGCAATATCTAGCGAAATATATACAACTCAAAAACTTTGACAGCTTAACGTCCTTGAATGAAATTAATAAGGCGCCCATCATTGCGCACTTATCAAACTCAAAACTTATTCAAGGACGAATAAATCATGGCAAGCAGCATCGAAGGTCTGGATCGTTGGATGGACAACACGCTATACCTCAATAAACTTCGCATCGACGAACTTATATTACCTGGCACCCACAACTCTGGCGCCGACAAGAAAGCGTCCATACTTAACTTCCCTCAGCAAATCACCCAGGATGTACCAGCGTCGGAACAAATCAAAGCCGGTATCCGAGTGCTGGACCTGCGAGTGAGATTTGAGCCAGGAGAAGCGGATGGCAGCCCCAAGCGCTTCGCGCTCTATCACGGAAACTCCCTGAATCGCTTCGTCGGCACCGACATCCTGGACGTGCTCAATGAATTCTATGAGACGTCTTCAAGCAAAGCCGCCAGAGCCAAAGAACTGATAATACTGAACTTCCATCAATTCGATAACTTCACGGAGGCCGCGCATGAAGAACTGCGGCTATTGATTGACAGGAAAATTGGCAACCGGACCATCCCTTCCAGTTTCAGGTACTCGACCGTCGAGCATATCTGGAACACCCTCCCCGGGAGAACAGTTGTCATCTCCTACAATCAATACCGTTACAACTCCGATTACTGGAATGGCGTTGAACAGCAATGGAGTGGCGAAAACTATATCTCCACTGACACCCTGAAAAAGTTTATGGATGAAGCCTCTTCCCAGCCAAAACAGTTTTATCAACTTCGTTCGATTCAGTGCGCCAAATACACAGGCCTGTTTGTGCCCGATGACTTCAGCGACAAAATCGATGAATGGTTTCATTCAAGGGATGGCAATAGTTACATCCAGCGTTTCAACATCATTAATACCGACTGGTCGACACGCAGTGGCATCGTAATCAATTGCCTATTGGCCAACCAGTTCAGAGGCCGAAACAAATGACTCAGCCACGCCGGTAGCTTCAACGCCGGGTAATCAACCCCTGACGGGCAACCCGGGTCAGTTGCCTGATCACTTCCGGTGCATCTTCAAGCGTGGGCGACTGAATCACCGCCAGATCAAAACTGTCGTTGGCGAAACGCGCCAGGGACTCGCCGTCTTCGACAAACTGGATCAGGAATGCGGCGGGACCGCCGGTGCGACGTGGCCAGCCATCGAGGTAACGCAGGAGCGTCGGCTGATGTTTGCCGCCAAGCAGGATTTTTGGATTGCGCTGGGTGAGATGTGCCGTGATCGGCGCGGGACGTATAACGGGGCTTAATGCATTCATTGGGTCGTGTCTCTGCCTCGAAAGTCTGCATGGCAGGTGAGAGGCAACACCGAACCAGCGCTTTAGCGGTATTTCGAAGCCTGCTCCAGGCTTCTGTCGGCAACCGAATGAGTCACCTGGCGCCCCGCAAGTAGCTGTTTAAATCGGCGCATGGGCAGCATCCTAGAGAACCTGACCGGACAGTGTCAAGAATGACGCGCAACAAAAAAGGCCCGCACAATGCGGGCCTTTGCGTTGAGCCAGAGCAGTCAGCCAGCGATGGCGCGGTCCGCCGAAAGCTTGCCGGCACCTTCGATCAGCACCGCGACGCTACCGCCAAGCAAGGCCAGGGCGAACTCATAACCGTTGTTGGCCATGAACAAACCGTTGCTGATGTGCACCGTGAAGATCGCCACCAGCGACAGGAAGATCAGCCCGAATGCCGCCGGGCGCACCAGCAGACCGATGATCAAGGCCAGGCCAGCGAAGAACTCGGTGCCACCGGCCAGGATCGCCATCAGGTGACCCGGTGCCAGGCCCAGGCTTTCCATGTACTGCGCGGTACCGGCAATCCCGTAGCCACCGAACAGGCCGAAGAGTTTCTGCGAACCGTGGGCAGCGAAGATGATGCCGACGAAAATCCGCAGAACAGTCAGGCCGTAGCCAGCGCGGGTAAACAGTACCTTGTTGATCAGTGAGCTCATGCTGTGTCATCCATTGATTGTGTGTGTTGGTTGGCCGCTATATTAATCGTTAAATCGAATGGTAAAAGCGCAAATATTCCGCCATAACAATCAGTTTAGTCGATCATTTCCGTGAGGCCACTTTTTGCCCTTGAGGCTCCAACGACTCCCGCTCCCGATCGAACGCCAAGTAATACTTGTTCACGCTATTAACATAGCTGACGGCGCCCATTCCCACCTGCTCCATGGCAATGCGCTCGACCTGAAAGAACCACTGGTTCGGATTCAGCCCCCGACGCCGGGCCTCGGCACGCATTCCTTGAACACGTTCCGGTCCCATGTTGTAGGCCGCCAGCACGAACGCCATGCGCTCACGCTCGTTGAGTTTGGGGCTGGAGAAGAATTTGCGTCGGATCATCGCCAGGTACTTGGCCCCGGCCTGCACATTGGCGTCGAGGTTCTGAATATTGTTGACGCCGACCCGCTGGGCGGCCGACGGGGTGATCTGCATCAGGCCCGTCGGGCCGCCGCTACCGCGCGCCTCGGGTTGCAGCGCCGACTCCTTGAACGCGAGCGCCGCCAGGTTCAGCCAATCCATGCCTTGGGCGTCCGCGTGTTTTTGCAGCACCGGGCGGAGTTTTTCCAGGCGCTGTCGATCCGCCTTGGCCAGCGGATAGTGCACTTGATACAGCCGTCGGTAGATGCGCAGGAACGCCACGTCCTCATCCGACGGCTTTTTGTAAGTGGTCAGGAAGCGATCGATACTCGCGCGCAGCATTGAGGCATCGCGGCGCACGAACCAGTATTCCTCGCCCGGTTCGCTGATCAGCAGTTGTCGATCGAAGCGCAACTTGGGCAGGATCTTGCCCCAGCGCTCGGCGATCGGTTGCTCGACGATGGTCAGGTGAAAGATCCCACCCTGGACCATCTCCAGCACATCCTCGACCGCCAGACTGGGATCGACCCACTCGACCTTGATCGGCGCCAGTTTGTGCAGGGCAAGTTTTTGATTGATCTGGCTGACCGCATCCCCGGCGGCGCTACCGGTCGGCAACGCCAGGGTTTTGCCGGAGAGTTGTTCGAGTTTCGTGTAACGGCGTTCGCCCTTGATGCCGACCAGGATCAGCGGCACGTTGCTGGCAATCGGTTCGCTGGTACTGACGGCATGGCCGGATTGCGGATCGAGCAATTCCCCCGGCGCCACCAGATCGCCCTCCCCGCGCTGTAAGGCGCCGAGCAGTTGGTCCTTGGCTTTGGGGATGATCTTGAGGGTAATTTCCTGGCCGTCGCGGGCGTGGCCGTTGAGGTATTGCTCGAAGGCGCGCAGGCGGTGGTATTCGACACCGATGGCCTGCCCCTGGACTTCACCGGAGCTGTTGCGGCTCTGGTTGACCAGGACTTTCAGCACGCGGCTGCTGCGGATTTCCGCCAGGTCGCGCACCTTGGTGGTCGGCACGGCTTGCAGCGGTCCGGCCAGACGCGCAACCGCCGGCAGCGGCAGCAGCAACGAACAACACAGCAGTAGCAAAACCGAGGGACGTGTCATCCACTCTCCGGAAAGAATACTGGCCGACCTCATGAAAATTCATGACATCGAACGACAGAAACAGAGCGCCTTGAGCGCTGGCAAAGTGCGAAAGACTGGCACAGTGATGGCAGTTTCACCAACCCGACCTGTCTCGCGGCATCAAGAGACAGCTTTAACTCGTTGTAGTTCTTGGCTTTTCTTATAAATCTACAGCTCTGATATGCTTTCCGGCCTTTGGTCCGAGGTAGCACCATGCAACTCATCGATATCGGCGTCAACCTGACCAACCCCAGTTTCGACGATAAACACCAAGCTGTACTCGATCGCGCCTACGCTGCCGGGGTCTGCCAATTGGTGCTCACCGGGACCAGCGTCGACGGCAGCGAACAGGCGTTGGAGCTGTGTCGGCAACTGGACGAAAGCGCACAACGGCTGTTCGCCACCGCCGGCATTCACCCCCATTCCGCCAGCGACTGGAACGCCGACAGCGAACAGCGCCTGCGCAGTTTGCTCAAGGAACCGAACATGGTGGCCGTGGGCGAATGCGGGCTGGATTTCAATCGAGATTTCTCGCCACGCCCGCAGCAGGAAAAGGTCCTGGAACAGCACCTGGCCATGGCGGTCGAGCTGCAATTGCCGGTGTTCCTGCATGAACGCGACGCCAGCCAGCGCCTGCTGGAAATCCTGCGCGACTACCGTGATCAATTGCCGGCCGCCGTCGTGCATTGCTTCACCGGTGAAAAGAAAGCGCTGTTCAGTTACCTCGATCTGGATCTGCACATCGGCATCACCGGCTGGATCTGTGATGAACGTCGGGGCACGCATCTGCATCCGTTGGTGAAGGAAATCAAACGCGGACGCCTGATGCTGGAGAGTGACGCGCCGTACCTGCTGCCGCGCAGTTTGCGGCCGAAACCGAAGAACGGGCGGAATGAGCCGGTGTATTTGACTGAAGTGCTGCGCGAAGTGGCGTTGCATCGTGAGGAGAGCGAAGAAGACCTCGCGGCACACACCACGGCGTGTGCACGGGCATTCTTCAATCTGCCCACAATCCCCCTGTAATCACCCCCCCCTGTGGGAGCGAGCTTGCTCGCGATAGCGGTCTGCCAGACGCTTTGATGTTGGATGTGCCACCGCCATCGCGAGCAAGCTCGCTCCCACAGGGGTGAGTGTTGTCTTCAATATCTGTGTAGCTGTTGTTGACCTGCATCAAAATCCGGACGCCTGCATAGCGGCACAATACTGGCACCTTGCCAATGCTGTTTCCGCTATCAGAGAAGACCTTCCTATGGGTGCCTGGCTTAGCAACATCTCACTGAAATATAAATTCTGGGCGGTCAATGCGGTCGCCTTCGTCACTACCCTGCTGTTGGTGTTGTACGCCGTACAACTCGAACAGCAGGCCCGCAGCCACGCGTCCCAGGCGTCGGCCCAGGCCCAGGCACGGTTGCTCAGCGCCTGGCCCGCCGGGCAGCCGCTGCCCAAGGCCGATAACCTGTTGATCTTCAATCACGGCCAGGCCCCACGGTTGAACGATCAACCGGTACTGGAATTGACCGATACCAACAACGGTTGGGTCGAGATCAATGTCATGCCGCTGTTCGGCGACAACCCATTGATGGGCGCCGAAGTCTTCAGCCGCGCTGATGGCCAGCAAGTCGCGGTGATCGCTTACGGCCCGAGCCTGAGCCAAGTGTTCAGCGAACGCTTCTTCAACTATGCGATGGCCGTGGCGATCCTGATGCTGGCGATGTTGGGTGCTTCGCAATTGCTGATCCGCTTCTTGCTCAGCCAGCTCAACACCTTGAAAGACGTGATGCTGCACGTCGAGAAAACCGGCGACCTGTCGGCCCGCGTGCCCCTGGCCTGCAAGGACGAAGTCGGGCAGATGGCCAATGCGTTCAATGCCATGCAGGCCGGTTATCAGCGGGTGGTCAACACCGTCGCCAATACCGCCCGGCAACTGGATGTCGGCGCGGCGCGATTGGCGGCGAGCATGAACGACGTGCGTCACGGCATGCTCGGCCAGCAAAGCGAAACCGATCAGGCCGCCACCGCGATCAATGAAATGACCGCCACGGTTTATCACATTGCCCAGCACGCCGGCGCCACCCGCGACCTGTCGCAAAGCGCCGACACCCTGGCTGGCAGCGGCCAGGAGGTGGTCAGTCGGGTGCAGAAGTCGATCGCCGGGTTATCCAGCGGCGTGCAGCAGACCGCCGAGATGATCCAGCGCCTGGCCGAGGACAGTCAGAAGATCAACGGCGTCGTCAGTGTGATTCACAGCATCGCCGAGCAAACCAACCTGCTGGCGCTCAACGCCGCCATCGAGGCCGCGCGAGCCGGTGAAATGGGCCGGGGTTTTGCGGTGGTCGCCGATGAAGTGCGCAACCTGGCCAAGCGCGTGCAAACCTCGACCGATGAAATCACCTTGATGGTGTCGGCGTTGCAGGCCGGGACTCGGGACGCTGTGGATTTCATGCAGGAAAGTTCGTTCAAGGCTGATGACTGCGTGCAACAGGCCCAAGAGGCCGGCGTGGCGTTGGCGCAAATCACCAGCGCGGTGGCGCAGATGCGTGAAAGCAACACGCAGATTGCGGTGGCGGCCGAGCAGCAGAGTCATGTGGCGGAGGAGATGAATCGCTCGGTGGTGAGCATTCGCGATGTCACCGAGAACACCGTGCAGCAAACGGTGGATTCGGCGAATACCAGTAATGAGTTGGCGACGTTGGCTGGGGAGTTGAGCAAGGCGATCGGACAATTGAAACTCTAAGGGCGCCATCGCGGGCAAGCCTTGCTCCTACAGGTGTGCGCCGTTCGCATTTTTTGTGAACACCCCAATCCGTAGGAGCGAGGCTTGCCCGCGAAGGCGTCCACCCGGTCAACATCAAATTTGACCATTACCGCTATCACTTCGATAGCCAACCTCGATTCGCCGCCCACCGTCGCCACGCCTATTCTTCAAGCATGTGTTCAACATGGATTGAGGAGTTTCATCATGGGCAAACGTCACCCCAACCTTCCGGCCTGGCAATGGCGGTCGTACCCGCACAATCACCAGCACCCGACCAACCTGGCGTTGCACCTGATTGCCGTGCCGCTGTTCATCATCGGGTTCTTGCTGATTGTGTCCGGGGTGTTCAGCCTGAGCGTGCTGAATATCGTGATCGGCGTAATTGGCATCATCGCCGCCCTGGGTTTGCAGCGTCACGGTCACAGCCTGGAGGCGCAAGCCTCCGAGCCGTTCTCGGATCGCAAAGACGCGATGTCACGTTTGCTGGTCGAGCAATTCCTGACCTTCCCACGGTTTTTCCTCAGCGGCGGCTGGTGGCGCGCCTGGCGCAAGCGCCACCGTCGTTGAGTCAGGCGAAAATCGTCACGGTCTGCCGGCTCATGGCGATCAACTGACCGTCAGCGCTCCACAGCTTCGCCGCCGCGTGACCGTAGCCGTCACGGGCGAGTTCGATGTCTACCAGGTATTTGCACCAGTCCAACGTGCTCAGCGCTAATAGCGGCTGGACGAATTCGATGGTCCAGGTCAGCGTACTGCCCGCCGCCGGTTTGTTCAGGTGCGGCAACAGGGCCGGCGGCCAGGCGTCGACCAGCGCCAGGATATACGCCTCGCTCAGCGCCTCTTCTTTCACATCCCCGCGCAAACGCACCCAACCGCCCATGTCCCGGGATTTGTTGCCGGTGAACGGCAACCCGCCGACGCTCCAGCGCATCGCCAGATGCTTCATGAATTCCGGGGTCACGCCTTTGATGTAGGGCAGTTCCTGGCAGTCGTCCCAGTGTTTCATCTCGGGTGCAGGCTGGGCCTCCACGGCCACTTCGGACGGTCGCGAGGCGCCGAAACTGCCTTGGACCAACGTCACCACTTGCCCCTTCTGCATCACCCGGCCCAGCACTTGGCTGACGGCTTTGCCTTCGCGCAACACATCGACTTCAAAACTCACCGGTACATCGGGCTCGACCGGGCCGACAAAGGTGATCGCCAGGGACCGCACCGGACGATCCGCCGGGACTTTCGCGCGCATGGCCTCGTACTGCAACGCGGCGACCAGGCCACCGAAACTCGCGCGCCCCTGACCCCATTCGGCGGGAATGGACAGCGCCTGCGGCTGGCTGCGGACAGCGTCGAGCAGATCGGAAAAGCGCATGGGAACCTCAGGAATGCGGGAAAAGGATGAAGGGATCTTAACCAGCCTGCGCAGGGGATACAGCGCTTATTCCGGACAAAGAGACTGACAGATAGGACGCAATTCCAAATCCAATAGAGATCCCCTGTGGGAGCGGGCTTGCTCGCGAATGCGGTGGGTCAGCCAATACAAGTGGTGACTGACACACCGCATTCGCGAGCAAGCCCGCTCCCACATTTGATTTGTGGTGGTTTCAGGATTTGAAGCAGGCAGCGCTGAGTTTATCGAGCACCCGATCCGCACGACGTTCAGCCTTGGCCATGGTGGTTTTCCAGACCGCAACACAGGGCAGCAAATCCGCTTCCTGTTCGGCCCGCAGCAGCCACTGCCAGCAGTCGTGCCAATCACCCAACGCAGCCTGGGCCGATTTGAGCCGTGGCATCGCCGCTTTCGGCAAACGGTCCAGTTCGGGATAGGCCTCGATGCCATAACGCACGCGCTTGATCAACAAGCGCAAACGATGGCGATCATGAGCCGGATCGTGCAGGGCCTCATTTAGTTTTTCCCACTGTTTGGCCAGGCGCTTTTCGATGCGTTTACGCAAGCCCGTGAGCAACCCCTGACGCTGGGAGGCCCGCAGGAAGCGCGGGAAAGCGTCGAGGATCATCAGCAGTTGAATGACTTGCGGGCTGGTCGCGACGCTCGGATAAGCCACGTCCATTTGCGCCATACGTCGCCGCGCCGCCTCGGGTTGATGGTGTTCAAGCAAGTACGCCGCCAACACTTCGCGATCACGCAGCGGCGTGGTCAACTCTCCGACGCCGGACGCCGCCACTTCCAGTTGCTCAACCCCGGGCAAGCCACGCAGCGGTCGCAACAGACTGCGCAAGCGCCGAACCGTGGTGCGCAAATCGTGCAGCGCCTCCGGGTCGGTGCGGGCACTCAAGCGTGCCTGGCAGGCCAGCAAACGCACCTCAATGCTCAAGACCTGAGCCACCAACCGGTCAACCAAGGCAGACATCACTTGCTCCCTGAATCGAGTTTTCGTTATT
Source organism: Pseudomonas sp. dw_612 (assembly GCF_018449725.1). GTDB lineage: Bacteria > Pseudomonadota > Gammaproteobacteria > Pseudomonadales > Pseudomonadaceae > Aquipseudomonas. Next base: position 12,159 of record NZ_JAAVVC010000017.1, on the reverse strand, counting down.
GCGCTCAACGTCATCCTGCCTGCGTCGCAAGGCGCAGGCATTGAGCTACATCATGCGCTTAACGACCGGCGCGGGACTCACGAATATAGAAACGCGCCTTCTCGGCCTTGCTGGTGCAGCCTTCATAGGCTTCGAATTGCTGCTGGGTCTTGGCGCCGGTCAACAGCGACAGGGCTTTAGAGTAGCTGACGGTGCCGGCGAAACCTTCGGCCTTGGCCAGGTCCAGTTCGTGCCACGCCGCATCGATCTGGCTGCCGCAGCTTTCACGGTACGCGGTTTTCCCGGCACAACCGGCCAGCGCCAAGGCAATCAAAGGCACACAGATCCAGGCTTTCATCGATAACACCTCAAAGATAGGTAAACAGTCGTGCAGGTAAGACGGTGCGCCGCGCAAAAAGTGCCTTGCCCCGCCTCTACAAACTATAGCGCTCGCGAGCATACCCATCTGGCGCCACGCAGTGTCGAAAAAACGACGCCCCTGCCCCGGCAAACGACCTTACCGATTGAAGCGCGCCCCTCGATGGGTGCATTGTTGAACCTTGTCAGACGAGGGCGATTCATGAAAAAGCGTGTCGCACTGGTGCTGGGCTCGGGTGGAGCCCGGGGCTATGCCCATATCGGTGTCATTGAAGAGATCGAACGGCGTGGCTACGACATCGCCTGCATCGCCGGTTGTTCCATGGGTGCCGTGGTCGGCGGGATTTATGCCGCCGGCAAACTCGACGAATATCGCAACTGGATCGAAAGCCTGGATTACCTCGACGTGTTGCGTCTGGTGGACGTCAGTTTTCGGTTAGGCGCGATTCGCGGTGAGAAAGTCTTTGGCCAGATTCGCAAAATCGTCGGCGAGATCAATATCGAAGACCTGCGCATTCCCTACACGGCGGTGGCCACCGACCTGACCAACCAGCAGGAAATCTGGTTCCAGGCCGGCTGCCTGCACCAGGCCATTCGCGCCTCGGCGGCGATCCCCAGCCTGTTCACGCCGGTGATGCAGGGCAATCGCATGCTGGTGGATGGCGGTTTGCTGAACCCGTTGCCGATCGTGCCGGTGGTGTCGAGCCATTGTGATTTGATCATCGCGGTCAACCTCAACTCGACCAACCAGCGTCACTATCAACTGCCGGTGATCCCGCGCCCGCCGGCGTTCAAGTCGCGTTTCAACAGCCTGGTCAATTCCCTCGGTTCGAAGATGCCGTTCCGGCGCAAACAGGCCGAACAATTGCTGTTGCTGGAACAGGAAGCACTGAAGGCCGAAGCGGCGGAGATCAACCCGTGGATCGAATCCGCCGAACCCGAAGCCCAGCAACCCGCCGCCGCGCCCCAAGGCGATGGCGCGCCGAAATCCGCCACCGGTTCGTTCATCATCGACAACGTCGGGCCGGCATCTTTGCTGGACTTGATCAACCAGAGTTTCGAGGTGATGCAGACCTCGTTGGCGCAATACAAGATTGCCGGGTATCCGCCGGATGTCCTGATCAACGTGCCGAAGCGAGTGTGCCGGTTTTTCGAGTTTTACAAGGCGCCGGAATTGATCGCGCTCGGGCGGGAAATTGCGCGGGATACGATGGATCGGTATGAGAATGAGCAGAAGTGAGAATTTGAAAGTTCTCGGGTGACTGTCAGGGCCTCTTCGCGAGCAAGCCCGCTCCCACAGGGGATTTGTGAACGACTCAGATCCAATGTGGGAGCGGGCTTGCTCGCGAAGAGGCCCACCCAGACACCACAAAACCTAAAGACTGCCCTCACTCAACAACCGATACCCCACCCCCGCCTCGGTCACGATAAACCGCGGCTGTGTCGGATCATCCGCCAGTTTCTGGCGCAGATGCCCCACCACAATCCGCAGGTAATGGCTGTCCTCGGTATGGGTCGGCCCCCAGATGTCCTTGAGCAATTGCTGCTGGGTGATTACTCGGCCCGGATGCCGCGCCAGTTGCGCCAGCACCGCGTATTCCTTGCGGGTCAACGCGACTTCGGCGCCGTCGAGCAGTACCCGGCGATACGCCAGGTCCACGGTCAAAGGGCCGAACGTCAGCGCCGCTTGCTGGGCTTCACCGGCCGGCGCCTGGCGCAACAAGGCGCGCACCCGGGCAAGGAATTCCTGAATGCCGAACGGCTTGGTCACGTAGTCGTTGGCGCCACCGTCCAGCGCTTCGACTTTCTGCCCTTCGCTGGCGCGCACCGACAACACCAGCACCGGCACCGTCGACCACTCACGAAACTCACGCAGCACTTGCTGGCCGTCCATGTCCGGCAACCCGAGGTCGAGCACCAGCAGGTCGGGTTTGTTCAGCGCCGCTTGCGCCAAGCCTTCGTTGCCGGTGCCGGCCTCCAGCACTTTGTAGCCTTGGGAGGCGAGGCTAATGCGCAGGAACTTGCGGATCTGCGGTTCGTCGTCGATGACCAAAATGGTCGCGGTCTGGCTCATGAATTCACATCAACACAAAGAAGTGGCAAGAGAGTAGCGCAAGCGCGATCAGGCTTCACTTTCAAAGCCTGGCTGCTCCTGCAATGGCAGATGAAGCGTGATGCAAGTGCCACGCCCTTCGATACCGTCGCCAACGCTGATGCGCCCGCCATGGGCGCCGACCATGCCCTGACAGATCGCCAGCCCCAGCCCGGTGCCCTGCCCGCCGCGATCACCGCGAGCAGCGGTGTAGAACATGTCGAAAATCTTTGCCCGCTCGTCTTCCGGAATCCCCGGGCCTTCATCGCTGACCGCAAAAAACAATTCGTTTTCATCGGCCCCGGCGCGTACTTGCAGGCGCCCGTGAGCCGGGGAAAACCGCGCGGCGTTTTCGATCACGTTGACCAGCGCCTGTTCGATCAGCGCCGCATGCACATACAGCAGCGGCAGCTCGGCGGGTACTTCGGTGCTGACCTGCAACGGCGCCAGCACCGCGCGCAGACGATTGAGCGAACTGCCGACGATGTCGGCGGGCGACACCCAGTCCCGGGCCAGTTTCAGCGCGCCGTGACCGAGGCGGGTCATGTCCAGCAGGTTTTGGATGTAACGATCGAGGCGTTCGGCTTCATCGCGGGTGCCTTCAAGCAGCTCGCGGCGATCCTCCAGCGGGATCGCTTCGCCGAGGGCCAACAGGCTGTCGATGCTGCCGCGCATGGAGGTCAGCGGCGTGCGCAAATCGTGTGACACCGAGGCCAGCAACGCGCTGCGCAGTTGCTCGGTTTCGCCGTGCAGCCGTGCCGCTTCCAGGTCTTCGGCCAATTGCGCACGAGCCAGGGCCTGGGCCAGCGGTTGGCTCAGGGCGGTCAGCAAACGCCGACGCTGGCCGCTCAAGGTCTGGCCTTCATTGGCACACACACCGAGCAATCCCAGCGGCCCGTCTTCGACCGACAACGGCCACCACCACCAACGGCCGAACGGCAAGGTGCCCGTGCCGGCGCCTGCCGGTTGATCGTGTTGCCAGGCCCAATCGGCGGCGGCGCGTTCGGCTTCGGAGAATTCCAGTGGGCCACCGGTTTCAACTTTCCAGCCGCCCTGCCCGTCGCGGTTGAGCAGGCACAATTGCAAATCGCTCCAGCCATTCAAGTGCTGAGCGGCGGCGCTGACCACGGCTTGGCGGTCGGTGGCGGCGGTGAGTTTGCGCGACAGGTCGAGCAGTTCGGTGGTTTCTTCCTGGGTGTCGCGCAGGGCCTGCAACTGTCGGCGCTGGCGCGCGGCGAGGTTGCCGGTGAGCGCCGCCATCAGCAGAAAAAACAGCAAGGTCAGTACGTCTTCTTCGCGCTGGATGCTGAAAGAAAAATTCGGCGGAATGAATAAAAAATCGTAGGTCAGAAACGACAGCGCCGCACAGGCCAGCGCCGGGCCGAGGCTGCTGCGCACCGCCACCAGCAACACGGCCGCAAGGAACACCAGAGATATATTCGGCAGCGGCAACACACTCGCCACCGCCCAGGCCAAAGCACTGGCCAAAATAGTCGCCACCAAGGCGAGTGCGTAATCGAACCAAACCAACGACCGAGCCGAACGCTGACGCGGTGCGTGGGTTTCGTGGTCGCTGTCGAGGACGTTGATTTCCAGCCCACGGGCATCGCGCAACAAGCGTGACGCCAGACCGCCGCCGAGCAAGCGCCGACGCAATCGCGGGCGGGACTGGCCGACCAACACCAGACTGGCTCGGCGTTCGGCAGCGTGCTGAATCAGGGTTTTCGCCACCTCACCCGCGCGCAGCAAAACGACTTCGCCACCGAGGCGTTCAGCCAATTGCTGGGCACTTTGCAGGCGCAGGCGCGATTGCTCGTCGCGCACGCTGCCGTTGTCCACGTGCACCAGGCTCCACGGCAAATGCCGACGCTGGGCGACGCGGCTGGCATGACGCACCAGGCGCTCGGCCTGGGCATCACCGTCAACGCCGACCAGCAAACGACCGCGCACGGCCGGTGCCGCTTGGCCGAGCTGTCGATAACCTTGGGCGAGGTCATCATCGACCTGGGCCGCTGCAGTTTGCATCGCCATTTCCCGCAGGGCGGTAAGGTTGGTCTGGGTGAAAAACGCATCGATGGCCGCCCGCGCCTGCTCCGGTACGTAGACCTTGCCGTCGCGCAGACGCTCCAGCAGCTCCCGGGGCGGCAGGTCGATCAGCAGCAGTTCGTAGGCTTCTTGAAGGACCCAGTCCGGCAGGGTTTCGCGGACCTGCACGCCGGTAATGCCGCGCACTTGATCGTTGAGGCTTTCCAGGTGCTGGACGTTGACCGTGGTGTAGACGTCGATGCCGGCGGCCAGCAGTTCCTGGATGTCTTGCCAGCGTTTCGCGTGACGACTGCCGGGGGCATTGCTGTGGGCCAGTTCGTCGACCAGCACCAGTTTCGGCTTGGCTTTGATCAGGCCGTCGAGGTCCATTTCTTCGAGCATGACGCCACGGTATTCCGAGCGCACCAACGGCTGTTGCGGCAAGCCACCGAGCAGCGCTTCGGTTTCGGCGCGGCCGTGGGTTTCTACCACCCCGGCGAGAACTTTTACGCCCTGGCGCAGTTGGGTGTGGGCCGCTTGCAGCATGGCGTAGGTCTTGCCGACACCGGGCGCGGCACCGAGGAACACCTTGAGCCGGCCACGGCCGTCGCGGGGCAGGTCTGCTAACAATGCGTCGGCGCGGCCGGAATCGCTCATCTGTTATTGCCTTGTTCGACTTGGAATTGGGGTGTTGCCTTTAAAAGATCGCAGCCTTCGGCAGCTCCTACATTGGACGGTGTACACCCTGTAGGAGCTGCCGCAGGCTGCGATCTTTTGATCTATAGCTTTTCCAGTGCAATATTCAATGCCAACACATTCACCACCGGCGGCCCCACCAGCGGCTGTTCGATGTTGGCGTTCAGCAGTTGCTGAAGCGTCGACACCGGCAAGTTACGCGCCGCCGCAACACGCGCCAGTTGATAGGCAATCGCCGCCGGTGGCAAGTGCGGATCGAGGCCGCTGCCGGAGGTGGTCAGCATCGCCAATGGCACCGGACCTTGCCCCGGCACCAGCAGTTTATTGGCATCATCGATCACCCGCGTGGCCAGCGCCGGGTTGCTCGGCGAGAGGTTGCTGGCGCTGCTCGACACGGTGGCAAACGCCCCGGCCGATGGCCGTGGGTGGAACCAGGCGTCACCGACAAAATCCTGGGCAATCAGCGACGAACCACGGACCTTGCCCTCGGCGTCGCGCACCAGGCTGCCATTGGCCTGGTCCGGGAACGCGACTTGCGCGACACCGGTGACCACCAAGGGATAGGCGACGCCGGTGATCAGGGTCATCAGCACCAGCAGGCTCAGGGCCGGACGTATCATTGTGGACATTTCAGAATCCTCGAATTTGGGGAATGCAAAAAACTGTGGTGTGTCAGGGGGATCTACCCCTCACCCCAGCCCTCTCCCCAGAGGGGCGGGGGGAAAGGGGGCCGATCTTTGTGCTTCTCAAAACCTGAGTTCGACTCGGTTTTTCAGGTCGATGTAGCTCCAAGAACCCCCCAATCAGTCCCCTCTCCCTTCTGGCGAGAGGGTTAGGGTGAGGGGGCGATCTCAAGCCCTACACAGATTCGAAAAACACCTCCCACCTAAACCAAATGCAACGCCGTCAACAGCATGTCGATCGCCTTGATGCCCACGAATGGCACCAGAATCCCGCCCAACCCATAGATCAACAGATTGCGTCGCAACAACGCCGCCGCACTCGCCGCTTGCACGCGCACACCGCGCAACGCCAACGGAATCAGCACCACGATGATCAAAGCGTTGAACACAATCGCCGAGAGGATCGCGCTCTGCGGGCTGCTCAGGTGCATGACGTTCAGCACGCCGAGTTGCGGGTAGATCGAGGCGAACAGCGCCGGCAGGATCGCGAAGTACTTGGCCACGTCGTTGGCGATGGAAAAGGTCGTCAGCGCGCCACGGGTCACCAGCAATTCCTTGCCGATCTGCACCACGTCCAGCAACTTGGTCGGGTCGCTGTCGAGGTCGACCATGTTCGCCGCTTCCCGGGCCGCTTGCGTACCATCGTTCATCGCCATGCCGACGTCGGCCTGGGCCAGCGCCGGGGCGTCGTTGGCGCCGTCGCCGCACATCGCGACCAGACGCCCGTCGTTTTGCTCGTGGCGAATGCGCGCCAGTTTTTTCTCCGGGGTGGCTTCGGCCAGTACGTCATCCACGCCCGCTTCAGCAGCAATCGCCGCAGCGGTCAGCGGGTTATCGCCGGTGACCATCACGGTGCGGATGCCCAGTTTGCGCAACTCGGCGAAACGTTCGCGAATGCCAGGCTTGACCACGTCCTTGAGGTGGATTGCGCCGAGCAATTTACCGTCAACGCAGACCAGCAACGGGGTGCCGCCGCTTTGGGCAATCTTGTCGATTTCCCGGGACAGGGACGGTGCCAGGTCCGCACGTTTCAGGCCGACGAAGGCCAATAGCGAATCCACCGCGCCTTTGCGATACACGCGGCCCTGGTAGTCGACGCCAGACAGACGGGTTTCGGCGCTGAACGGCACGGCGGTCAGCAACTCGGCGGACGGCTCGGGCTGTGGCTGAGTCCCGCGCAAGTACTCGACAATGGATTTACCTTCAGCGGTGTCGTCGGCCAAGGACGCGAACAACGCGCCCTCCGCCAATTCCCTCGCGTTGACACCCGGCGCCGCATGAACAGCGGTGCAGCGACGGTTACCGAAGGTGATGGTGCCAGTCTTGTCCAGCAACAGAACGTGCACGTCCCCCGCCGCTTCCACGGCACGACCGGATTTGGCGATTACGTTCAACCGAACCAGACGATCCATCCCGGCGATACCAATGGCCGACAACAGGCCACCGATGGTGGTCGGAATCAGCGTGACCAATAACGCCACCAGGAACACCAGCGGCAGGCTGCCGTTGGCAAAGTGGGCGAACGGTTGCAAGGTCACGACCACCAGCAGGAAGATCAGCGTCAAGCCGATCAGCAGGATGTCGAGCGCGACTTCGTTCGGGGTTTTCTGGCGTTTGGCGCCTTCGACCAGAGCGATCATGCGGTCCAGGGTCGACTCGCCGGGGTTGGCGGTGATGCGCACCAGCAGCCAGTCGGACACCAGTCGAGTGTTGCCGGTGACGGCCGAACGGTCGCCGCCGGATTCGCGAATCACCGGTGCGGACTCACCGGTAATCGCCGCTTCGTTGACCGCCGCGATGCCCTCGATCACCTCGCCGTCACCGGGGATCATTTCCCCGGCTTCGACGCGCACCACGTCATCCTTGCGCAGGCTGGTGGCGGGTACGACTTGAAAAGTACCGTTGGAAGTCCGGCGGCGAGCGCTCAAGCCTTCGCTACCGGCCTTGAGGCTGTCGGCGCGAGCCTTGCCGCGACCTTCGGCCAAGGCTTCGGCGAAGTTGGCGAACAACACGGTGAACCACAGCCACAACGCAATCTGCGCGGCGACGAAGGTCGGTACGGTGCTGTCGGGTATAAAGCAGAGCACGGTGGTCAGCACGGCGGTCAGTTCGACCACCAGCATCACTGGCGCGCGCTGCAATTGCCGTGGGTCGAGCTTGACGAAGGCTTGCACCAGCGCCGGCCGCCACAGGGCCGAGATCGCGGTTTTCGGTTGTTCCGGGGCTTTGACAGTCGCCGGTTTAGTTGCGGGCATATTCATCATCTAATCCTCAGAAGCCCATGCTCAGATGTTCAGCGATTGGGCCCAGCGCCAGGGTCGGCAGAAAGGTCAGGCCACCCACCAGCAAAATGGTCACGGTCAACAGCGTCACGAATAGCGGGCCATGGGTCGGGAAGCTGTTCTGGCCGATCGGTGCGGTTTTCTTCATCGCCAGGCTGCCGGCCAACGCCAGTACCGGGAGGATGTAACCGAAGCGACCGATCAACATGCCCAGCCCCAACATCAGGTTATGGAACGGAGTGTTGGCGCCGAAGCCGCCGAACGCCGAGCCGTTGTTGGCACTGGCCGAGGTGTAGGCGTAGAGCAACTGACTGAAACCGTGAGCCCCCGGGTTACTCACCGCCGCGACCGGACCCGGCAGGCTGGCGGCAATCGCGCCGAGTACCAGCACGCCGACCGGCATCACCAGCAAGGTCACCACCAACAGTTGCACTTCCTTGGCCTGCAATTTCTTGCCGAGGTATTCCGGGGTGCGACCGATCATCAGGCCGGCGAGGAACACCGCGATCAACACGTTGAGCAACATGCCGTAGAGCCCGGCGCCGACGCCGCCGAAGATCACTTCGCCGACCATCATGTTGACCAGCGCGACCATGCCGGTCAGCGGGTTAAGGCTGTCGTGCATGGCGTTGACCGAACCGTTGGACGCCGCCGTCGTGGTCACCGACCACAGCACTGTGGCGGTGGTGCCGAAGCGTGCTTCCTTGCCTTCCAGCGGCGCGGTCTGTTCGACGGCAGCGTTAGCGAGGGTCGGGTTCGGTTGATACTCGGCCCACAGCGACGTCGCGCCGCCGATCAGGAACAGCGCAAACATGCAGGCGACAATCGCCCGGCTCTGACGCAGATCTTTCACGTAGTGGCCGAAGGTGAACACCAGGGCGACCGGGATCAGAATGATCGCGCCCATTTCGAACAGGTTGCTCCACGCCGTCGGGTTCTCGAACGGATGCGCCGAGTTGACGCCGAAGAAGCCACCGCCGTTGGTGCCCAGTTGCTTGATCGCAATCTGACTGGCGGCCGGGCCGAGCGGAATGACCTGATCGACACCTTGCATCGTCACCGCATTCACGTACTGCGCGAAGGTTTGCGGCACGCCCTGCCAGACCAGGTACAGCGCCAGCAACAGGCACAGCGGCAGCAGGCCGTAGAGGGTGGCGCGGGTCATGTCGACCCAGAAGTTGCCCAGGGTCTTGGTGGACTTGCGCCCGATACCACGGCACAAGGCAACCAACACGGCGAGGCCGGTGGCGGCGCTGACAAAGTTCTGCACGGTGAGGCCGGCCATCTGACTCAAGTAGCTCAGGGACGCTTCACCGCTGTAGGCCTGCCAGTTGGTGTTAGTCATGAAACTGACGGCGGTGTTGAACGCCAGCGTCCACTCCTGGCCCGGCAGGTTCTGCGGGTTGAGCGGCAAGTGGTCCTGGAACAACAGGATCGCGAACAACAGCAGGAAACCCGCCAGGTTGAAGGCGAGCAAGGCCAGCGTGTATTTCTGCCAGCTCTGTTCTTCCTGCGGGTCTACGCCAGAAATTCGATAACAGCCGCGCTCGACCGGGCCGAAGATCGGCGACAGCCACGTGCGCTGGCCTTCCATGACCTTGTAGTAGAAACGCCCAAGGAACGGTGCCGGAATCAGCACCACGGCGAAGAAGGCCAGGATCAGCCAATAGTCATAACTGTGCATAGCCGCTCCTAGTTCCGGTCCGCGCGCAACAGCGCAACCAACAGATAAATGAACAGCCCCACTGCCAATAGCAGTGACACCCCGTCCAGAACGCTCATGGAAGTTCTCCGTGTTACGGCGTATTGCCGCGTGTGGAGTCATTGTCGGAAGGAAGGCTGTAAAGGAACGAGAGCGAGGGGTGTGGCGGGGCATAAAGAAAGCGTAAAGAGTGGGTTTATGCCGGCGTTACAGCGAGGGTTTGCGGTGCATGGACCGGCTTCTTCGCGAGCAAGCCCGCTCCCACATTGGTTTTGCGTCGTTCACAAATCCCCTGTGGGAGCGGGCTTGCTCGCGAAGGCGGCATAACAGGCGACACTGCTCTCAACTGGCGCACAAAAAGCAGCCATCCAGCGCCGATCATCCCCGATACGACAGCTTTAACCGCTTTACGACGCCCAAATACAAAATGGCACGCCCACTGCAATGCCCTCCCCCGAGCTTTCCAAACCGTTCAGGGAGCAACGCATGAACACACAACTCAAACCCACGTTGGGCACGCTGCACCTGTGGGGCATTGCGGTCGGGCTGGTGATTTCAGGGGAGTACTTCGGCTGGAGTTATGGCTGGGGCGTGGCAGGGACATTGGGCTTTCTGGTGACTTCTTTTATGGTCGCCACCATGTACACCTGCTTCATCTTCAGTTTCACCGAGCTGACTACCGCGATTCCCCATGCCGGCGGTCCCTTTGCCTACAGCCGCCGCGCCTTTGGCGAAAAAGGTGGATTGATTGCCGGGCTAGCGACCCTGATCGAATTCGTCTTCGCCCCGCCCGCCATCGCCCTGGCGATTGGTGCTTACCTGAATGTGCAGTTTCCGGCGCTTGATCCGAAACACGCGGCGGTCGGCGCCTACATCGTATTTATGGGGCTGAACATTCTCGGGGTGAAGCTTGCGGCCACCTTCGAGTTGATCGTCTGCGTATTGGCCGTGGCCGAACTGCTGGTGTTCATGGGCGTGGTCGCCCCGGCGTTCAGCTTCAGCAACTTCGCCCTCAATGGCTGGGCCGGCTCCGATGTGTTCGGCGCACCGGCGATTGCCGGGATGTTTGCGGCGATTCCATTTGCGATCTGGTTTTTCCTGGCCATCGAAGGCGCGGCCATGGCCGCCGAAGAAGCCAAGGACCCGAAACGCACGATTCCGAAGGCTTACATCAGCGGCATCCTGACGCTGGTGCTGCTGGCCATGGGCGTGATGTTCTTTGCCGGCGGCGTCGGTGACTGGCGCACCCTGTCGAACATCAACGACCCGCTGCCCCAGGCGATGAAAACCGTGGTCGGCGAAAGCTCCGGCTGGTTGCACATGCTGGTATGGATCGGCCTGTTTGGCCTGGTGGCGAGTTTCCACGGGATCATTCTTGGCTACTCGCGACAGTTCTTCGCCCTCGCCCGGGCCGGTTACCTGCCCAAATCCCTGGCCAAGTTGTCGCGCTTCCAGACGCCGCACCGGGCAATCATTGCCGGTGGCCTGATCGGCATCGCCGCTATTTACAGCGATGGCTTGATCAATCTCGGCGGCATGACGCTGACCGCAGCGATGATCACCATGGCGGTGTTCGGCGCCATCGTGATGTACATCATGAGCATGCTCAGCCTGTTCAAACTGCGCAAAACCGAGCCGAACCTGGAACGCACCTTCCGCGCGCCGTGCTATCCACTGGTGCCGATGATTGCCTTGGTGCTGGCGGTGGTGTGCCTGGTGGCGATGGCCTGGTTCAACGCCTTGATCGGGCTGATCTTCCTCGGTTTCATGGCGGTGGGTTTCGTGTACTTCATGCTGACCGCGCAATTGCGCGCCGATGCACCGGCGGATGCAATGTTGACCGGGTTATAACGCCATACGACCCGTAGGAGCTGCCAAAGGCTGCGATCTTTTGATCTTCAGCGATCGTGATGACGCCAGGATCAAAAGATCGCAGCCTTCGGCAGCTCCTACAGGGGTGTTTGATACCAAGCAGGTGAACCAGGCATAACAGGCATAGAATGGAACCACTGCGAAAATGAATCGCTCAAAGTGGTATGCACGATCGGTTGGCGAAATCCGCCCACCGGCCTGCCCTCAAGGAGAGCCCTATGCCCTGGTATGCCTGGTTGATTCTGGTCGTTGCAATCGGCTCGATCGTTGGCGGTTTGATGATGTTGCGCGACACCGCCACCAAGGTCGAACTGACCGACGAGCAACGTAAACGCGTCGCCGAACGCAATGCGGAAATGGATGCCAAGGAAGCGCAGGACCGCTAGATCGCAAAAGATCGAAAGATCGAAAGATCGAAAGATCGAAAGATCGAAAGATCGAAAGATCGAA
>NZ_JAAVVC010000016.1 GCF_018449725.1 Pseudomonas sp. dw_612 | reverse complement strand
CGGAAGTGGGGCGAATTATAGACTTCCAGAATCTGCCGTCAACACCTAATTACGCCTTTCTTGCAGAAGGTGCCTTTTTAGCCATTAATCGCGGGATTCGACGGGCCACAGGGGGCAGACGCAGCACTAATAGCAATGCACCTATAGAAGCATAAACAGCCCACTCCTTAAGATCCGCGCGAACGATCCACAACATATGCAGCAACCCGAGACCGAGAATCACATAAATCAGTCGATGCAGCTTTTTCCAGCGAGCGCCCAAACGCCGCTGACTGTAACGATTGGATGTCACGGCCAACGCCAGCAAACAGAGAAACCCCAGCGTCCCGACAATAATGTAAGGCCGCTTACGCAACTCGACGCCCAACTGCGACCAATCAAAACCAAGAATGAATGCCGTATACCCACTCATATGCAGGACGACATAGGCAAAACACCACAATCCCAATTGCCGCCGGACTGCCACCCACCCCGCCCAACCGGTCAATTTCTGCAGGGGCGTCATGCTTAATGTCATCAGCAGCACAACAAGCGTCCCCAGCCCCAGCCGATCAACCAGCACTTTGCCCGGATCAGGCCCCAGCACATCCGCCCAAGCCTGATACAACCAAAACAATGGCCAAACCGCTGCAGCTATAAAGACGCCTATTCGCCAAAACGGAAAACGCATCAGTAGTTCTTCCGCAAATCGAGCCCGGCATATAAAGAAGCGACTTCATCCGAGTACCCATTGAACATCTGCGTGTCCCGCACATTGGGTTTGAACAGACCACTCGGCAAACGCCGCTCCCGCGCCTGAGTCCAGCGCGGATGGTCGACCGTAGGGTTCACGTTCGCATAGAACCCATACTCATCCGAAGCAATACTCTGCCAGGTCGTCTTCGGCTGTTCGCTGACCAGACTGATCCGGACGATGGATTTGATGCTCTTGAAGCCGTACTTCCACGGCACCACCAAACGCAGCGGCGCGCCATTCTGATTCGGTAACTCGCGGCCATACATGCCTACAGCCAGAATCGCCAACGGATTCATCGCCTCATCGAGACGCAACCCCTCAACATAAGGCCAGTCGATCAAGGCAAATCCGGAACGCTGCCCGGGCATGACCTTGGGATTCTCCAGGGTTTCAAAGCGAATGAATTTGGCTTTGGAAGTAGGCTCGACTTCCTTAAGTAACGCGGAGATAGGAAAACCGATCCAGGGAATCACCATCGACCACGCCTCCACACAGCGAAGACGGTAGATCCGCTCCTCCAGTTGATAAGGTTTCATGAAGTCTTCCAGCGCATACCTTCCCGGCTTGCCCACCTCCCCGTCCACCACCACGCTCCACGGCTCGGTCTTCAGCGCGCCGGCATTGGCTGCCGGATCACCTTTATCGGTACCGAACTCATAGAAGTTGTTGTAATGGGTCGCGTCCTTGAACGGCGTGATCGCCTCATCCTTGACGTTGACCGCCCCCCATTGAGTAGAAGGCAGCTTTTCCGCAAACCAGGAAGGCGCCTTACCGGGCGCTACATCGGCATAACGCGCCGCGTCATCAGCACGGGCCCAACGCGGAAGACTGCTCACGGCCAAGCCGGCCACGGCAGCACCGAGCACATTGCGACGAGAAAGATAGAAGGATTCAGGCGTAACGTCCGACTCATGGCAGTCGGACGCTTTAGGGACTTTGATCAGCATGGCTACTCCGCAGCATTGGAGGACAGATGCACCAACAGACTGCGGAGTATGAGGGAAATTACATCACTCGGCGTTTTTGTGCCGACGAAGACGTAACAGATATTGAACCGGGCCAGAGGCCGCGTACCCGAGGAATACCAACAGCAGAATGCGCGGCGGATCACTGAACACCACGGCGAACACCAACACCACGGCGAGGATTGCCACGAAAGGCACACGCCCTTTCAAGTCCAGCTCCTTGAAGCTGTTGTACTTGATGTTGCTGACCATCAGCATCCCGGCAGCCGCGACCATCAACGCCACCAGGAACGACATCTTCGAACCCTGGATGCCGTAATCACTGAATGCCCAGACAATCCCCGCCACCACACCGGCAGCGGCCGGGCTGGCCAGACCAATGAAGTAGCGCTTGTCCGCAGTGCCCACCTGAGTGTTGAACCGCGCCAGACGCAACGCCGCGCCCGCGACATAGATGAAGGCAACCATCCAGCCAACCTTGCCCATATCGCCCAAGGCCCAACCGAATGCCAGCAACGCCGGCGCAACACCGAAGGCGACCATGTCCGACAGCGAGTCATACTCGGCACCGAAGGCACTCTGGGTATTGGTCATGCGGGCAACCCGACCATCAAGGCCATCGAGCACCATGGCGACGAAAATAGCGATGGCCGCGAAACCAAAATACTTGCTCGCACTGACTGAGTCACCGGCGCTCAAGGCAGCCTGCGCACTCATCGAGTTGATGATGGAATAGAACCCTGCGAACAGGTTCGCAGTGGTGAACAGATTCGGCAGAAGATAGATACCACGATGCCGGACTTTACGACCTTCAGCGTCATGCCCTTCCTCGATGTGTTCATCGATGGGCAGCAGACTTTCGGCGTCAGGAGCCTGTTTTGGCTCTTCGGGACGTTCGCTCATGGACATTACCTTGCAACAGGGTGGAAAGTTTCGACAGGTGTCTGGGACGACGGTTCGGCCACAAACGATGCAGCTTTATACCAGAACCGGCGATCCAAACGAAAAAACGCGGCCTAGGCCGCGTTTTCCGTACAAGCGTGCGACTTAGTTTTTGGCTTTGTCGACGATCTTGTTGGCACCGATCCACGGCATCATGGAGCGCAGTTGCTCGCCGATGATTTCGATACCGTGAGCGGCGTTGTTACGACGCTTGGCGGTCATCGAAGGATAGCCGGTCGCGCCTTCGCTGATGAACATCTTGGCGTACTCGCCGTCCTGAATACGTTTCAGGGCGTTACGCATGGCCTGACGGGATTCGGCGTTGATCACTTCCGGACCGGTCACGTACTCGCCGTACTCAGCGTTGTTGGAGATCGAGTAGTTCATGTTGGCGATACCGCCTTCGTACATGAGGTCAACGATCAGTTTCAGTTCGTGCAGGCATTCGAAGTAGGCCATTTCCGGCGCGTAGCCAGCTTCAACCAGGGTTTCGAAACCGGCTTTGACCAGTTCAACGGTACCGCCGCACAGAACGGCTTGTTCGCCGAACAGGTCGGTTTCGGTCTCGTCCTTGAAGGTGGTTTCGATGATGCCGGTACGACCGCCACCAACGCCAGCGGCGTAGGACAGAGCAACGTTTTTGGCGTTGCCCGAAGCATCCTGGTAGATAGCGATCAGGTCAGGGATACCGCCGCCTTTGACGAACTCGGAACGCACGGTGTGGCCCGGAGCTTTCGGCGCGATCATGATCACGTCGAGGTCGGAACGCGGAACAACCTGGTTGTAGTGGATCGCGAAGCCGTGGGAGAAGGCCAGGGTGGCGCCTTTCTTGATGTTCGGCTCGATTTCGTTTTTGTACAAAGCAGACTGGAACTCGTCCGGGGTCAGGATCATGACCAGGTCGGCCGCTGCAACAGCGGAAGCAACGTCGGTCACTTTCAGGCCGTGAGCTTCGGCTTTGGCAACAGTAGCCGAACCTTTGCGCAGGCCGACAGTTACATCAACGCCGGAGTCTTTCAGGTTGCACGCTTGAGCGTGGCCTTGGGAACCGTAACCGATGATGGCAACTTTCTTGCCCTGGATGATCGACAGGTCGCAGTCTTTTTCGTAATAAACTTTCATGAAATTCCCCTATATATCCAGGCCGTTCAGGCCATTCACTAATTTGGTTTAGATGCTGAGTACTTTGTCGCCGCGAGCAATGCCGGTTACGCCGCTACGGACGGTTTCCAGAATCGACGCGGTGCCGATGGACTGAATGAAGCTGTCGAGCTTGTCGCTGGTACCGGTCAATTGAACGGTATACACGCTGGCGCTGACATCGACGATCTGCCCACGGTAAATATCGGTCGTGCGCTTGATCTCGGCGCGCTGTGCGCCGGTGGCCTTGACCTTGACCAGCATCAGTTCACGCTCGATGTGAGCACTCTCCGACAGGTCGACCAATTTGACCACTTCGATCAGCTTGTTCAGGTTCTTGGTGATCTGCTCGATCACTTCATCATGGCCAACAGTGGTCAACGTCAGGCGCGACAGGGTCGGGTCTTCGGTCGGGGCCACGGTCAGGCTTTCGATGTTGTAGTTGCGCTGCGAGAACAGGCCGACTACACGAGACAGAGCGCCGGGTTCGTTTTCCAGAAGCAAGGAAATAATGTGCCGCATGATTAAGTACGCTCCGTCTTGCTCAGCCACATATCGCGCATGGAGCCGTCTTTGATCTGCATCGGGTAGACGTGCTCACTGGTGTCGACCGAAACATCGATGATCACCAGACGATCCTTCATGGCGAACGCTTCTTCCATCTTCGACTTCAAATCTTTCGATTCGGTGATGCGCACGCCGACGTGACCATAGGCCTCGGCCAGCTTGACGAAGTCAGGCAACGATTCCATGTAAGAGTGCGAGTGACGGCTACCGTAACTCATGTCCTGCCACTGGCGAACCATACCCAGAACACCGTTGTTCAGGATGACGATTTTGACCGGCAGGCCATATTGCAGACAGGTGGACAGTTCCTGGATGTTCATCTGGATGCTGCCCTCGCCCGTCACGCAGACAACGTCGGCATCCGGGAAGCTCAACTTGATACCCATGGCCGCCGGGAAACCGAAGCCCATGGTGCCCAGGCCACCGGAGTTGATCCAGCGGTTCGGCTTGTTGAACGTGTAGTACTGCGCGGCGAACATCTGGTGCTGGCCCACGTCCGAAGCAACATAGGCATCGCCCTTGGTCACTTCGCACAGGGTTTCGATCACGGTCTGCGGCTTGATGACGCTGCCGTCGCCCTTGTCGTAAGGGAACAGGCCGCGATCACCGCGCCACTCATCAACCTGCTTCCACCAACTGGCCACGGACTCCTTGTTCGGGGTTTCGCCGATTTCCTTGAGGATCGCGACCATTTCGGTCAGGACGCTCTCGACCGGACCGACGATAGGCACGTCAGCCTTGATGGTCTTGGAAATCGAAGCCGGGTCGATGTCGATGTGGATGATCTTGGCATTCGGGCAGAACTTCGCCGGGCCGTTGATCACGCGGTCATCGAAACGTGCACCAACAGCCAGGATCACGTCTGCATGGTGCATCGCCAGGTTGGCGGTGTAGCTGCCGTGCATGCCGAGCATGCCGATGAACTGACGGTCGGTGCCAGGGTAGGCACCCAGACCCATCAGGGTATTGGTCACTGGCAGGTTGAGCATCTTCGCCAATTCGGTCAGCGGCGCAGAGCCACCACCGAGGATCACGCCGCCGCCGGCGTACATCACCGGACGCTTGGCCGCCAACAGCATTTCGGCTGCCTTGCGGATTTGCCCGGAGTGACCGCGAACGGCCGGGCTGTAGGAACGCAGCTTGGCTTTCTTCGGGAAGATGTATTCGAACTTCTCGGCCGGATTGGTCATGTCTTTCGGGATATCGACCACGACCGGGCCCGGACGACCGGATTGCGCCAGGTAGAACGCTTTCTTCATGACTTCCGGGATTTCCGAGGCGTGCTTGATCATGAAGCTGTGCTTCACGATCGGCCGGGAGATACCGATCATGTCGGTTTCCTGGAACGCGTCGGTACCTACCATGGTGCTAGGCACCTGGCCGGAAATGACCACCATTGGAATGGAGTCCATATAGGCAGTGGCGATACCGGTGATGGCATTGGTTGCGCCAGGACCGGAAGTCACCAGTACCACGCCGGCTTTACCGGTGGCACGGGCATAGCCGTCAGCCATATGGGTAGCCGCTTGTTCGTGACGAACCAGGATGTGGGTCACTTCCGGTTCTTTGAACAGGGCATCGTAGACATGAAGAAGAGCACCACCTGGGTACCCGTAAATATATTTGACGCCTTCGTCACGCAAAAAGCGGACGAGCATCTCACCGCCAGATAAAAGCTCCACGTTGTTCACCTCTAAAACGCCAGAATACCGTCCACTCACAAGAGGACGGGTCTTAATAGGTTTACTTCTCGGCAGAGCATGAGCGACGGTGGTCGCCGACTACGTCAGCACTGACTGAGCAAGTATTGGGATCGTCCCAAGTGTTGCGGGCCTTTCCCACCCAGCGCGAGGTAACGCGTTGCGGGTGTAACAGGTCGGCGCGGGTATGCGCCTCATGATCTGCCGAGTGGGTCTGCTTCTGGCAGTCCCTCTACAGCGGACTTTGGATTCTTCTGTTTCGTCCCCTGCAAGTCAAGTCGTCTATGTGCTTTATTGTGAGTAAGCACATGAGAACGCAAGAAAAAACCCGTAAACCGCGAGTGTGTTAGCTTCAATTGCGCAACTTATGACAAGGAAATGGCATGCGTACCTTCTTCTTCACCGCCGGTCTGCTGATCGTCCTGAGCCCTTGGTGCATGGCCGCGCAGATCTACAAGTGGGTCGACGCCCAAGGCGTGACCCACTTCGATGCCCAGCCGCCCCAGGGCCAGCAAGCCACCACCGTGGTCACGCCCGCCTCGCCCGCCGGCAAACCGCCCGCACCTGAACGCACCAACGTGCTCGGCGATCAGCAAGCCATCGATAAAACCGTGAAAAAGCAGGTCGCCGAGCAGCAAGCCCAGCTCAAGGCGTTCTGCGAACAGGCGCGGACGAACCTCGCGCAACTGCAGAACAATCCACGACTACGGGAAGAGATTGACGGCGAGATGCGCCGCCTGACCGACCAGACACGTCAGGAGCGCATGACCGAAGCACAGAAACAGATTGCGGATAACTGCCAATAACTCTCTCTGTAGGAGCTGTCGAGTGAAACGAGGCTGCGATCTTTTGACGTTGGTTGTTAAAACAAATCAAAAGATCGCAGCCTCGTTTCACTCGACAGCTCCTACGTGCTCCTACGGGCTCCTGCGCAGCGCGTTAGCGGGAGGCGGTGATCAGCAGGTCGAACTCTTTGAGCAGGACCTGCAAATAGCGATCCTTGCCCTGAACATTGCGCGCGGCGAAGACCATTTCGGCCATCTCCTGAATGCCCGACGCGTTGGGCAACGGCAGATCCTGTTCGAGGATCATCTTCATGCGCGGCAGGAAGATCCATTGCAGCCATTGCTCGAAGTCCAGGGTATCAACCGAAAATGGCTCGACACTGGACAGTGCTTCAGCACTCGGCGCGACTTCGTCCCACCAGCCCTGAATCCGCAGTTCACGCTCGATCAGCAGCAACTGCTCGGCAATCTTTGGGAAACGTGCATCCATCACAGCGAAACCTTGGCCTTCTGACGAGCCAGTGCAGCGCCAGCGGAATCGCCCTGTTTCTCACGCGCCTGAGCGATCAATTCCCACAGGCTGGCCTGAAGATCCGGACGGCCATTGGCGAACGTCAGACCACGACGGGCGAACTGCTCGGCTTGCGGTGCATCGCCCTGGGCCATGCGCACCTGCGCCAGGCGATAAAGCACTTGCGGCTCGCGCGGAGCCACGCGCTGGGCACGTTCCAGGCTGGAGGACGCGCCGTTGAGGTCGCCAGTGGCCTGTTGCTGTTGAGCGGTGGTCAACAACGCCAACACTGGACCGTCCAGTTGTTCGTCGGCAGACAACCCGCCACCGGTGCTGGCCGACGGAATCCCGCTCGGCGTCGATGGCATGCTGTAGCTACCTTGATTGATCGGCGCGGACTGAACCGGCGACGTATCAATCGGGCCAGGTGTAATCGGACCCGGCGTGATCGGCGAAGCGCTGATCGGTGCCGAAGACACGGCACCACCACCCGGCACCATCACCACCACACCGGTATCACCCTGCGGGATTGCCTGTGTCTGGCCTTGTGCGGGACGCTTCACGGTCGTCTGACGGAAACCGCCATTTGCCTGAATCCGTTCACTGTTCGACACCGCGCTGCCGGAATCCACAACCGGGATCGAACCGCGCTGCACGCTGGAGCAACCGCTGAGCAAAGCCACGGCGGTAACCGCTGGAATCAACCACTTGTTCACTTGAAACCCTCTTTGCTTAATTCATCCAGCCCTTGACCCAATCCATCACCGTTTCGCCGGAAGCTGGGGTTTCCCCACCGCAAGCGGCGCCGGGAGGCGGTTCGCTGCCGCGAATATACGGCATCTGCACCGCACCTGGGCAGTTGGCATCAGAGCCTTGCCCGGTGCGCGAATCAACCCAGGCCTGAACAATGTTGTCCGGCTGCGGCATGTCCAGCGGCAGCGGGTCGGCCTTGCGCATGAAACTGGTCCAGACCTGCAGCGCACCGGTGGCACCGGTGAACGGCGTCTTGCCGTTATCGTCGCGACCCAGCCACACAACCGCCAGTAAATCCTGGCTGAAACCGGCGAACCAGCTGTCCCGCGAATCATTACTGGTACCGGTTTTGCCCGCCAGCGTCAGGGTCTTGGGCAGCACGTTATAAACCGAACTGCCGGTGCCTTCACGCATGACTCGCTGCATGGCGCTCTGGATCAGGAAAATCGACGCCGGATCAAACCGCTGTTGAATCTGGAACGGATAACGCTTGAGCGGCTCGCCCTCGGCAGTCAGCACGCTGCGAATCCCGCGCATCGGCGTATTGAAACCGCCGTTGGCCAGGGTCTGGTACATGGTTGCCACTTCCATCGGCGTCAGGCCACCTGCGCCCAACAGCATCGATGGGAACGCCGGGAATTCGCGAGTCACGCCCAGCCGCGCCAGGGTCTTGAGGACATTCGGCACGCCCAGTTCCAGGCCGAGACGCGCAGTCGACAAGTTATAGGAATGCGCCAACCCTTGGTACAGGAACACCGTGCCATGGGAGCGGCGGTCATAGTTCTGCGGTTTCCAGACCTGACCGTCCGCGCCCTTCACCGAGAAGGCCTCGTCCGACAACCAACTGGTCAAGCTGTACTGGCTCGGCTTCTCAAGCGCGGTCAGATAAACCGCCGGTTTGATCAACGAGCCGATCGGTCGCACAGCATCGAGTGCGCGGTTGAAACCGGCAAAACTCGCCTGACGGCTGCCGATCATAGCCTGGACTTCGCCGGTTTCCGGGTTGGTCACGACCATCGCCGCTTCGACATCATCCGAACCTTTGCGCCCGGCCAGGCGTTTAAAGGTGTCGTTGACCGAGGCTTCGGCTTTCATCTGCAGGATCGGGTCGAAACTGGTGAAAATCCGCAGGCCTTCTTCGGTCAAATCTTCGTCGCGATAGTCTTCGCGCAGTTGACGCTTGACCAGATCGATAAAGCCAGGGAACGAGCTATCGGCAAGCTTGCCGCGCGTGGTCACACCCAGTGGCATGGCCTTCGCCGCCGCGACCTGTTCGGCGGTAGCGACACCTTGTTGCTCAAGTACATCGAGCACCAGATTGCGTCGCTCCAACGCCCGCTCCGGGTTGCGACGCGGGTTGTAATAGGACGGGCCTTTGACCATGCCGACCAGCAACGCGACTTGATGCAGTTTCAGTTCGGACAATGGCTGGCCAAAGAAGAACTGGCTGGCCAGGCCGAAACCGTGCACCGCGCGCTGACCATCCTGGCCGACGAACACTTCATTGAGGTAAGCCTCAAGAATCTCGCGCTTGTCGTAATGCAGCTCAAGCAGCATCGCCATCATGGCTTCGGTAAGTTTGCGGGTCAGGCTGCGTTCGCTGGTCAGGTAGAAATTCTTGACCAACTGTTGCGTGAGCGTACTGCCACCCTGGGTCATCTTGCCGCCAGAGGTGTTGACGTAGACGGCCCGGGCAATCGACTTCGGCGATACGCCCCAGTGGTGATAGAAATCCCTGTCTTCGACCGCGACCAGGGTTTCCAGCAGGTACGGCGGGACCTGATCGATTTTGATCAGTATCCGGTCTTCAAGGTTTTTCGGGTAAATGCCGCCGATCATGAGCGGCTCAAGACGCACCACGGACAGCTTCGAACCGTTGGTCGCCGAAAGCTCGGCCACGTAGTCGCCAGAGAAGCGCACGCGCACTGGCTGCGGTTTCTCCATGCCTTCATAGAACTGGAAGCCACGGGTATTCAAGTCAACGGTATTGCCGTTGACCGCCGCAGCGCCGGGGCCGTTGCTCACGGCTTCGCGTCGGTAGCCAAGGGCATCGAGTTCGGTGAGGAAGTCGTCCTTGCTCAGCTTCTGGCCGGTAAACAGCTCCAGCGGGCGCGCGTACACCTTGGCCGGAATGGTCCAGCGCTTGCCGGAGAACTTCTCCTGGACGATGGCGTCCAGGTAAACCGCGAACCCGGCGAGCACAACGAGGCCGACCAGGCTGAGTTTAAGGGCCCAGCCCAGCCAGGGGCGCAGGCCGCTGGACGGTGGTTTTTTTTTGCTGCGGGGGGATCGAGTACGAGTCATGGCGGCGGATTATACGCACTTTATTCATACTCAACAGGAGCCCGCCGAGGTTTGCGTCAGGCGGACTTACGGCCATAATGGCGACCTTGAATTTTCCCCCTACTCTGAAGGATCGCCTGTGAGCCAGTCCCTGATCGCCGCCCTGCAAAACCCGGCCCTCTACCCGCATCCCGTCGACGGGTTCCAGGTTATCGAGACCCATATCTCCTGGGTCATCCTCACGGGTCCCTTTGCTTATAAAGTGAAGAAGCCAGTGAATTTCGGCTTCCTCGACTTCACCAGCCTCGACGCGCGCGAACATTTCTGCACCGAAGAGCTGCGTTTGAACCAGCGCCTGACCAACGATTTGTATCTGGAAGTGTTGCCGATCACTGGCAGCGCCGAAGCCCCGCAACTGGGCGGCGACGGTCCGGCTGTCGAATTCGCGCTGAAGATGCGTCAGTTCCCGCAAAGCCAGTTGCTCAGCACCCTGCAAGCCAATGGCGAATTGACCACCGCGCATATCGACGAAATGGCCGAGCAAATTGCGCAGTTCCACCTCACTGCGCCGAAAGTACCGGCCGAACACGATGCCGGCACCCCGGACAGCGTCATGGCGCCCGTGCGCCAGAACTTCGAACAGATCCGCCCATTCCTCAGTGACAAGACCGACCTGTTGCAACTCGATGCCCTGCAAGCCTGGGCCGAAAGCAGCTTCGAACGCCTCAAGCCGCTGCTTGCCCAACGCAAGGCCGACGGTTTCACCCGCGAATGCCACGGTGACATCCACCTCGGCAACGCCACCGTGATCGACGGCAAGGTCGTGATCTTCGACTGCATCGAATTCAACGAACCGTTCCGCTTCACTGACGTCTACGCCGATACCGGTTTCCTGGCGATGGACCTGGAAGACCGTGGCCTGAAAAGCCTGGCGCGCCGTTTCATCAGCCAGTACCTGGAGCTGACCGGCGATTACCAGGGCCTTGAGGTGCTGAACTTCTATAAAGCCTACCGCGCACTGGTTCGGGCCAAGGTCAGCCTGTTCAGCATGCCGGCCGAGGCCGATCCTGTGCAGCGCGCCACCACCCTGCGCCAGTACCGCAACTACGCCAACCTGGCGGAAAGCTACAGCACCATTCCTTCGCGATTCCTGGCCATTACCCACGGCGTTTCCGCGGTCGGCAAGAGCCGCGTGGCGATGCGCCTGGTTGAAGCCCTGGGCGCCGTTCGCTTGCGTTCCGATGTAGAGCGCAAGCGTCTGTTCGGCGCGCAAACCGTCCCGAACGATCCACAGGCCGGCATCTACAGTGCTGACGCCAGCGCCGCGACCTACACCCGCTTGCATGAAATCGCCGGCGTGATCCTGCGGGCCGGTTTCCCGGTCGTGATCGATGCCACCTACCTCAAGCGCGACCAGCGCGACGGCGCGGCAAAAACTGCCGAAGCCACCGGTGCACCGTTCCTGATCCTCGACTGCAACGCGCCACAAGCCGTGATCGAAGGCTGGCTGGCCTTGCGTCAGGCAGAAAAGAAAGACCCGTCCGACGCCAATCTGGCCGTTATCGCCGCCCAGCAAGCCAGCCGAGAAGCGCTGACGCCGGCCGAGATTCTGTGCAGCAAACGCGTTCAGACCAATGAAAGCGGGACCCTCGATACCGTCGTGGCGCAGATTCGTCAGCGCATGCCAGGCCTGTAGGAATCTATTTCAGCCGTGAAGCCTTCGCCGACTTCACGGCTGCTAAATAGTGGCACTATACTGGCGTCATAAAACCATCAGGTGATGTGACATGAGCCAGCCGAAACTTCTCGACACCCCGCTTTATGCGTTGCTGCACAAAGACGACATCACAGGTTTCAACAAGGAACGTCCCAAGGATGGCCCGATCGACATGGTCGGTGGCGACTTCCGTGGTCTCGACCTGCGTGAGCTGAATGCCGATGGCGTCGATTTTACCGATGCGTACTTCCGTTCCGCCGACTTGCGCGGTATCGACTTTCGCAATGCGTCCCTGGAAGGCGCGAGCCTGGCCCACGCGCAAATCTCCGGCGCCTACTTCCCGCCAGAGCTGAGTGCCGACGAGATCCTGATGTCGATGAATTTCGGTACACGCCTGCGTTATCGCACGCGCTGATACCGCATCACCTCCTGACATGACACAGCCCCCTGTGGGAGCGGGCTTGCTCGCGAAAGCGGTTTAACCTTCAACACTTGTATCGACTGACACTACGCCTTCGCGAGCAAGCCCGCTCCCACAAAGGGATTGCACCGTCCTCCTCTACTGCATTCGCAGCCCCTTCGAACGCGCTTCTTAGAAGCTTTTGCGTCGAATCCGACCAAACAATCACGCTTTTCCTACTGATGGCTACACTCCTCAAAGGCTCGCCCACGCACCGTTCGGCCGTCGCAAGGAGGCTTGATGAATGATGAACTGCAACACCTGAAGAATCTTGGCAAGACGTCGGCACAGTGGCTGCATGCCGTGGGCATCCACAGTGCCTCGGACTTGCGTCGCCTGGGGGCGGTGGATGCTTATCGGGCCGTTCGCACGCGCGGGTTCCGGGCGTCCAAGGTGTTGCTGTATGCGATAGAAGGCGCGCTGATGGATGTGCACTGGAACGACATCCCCGCCGAACGCAAGGAAGCCTTGAACAAACAACTGGAAGCCATCTCGTCACGCCACAAGAATTGAACAGGCGCCATCGCCATGTACCTGCTCGGGGAACAACCGGCTTACGCCGACGCACTGATCAATCGCCTGCAAAACATACCTGCCCGGTTGCTGGAGGGGTTATCACCCTGCGGGCTGGCCCTGGAAGTTCCTGCCGTCGACGACCTTGCGGCGATATTGCCCGGCGATCAGTTGTTCTTGCTCGACAGTGGTTTGCTGCATGGCTGTATCGATGAGCGCGCGTTGTTTTATCTGCATGAAGGTGACCTCGTCGGCCTGCGCCAGGACGCCGAACTCCCCCATTGCCGTTTGCGCAGCGATGGACCGTTGTCGTTGATGCCTTATCTGCGCACCGAAGTGTTCCAGCATATTTATGCCGATCCAGAGCGTTCGGAGTTGTTCCTGCAGTACCTGGGCGGTCAGGCCTCCCTGCTGTCCGACGCCGTCGCGCGCCTGAAACAACCCGAATTTCGCAGCACCCACGGCTTTCAGCGCGTGGCCCGGGGCGAAGTGCTGATTCAGCAAGGCGATGAGGCGGACCACGTGTTCGTCATCATCGAAGGCCATGCCGAAGCATTTGTCGACGGACATAAAGTCGGCGATGTACCCAAGGATGAGATTTTCGGCGCCATGGCGGTGTTTACCGGCGAGAGGCGCAATGCCAGTGTCATCACCAGCGAACCGAGTACGGTGATCCTGATCCCCAAGGACCAGTTTTTGAGCCTGACGCAAAGCAATCCGAAGGTCGCCCACAGCCTGATCGAGAGCATGGCCCGGCGCATTGGCCTGCTGAACAAACAGATCACTCACCTGAGCGCAGCTAAAATTTCAGGCTGAAACCCAATAAATACGGGGTTTCCAGACGATTCTAAAATTAATCGCTAAACAGCGGTTGACTTGGTAATGAGAATCGCTATGATTATCACAACCGGTCGCGAGACTGGTCGATATTCTGAAAAGCCCTTGGTTCGGACTCTCAGATTATCTCCTCATCAGGCTAATCACGGTTATTTGACCCGGCTCTTGCCGGGTCTTTTTTTGCCTGTGGAAAAGTCGCCTGAGCCTACTTGCCCATCTGCTTGCCCATCTGCTTGCCCATCTGCTTGCGCATCTCTGCGCAATAATCGTGCGTCGGCGTGGCAGGCGTGTACCAGACGTAATCGGCCATGGCCGACGTGACCTCACTGCCCTGCTCCGCCAGCATCAAAACGGTGGGGGCTTCGGGCTCACCCAGATCCAGCACATGCAGCGGCGCACCGACATTCTTGCGCGCATGGTAAGCACCGGCGAATAACAATGAAGGCTTGGGTGCGGCAAGCAGCCGCTCAGCCATCCGCCGATCTCGCTGCTGCTGCACCGCCAACATGGCCGGCATTTGCGATTCGGGCAGCAGACCGCAATGAGATCCGCTGATTTGCGCCAGCAACTCTTTCTTGACCGACGGGGCATTGCTGCGCGAACCGCTCACTGCTGGCGATTGAGCGTAGAAAGCACGAACCTCGGCGTTGTCCAGATTGGCGGCCAGCAGCGGATAAGGCTGAGTCAGGGCAAAACGCACAATCGGCCCATACAAATCCCAGTCCCAACCCGATTGCCAGGCCAATGCGCCGGGCAGATCCGTTGGCAGCGTCGAGGCATGGCGCACGTCATCGACGCGCAGTTGCTGATCGGGCGTGAGCATTTCCAGCAGCAGGCTGCCCTGCGGTCGCCGCTGCCCCAGTTCCTGGAGCAACCACAATTGCAGTTGATGGTGATCGCGGTTGTCATGCTGCTCGCCGACGATCAGACGCTCAGGCCTGGCCAATCGCGCAACCAGTTCTTGCGCCGTCAGTGACTGACCACTGCGCAAGTCGCGAATCTGTCCGGCGATCGGCGGTGGCGTTGAAACATGCTGACAAGCACTCAGCAACAGCACCGCCAGCAGCAAAATCCCACGCATGTTCTCGCCTCCATGAACGACTCAGCGGGCGATGATCAGCGGATGCCCACGCTCCGGGTGCGGTTGCACCAGTACTTCCAGGCCGAATACCGCTTTGAGCGGTTCCGGACGCAACACTTGCTGCGGCGTATCCAGCGCCACCGGGCGCCCGCCTTCCAGCAGCAAGATGCGATCACAATACCGCGCCGCCAGGTTCAGATCATGCAGGATCACCAACACCGCCGCGCCGCGATCAGCAAACTCGCGCACCGCTTGCAACGTGGTGTGCTGATGCAGCGGATCGAGCATCGAAGTCGGCTCATCCAGCAACAGCGTCTGCCCCGCCTCGCCCGGCCAGAGCTGCGCCAGCACCCGCGCCAGATGCACCCGCTGACGCTCACCGCCGGACAGCGCCAAATAACTGCGACCGCTCAGATGCCCGGCATCAGCGGCAGCCAATGCGGCGACGACGATTTCATCATCGCGCACCCGGCCGGTCTGATAGGGCAAGCGGCCCATGCCGACCACTTCCTCGACACGAAAGCCGAAGTCCAGGGTCGACACCTGCGGTAACACGGCCAGTCGTTGGGCGCGCTGGATGCCGGTGCAGTGCCGCAATTGCTGTTGATCGAGCCAGACGCGCCCCTCATCAGGATGCAGTTCGCCGCACAACGCGCCGAGCAACGTACTCTTGCCAGCGCCGTTCGGTCCCAGCACGCCGAGGACTTCGCCCGGTTTGAGTTCAAGGGTGATATCCGTCAGCACGGTTTTGCTGCCCCGGCGGATCAACAGATTTTCGGTGCGCAGCATCAGGCAGGTCTCCTGAGCAGCAAAAACAGGAAGAACGGTGCGCCAATAAAAGCGGTGACGATGCCGATCGGCAATTCGGCCGGCGCCAGGGCCAGGCGCGCCACCAGATCGGCAAACAGCAACAGACTCGCTCCCGCCAACACCGACGCAGGCAACAACACCTTGTGATCCGGCCCGGCCAGCAGCCGCACCAGATGTGGCACCACCAACCCGACAAACCCGATCATGCCCGCCGCCGCTACTGCTGCACCGACGCCCAGCGCGGTACAGAACACCAATTCACGCTTGAGCCCTTCGACATCAATGCCCAAGTGACCGGCCTCTGACTCGCCCAGCAACAACGCATTCAGTGCCTTGGCCCGACGCGGCAACCACAACGCCACACCAGCCGTCACCAGCAGCAATGGCCAGAGCCGTGAATAACTGGCGCCATTGAGGCTGCCCAAGTTCCAGAACGTCAATGTGCGCAGCGTCGCGTCGTCCGCCAGATAAGTGAACAAACCCACCGCCGAACCGGCCAACGCCGTCAACGCGATCCCCGCCAGCAACATGGTCGCGACATTGGTTTGCCCGTTACGCCGACCCAGTCGATACACCAGCGCCGTCACCCCAAGCCCACCGAGAAACGCACACAACGATAAAAGATAAGGCCCGAACGCTTCAGGCAAACCACCGAACGCCGAACCGCCGACAATCGCAATCGCCGCGCCCAATGCCGCGCCACTGGAAACACCCACCAGCCCCGGATCGGCCAAGGGATTGCGAAACAATCCCTGCATCGCCACGCCAGATAACGCCAGCACACCGCCCACCGCCAGGCCCAACAGGGTTCGCGGCAGGCGAATCTGCCCGAGAATCAACTCAGCCTGTTCCAGTCCATCGGGCGCAATCGGCACACCGGTCAGCCGCAGCGCCGCACGCAACGTGTCGAGCAGCGGCAAGCTCACCGGGCCAAGGGCCAACGACAACCAGATCGCCAGCAAACACAGCACACTCAAGCCGATAAACAGTGCGCGAGGTTTAACCAGCGTGGTCATTGGCCGGTCGCGCCGGGATAGAAACCGTCAGACAGCTTTTTCAGCGCCTCGGGTAACCGCGGCCCGAGCCCACCCACCAGTAACGTTGGGTCGAGTTCTATCACTCGCCCGTCCTTGGCGGCGCGGGTCGAGGAAAGGATCGGGTTTTCCTTGAACAACGCCGCGCGAGCCGCATCACCGGTCAGGGCACGATCAGCGAACACCAGCACTTCGGGGTTCAGGCTGACCAGGGATTCATTGGAGAAAGGTTTGTAACCGGTATGCGTCGCCAGATTGTGGCCACCGGCCTGTTGCAGCAGCCAATCGGCAGCAGTGTCCTTGCCGGCGATCATTGGCTTGCCGCCCATATGACCAAGCAACAACAGCACGCCCGGTGAGTTCTGCTTGAGCTGGGCCCGGGTGACCCGGATCTTTTGCTGGTCCAGCTGCTGTTGATACGCCTGCAAGGCTTGGGATGCCTGAGCCTCGGCGCCGAGCAACTTGCCCAGATGCTCCAGGTTGCTTTGCAGCGCCGGCAAATCCGGCTGGGCCGAGAACAATTCGACTTGAATGCCTGCGGTGCGAATCTGCGAAAGCACCGGCGGCGGCCCCATTTCTTCGGTACCGACCAGAATCTGCGGGCGCAGGCTCAAGATGCCTTCCGCCGACAACTGCCGCTGATAACCGATGCTCGGCAGCGCCTTGAGGGATTCCGGATGCTGGCTGGTGGTATCGACGCCGACCAGTTTCGACTCGCCGCCCAGCGCGCTCACCCACTCGGACAAAGCGCCACCGGCACTGACCCAACGTTGCGGCAGTTCGGCCGCTGTCGCCTGATGGCTGACGAGCAGTCCGACACACAAGGCAAGAACGCGGGGACTCAGGCGCATAAACAGCTTCCTTAAAGGGTTTTCCCGGGCATCAGGCGGGCAAGCCAAGTATCCTCGGCAGACCGCACGCGCCCCATGGGCGGGCGGCCATTTGATAATTGTTTGCATTTGCACGTCAAGCCCGGACATATCTCGTCACGCGCCGCGACACTTGAGGATAGACATGAAGTTTCTCTGCCCAGGCCCAGAGCTGGCCGATGCCAGCAGCCGCGGTTTCGACATCGACGGCCAGAAGCTCTTCGCCGTGCGCCGGGCGGGTCAGGTTTACGTCTATCTCAACCGCTGCCCGCACCGTGGCGTAAGCCTTGAATGGAAACCCGACCAGTTTCTCGACCCCAGCAACAGCCTGATCCAGTGCGCCACCCACGGCGCACTGTTTCTGATCGAAGACGGCGAGTGCGTCGCCGGCCCGTGTGCCGGGCAATCCCTGACCGCGATTCCCAGCCGCGAAGACGCGCAAGGCATCTGGGTCAGCCTTTAACCGTTGAGCAACACGTCCAGGCGCCGATCCACCACCATCTCTTCGTGACTCAGGCGCACGCCATAGGCCAACACCTCGACCCCACACGCCACCGCCTCACGCAACGCGGCGGCGTAGGCCGAATCGATTTCTTCCGCCGGACGCACGGCCTCAATGCCAGTGAGGTTGACGCAATACAATTGCACCGCACGAATCCCATCCCGGGCCAAATGCGCCAACTCCCGCAAATGCTTGGCCCCTCGCTGGGTCACCGCGTCGGGAAATGCCGCCACCGCTGTACCGTCGTAGCCCAGGGTTACACTTTTGACTTCCACGTACGCCGGCCCGCTCGGGTAATCGAGGCGGAAATCGATGCGGCTGCTTTCCTGACCGTAGGCCACTTCGCGTTTCAGTTCGGTAAAGCCGTTCAGCTCGGTGATCACGCCGGCCCGCAGCGCCTCTTCGATCAAGCCGTTAGCCCGCCCGGTGTTCACGCAGAACAAGCGTCCTTGCGGGGTTTCACCGATTTCCCAAGTGCCGGGCAATTTGCGTTTTGGGTCATTGGAGCGGCTGAACCAGACCTGCCCGCCCTCGACTTGGCAATTAAGCATCGAACCGGTGTTCGGGCAGTGAATGGTCAGTAACTCGCCGCTAACGGTTTCGATATCGGCGAGAAAACGCTTGTAACGACGAATCAAACGACCTTCTTCGAGGGGAGGATGAAAGCGCATCAGCCTTGCCAGCTCTTCAAGCCGCGAGCGATGCGTTCCACCGCTTCCTGCAAGCGCGGCAGGCTTTGGGTGTAGGCAAACCGCACATGATGCCCGGCCTGATAACGCCCGAAGTCCAGGCCCGGCGTGATTGCGACGTGCTCGGTTTCAAGGAAATGTCGGCAGAACGCGAAGGCATCGCCGCCGAACTGGCTGATATCTGCGTACAAATAGAAGGCGCCTTCTGGCTCCACGGCGATTCCAAAACCGAGCTCGCGCAGGGCCGGCAGCAGGAAATCGCGACGACGACCGAATTCGGCGCGGCGCTCTTCCAGAATCGCGATGGTGGCAGGCTCGAAACAGGCCAACGCGGCGTGCTGAGCCATGCTCGGGGCGCTGATGTAGAGGTTCTGGGCGAGTTTTTCCAGTTCGCCGACAGCTGCTTCCGGCGCCACCAGCCAACCGAGGCGCCAACCGGTCATGCCGAAATACTTGGAAAAACTATTCAGGACGAAAGCACTGTCATCGACTTCCAGCACGCTGGCCGCGTCGGCGCCGTAGGTCAGGCCGTGGTAGATCTCGTCCACCACCAGATGACCGTGACGCTGCTTGATAGCGGCAGACAGACCGGCCAATTCATCGCGAGTCAGAATGGTGCCGGTCGGGTTGGCCGGCGAGGCCACCAGGGCGCCGACGCTGTCGTGGTCCCAATGCCGCGCCACCAGGTCCGGGGTCAGTTGATAACGCACGTCCGGCCCGACTGGCACCAGTTGCGCCGCGCCTTCCACCAAACGCAGGAAATGCCGGTTGCATGGGTAGCCCGGGTCCGCCAACAGCCAGTGTTTACCCGGATCGACCAGCAAGGCGCTGGCCAGCAGCAACGCACCGGAACCGCCCGGCGTCACCAGGATTCGCTGTGGATCGATGTTCAGCCCGTAGCGCTGCTGATAAAAGCCCGAAATCGCCTCGCGCAGTTCGGGAATGCCCCGGGCGGCGGTGTAGCGGGTCTTGCCTGCGGTCAACGCGGCCTGGCCGGCCTGAATGATCGGCTCGGCAGTGGTGAAGTCCGGCTCGCCGATTTCCAGGTGGATCACGTCGTGGCCGGCGGCTTGCAGTTCATTGGCCCGCGCCAGCAGCGCCATGACATGGAACGGTTCGATCGCACGACTGCGCGCACTGTAGGGCTGAGCCATTAGCCTTCCTTCAACAGGGAAAAGAATCGATTCTACCTATCCGCAGGAACGAGGGAGAACCTAAAGCGGTCAGAGCCCTATAACCGGAGCTGTAAACGACTCGAGCGAGTGTCTCAGGTTTGACTAAAATCAATATTTGATCAGGTCTCCAACACCACCAGTCAAGGTTTTGCAATCATTTGCAAGCACCATGGGCCATTACCTCGACATCCGGGAGTAGCGCGGTCCGTTTTGATCTGGTAAGTTCGCCCGCTTGCAGCCGCAGGGCCGGCAGGTGTCGGTGATGGAGCAATCCTGCGCAATGGATTACAAGAGTAGAGGCGGTCCATTTCATGCCCACCCAAGCAAAGCAGCAAAATCAGTCGATCAGCGGCTTCGAACCCTACAAAGAAGTTAAGGGCGAGGAATACATGGGCAAGCCCATGCGCGCTCACTTCACCAAGATCCTGAATAAGTGGAAACAGGACTTGATGCAGGAAGTCGACCGCACGGTTGATCACATGAAAGACGAAGCGGCCAACTTCCCTGACCCGGCAGATCGTGCCAGCCAGGAAGAAGAATTCAGCCTTGAATTGCGCGCCCGCGACCGTGAGCGCAAGTTGATCAAGAAGATCGACAAAACGCTGCAATTGATCGAAGACGAAGAATATGGCTGGTGCGAGTCGTGTGGTGTCGAGATCGGCGTCAAGCGACTGGAAGCCCGCCCTACCGCCGACATGTGCGTTGACTGCAAGACCCTGGCGGAAATCAAGGAAAAACAAGTCGGCAAGTAATCTCGACTTGATTAGAAAACGGAGCGTGCGAACGCTCCGTTTTTGTTTCCGTAATTTGCCACGCCACAAACCCTGTAGGAGCGGGCTTGCTCGCGAATGCGGTGTGTCATTCAGCTTAAATGTTGCCTGACCCACCGCATTCGCGAGCAAGCCCGCTCCCACAGGTGGATCGCGCACGATTAGACGACGTACCATCGCCCTCATGAATGCTTCCCCCTACATCGGCCGCTTCGCCCCCACGCCCAGCGGCCACTTGCACTTCGGTTCGCTGGTCGCCGCCCTGGCCTCGTACCTCGACGCGCGCTCGGTGGGCGGTCGCTGGCTGATGCGCATGGAAGACCTCGACCCGCCACGGGAAGAGCCCGGCGCCCAAGCCGCAATTCTCAAAGCGCTGGAAAGCTACGGTTTCGAGTGGGACGGCGAACTGGTCCGCCAAAGCGACCGACACGATGCCTACGCCGAAGTGCTCAATCGCCTGTTCAATCATGGCCTGGCCTACGCCTGCACCTGTTCGCGCAAACAACTGGAGCCGTATCACGGCATTTATCCGGGCCTGTGCCGCAACGCCGGGCATGGCACCGAAGACGCGGCGATCCGCTTGCGCGTGCCGGAGCTTGAATATCACTTCATCGACCGGGTGCAAGGCGAGTTCCGTCAGCATCTGGGCCGGGAAGTCGGGGATTTTGTGATTCGCCGCCGCGACGGGCTCTACGCCTATCAACTGGCCGTGGTGCTGGATGACGCCTGGCAAGGCATCACCGACATCGTGCGCGGCGCCGACTTGCTCGACTCCACGCCGCGCCAGCTCTACCTGCAAGAACTGCTCGGCGTGCCGCAACCGCGTTACCTGCACGTGCCGCTGATCACCCAGCCGGACGGTAACAAACTCGGCAAATCCTACCGTTCGCCACCGCTAGCCACTGATCAGGCCACGCCGCTGTTGCTGCGGGCATTGCGGGCGCTGGGGCAGCATCCGGGCGGCGAACTGGCGTACGCCACGCCACGGGATGTGCTGAATTGGGGCATCGTCCACTGGGATGCGGCACAGATCCCGCGCACACTGACCCTGCCCGAAGCGCAACTGCAGTGATGGCACTTGCAGTAGCGCCGCCATCCGTTACCATCGCCGCACGTTTTCGGGCACGCGCCTAAAAAAGAGAGGCCGGGATGTACATCTATCGCTTGGTCCTGCTTTTGGTAGTGGGGATTTACCTGTTCTCCCCGGCCATCATGGATTGGTGGATCGACGCCACTGGCGCCTGGTATCGCCCTTATCTGCTCTGGCTGATTCTGATCGTCGTGACCTTCATCCTGCAGAGCCAAAAAGATGCCGATGAGCTTTAGCCTCACCCAGATGCTGCTGATCAGCGCCGCCTACCTGGCTGCGTTGTTCGGCGTCGCCTGGATCAGCGAACGGGGCATGATCCCCCGGGCGATCATTCGCCACCCGCTGACCTACACCTTGTCGCTGGGGGTTTACGCCAGTGCCTGGGCGTTTTATGGCACGGTCGGCCTGGCCTATCAGTACGGCTACGGTTTTCTGTCCAGCTATTTAGGTGTCTCTGGGGCATTCCTGCTGGCGCCGGTGTTGCTGTACCCGATCCTGAAAATCACCCGCACCTATCAATTGTCGTCGCTGGCGGATCTGTTCGCTTTCCGCTTCCGCAGCACCTGGGCCGGCGCGCTGACCACGATTTTCATGCTGATCGGCGTTCTGCCGCTGCTGGCGTTGCAGATTCAGGCCGTGGCCGACTCTATCGGCATCCTGACTCGCGAACCGGTGCAGCACCGCGTGGCCCTGAGCTTCTGCGCACTGATTACCCTGTTCACGATTTTCTTCGGCTCGCGGCACATTGCGACGCGGGAGAAACACGAAGGCCTGGTGTTCGCGATTGCCTTTGAATCGGTGATCAAGCTGATCGCCATCGGCGGCGTTGGTTTGTACGCGCTGTACGGTGTGTTCGACGGCCCGCAACAGCTTGAGCTGTGGCTGCTGCAAAACCAGACCGCCCTCGCCGCCCTGCACACGCCATTGCAGGAAGGCCCGTGGCGTACGCTGCTGCTGGTATTCTTCGCCTCGGCGATCGTGATGCCGCACATGTACCACATGACGTTTACCGAAAACCTCAACCCGCGTTCGCTGGTCAGCGCGAGCTGGGGCTTGCCGCTGTTCCTGCTGCTGATGAGCCTGGCGGTGCCGCTAATTCTCTGGGCCGGGCTGAAACTCGGCGCCACAACCAATCCGGAATATTTCACCCTCGGCATCGGCATCGCCGCCAACAGCAAGGCCCTGGCGCTTTTGGCCTACGTCGGTGGTTTGTCGGCGGCCAGTGGTTTGATCATCGTCACTACCCTGGCGCTGTCCGGGATGGCACTCAACCACCTGGTGCTGCCGCTGTATCAGCCTCCGGCCGAAGGCAACATCTACCGCTGGCTGAAGTGGACCCGCCGGGCGCTGATCGTCGCGATCATCATGGCCGGTTACGGCTTTTATCTGCTGCTGGGCGCCGAGCAAGACCTGGCCAACCTCGGCATCGTCGCCTTCGTCGCCACCCTGCAATTCTTGCCGGGCGTGCTGTCGGTCCTGTATTGGCCGACCGCCAACCGTCGCGGCTTCATCGCCGGTTTGCTGGCGGGGATTCTGGTGTGGATGGTGACCATGTTGATGCCGCTGGTGGGCAATCTGCAGGGTTTCTACATTCCGCTGCTGAACATGATCTACGTGCTCGACGACACCAGTTGGCACATGGCGGCGATTGCCTCGCTGGCCGCCAACGTGCTGATGTTCACCCTGATTTCGCTGTTCACCAACGCCAGCCCGGAAGAGGCCAGCGCCGCCGAAGCCTGTGCCGTGGACAACGTGCGTCGCCCGCAACGCCGGGAATTGCACGCCGCCTCGCCCCAGGAATTCGCCACGCAACTGGCCAAACCTTTGGGCGCCAAGGCTGCACAGAAAGAAGTGGAACAGGCCCTGCGCGATCTTTATCTGCCGTTCGATGAGCGCCGGCCGTATGCGTTGCGCCGTTTGCGCGACCGCATCGAAGCCAACCTCTCCGGCCTGATGGGCCCGAGCGTCGCCCAGGACATGGTCGAAACCTTCCTGCCTTATAAGGCCGGCGGCGAAAACTATGTGACCGAAGACATCCACTTCATCGAAAGCCGCCTCGAGGATTACCACTCGCGCCTCACCGGCCTGGCCGCCGAGCTCGATGCCCTGCGCCGCTACCACCGCCAGACCTTGCAGGAACTGCCGATGGGCGTCTGCTCCCTGGCCAAGGATCAGGAGATCCTGATGTGGAACAAAGCCATGGAAGAACTGACCGGGATTGCTGCGCAGCGCGTGGTCGGTTCGCGTCTGAGCACCATTGGCGATCCGTGGAAAGAATTACTCCAAGGCTTCATCAATCTGCCGGACGAACACTTGCACAAACAGCATTTGGCCCTCGACGGCCAGACGCGCTGGCTGAACCTGCACAAAGCGGCGATCGATGAACCGCTGGCGCCGGGCAACAGTGGCCTGGTGTTGCTGGTGGAAGACTTGACCGAAACCCAGATGCTCGAAGACAAACTGGTGCACTCCGAGCGGCTGGCGAGCATTGGTCGATTGGCGGCGGGCGTGGCCCACGAAATCGGCAACCCGATCACCGGCATCGCCTGCCTGGCGCAGAACCTGCGCGAGGAACGCGAGGAAGACGCCGAGCTGACGGAAATCAGCGGGCAGATTCTGGAGCAGACCAAACGCGTGTCGCGCATCGTGCAGTCATTGATGAGTTTCGCCCATGCCGGTAGCCATCAGCACAGCGACGAGCCCGTCTGTCTGGCCGAAGTGGCCCAGGATGCCATCGGCCTGCTGGCCCTGAACCGGCGCAATTTCGAAGTACAGTTCTACAACCTGTGCGACCCCGATCACTGGGTCGAAGGCGATCCCCAACGGCTCGCCCAGGTGTTGATCAACCTGCTCTCCAACGCCCGCGACGCCTCGCCGCCGCACAGTGCGGTGCGGGTCAAAAGCGAAGCCGGCGAACACACGGTCGACCTGATCGTGGAAGACGAAGGCAGCGGAATTCCGAAGAACATCATGGATAGATTGTTCGAACCTTTCTTCACCACCAAGGATCCTGGCGAAGGCACCGGTCTGGGCCTTGCACTGGTCTATTCCATCGTTGAAGAGCATTATGGACAAATCACCATCGACAGCCCGGCTGATGTTCAAAGCCAACGCGGTACCCGTATCCGGGTGACATTACCGCGTCATGTCGAAGCGACGTCCGCTGTGAACTGAGACCGTCGAGAGTATCGAATCAATGCCGCACATTTTGATCGTCGAAGACGAAACAATTATCCGCTCCGCCTTGCGCCGCCTGCTGGAACGTAATCAGTACCAGGTCAGCGAAGCCGGATCCGTGCAGGAAGCACAAGAGCGTTTCAGCATTCCCACGTTTGACCTGATCGTCAGTGACCTGCGTCTGCCTGGCGCACCGGGCACTGAGCTGATCAAGCTGGGCCAAGGCACTCCGGTGCTGAT
The DNA here is from genome assembly GCF_018449725.1 of Pseudomonas sp. dw_612. GTDB lineage: Bacteria > Pseudomonadota > Gammaproteobacteria > Pseudomonadales > Pseudomonadaceae > Aquipseudomonas. Next base: position 134,754 of record NZ_JAAVVC010000016.1, on the reverse strand, counting down.
CATGACCAGCTACGCCAGCCTGCGTTCAGCCGTCGACTCGATGAAGATGGGCGCGGTGGATTACATCGCCAAGCCTTTCGATCACGACGAAATGCTTCAGGCCGTTGCGCGGATCCTGCGCGATCGTCAGTCGTCCCCCGCTGCCGGTGAGCCAGTGGTCGGCAAAGCCGCCAATGGCGCAGCGAAACCGGGCGTCGATAACAGCAACGGCGAGATCGGCATCATTGGTTCCTGTCCGCCGATGCAGGACCTGTACAGCAAGATCCGCAAAGTCGCGCCCACCGATTCCAACGTCCTGATCCAGGGCGAGTCCGGTACTGGTAAAGAACTGGTGGCCCGCGCCCTGCACAACCTTTCCAAACGCGCCAAGGCACCGATGATTTCGGTGAACTGCGCGGCCATTCCGGAAAGCCTGATCGAGTCCGAACTGTTCGGCCACGAAAAAGGCGCGTTCACTGGCGCCAGCGCCGGGCGTGCCGGTCTGGTCGAGGCGGCGGACGGCGGCACCTTGTTCCTCGATGAAATCGGCGAACTGCCACTCGAAGCCCAGGCTCGCTTGCTGCGTGTGTTGCAGGAAGGTGAAATTCGCCGGGTTGGCTCGGTGCAGTCGCAGAAAGTCGATGTACGCCTGATTGCCGCGACTCACCGGGACCTCAAGAGCCTGGCGAAGATCGGCCAGTTCCGTGAAGACCTTTATTACCGTCTCCACGTGATTGCCCTGAAACTGCCGGCCCTGCGCGAGCGTGGTGCCGACGTCAACGAAATCGCCAATGCGTTCCTGGCGCGGCAGAGCGCGCGGGTCAACCGCACGGACCTGAAGTTTGCCCCGGATGCCGAGCAGGCGATTCGTCACTACACCTGGCCGGGTAACGTTCGCGAGCTGGAAAATGCGGTCGAACGCGCGGTGATCCTGTGCGAGAGCCCGGAAATTTCCGCCGAGCTACTGGGCATCGACATCGAGCTGAGCGATCTGGGCGATGACGATTTCATCGGCCTGCCTCCCCAGCAGGGCGGCGGCGCCGGTAACAATAGCCATGAGCCTACCGAAGACCTGTCCCTGGAAGACTACTTCCAGCACTTCGTCCTCGAGCATCAGGACCACATGACCGAAACCGAACTGGCCCGCAAACTCGGGGTCAGCCGCAAGTGCCTGTGGGAACGTCGCCAACGCCTGGGCATTCCACGGCGCAAAACCGGGGTGGCCAGCGAAAGCTGAACATCACCTGTAGGGTGTGCGGGTAACGCGTGACATTGTGGAAAAACTGTTACCTCAGACTTTTCACGTAACAGAAGCCGGGGCTTACGGTAACGAAGCCCCGGCTTTTTTTCGCCTCGGAAATCCCCTACCCACCACCTAACCCCTTGTTTTGCTGGGCCTCGTAAAAGTTGGCACGCACCCTGCTATATGCTTAGTACAAAAACAATAACAAGCAATGCACAAGACAATAAAAATAAGACGAATCGACTCACGCACAATAAAAACAAGACGGCGAGAGGCGCAGCTAACTGATTCTTTTGGAGAGGCGTTGTATTTGGGGCGTGCCCCACGACCAGGCCGAGAACAACAAAAACTGTCCTAAGACAGAGCCTGAACTGGTTGGATCGCAAGATCACTGCAACACAGCGACCAAAGCAATCCGTTTGCTCTTGGCTCCCGATTGGGAGGGTCATGAAGGAAAATCTTCATGACGAGGGCACTTAACAAAAACAAAAAGCCCGAAACCAATAATAAAAATAGAGCATGCAACTACTTCTTGGGGAGCTTCGGCTCCCCTTGTAGTTTCTGGCGTTTGAGCCACTTACGGCGTGTAGCAGCTGACGAGCACCGCGAGGCAGCGTTCGGGCGCGAAGCACCCGCAAACTGGCTGACCGCATTTATCCTGACACACCGCAATCTCTGGTTTTACGACGGCTTCGCCGCCGAACGCGGCCGCGCGCTGCTCGTCAGCTGCGACATCGGTCACATCCCGCGCCGACCAGACATACCCTTCAAGCCGTTTCGCAGCTTCCTACACCATCCCCCGACTAAATGCTAGAATCCCGGCCCATCATGCGGTCATTCTTCGTTATGGCCGAACATTCCTTCAAACAGTGCATCCCATGCTGAAGAAGTTGTTCCAGTCATTCCGTTCTCCCAAGCGTCATACGCAACACATCCGCAGCACACCTGAAGTGCTCAACAGCGGCCAACATTCGCTGCAGAAGGGGCAATTCAGCCGCTACGCGGTGAATATCGTCGAACGCCTGCAGAACGCCGGTTACCAGGCTTACCTGGTCGGCGGTTGTGTGCGTGACATGATGCTCGGCATCACGCCGAAAGATTTCGACGTCGCCACCAGTGCCACCCCAGAACAGGTACGGGCCGAATTCCGCAATGCGCGGATCATCGGCCGTCGTTTCAAACTGGTGCACATCCACTTTGGTCGCGAAATCATCGAAGTCGCGACCTTCCGCGCCAACCACCCGCAAAACGATGAAGAGGAAGACAGCAACCAGTCTTCCCGTAACGAGAGCGGGCGCATCCTGCGCGATAACGTCTACGGCACCCTGGAAGAAGACGCGCAACGTCGCGACTTCACCATCAACGCCCTGTATTACGATCCGGTCAGCGAGCGCATTCTCGACTACGCCAACGGCGTACACGACATCCGCAATCACCTGATCCGCCTGATCGGCGACCCGAAGCAACGCTACCAGGAAGACCCGGTACGGATGCTGCGGGCCGTGCGTTTCGCCGCCAAGCTGAATTTCGGTATCGAAAAACACAGCGCCGCGCCGATCCGCGACCTGGCGCCGATGCTGCGCGAGATTCCGTCGGCTCGTCTGTTCGAAGAAGTGCTCAAGCTGTTCCTCTCCGGCCACGCCGCGGACACCTTCGAGATGCTGGTCGACCTGCAGTTGTTCGATCCACTGTTCCCGGCGAGTGCCGAGGCCTTGGAATACAACCCGACGTACACCCACACGCTGATCAGTGAAGCGCTGATCAACACCGACCTGCGGATCAAGCAGAACAAACCGGTCACCCCGGCGTTCCTGTTTGCAGCGTTGCTGTGGCCAGCCCTGCCGGCCCGTGTGTTGCGTCTGCAAGAGCGCGGCATGCCGCCGATTCCGGCGATGCAGGAAGCGGCTCACGAGCTGATTGCCGAGCAATGCCAGCGCATTGCGATTCCGAAACGCTTCACCATGCCGATCCGCGAGATCTGGGACATGCAGGAGCGCCTGCCACGCCGTAGCGGCAAGCGCGCCGACCTATTGCTGGACAACCCGCGGTTCCGCGCCGGTTACGACTTCCTGCTGCTGCGCGAAAGCGCCGGCGAGCAGACCGATGGCCTGGGCGAATGGTGGACGGATTATCAGGACGCCAACGACAGCGAACGTCGCGACATGATCCGCGACCTCAGCGGCAAGGATGACGGCACCGGCGCACCGCGCAAACGTCGTCGCAGCGGTGGCGCCAAGCGCAAACGCGCCGCCGGCGCACCGAGCACCACGAGCGAATAAGCCATGGAACGCGTCTACATCGGCATGGGCAGCAATCTGGCTGACCCCGCCGAACAGTTGCGCAGCGCCGTCGAGGCGCTGTCCCGGTTGCCACAAACCGAACTGGTTGGCGTATCCGCGTTTTACCAAAGCGACTCGTTGCTGCCCGGTCAACCACGCTACACCAACGCCGTCGCCGCCCTCGACAGCCGGCTCGCGCCGCTGGACCTGCTTGATGCGCTGCAAGCCATCGAGAACGGCCAGGGTCGCGAGCGCCTGGAACGTTGGGGGCCGCGCACGCTGGATCTGGATATCGTGCTGTTCGGTGATCGCCTGATCGACGAGCCTCGCCTCAAAGTCCCGCACTACCATATGCAGGAACGCGCCTTCGTTCTGTATCCATTGGCCGAACTCGCGCCGGCGGACCTGCGGTTGGCGGACGGCCGAGCCTTGACCGACCTGCTGGCAGCGTGCCCGTTTGTCGGTCTGGAACGCCTCCCCCAAAATTGACAAAAATCCCCCTGTGGGAGCGGGCTTGCTCGCGAATGCGGTGTGTCATTCAGCATCAATGGTGACTGACACACCGCATTCGCGAGCAAGCCCGCTCCCACATTTGTTATGTGGTGCCACAAAACCTGCTGAATCGCATCAGTTACCCCGGTAACACCCCACACGTAACAATGCGGTAACACACGCAATTGACTTCCCGAGTCCTCCTCACGACTATAGGCGTCCCGCTGCCGCCAACGCGGCGCTAAAGGGCGCAATCCAGGCCTTATAAGCACGACAAAAGACCGTGCGCCTGAGTAAATGAAGAATCACGCGCGTTACTCGCAGTAGTTTCCATAGCGCCTGAACGAGGATTTTTTACATGCCAGCCATCACCCTGACCACGCTCCAGAGCCTCAAGCAGAAAGGTGAAAAAATCACCATGCTGACCTGCTATGACGCGACCTTCGCCCACGCCTGCAACGAGGCCGGTGTCGAAGTGCTGCTGGTGGGCGACTCCCTCGGCATGGTTTTGCAAGGTCACGACAGCACCCTGCCCGTTACCACCGCTGAGATGGCCTACCACGTGGCCGCCGTCAAACGCGGCAATGCCGACGCCCTGATCCTCGCCGACCTGCCCTTCATGGCCTATGCCACCACCGAACAAACCATGATCAACAGCGCCCTGCTGATGCAGGCCGGTGCGCACATGGTCAAGGTGGAAGGCGCCTTGTGGCTCGCGGACTCGATCCGCCTGCTGGCCGAACGCGGCGTGCCGGTGTGCGCGCACATGGGCCTGACCCCGCAATCGGTGAACATCCTGGGCGGTTACAAAGTCCAGGGTCGCAGCGAGAACCAGGCGCGACAGATGCGTGCCGACGCGATCGCCCTGGAACAGGCCGGTGCCGCCATGTTGCTGCTGGAGTGCGTACCGAGCGAACTGGCTGAAGAAATCACCCAAGCGGTGGGCATTCCGGTGATCGGCATCGGCGCCGGGAGCGGTACCGACGGCCAGGTATTGGTGCTGCACGACATGCTCGGCCTGTCGATTACTGGTCGCGTGCCGAAGTTCGTGAAGAACTTCATGGCCGGGCAGGTCAGCATTCAAGCGGCACTCGGCGCTTACGTCACTGAAGTCAAAGCGGCGACTTTCCCAGGTATCGAACACGGATTTTCTGCATGAACACCGTCAAAACCGTCCGCGAACTGCGGGCTGCCGTCGCCCGTGCCCGCGGCGAAGGCAAGCGTATCGCCTTCGTACCGACCATGGGCAACCTGCACAGCGGTCATATCGCATTGATTACCAAAGCCGCTCAACGGGCGGATTTCGTGGTCGCGAGCATCTTCGTCAACCCGCTGCAATTCGGCGCTGGCGAAGACCTCGACAAGTACCCGCGCACGTTGACGGCGGATCAGGAAAAACTGCTCCAGGGCGGCTGCCACCTGCTGTTCGCCCCGACCGTCGAAGAAATGTACCCCGACGGCATGGCCGGCCAGACCCGTGTCAGCGTTCCGCAATTGTCCGAAGGCCTGTGCGGCGCCAGCCGTCCGGGGCATTTCGAAGGTGTGGCGACGGTGGTCAGCAAGCTGTTCAACATGGTCCAGCCGGACATTGCGATTTTCGGTCAGAAAGACTTCCAGCAATTGGCGGTAATTCGCGCCTTGGTGCATGACCTGAACATGCCGATCCAGATCATCGGCGAACCGACCGTCCGCGCCGCCGATGGCCTCGCGCTGTCGTCGCGCAACGGCTTTCTCAGCGAAGAACAACGCGCGACGGCCCCCGTGGTCTATCGCACGTTGTCGACGATTGCCGACGCGATCAAACAGGGTGATCGCGATTACCCGGCGCTGATCGACGCGCAGATTAAACAGCTCGACGCCGCCGGTTTGCGCCCCGACTACCTGGAAATCCGCCATGCCGTGACGTTGCGTCCGGCCACCCCGGAAGATCGGGACCTGGTGATTCTGGTGGCGGCGTTCCTCGGGACGACGCGGTTGATCGACAACCTGCACCTGAACCTCGACACGCCCGCCTAAACACCGCAATACCCCTGTGGGAGCGGGCTTGCCCGCGAAAGCGGGGTGTCAGTCGACATCTCAGTTGAATGACACACCGCTTTCGCGAGCAAGTTCGCTCCCACATTGGTTTTTGTGGTGGTTTCCAGACCGTATTGCCGCCCTCAAAGCCTTCGGGCAAACTGCCCGCCGTTCGATTCCGACCTGGGAAAACACTCATGCACGCCATCATGCTCAAGGCCAAGCTGCACCGCGCCGAAGTCACCCACGCAGTACTCGACTACGAAGGTTCTTGCGCCATCGACGGCGAATGGCTGGACTTGTCCGGCATCCGTGAATACGAACAGATCCAGATCTATAACGTCGATAACGGCGAGCGCTTCACCACTTACGCGATTCGCGGTGAAGAAGGTTCGCGCATGATCTCGGTCAATGGTGCAGCGGCGCACAAGGCCAAGGTCGGTGACCGGGTGATCATTTGCGCTTATGCCCACTACAGCGACGCCGAGCTGCTGAATTTCAAGCCGCGCATGCTCTACATGGCGCCGGGCAATGAGTTGAGCCACACCAGCAATGCCATTCCGGTTCAGGTCGCCTGACAGCTCGCCCCTTCCGTTTGTCGGGGCGTTTGCCGTTTAGATGTTAAAAAAGTACAGAAAACGAGTCATACAAAGCCGAGACAGATGCACACGCGAGGTTTACTGTTACCGCCCTGCGCTATTTAATCGTGTCCACGCAGATTGACCGGAAGTAACCCACCCCGTGGTCGGGACATTCCGGGATCTTCAGTGTCTTAAAGGCAGTTCAAGTAAAAGGAAAATCGCAGCGATGGCGTACTACCGCACTCCTCACGACGTTACCGCTCTGCCCGCCTGGCAAGCGTTGAAAGACCACCGCCAAGCCATGCAGGATTTCAGCATGCGCGAAGCGTTCAATGCCGACCCGCAGCGCTTTACTCAATTCACCCTCAGCAGCTGCGGTCTGTTCCTCGACTATTCGAAGAACCTGATCAACGCCGAGACCCGCAATCTGCTGGTGGGCCTGGCCAACGAAGTCGACCTCAAGGGCGCGATCCAAGCGCTGTTCGACGGCGAAATCGTCAACTCCTCCGAAGGCCGCCCGGCACTCCATACCGCATTGCGCCGCCCGGTGGGCGACAAGTTGTCGGTCAACGGCGTCAACGTGATGCCGGAAGTGCACAAAGTGCTGAACCAGATCACCGACCTCGTGGGCCGTATCCACGATGGTCTGTGGCGCGGTTACACCGAGAAGCCGATCACCGACGTGGTGAACATCGGCATCGGTGGTTCGTTCCTCGGCCCCGAGCTGGTGTCCGAAGCGCTGTTGTCCTACGCCCAGAAAGGCGTGCGCTGCCATTACCTGGCTAACATCGACGGCAGTGAGTTCCACGAACTGACCATGAAGCTGCGCGCCGAGACCACGCTGTTCATCGTCTCGTCGAAATCCTTCAACACCCTCGAAACCCTGAAGAATGCCCAGGCCGCACGCGCCTGGTACCTTGCCCAGGGCGGTTCGGAAGCCGAGCTGTATCGGCACTTCATCGCGGTATCGAGCAACAACGCCGCAGCCGTGGCCTTCGGCATTCGCGAAGAGAACATCTTCCCGATGTGGGACTGGGTCGGCGGGCGTTACTCGCTGTGGTCGGCTATCGGTTTGCCGATTGCCCTGGCCATCGGCATGTCGAACTTCAAGGAACTGCTGTCCGGTGCCTACACCATGGACCAGCATTTCCAGAGCGCGCCATTCGAACAGAACATGCCGGTGTTGCTGGCGTTGCTCGGCGTCTGGTACGGCAACTTCTGGGGCGCGCAAAGCCACGCGATCCTGCCGTACGACCACTACCTGCGCAACATCACCAAGCACTTGCAACAGCTGGACATGGAATCCAATGGCAAGAGCGTGCGCCAGGATGGCACGCCCGTGTCCACCGATACCGGCCCGGTGATCTGGGGCGGCGTAGGCTGCAACGGTCAGCACGCGTACCACCAGTTGCTGCACCAGGGCACCCAACTGATTCCGGCCGACTTCATCGTGCCGATCGTCAGCTTCAACCCGGTGTCCGACCACCACCAGTGGCTGTACGCCAACTGCTTGTCGCAAAGCCAGGCACTGATGCTCGGCAAGACCCGCGCCGAGGCCGAAACCGAGCTGCGTGACAAGGGCATCAGCGAAGAAGAGGTGCAGAAACTGGCACCGCACAAGGTCATCCCGGGCAACCGTCCGAGCAACACGCTGGTGGTCGAGCGCATCAGCCCACGCCGTCTCGGCGCATTGGTGGCGTTGTACGAGCACAAAGTCTTCGTGCAAAGCGTGGTCTGGGGCATCAACGCCTTCGACCAGTGGGGCGTGGAGCTGGGTAAAGAACTGGGCAAAGGCGTCTACAACCGTCTGGTCGGCAGTGAAGAAACCCCGGCTGACGATGCTTCGACCCAAGGCCTGATCAACTACTTCCGCGGCCGTCACCGCGGCTAACGCCCTCATCCTGTAGGAGCAAGGCTTGCCCGCGATTGCGGTTTGTCATTCAGCAATGATGTTGACTGACCTGACGCTATCGCGAGCAAGCTTTGCTCCTACAGAGGCCGTCACCGCGGTTGATCTGACGCAGATCTGCTCTACCCTGTGGGAGCGGGCTTGCTCGCGAAGGCGGTGTGTCATTCAGCTTAGATGTTGACTGACACACCGCCTTCGCGAGCAAGCCCGCTCCCACATTGGTTTTGCGTCTGACTTGAACCCTTTCTTCTCTCGGCGCATCTTAATCTTGTCGCAAAACAAGAATAAGGAACCGTCATGTTCGATATCAGCACGTTCCCCAAAGCCGATGCCGTACGCCGGGCAGCCAACCTGAGTCAGGACGACTACCAGCGTCTATACCGACAGTCCATCGAACACCCCAGCACCTTCTGGGCCGAACAGGCCACGCGCTTCCTCGACTGGAGCACACCGTGGCAAACCGTCCAGCGCTATAACCTGAAAACCGGCGAAGCCAGTTGGTTTGCCGGGGGCAAGCTGAACGTCAGTTACAACTGCATCGACCGTCACCTGGAAAAACGCGGCGATCAGATCGCAATCATTTGGGAAGGCGACGACCCCGCTGAATCCGCCCAGATCACCTACAAAAAACTGCATCACAACGTCTGTCGCCTGGCCAACGTGCTGAAAAGCCGTGGCGTGAAGAAAGGCGATCGGGTGTGCATCTACATGCCGATGATTCCCGAAGCCGCCTACGCCATGCTCGCCTGCACGCGGATTGGCGCGGTGCATTCGGTGGTATTTGGCGGGTTTTCCCCGGACTCGGTACGCGACCGCATTCTCGACGCCGACTGCCACACCGTGATCACCGCCGATGAAGGCGTGCGCGGGGGCAAATTCGTGCCGCTCAAGGAGAAGGTCGACAAGGCGCTGCAAAGTTGCCCGAAGGTCAGCACGGTGATCGTGGTCGAGCGCACCCAGGGCGAAGTGAACTGGGTCGAAGGCCGGGATATCTGGTATCACCAGGCCCTGCGCGACGTCAGCGACGATTGCCCGCCAGAGCCGATGGACGCCGAAGACCCGCTGTTCATCCTCTACACCTCCGGCAGCACCGGCAAACCCAAAGGCGTGCTGCACACCACCGGCGGCTATTTGCTGCAAGCAGCGATGACCTTCAAGTACGTGCTCGACTACCGCGACGACGAAGTGTTCTGGTGCACCGCCGACGTCGGCTGGGTCACCGGCCACAGCTACATCGTCTACGGCCCGCTGGCCAACGGTGCGACCACGCTGATCTTCGAAGGCGTGCCGAGTTACCCGACCAGTTCGCGCTTCTGGCAAGTCATCGATAAACACCACGTCAACATCTTCTACACCGCGCCAACCGCCCTGCGCTCGCTGATGCGTGAAGGCCCCGAGCCGTTGAAGGAAACGTCGCGCGCGAGCCTCAGATTACTCGGCAGCGTCGGTGAGCCGATCAACCCGGAAGCGTGGGATTGGTACTTCAACGTCGTGGGCGAGCAGCGCTGCCCGATTGTCGATACTTGGTGGCAGACCGAAACCGGCGGCATCATGCTCAGCCCATTGGTCAGCGCGCAGCGCATCAAACCGGGCTGCGCCACGCAACCGATGTTCGGCGTGCAACCGGTGCTGCTCGATGAGGTGGGCAAGGAAATCAAAGGTGCCGGCAGTGGCGTGCTCGCGATTAAATCAAGCTGGCCGGCGCAGATCCGCAGCGTCTATGGCGACCCGCAACGGATGGTCGAAACCTACTTCAAGCCCTACCCCGGCTACTATTTCACCGGCGACGGTGCCCGGCGCGACGAGGACGGCGACTATTGGATCACCGGGCGTATCGATGATGTGATCAACGTCTCCGGGCACCGCATCGGTACCGCCGAAGTGGAAAGCGCCCTGGTGCTGCACGACAGCATCGCCGAAGCCGCGGTGGTCGGTTATCCCCACGACGTCAAGGGCCAGGGCATCTACGCCTTTGTCACGCCCATGAATGGCACCGAACCCAACGACGAACTGAAGAAAGAACTGCTGGCCCACGTCAGCAAGGAAATCGGCAGCTTCGCCAAGCCGGACCTGATTCAATGGGCGCCGGCCTTGCCGAAAACCCGTTCGGGCAAGATCATGCGGCGGATTCTGCGCAAGATCGCCTGCAATGAACTGGACAGCCTGGGCGACACGTCGACCCTGGCCGATCCGAGTGTGGTGCAGGAGTTGGTCGATAAACGCCTGAATCAATAACACTCGTACTGGAACGTCTCGCGTAGGAGCTGCCGAAGGCTGCGATCTTTCGATCTTGTTTTTTTAAGTCCAGATCAAAAGATCGCAGCCTTCGGCAGCTCCTACAGTGGCATTCCAGGTCTGCCTCTTTTTCCGCCATTGAGCCGCCATGGAATTCATCCGTAACCGCATCGAAACCCAGCTCATGAGCTTGACCGGTCTGTCCCTGGGCAACCTCGACCTGGAGAACCCCAAGGGCGATCCCGGCCTGTTCGGCCCTGATTCGGTGAGCTGGCAAGTGCATGGCGACTTCAGCAGCATGCTGATCGGCGGCATCAGTGCGTTGATGCTGCAAGCCTTGCATCCATTGGCGCTGGCCGGGGTCTGGGATCATTCGAATTTTCGCGAAGACATGATCGGCCGCTTGCGCCGCACCAGTCAGTTCATCTCCGGCACGACCTTCGGTTCGCGCAAGGACGCCGACTGGCTGATCGAGAAAGTGCGCACCATTCACTTGCAGGTGGTCGGCACTGCGCCGGATGGTCGGTCTTATGCGGCCAGCGATCCGGACTTGCTGACCTGGGTGCATGTGGCCGAGGTCAGCAACTTCCTCGCCGCGCATCTGCGTTATCGCAATCCGCACTTGTCCGGCGCGGATCAGGACCGCTACTACACGGAAATCGCGGTGATCGCCGAGCGCCTGGGCGCCCGTGACGTTCCCCATAGCCGCCAGGAAATGACCGAATACCTTGAGCGAATTCGTCCGCAACTCTTGTGCGACGCACGCAGTCGCGAGGTATTGCGTTTGCTGTTGAACGCGCCCGCCCCCAGTCGCATGGCCAAGCCGTTTGGCGGCTTGATGATGCAGGCCGGAATCGACCTGCTGCCGGATTGGGCCAGTGACATGCTCGGCGTCAATCAGAACCCGCTGCAACGCCAATTGATCCGCGCCAGCGTCAAGCGCAGTGCGCCAATGCTGCGCTGGGCGATGCGCAATGGCTCGGTGCAGCGGGCCAAGCGGCGGATGGGGTTGCTGACCTGACAAAAGCCCAAAAGCATCGCGAGCAAGCTCGCTCCCACAGGGATCTTTGCTGATCGCACATTTTGTGTACGCCACAAAACCAATGTGGGAGCGGGCTTGCTCGCGAAGGGAGCACCGCGGTCTCACGCCAAGCTGTTAAACTCCCGCGCCAAATTACCTCCTCCTGCAAGGCGCCCAGCATGTCTTCCTTGAATCAGGCGCTGCGCGCCGCCCTCGATCATCGCCAGGACCTGCTTGCCGAATTGCATCAGCAGGGCACCGATTGCTATCGCCTGTTCCATGGCAGCCAGGAAGGCGCCGGCGGTCTGACCATCGACCGTTACGGCCCGCAACTGCTGGTGCAAAGCTTTCACCAATCCCTTGAACGAGATGCCCTGCTGCAACTCCACGAAACAATCAATCAACATCTGGGCCTCGACCTGCTGCTGGTCTACAACGACCGCTCCCGTGGCAATTCGCGTATCGACCGCGAAGACACTGTCTACCGCGCCGACGAAGCCGCCCTGCAAGACCTGATCGGCCACGAATGGGGCCTCAACTTCCGGGTGCGCGGCCGTCACGCCGGGCAAGACCCACTGCTGTTCCTCGACCTGCGCAACACCCGTGGCTGGATCAAGGATCACAGCCAGAACAAAAGCGTGCTCAACCTGTTCGCCTACACCTGCGGCGTTGGCCTGAGTGCGGCGGCCGGTGGTGCGAGCGAGGTCTGCAACCTCGACTTCGCCGAAGGCAACCTGGCCGTTGGCCGCGAAAACGGCCTGCTCAACCCGCAGTTGCCGAGCATGGAATTCATTCAGTCCGACTATTTCCCGGCGATCCGCCAACTGGCCGGCCTGCCGATCAGCCAGCGCCGTGGGCAGAAACTGCCGAGCTACCAACGTCTGGAACCGCGTCAGTACGATCTGGTACTGCTCGATCCGCCAGCCTGGGCCAAGAGCGCGTTCGGCACGGTCGACCTGCTGCGTGACTATCAGAGCCTGCTCAAGCCCGCGCTGCTGACCACCGCCGACGACGGCGTGCTGATCTGCTGCAACAACCTGGCGAAAGTCAGCATGGACGATTGGCGCGAGCAAGTATTGCGCTGTGCCGAGAAGGCCGGACGGCCGGTGCGTGAGTGGTCGGTGATGACCCCGGGCGCCGATTTTCCATCGATGGATCAGCAGCCGCCGCTGAAGACCCTGATTCTGCAACTCTGACCGATCAGGTAACTGTTCCTACAAAAGAATCTGAACAATCCTGAGCAACGGCGAGACTTCGGAACCGAAATCGCGTGCCATACTCCAAGGCACTCCGACCAGACATATGAAGCCGCACATGCCCAAAGGATTGATTCGCGCTATCGGCGCCCTGTTGACTGCTCTGGCCCTTTACAGCCTGCTGGGATTTCTGATTTTGCCGGGCATTGCCCTGCGGATCGCCAACCAGCAGTTGGCCAACTACGCCACGACACCCGCGCACATCCAGCGGATCGAACTCAACCCCTTCAGCCTTGAAGTCACCTTGTGGGGCCTGATCATCGGTGAGCCGGGCAAGGAACAGGTTGGCTTCGAACGGCTTTATGCCAACCTGCAAATCGACAGTCTCTGGACCAAAGCGCTGCACCTGACCGATATCGAACTGGACAAGCCGAAGACTGAAATCCTCTTCGGCAAGGACGGCAAACTCAATCTGCTGGGCCTGTTCAAAATCCCCGCCAGCGAACCGACCCCGGCCGACCCGAACGCCAAGCCGTTCCCGCTGCGGGTGGAGCGGATCAAACTGGCCGGCGGCTATGTGCATTTCCAGGATGCGCGGCCCAGCGAGCCCATCGAATTTCTTTACGACAAACTCGATTTCGAACTGAAGAACCTCAGCACCCTGCCCGATGACAACGCCGACATGACCCTGGTCGCGGCGGGGCCGGCAGGTGGGCAGATCGACTGGACCGGCAATTTCAGCCTGGTGCCGATTGCCTCCGAAGGTAAATTGAAAGTCACCGATGGCCAGATGAAAGTCTGGTGGCCGTACGTAAGGGACGCGCTGCCGCTGGCCCTGGAAAACGGCGTGCTGAACCTGAGCACCGACTACAAACTCAACCTGGCCAAGGAAACCGAACTGCTGCTGAGCAACGTCGCGGTCAGCGTCGCGCCGTTCGCCCTGAATGCACCGGACGGTCGGCCGCTGGTCAAACTCGAACGCCTGGACGTCAGTGAAACCACCGTCGACCTGGCCAAGCAGCAAGTGGTGGTCGGCAAGATCCGCAGCAACAAACTCGAAACCTGGGCCGCCCTCGAAGCAGACGGGCAACTCGATTGGCAGAAACTGTTCGCCAGCCAACCTTCCAAAGCGGCGGTCAAAGCCAAAGCCGAACCGGCGGCCACTCCGGCAGCAGCCGACTCACCAAAACCTGAACCGACTCCACCAAGCAAACCGTGGCAGGTGTTGCTCAAAGACGTGCAACTGCGCAATTACCAGGTGCACCTGGCCGACCGCAAGGCGCAACCGGCCGTGGCGCTGGAAGTGGGCCCGCTGAACCTGGACCTGCAGAATTTCGACAGCCTCAATGGCTCGCCCTTCAACCTCAAGCTCGACACGGGTATCGGCAAGCAAGGCAAAATCACCGCAGACGGCGAGGTCAATCTGGCGCCGGTCAGCGCCAAGCTGAAAGTGCAGACCAAGGACATCGACCTGCGCGTCGCCCAGTCCTACATCACGCCGTTCATTCGCCTGGAACTGCGCAGCGGCATGCTCGGCAGTGACCTGGCCGTCGATCTGAAAAGCACCGATCCGCTGGCCTTCAGCGTGACCGGCCGGGCCCAGGTCGATCAACTGCACACCCTCGACACCCTGAAAACCCGCGATTTCCTCAAATGGCAGCAACTGGTGCTCGAAGGCCTGAACTATCAGCACGGCGACAGCCTGTCGATCGACAAGGTCAACCTGTTCCAGCCCTATGCGCGTTTCATGATCAACGATGACCGCACCACCAACATCGATGACCTGCTGGTCCCGCAACCGCCCGACGCCGGGGCCAAGACCGCCGCAACCAAACCGGCGGCCGGCAAGGACAAGCCACTGGCGATCCATGTCGGCGGCGTTGCCATCAATGACGGTTCGGCAAACTTCGCCGACTTCAGTCTGACCCCGAACTTTGCCACCGCCGTTCAGGAACTCAACGGTGCTATCGGCACCATCGACAGCCGCCAGGCGAAGCCGGCCACTGTAGACATCAAGGGCAAGGTCGACCGCTATGCGCCGGTGACCATCAAGGGCGCGGTCAACCCGTTCGACCCGATGGCCAGCCTCGACATCGCCACCAGTTTCAAACGTGTCGAGCTGACCACGCTGACGCCCTACTCCGGCAAGTTCGCCGGCTACCGCATCCGCAAGGGCCGACTCAATCTCGACCTGCATTACCTGATCACCAAGGGCCAACTCAAGGCCGAAAACAAAGTGGTGGTCGAGCAATTGCAACTGGGTGAAAAAGTCGACAGCCCGGACGCCACCAGCCTGCCGCTGAAACTGGCGATTGCCTTGCTCAAGGACGTCGATGGCAAGATTTCCATCGAATTGCCGGTGACGGGCGACTTGAACAACCCGCAGTTCAGCATCATGCCGATTGTCTGGCAGACCCTGCGTAACCTGATCGTGAAAGCGGCCGCCGCGCCGTTCAAAATGATTGGCGGTCTGATCAGTGGCGGCGGCTCGGAAGACCTGGGCACCGTGTCGTTTGCAGCGGGTTCGAGTGACCTGAGCAAGGAAGCCGAAGCGTCGCTGGTCAAACTCTCCAGCGCACTCAAGGAACGTCCGGCCCTGCGCCTGGAGATCGAAGGCACCGCCGCGCAAAGCAGCGATGGCCCGCTGATCGCCGAGCAGCGTCTGGAACGGGAATACCAGTACAACTATTACAAAATGCTCCAGCGCCGCGGCGACAAGGTCCCGGCTCAGGCGTCCCTGCTACAAGTGCCGGATGGCGAAAAAGGTCCGCTGCTGGAAGGCATTTACCGCACCCGCCTCAAGACGCAGCCGCCCGCCGAATGGAAGGACTTGGGCAAGGAAGAACGCACCGCGAAAATGCGCGCGGACGTGATCAAGTTCTGGAGCTCCAGCGATGTGCTGTTGCGGCAACTGGGCCAGGAACGGGCCAGCAGCATCAAGGACTTCCTGGTGGACAAGGCGCAGATGGCCGATGACCGTGTGTACTTCATCGACGCCAATCTTGGCGAAGCGCAAAGTGATGGCCGGGTCATTACACCCATGCACCTGGACGCCGAATGATGATCAGACAAACACTGATCGGCCTGACCCTGGCGATGGCTGCCAGTCAGGCCAGCGCAGCCGATACCTTGCGCTGCGGCAGTCAGTTGATCAGCGTGGGCGACCGCTCCAGCGAAGTGCTGCAGAAGTGCGGACAACCCGTGGCCCGGGATGCATTGGGCTACAAGCGCAGCACCAACCGGCGGGAAGAGTTCCAGGTCGAAGAATGGACCTACGGTCCCAACGGCGGGATGTATCAGTACCTGCGGTTCGAGGGTAACCGCTTGGTGCAGATCACCAGCAAGCGCGGCAATTAAGAGCAAAAGATCGCAGCCTTCGGCAGCTCCTACAGGGTGAATGCATTCCTTTGTAGGAGCTGCCGAAGGCTGCGATCTTTTGCTTTTGATCCTTTCACAATAGAACAGGCCCCCGACACGAATGTCGGAGGCCTGTAATGGCCACATCCTTATGGCCTTCGCATGAACTCTCCAGAGGCGGCAGCCGTACAGCTCAGCTCGTCTGCCACGCCTTCTCCCGGTTCAAGCGGAGAAGTCTTGCCTTACTCGGCTTTCAGGCCGTCAGCGGATACCGCTTTGACGCCTTTGATTTTCTTGGTGATCGCAACAGCGGTGGTTTTCTGAGCCTCGGTCACTGCAACAGTGGACGACAGCGATACAACACCTTTGTTGGTTTCTACTTTGATGTCGGTGCCTGGAATGCCTTTTTCGGTAACCAGATCGCTTTTGACTTTGGTAGTGATCCAGGTATCGGAAGTGGTTTCTTTAGCCTTGGTCATTTCACCAGCCGCCAGAGTCATCGGGGCTTGGGTGGTGGTGGTCTGTGCAAATGCTGCACCGGCCATGGTCAGGGTCAGCGCGGCAGCAGTAGCGATAGCGAACTTCTTCATACGAGTAACTCCTGTTTTTCTATAAAGTCTGCTGCGTGTCTTCTCAGCAGGGTTACTGGGTATATTGCGAACGCTGTGCCAACTTTGAGACTGACAATAAATCGTTATAAAACAATAAGTTATGAATTCGTTAAATTTCCGGATTCATGCAAAATGCATGACCGTTGAAATATGTACATGCAAGATGCCGGTTTTCTCGTTGGCCTAAGGCCATGAATTTTGAGGAATTTCACCGCGCATACGGTTTTAGGCATCTTTGTTTTTGAAAATCCGTGGTTTTTGCGCCCTTGCGGGTTTTCACCAGGCAAAAAAATGCCCCGTCTTCGACAGACAGGGCATTCGGACTCAGGAAAAAATTACGTCCCGCTGGCAACGCAACCGGTTGGCGCATACGTCGGGGCAACGGTAGTTGCGCAAGTCCAGCCGGCAGTCGCACTGCGCGAAAGCGTGATGGTCTTGCCCAGTACAGGCGCCGGTGCATTGATCAGCGTACAAACCAGTGTGCCCGTACCGGCGGCTACAGTCCCTGTCAGCGAAAGAGTGCAGTTTTGGGTTGCGGCCACACCGGCATTAACGTTGGCCAATGTCGGATCAGCCGAACCTGCATTAATCACATCTTCATACGGCACTTTGAGCGCCGACACTTCAGCAATACCGGCCGTCACTTTGGCTCGCGCCTGATACTTGGAATATTGCGGCAACGCAAACGTCGCCAGAATCCCGATGATCGCCACCACGATCAACAGTTCGATCAGGGTAAAACCTTTTTGAGTATTCATAGACAGGCTCCATGCATGAGTCGAAATCTCATGATCTGATTAAGCCTCAGCATACTCCGTGCCAGGCCTTCGCAGCCCTGGCTGCGGGGCGCGGAGGGTCAAAAGCGCCCTTTCCTACTCCCTGCAACCGCACTATCTGACACTTTTTGTCACCTCAACCCCACTGGTTTGGTTCCTCGCCTTGACTAGGCTATAAGTCATGAACTGTCTGCGTCCGGTATCCCCATGAATGACATCGCCCTTAGCGGTCTGGCCAAGCAATTGGTGCTGGCCGAACTGCTCACTGACAAAAGCGCGCAACAGGCGTATCAGCAAGCCCAACGCAATCGCATCCCCCTGGTCAGCTACCTGGTACAGAACAAACTGTTGAAGAGCCGCCAAGTGGCGGAGATTGCCTCGGAACATTTCGGCATGGCCCTGCTGGACCTCAACTGCCTGGACAAGGAAACCCAACCCAAGGGCCTGGTCAGCGAGAAACTGGTGCGCCAGCACCACGCCCTGCCCCTCTGGCGACGCGGCAACAAACTGTTCGTGGGGATTTCCGACCCGACCAACCACCAAGCCATCAACGACATCCAGTTCAGCACCGGCCTGAGCACCGAAGCGATTCTGGTGGAGGACGACAAGCTCAGCGACGCCATCGAGAAATTCTTCGACAGCCACGCCACCGGCCTGGAAGAAATGGCCGACATTGACCTCGATGGCGTGGATATCGAATCCGTCGACGACAAAAATCAGGATTCCATTGCCGGCCAGGACGCCGACGACGCCCCCGTGGTGCGCTTCGTCCACAAGATGCTGCTCGATGCGATCAAGAGCGGTTCTTCCGACTTGCACTTCGAGCCCTACGAAAAAACCTATCGGGTACGGATGCGCACCGACGGCATCCTGCGCGAAGTCGCCAAGCCGCCAATTCAACTGTCGGGACGGATCGCGGCGCGGCTCAAGGTCATGGCCAGCCTTGATATTTCGGAACGGCGGCGGCCCCAGGACGGGCGGATCAAAATGCGCCTGTCCAAGACCAAGTCCATCGACTTCCGGGTCAACACCCTGCCGACCCTGTGGGGCGAGAAAGTGGTGATCCGGATTCTCGACCCGTCCAGCGCACAAATGGGCATCGACGCCCTCGGCTACGAGCCCGATCAGAAAGCCCTGTTCATGGCCGCGCTCAAGCAACCACAAGGCATGATCCTGGTCACTGGCCCCACCGGTTCGGGTAAAACCGTGTCGCTGTACACCGGGCTGAATATCCTCAACACCGTGGACATCAACATCTCCACCGCCGAAGACCCGGTGGAAATCAACATGGAAGGCATCAACCAGGTCAACGTCAATCCCAAGCAGGGCCTGGATTTCGCCCAGGCCCTGCGCTCGTTCCTGCGCCAGGACCCGGACGTGATCATGGTCGGCGAGATCCGCGACCTCGAAACCGCAGAAATTGCGATCAAGGCTGCCCAGACCGGGCACCTGGTGCTGTCGACCCTGCACACCAACAGCGCCGCGGAAACCCTGACCCGCCTGCACAACATGGGCATTCCGGGTTTCAACATCGCCACCTCGGTCAGCCTGATCATCGCCCAGCGCCTGGCGCGCAAACTGTGCAGCCAGTGCAAGACGCCGATCGAAATTCCCCGGGAGGCGCTGATCAAGGAAGGTTTCCCCGAGGAACGCATCGGCTCATTCACGATCTATGAGCCCGTCGGCTGCGATCACTGCAACAACGGTTACAAAGGGCGAATCGGGATTTATGAAGTGGTAAAGAACACGCCAGACCTGCAACGGCTGATCATGGCCGAAGGCAACTCCCTGGAAATCGAGATCCAGATGCGCAAGGACGGTTTCAACGATCTGCGTACTTCGGGACTGATCAAGGCCATGCAAGGCATCACCAGCCTTGAAGAAATCAACCGGGTCACCAAGGACTGAACATGGCGGTCAAGGCAGCAAAAATCAGCGTGTACGCCTGGGAAGGCACGGACAAGAAAGGCACGAAGATGACCGGCGAGTTGAGCGGTCAGAACCCGGCGCTGATCAAGGCTCAATTGCGCAAGCAAGGGATCAACCCGGGCAAGGTGCGCAAGAAATCCGCCTCGATTTTCAGTTTCGGCAAACGCATCAAGGCCCAGGACATCTCCCTGTTCACCCGGCAGATGGCAACCATGATGAAGGCCGGCGTGCCACTGCTGCAGTCGTTCGACATCATCGGTGAAGGCTTCGATAATCCGGCCATGCGCAAACTGGTGGACGAGGTGAAACAGGAAGTCGCCGCGGGCAACAGCTTCGCCGCGTCCCTGCGCAAGAAGCCGCAATATTTCGACGAGTTGTACTGCAACCTGGTAGACGCCGGTGAACAGGCCGGCGCCCTGGATACGTTGCTGGATCGGGTGGCCACCTATAAGGAAAAGAGCGAACAGCTCAAGGCCAAGATCAAGAAAGCCATGACGTACCCGCTGGCCGTGGTGTTCGTCGCGATCATCGTCACCGGTATTCTGCTGGTCAAAGTCGTGCCGCAATTCAAAACGGTGTTCGCCGGATTTGGCGCCGAACTGCCGGGCTTTACCCTGATGGTGATCAGCCTGTCGGAGTTCATGCAGGAATGGTGGTGGATGATGCTCGGCGCACTGGGCGCGGCGATCTTCGGTTTTCGTCATGCCATGAAAAAGTCGCAGCCCTTCCGCGACCGGATGGACACCTGGCTGTTGAAGCTGCCGCTGGTGGGCGCGCTGATGTACAAGTCCGCCGTGGCCCGTTATGCCCGCACGTTGTCGACCACATTCGCCGCCGGGGTGCCGCTGGTGGATGCGCTGGAATCGGTGGCCGGCGCCACCGGCAACATCGTGTTCAAACGCGCGGTGCTGCGCATCAAGCAGGACGTGTCGACGGGCATGCAGCTGAATTTCTCCATGCGCACTTCCGGCGTCTTCCCCAACATGGCGATCCAGATGGCGGCCATTGGCGAGGAATCCGGCACCCTGGATGACATGCTCGACAAGGTCGCCAGTTTCTACGAGGACGAAGTGGACAACATGGTCGACAACCTCACCAGCCTGATGGAGCCGTTCATCATGGTGGTGCTGGGTATTGTCGTCGGCGGACTGGTGGTTGCGATGTACCTGCCCATTTTCCAACTCGGCTCAGCGATCTGACATGCCCCTGAATGAATACCTGACCCTCTATCCGCTGGCCTTCGTGATCACGGCACTCGTGCTCGGTCTGCTGGTCGGCAGCTTTCTCAACGTGGTGATCTGGCGTTTGCCGAAGATGCTCGAGCGGGAATGGCGAATGCAGGCCCACGATGTCTTGGGTTTGCCCATCGAAACGCCCCCGCCAACCTACAACCTGATGCTGCCCCATTCCCATTGCCCGCACTGCGCCCACAAGATCCGCGCCTGGGAAAACATCCCCGTGCTCAGTTACCTGTTGTTGCGCGGGCGCTGCTCGAACTGCGCGGCACCGATCAGCAAACGTTATCCGCTGACGGAACTGGCTTGCGGCCTGCTCTCGGCGTTTGTCGCCTGGCATTTCGGTTTTGGCTGGCCTGGCGGCCTGATGCTGGTGCTGAGTTGGGGCTTGTTGGCCATGAGCCTGATCGATGCCGAACATCAACTGTTACCTGATGTGCTGGTGCTGCCGCTGCTGTGGCTGGGATTGATCGTCAACAGCTTCGAGTTGTTCGTGCCGTTGCATGATGCCTTGTGGGGCGCGGTGGCCGGCTACCTGGCGCTGTGGTCGGTGTTCTGGCTGTTCAAGCTGATCACCGGCAAGGACGGCATCGGCCATGGGGATTTCAAGTTGCTGGCGATGCTCGGGGCCTGGGGCGGTTGGCAGATTCTGCCGCTGACGATCCTGTTGTCATCGCTGGTGGGGGCCATTCTCGGGGTGATTTTGCTGCGCCTGCGTAACGCGAAAACCTCGACGCCGATCCCCTTCGGCCCCTATCTGGCAATTGCCGGCTGGATTGCGTTGCTCTGGGGTGGTCAAATAACCGGCTTCTATTGGCAGTTTGTCGGTTTGAAATGAATACCCCTGTGGAAAAACCCTGGATTCTCGGCCTGACCGGCGGCATCGGCAGCGGCAAAAGTGCCGCGGCCCAGCACTTCATCGACCTCGGTGTGCACGTGGTGGACGCCGATCACGCGGCGCGCTGGGTGGTGGAACCGGGTCGCCCGGCGCTGGCCAGGATTGCCGAACACTTCGGCCCCGGCGTGCTGCACGCCGACGGGCAACTGGATCGCGCCGCGTTGCGCAAACTGATCTTCGAAGTCCCGGAGGAACGCCGCTGGCTCGAAGCATTGCTGCATCCGCTGATCGCCGAGGAAATCGTCGAGCATCTGGCCAAGGCACAATCGCCTTACGCGATTCTGGTGTCGCCGCTGTTGATCGAGTCCGGGCAGTACGCCATGACCCAACGGGTGCTGGTGATCGACGCCCCGGAACAATTGCAGATCGAACGCACCCTGCAGCGTGACCAGACCAGCGAACAACAGGTCCAGGCGATCCTCAAGGCCCAGTCCAGCCGCCAGGACCGCGTGAACCATGCCGACGATGTGGTGGTCAACGACCGCGACCTCGCCTGGCTGCACAGCGAGGTCGAACGCCTGCATCATTTTTACTTAACTTTGCGTGGAGGCCAGTCATGAGCCAGACCCCAACCGTCAATTGCCCAACCTGCGGCGCCCCTGTCGAATGGAGCGCCACCAGCACCTTCCGGCCTTTTTGTTCGGACCGTTGCAAACTGATCGACCTGGGTGCCTGGGCGTCGGAAGAACACAAGATTCCGGTGAGCCCGGATGCCGAGGACGACCTGTTCAGCGAAGACTTCGAACCGCGTCACTGACTTCGATCATCAGGGCCGCATAAAACCGTAGTCCTGACCGTCATCGAGGTTCTCGGCGAGAAACTGCAGCTCATCCGCCAGATCCTCGACACTGCGCACGGCCTTGCTCTGTTGCACCACCGCGCTGAGCAAGGCGCGCAAGCTCAACCCCGGATCAAATCCCACTTCCTGCGCTGCATCCAGACTGTGACGCAACTCCTGCCTTGCCCATTCGTAAACACTCATATCGATGCTCCTGAAGGTTTTGCCGAGCATGAGTTGGCGAGCGTCAAACCGGTTTGATGTGGATCAAGACTTGGGATCGTCATCCTTCCACGGCGCCGAAAGGTAGCGAGTGCGGTTGAACGTCTCCAGCCACTCGGGACTGAACACCACCAGTGCGCTGATGATCATGCCGTTGATAAACGCTTCGGGAAAAATCAGCAGCCACAGGTAGCCGACAAAATCTTCCAGCCAGTACGGCATTGCGAAACGCTCGTCGAACCACAGCAATGTCAGCGCCAGCAGCAGGCACAGCAAGGCCGACAGCGCCGCCGCGAAGAAGCCGGAAACGAAGATATACACAAAGGGATTGCGCGGCTGAGCCCGCTCGACCAGGATCGCGCAGCATTCCGTGACCAGCACCGGCAACAGAATAATCAACGCGCCGTTTACCCCGACAGCGGCCAGATCCTGACGTCCGAGCAACACCAGCCCCATTTGCGCCACCAGAGCGCCGACAATCGCCAACGGCCAGTCCAGCAGCAACGTCACCGCCGTCATGCCGATAAAGTGATACGACACGCCAGTATCAAAATCCCGCCGCACCAGCCACAACATGAACAGCGCGAACACCGTGCCAAACAGCAAATGCTGACGGCGCCTGTCGGTGAACAACTCGACCCATGGCGCGCGGCAGATCGCCCAGATCACCACGGGTACGTAAATCAGCCAGCCGACCGCCAGGCTTTCCGGCGACAGCAACTCTGCACCGATCATGACGCCATCCCCTCGAACACCACGGCACACTCCTTGTTGGGTTACGTCTCCATGCCAGCATACACCGGCGCAAAAGTGCCTCCAGTGGATGCAAAGCTATCTGCTTGTCGCATTTGAACGCTAAGCTTGGGCCTATGGATGACTCAGATTATTTACGCCTGCTGACCATCGCGGCCGAGCAAGCCAACGCGTTCCTGTCCAATGCCCGCAAATGGGAGCGTGAGCGTTGGGTCTGCCAGCGCCTGCTGCAAGGCTTGAACATTCCCTATCGCGCCGACGAATTCGCCCCCGCCGGCGAGCCGCCGGACGTGCTGTTTCGCGATGCCAGTTTCGAGGTGTTCTTCGTCCTCGACGAAGGCCGGCGCCTCAACGACGAATGGCGCGACGAACTGCAACGGCGGCGCAGCGCGTTTTCCCTGAGTTCGCTGGTGCGTCGCGAGGCCAAGCCCCGGCGCATTCCAGCCAATGAATTCCTGCTGCGACTGGCACCGACCCTGCGCAAAAAGGCCCACAACTACAAAGAACGCGGCATGGACCTGGGCGAATTGGACATCATCGCTTTTGCCAGCCTCAAGCGCGAAGTGCTGGACCTCAACAGCCATTTCCCGCCACCCACCGAATACCTGCGCCAGGGCTGGCGCTCGTTGTCGCTGGTCGGGCCGACGTTCGCCCGCGTGCTGTTCGCCCACCCGGACGCGCCGGACTTCCTGCGCAGCAACCTTGGGCGCAGCATCGTCTTCGACGTCGGGATCAGCCTGTGAGCCCATTACAGGAACTGATTGCCGAAGTCCCACAAATCGGCCGTGTACGCTGGATCGGCGTGCGCCCGGCGTCGCATGTGCCGATGATTGAACTGGAGGTCGTGGAAGCGCGACTCGAAGCCGGTTTGACGGGTGACAAGGCGCGCCCCAGCGTACGCAATGCCCGACAGGTGACGTTGATTCAGTGGGAACACTTGGCGGTGATCAGTTCGCTGATGGGTCGCCCGGACGATCAACCGGTGCTGCCAAATGACCTGCGGCGCAACATCGTCGTCAGCGGAATCAATTTGTTCAGCCTCAAGGGCCGACGCTTCAAGATCGGCCAGGCAATTTTCGAAACCACTGGCTGGTGCCAACCGTGCGCACGCTTGCAAAACAACCTCGGCCCCGGGACCTTTCAGGCCGTTCGCGGCCATGGCGGAATCACGGCCCGGGTGTTACAAAGTGGAATCATTCGACTGGACGATACGGTGAGCGTCGAGCCTGTTCCCGACAGCGGCTATGCTCCGTTCAACGTTCGTTAAATCAGCCTGTAGCTTCTACACATTCAGCAACGTCTACCCCTGACGAGGCCCAATATGACCAGCCGCCTGAACCCAGACGACCAGAAGCATGTCGAAGAGTACCTGCACTTGTCCCAACACCGAGTCGAGCGCCGGCCTTTCCGGCCGTGGATGCTCCTGGTGCTGGTGCTGACAGTGACCATTGGTTTGGGCCTGTTGAGCCGACTTATCGGTTATCTGACGCTATGAGCCGCTTCGCGCTCGCTCGGGTAATCGCACCGATTTCTTTTAGCCTTGCGAGATATCCCCATGACTCATCGTATTGTCATCGTTGGCGGCGGCGCCGGCGGTCTGGAGTTGGCTACCCGTCTGGGTAAGACTCTGGGCAAGCGTGGCACGGCCAGTGTGATGCTGGTCGACGCGAACCTGACCCACATCTGGAAACCGCTGTTGCACGAAGTGGCGGCCGGGTCGCTGAACTCTTCCGAAGACGAACTCAACTATGTTGCCCAAGCGAAATGGAACCACTTCGAGTTCCAGCTGGGACGTATGAGCGGGCTCGATCGCGCGGCAAAAAAAATCCAGCTGGCCGCGACCTACGACGAAGCCGGCGTGGAATTGGTGCCGGCCCGGGAGCTGGGCTACGACTCGCTGGTGATCGCGGTTGGCAGCACCACCAACGATTTCGGCACCCAAGGCGCGGCGCAGCATTGCCTGTTCCTCGACACTCGCAAACAGGCCGAGCGCTTCCATCAGCAATTGCTCAACCACTACCTGCGCGCCCATGCCGGGCAAACGGACGTGGTGGAGCAGATCAGCGTGGCCATCGTCGGGGCCGGTGCCACAGGCGTCGAATTGGCGGCGGAACTGCACAACGCCGCCCATGAACTGGCGGCTTACGGTCTGGACCGGATCAAACCGGAAAACATGCACATCACCCTGATCGAAGCCGGGCCACGGGTACTGCCAGCGCTGCCGGAACGTATCGGCGGGCCTGTGCATAAAACCCTGGAGAAACTCGGGGTCAACGTGATGACCAATGCTGCGGTCAGCGAAGTCACGGCGCAGAGCCTGATTACCGCCGATGGCAAAGTGATCAATGCCAGCCTGAAAGTCTGGGCCGCCGGGATTCGTGCACCGGGTTTCCTCAAAGACATCGATGGCCTGGAAACCAACCGCATCAATCAGCTGCAAGTACTGCCGACCCTGCAAACCACCCGCGACGAGAACATCTTCGCCTTCGGTGACTGCGCCGCCTGCCCGCAACCGGGTACCGACCGCAACGTACCGCCACGGGCCCAGGCTGCGCATCAGCAGGCATCGTTGCTGGCCAAATCCCTGAAGCTGCGCATCGAAGGCAAGGCGTTGCCGGAATACAAGTACACCGACTACGGCTCGCTGATCTCGCTGTCGCGTTTTTCGGCTGTGGGTAACTTGATGGGCAACCTCACCGGCAGCGTGATGCTGGAAGGCTGGTTGGCGCGGATGTTTTACGTGTCGTTGTACCGGATGCACCAGATGGCGTTGTATGGCGCGTTTCGCACGGCGATGTTGATGCTCGGGAGCAAGATTGGGCGTGGGACTGAGCCTCGCCTGAAGCTGCATTAACACCAATCCCCTGTAGGAGCGGGCTTGCTCGCGAATGCAGTGTATCAGTCGACTTCACTGTTGAATGACACACCATTCGCGAGCAAGCCCGCTCCCACATTTGTTTCTCGTTGTCCTTTCGATCTGTGTCTCACTGTATCCCGCCCCACGATTTCGCCCCTTCGCTTACAAACTCCCCCTTGCGCGACACAGTAGCGATACACCCGCCCCTTTAAATGGCCACACCCGAGCAAGGCACTGCCTGCTTCGGTTAACGCCGCATTCCGCGGCCCCCTTTATCGAGCGGTTGTGTCGTGCAACCCAGGAGATTTCAAATGTCCCGTACCACTAAAAACACTATCGGTCTGCTCGGCGCTGTTTTGGCTGGCGGCATGATGTTGACCGGCTCCGTATTCGCGGCTCAGCCACTGACCCAAGGCTACCTGCTGGCATCGGCCGAGCAAGTGGTGAAAACCCCTGAAGGCAAGTGTGGCGAAGGCAAATGCGGCGATGCGTCGATGGCCAAGACCGACACCGATGGCGACGGCAAAGTCTCCCGTGCCGAATTCCAGGCCGTTGCGCCGAAGTCCAACTTCGACAAGATTGACAAAAACCACGATGGTTTCATCGACGAACAAGAGGCTTTCGACAACGTGAAAGCCAACTTCGAAGCCAACGGCAAGAAAATGCCAAAAGGTCTGTTCGAACACCTGAAAGACCAAGACGGCGCCTAAGCCTCAGAACAAACAAGCCGCGCATTCCTCGACGGGAAGCGCGGCTTTTTTGCGTCTCGCGGATTTACACCCGGAAGCGTTGCACCATGCCTTGCAAGGCATTGGCCAGTTTTGACAGCTCATGGCTGGAGGCACTGGTCTGATCGGCACCGGCGGCAGAACGCACCGACAGATCACGAATGTTCACCAGGTTGCGATCGACTTCCCGCGCCACTTGCGCCTGCACTTCAGCGGCACTGGCGATGACCAGGTTGCGCTCATGAATCTCATGCACCGACGCGGTAATGGTCTGCAACGCCTCACCGGCGCGCTCGGCCAGGACCAATGTGCTGGCAGCCCGGGAAGCGCTGGCGTGCATGGAATCCAGCGCCAGGGTCGAGCCGCTGCGCATGCCCTGGACCATTTGTTCGATTTCCTGGGTCGATTGCTGGGTGCGATGGGCCAGCGCCCGCACTTCGTCGGCCACCACTGCAAACCCGCGACCGCTCTCCCCCGCCCGCGCCGCTTCAATCGCGGCGTTGAGCGCCAACAGGTTGGTTTGCTCAGCGATGGCGCGAATCACATCCAGCACTTTGCCGATGTCCTGGGACTGATTGGCCAAGGACTGCACCAATTCACCGGTGTGCTGTACGTCATTGGCGAGCGCGCTGATGGCGCTGGCGGTTTCGCTGACCCGTTCCTGACCTTGATGCGCCGACTCGCTGGACTGACGCGTCGCGTCGGACGTTGATACCGCGTTGCGTGCGACTTCTTCCACGGCGGTGGTCATCTCGTTGACCGCCGTGGCGGCCTGTTCGATTTCGTTGTTCTGCTGTTGCAGGCCTTGGGTGCTGTCGAGGGTCACCGCGTTCAACTCATCCGCCGCCGTGGCCAGTTGGGTCGCCGAGCCGCTGATACCTTGCAGGGTTTCACGCAAGTTCTGCTGCATGGTCGCCAGCGCCTTGAGCAAACGGCTGACTTCATCGCTGCCGTGGGTCGCGATGGGGTTGGTCAGATCGCCCCGCGCCACGTTTTCCGCAGCATTCACCGCTTCATTCAAGGGGCGCACGATGCTGCGGGTCAGCAACATCGCAAGGCCGACGGTGGCCAGCGCCGCCAGGGCGATAAACAGACTGACGATGGTGCGCGAGGTTTCGTAGTGCGCGGCGGAGTTCTGGCTTTCGGCAGCGACTTGTTTGGCGAACAGGTCCGCCAGGTCAGTGAGCTGTTTGCCGGAGCCATCGACCACGGTCTTCATGTCCACCAGCAGCAGTTTGGTCAGTTCATCGCGACGGCCTTGTTCGGCCAGAGTGAACGATTGGGCGATACCCGAGCGGTACGCGGCGAAGGTGCTTTTGAACTGGTCATACAACTGTTTGCCTTCGGCGGTGTTGACCAGCTTGTCATACGCGGCAATTTTGTCGCTCAGCTCCTTGTCCCGGGTGTCCATCTGGCTGCGGTACTGGGCGATGTTCTTCGGGTCCTGATCCAGGGCCATGCGCAGAGAGATGGTGCGGATGCGCAGCATGATCTCGCGGATCTCATCGCCGCCGCGGATACTCGGCAGCCATTGGGTTTCCACCGCCACCTCGCTGTCTCGAATGCTCGACATCTGCCCCAGTGCGAACACCCCGAGCAACGCCACCAGTACCGCGATCAGGGCAAAACCCAATGCAGCACGGGGGGCAATATTCAGCTGACGAAGCAACATAACGAGCGCCTTTTCTTTTTATGGCTGGAGAGGGACGCGCGGTGTGCGCCCCGTTGGCTCGTTATCGGCAAGTTGTATGATGACTTGAAGCGGGTTTTCACTTTTTCGAAGACAAAAAAAATCCCCGTATCTTTCGATACGAGGATTTTTAATATGGTCGGGGTAAGGGGATTCGAACTCCTGACATCCTGCTCCCAAAGCAGGCGCGCTACCGGACTGCGCTATACCCCGGTAAAAAAAAGGCGACCTTTACAAGTCGCCTTCTTCGATCAGTGCTTTTGGCCTCTGATCTTAAGATCTGATCCCAGCGTTAACTGGTTTCAAAAATGGTGGGTCGTGTGGGATTCGAACCTACGACCAATTGGTTAAAAGCCAACTGCTCTACCAACTGAGCTAACGACCCAAAAATGGTCGGGGTAAGGGGATTCGAACTCCTGACATCCTGCTCCCAAAGCAGGCGCGCTACCGGACTGCGCTATACCCCGGTTTGAAATTGGCTCCGTGACCAGGACTCGAACCTGGGACCCAATGATTAACAGTCATTTGCTCTACCGACTGAGCTATCACGGAACTACATATTTCAATTTACAACGGTGAAGCTTGTTGCATCTCTTCGACCCGTTCGCATCGCTGCGTTCGTGTGTCTGAGGCGCGCTATTCTACAATCTTAAGCACCTCTGTCAACCCCCTAAATTGCATTCAAGTTAATGATTTGCAACTTATTTCAGATTTCTGCTTGGGGAGCAGAAACCCTTCCGGGCGACTTACTGCGGGGCGCACTTTACAAGCCTTTTCCTTTCAGTTCAACAGCCTGGCGAAAAAAAGGCCTCGCAATGCGAGGCCTTCTTTATTTCATTGGCGTTACGACTCAGGAGAAAACGATTTCGTCGTTTTCCACCCGGCCGACAGCGGTCTCTCCCGGCAGGAAACGACCGGACAGAATCAGCTGCGCCAGCGGGTTCTCGATCCAGCGCTGGATCGCTCGTTTGAGCGGCCGTGCGCCATAGACCGGGTCGTAGCCGACGGCGATCAACTTATCCATCGCCTCAGGGCTGAGCTCCAGTTTCAGCTCACGCTCAGTCAGACGCCCGCGCAGACGACCCAACTGAATCTCGGTAATGCCCGCGATCTGATCCCGCGCCAACGGCTCGAAGATCACCACTTCGTCGACCCGGTTGATGAACTCCGGCCGGAAGTGCGTGGAAATCGCATCCATCACCGCCGCACGTTGCGCTTCGCGATCACCGACCAGTTCCTGGATCTGCACCGAGCCAAGGTTGGAAGTCATGACAATCACGGTATTTTTGAAATCCACCGTACGGCCATGGCTGTCCGTCAGTCGGCCATCTTCCAGCACTTGCAGCAAGATGTTGAATACGTCCGGGTGGGCCTTCTCGACCTCGTCCAGGAGGATCACCGAGTAAGGCTTGCGACGCACCGCCTCGGTCAGGTAACCGCCTTCTTCATAGCCTACGTAGCCTGGTGGCGCACCGATCAGTCGAGCCACGGAATGTTTCTCCATGAACTCGGACATGTCGATCCGCACCATCGCCTCTTCGGTATCAAAGAGGAACTCGGCCAGCGCCTTGCACAGCTCGGTTTTACCGACACCGGTCGGGCCGAGGAACATGAACGAACCGCTTGGGCGATTCGGGTCGGACAACCCGGCCCGGGAACGTCGCACCGCGTTGGAAACGGCGATAACCGCTTCGTCCTGACCGATCACACGCTGGTGCAACAGGCTTTCCATCTTCATCAGCTTGTCGCGCTCGCCTTCGAGCATTTTCGACACCGGAATGCCGGTCCACTTCGACACGACTTCCGCGATCTCTTCCTCAGTCACCTTGCTGCGCAGCAACTGGTTTTCGCTCTTGCCGTGCTGATCAACCATTTGCAGGCTGCGCTCCAGGTCCGGAATTACCCCGTATTGCAGCTCGGCCATGCGGTTCAGGTCGCCTTTACGGCGGGCGGCTTCCAGTTCCTGACGGGACTGTTCGATTTTCTGCTGGATCTGCGCCGAACCCTGGACCTCGGCTTTTTCCGAATTCCAGATTTCTTCGAGGTCCGAATACTCGCGCTCAAGGCGGACGATTTCTTCCTGGAGTTTTTCCAGGCGTTTGATCGCCGCTTCGTCGCTTTCTTTCTTCAGCGCCTGGGATTCCACTTTCAGTTGAATCAGACGCCGTTCCAGACGGTCCAGTACTTCCGGCTTGGAGTCGATTTCCATGCGGATGCGGCTGGCGGCTTCGTCGATCAGGTCGATGGCCTTGTCCGGCAACTGACGGTCGGTGATGTAGCGGTGGCTGAGCTTGGCCGCCGCAATGATCGCGCCGTCGGTGATCGCGACCTTGTGGTGAACCTCATACCGCTCTTTGAGGCCACGCAGGATCGCGATGGTGTCTTCTTCGCTCGGTTCTTCCACCAGTACTTTCTGGAAGCGCCGTTCGAGGGCCGCGTCCTTCTCTATATATTGGCGGTACTCGTTGAGCGTGGTTGCGCCGACGCAATGCAGCTCGCCGCGAGCCAATGCCGGTTTGAGCATATTGCCAGCGTCCATTGAGCCTTCGCCTTTACCGGCGCCGACCATGGTGTGCAGTTCGTCGATGAACAGAATGATCTGCCCTTCCTGCTTCGACAGTTCGTTCAGCAGGGATTTCAGGCGTTCTTCGAACTCACCGCGATACTTGGCACCGGCAATCAGCGAGCCCATGTCCAGGGACAACAGGCGTTTGCCTTTGAGGCCGTCCGGCACTTCGCCGTTGATGATGCGCTGGGCCAGGCCTTCGGCGATCGCGGTTTTACCCACGCCAGGCTCACCGATCAGCACCGGGTTGTTTTTGGTACGGCGTTGCAGGACCTGAATGGTCCGGCGAATTTCGTCGTCACGGCCGATCACCGGATCCAGCTTACCTTCTTCGGCACGCTTGGTCAGGTCGACGGTGTACTTATCCAAAGCCTGACGCGACTCTTCGTGGTTGGCGTCGTTGACCGCTTCGCCGCCACGCAGGTTGTTGATCGCGTTTTCCAGGGCTTTCTTGCTCACGCCTTGGCCGAGCAGCAATTTACCGAGTTTGCTGTTCTCGTCCATCGCCGCGAGCAACACCAGTTCACTGGAGATGAACTGATCACCCTTCTGCTGGGCCAGGCGATCCGCCTGATTGAGCAGACGCGCCAAATCCTGCGACATATTGACGTCGCCGGTCGGGTTCTGGATTTTCGGCAGTTGATCGAGCTCTTTGGTCAGCTCTTTGCGCAGGCTGTTGACGTCAAAGCCGACTTGCATCAACAGGGGTTTGATCGAACCACCCTGTTGTTCAAGCATCGCCTGCATCAAGTGCGCCGGTTCAATGCCCGGATGATCAAGGCCGACGGCCAGGGATTGGGCGTCGGATAGAGCTAACTGCAATTTGCTGGTTAAACGGTCTATACGCATGGGTCACCTTCCTTTTGAGCAGGCCGGACCTAAAAACCATCCTGAATGAAGAAACCTGCCAGATACCGCTATAGATGCGGTCGATTCTGGGAGTTTCAAGCGGCAAACAGTTGATGTAGATCAGGCAAGTCTAGCGTTCGAGCCAGACAAGGGAGGCGAACCGACCGGTGCGCGGACTGCGGCGGTAAGAAAAAAAGCGCGGATCAGTCACGGTGCAGAAACCGCCACCATAAACAGCGGTGACCCCACGAGCCGCCAGACGCAAACGCGCCAGCGCATAGATGTCGGCCATGAACTTGCCGGCGTTCTGGCTCGGGACGAAGGCTTTCGCCGCGTCAGGCAGTTGCTGGATGAAAACTTCCCGGACTTCCGGGCCGACTTCAAAGGCTTGCGGGCCAATGGCCGGGCCAAGCCAGACCAGCACGTCTTCCGGCGCTACAGCCAGAGTGTCGAGTGTCGCTTCGAGCACACCCGCCGCCAGCCCGCGCCAACCGGCATGGGCTGCCGCAACGCGAGTACCGGCACGGTCGCAGAACAACGCTGGCAGGCAATCGGCGGTCATCGCCGCGCAGGCGATACCGGGTGTTTGCGTCCAACTGGCGTCGGCGGTGACGACCTGACTGGGGTCTGCATGAGCCACGACAATGCCGTGAACCTGTTGCAGCCAGGCCGGTTGAATAGAGAAATGATCGGTGAGGCGACGGCGATTTTCGGCAACAGCTTCGGGGCTGTCGTCGACGTGATCGCCGAGGTTGAGGCTGTCGAACGGCGCCAGACTGACGCCGCCCGCACGGGTGGTAACGCAGGCTTTCACCCCGGCAGGCGCAGGCCAGTCGGGAATCAGCCAGTCACTCATCCGATGAACGCCTCACGGTCTTGCTTGAGCAGGGTCAGCAACCAGACAAAATCGTCCGGCAGTGGCGATTCCCAGCTCATGCGTTTACCGGTGGTCGGATGATCCAGCTCCAGGAACCGCGCATGCAGGGCCTGACGCGGGAAAGCCTTCAACGATTCGACCATGGTCACACTGGCTGCCGGCGGAATACGGAAACGACCGCCGTAGGCAGGATCTCCGACCAACGGGTAGTTGATGTGGGCCATGTGCACGCGAATCTGGTGCGTACGACCGGTTTCCAGCTTCACCCGCACGTGAGTGTGGGAGCGGAAACGTTCGAGCACGCGGTAGTGGCTGACGGCTTGCTTGCCACCTTCCATCACCGCCATGCGCTGGCGTTGCTGGCCGTGACGACCGATCGGCGCGTTGATCTTGCCGCCGGCGGTGACCACGCCGATCACGATGCACTCGTAGATCCGGCTGACACTACGGCTCTGCAACTGTGTAACCAGCTGCGTCTGCGCTTGAATGGTCTTGGCCACCACCATCAGACCGGTGGTGTCCTTGTCCAGGCGATGCACGATACCGGCGCGGGGCACATTGATGATGTCCGGCACATGGTGCAGCAAGGCGTTGAGCAAGGTGCCATCAGCGTGGCCGGCAGCCGGATGCACCACCAGGCCCGCAGGCTTGTTGATCACCAGGATGTCGTCGTCTTCATAGACGATATCCAGCTCGATGTCCTGAGCGATCCATTCGCCTTGAGCTTCCTGCTCGGCAGTGAGTTCAAGAATGGCACCACCATGAACAATGTCTCGCGGGCGGATAACCGCCCCATCCACAGTCAGGCGGCCGTCTTTGATCCAGGCGGAAAGGCGCGAGCGCGAGTGCTCAGCGAATAATTGTGCGGCGACTTGATCGAGGCGTTGGCCGCCCAATTCGGACGGCACCTCTGCGCGAAGTTCAATTTTATCGGACATGCTCAGACTAGGCGTCGGCACAGCCTTTGGTTTCGGCTGCGCGCTTGTGGTTAAATACGGCGTCTTTTGCCCCGAGGCTATTCAACGGGGCGCTCATCATAACAGGACGGCCCCGCCCAAGACAGCGGCCGTCATAGGGACGCAAGCCGCCATGCAAGTGAAACACCTGCTGCTGATCGCCATCCTCGCATTGACCGCTGCTTGCTCATCGAAGGAAGTCGTAGACGAAAACCTTAGCGAAGTCGAGCTGTACCAGCAGGCTCAGACCGACCTGGACAACAATAGCTACACCGCCGCCACAGCCAAGCTGAAGGCGCTGGAGTCGCGTTATCCGTTCGGGCGTTACGCTGATCAGGCTCAACTCGAGCTCATCTACGCCAACTACAAGAACGCCGAGCCTGAGGCTGCGAAGTCTGCCGCCGAGCGTTTCATTCGTTTGCACCCACAGCATCCGAACGTGGATTACGCGTATTACCTCAAGGGTCTGACCTCTTTCGACCAGGACGTCGGCCTGTTGGCGCGCTTCCTGCCGCTGGACATGACCAAGCGTGACCCGGGCGCTGCCCGCGACTCGTACAACGAGTTCGCCCAGCTGACCAGCCGCTACCCGAACAGCCGCTACTCGCCGGATGCCAAGCAGCGCATGATTTACCTGCGCAACCTGCTGGCCTCCTACGAGATTCACGTTGCCGACTACTACCTGACCCGTCAGGCCTATGTCGCTGCCGCGAACCGTGGTCGTTATGTCGTGGAAAACTTCCAGGAAACCCCTTCGGTCGGTGACGGCCTGGCGGTGATGGTCGAGTCCTACCAGCGCCTGCACCTGGATGAACTGGCCAACACCAGCCTCGAAACCCTGAAGCTCAACTACCCGAACCACCCAAGCCTGGTGGACGGTCAGTTCAAGCCGTCGGTCGACGAAGCGGACAACCGTTCGTGGTTGAGCAAGGCCACCCTGGGTCTGATCGAATCCCGTCCGCCGCTGCCGCCGGGCGAAACCCGCGCCAACCAGGACGTGCAGAAACAGTTCCAGGACGCGAAAGACGCGATTCCGAACGATCTCAAGCCTAAAGATGAAAACGGCGACGTGATCGAGGAAGAGCAACACGAAGCGGAAGGCAACAACAGCGACCGTTCGTGGTTCAGCTACATGACCTTTGGTGTGTTCGACTGATACCCAAGGCTGTGTAAAAAGGGAGACTCTTGAGTCTCCCTTTTTTATTGTCGCGATTTATTACGCTGTGCGCCTGACATGTCCTTGGCTAAACTGCCTGATCATCATTCATAAAGCAGCCCGCCATGGTTCGTTTACTGTTCTGGATCGCCCTGATTGCCGCAGCGGTATGGTTTTGGCGCAAATTCAAGGGATCGGCTTCCGTCTCCCGCCCCAATGCCGAACTGGAAGCGGCACCGATGGTTCGCTGCGCCCATTGCGGCGTGCATCTGCCCCGCGACCGCGCGCTGAGCCTTCAACAACAGTGGTATTGCAGCCAGGCTCACCTTGAGCAAGGCCCGGGCTCCAGTGATCGCTGAGGCTTCCAGCCCCGGCAGCAAACAGGCCCAGCGACTGCTGCGCCTCTATCATCTTTACCGTTTAAGCGTCGGCATCACCCTGGTGCTGTTGATCTCCAGCAACATGGACAACCAGTTGCTGACGTTCGCCAATAACGACCTGCTGCGCAGTGGCAGTTGGTTGTATCTGGTGCTGAACATCTTGCTGGTGGTCTTTCTGGAGAACACCCGGCGCCCGGCGCAATTGTTCAGCCTGACGCTGGTCGACGTACTGCTGCTATGCGGTCTGTTCTACGCCGCTGGCGGTGTGGTCAGTGCCATCGGCAATTTGTTGATTGTGTCAGTGGCCATCGGTAACACCCTGTTGCGCGGGCGGATCGGCTTGTTGATTGCGGCGGTCGCGGCCCTGGGCATTGTCGGTTTGAGCTTCCTGTTGAGCTTCACCCGCCCCACCAGCCCCAGCGACTACCTGCAAGCCGGCACCCTCGGCGCTCTGTGCTTTGCCGCAGCGTTGCTGGTGCAAGGCTTGATTCGGCGCCTGGAAGTCAGCGAACACCTCGCCGAGCAGCGGGCCAGTGAGGTCGTCGGCCTGGAGGCGCTCAATGCCCTGATCCTGCAACGTATGCGCACCGGAATCCTGGTGCTCGACGAGCAACGGCGAGTGCAACTGGCCAATCACAGTGCCCTGTCCCTGCTGGGTCAGCAGCGTCTCGACGGCGAGTTGATCGATGACTACTCACCGACCCTGGTCGAACGCCTGCAACTGTGGCTCAACAACCCGACCTTGCGCCCCCAGAGCCTGAAAATCGCCAGCTCCGGCCTCGAACTACAGCCGAGCTTCATTGCCCTGGACCAGAGCCCGCACCCTCAGACCCTGATCTTTCTCGAAGACCTCGCCCAGATCGCCCAGCAAGCCCAGCAACTGAAGCTCGCCGCCCTGGGTCGCCTGACCGCCGGGATCGCCCACGAGATCCGAAATCCGCTGGGCGCCGTTAGTCATGCCGCGCAGTTGCTGCGCGAATCCGAGGAACTGAACGGCGCGGATCGGCGTCTGACCCAGATTATCCAAGACCACTCTCAGCGAATGAATCGGGTTATCGAAAACGTCCTGCAACTGTCCCGCCGCCAGCAAACCACCCCGCAACGACTCGACCTGAAGCCGTGGCTCGAGCAATACGTCGCCGAAACCCGCGAGGCCACGACCGAACGCCAGCAGATCCACCTGCGTATCGGCATGGGTCACTTCAAAACGCTGATGGACCCGAATCAACTGACGCAAGTTCTCGATAACTTGTTGCGCAATGCCTGGCGTCACAGCGGTTTGACCCATGAAACGGCCGAAGTCTGGCTTGAGTTGTTTGTCGACGCCGACAGTCAGTTGCCCGTCCTCGAAGTGCTGGACAACGGCCCCGGCGTGGCGCCGGACCAGCAGGCGCACTTGTTCGAACCCTTTTTCACCACCAGTAGCCAGGGCACTGGCCTGGGGCTTTATCTGTCCCGTGAGCTGTGCGAAAGCAATCAGGCCCGCCTAGACTTCAAACCACGCCAAGGCGGCGGCTGCTTTCGCATCACCTTTGCACACGGACGGAAACAAAGTTGAACATGAGCCCACAGCAGAAAGTCCTGATCGTCGACGACGAACCGGATATTCGCGAACTCCTGGAAATCACCCTGGGACGGATGAAACTCGACACCTTCAGTGCCCGCAACCTCGGCGAAGCCCAGGCCCTGCTGGGCCGGGAAACATTCGATCTGTGCCTGACCGACATGCGCCTGCCCGATGGCACCGGCCTGGAACTGGTGCAACACATCCAGCAACGTTATCCCCAAGTGCCGGTGGCGATGATCACCGCCTACGGCAGCCTGGAAACCGCGATCAACGCGCTCAAGGCCGGGGCCTTCGACTTCCTGACCAAACCGGTGGACCTCGCCCGTTTGCGGGAACTGGTCACCAGCGCCCTGCGCCTGCCCGCTCCGGGTGGCGCCAGCACCGCCATCGATCGCCGGTTGCTCGGCGATTCACTGCCGATGCGCAGCCTGCGCAAACAAATCGACAAACTGGCCCGCAGCCAGGCGCCGGTCTACATCAGCGGCGAATCCGGTAGCGGCAAGGAGTTGGTCGCCCGCCTGATCCACGAACAAGGTCCACGCGCCAGTGGCCCTTTCGTCCCGGTCAACTGCGGGGCGATACCGTCGGAATTGATGGAAAGTGAATTCTTCGGCCATCGCAAGGGCAGCTTCAGCGGCGCCATCGAAGACAAACCCGGACTGTTCCAGGCGGCCCATGGCGGCACCCTGTTCCTCGACGAAGTGGCGGATTTGCCACTGGCGATGCAGGTCAAGCTGCTGCGGGCGATTCAGGAAAAAGCCGTGCGCAGCGTCGGCGGACAGCAGGAAACCGTGGTCGACGTGCGCATCCTTTGCGCCACTCACAAAGACCTCGACGCCGAAGTCAGCGCCGAGCGTTTTCGTCAGGATTTGTACTACCGGCTCAATGTGATCGAGTTGCGGGTTCCGCCCCTGCGTGAACGCCGGGACGACATCGAGACACTGGCCAGCCATGTGCTCAAACGCCTGGCGGCGGGCACCGGCCACCCCGCCGCCAAACTGCACCCGCAGGCCCTTGAAGCGCTGAAAGGCTACCGCTTTCCGGGCAATGTGCGGGAGTTGGAGAATATGCTCGAACGGGCTCACACCTTGTGCGAGAACAAACAGATCGAAGCCGGCGATTTGCGTCTGGCCGAAGGTAACTGCGCCGCTGAAGCTGGCGTGCCGGACCTGACGCGGATCGACAATCTGGAAGATTATCTGGAAAACGTCGAACGCAAACTCATCCTCCAGGCACTGGAGGAAACCCGCTGGAATCGCACGGCGGCGGCACAGCGGTTGAATTTGTCGTTTCGGTCGATGCGCTACAGGTTGAAGAAATTGGGTTTGGATTGAGGGCCTCTTCGCGAGCAAGCCCGCTCCCACAGTGGATCTGTGGTGTTCACAAATTATGTGTTCACCGAAGATCTAATGTGGGAGCGGGCTTGCTCGCGAAGGCGATCGGACAAACGACAACTATCTAAAGGCTAAACCCGCCCCACCGGCGCATACGGCGCCGGATCAATAATCGGCGCCCTGCCCAACATCACATCCGCAAACAACTGACACGACGCCGGCGCCAGCACCAGCCCATTGCGATAATGCCCGCAGTTCAGCCAGAGCCCGGCAAACCCCGGCACTTGGCCAATATACGGAATGCCTTCCGGGGACCCCGGACGCAACCCGGCCCAATGCCCCACCACTTCGGCATCCGCCAACGCCGGAATCAACTCCACGGCGGAAGCTTTCAGGCTTTCCAGCGCCGATTCGGTCGGGGTCTTGTCGAACCCTTCGTGCTCCAGCGTACTGCCGATCAGGATATGCCCGTCGCGTCGGGGAATCGCATAACGCCCCTTGGCCAGCACCATGCTCGGCAAAAAGTCCGCCGCACACTTGTAGAGAATCATCTGGCCCTTGACCGGTTCGACCGGCAGTTCCAGACCGAGACTCTTGAGCAAGTCGCCGCTCCAGGCGCCCGCCGTCAGCACCACCTGATCGCCGTGAATAGCCCCCGTGGACGTCTGAACCCCGACCACCGTGTCGCCTTCGCGGATAAACCCGCTGACTTCACACTGTTCATGGATGGTCACGTTCGGCAGCGCCAACAACGCCGCTTTCAGGGATTTCACCAGCCGCGGATTACGCACGTTGGCCACATCGGCCATGTAGATCGCCCGGGAAAAACCACCGCCCAGGACCGGCACTGCGTCATGGGCCGCCGAGATATCCACAGCCCGCAACGGGCGGTTTTCCCGTTCGGCCCAGGCCAGCGCTTCGGCTTCATCATCGAGATCCAGCCAGTACAGCCCGGTGGTGTGCACTTCGGGATCGACACCGGTAGCGGCAAACAGCCGTTCACCCAGCTGTGGATAAAAATCCTGGGACCAATGAGCCAGCGCCGTGACCGCTGGGCTGTAGCGCCACGGATAGAGCGGCGAAACAATGCCACCACCGGCCCAGGAGGATTCCTGGCCGACGTTCGAGCGATCCAGCAGCACAACGCTCTGCACTTCGGACGCGAGATTGAACGCGGTCAGCAGGCCAATGACCCCACCGCCGACAATCACCACTTGCTGTTGACTGCTCATGTTCTGATCCAACCGTTCAATAGACAGTGAGCGCAAAAGGCGCCCGAAAAAGAAACTCAGCGGCCCCAGCAATCCTTGGTGGTGGCCGTGGCGTTGAGCATGCTTCTGACGCCGGTGTTGGTAATGGTGAAATCCCCGCACTTGTCAGTCGCCATGGCCGTACCGGCCTTGCGCACGGCGGTCAGGGTAAAGGTCTGGTCGGCGATGGTCGGAGTGATGGTGTAGAAGTCGTTCCCCGTGCTCAGGCCAGTGGCGTTGGTGTAGACGTTGTTCTTGGAATAGTACCGCTCAAGAATCTGCGCCTGCTCGGAAAGCAACCCGGCGACTTCGGTGCGCCGGCCCTTTTTCATGTATTCGGTGAGGCTCGGATAGCCAATGGTGATGACGATACCGATGATCGCAATCACGATCATGATTTCGATCAGGGTAAAACCTCGGTTGGATCTGCGCATGCCTCAACTCTCACTTACTGTATTTGTCGCCACATGATGCGACGGCTGCCGCCACCGCCGGGTTTCTCCACCAGGGAGCTGATGCTACCGCTGGAGTCGTTCACGATCTTGCGGGCCGCATTGTTGACGATCGCGTTCAGGGTCGGAATCCCCCCGGTGAAAATCACCCCGCTGGAAATCGAGTCCGTGCTGTCGACCAGCCCGTCGCCATTGGTGTCGAGCACCGCGTAGTTGAGCATCTTACCGCTGAATGCATCCAGTTCGACCAGTTTGCCGGTACCGAAACTGGCACACGGGTCAGTGGTGTCGACACTGGCCGTGGTGAACACGATCCGGCCGGCCACCAGGCTGGCCTGATTGATCACCCGTTCACCGGTCAGCACGTTGTTGTACACCAGCGGCAGGTACCAGCCCTTCTCGGTCGGGTAGGTCGTGTCATTCTGGCTCGTGGTGATGAATTGGCCACCGGCACTGCCGGAGGTTACGCCGGTCACCGACTGGGCCTGCAAACTCGCCACGGTAATCTGACCGGACCCACCATCGGCATCCCACACGGAATAAAACGCCTGAAGATCCTTGTTGGTCTTATCCGCGACTTCATTGAATTTTCCTGTGCCGAAAAACACTTGCTTGCCGCCGAGGGAATTGTCCGCCAGCAGTGGTTGCGCGGTAATCGGCTGAGTCGCACCACCCGGCGCCGTGAACAACGGTTTGCCGGAAAACGCCAAGCCCCAGGTGTCGGTCGTCGCACCGCTCAGGTCGAACTTCCACAAACGCCCTTTCAGGTCGCCCCCATAAGCGGCCTGCACCACGTTCTGCGAATTGACCCTGAGCTTTACCGAAGACAGACCATTGGTGGTTTCCGTGCTGTCGATCACGATTTTCTTGATCAGCGAACCGTCGCGCACATCCACCACATACAACGCCGCCACCCCCGAATTGCTCCCGTAGCCGTTGGAGATAAAAGCCGCCCAACGCCCATCGGCCAAGCGTGCCACTTCCGGGCGGGCGTAGGCATAACCCAGATCATTGAAAACGTTCGCCGTGTTCGCTGTAGCTGGCGCGCTGAATTCCCACAACGCCTTGAAAGCATTACCTGCCGATGCGTCGAACAATTGCACCGCGTAGAACGTTCTGCCGCCCGCCCCTACCCCGCCCAGTGCCACGGTTTTCCAAGCGGTGGCGAGTTGCATATCGAACACGCCGACCTGACCGTCCACCAGAAACTTGTGGCTAACGCCGTTGATGTACGTTGGATCGGCAATGTAGCGCAACGATGGCAGCACACTGGACGGCATGTAGGCATAACGTCGGGCACCGTTGGACGCGTTGATGACATTGAGGAAACCGTCGTTGGCGTTGACCACCAGACTGGCACTCATGTTGGAGGCTTTAGTCGCCAGGTAGGTGGTGTAGGTGGAATCGCCCACCAGGTCCGACGCGGTTTGCTCCGTGGGAGAAGCCAACGCGAGGGGCGAGTTGATGATGTCACCCAGCAAAACCGTGCGCACTTTCAACCCGGCCTTGTTGGTGCCCTTGCTCCACTCCACCAGGTCGTTGCCGACAATCCCGGTCGGCAGGCTCTGGCTGAGAGAGGTTTGCTGGGCCGGGGAAAAGTTGCTGTAGGCCAGGGTTATCGCGGCGTTGGTCAGGGTGTTCCAGGACTGGTAAGTCGGCGCAGCGGCACCGGGCACAATCGCCGTGTCGGTGGTCCATAACACCGCCGCGGTATTGACCGAACCGCTGGCCGTGAAGCCATAGGCCTTGATCGTCCCACGCCAGTCCTTGGGGTCGTAAGTGGTCTGGAAGTAACTCGACCCGCTGCTCAGCGTACTGCTGCTGGTCACACCGCTACCGCCCGAGCCCGCCTTGGAAGTGATGTTGCTCAATGCGGAAGACAGCGCCGTGTTCAGGCCGGCGGCGTCGTTGGCCTGGTAATACAGGCCTTGGCCATAAGTAGCGGCATCGGACAACATCGGATTGGCCGCAGTGAATCCCACGGTGTAAGTGTTCATGTACTGCTTGGGAAAGTCCGCTGCAGCCCAACTTTTACCCGCCAGGTCGGTGCCGGTCGAACGCATGTCGATGTCGAAGGCGAACTTGGCGATGTCGTCCAGATACAGGGTGTCGCCCTCGTCATCGCCAGCGGGGTTATTGCCGTCGTTGTTGATGCCGTCCCAGTTGGGCAAGCGGTTGGTGCCCAACGGATCGTTGGTCGGGAATGTGCGGTCGTAGGTCGGCAGGCCGTCGGTCACGACCACGCCGTAGTTTTTCTGGCATCGGTACTGGATCGGACTGGTGTAGGTCGCCGGCGTCGCGTTGTAATACGGCGCCATGCCACGAAAGTAACGGGTGATTTCGTAGTAGGTTTCGGCCAATGGCGTGTTGGCCACGGCGCCGAGGCCATTGATCGCGCTGATCAGCGCGTTGTAGTTGGTGTCTGCCTGGGCTTGGGTGACGCTACCCGTGACGACCGACAGATCGCTGACGGAGCGGGCGATATAACCGCCATTGCCGGAGTTGTTGCTGGTGGGCGGATTGAACGTCGCCAGACCGATACGCAGACCACGATTACTGGTCACCAGTGAGGAAGAAACGTTACGCGCCACGTTGATGCGATAGTCGTTGGGAATCGAGCCATTGGTGAAGTCACGATTGCTACCGTTCGCCAATCCCACCAGGTACGACAGGTAGTCATCGGTGTAACGGGTGTTTTCGTTGCCAACCGGGTCAGGAAGCTTGATGCATTGCGGGGTCAGGCTGTTGTTGTAGAACGCGTAGGCGCCCCCCGAACAGCCTGAGGTCGGCAGGCTGGAAAGGAAGATCGAGCTGCCGACTATGTCGGATGAACTCAAACACAGGCCGATAAAGGCGTTGCACTGCCTGGCCGGTGTGCGATTGACCGTCGGATCGAACCCTGCCGCGAAGATAATGGTGTTCATACTGCCCGAGTCATCGATCAGCAACATCACATTCGGCGGTACTGCGGCGGCGCTCAAAAGCGGCGAGTCCGATGGCGTGAAGGCATAGGACGGTGCCGTCAGGTACAGGCTCAGCAACGCGCCGAATAGCATCTGCGCCCATCGTCGGCGCCAGCCACCGCGAGCATCAATACTTGGCATAGATGCTCTCCACC
The DNA here is from genome assembly GCF_018449725.1 of Pseudomonas sp. dw_612. Classification (GTDB taxonomy): domain Bacteria; phylum Pseudomonadota; class Gammaproteobacteria; order Pseudomonadales; family Pseudomonadaceae; genus Aquipseudomonas. The sequence goes on along the minus strand of NZ_JAAVVC010000016.1, from coordinate 91,464 downwards.
ACACTGCGAATGTTGTTACCGACAATGCCTACTGCGGTGATCCGGTACAGCGTGGCCGAAGTGTTGCTCGGCACATTTACGGCGCCCATCGTGGCTCCGAGGTTCTGCACCCCATAAAACCCGCCCCCGGCGGCGATCCAGTTGACCCCCGAGCCGGATCTGGCGTCGACGCCTGCGCCGGTCAGCGTTAACGCTTCAGCCGGCGGTGCGCAAGGAACCCCGGTGCCGCAAGCGGCCAGCGTATAGTTCGCCAGTTGCACGGCGCTTTCCCCCATGCGCAAGGTCGCCTCGGCCAGTTGGAAGGATTGATTGCGCAGTGTCACGCTGCCTGCCATTTTTTCCTGAAGGGTCGCGTTCTGCATGGATGAAATGCCGATCAGGGTCAGCAGCAACAGAAAGACCAGGCTGATCAACAAGGCCATGCCTCGCTGGGCGTGAGATGTCATCCTGGAAATTTTCATCGGCCCTCCGCCGATAGCAACAAGTTACGCACAGCGGCAACCACGGTGTAAGTTTGGTTGCGCACCCGATTATTCGGATCCTTGAGGGTCAATATCAGGCGTACACTGCGAACCGACTTCATATCGCTCGGGGCGCTGTTGTAACCCAAGGTTCCGTTCGAACCGATGACTCCAAAGCTCACGTCGAAAGCACTGACATTGTTCACCAGCACTTGTTGCACCGGCGTACCCGTGCCGACCCCCATCAGCAATTGGCTGTTGTTAACGTTGTAGCTGTAGATCAGCCGTCGGATCGGAAATGCTATCTGGCCCGCGCTAAGGGGCGGTGCGACAACGTACGCAATACCCGCGCTGGCGCCGCTACCGCTGCTGGTGCCGCACTCGGACACCACCGTCCAGGTCGGCGTCCCACCCTTGGTGCCAACATCTGCCGTCAACAGCGTCAACTTCTTGTTGGGCTCGTCCCAAACGATCGGTGTTTGACCCGCAGTGAAGATGCCACCTGAAACCGCATCGTTGACCGTCCCCAGGCAACCAAACATCCCAACCATACGAATTTCCTGAATCATCTTGCTCAACACGAACCGCGCATCTTCCTGCATCGCGGCGGCGGCGTTCTGGCTGACATAGGTGTTTTTGGCAGCGATGAAAACCTGCGCCACGCCCAGCACCACGATCAGGCTCAACGCCAAGGCGATCAGCACCTCGATCAAACCAAAACCTCGATTGGACCGGTTCATGGCGTAACCGGCGGGTCGACGGCGACACGGCTGGTCAGGACAAAAGTGCGGCGGGAGTTGGCGACATTGGCGGCCCGCGAGTCATCCCAGGTAATGGTGATGGTGTACACCCGCTGATTCAGCGCCACGCTGCCGGTGGCGGTCGCGCCGCCAAAGTTGACGATATTGGTGGTGAAATCGTAAAGGTCCTGGTCCCGTGCGACACTCGGGTTAGCCGACGTTGGAGGCGTAACGGTGTAATCGGCGCCGGAGTTGGCCCGGATACGATCCATCATGTCGTAGGCGATAAAATTCGCCTGGCTGGTCATCCTCGCGCTGTCGGTGTACTTGAGCGCATTCAGCTGAATCGCCGCCGCCCCCAGCAGTCCCACAGTCAGAATCAACAACGCGACCAATACTTCGATCAGCGTCATGCCCTCCTGTGCTCGCCTGCTCCAATCCCTCATCCGCAATTTCCACCCAAAAGAATCCGTCCGTTCAAACACACATTCAGCGTCCTGCTTTGCGCCCCAAGACCATAAGTGATCACCACCGTCGTGGACGGTGACGACAAACCGCCCAGATTGTTGAAATCGATGGCGGTCACTCCTGAGGTTAGCGCTAGAGTTGCGCCGCTGCTCAGCGCTGGAACAACCCGCAATACATTGGCCAAATCGCCAGTACCGTCGTAGACCGCCAGCGTCCCGGTCCAGACGTTGCCGCCAGCGGTCGGCCGCAACCGTGTGGTAACGCCCCGGTCGATGGCCTCGAGCCGGGCGAAATTGAGCGCACGTTGCAAATCGCCAATTTCGGTATCGGCGCGGGTGCCTTGCACCGAGCGGGTAAACATTGGAACGGCCATCGTGATCAAAATCAGAAAAACCGCGAGCGTGATCAGCACCTCGACCAGCGTGAAACCTTTTGTACGATGATCCATCGGTGCCCTCCGTTGCCGTCGGCTATACCTGCTTCTACACGCTAGAACATTCGACCGCCGCACGTACGGTTGTTTTGCCATTGGTCGCGCACGGATTGCGCGAGCCGCAGCACGCCACGGAGGGAAAAACATGCACCAACAAGGCTTCAGCCTGATCGAACTGCTTATGGGACTGGCAATTGCCGGGATTGTTCTGCTGTTGGTCAGTCCGGCGTTCGCCGCGCTCACGGAATCGAACCATCGGGAGGCAGCAGCGCACTCGTTGATCAGTGGCATACGCAGCGCGAGGACCGCAGCGCTCACGCACAACCAGAACGTGGTAATTCACGGCATTGATGGCGACTGGAGTCAGGGTTGGCGGATTATTCTGGATATCAGCGGCAAGGGGCTGGAGGACAGCAGCAATCCGCTGCTGATTGAGCATGCGAACGACGCTCGGGTGCCGATTGTCGGCAATTGGCACGTCCAGCGGTATGTGCGCTTCAGCCATCTAGGCCAACCATTGATGCCGGGCATGGCCTTTCAGGCGGGGACATTGCACCTCTGCGCGGCCCGCGAGCCAGTCAGTCACCAGCGGGTGGTATTGGCTGCAACGGGCCGAGTGCGCCTGGAGAACCAAAAGGTTGTGCAGGTGCTGTGCGCAGAGGAGAAAAGGCTTAAAGCAAAGAACGCACGCGCAATTCTTTAGGCATGGAGAACGTGATGTTCTCCTCGCGACCAGACAGTTCATCGGCACCGGTAGCGCCCCAGGCCTGTAACTGCTGGATCACGCCACGCACCAGTACTTCCGGGGCGGAGGCGCCAGCGGTGATGCCGATACGCTCGACGCCATCGAACCAGCTCTTTTGCAGGTCTTCGGCACCGTCGATCAGATAGGCCGGGGTGGCCATGCGTTCGGCCAGTTCGCGCAGGCGATTGGAGTTGGAGCTGTTCGGGCTGCCGACCACCAGCACCACGTCGCACTCGTCGGCCAATTGCTTGACCGCGTCCTGACGGTTTTGTGTGGCGTAGCAGATGTCGTCCTTGCGCGGACCACCGATGGCCGGGAAACGCGCACGCAGGGCGTCGATCACGCGGCTGGTGTCGTCCATGGACAAGGTGGTCTGGGTCACGAACGCCAATTTGTCGGGGTTGTGCACTTGCAGCGTGGCGACGTCTTTTTCGTCTTCAACCAGATAGATCGCGCCACCATTGCTGCCATCGTACTGGCCCATGGTGCCTTCGACTTCCGGATGACCGGCGTGGCCGATCAGGATGCATTCACGACCGTCACGGCTGTAGCGCGCGACTTCGATGTGCACTTTGGTCACCAGCGGGCAGGTGGCGTCGAACACTTTCAGCCCACGGCCGGCGGCTTCGGTACGCACAGCCTGGGAAACCCCGTGGGCACTGAAGATTACGATGACGTCGTCCGGTACCTGATCCAGTTCTTCAACGAAGATCGCACCGCGGGAGCGCAGGTCTTCGACGACGAATTTGTTGTGGACCACTTCGTGGCGCACATAGATCGGCGGCCCGAAGACTTCCAGGGCGCGGTTGACGATTTCGATCGCCCGGTCCACGCCGGCGCAGAAGCCACGGGGGTTGGCGAGTTTGATTTGCATGCTGTGCCTCGTGTCTTGCGCGCAAGAAATAGCAAAAACGGTGAAAAACTCACTGTGGGAGCGGGCTTGCTCGCGAAAGCGGTGTGTCAGTCAACATTGATATTACATGTGATGACGCTTTCGCGAGCAAGCCCGCTCCCACATTGGACCGTATCCGGTCAGTTACAGCGATTTGACGCTGATGATTTCTACGTCAAAGGTCAATGTCTTGCCAGCCAGCGGGTGGTTGAAGTCGATGGTGACCTGGTCATCATCGAATTCTTTCACGATACCCGGCAGCTCAGTATTGGCCGCATCGTTGAAGATCACCAGCAAACCCGGCGACAGGTCCATGTCCTTGAACTGCGAACGCGGGATGATCTGTACGTTTTGCGGGTTAGGCTGGCCGAACGCGTTTTCCGGTTGAATCGTCAGCGTACGCTTATCGCCTGCCTTGAATCCGAACAGCGCCGCTTCGAAACCTGGCAACAGGTTACCGTCGCCGACCTTGAAGGTCGCCGGGGCTTTGTCGAAGGTGCTGTCGACCGTGTCGCCGTTCTCCAGGCGTAATGCAAAGTGCAAGGTGACTTCCGTGTTCTGGCGGATGCGTTGCTCAGCCAATACCTGTTCAGTCATGAACGGTTTCTCCGGTTTTCTTGCTTTTGAACATATCCAACGCGAGCATCACGGCCCCGACGCTGATGGCGCTATCGGCAAAGTTGAACGCCGGGAAATACCAGCGGTTCTGCCAATGCACCAGAATGAAGTCGATCACATGGCCCAGGGCAATGCGGTCGTACAGGTTACCCAGCGCCCCGCCCAGCACCAGCGCCAGGGCGATGGCCAGCCAGGTTTCGTTGCGCCCAAGGCGTTTGAGCCAGACCACCAGCACCGCACTGACCACCACTGCAATCAGGGCAAATAGCCAACGCTGCCAGCCGGAGCTGTCGGCCAGGAAGCTGAATGCCGCGCCCGTGTTGTAGGCCAGGGTCCAGCTGAACACATCGGGGATCACCACGATTTGCTGGTACATCTCGAGCTTGCCTTCGAAGTAGAACTTGCTGGCCTGGTCAATGACCAGGACCAGCAGGCTCAACCAAAGCCAGCCCAGCCGCCCGAAGCGGCCAGCCGCGTTAGGCATAGTGACGAACCTCGCCCGCGCCGCTGATGTTGTCAACGCAACGACCGCAGATTTCCGGGTGCTCCGGGTTCACGCCGACGTCTTCACGGCAGTGCCAGCAACGGGCGCACTTGGCGAAGGCCGACTTGACGATTTTCAGCTTCAGGCCGCTGACATCGGTAACCACCGCGTCCGCTGGAGCCTGCACGAATGGCGCGACGCTGGCGGTCGAGGTGATCAGGACAAAGCGCAATTCGTTGCTCAGCTTGGCCAGATCGGCGCTCAGCGCCTCTTCGGCGAACAGCGTCACTTCGGCTTGCAGGTTGCCACCGACGGCCTTGGCCGCGCGCTGGATTTCCATTTCCTTGTTGACCGCGACCTTCACCGCCATGATCCGCTCCCAGTAGGCGCGGCCCAGTTCGACGTTGTCCGGCAGTTCGGTCAGGCCTTCGTACCAGGTGTTGAGCATCACCGATTCGTTGCGCTCGCCCGGCAGGTATTCCCACAGTTCGTCGGCGGTGAACGCCAGGATCGGCGCGATCCAGCGCACCAGCGCTTCGGAGATGTGGTACAGCGCGGTTTGCGCCGAACGGCGAGCCTTGCTGTTGGCGCCAGTGGTGTACTGGCGGTCCTTGATGATGTCGAGGTAAAAACCGCCCAGCTCCTGCACGCAGAAGTTGTGGATCTTGGAGTAGACGTTCCAGAAGCGGTATTCGCCGTAGTGCTCTTGCAACTCGCGTTGCAGCAGGAGGGTACGGTCCACGGCCCAACGGTCCAGGGCGAGCATTTCCTCGGCCGGCAGGATGTCGGTGGCTGGGTTGAAACCGGTCAGGTTGGAGAGCAGGAAGCGCGCGGTGTTACGGATACGCCGGTAGGCGTCCGCACTGCGTTGCAGGATCTGATCGGAAACCGCCATTTCACCCGAGTAATCGGTGGAAGCGACCCACAGACGCATGATGTCGGCGCCCAGCGTGTCGTTGACCTTTTGTGGCGCGATCACGTTGCCCAACGACTTGGACATCTTGCGACCGGACTCATCCACGGTGAAGCCGTGGGTCAGCAGCTCGCGGTACGGCGCGTGATTGTCGATGGCGCAACCGGTCAGCAGCGACGAGTGGAACCAGCCACGGTGTTGGTCCGAGCCTTCCAGATACAGGTCGGCACGCGGGCCGGTCTCGTGACCCATCGGGTGCGAACCGCGCAGGACGTGCCAGTGCGTGGTGCCCGAATCGAACCAGACGTCGAGGGTGTCGCTGATCTTGTCGTACAGTGGCGCTTCGTCACCGAGCAGTTCGGCAGCGTCCATCTTGAACCAGGCTTCGATGCCTTCGACTTCGACGCGCTTGGCGACTTCTTCCATCAGTTCGGTGGTGCGTGGGTGCAGCTCGCCGCTTTCCTTGTTCAGGAAGAACGGGATCGGCACGCCCCAGTTACGCTGACGGGAGATGCACCAGTCCGGACGGTTGGCGATCATCGAGTGCAGGCGCGCCTGACCCCAGGCCGGAACGAACTTGGTTTCTTCGATGGCCTTGATCGCCCGCTTGCGCAGGGTTTCGCCAGACGTCGGCTCTTTGTCCATGCCGATGAACCACTGCGCAGTGGCGCGGTAGATCAGCGGGGTCTTGTGACGCCAGCAGTGCATGTAGCTGTGTTCGATGATGGTGGTGTGCAGCAGCGCACCGACTTCGGTCAGCTTGTCGACGATCGCCGGGTTGGCTTTCCAGATGAACTGGCCGCCGAAGAACTCCAGCGACGGCACGTAAACGCCGTTGCTTTGTACCGGGTTGAGGATGTCGTCGTTGACCATGCCATAGGCTTTGCAGGTCACGAAGTCGTCCACGCCGTAGGCCGGGGCGGAGTGAACCACGCCGGTGCCAGCGCCCAGTTCGACGTAGTCAGCCAGGTAAACCGGCGACAGGCGATCGTAGAAGGGGTGACGGAAGTTGATCAGCTCCAGCTCTTTACCGGTGGTGGTCGCGATGACCGAACCTTCCAGGCTGTAGCGGGCCAGGCACGACTCGACCAGCTCTTCAGCCAGCACCAGCAGTTTGTCGCCGACGTCGACCAGGGCGTAGTTGAATTCCGGGTGAACGTTCAGCGCCTGGTTGGCCGGGATGGTCCACGGGGTGGTGGTCCAGATCACAATCGAAGCAGGCTTGCCCAGGGACGCCAGACCGAAAGCGGCAGCCAGTTTGGCTTCATCGGCAATCGGGAACGCAACGTCGATGGTCGAGGACTTTTTGTTCTCGTACTCGACTTCCGCTTCAGCCAGGGCCGAACCACAGTCAAAGCACCAGTTCACAGGCTTGAGGCCCTTGAACACGAAACCGCCCTTGACGATTTCGGCGAGCGCACGGATTTCACCGGCCTCGTTCTTGAAGTCCATGGTCTTGTACGGGTTGGCGAAGTCGCCCAACACGCCCAGACGGATGAATTCGGATTTCTGGCCTTCGATCTGCTCGGTGGCGTAGGCACGGCACAGTTCGCGGGTTTTATCCGCGCCCAGGTTCTTGCCGTGGGTCACTTCGACTTTGTGCTCGATCGGCAGGCCATGGCAGTCCCAGCCCGGAACATAAGGTGCGTCGAAACCCGACAGGGTTTTCGAGCGGATGATCATGTCCTTGAGAATCTTGTTCAGTGCATGACCGATATGAATCGTGCCGTTGGCGTACGGAGGGCCGTCGTGCAGGACGAACTTCGGACGATCCTTGCCAATCTCGCGCAACTTACCGTACAGGCCAATACTGTCCCAGCGCTGCAGAATCTGCGGTTCGCGCTGTGGCAGGCCGGCCTTCATTGGGAAGGCGGTGTCCGGAAGGTTTAGCGTGGCTTTATAGTCGGTCATTTAAGGCTCTTCATTAGCGATTGGCGCTAGGTGCGACAGGGCACGGGCGGCGGCGACATCCGCATTGATCGCCGTCTTAAGCGCCTCCAGAGAGGCGAAACGCTGCTCTTCACGCAGCTTGTGGTGGAAAACCACCGTCAAACGCCGGTCATACAGATCGCCGGCAAAATCTAAAAGATGTACTTCGAGGTGGGCCTTGCCATCCCCCTGGACCGTTGGCCGCACGCCGATATTGGCGACGCCCGGCCAGGTCTTGCCGTCGATGTCGACATTGACCAGGAACACCCCGGACAACGGCACACGACGACGCTTGAGCTGGATATTGGCGGTCGGCGTACCGAGCTGGCGCGCCAGCTTCTGGCCATGCAGCACACGCCCGGTAATCTGGAACGGACGACCGAGCAAGCGTTCGGCGAGGGCAAAGTCGGCGGCAGCCAAGGCATTACGCACCTGGGTGCTGCTGACGCGGATACCATCCAGCTCGACGGTTTGCGCCGCTTCGACGGTAAAACCTTGCAGCACGCCGGCCTGTTGCAGGAAATCGAAATCCCCGACCCGGTCGCAGCCGAAACGGAAATCGTCACCGACCTCCAGATGCTGCACGCCCAGGCCGTCCACCAGAATCGTATCGACGAATTCGGCGGCGCTGAGTTTGCTCAGACGATGGTTGAACGCCAGGCACAGGACCCGGTCAACGCCTTCGTCGGCCAGCAGTTGCAGTTTGTCCCGCAGCCGGGCCAGACGCGCCGGCGCGGTGTCAGGGGCGAAGAATTCCCGCGGCTGTGGCTCGAAAATCACCACGCAGCTGGGCACGCCCAACTCGAGCGCACGCTCACGCAGCCTGACCAGGATAGCCTGGTGACCACGGTGAACACCGTCAAAGTTGCCAATAGTGGCGACACAGCCCCGATGCTGGGGGCGCAGATTGTGGAGGCCTCGAACCAGCTGCATAACGCGCTTCTTGCTCATAAAGTGGTCGATTATAACCACACCCGGCGGCCGACGACAGGCAACACCGTAACCCAAAGTAATCGAACCGACAAAACTGCCGGCCCGCCCGTGTTTATCGAGGCAAACGCCTCAGCTCAACGCCTTGCGATTGAAGTCGCGCAAACGGAAGCCCATCAACAGCAACATGCCGAAATAAGCGACCACACCCGCTACCACCAACGCGCCCAGACGCAGGAACCGCTCCAGCATATGCCCCTGATCCCAGGCCGGCATGAAATGCATCCCCGCCAGCAACACCGCCGACATCACCAACACGGCGATCACCAGTTTGAGCCCGAACTTCGCCCAGCCCGGTTGCGGCTGGTACATCTGCTGTTTGCGCAGTTGATAGAACAACAGACTGGCGTTGATGCAGGCACCGATACTGATGGCCAGCGCAAGGCCGGCATGGGCCAGCGGACCGATCAGCACCAGGTTGAACAGTTGCGTGACGATCAGCGTGAATATTGCGATTTTCACCGGGGTGCGGATGTTTTGTTGCGCATAAAAGCCCGGCGCCAGCACTTTGATCACGATAATCCCGAGCAAACCGACGGAATAAGCGATCAACGCGCGCTGGGTCATGGACGCATCAAACGCGCTGAACTGGCCGTACTGGAACAACGAAACCGTCAGCGGCTCGGCCAGAATCCCCAGCGCCAGGGAGCACGGCAACACCAGCACGAAACACAGGCGCAGGCCCCAATCGAGGATTCGCGAATATTCCTGGCGATCCTTGCTGGCGTAGGTTTTGGCCAGGGTTGGCAGCAGAATCGTGCCCAATGCCACACCGAGCACGCCGGACGGCAACTCCATCAAGCGGTCGGCGTAATACATCCACGACACGGAGCCGGCCACCAGGAAGGAAGCGAAAATCGTGTTGATGATCAGGGAAATCTGGCTGACGGAAACGCCGAGGATCGCCGGCAGCATCTGCTTCATCACCCGCCAGACACCCGTGTCGCGCAGGTTCAGCCGTGGCAGCACCAGCATGCCGATCTTTTTCAGGTGCGGCAGTTGATAGAGCAGTTGCGCCAGGCCACCGACCAGAACCGCCCAGCCCAAGGCCATGACCGGCGGATTGAAATACGGCGTCAGGAACACCGAAAAAATGATCATGCTGACGTTGAGCAGCGTCGGCACGAAGGCCGGCACGGAGAAGCGGTTGTAGGTATTGAGGATCGCCCCGGCCAATGAAGACAGGGAAATCAGCAATATATAAGGAAACGTCACCCGCAACAGACTGGACGTCAGCTCGAATTTCTCCGGAGTATCGGTGAAACCCGGTGCCGTGGCCCAGATCACCCAGGGCGCGGCAATCATCCCCAGCGCCGTGACCAGCGCCAGCACCAATGTCAGCAGGCCCGAGACGTAGGCAATGAAGGTTCGCGTCGCCTCCTCGCCCTTCTGGCTTTTATATTCGGCCAGAATCGGCACGAAGGCTTGAGAAAAAGCCCCTTCGGCGAAGATCCGCCGCAGCAGATTGGGCAGTTTGAAGGCGATAAAGAAGGCGTCGGTCGCCATCCCCGCACCAAATGTACGCGCGATGAGAGTGTCACGAACGAACCCCAGAACCCGGGAAAGCATCGTGATAGAGCTGACGGCGGCCAACGATTTGAGCAGATTCATTGAAAGAGTTTGTGCCTGTCGATAAACAGCAGGCGAACAAAGCGCCCACTTATGCGATACTCCGCGCCGCAGCAGCACAGAGCCAAAGCTCGCGAGTTTACAGGTCAAGCGCCGGAAATAAATATCCCGCCTCTTTATACCTACCACTTAGCGGAACGTCTCAACCGCCCTTGACAAGACATCAACTCATCGGCATGATTCGCGGCCTATTTTGTTTGCTATTTCCTAAAAAGTCTTTCGAGGAGCTCGACGGTGGCCAACACACCTTCCGCCAAAAAACGTGCAAAACAGGCTGAGAAGCGTCGCAGCCACAACGCCAGCCTGCGTTCCATGGTTCGTACCTACATCAAGAATGTAGTTAAGGCCATCGACGCAAAAGACGCTGAAAAAGCTCAAGCTGCTTACGTTCTGGCCGTGCCAGTTATCGACCGTATGGCCGATAAAGGCATCATCCACAAGAACAAGGCTGCTCGTCATAAGAGCCGCCTGAACGGTCACGTCAAGGCTCTGAACCTTGCTGTTGCCGCTTAAGCAATAAGCTTGTTGAAAAACCGACCTCAGGGTCGGTTTTTTATTGCCTGTGATTTGGCAAACACAGCGCGAAAAATGTGGGAGCGGCGGTGCGACGATTCGACTTGCTCGCGAATGCGGTGTATCAGTCGACATCTGTATTGACTGACACTCTGCCTTCGCAAGCAAGCCCGCCCCCACATTTTGGATCTTTGTTAACTTATTGAGCGTGCGCCCACGGCAGGATCGGAATCGCCGTTACCGCATTTTGCGGGCTACCCTCGATCAAGCGATCGCTGTAGACCAGGTACACCAGCGTGTTGCGCTTCTTGTCGAGGAACCGCACCACTTGCATGGTCTTGAATACCAGCGATGTGCGCTCCTTGAACACCTCTTCGCCATCCTTGAGCTCGCCCTTGAAACTGATCGGCCCCACTTGGCGGCAGGCCAGGGACGCTTCAGCGCGATCTTCAGCCAGACCCAAACCGCCCTTCACGCCGCCCGTCTTGGCACGCGACAGGTAACAGGTCACGCCTTCAACCTTGGGATCGTCGAAAGCCTCGACGACGATACGATCATTCGGCCCGACGAATTTGAACACCGTCGACACCTGACCCACTTCTTCTGCCGAAGCCAGCAGCGGCATCGCCAGCAACAAACCCAATAATCCCTTTGCTACACGCATTCAGTTTTCCTTCAGACCAGGATCAGGTTATCGCGGTGAACCAGTTCCGGTTCCGCCATGTAACCCAACAGACCGACAATCGCCTCAGACGACTGACCAATGATTTTTTGCGCCTCAAGGGCGCTGTAATTGGCGAGACCGCGGGCGATTTCTCGACCATCCGGCGCCACGCACACCACCATTTCGCCACGGCGGAAACTGCCCTGGACCAGCTTGACGCCCACCGGCAGCAAACTTTTATTGCCTTTAGACAATGCCGTCACCGCCCCCGCATCCAGCACGAGGGTGCCACGGGTTTGCAGATGCCCCGCCAGCCACTGCTTGCGCGCCGCCAGCAGACCACGTTCCGGCGACAGCAAGGTGCCGATGCGCTCGCCAGCCTTCAGGCGATCCAGCACGCGCTCGATGCGCCCGCCGACGATGATGGTGTGCGCCCCCGAACGCGCCGCCAGACGCGCCGCACGCAATTTGGTCTGCATCCCGCCGCGACCCAGCGCACCACCGGTGCCGCCGGCCACTGCATCCAGCGCCGGATCATCGGCACGGGCCTCGTAAATCAGGTTGGCGTCGGGATTGTTGCGCGGATCAGCGTCAAACATGCCGTCGCGATCGGTCAGGATCACCAGCAAATCAGCTTCGACCAGGTTGGCCACCAGCGCCGCCAGCGTGTCATTGTCGCCGAAACGGATTTCGTCAGTGACCACCGTATCGTTTTCGTTGATCACCGGGATCACCTTAAGCTCGACCAACGCACGCAAGGTGCTGCGGGCGTTCAGGTAGCGCTTGCGGTCGGACAGGTCGTCGTGGGTCAGGAGAATCTGCGCGGTATGCCGGCCATGCTCGCCAAAGCTCGACTCCCAGGCCTGCACCAGGCCCATCTGGCCGATGGCGGCCGCCGCCTGCAATTCGTGCATTGCACTGGGTCGCACGGTCCAGCCGAGACGGCTCATGCCGGCCGCCACTGCCCCGGAGGACACCAGCACCAGCTCGACGCCTGCCTCATGCAAGGCCACCATCTGCTCAACCCAGACGCCCATGGCCGCGCGATCCAGGCCCTTGCCATCCGCCGTCAGCAACGCGCTGCCGATCTTCACGACCCAACGCTGCGCACCTGTCACCTTGCTCCGCATCATCTTCAACCTTAGCTTGAGGACAGCGCGACCCAGCGCTGCCCGTAACGTTATTCGTGACCACCAAATTCCAGATACTAAAACGCCGCTCATATGAGCGGCGCTTAAGTTTATCGCAACGAATCAGTCACGCACGTAAATGATTTCCGGACCGTCTTCGTCATCCACATCTTCTTCGTCCCAATCATCGTCACCGATGTCGTGGACCGACTTCACGCCGCTGCGACGCAGGGCACGCTGATCATCCAGAGCCTGCAACTGAGCACGGGCTTCGTCTTCGATGCGCTGATCGAGCTCGGCCAGCTCTTCCTTGTAGGCCGGGTCGGCAGCCAGGCGATCAGCACGATCTTCCAGATAACGCATGATGTCGTGGCACAGACGCTCGGTGCCCAGCTTGGAGATCGCAGAGATCACGTAGACCGGACCAGTCCATTCCAGGCGATCAACGATTTCCTTGACGCGCTCATCGTGCTCTTCTTCAAGGATCTGGTCGCACTTGTTCAGTACCAACCAACGATCACGCTCAGCCAGGGACGGACTGAATTTGGTCAGTTCGCTGACGATCACTTCCGCCGCATCCGGAGCGCTGGTGTCATCCAGTGGCGCCATGTCCACGAGGTGCAGCAGCAGACGGGTACGCGACAAGTGCTTGAGGAAGCGAATCCCCAGGCCGGCGCCGTCGGAAGCCCCTTCGATCAGGCCCGGGATGTCCGCGACCACGAAGCTTTTCCAGCGATCAACACTGACCACACCCAGGTTTGGCACCAGGGTGGTGAACGGGTAATCGGCGACTTTCGGCTTGGCAGCCGATACCGCGCGGATCAGGGTACTTTTACCGGCGTTCGGCAAGCCCAGCAGGCCGACGTCAGCCAATACTTTCATTTCCAGCTTCAGGTCACGCGCCTCGCCCGGCTTACCCGGCGTGGTCTGGCGTGGAGCCCGGTTGGTACTGGATTTGAAACGGGTGTTGCCCAGACCGTGCCAGCCGCCATGAGCCACCAGCAGACGCTGGCCGGCCTTGGTCAAGTCGCCGATGATTTCCTGGGTAGCGGAGTCGATAACGGTCGTGCCGACCGGAACGCGCAGTACCAGTTCTTCACCTTTTTTACCGGTGCAGTCGGTGCTGCCGCCGTTGGAGCCACGCTCGGCATCGAAGTGCCGGGTGTAACGGTAGTCCACCAGGGTGTTGAGGTTTTCGTCGGCAACCATGTAGACCGAGCCGCCATCACCACCATCACCGCCGTTCGGGCCGCCGTTTTCAATGAATTTTTCGCGACGGAAGCTCATGCAACCGTTGCCGCCGTCGCCGGCCTTTACTCGAATCGATACTTCATCAACAAACTTCATAACAAAACGCCTCTCGTCATACGGACGAGCCAAAAAAACCAGACATAAGACTCTTGCAAAAATGAGCGCAGCGACCTCAAGCAACTACCGCAAATCCAGCTGCTTTCGCCCATCACAAACAGCTTTGCAAGAGACTCACCCCACAAACGAAAAAGCCCCGTCGCGAGACAGGGCTTTTCCAGCAACTACGTAATTATGCCGCGACGACTGCAGTCTTCGGAACAATGCTTACGTAACGGCGATTGAAAGCGCCTTTTACTTCAAACTTGATCACGCCGTCGATTTTCGCGAACAGGGTGTGATCTTTACCCATGCCAACACCGTAACCGGCGTGGAATTGGGTGCCGCGCTGACGCACGATGATGTTGCCCGGAATGATAACCTGGCCGCCATACATCTTCACGCCAAGGCGTTTGGCTTCTGAGTCGCGACCGTTACGGGTACTACCACCAGCTTTTTTGTGTGCCATGAGTCAATTCTCCTAGTGAGGAATTAGGCTGAAATTAAGCCTGAATACCGGTGATTTTGATCTCGGTGTACCACTGGCGGTGGCCCATACGCTTCATGTGGTGCTTACGACGACGGAACTTGATGATGCGGATTTTATCGTGACGACCTTGGGAGATCACTTCAGCCACAACGGTAGCGCCAGCAACAACTGGAGCGCCGATGTTCACGTCATCGCCATTGGCGACCAACAGAACGCGATCAAAAGTAACGGATTCGCCGGTAGCGATTTCCAGTTTCTCGATCTTCAGGTATTCACCTGGGGCGACTTTGTATTGCTTGCCACCAGTAACAATTACTGCGTACGACATGGTATTTCTCCGATAATCCTGCTCACCCAGCTCTTTATAAGAAGAGGTATTGGCTGGCATGGCTGCATAGGGCTGGAAGGCCTGATTGCAATTGCGTAAGGCAGGTGCTGCCCAGGAAGTTCAGGGTGCGCGATTGTACGCAAGCTGTCCTGACGATGCAAGAGGCCGTCCATCGTACCTTGACAGGCCCGGACGTGGGTCCTAGCATGCCGCGCAACCCTTCTGGAGCAACTGTCGCTGATGCAACCCCAAGCTTTCTACCGCGCGGTGGCGGACGATTTTAACGCCGTCGACGGCATCATCAAGAAGCAGCTGACTTCCCGAGTGCCGCTGGTATCGAAAATCGGCGACTACATTACCTCGGCCGGCGGTAAACGCCTGCGTCCTCTATTAGTGTTGCTGTGTGGCAAGGCTCTGGGTCGCGAAGGCGATGACCTGCGCCTGCTGGCCGCCACGATCGAGTTCCTGCACACCGCGACCCTGCTGCATGACGACGTGGTCGACATGTCCGGCATGCGCCGTGGCCGCTCGACCGCCAATGCGATGTGGGGCAATGCGCCAAGCGTGCTGGTGGGCGACTTCCTGTATTCGCGCTCCTTCGAAATGATGGTCGAACTGGGCTCCATGCCGGTGATGAAGATCCTTTCGCAGGCCACGCGGATCATTGCCGAAGGCGAAGTGCTGCAGTTGTCGAAGATCCGTGACGCCAGCACCACCGAAGAAACCTACATGGAAGTCATCCGCGGCAAGACCGCGATGCTCTTCGAGGCCTCGACCCATAGCGCCGCAGCCCTGTGCGAAGCCACAGCGGAACAGGCTGAAGCCTTGCGCACGTTTGGCGACCACCTGGGCGTGGCTTTCCAACTGGTCGATGACCTGCTGGACTACAAGGGCGACGCGCAAACCCTGGGCAAGAACGTCGGTGACGATCTGGCCGAAGGCAAACCGACCCTGCCGCTGATCTACACCATGCGCGAAGGCACCCCTGAGCAGGCGGCACTGGTTCGCCAGGCGATCCAGAAAGGTGGCATCGAAGATCTGGAAAGCATCCGTGAGGCCGTTGAAGCATCCGGGTCGCTGGAATACACCGCGCAACTGGCCCGTGATTACGTCGCCCGTGCGATCAAATGCCTCGACGCCCTGCCGGCTAGCGAATATCGCGATGCACTGGTTGAGTTGAGCGAGTTTGCGGTAGCTCGCACGCACTGACATTCAGAAACAAAATCAAAAGATCGCAGCCTTCGGCAGCTCCTACAGGTGTACACAAAACCCTGTAGGAGCTGCCGAAGGCCGCGATCTTTTGCTGTCAGCTCCCTCCTCCGACAAAACCCTATACAATGTGCGACTTTTAGCGATCCTCAATCCAAGGAGCCTTAGTGAGCACGTTGCCACCCTGCCCGAAATGCAATTCCGAATACACCTACGAAGACGGCGCACAGCTGATCTGCCCGGAGTGCGCCCACGAGTGGTCCGCCAGCGGCGAAGCTGAAGTGGCGTCCGATGATTCCGTGAAAAAGGATTCGGTAGGCAACGTCCTGCAGGACGGCGATACCATCACCGTGATCAAGGACCTCAAGGTCAAGGGCACGTCCCTGGTGGTCAAGGTCGGCACCAAGGTCAAGAACATCCGCCTGTGCGATGGCGATCACGACATCGACTGCAAGATCGACGGCATCGGCCCGATGAAGCTCAAATCCGAGTTCGTCAGAAAAGTCTGAACCTGCTGTCATCCATCCCGCGCCCGGCGTGGGATGGTGCTTCACCCTCCCCCGCTTCCCCCAGCATTTCCTCGCAGTAGCCAAACGCCAGCCGTTTTGACCTTACGCAACCTTTACCCTGAAAAAATCAGAAACCGCCAATAGGCCCTTGCTATTTGATGAATAAGAATTATTCTCATTGAAACCAATCAATGGAGATGAGACCCATGACTTATTTGATCGATGCCTGGCTGGACCGCCCACACCCTTACCTCAGGATCCTGCATCGGGAAACCGGGGAAGTCTGTGCGGTGCTTGAAGAAGAAGCCTTGAACGAGTTGCAGGATCAGGGTGACCTGGACGTCAGCGGCTTGAGTTCCAGCGAGCCGGTGGTGCTCAAGGAACTGGTGCGCAATCTGTTTCTGTTCTGCTATGCCCGGGCGTTGCGCCCTGCGCATGAACTGCACCACAAGATCGAACTATGAAAATGCAAAATGTCGGAGCGAGCCCTGTGGGAGCGGGCTTGCTCGCGAAGAGGCCATAACATTCAACATCATCGCTGAATGAAACACCGCTTTCGCGAGCAAGCCCGCTCCCACATGATCAAGCCCGTTCCGACACTCAGGTCTTACAGTACGTCGAGCAGCTCGACGTCGAACACCAGTACGCTGTGCGGCGGAATGCTGCCAACGCCTTGAGCGCCGTAAGCCAGTTCGCTCGGCACGTACAGACGCCATTTGCTGCCGGCATTCATCAGTTGCAGGGCTTCGGTCCAGCCAGCGATCACGCCGCCAACCGGGAATTCAGCAGGCTGGCCGCGCTCGTAGGAGCTGTCGAACACAGTGCCGTCGATCAGGGTGCCGTGGTAGTGCGTGCGCACTTGATCTTCACGGGTCGGCTTGGCGCCTTCACCTTGAGTCAGTACTTCGAATTGCAGGCCGGAAGCCAGGGTGGTGATGCCGTCACGCTTGGCGTTTTCAGCCAGGAAGGCCAGGCCTTCGCCAGCAGCGGCTTCAGCTTTGGCAGCCGCTTCGGCTTGCATGATCTCGCGGATCACCTTGAAGCTGGCGGCCATTTCTTCCTGACCCACGCGGCTTGGCTTGCCGGCGAACGCGTCGGTCAGGCCAGCCAGGATGGCATCCAGGTTAACGCCCGGTGGCGGGTTGTCGCGCAGTTGGTCGCCCAACTGACGGCCGATACCGTAGCTGACGCGGGTTTCGTCGGTGGACAGATTTACTTCGGACATGACACTGCTCCGCTGTGCGGACAGCCCTGGAACGTGCCGTGCGAGCACAGCGCATCCCGGAGCGCCCGGAATCAAAAGGGCGAGCAGACTAGCACAGATGCCATGGCGTTTATCAGCTCTGCCAGGTCGACCGGAAGGCAATCGGCACCTTCAAGCTTTCCTCGGCACTGGCGCCGAGCCCGCACATTTCGTCATGAACTGACGTGTGCACGAGGTTGAATTGCAGCTTGGGAAACGCATGCAACACTTCACGGGCATGCTCGACGGAACGCAGGTGAAACATCTGGCCGTGGGTATCGCTCAACGGATACGCCGCCCCGTGCATCCGCGCTTCCAGCAGATAGATCCCGCCTTCCAGCGAAATCAGGTTCAGCTCATCGATCTTCCCGGCGATGGCATAGGCATTCAGCTCTTGCAGGTTCATCAGCGCACCTCAAGCAGTGGCGGACCAAGACCCTTACAGGCATATGCCTCGACGCCCTAAAGCACAACCCACAAACCACACCGCCTGTCTGTTTCACCACGACCTGTAGGAGCTAGGCTTGCCCGCGAAGGCGTCGTGACAGTCGAAACAAATGTCGCCTGACACGGCCTCTTCGCGGGCAAGCCTCGCTCCTACAGGAGTCGTGCAATCAATGCTTGGTCAGCTTATCCAGATAGCCCATCGCAAACGCCGAGATCACGAAGGTCATGTGAATGATCACGTACCACTTCAAATGCTCAGGATCGACGTTCTTGGCGTCCATGAATATCCGCAGCAGGTGGATCGAGGAAATCGCCACGATCGAGGCCGCCACTTTCATCTTCAGCGAAGACGAATCCATGGTACCCAGCCAGTGAAGCTTCTCTTTGTTCTCATCGATGTCCAGTTCGGACACGAAGTTCTCGTAACCGGAGATCATCACCATCACCAGCAAACCGCCCACCAGCGCCATGTCGATCAACGACAGCAGCACCAGGATCAGGTCCGATTCCGCCATCGAGAAGACGTTGGGGATGACATGAAAGACTTCCTGGAAAAACTTCAGCGCCAGCGCGAGCAAGCCCAGGGACAGACCGAAGTAGATCGGCGCCAGTAGCCAGCGGGAGGCGTACATTGCATTTTCGATAAAGCGTTCCATTGAATCTCACACAAGGGCTGGTAAATGGCCGCGAGTATAACAGCGGCCTGTTACACCCAGAAACAGCCCGGAAATCCGCAACCTGCGCGTATGTGACAAAGTTTTTCTGCTAGTGTCCAAACCATTGACAGGTCAGCGACACCGGACAGGAAGACAGGAAATGGATGTGCGATTACCTTTTACGAGTGCCGGACTTTGCCTTGCGTTGTTGCTCAGCGGTTGTTCCCCCAGCGATGAGAAACGCCAGGTCAGCCTCGAAGAAAAAACCGCGCAGTTCGAGAAGTCCCTTGATGCCATTCAGGACCCCAAGCTCAAGGATGCCGTCGCCGAGCTGGGCGGATCGCTGCTGTTGCTCGAACGGGCGCAGCTCAAGCTCGATAGCAAACCGGTGCAAACCGAGTACGGCGAAGACGCCCTGGCCGTGCTCAAGCACTACCCCACGCCCCAGGCGCTGGTGGACACCTACATTAACGGCCTGTTTGTGCTGCACAAGGATTCCAGCTCCGATTACCTGACCGACCTGCAACCGGTGTTCCCTTTCAACTTCAGCATCCCGGCGGCGTTTCTCTTCCCCCATGGCCTGGAATGGCAATCGGTAACCCTGAGCAACAAGCGCGTGATCCCCTTCCAGCCGGAATGGTCGGAAACCGATCCCGGCATTCAGTTGAGCCCCTCCAGCTCGAACCTGACCAACCCTGATGACCTGACGGTGACCTACCCCTTCATCGATGGCCTGGATGTGGAAAACAAGAACCAGCCGCAACCGGTGAGCCTGCAAGGTAAGGTCGAGGTGATTGCGCCGCGCCGACTCTACAGCTTCGATCTGACGAAAAAGGACGTCGGCCAGACGCGCACCAACGACAACCTCAGCGTCACCCTGCTCAACCTGACAAACAACTACGCCGAAGTCGAATTCACCAACAACTTGCCGCTGGCTTCAGAGGTCAGCGAAACCCCGCTCAACCCGCTGATCGTGCAGGCCAAGGACAGCACCGGGCAATTCCTCTCCCGCTCCGGCTCGATCAATGAAACCGCCGCGCAAATCGCCTTTTACCAGAAACAACTGGCGCAAATGCAGCAGCAGAAAGCCTGGACGGAGACGTTCGAAAAGCAACTGGATGAAGACCAGCAAGCGTTTGAGAAGCAGCAGACCCGGCATTACACCAAGGTGTATTTCAACGGTCCGATCGAGACGCTCGATGTCAGTGTGCTGGACTTCTCCAGCGCCACCGTGACACGCAAGGACCTGAACCTGCCGATACGCCGCTTCGATCACGACACCACCGAGAAAACCATCCAGCCGCTGAGCTTGCCGGTGGTGGTGTACGACGACCAGGCGCCGATCTGGCTCAAAGGCGCGACCCTAGGCGAGGAGCAGCTGAAAAAGAGTGTCAGCATTACCCAGTCCGTGGATGACCCGAGTGCGGCGCGCATAGAGTTCGATCATCCCCGCAGTTTCAACGACGATCTGCTCGGCTCATCCTTCAGCCCCGGCGAAAGCCCGGTGACGTTCTTCACCGACGACGGTAACGGCAAGCGCGATGAACCGATCGAACTGCCGGCCGAGGCTTACCAGATTGATCCGTTGCGCGGGGTCATTACGTACGATTTGAATCTGTTTCCGGAAACACCGGCCTTCGCGGTGGGCTCGATGCCGTTGTTCCTGGCCACGATCGAACAGAAAACCCTCGACGCGCACCAATTGCCCAAGGGCCTGGAACTCAAAGGCAATGCGCTGGTGGTCGATCTGAAGCTGTTTCCCGCTCAGGACTGGCGCTTTTTCGCCAAGGACGACAGCGGCAATTATCTGAAGGAGATTCTCTCGGTCACGCATGACGCGAGCGCAGAAGGCCCCGCGCTGTTTGGCGTGCATTATTTCTACGGCCAGCCGACGCGACTGGAAACCTACCAACGAACCGACCTCGCCACCGTGCAATATGGTTTTGAGGTCAAACTCAACAAAACCGAACTGCCCGACGCTGATCAGTGATCAGGGCGAAACTCGAAACCACCCAGGCTGCGACAGCGGCCACCGTTGATTTCCCGCAACTGGGCTTGCAGGTGCAGGCTCCAGATTTGCGGATCGTCGGCCAGCTCATAGCCATGCAGGGTAAGGCTTTCAACAATCGTGTCGAGGATGGATTCGGCCACGAACGGACCATGAAACGGGCCTTGAGCCTTGATGGCGGAAGGTTGTTCGCCGGCCATTCCGGCGGCGAAGAGTAAGGTCCACATGCCCGTATCTCCCGCCAATGGGCGGATGGCGCACTCGATACGGGTCACAAGACCCAGGCATTGACGGGTGAGGCAGAGGTTGCGCGACATGGCGGCGACCCTCGGTAGATCCGGTATTCAGCCTCCATGTGAAGGCTGTTTCGATCCAGTGATTGCTGTCCCTATCCTTGAGCTGAGAATAGAAGAAAAGTTCGCCTCGCAAGCAAAGCGAGACCAGAAGGCGCCGAGCGGTCATTGTGTGAATATTGACGCCAGAGTGATGGCACTTTTTCCACTGAATGTCGATTTTGCCAATGCACAAAAACCTGTGGGAGCGGGCTTGCTCGCGAAGGCGGAGTGTCAGCCAACATCAATGTCGGCTGACAGATTGCATTCGCGAGCAAGCCCGCTCCCACAGGGGGTTTGTGTGGCTTCAGATCAGGCCGGTTTGGCTTCGACCAACGCCTCCAACGCCATCTCTTTCTCGGCTTCCTTGAGGTCATCCTCGCTGATCATTTCCGCGATCACCCGCAGACGCTCTACCACCCGCGCGTTGACGCTGCCTTCCGGAAACTGGCCATCGGCGTCCGGCGAACCGGCCGGCTCGCCCACCAACAGGCTCAGCGCTTCGTCGGCCTGGCGCACGGCATAGACATGGAACTGCCCCGCGCGCACTGCCGACAGCACTTTCTCGTCGAGCATCAGCGTCGCGACGTTGGCTTGGGGAATGATCGCCCCTTGCTCACCGGTCAGCCCGCGCGCTTCACAGAGGCGGAAGAAGCCTTCGATCTTCTCGTTGACCCCGCCCACGGCCTGCACTTCACCGAACTGGTTGATCGAACCCGTAATCGCGAAACACTGCTTGAGCGGGGTTTTCGACAGGGCCGAAATCAGCGTGCACGCCTCGCCCAACGATGCACTGTCGCCATCGACGTAACCGTAGGACTGCTCCAGGGCGATGCTCGCGGAAATCGCCAGCGGGAATTCCTGGGCGTAACGGCTGCCCAGGTACCCGGTCAGAATCATCACGCCTTTGGAGTGAATCGGCTGGCCAAGGTTGACCTCACGCTCGATATCGACAATCCCGCTGCCACCCGGATACACCGTGGCGGAAATCCGCGCCGGCACACCGAACGCCGAGTCACCGACTTCCAGCACCGTCAACCCGTTGCACTTGCCGACGGCCGCGCCATCGGTGTCGATCAGGATAATCCCGGCCAGCATGTCGTCGAGAATCCGCGCCGAGACGCGCCCGGTGCGGGTCGCCTTGGCTTTGAGCGCACGTTCGATATGCCCGGCGTCGGTCATCTCGTCGCCGGCCAGGTGGCGAATGAAATCCGCCTCACTGACCAATTGGAACAGATCGCCAATCCGCGCCGACAACCGCCCCTGGTGTTCCGCCAGGCGCGCACTGTAAGTCGCCAGACGCGCCACCGCATCGGCGGTCAATGGCGCCATGCCTTCTTCGGAGGTACGGGTTTTAAGCAACTGGGCGAACTGCTCCAGGCTCTCGTCGACCATCGGGATGTCTTCGTCGAAGTCCACCAGGACGCGGAACATCTCCTGGAAGTCCGGATCGAGGTCTTGCAGCGTGTAGTAGAGCTGCCGGGCGCCGATGATGATGACTTTGACCTGCAACGGAATGTGTTGCGGGGTCAGGGTCACGGTGGCCAGACGCCCCAGTTCACCGAGGGGCGATTCCATTTTCAGTTTGCGCGATTGCAGGGCGCGCTTGAGCGCATCCCACACGAACGGCTCGCTGAGCATTTTTTCCGCTTCAAGAATCAGGAAACCGCCGTTGGCGCGATGCAACGCACCCGGGCGCAGTTGCCGATAAGTGGTGTAGAGCGCGCCCTGATCGGTGCTGTATTCGATACGACCGAACAGGTTTTCGTAGGTCGGATGCGGTTCGAACACCACCGGTGCGCCGCCGCTGGCCGAATGACCGACCACCAGGCTCGGCGCGTATTGCTCTTCGAGCATCTTGCGCGCAACCGCATCGACCTTGCTGTCGTCGACCAATTGCTCGACCACGGTTTTCAGCAGGTACACCTGCATCGCTTGCAGGTAACCGCACACCGCGGCGTTCTCGGCGTATTTCTCCGACAACGGCGAGAGCAACGGCTGCAAGGCCAGGGTGATGGTTTCTTCGTTGAGCTGGCGCAGTTGATTGCTCGACTCGCGCTTCCATTGCGGCAGGCTGGCGAGCTCTTCGTTCAGACGCTCTTCCAGGCCGGAAATGTCTTCGTGAAAACGCTCGCGATCAGCTTCCGGCAACTGGGCGAATTCCGCTTCGTCCAGTGCCTTGCCATCAGCCATCGGGGTGAACGCGATGTTGCTGGCGTCGCGGTACAGCGCGACTTCCTTCTCCAGGGCCAGGCGCTCGATGATGTCCAGCGCCTTGTCGTAGCGCTGGTTGAAGGCGCGGTCGATGGCGCTTTTCTTTTGCTGATAGGACGGGTGCTCGAACACCGCCGGAAACGTCGCCAGCAGGTTGTCGATCAAGCCGTTGATATCACCGATGAACGCACCGGCGGTGCCCGATGGCAACTCCAGGGCGCGAGGTTCGCGGGGCTCATCGAAATTATTGACGTAGACCCAGTCCGCCGGGGTCTGCAGGCGCTTGCCTTCGGCTTTCAGATAGCGTTTGACGAACGAGAAACGGCCGGTGCCGGGCTCGCCCATGACGAAGACGTTGTAACCGGGGCGCGGCATGGCCACGCCAAACTGCAAGGCCTCGACCGCACGTTCCTGGCCAAGCACACCGCGGAAGGGCTCCAAATCATTGGTGGTAGAGAAGCTGAACTGTTCAGCGGAAAACGGACGGGTCAGCGCTTCGGGCGCTAGACGCAAGCTGGCAGCAACAGGATCAGGCATCGGGCTTCCTTACATCAGGCGGGGCAGATAGCGGCATTCTGGCGCTGCCCATACCCGACTGGCAAGGCGCGCCTCAAGCCAAAGCATAGACAAACCATCATCCCCAGGCGGGGCGGGGGCAAATCAATGTTTGCAGCGAATGTTTTGCAAAAAATCACGGAACCCTTGGAACGTGCCTAAACTCCAAACTGCGCGGCTGGAACTAATAACCGGCCCACTGACGTCGAGATGGCGTTAGAACCCCTTGTCCATTGGTATGCACACAAAGAGAACAAAGCTATGAAACGGATTCTTCTCGGTACTCTCTTCACCGTTGTATCCCTCAACGCTATGGCTCAAGCGCCAGGCGGCCCGGATTGTGGTTGGGGCAACATGCTGTTCGAAGGACAGCGCGGCACCCCGGCTCACTTCCTGGCATCCACCACAAACGGCACCTCGGGTAACGCAACATTTGGTATGACGTCCGGTACCAACGGTTGCTCGACCAATGCGGCGCTGACCTATGGCGGCAAATCCTGGATTGCCATGAATGGCATGATGAACGAGCTGTCCGAAGACATGGCCAAAGGTAACGGCGAAGCGCTGACGACCTATGCCGTGGTACTGGGCGTGGCGCCGGAAGACCGTGCGCACTTCGCCGCCGTGACTCACGAGCACTTCCAGCAGATCTTCAGCAAGGCTGACGTGACCGCTGACGACGTGCATACCAACACCCTGGCCGTCCTGAAGAGCGATCCTCGTCTGGCCAAGTACGCCACTCAAGCTTAAGCTCGACCCAACCGCTCCTTTCGGGGAGCGGTTTTTGTTTTTTGGACCTGCCCTCCTTGGGTAATGCCAACCAACTGTAGGAGACGTAGGAACTGTAGGAGCTGTAGGACCCGTAGGAGCTGTAGGAGCTGTCGAGTGAAACGAGGCTGCGATCTTTTGATCTTTCACTTGGGACTCAAGTGAGCCGGGAAAGATCGCAGCCTCGTTTCACTCGACAGCTCCTACGGCTCCTACAGCGCCTACAGATCCGACAGGTCATACGGGTTCTACAGGTCAATGGCATTCGCCTCCTTGGGTCTTTGTTTCTTCCGACTTTAAGTTGCTCACTATGCTCAAACGCCTTGCCTGGCTGGCGCTCTGTGTCTGCGCCCCGCTGTCCGCCGCGCCACACATCGACAATCAACGTTTGCAGCAACTGGCCAATGACCCTTTCTGGATATCCCTGGGCCATTACGAAACCGCCAAGCTCGGCGGCTGGCGCAGCTATGTCAGCGACAGGAAATTCTTCCTCGCCCCCGACGGCAATGAACACCCGGACCATGAACTGGCGGCGACGGTACAGGCGTTGTATGCCCCGGCCAGCGCCGGCGAAAAACATGCGCAATGCGTCTATCCCGCACGAACTCGCTGGCTCAAGGCACAACTCGACCTGACCGACTTGCCGAAGCTGGACTGCGCCGAGTTCACGCAATGGTTCAAGGATGTCGCGCCCCACAGCGCGGTGATGATCTTCCCGGCGGCGTACCTCAACAGTCCGTCATCGATGTTCGGCCACACCCTGCTGCGCATCGACCAGGCGAATGTGCAAAGCGACCAGACCGCCCTGCTCAGCTACGCGATCAACTTCGGCGCCTACATCGAAGGCTCGGACAACAGCATCCTCTACGCCTGGAAAGGCTTGATGGGCGGCTATCCCGGTTTGTTTGCGCTGGTGCCGTATCAGGAAAAACTCTCCGAATACCGCAGCCTGGAAAACCGTGATCTGTGGGAATACCGGCTCAACCTGACGCAACAAGAAACCGAGCGCATGGTCGAGCACGTCTGGGAGCTCAAGCAGATCCAGTTCGACTATTTCTTCTTCGACGAAAACTGCTCGTATCGCCTGCTTGAACTGCTGCAAGTGGCGCGACCGAGCCTGCGCCTGACCGAGCAATTCCCGCTGACGGCGATCCCGACCGACACCGTCAAAGCGGTGAAAGAAGCCGGGTTGGTGGAGTCGATCCAGTATCGCCCGTCCCGCGAGCGTGAATTGCTGAGCCGCGCCGAGCCACTGAACGGTGAAGAACAGGATTGGGTGCTGAAAGTCAGCGCCGATCAAAAACAACTGCAAGACCCGGCTTTCAAGGCTCAGCCCAAGGATCGTCAGGCGCTGATCATCGACGCGGCCTACCGCTTGGAACGCTACCGCGCCAACGGCCAGGAACGCGATCCGGCGCGGGCCCAGCGCAGTTTCGAACTGTTGCGCGCGATCAACCAGAACCCACCACCGGAACTGGACATTCCGCGCCCCGGCTTGCCGGAGGACGGTCACGAATCCCGCACTTGGCAGGCCGGTATCGGCACCCGGGGCGACAAGGCGTTCGGCGAGTACGGTTTGCGCATGGCCTATCACGACCTCAACGACAACGCCGAAAGCTTCCCGCTGGGCGCGCAGATTGAAATCCTGCAAATGAAACTGCGCCAATACGAAGGCAATCACTGGCAATTGCAGCAACTGGATCTGGCAACCATTCGTTCCCTGACCCCGCGCAATGAGCTGCTGCAGCCATTGTCCTGGCAAGTCACCGGGGGCCTGGAACGGGTGCCGGGCAAGCATGACGATGAAACCCTGGTCAGCCACGTCAACGGCGGTGCTGGCGGGACTTGGGCGTTGGGCGACGATGTGCTCGGGTTTGCCTTGGGCACCGTGCGCATTGAACACAACAACGATTTCGCCGGGTTCGTCGCGCCAGCGGCCGGCTTCAACAGCGGCGTGTTGTGGAAAAACCCGCTGGGCAACTTCAGCCTGGAAACCAAGGGTGATTTCTTCACCAACGGCGAAGTGCGCCGCAGCGTAAGCCTGAACCAGCAATGGGAATTGTCGCGCAACCTCGGCCTGCGTCTGAGCGCCCAACGGGAATTCAGCCACCTCGCCTCCCCCGAGAATGAAGTGATGCTTGAGGTGAAGTGGTATCACTACTAACGCATAACCCCTTGTGGGAGCGGGCTTGCTCGCGAATGCATTCTGTCATTCAACATTGATGCTGTCTGACACTGCGCCTTCGCGAGCAAGCCCGCTCCCACAGGGATCTGCGGTTATCCAACAGATTAATCACAGCCCTTTCACAAACGCCTGACGAATCGACTTCTAGACTTCCCTGTATAGGCCGTTAACCGGCCGGGAGTCTGAAATGTGGCGTTGCGTGGGTGTGGTGGGTTTGTTGCTGTTGTGCGCGGGTTGCCAGTCGACCCACGAAGATCTGATTGCCAAGGGTTACCCGCCGGCCTTCGCCGATGGTTTCGATGACGGTTGCGTCAGTGGTCGCCAGGCGGCCGGGGCGATGACCGGCGAATTTCGCAAAAACGTGCCGCGCTATCTCAAGGACAAGCAATACGCCGAGGGCTGGGGCGATGGCTTCCGCCAGTGCCAGGCGATGTTGGAAAACCGCGATCGCGAGGACTATCGCAGCCACCACTGGGATGATCACGAAAGAGCCTGGCAACAGCAGAAAGATCAGGACGCCGCCCGAGCGTTTCGCTCGCCCTGAGTCGCTGGCAGACATTCGTCGAAACTAAATCCCTGCGAGCATGGCCCAAATCCTATACCGGGAGAAAACCATGAGCCGTGCCTTCGTCAATGAAGATAACGCCGCCGCGCAAGCCGACCAGCCCGTCGAACGGCAGGTCAGCGCGCAGCCCAACTACGTCACCCCCGCCGGCCTCGCCCAGCTTCAGGCGAAACTCGCCGAGGTGCAAAACCTGCTCAATGGGCAAAGCGCACAAGGTGAACTGGCCGACAAACAGCGCCAGGCTGACCTTGAGCGGGACTGGCGGTATTTCAATCAGCGATTGCAAAGTGCTCAGTTGGTCGTCCCGGCCTCCTCGACTGACAAAGTGCAGATTGGCGCCTGGGTGACGTTTGCCGATGAGCAAGGCAATGAGCAGCGCGTGCAGTTGGTGGGTGAGGATCAGGCCGATGCGGCCAGTGGATTGATCAATTGGGGTTCGCCGCTGGGGCGGGCGTTGTTGGGTGCGCAGGTTGGGGATGAGGTGCTGTGGAAGCGGCCGGCGGGGGATTTGCAGATTGAGGTTTTGAGCATAGAGATTGGGTGAGTTTGAGGGCCCCTTCGCGAGCAAGCCCGCTCCCACAATTGATCTTCAGTGGATTGAATATTTGTAACCAATACAAATCCCCTGTGGGAGCGGGCTTGCTCGCGAAGGCCGCACCGCGGTTTAACTGAATTCCCATAAAAAAACGGAGCCCCTGAAGGCTCCGTTTTTTATGCAACCCACCCGATATCAGGCCAGTTTCTTGTGCCGTACACGGTGCGGCTGGGCCGCCGCTTCGCCGAGACGCTTTTTACGATCAGCTTCGTACTCGGTGTAGTTACCTTCGAAGAAGATGGCTTGCGAGTCGTCTTCGTACGCCAGGATGTGAGTCGCGACGCGGTCAAGGAACCACCGATCGTGAGAGATCACAATGGCGGCGCCCGGGAAGTCCAGCAGGGCTTCTTCCAGAGAACGCAAGGTTTCAACGTCGAGGTCGTTGGACGGTTCGTCGAGCAGCAGGACGTTGCCACCCTCCTTCAGGGTCAGGGCCAGGTGCAAGCGACCGCGCTCACCACCGGACAGGTCCTTGACGAACTTCTGCTGATCGCCGCCCTTGAAGTTGAAGCGACCGACGTAAGTACGCGACGGAATCTCGTAGTTACCGATGCGAATCTGATCCGAACCGTCGGAGATTTGCTGGAACACCGTCTTGCTGCCGTCCAGGTCTTCGCGGCTCTGATCCACGCAGGCCAGTTGCACGGTTTCGCCGACTTCGATGCTGCCCGAATCCGGTTGTTCCTTGCCCATCAGCATGCGGAACAGTGTGGATTTACCCGCACCGTTACCGCCGATCACGCCAACGATGGCGCCTTTAGGCATGGAGAACGACAGGTTGTCGATCAGTACGCGATCGCCGTAGCCCTTGGTGACGTTCTTGAATTCGATGACCTTGTCACCCAGGCGCGGACCGGCCGGGATGTAGATTTCGTTGGTTTCGCTGCGCTTCTGGAATTCCTGCGATTGCATTTCTTCGAAGCGTTGCAGACGGGCCTTGGATTTGGACTGGCGGGCCTTGGCGCCTTGGCGCACCCACTCCAGTTCTTCCTTCATGGCTTTTTCGTGGGCCGACTGCTGCTTGGATTCGGCCGCCAGACGATTGGACTTGGCTTCCAGCCAACCCGAATAGTTGCCCTCGTACGGGATACCGGCGCCGCGGTCGAGCTCGAGGATCCAGCCTGCCACATTGTCCAGGAAGTAACGGTCGTGCGTGATCGCTACCACAGTGCCCGGGAAGTCGTGCAGGAAGTGCTCCAGCCAGGCGACGGAATCGGCGTCCAGGTGGTTGGTCGGTTCGTCGAGCAGCAGCATGTCGGGGGCGGACAGCAGCAGGCGGCACAGGGCCACACGACGCTTTTCACCACCGGACAGGAATTCGACCTTGGCATCCCACGCCGGCAGACGCAGCGCATCGGCGGCGACTTCCAGTTGGCGATCCAGGTTGTGACCGTCGCTGGCTTGCAGGATGGCTTCGAGCTTGGCCTGTTCAGCCGCGAGTTTATCGAAGTCGGCATCTTCTTCAGCGTAAGCCGCGTAGACCTCGTCCAGGCGTGCCTGGGCGTTCTTGATCACGCTGACCGCTTCCTCGACCACTTCACGCACGGTCTTGGTCGGATCCAGGATCGGTTCCTGCGGCAGGTAGCCGATATTCAGCTCCGGCATCGGACGGGCTTCGCCCTCGAATTCGGTGTCGACGCCAGCCATGATTTTCAGCAGCGTGGACTTACCCGAACCGTTAAGGCCGAGTACGCCGATCTTGGCGCCGGGGAAGAAGGACAGCGAAATGTTTTTCAGGATTTCCCGCTTCGGCGGAACAACTTTGCCCAGCCGATGCATGGTGAAGACGTATTGAGCCATGGAGAACCTTGGGTCAGTGACAGATGAATGATTGGAGCGCGGGCGAAGCCCGGCCAGACTGTGCGCGTCGTCCGCCTGATGGGAATCAAGGCGTGCACGCTGAAAAAGTCTGATTCTAGGAGCTGGAACGCCCCCACGTAACCGGCAAAGCTACCTGAATGACCGATGGCAGTCCAGCCGGGAGGGGCTGGCACTTCGCCACAACTCAAGGCATGCTAGCCGCCCTCCGGGCGTCCGGCTTATAGTGCACGTCGCGCCAATCCAGCCAAACCGCAGGATTTCAGTTTGTCTAATGTCACGCCGCCTCTTTCTACCCGTGTACCGGCTGCCGCGCTCGGCTCTCCCCTGCGCGGTACATTGAAGGGCGCGCTGGCGACACTCGTGCTGTTACTGCTCGCGCTGCTGTTTTGGCAATTGCTGGATCAACTGAGCGAAACCCAGAAAAATCAGCGCCAATACACCATCGATTACACCGCCGACCTGGCCTCGCAAGTCAGCCTGAACATGGCGCTCAACGCGCAAATCGCGCTGAATCTGCTACCGATCGTCGAGCAACCGCAATCAGCCGACGAACAGCAGGCGCTACTGCGAAAATTGCAGCAGTCGCTGCCCGACCTGCGCAGCCTGGCGTTATTGACCCCTTCCGGCAAAATCCTCAGCGACAGCGCCGCCGACAGTCAGGACGCCAACTACTTGATCGAACTGGTGCGCCGCAGTCGTGCCCAGGCTCACTATTTCAGCAACGCCGACGATGGTTCGGTGGTGCACTTGCTGCTGCATCAGGCCAGCGGCAGTACTCGCGGCTATTGGGCCTTGCGCCTGACCCCGACGTTTTTCTCCTCACTGACCAAACAGAGCGAAGCCGGCATTCGTCCG
The DNA here is from genome assembly GCF_018449725.1 of Pseudomonas sp. dw_612. GTDB lineage: Bacteria > Pseudomonadota > Gammaproteobacteria > Pseudomonadales > Pseudomonadaceae > Aquipseudomonas. The sequence goes on along the minus strand of NZ_JAAVVC010000016.1, from coordinate 60,728 downwards.
CTGTGGCTGGTGGAAAACCGCTTCAATCATCAAATCATCAGCCGCGATGAAGCGCTGCCCGCTACCCGGCAGGGCACGCTGAGCGATGATGATCTGGCCAATACCGTGCTAACCGTGCCGTTAAGCAGCAGCGACTGGCAACTGCGCGGGCTGTTCGACCGCCAACAGGTGCTTGAACAACTGCTGCCAGCATTCATCGGCAAATGCCTGCTGGGCCTGGCGTTCTCCCTGCTGCCGTTTATCGCGCTGCTGAGCATGCGCCGGCGCCAGCGTCAGTTGCATGAAGGGCGTCGCCGCTATCAGGACATTTTCGAAGGCACCGGCGTTGCGTTGTGCGTGCTCGATCTGTCCGGGCTGCAAAGCTTTTTCGACAAGGCCCAGCTCAATAGCAGCGAACAACTGAAGACCTGGCTCGAAGTCCCTGAGCAACGCCAGCAACTGTTGCAAGAATTGCGCATCACCGAGGTCAACCAGGTTGCCCTGCAACTGCTCAACGTCAACTCCTGCGAGCAGGCCTGGAAACTGCTGATCGAGGGTTGCCCGCTGGATTGCACCGCTATCGGCAACCAGATACTGGAGGCCATGCTCAACCAGCAGAAACAACTTGAACTGGAAATCAAACTCCAGGACACCAACGGCCGCGACCAGCACTTGTGGCTGGTGCTGCGCCTGCCGGAAGAGCAGCACGACTACAAAGCGGTGATCCTGAGCATCAACGACATCACCAGCCGCAAGCTGATCGAGCTGTCGCTGCTGGAGCGTGAAGGGTTCTGGTCGGACGTGGTGCGCACCGTGCCGGATCACCTGTATGTGCAGGACGTGATCAGTCAGCGAATGATCTTCAGCAACCACCACCTGGGGCAGACGCTGGGTTACAACCGCACCGAACTGCACCAGATGGGCGAGTACTTCTGGGAAATCCTGCTGCACCCCGAAGACGCCGACTACTACCACCGTTCACGCCAGACCCAGCGCCAGGCCGGATACTCGCAATTGCTGCAATGCCAATTGCGATTCCGTCATCGTGACGGTAATTGGCGGCGTTTCGACATCCGCGAACAGGCCCTGGCGCGGGACAGGTACGACCAGGTCACGCGAATCATCGGCGTGGCCAAGGACATCACCGAGCAGATCGAAGCCAGTGAATCCCTGCGCGACAGCGAGCAGCGCTACCGCATGCTCGCCGAAAGCATCAGCGACGTGATCTTCTCCACCGACAACAAGCTGTCGCTCAATTACGTCAGCCCGTCGGTGCAAGCGGTGCTGGGCTATGACGTCGACTGGATTTTCCAGAATGGCTGGCAATCGACCATCGCCAACCCGCAACAACTGAACGGCATCTACGGCTTGATGGACCGGGTGAGCAAAGCCCTGGATAAACCCGATCAATTGGCGTTGTTGCGCAGCCAGGTCCAGACCCAGTTGTTCCTGTTCGACTGCCTGCGGGCCGACGGGCGCAAGATCCCGATCGAACTGCGGCTGGTGCTGGTCTGGGACGAACATGGCGGTTTCGAAGGCGTGCTTGGGGTCGGTCGCGACATCAGCCAACAGCGCCGCGCCGAGAAAGACCTGCGCATGGCAGCCACGGTTTTCGAACACTCGACCTCGGCGATCCTGATCACCGACCCGGCTGGCTACATCGTCCAGGCCAACGAAGCGTTCAGTCGCGTCAGCGGTTACGCGGTGTCGCAGGTCCTTGACCAGTTGCCTAACATGCTCACCGTCGACGAGCAACAGGAAGCGCATCTGCGTTACGTGCTCAAGCAACTGAATCAGCACAGCACGTGGGAAGGCGAAGTCTGGCTCAAGCGCCGCAATGGCGAGCATTACCCGGCGTGGGTCGGCATCACGGCGGTGCTCGACGACGAAGGCGACCTCGCCAGTTACGTGTGCTTCTTCAGTGATATCAGCGAGCGCAAGGCCAGTGAACAGCGGATTCATCGCCTGGCCTATTACGACGCCCTGACCCATCTGCCCAACCGCACGCTGTTCCAGGATCGCCTGCACACCGCGCTGCAATCGGCGGAACGGCAGAAGTCGTGGGTGGTGCTGATGTTCCTCGACCTCGACCGTTTCAAACCGATCAACGATTCCCTGGGCCACGCCGCCGGCGACCGCATGCTCAAGGAAATGGCCACGCGCCTGCTCGGCTGCGTCGACGATGACGACACTGTGGCACGCATGGGCGGCGATGAATTCACGTTGCTGCTGCAACCGCGGATCAACCGCGAAGTGGCGCTGAACCGGGCGATTCACGTGGCGGAACAGATTCTCGCCAGCCTGGTGAAGCCGTTTGTGCTGGAAGGTCGCGAGTTCTTTGTCACGGCCAGTATCGGCATTGCCCTGAGCCCGCAGGACGGCAATGAACTCAGCCAGTTGATGAAGAACGCCGACACCGCGATGTACCACGCCAAGGAGCGCGGCAAGAACAACTTCCAGTTCTATCAGGCCGACATGAACGCCAGCGCCCTTGAGCGCCTGGAACTGGAAAGCGACTTGCGTCATGCCCTGGAGCAGGACGAATTCGTGCTGTATTACCAGCCGCAGTTCAGCGGCGACGGCAAACGCCTGACCGGCGCCGAAGCCTTGCTGCGCTGGCGCCATCCGCGTCGCGGGCTGGTGCCGCCGGGGGATTTCATTCCGGTGCTCGAAGAGCTCGGGTTGGTGGTGGACGTTGGCGACTGGGTGATCCGCGAGGCCTGTAGTCAGCTCAAGACCTGGCATCAAGCCAAGGTGCGGGTGCCGAAGGTGTCGGTGAACATCTCGGCGCGGCAGTTCTCCGATGGCCAGCTCGGCACGCGCATCGCCAATATCCTCAAGGACACCGGCCTGCCGCCGGCGTGCCTGGAGCTGGAGCTTACCGAAAGTATCCTGATGCGCGAAGTCAGCGAGGCCATGCAGATTCTCGCCGGGTTGAAAAACCTTGGGCTGAGCATTGCGGTTGACGACTTCGGCACCGGTTATTCATCGCTCAACTACCTCAAGCAGTTCCCGATCGATGTGCTGAAAATCGACCGCACCTTCGTCGACGGCCTGCCGTCGGGCGAGCAGGATGCGCAGATTGCCCGGGCGATCATCGCCATGGCCCACAGCCTGAACCTGGCGGTGATCGCCGAGGGCGTGGAAACCCACGAACAACTCGACTTCCTGCGTGAGCATGGGTGTGATGAGGTTCAGGGGTATCTGTTCGGGCGGCCGATGCCGGCGAGCCGGTTTGAGGCGCAGTTCAGTAATGATGCGCTCTTCATGTTTGATTGATTGGAGCCGCTTGCGGCGGCCTTAATCAATCAAACATGAAGAGCGCTGCAAGCTTCAAGTGGCAAGCTGCAAGTAAGAGCGAACAGGCTTTTGCTTGCTGCTTGAGGCTTGCTGCTTGAGGCTTGCTGCTTGAAGCCCGCTTATCCACAACCTGACTGTGTTTCATATCCCTTCTAAAAGCGGTTGGGTTAGAATGCCCCCCTTTTCTGCCCCGATCCTTGAGGACCGCCATGTTCAGCCGTGATTTGACTATTGCCAAGTACGACGCCGACCTTTTTGCCGCCATGGAGCAAGAAGCTCAGCGCCAGGAAGAACACATCGAGCTGATCGCTTCGGAAAACTACACCAGCCCAGCGGTGATGGAAGCTCAAGGCTCGGTACTGACCAACAAATACGCCGAAGGCTACCCGGGCAAGCGCTACTACGGTGGTTGCGAGTTCGTCGACGTGGTTGAACAACTGGCCATCGACCGTGCAAAAGAACTGTTCGGCGCCGATTACGCCAACGTTCAGCCGCACGCCGGTTCCCAAGCCAACAGCGCCGTTTACCTGGCCCTGCTGCAAGCGGGCGACACCATCCTGGGCATGAGCCTGGCCCACGGCGGTCACCTGACCCACGGTGCCAGCGTTTCGTCCTCCGGCAAGCTGTACAACGCCGTTCAGTACGGTATCGACGCCAATGGCCTGATCGACTACGACGAAGTCGAGCGTCTGGCCGTCGAGCACAAGCCGAAAATGATCGTGGCCGGTTTCTCTGCCTACTCGCAGATCCTCGACTTCCCGCGTTTCCGCGAAATCGCCGACAAGGTTGGCGCTTACCTGTTCGTCGACATGGCCCACGTGGCCGGTCTGGTCGCCGCTGGCGTCTACCCGAACCCGGTGCCATTCGCCGACGTCGTGACCACCACCACCCACAAAACCCTGCGCGGTCCACGTGGCGGCCTGATCCTGGCTCGCGCCAACGCCGACATCGAGAAGAAGCTGAACTCCGCCGTTTTCCCAGGCGCCCAGGGTGGCCCGCTGGAGCACGTGATCGCCGCTAAAGCGATCTGCTTCAAGGAAGCGCTGCAGCCTGAGTTCAAGACTTACCAGCAACAAGTGGTGAAGAACGCCCAGGCCATGGCCGAAGTGTTCATCGCGCGCGGCTTCGACGTGGTGTCCGGCGGTACCAAGAACCACCTGTTCCTGCTGTCGCTGATCAAGCAGGACATCTCCGGTAAAGACGCCGACGCCGCTCTGGGCAAAGCGTTCATCACCGTGAACAAGAACTCCGTGCCAAACGATCCACGCTCCCCGTTCGTGACCTCCGGTCTGCGTTTCGGTACTCCGGCCGTGACCACTCGCGGCTTCAAGGAAGCCGAGTGCAAAGAGCTGGCCGGCTGGATCTGCGACATCCTGGCAGATCTGAACAACGAAGCGGTGATCGACGCCGTTCGTGAGAAGGTCAAGGCCATCTGCAAGAAGCTGCCGGTATACGGCGCTTAATTGCACCGCTAAATCGCAGCGATAAAAAAAACCGGTCAGTGATGGCCGGTTTTTTTTCGCCTGTAGAAAGATCAAAAGATCGCAGCCTACGGCAGCTCCTACATGGAATCGCGTCCAACCGTAGGAGCTGCCGAAGGCTGCGATCTTTTGATTTTCAGGGAACCAGAACCACTGGTCAGACCGGTCATGCCAATTTTGCTATTTTCACTTGTCATCGGGAAAAAACCGAGCGTAGACTGCGCCTGCACTGGACATACCGGTAAGACCACAATAATTAAGTCCTGAATCTGATGCGTTCAAGCGCACGGCAGCCAGGACACCGACCAGGATTCCTCCCATGCTCAGATGGTGCTCGCGTTCAATCTTCCTCCAAGTAGTTCTCGGACTGGTGCTCGGCATCGTCTGCGGGCTGACCCTTCCTGAATACTCCGCACAGCTCAAACCCTTGGGCGACGGCTTCATCAAACTGATCAAGATGCTCATCGGCCTCATCGTGTTCTGCGTGGTGGTCAGCGGCATCAGCGGTGCCGGCGACCTGAAAAAGGTCGGGCGCATCGGCCTCAAGTCAGTCATCTACTTCGAAGTGTTGACCACCATCGCCTTGGTGATCGGCCTGGTGTTCGCGTTCAGTACCGGGATTGGCAGCGGCGCGAACATTCATCTGGACCAGTTGGCCAAAGCCGACATGGGCGATCTGGCCCAGCGCGGCCAGCAGATGCACACCACCACGCAGTTCCTGATGGACCTGATTCCGACATCGGTGATCGGCGCTTTCGCGGACAACAACATCCTGCAAGTGCTGCTGTTTTCGGTGCTGTTCGGCAGCGCGCTGAACCTGGTCGGTGAAGCGGCCTCGGGCATCTCGCGGCTGATCAATGAACTCAGCCATGTGATCTTCCGCATCATGGGCATGATCGTGCGCCTGGCGCCGATCGGCGTGTTCGGCGCCATCGCCTTCACCACCAGCAAATATGGCCTGGATTCGCTGCAACACCTGGGCAGTCTGGTGGGCCTGTTCTATCTGACCTGCGCCGCGTTCGTGTCGCTGATTCTCGGGTTGGTGATGCGCCTGTCCGGCCTGCGGATGTGGCCGCTACTCAAGTACCTGCGTGAAGAGTTGCTGATCGTCATGGGCACCGCCTCTTCCGACGCCGTGCTGCCACAGGTCATGCGCAAGCTTGAACATCTGGGCATCGGCAGTTCGACGGTCGGGCTGGTGATTCCAACCGGGTACTCGTTCAACCTCGACGGCTTTTCGATCTACCTGACCCTGGCCATTGTCTTCATCGCCAACGCCACCGGTACGCCGCTGGCCATGACGGATTTGCTGACCATTCTGCTGGTGTCGCTGATCACGTCCAAAGGCGCCCACGGCATTCCCGGTTCGGCGCTGGTGATTCTGGCGGCCACCCTCACCGCGATCCCGGCAATACCGGTGGTCGGCCTCGTGTTGGTGCTGGCGGTGGACTGGTTCATGGGCATCGGCCGGGCGCTGACCAACCTGATCGGCAACTGCGTCGCCACCGTAGCCATCGCTCGTTGGGAAAAAGACATCGATATTCAACGCGCAAACAAGGTGCTTTCCGGGCAGCAGGGTTATACCTTCCAGCCGAGAAAACCTGTAGCCGGGGCGCATCAACAAGACTTCTAACCCACAACCTGTAGGAGCTGCCGAAGGCTGCGATCTTTTGATCTTGCCTTTCGGCGCTCAACCACCCGTCATCGATGCTCACGGAGCCAACAGTGATTACCACTTCAACGGTCGTCAATTCAGTCGTAGAAAAACTTCGGGCCGCGCTGGCCCGTGGTCAGTGGCGCTCCGGCGACATGCTGCCGGGCCAGCGTGAACTGGCCGAACAACTGGGCATCAGCCGCCCGAGCCTGCGCGAAGCGGTGATCGTGCTGGAAACCCTCGGCCTGGTGCGTTCGATGCCGGGCAAAGGCGTGGTGGTGCTGGAAGCCAACCTCAGCGACAGCCAGCGCCACGACAGCGCGGTCGCCGGCGCGAGTCTGGAAGACGTGCTGCAACTGCGCTACACCCTGGAGCCGTTCATCGTCGGCCTCGTTGCGCAATCGATCAGCAGCAAGGAAGTCGGGCAACTGCGCCTGACCCTGATGGACATGCGCGAAGCCCTCGAAGCCAACGACAGCGAGGCCGGGGTCAACGCTTACATCGCGTTCCACGAAGAACTGTTCACCCTGACCTCGAACCCGATCTTCCAGAGCGTGGTGCAACAAACCAGCAACGCCCTCAAGCAAAGCGCCGAGGTGTTGCGCAACTCGCCGGAACATCTGGCCGAACGCCTGGAGGAAAACGAAGCCGTGGTGCGGGCCATCCGCAGCAAGAATAGCGCCCAGGCCAGCGCCGAAATGCGCCGGCACATCCTGCGCGAAGGCCAGCGTATGGGCATCGAACTGAACATTCCGGACGACCACCTCGGCAGTTGAAACCTTCCGAACTGGAGACAAGCCATGAACAGCTTCGCCTCACCGCACACACTTACCGCCCTGCCCTTCCCCCGGCGGACGGATGATCTCTATTCGCGGATCTTCGACGCGATTCTCGAACAGCGCATCGATGCGGCCAGTCGCTTTACCGAAGAAAGCCTGGCGCAGATGTTCAGCGCCCGGCGCAGTGACGTTCGCGACGTGCTGACGCGTTTGTCCCATCAGCAGATCATCGTCCTTCGCACCAACCATCGCCCCCGGGTCGCCACCCTCGACCACGAGCAAACCCGGCAGACGCTGCATGCACGGCGGCTGACCGAGATCACGTTGATACGACTGGCCTGCCAGCCATCCCAGCCGCAAGACTTGAAATCGCTGCGGGCCCTGATTGAAAGCGAGCGCCACTGCACCGCGCGCGGTCCGGCGATTCGGTTATCCGGGGATTTTCATTTGCGCCTGGCGGAAATGGCCGGGAATACACCGCTGGCGCATTTTCTCGGCAGTCTGGTGCCGCTGACTTCGTTGGCGATTGCGCAGTTTGATACGCAGTTGGAAGACTATTGCGTGTGGCAGGTGCATCTGGCGATGCTGGAGGCGGTGGAGCGTCGGGATGCCGTTGCGGCGGTGACCTTGCTGAGCCGGCATCTGGATTATCTGGAGGGGATGTTGCTGAACGCCGAATCATCGATCAGTAGAAATCGTGTTGCCGGTTAGATCGCCTTCGCAAGCAAGCCCGCTCCCACAGGGGAATGCATTCCAAATGTGGGAGCGGGCTTGCTCGCGAAGAGGCCATCACAGACACCAACCCTGTATCAGATGGCGGCAACCCGCTCAAACCCCGCCCGAATCTTCTCTTCCGGCAAATCATCCGCAATAAACACCATCACACTTTCCCGCGTCTCGCCCTCGGCCCATTCGGTGTCCCAGTCGAAGCCGTACAACTTCAGCACGCCTTGAAACACCATGCGCCGCGGCTCGCCAACAATGTTCAGCACACCCTTGTAGCGCAGCAATTGCTTGCCGTGGTCTTCCAGCAGTTCGTTCATGAACTCGCTGAGCTTGTCGAGATCCAGTGGCTTGTCGGTGCGCAGCACCAGGCTGGAAATGCGGTCGATGGACGGCGCTTTGCTCACAGGGCGCAAACTCACGCCACCAACCAGGTCGGCATTGAGGTTGAAACCGCGCACGTCGAGCAGTTCCGCCAGGTCGATCTTGCCGTGCTCGACCACGCGAATCGGCGCGCGACGGTTGATGCGGGTCAGGCGTTCACTGAGGGCGATGAAGGTCGGCTCGTCCACCAGATCGCGTTTGCTCACCAGCAAGCGGTCGGCAAAACCGATCTGCGCCTGGGCGATGGTCTGGGTCAGGTGAGTCTCAGCATGAGCGGCGTCCACCAGGGTGATGATGCCGTCGAGAATGTAGCGCTCGCGCAGTTCCTCATCGATGAAGAAGGTTTGCGCCACCGGCGCCGGATCGGCCAGGCCGGTGCATTCGATCACCAGGCGATCGAAGGCGATTTCGCCGCTGTCCAGGCGTTCGAGCAGCAGGTACAGGGCTTTGGTCAGGTCGGTGTGAATGGTGCAGCAGACGCAGCCGTTGGACAGCGTCATCACTTGTACTGGTTCGTCGCCCAGCAGTTGGGTGTCGATACCGGCGTCGCTGAATTCGTTTTCGATCACGGCGATTTTCAGGCCGTGCTCGGCTTTGAGCAGGTAGCGCAACAGCGTGGTTTTACCCGCGCCGAGAAAGCCGCTGAGGATCGTTACCGGGATGGGAGAGGACAACTGGAATCTCCTGTTTCACAAAATGAAAAATCAACACAAAACAAATGTGGGAGCGGGCTCGCTCGCGAAGGGGCCATCACATTCAACATCTCTGTTGACTGACACACCGCTTTCGCGAGCAAGCCCGCTCCCACAAGGGGGATTGCGTCAACCTGAGGTCAGGTTAACAACACTTCGGCCCACCCTTGCCACCGTAACGCGCTTCCTGACGTTCCCGAAAGAACATCTCGTAGCTCATCACTGGTTTGTCCGGGTGTTTGGTTTGCATATGCTCGACGTAGTTGTCGTAGTCGGGCATGCCGACCATCAGGCGCGCGGCCTGACCGAGGTATTTACCGAGGCGACTCAGGTCATTGAACATGTTTGCAATCCTCAGTTACGCGTCCGGTACAGCCTGGAAAGGTGCTTCTTTATCCGTACGTTCTTTGCTGCCCCAGGCCGAAATCCCGACCTTGAGCGCATAGAACAGGATGCTGAACACCACGAACAGGAACAGCGCCGTCAGCGTTGCGTTGGTGTAGGCGTTGAAGATCACGTGCTGCATCTGCGTAATGTCCTTGGCCGGGGCGAGGATCTGACCGTTGGCCAGGGCATCGCTGTATTTTTTCGCCAGGGACAGGAAGCCGATCGCCGGGTTGGCGTCGAACAGCTTGATGAAACCGGCGGTGGTGGTGCAGATCAACAACCACGCCGCCGGCATCAGGGTCACCCAGATGTAGCGTTGGCGTTTCATTTTGATCAGCACGACCGTGGCAAGCATCAACGCGATACCGGCGAGCATCTGGTTGGAGATGCCGAACAGTGGCCACAAGGTGTTGATGCCGCCCAACGGGTCGATCACGCCTTGATACAGCAACCATCCCCACATCGCCACACAACCGGCGGTGGCGATCAGGTTGGCGGTCCAGGACTCGGTGCGTTTCAGCGACGGGACGAAGGAGCCGAGCAAATCCTGAAGCATGAAGCGTCCAGCCCGGGTGCCGGCATCGACTGCGGTCAGGATAAACAGCGCTTCAAACAGGATCGCGAAGTGGTACCAGAACGCCATGGTGTTTTCACCCGGCAGCACGCTGTGCAGGATCTGCGCGATACCGACCGCCAGGGTCGGTGCACCGCCGGCACGGGCGAGGATCGTGGTTTCGCCAATGTCATGGGCCACCGCTTGCAACGCTTCCGGCGTGATCGCAAAGCCCCAACTGCTGACGGTTTGCGCCACGGCCACCACGTCACCACCGACCACCGCGGCCGGGCTGTTCATGGCGAAGTACACGCCCGGCTCGATCACCGAAGCGGCGACCATGGCCATGATCGCGACGAAGGATTCCATCAACATCGCGCCGTAGCCGATGTAGCGGGCATTGACTTCGTTATCCAGCAGCTTCGGCGTGGTGCCGGAAGAAATCAGTGCGTGGAACCCCGAGACCGCGCCGCAGGCGATGGTGATGAACAGGAACGGGAACAACCCGCCCTTCCACACCGGGCCGGTGCCGTCGATGAACTGGGTCAAAGCCGGCATTTTCAGCTCGGGCATGGTCACCAGAATCCCGATCGCCAACGCGATGATGGTGCCGATTTTCAGGAAGGTGGAAAGGTAGTCACGCGGCGCCAGGATCAGCCACACCGGCAGCGAGGCGGCCACGAAACCGTAACCGACCAGCATCCACGTAATCTGCACGCCGGTGAAACTGAACGCCTTGGCCCAGACCGGATCGGCGGCAATCTGCCCGCCCAGCCAGATCGAACCCAGCAGCAGCAACACGCCGACCACGGAGATTTCACCGATGCGACCCGGGCGGATGTAGCGCATGTAAATGCCCATGAACATCGCGATCGGGATGGTCGCCATCACCGTGAAAATACCCCACGGACTTTCGGCCAGGGCTTTGACCACGATCAGCGCCAGCACCGCGAGGATGATGATCATGATCAGGAAGCAGCCGAACAGCGCGATGGTACCGGGGATGCGGCCCATTTCTTCACGAACCATGTCGCCCAGGGAACGACCATTACGGCGCGTGGACAGGAACAGCACCATAAAGTCCTGCACCGCACCGGCCAGCACCACGCCGGCGATCAGCCACAGCGTGCCGGGCAGGTAACCCATCTGCGCCGCCAGTACCGGACCGACCAAAGGCCCCGCGCCCGCGATGGCCGCGAAGTGGTGACCGAACAGGATGTGTTTGTTGGTCGGGACGTAGTCCAGGCCATCATTGTTGAGCACGGCGGGGGTGGCCCGGCGCGGATCGAGTTGCATCACATTGTTGGCGATGAACAGACTGTAGTAACGATAGGCGACCAGATAAATGGCCACGGCAGCGACCACAATCCACAAGGCGTTGATCGCCTCGCCTCGACGCAGTGCCACTACGCCAAGGGCACACGCTCCTACGATTGCCAGCAGCAGCCAGGGTAGATGGCGTAGCAGGCTATTATTATTTTTCATTTTTTTATTCCAGCCAGGGTGGACAAGAAAGACAGCCACCCCGAGTTTAGCTCTACTGGCGACAAAGACCATAGTTCGACATTGGTCGAGCGCCATCACTGTGCTGGCAGCCTTTGGCGATGCAGGTCTATAGTCAGCGAACCTTCACGAGGATTGCGCCATGAGCGAGCACCCTGCTGATCGCCGTCGCTTCAAACGTATTGCGTTCGATGCCCGAACCGAGCTAAGCCAGGCGGAATTCACCTGGCCGGTGAAGCTGATCGACCTGTCGCTCAAGGGCCTGCTGATCGAAAAACCCGAGCCGTGGCTGGGTAATCCGGACTGGCATTTCCTGGTCGATATTCATCTGAACGCCGACGTCGAGATCAAGATGGACGTGATGTTGACCCACGATGACCACTGCCAGCTCGGGTTCGTCTGCAAACACATCAGCCTGGAATCCATCGAGCGTTTGCGCCGGTTGATTGAGTTCAACCTGGGCGATCCAGAGGAACTGGAGCGCGAATTGGGGGCGTTGATCGAGGTCTGAAGCCCACCGCAATTCAATGTGGGAGCGGGCTTGCTCGCGAAGAGGTCGTGTCAGTCGACATAAATGTTGAATGACACACCGCCTTCGCGAGCAAGCCCGCTCCCACAGGGATTTATGGGTTACTCGAATAAGGCGTCGAGGGCCTGTTCCAGTCGCGTCACCGCAATAATCTGCAACCCCGCCGGCGCTTCTTTCGGCGCGTTGCCCTTGGGCACGATGGCGCGTTTGAAGCCATGCTTGGCCGCTTCTTTCAGGCGTTCCTGACCACTCGGCACCGGGCGCACTTCACCGGACAAGCCGACTTCGCCAAACACCAGCAGATCATGGGGCAGCGGCCGGTTGCGCAAACTGGACATCACCGCGGCCATCAGCGCCAGGTCAGACGCGGTTTCCAGCACTTTGACCCCGCCGACCACATTGAGGAACACATCCTGATCGTGGGTCGGAATCCCGCCGTGACGGTGCAACACCGCCAGCAACATGGCCAAGCGGTTCTGATCCAGCCCCAGCGTGACCCGACGCGGGTTGGCCAGATGACTGTCATCCACCAGCGCCTGCACCTCGACCAGCATCGGCCGCGTGCCTTCCCACGTCGCCATGACCACGCTACCCGGGACTTCTTCCTGAGCACGAGTGAGAAAAATCGCCGAAGGGTTGGAGACTTCTTTCAATCCCTTGTCGGTCATGCCGAACACGCCCAGTTCGTTCACCGCGCCGAAACGGTTTTTCACCGCCCGCAGCAGACGCAAACGCCCATCGGATTCACCTTCGAAATACAGCACGGTGTCGACCATGTGCTCCAACACCCGCGGGCCGGCCAATGCGCCTTCCTTGGTCACGTGGCCCACCAGGAAAATCGCCGTACCGCTCTGCTTGGCATAGCGCACCAGCAACGCCGCACTTTCGCGCACCTGGGACACGCCGCCGGGTGCCGATTGCAGTTGCTCGGTGAAAATCGTCTGGATCGAATCGATCACCATGACCTTGGGCTTTTCCTGCCGGGCGGTGGCGATGATGGTTTCAATGCAGGTTTCGGTCATCACCCGCAGCTTGTCCTGGGGCAAACCGAGGCGCCGGGCGCGCATGGCCACTTGTTGCTGGGATTCTTCACCGGTGACGTACAGCGCCGGCATGCTCTTGGCGAGGTTGCACAAGGTTTGCAACAAAATGGTCGACTTGCCGATGCCGGGATCACCGCCGATCAATACCACCGAGCCATCCACCAGGCCACCGCCGAGCACGCGATCAAGTTCGCTGGAGGCCGTGGAAAAGCGTGGAATCTCTTCGACGCTGACTTCGGCCAGGGTCCGGATCTGGGCTTGCTGGCCGGTCCACCCGGTGCGACCGCTGGGCGCTGCCGCCCCGCCGCTCTCGACCATGGTTTCGGTCAGCGTGTTCCAGGCCCCGCACTCGCCGCACTGGCCGGCCCACTTGGGGAAGGTTGAGCCGCACTCGGTGCAGCCGTACATGCGCTTGGCCTTGGCCATCTGAACTCCCGGCAAAAACCGCGATGATAGCGCAGCCGAGCGGGATCAGCGCGGCGCGGCGTTGCGGATTTCGCCGCTGGCCAGACGCGCGGCGCTATTGCCCAGCGGATCTTCGGCGTTCAGGTCGGCCCCCTTGGCCTTGAGCGCATCGAGCAACTCGACACGGTTGAACAGCCCCGCGTACATCGCCGCCGTCTGCCCGGCGCCGTTGCGCTGGTCGGGGCTGCAATTGGCGGCCAACAGGGTCCGGGCAATTTGCACTTCGCCTTTGAAAATGGCGCCCATCAGCGCCGTGTTGCCGCGTTGGTCCTGAGCGCAGGCATCGGCGCCAGCGGCGAGCAGACGGTCCACAGCGGCGGTCTGGCCGTGATAGGCGGCCAGAATCAGCGCGGTGTAACCCTTGCCGTCCCTCGTATCGAGGGAATAACCGGCCTCGATAAAGGTGTCGAGCATCGGCACATCGCCACGGCGGGCGGCATCGAAGTAGTAATCCTGCAATTGGGCTTTCAGTGCGGCGGGATCTTTCGACGCGTCGGCCGTTGGTCCGGCAAACGCATTGACCGACAGGGCTGCCAGAAACAGGGATAGATAAAAACGCATGGACAGGCTCCTCGGTCTGACGGGGCCTCGAATGAGGCCCCGCGTTTCGGGCAAACGGGATCAGTCGACCAGTTTGGCCGCCAGCGCCTTGACTCGGGCCAGGTCACCCTTGGCAACCTTGGTCACGCCGGTGCCATATTCCGGATCGGCCTTATAAAGGAACGACAGCATGATGTGCTTGCTCTCGTCGTCGGTGGTGGCGAGCGAGCCGCCGAAGCTGTCGATCAGGTCCTGACGCTCTTTGGAGCTGAACGAGCGATACAGATCGCCGGCCTGCTTGAAGTTCTGCTCGCGCTGGATCTTCGCCTGCTGGGTGCTGCCCGACAGGGCCGACTGGCTGTAGCGTGCGGTTTCAGGTTCCTCACGGGGAAGCAAACGGCTTGGCTGGTAATTCACGCCAGAACTGCTGGCACCGCTGTTCATGGCGCCATCCTGGTTACCGTTGTTCACCGCAACCTTTGGCGCGTTGATCGGCAGTTGCAGGGCATTTGGGCCCAGACGATACATTTGCGTATCGGCATACGAGAACACTCGACCCTGCAATAAACGATCTTCCGAAGGTTCAATACCGGGAACCAGATTGGCCGGAGCCATGGCAACTTGTTCGGTTTCCTGGAACACATTGGCCGGATTACGATTCAAGATCATTTGTCCAACTTTTCGCTCTGGAATACCGGGCCAAATCTTGGTTGCATCCAAAGGATCGAAATCAAACTTGTACAAATCTTTAGGATTTACAACTTGGACGTACAAGTCCCACTTCGGAAAATCGCCCTTGCTTATATGAGTAACCAAATCGCTAGTCATATGACTGTAGTCTTGACCTTGAACTTTGACGACTGCCTCTGGATCGAGATTATTAATCCCTTGCAAACTCTTCCAGTGGAATTTCACGTAGTTCACTTCGCCCTTGGCATTCACTAACTTATAGGCGTGGACACCATTACCGTCCATCTCTCGATAACTGGCAGGCGTACCCGAGTTGGAATACAACTCGGTCAATGTGCGAGTGGCTTCCGGCACATGGGAGAAGAAATCGAACCGGCGGGAATCGTCGTCAAGGTTGGTGCGCGGGTCCGGCTTGAAGGCATGCACCATATCCGGGAACTTGATGGCGTCACGGATGAAAAAGGTCGGGAAATTGTTGCCGACCAGGTCCCAGTTGCCGTCCGCGGTGTAGAACTTGGTGGCGAAACCCCGAGGGTCACGCAGGGTTTCCGGGGAATGGTTGCCGTGCACCACCGCTGAGAAGCGCACGAACACCGGGGTGCTCTGGCCGCCGGCGAACACTTTGGCCTTGGTCAGGTCGCTGAGATCGTCGGTCACGGTGAACGTGCCGTGGGCGCCGGTGCCCCGGGCATGCACCACGCGCTCAGGAATCCGTTCACGGTCGAAACGCTGGAGTTTCTGGATCAACTGCACGTCTTGCAACAGCACCGGGCCTGTGGCGCCGGCGGTTTGCGAGTTCTGGTTGTCGCCGACGGCCGCACCGTTATCCCGGGTCAGGGTGGCGGCACTCACGGAAAAGGACAGCAGGCCGGCGCTCAAAACGCCCAGGGCACGGCGATGGGGAAAAGCCCCAAGGCCAAGGGAAGTTGTCATAGGAGTTTCCTCTGATTTTATAAAGCGCATCCAGGTGCGCTCAACAGAGGCTAGTGACCGACAGCTCAAAACCTAAATAGAAATGCCAAACCGGGGCGATAGCCAAAAGATGCTGGAAGGCCCGGTCTAGAGCGGGTAAACCGCGCGCGAATGATGGCCTTTTGTAAACTTTCTGCGGATGTGTGGGTCGATAGCAGGCAAGCGATGTAAGCAGTTGTGTCGAGCAGGATGGGTTTTGCTGATTTACACTGCGTTCACCAACCTCATCTGTAACAAGGAAATAACCTATGGGCGTGCTTAACGAGTTCAAGGCCTTCGCGGTCAAAGGCAATGTGGTCGACATGGCCGTCGGTATCATCATCGGCGCCGCTTTCGGCAAGATCGTCTCGTCGTTCGTTGGCGATGTGGTCATGCCCCCCATCGGCCTGTTGATCGGTGGGGTGGATTTCAGTGACCTGGCCATTACGCTCAAGGCCGCCGATGGCAACATCCCGGCGGTGGTGCTGGCGTACGGCAAGTTCATCCAGAGCATGATCGACTTCGTGATCGTCGCATTCGCGATCTTCATGGGCGTCAAGGCTATCAATCGCCTGAAGCGCGAAGAGGCCGTCGCACCGACCCTGCCGCCGGTGCCGACCAAGGAAGAAGAGCTGTTGAGCGAGATTCGTGATCTGCTCAAGGCCCGGAACGACCGGCCTTGAAAACGGTGTAGCGATGTAAAAACGGCGCCTTCGGGGCGCCGTTTTTATTACCAATAGTTTTCTACCGCCACCTGGCCGGGTCGTCGGCTAAGGCTGAGATTCATATCGCGCAGTTTCAGCAACTTTCGTGTGTCATCGATCATCTGCGGGTTACCACAGATCATCACTCGCGAATGCTCGGGCGTCAGCGCCAGCCCCGCCGCCCGCTCCAGCTCGCCATTTTCGATCAGGATGGTGATCCGCCCGCTCAGCACGCCGGGGACCTGCTCGCGGGTGACCGTGGGGATGAATTGCAGTTTGTGCGCATGCTCTGCCAGGTAGTCACGCTGCGCCAACCCCGCGATCAACTCCTGATAGGCCAGCTCCCGACCTTCGCGCGCACTGTAGACCAGGATGACTCGTTCGAATTTCTCCCAAACCTCGAAATCCTGCAAGATCGACAGGAATGGGGCCACGCCGGTGCCTGTTGATAACAGCCATAGATCACGACCATCAACGAACCGATCCAGGGTCAGGTAGCCCGTGGCCTGTCGCTCCACCAGCAACGTATCCCCCACTTCCAGGCGGCTCAACTCGCTGGTGAACTCGCCTCCCGGCACGACGATGGAGAAGAACTCAAGAAATTCGTCATAAGGGGACGACACCATGGAGTAGGCGCGCCATACCGTACTGCCATCCGGCTTGGTCACGCCCAGGCGAGCGAATTGCCCGGCACGAAAACGAAAACCGGCGTCCCTGGTGGTGCGCAGGGTGAACAGGCTCGCGGTCAGTGGCTGGACGTCGAGCAGGGTCTGGCGCGTGAATTTTTCTTCACTGGCGGTCATGGGGCACTCCATTGAACAGGTGAGGCCAGTGTCCCGCAAAGTACGCGACTTAAACACCTATGGTTTGTGGTGCTTTAGCTAACCGTTCTTATTTCTCTCTATAAAAACAACCAACCAAAACAATATTACTTGGCCAGCACCCATCGATAGTTGGACCGTTTACACCACAACTTTAAACAGAGTTGTCACATCAGCGTTACATGGATTAAGAACCAGTTATGCATTCAACCGCTTTTTCAAGATCAAAAAAATCAGAGCACTTCGGTAGGAATAGTCCTACACTCGTGACGTGCCGGATCCCGGATCCCGGATCCAATAGGCACCCCAGAGGAACGCCAATGGAGCAATGAAAATGGAAATATGGAAGGAGTCACAGTTAACCCAACTGTCATATAGCAAAGAAATTGATATTGCCTACCAGATCGCTCTGAATTTCGTTAAAAACCTCGGCTTCAAATTCTGTGCTTTTTCAATTACTTCAACATCAACGAATGCTCACAACAACACTTTTAACCGAAACAACTTCCCCCCTGACTGGAACACGCAATATGAACAAGAAAAATTTAACGCCATAGATCCAATAGTGGCTCATTGCAAGCACTCGATGTTACCGATTCTCTGGACTGAAGATGTCTTTTCCAAGACACCCTCGCTATGGAAAGCCTTGCAACATCAAGGATTGCAGCACGGTTGGTCGCAATCGACCCACGACGAAGAAAGCGGTCTGTGCAGCATCCTGAGCCTGGCCAGAAGCCACTGTCCAATTACCGCTTACGAGCTGTACGAAAACCTCGGTTTCACGGTTTTCATCAGTCGCCATCTGCACAGCCTCGCGGCCAAGGCCCTGCCCAAAAGCGCAAAAATACCCAGTGCACCGCACTTATCGCCCCGCGAAGTCGAGGTACTGAAGCTATCGGCCGATGGCAAGACCGCGTACGAGATTGCCCTGATCCTCAGCCTTAGCGAGCGCACGGTGAATTTCCATGTGCACCGGGCCATCGAGAAACTCGGGGTCTGCAACAAAACTGCCGCCGTGATCAAAGCGGTCAGGGTCAACATCATCTGAAAGCCCTCGAAAACCTGCGAGTAATCCCACAGAAAAAAACGTACCATTTGCGATCCCTCCAGAGTGATGTCGTAAGAAACCTCACGGCGCAGTCCACTCGGTCGGTTCCGCCCGCTACATCGCCCCAGGGCCGCGGGACACCCGTTGATTATCCAGAGCCCCCGCCCCATGCCCCTGCTCGAAACACCTTTCGCCCAACTCGACCTGATCCGCCAGCCCGAACAGCAGAACGAACCGCTGCAAGCCTTCGATGCCGCCGACGAGTACCTGCTCAATCATCTGGCCGAGCAGCAACCGGCGGCCGATGCTCGAGTGCTGGTGCTCAACGACAGTTTTGGCGCATTGGCCGCCAGCCTGGCGGGCAAGGTTCGGGTTATCAGCAGTGGCGACTCGTTCCTGGCCTTTCAGGGGCTGGAAAAGAATTTGATCCGCAACGGTCAGGCGTTCGACGCGGTACCGAGCGTGCCGGCCAGTGAAGCGTTTGTCGGGCCGTTTGACCGGGTGTTGATTCGGGTACCGAAGACGCTCGCGTTGCTGGAAGAGCAATTGATTCGCCTGCAAGGCCAACTGGCGCCGGGCGCCCAAGTGATTGCGGCGGCGATGGTCAAGCATCTGCCCCGCGCCGCCGGGGACTTGCTGGAGCGCTATATCGGCCCGGTGCAAGCCTCGTTGGCGGTGAAGAAGGCGCGGTTGCTGATCGCCATCCCGGAAGCCAAAGCACCGTCCGCCTCGCCCTACCCGTCCCGCTATTTGCTCGACGAGCCCGCGATCGAACTGCTCAACCACGCCAACGTTTTCTGCCGCGAAGGCCTGGACATCGGCACCCGGGCGTTCCTGCCGCATCTGCCGAAAAACCTTGGCACGGCGCGGGTGGCGGATCTCGGGTGTGGCAACGGCGTGCTGGCCATCGCCAGCGCCCTGCACAACCCTGAAGCGCATTACACGCTGGTAGACGAGTCCTTCATGGCGGTGCAATCGGCCAGCGAAAACTGGCGCGCGGCGCTGGGTGAGCGGGAAGTGATCGTACGCGCCGGCGATGGCCTGGCCGGTCAAGAACCGCAATCCCTGGATGTGGTGCTGTGCAATCCGCCGTTTCACCAGCAACAAGTGGTCGGCGACTTTCTCGCCTGGCGGATGTTCCAGCAGGCCCGAGAGGCGCTGGTGGTCGGCGGTGCGTTGTACATCGTCGGCAACCGTCACTTGGGTTATCACAGCAAACTGGCGCGGCTGTTCCGTGGTGTCGAGCAAGTGGCGGCCACACCGAAATTCGTGATTCTCAAGGCACGCAAATAACCCGGACAAAAAAAACCCTCCGTCAGGAGGGTTGAGGCCGTGCCACAAGGCACGGGATGGGAATCTCGGTGTTTCAGTGGGTGGTCAGGCCGGCGGCATTCATGAACATGCGCATCAGGCTGGCCACGATAAACAGCGCCACGACGCTGCCGGTCCAGATCATCGCCAGCCATCCGAGCCGCTGCCACAGCGGCTTTTTTTCGGCCTGTTCGATGTCGTGCAGGGAAGGTTTGGTGGACATGACACAATCCTCTCTTGAAGTGATGGCGCCTTTGATGACGCCTTCGCGAGCAAGCTTCGCTCCTACAGTTTCAGGGCGGCGGGCTAGTGGTAACCGTCTTCATGGGTGACCTTGCCGCGGAACACGTAGTAGCTCCAGAAGGTGTAGCCCAGGATGAACGGGATGATGAACAGCGTGCCCACCAGCATGAAGCCCTGACTTTGCGGCGGTGCGGCGGCGTCCCAGATTGAAATCGACGGCGGCACGATGTTCGGCCACAGGCTGATGCCCAAACCGCTGTAGCCGAGGAAGATCAACACCAGCGTCAGCAAAAACGGCGTGTAGTGCGCGTTGCGGGCCACGGCGCGGATCAGACCGTACATGGTCACCAGCACCAGGATCGGCACCGGCAGGAACCAGAACAGGTTCGGCAGGGTGAACCAGCGCGCCGCGATTTCGGCATGGGCCAGCGGGGTCCAGATGCTGACGATACCGATCACCGCCAACACCACGAACGCCAATGGCCGCGCCAGATCGTGCATCTGCTCCTGCAACTTGCCTTCGGTCTTCATGATCAGCCAGGTGCAGCCGAGCAGTGCGTAAGCCACCACCAGCGCTACGCCGCAGAACAGGGTGAACGGCGTCAGCCAGTCCAGTGAACCGCCGGCAAACTGTCGGTTAACCACCGGCAACCCATCGATAAACGCCCCCAGCGCCACGCCCTGGAAGAAGGTTGCCGCGACCGAACCACCAATAAAGGCCTTGTCCCACAGATGGCGCTTGTCGTCCTTGGCCTTGAAGCGGAACTCGAACGCCACGCCGCGAAAGATCAGCCCTATCAGCATGAAAATCAACGGCAGGTACAACGCCGACAGCACCACCGAATAAGCCAGCGGGAAGGCGCCGAACAATGCCGCGCCGCCCAGTACCAGCCAGGTTTCATTACCGTCCCAGACCGGTGCGACAGTGTTCATCATCACGTCACGGTCAGTCTTGCCCGGGATGAAGGGGAAGAGAATCCCGATCCCCAGGTCGAAACCGTCCATGACCACGTACATCATGATGCCGAAGATGATGATCACGGCCCAGATCAGCGGAAGATCAATACCCATGACTCAAATCTCCTTGGTCAGGCTGTGGCTGTGGTCACTGTCGGCGTCATCATCGTCAGCTGCGGACAGCGGACGGGACGGCGTGCGTTTCTTGCCAGGTCCACCCTCGTTGGTTTCCTTGCCTTCGTCGATCTTCGGCCCTTTGCGCACCAGCCGCATCATGTAGCCCAGACCGGTGCCGAACAGCGCGAAATACACCACCACGAACAACACCAACGTAATGCTCATCTGCACGAAGCTGTGATTGGAGGACGCATCCGCCGTGCGCATCAAGCCGTAGACGACCCACGGCTGACGGCCGATTTCCGTGGTGAACCAGCCCGCCAGGATCGCGATCAGGCCGGACGGGCCCATCCACAACGCCAGGTACAGGAACGGTCGCGAGGTATAGAGCTTGTCGCTCTTGCGCAGCCACAGGCTCCACAAACCGGTGAAGATCATCAGGAAGCCCAGGCCAACCATGATCCGGAACGACCAGAACACGATGGTCGAATTCGGCCGGTCTTCAGGCGGGAATTCCTTGAGCGCCGGCACTTGTTTATCCAGCGAGTGAGTCAGGATCAGACTGCCCAGGTACGGGATTTCTACTGCAAATTTGGTCTTCTCGGCTTTCATGTCCGGCCAGCCGAACAGGATCAGCGGGGTCGGTTCATCGCCGACGTTTTCCCAGTGGCCTTCGATTGCGGCGATTTTCGCCGGTTGATGCTCAAGGGTATTGAGGCCGTGGAAGTCGCCGATGACCGCCTGGATCGGCGCGACGATCAACGCCATCCACATCGCCATCGACAACATGGTGCGGATCGCCGGGTTGTCTTTGCCACGCAGCAAGTGCCACGCCGCCGAGGAACCGACGAAGAACGCCGTCGCCACAAACGCGGCGGTGGACATGTGCAGCAGGCGGTACGGGAACGACGGGTTGAAGATCACCGCCAGCCAGTCCGTCGGGATGACCTGACCGTTAACGATTTCGTAGCCCTGCGGGGTTTGCATCCAACTGTTGGAGGCGAGAATCCAGAAGGTCGAGATCAGCGTCCCGATGGCTACCATGACCGTGGCGAAGAAGTGCAGCTTGCGGCCGACCTTGTTCCAGCCGAACAGCATGACGCCGAGGAAACCGGCTTCGAGGAAGAAGGCGGTGAGCACTTCATAGGTCAGCAGCGGCCCGGTGACGGAGCCGGCGAAGTCCGAGAAGCGGCTCCAGTTGGTGCCGAACTGATAGGCCATGACGAGGCCGGAGACCACGCCCATGCCGAAGTTCACGGCAAAGATCTTCGACCAGAAGTGGTACAGATCGCGGTAAGTGTCGTTGTGGGTTTTGAGCCACAGGCCTTCGAGTACCGCCAGGTAACTCGCCAGGCCAATGGTGATGGCCGGGAACAGGATGTGGAACGAAATGGTGAACGCGAACTGCATCCGGGCGAGATCAAGTGCCTCCAAACCGAACATAAGTCTTCCTCTGTCAGGTAATACCGGCTGAAGGGCTTATAACCCTGCACCCACTCTGCCCCCACGGATATGGAGTGTGGCGAATTCCAATTCGTTCTTTTTTTAAAAACATCACAACGTAGGGAGTCTGGCCGTCTGGCCGCCGGATCAATTCCTTGTGGGGTATTGATCTGGATCAAGCAACGTTGAAAGAGTAGTCCCATTTTTGACGATGGACGGTGTGGTCTTTTGACGCGTGACAGGTTGCCTCAGCGGTTTGGCAATCAGCAGCAACACATCCCCTGTGTGAGCGAGCTTGCTCGCGAAGGCGGCGTGGCAGTCGATATCCATTTGCCTGACCCACCGCTTTCGCGAGCAAGCCCGCTGCCACAGAGGGATTCCGGTGATTTCGGGATAGGTGCCTAGCTACCTAAATTTTTTGTCAGCGCAACTTCTTGTTACAGCTTGGTGATAATCTCGACCCTTCCCCGCTCAAGACCAGCCTTCAGATGCCCAGCCAAGCGCCCCTGCTGTTACGTCACCACCGTCCTTTCATTGCGTTCTGGCTGGCCCGGGTGTTTACCGCCAGCGGTTTCCAGATGCTCACCGTGGCCATCGGCTGGAACCTGTACCAGTTGACCGGCAACGTGCTGGACCTGGGCCTGGTGGGTTTGGTCGAGTTCGCCCCACGGGTGCTATTTATGCTGCACACCGGGCATGTCGCGGACCGTTATGACCGGCGCAAGGTCGCGGCGATCTGCCAGTCCCTGCAAGCCCTGATCGCCCTGTCTCTGGCCATTGGCAGCGCCACCGATCACGTCACCCGGGAGATGATCTTCATCCTCGCCTTCCTGCTCGGTGCCGCGCGCTCCTTCGAGATGCCGACCACCCAGGCCCTGCTGCCGAGCATCGTACCCAGCGCCTTATTTCCCCGCGCCGTGGCCGCCGCGCAATCGGCGCAGCAATCCGCGACCATCGTGGCGCCTGCGCTCGGCGGTTTGCTGTACGCCTTCGGCAGCGTGTGGGTCTATGGCCCGACGGTGGTGCTGTACATCATCGCCTGTTGCTTGATGCTCAACCTGCCCGCGCGGCAGACGCCGTTGAACAAGGGCAAGGCAACCATGGATTCGCTGCTGGCCGGTATCCGTTTCATTCGCAGCCGCCCGGACATCCTCGGGGCGATATCCCTGGACCTGTTCGCCGTCCTGCTGGGTGGCGCGACGGCGCTGCTGCCGGTGTTCGCCAAGGATATTCTGCTGACCGGCCCTTGGGGCCTCGGCCTGCTGCGTTCGGCGCCGGCGGTGGGCGCATTGTTAATGTCGCTGTTCCTCGCGCGGTTCGCCGTGGAGCGCAAAGTCGGACGGGTGATGTTTACCGCTGTGGGCATCTTCGGCGTGGCGACCATCGCCTTCGGCCTGTCCACGTCATTCTGGTTCTCCCTGGCGGTGCTCGTAGTGCTGGGCGCGGCGGACATGATCAGCATGGTGATCCGTGCGTCCTTCGTGCAACTGGAAACCCCGGACGAAATGCGCGGCCGGGTCAGCGCCGTGAACGGTCTGTTCATCGGCGCCTCGAACCAGTTGGGCGAGTTCGAATCCGGCCTCACCGCCCATTGGTTCGGCACGGTGCCGGCCGTGGTCATGGGTGGTATCGGCACGCTGGTGGTGACCGGGACCTGGATCAAACTGTTCCCGACCCTGGCCAACCGCGACCGTATGCACGTCGCGGTGGAAGAGGCCAAGGTCTAGAGCAATTTATCCAGGGTGATGGGGAAATCCCGCACCCGTTTGCCGGTGGCGTGATAGATCGCATTGGCCACCGCTGCCGCCACCCCGACGATACCGATCTCGCCGACGCCCTTGGAACCGAGGGCGTTGACGATCTCGTCGTGTTCTTCGACAAACAGCACGTCAATCTCGCCGATATCGGCGTTTACCGGGATGTGGTACTCGGCCAGGCTGTGATTCATGTGGCGACCCAACGCATGGTCGGTTTGTGTCTCCTCGTGCAGCGCCATGCCGATACCCCACACCACGCCGCCGAGAATCTGACTGCGGGCCATTTTCGGATTGACCACCCGCCCAGCGGCAATCGCGCTGACCACTCGATTGACCTTCACCGTGCCCAAATCCTCATCCACCAAGACTTCGACGAACACCGCCGAATGAGTCGCTGTGGCGTAGGCTTCGCGTTTTTTATCCGGCTCGGCGTCGACTTGAACCTCAATCGCGTCTTCGCCGCTGTCCCGGACCAGATCGGCCAACGGGATACGGGCCTCCTCGAATGACAGCTGCCCGTCTTCGAACACCGCCTGCTCCGACGTCACGCTACTGAAGGCCGGCGACGTTTGCCGCGCCACGGCGAGCAGTTTGTCCTGCAAGGCTTCGCAGGCCTGCTGCACCGCCGTGCCAACCGACGACACCGTGAACGATCCGCCCTGCAACGGCGCGGTCGGCAATGAAGAGTCGCCGAGGACAAAGGTGACATCCTTCAGCGAAACGCCTGACGCTTGCGCGGCGATTTGCGTCATCACCGTGTAAGTCCCGGTGCCGATATCGGTGGTGGCGCTGCTGACGGTGAGACGGCCGTGGTGATCGAGTGAGGCCTTGGCACTGGCCTTCTGCTGCATCGCTTCCCAGACGCCACCGGCCATGCCCCAACCGACCAACTGCCGGCCCTGGCGCATGCTGCGCGGTTCAGGGTTGCGCGATTCCCAGCCAAAACGTTTGGCGCCCTGGGCGTAACACTCGCGCAGTTCTTTGCTGGAGTACGGTTTGTCTTCGTTCTGATTGCGCTCGGCATAATTGATCAGGCGCAGTTGCACCGGGTCGATGGCCAGCGCGCAGGCCAGTTCATCCATCGCACACTCCAGACCCATCAGCCCCAGTGCCGCGCCCGGCGCCCGCATGTCCAGTGGGGTGAACACGTCCAGTGGCAGCAATTTGTAGGTCAGTTGCACGTTGTCGCAGTGATAGAGCATGCCGCTCCACTCCACCACGTGCTCGGTGAAATCCTCGAAACGCGCGGTCTGGCCGATGGCGGTATGCGCCACCGCGAGCAAGCGCCCGTTGGCCGCCGCGCCTAATTGCAGACGCTGCAAGGTACGGGGGCGATAGCCGAACGTGAACATCTGTTGCCGGGTCAACGTCACGCGCACCGAGCGTTTGAGGTGTAGTGCCGCCATCACCGCCAGCGGCAGTTGATACTGCGGGCGCAGGCCGGAACCGAAGGCGCCGCCGACATACGCAGCAAAAATTCTGACCTGCGCTTTCTCCAGGCCGAAGACCTTTTGCACATAAGACTGACAGTTCTGTGGGCCCTGGGTCTTGTCGTGGATATGCAGACTGCCATCGGGTTGATACAGCACCGTACTGGCGTGGGGTTCCATCGGGTTGTGGTGTTCGATGGGTGTGCTGTAGTTCAAATCGAGGCTCATGGCCGCGCCAGCGAACTCGGCCTGAAAATTCCCACGGGGTTTGGGCAGTTCGGCGGGTGCGGGATGGGCTTCGCCTTGCAGGATCAGCAGATCGGTCTGATGAGGTTCGGTCTCGTATTCAACCGTGATCAATGAACCGGCATGGCGCGCCAGCTCCAGGTTATCCGCCACCACCAGTGCCAACGGCTGACCGCTGTACAGCACTCGATCGTTGTACAACGGCCGGAACGGCGAGCCGTCCGCCGAGTCGGCGTCTTCATAATCCTTGTCATAACTGGCGATCTTCGGGCGGTTGGTGTGATCGATTACCGCGATTACGCCCGGCAACGCGAGGGCTTTGCTCGCGTCAATGTTGATCACGCGACCGCAGGCGATGCGACTGGAAACAACACTGCCATGCAGCAGGCCATCCTCGGGAAACTCTCCCGCATAACGCGCCTGACCGGTGACTTTAAGATGACCGTCGACCCGGTCCAGCGGTTGCCCCATTGGCTTGGTAAAGGTAGTCATCAGGCTTGCCCTCCCCGCGCGGCGTCGCTCAAGGCGCGGACAATCGCGCGGCGGGCCAGGGTGACTTTGAACGCATTGTGTTGGAGAGGCTGCGCGTTTTGCAGCAAAGCGTCGGCGGCAGCGGTGAAGGTTTCGAGGCTGGCCGCTTTGCCCACCAACCAATTCTCCACAGCTGGGTCGCGCCACGGTTTGTGGGCCACGCCGCCGAGGGCAAGGCGCGCCTCGCGAATCACCGGCCCGGTAAAATCGAGCGCGGCGGCCACCGAAACCAACGCGAAGGCATAGGACGCCCGGTCGCGAACTTTCAGGTAATGACTGTATTCGGCGAAACCGACGGCGGGCAGTTCGATGGCAGTGATCAGCTCATCGTCGGCCAAGTTGTTGTCGCGCTCGGGGCTGTCGCCAGGTAAACGGTGGAAGTCGGCGAACTCGATGGTTCTGGCGCCATGGCGACCTTGCACATGCACCACTGCTTCCAGCGCAGCCAGTGCCACGCACATATCCGATGGATGCGTGGCGACACATTGCGCACTGGCGCCGAGGATGGCGTGAATCCGGTTCAGTCCCTCCCGCGCCGGGCAACCGCTGCCGGGTTCGCGTTTGTTGCACGGCACGTTGGCGTCGTAGAAGTAATAGCAGCGGGTGCGTTGCAGCAGGTTGCCGCCGGTGCTGGCCATGTTGCGTAATTGCGGTGAGGCGCCCGCCAGAATGGCTTGGGATAACAGCGGATAACGCTGCTCAATCACCGGGTGCCAGGCAAGATCCGCGTTACTCACCAGCGCGCCAATCATCAGTCCGCCCCTGTCCGTCTCGCTGATCTCACGCAACGGCAAACCGGTGATATCGATCAGGTGCTCGGGGCGGGTCAGGTTTTCCTTCATCAAATCCAGAAGATTCGTACCGCCCGCGATGAAGCGCGATGCCGGGCCGGCGAGATGTACGGCATCCTGCACCGAATCCGGCTTGCTGTAGTGGAACGGATTCATTGGCCACCTCCTTGCTGGCAGGCAGGCAAGGCTTCTTCGATGGCATCGCGAATATTGCTGTAGGCGCCGCAGCGGCAGAGGTTACCGCTCATCAGTTCCTTGATCTGTTCAGTGGTCTGCGCCCGACCTTCGTTCACCAGCCCGACCGCCGAACAAATCTGCCCCGGCGTGCAATAACCGCATTGAAAGGCATCGTGCTTGATAAAGGCTTGCTGCATCGGATGCAGTTCTTCGCCGCTGGCGAGGCCTTCGATGGTGGTCAACTCCGCGCCGTCGCACATCACCGCCAAGGTCAAGCAGGCATTCACCCGCTTGCCATTGAGCAACACCGTGCAGGCGCCGCACTGGCCGTGGTCGCAGCCCTTTTTGGTGCCGATCAGGTCCAGTTGCTCGCGCAGCAGGTCCAACAGCGTGGTCCAGGGCAACACATCAAGTTCACGCACCTGGCCGTTGAGCCTCAGGCGCAGCGGATGACGGGTGAATAACGCTGGCGCAGCGTCGGGAGTGATCGGGCTCATAAACACCTCACGGTTGGTCGTACATTCGCGGCGTTTTGGCAAACCGCCGTCATAAGGGGTACGACTTCGGGGGTTGGATGAGCGTTCAAAGGAATTGATCTGTGGTGTTTGCTCGGCGCAAAGCACACTTTGGCCGACCAAGTGCGATACATAGATACCGCATCGAGTGTAATGTATCGCCTTACACTTTCTCGACCACTGACAGGAGGCAGGACCATGCCCATGCACAACCCGCCGCACCCTGGCGAAACACTCTTGCAGGACGTGCTGCCCGAGCTTGGCATCAGTGTCACTGAGCTGGCCCGCCATCTCGGTTTTGCACGACCGCATCTTTCCAGGGTGTTGCATGGCCACGCGCCGATCAGCCCGGACCTCGCGGTACGTCTTGAGCGGGCAGGCATCGGTAAAGCCCGGATGTGGCTAGGTGTTCAAACCGATTACGACCTCTGGCAGGCCGAGCATCGTGAGCAGCCGGCCATCGAGCCCATCGCTCTCCATGCCTGAGCAGACCTAAACCAACAACTCCCCCGCCACCGCCGCCCGTGTGGCTTTGCCACAGAGTTGTTCCACCAGCGCCAGCGCAAAGGGCAGCGCGGCGCCGGAGCCTTGGGCGGTGATGCAGTTGCCATCGACCACCACCGGTTGATCGATGAAGTTGCAGCCCGATAAGTGGTGACTGACCGCCGGCAGGCAGGTCATGCGCCGTTGCCGCAAAACCCCGAAGGCTTGCAGCGCCAGGGCCGGCGCTTCGGCGATGCCGGCGAACAGGCGTCCGGCGGCTGATTGATCCTTGATCAATTGTCCCAGGGGTTGATGCGCCGCCAAGTGTTGCGCGCCAACGGCACCACCGGGCAGGGCAATCAGGTCGAACGGCTGGGCCAGCAGGTCCACGAGCATGGCGTCGGCGGTCAGGCGGGTGCCGCGGGCGCACGTGAGCATGCGCCGCCCTTCGATGCTGGCGAGCACCACTTCGACTTGGGCGCGGCGCAGTACATCAACCAAGGTCACGCATTGCAGGTCATCGATGCCCTCGGCGAGGGTAATCAGAGCTCTAAAGGTCATGGGCACGGTCCAAGGGATGATCCTTGAAGCTTAGTCAGCTTTAGTGTCCCTTGTTCGCGTCGGCCGTTACTTGATGTAAAGCTGCGTCGAAACCGCGTCGCCACCGCCGTTGATCGACCGGTTACTGAACGTGAATGTCCCTTCCTGCCTGTCACCCAGATCGAAGATGTACAGCTTGCCGACAACCCGCGTCTGGGTGCTGGTGCATTGCGTCGGGTTGCCGTTGTCGTAGGCGCAGACATTGGTTTGCATCCCGTCGAGATTGAAACCGTCGAGCTGGACCGTCGGCTTGCGGCCATAACCCATCTCCAGCACATAGACCTTGATGTTCGCCCCGCCGTGATTGCACGTCGTCCGTTCTTGCCCCGCCGAGATGTTTTCAATACCGCACGCCGCCGACTGGACCTTGAGCACCTGAACATTGCTCAACGGCGGTGCCGAAGCCGCCATCACCGCAGGCACACTGGCCAGCAACGCGAAAAACAGCCCCGACGACCGAACGATATTGCACGTGATGCGAACCATGACGACTCCCCCAAAACAGGCGCGCAGTATGGCTCAGTTCAGCGAACGGCAAAACATCGCCGACGATCGCAGCCAATACCCCACGCTGCTGGTATGATGCGCGGCTTTTTCCGACCCACAGAAAATTCCCGGGTGCCTTGGGCAGTCTGTGCTTTGCTGTTGAGGTCGATACATTCACGGCGCACTGCGCGCCACGGGGAGCAGACATGCTGGAAAGGCTGTTTCAACTCAAGGCACACAACACCAACGTGCGCACCGAGATTCTTGCGGGCGTCACGACCTTCCTGGCCATGGCCTACATTCTGTTCGTCAACCCGAGCATCCTCGGCGAGACCGGCATGGATAAGGGCGCCGTGTTCGTCGCCACGTGTCTGGCAGCGGCCTTTGGCTCGACGGTGATGGGCCTGATCGCCAACTACCCGATCGCCCTCGCGCCGGGCATGGGCCTGAACGCCTTCTTCACGTACACCGTGGTCCTGCACATGGGCCACACCTGGCAAGTGGCGCTGGGCGCGGTGTTTATCTCGGCGGTGTGCTTCTTCCTGCTGTCGATCTTCCGCATCCGCGAATGGATCATCAACAGCATCCCGTTGCCCCTGCGTTCGGCGATTGCCGCCGGTATCGGTCTGTTCCTGGCGCTGATCGCCCTGCACAACGCCGGCATCGTGGTCAGCAACCCGGCAACCATGGTCGGCCTCGGTGACTTGAAACAGCCGGCCCCGATCCTTGCGACCCTGGGCTTCGCCCTGATCGTCGCCCTCGAAGCGTTGAAGGTTCGCGGCGCGGTCCTGATCGGCATCCTGGTGGTGACCATCGTGTCTATCGTGATGGGCTTCACCCCGTTCGGTGGCGTGATGTCGATGCCTCCGTCCCTGGCCCCAACCTTTCTGCAACTGGACATCAAAGGGGCTCTGGACATCGGTCTGGTCAGCGTGATCTTCGCCTTCCTGTTCGTCGACCTGTTCGACAACTCCGGCACCCTGATCGGCGTCGCCAAGCGCGCCGGCCTGATGGGCAAGGACGGCCACATGCCGAAAATGGGTCGCGCACTGATCGCCGACAGCACCGCGGCCATGGCCGGTTCGCTGCTGGGCACCTCGACCACCACTAGCTACATCGAATCCGCCGCCGGTGTAAGCGCCGGTGGCCGTACCGGTTTGACCGCCATCGTCGTGGCGATCCTGTTTCTGCTGGCGCTGTTCTTCTCGCCACTGGCCGCCAGTGTTCCGGCGTTCGCTACCGCACCGGCGCTGCTGTTCGTCGCCGTGCTGATGACATCCGGTCTGGCCGAAATAGACTGGGACGACATCACCGTGGCCGCACCGGTCGTGGTCACCGCCCTGGCCATGCCATTCACGTATTCCATCGCCAACGGCATCGCCTTCGGTTTCATCGCCTGGACCGTGATCAAGTTGCTGTCCGGCCGCGCCCGTGAGCTGAACCCGGCGCTGGTGATTCTGTCGATTCTGTTTGTGATCAAGTTGGGTTGGTTCAACGCATGACTTTTGATTCCCAGGCCTACGCCGTACAGCTCGAAGAAAAGGTCACGCGCTTGCGTGACCTGCTGGCCCCGTTCGGTGCGCCAGAACCTGAAGTATTCGACTCGCCGCTGAAAAACTTCCGCCTGCGCGCGGAGTTTCGCCTGTGGCGCGAAGGCGGCGACCGTCACTATGCGATGTTTGCCCAAGATGACAAACGCACGCCGATCCTGATCGAAGAGTTCCCGATCGCCAGCCTGCGCATCAATGAATTGATGCCCAAGCTCAAAGCGGCGTGGCAAGCGAGCGCGGCCCTGAGCCACAAGCTGTTCCAGGTGGAGTTCCTGACCACCCTGGCCGGCGATGCGATGATCACCCTGTGCTATCACCGCCCGCTGGACGAACACTGGCACACCGCCGCGTCGAAGCTGGCGGCAGACTTGAACGTCAGCATCATCGGCCGCTCCAAGGGCAAGCGCGAAGTCATCGGCCATGATTATGTGGTCGAGCAATTCGAAGTCGGCGGTCGCACTTTCAGCTACCGCCAACCGGAAGGCGCGTTCACCCAGCCCAACGGCACCGTGAACCAGAAGATGCTGAATTGGGCTTACGATGCCTTGGGCGATCGCACCGACGATTTGCTGGAACTGTATTGCGGCAACGGCAACTTCACCCTGCCCCTCGCCACTCGCACGCGCAAAGCGCTGGCCACCGAAATCAGCAAGAGCTCGGTCAACGCGGCGTTGAGCAACCTCAGCGAAAACGCCGTGGATAACGTCACCCTGGTGCGTCTGTCCGCCGAAGAACTGACCGAAGCCTTGAACGAAGTGCGGCCGTTCCGTCGCCTGCACGGCATCGACCTCAAGAGCTACGAATTCGGCAGCGTGTTCGTCGACCCGCCGCGCGCCGGCATGGACCCGGACACCTGCGAACTGACCCGACGCTTCGACAACATCCTCTACATCTCCTGCAACCCGGAAACCCTGGCGGCCAACATCGCCCAGTTGCACGACACTCACCGCATTACTCAATGCGCGATGTTTGACCAGTTTCCGTGGACCCATCACATGGAATCCGGGGTGTTGCTGACCCGGCGGTGATTGCCGGTGCCTGATACGAATCAGCCGTCGTGATGACGGCTTTTTTGTGGGTGCTTGTTGGACGATGAATAACCTGTGGCGAGGGAGCTTGCTCCCGCTGGACTGCGCAGCAGTCTCGTTTTGTGGGGCGGCTTCGCAGCCCGGAGGGAGCAAGCTCCCTCGCCACAGGTTCAATGTGATACATAAAGACTCAGACAACTCCATTCAATCCCCGGTGTAATCAATCATGCAGCGACACTTCGACGATCTTCAGCTCGGCAGCATCGAGCTGTTTTGCCTGGCCGCCGAAGCTGGCAGCTTTACCGCTGCCGCACTGGTGGCCGGGGTCACGCCGGCAGCGGTGAGCCGGTCGGTGTCGCGCATGGAGGAGCGCCTGGGTGTGCGGTTGTTCGCCCGCACCACTCGCAGCGTCAAGCTGACCGACAGTGGCCGGCGTTATTACGAGGAATGCCGTCAGGCGCTGGCGCAATTGGTTGAAGCGCAAAGGGAGGTCATGGGCCAGCAGCAGGAACCGTCCGGCACCTTGCGCATCAGTATTCCTACAACGTATGCCCATCACCGAATCCTGCCGCTGTTGCCGGCGTTTCGCGCGCGGTTTCCGGCGGTGAAGGTCGAGACGCATATCAGCAATCGCAACATCGATTTTGTCGGTGAAGGCTATGACATGGCGATCCGCGTGCGGGCGATTCCGGATTCCGGTCTGATCGCCAGGCCGCTGGAAGATGCGGCGCTGGTGATGATTGCCAGTCCCGAATACCTCAAACGCGTCGGGGTGCCGCAAACGCTCGACGATCTTCAGCAGCACGAATGCATTCAGTACGAATTGCCCAGCAGTGGCCGGCGGATTGCCTGGCTGTTTAACGACGACGGCGAGCCCCGGGAGATTCTCGCCGAGGGTAGCCTCAGTTGCTCCGACGACGTGCTGGGTGGCGTGACCCTGGCGAAACACGGTGCGGGGTTGTTTCAGACCTATCGTTTTATCGTCGAAAGCGAGTTGGCCGATGGTTCGCTGGTGGAGGTGCTCAAGCCGTATGGTGGACGTTCGCGGCCCTTCACCTTGCTCTATCCGCAGAGCCGGCATGTGCCGTTGCGGTTGAGGGCTTTCATTGATTTTTTGGTCGAGCATTTGCCGCGTTAAAAAATCGCAGCCTGCGGCAGCTCCTACAGAGGAATGCGTTCAACCTGTAGGAGCTGCCGAAGGCTGCGATCTTTTGCTTTTGTCCGATCACCGAACACAAAACAGCGCCAAATCTTCTCTTCAATTGACCAAAGTAACTGTCTAGTACAATTTATCTCCCAGGGCGAAACCTATAGCCCATGCCAAAAATAATAAGTGGAGAGACCCCGATGCCCCCTATCGTTCTGGTGCTCAACGGCCCGAACCTGAACCTGCTCGGCACCCGTGAACCGGCGACCTATGGTCACGAAACCCTGGCCGACATTTCCGCGTTGTGCGGTCGCGCCGCCGAGGAATTCGGTCTGACGGTGGAGTTTCGCCAGACCAACCATGAAGGCGAATTGCTCGACTGGATTCACGCCGCTCGCGGCC
Organism: Pseudomonas sp. dw_612; assembly: GCF_018449725.1. Lineage (GTDB taxonomy): Bacteria > Pseudomonadota > Gammaproteobacteria > Pseudomonadales > Pseudomonadaceae > Aquipseudomonas. The sequence goes on along the minus strand of NZ_JAAVVC010000016.1, from coordinate 27,288 downwards.
GTTGCGCCGGGATCGTGATCAACCCGGCAGCCTGGACTCACACGTCGGTGGCGATCCGCGATGCATTGGTCGCCAGTGAACTGCCGGTGATCGAAGTTCACCTGTCCAACGTCCACGCCCGCGAACCGTTCCGTCATCACTCCTTTGTCTCGGCCATTGCCACCGCAGTGATGGCCGGCTTCGGCAGCCACGGCTATCGTCTGGCGCTGGAGCATTTCAGCCAACGTTTGAAAGGGTGAGCGCCATGACACACAACACCGCGGTACTCGCCGGGCTGATCGGCGCCGGCATCCAGGCCTCGCGCACGCCGGCGCTGCACGAGCATGAGGGCGATGCCCAGGGCCTGCGCTACCTCTATCGCCTGATCGACCTCGACCCGTTGCAGCTTGACTGCAATGCCCTGCCCGATCTGCTGATGGCTGCCGAGCGCATGAACTTCACCGGGCTGAACATCACCTTCCCATGCAAGCAGGCCATCATTCCGCTGCTCGACGAATTGTCCCCGGAGGCCCGCGGCATTGGCGCGGTGAACACCGTGGTGCTGAAGGATGGCAAACGCATCGGCCACAACACCGATTGCCTGGGCTTTGCCGAAGGTTTTCGCCGGGGCTTGAAGGACGTTTCTCGTGAGCGTGTCGTCCAGATGGGTGCCGGCGGCGCCGGTGCGGCAGTGGCCCACGCGTTGTTGAGCGAAGGCGTCCGGCAACTCAGCCTTTTCGATGTGGATGACGGCCGGGCGCAGGCGTTGGCGAACAACCTCAATCAGCACTTCGGTGCTGGCCGCGCTGTGGCCGCGCATGATCTGGCGAGTACCTTGGCGGTGGCCGATGGCCTGGTGAACACCACGCCCATGGGCATGAAAAAACTGCCGGGCACGCCGGTGCCGGTGGAGCTGTTGAGGACTGAATTGTGGGTGGCGGAGATTGTTTACTTCCCGCTGGAAACCGAACTGCTACGTAACGCCCGGGCCATGGGTTGCCGGACGCTGGATGGCGGGACCATGGCGGTGTTTCAGGCGGTGAAGGCGTTTGAATTGTTCAGCGGCGTGGTGCCGGATGCGTCGCGGATGTTGGCGCATTTTCAGAGTATGAATGGTTGAAGATCAAAAGATCGCAGCCTTCGGCAGCTCCTACACGGGTTTTGGGTACACCTGCAGGAGCTGCCGAAGGCTGCGATCTTTTAAAATTAATCAGGCCTGCAAATAGCGCAAAACCGACTCGCAAATCATCGCCCGATGACGCTGCTTGACGCCGTCGTCCGGCAAGTCGATCTGAAAAATCTCACCAAAGGTATGGCGGTTCGACACGCGATAAAAGCAGAACGAACTGATCAACAAATGCACATCCAGCGGTTCCAGGCCGGCCCGGAACACCCCTTCTTCAGCGCCGCGACGCAGAATCTCATTCAGCGAATCGAGGATGGTGTTGTTCATCGCCTTGATCGCATCGGAGCGCTTCACAAACTCAGCGTTGTGAATGTTCTCGATGCAGACGATACGCACAAAGTCGACATTGCGGTCATGGTGATCAAAGGTAAATTCCACCAGCCGCCGAATCGCCTCCACCGGCGCCAGTTCGGCCAGGTGCAGCCGGTTTTCGGTGCTGCGGATATCGCCGTAGAGTTTCTCCAGCACCTCGACGTACAGCTGCTCTTTACTGCCGAAGTAGTAATAGATCATGCGTTTGGACGTGTGGATGCGCTCAGCGATCGCGTCGACGCGAGCGCCGGAAAGCCCTTGCTGGACGAACTCGACAATCGCCTCTTGGAGGATGTTTTCGCGGGTTTTTTCCGGGTTGTTCTTGCGACTCTTGCGAGGCTCGACAAGCGGTTCGTCGGAGGCTACGGGGAGTTCTGAAGTTATTGTCATTGCGGGCTCACGGCCATCACTGCACAGGTGGGCGATTATGGGCTGCGCCGCACAGTGAAGGAAGTCGCGCGGCCGCCGTTTAACCCCATGTTTACGATTTTCCTACAACTTTGCCTGACGTACGGCACCACTTCGGGACTTGGCCATGGCCGCCAGACGCACCGCGACATTGGCCGCACCGTAACCGGCGTACCCGTTTTTGCGCTGGATGATTTCAAAGAAAAATCGCCCTTCGAACGGCTCGGTATAAACGTGAAACAACTCGCCGCCCTGGGCATCGCGGTCGTAGAGCACGTTGAAATACGCCAGTTCGCTGAGGAACTCATCATCGAAATCAAACCGCGCGGCGAGGTCATCGTAGTAGTTGAGCGGGATATCCAGCAGCGGCACGCCCGCCTCTTTCGCTCGGCTGACTTCGGCGAAAATATCGTCGCAATCGAAGGCGATGTGATGCACCCCGGAGCCGCGATAACTCGACAGTGCGTGTGAGATCGCGGTGTTGCGGTTCTCGGAAATGTTCAGCGGCAAGCGGATCGAACTGTCGCGACTGCGCAGTGCGCGGCTCTTCACCAGGCCGTAGGGATCGGGTAGCACCACTTCGTCGTCCGCCTCGAAATCCAGCAGGCTTTTATAGAACAGCACCCAACTGTCGAGGCTGTCCGCCGGCAGCGCCATGGCCATGTGGTCAATGCGCTTGAGGCCTCCAGTGGCGGAGGCCACCGGTTGCAGATTGAAATCAGTACCGTAGACATCGGCGTGCTGATCCACCAGGTAAATCAGGCTGCCGTCCGGCGCGCGGACCGCCGCCAGCTCCAGTTCATTCGGGCCGACCAGTCCGCGATAAGGCTGGCCCTTGTAGGCCACGGCGCGTGCGAGAGCGCTGGCACTGTCGTTGACCCGCACGGCGGTGGCGCACAGCGACGGGCCGTGGGCCTCGAAAAAGCTGTGGGCGAAAGAGTACGGTTCAGAGTTGAGGATCAGGTTGATATCACCCTGGCGCAGCAGGCTGACGCTCTTGGAACGATGCTGCCCGGCCTTGACGAAACCCAGGCGCTCCAGCCAATGCGAGAGCTTGGCGCCGAGGCTTTCATCCACCGCGAATTCGAGAAACTCAATGCCGTTGTACTCGCTGGCCCTGGGGGTTTCGAACAGGATGTCGACGTTGGCCACTGGCTTGGCTTCCTGCGCCAGACGCTGGCGGGTTTTCTCCTCCAGGTACAGCAACGAGCGCAAACCGTCGGCGGCATTGGCCCGTGGCGGCGCGGCGCGAAAGCCGTCGTTGAAGATCTCCAGCGACAGCGGCCCGGTGTAGCCACTCTTGATGATCGGGGCGAGGAAACCCGCCAGATCGAATTCACCCTGGCCCGGAAAGCAGCGGAAATGCCGACTCCACTCCAGCACATCCATGGCCAGGATCGGTGCGTCGGCCATTTGCACGAAGAAGATTTTGTCGCCGGGAATCTCGGCGATGGCGCTCGGGTCGCCCTTGAGCGACAGCGTATGAAAGCTGTCGAGCAGCACGCCCAGACTCGGGTGATCTGCTTGGCGCACGATGTTCCACACCTGTTGATACGTGTTCACATGCCGGCCCCATGCCAGTGCTTCGTAGCCGATGCGCAAACCGCGAATGCCGGCCCGCTCCGCCAGCAGACGCAAATCATCGACCAGGATTTGCTCATCGCCGATTGAATCGGCCGACGCATTGCTGCACACCAGCACCAGGTCGGTGCCCAATTCCTGCATCAAATCGAACTTACGCTCGGCTCGCTCCAGATTGCGCGGCAGACGATCGCGGCGGCAGCCTTCGAAATCGCGGAAGGGTTGAAACAGCGTGATGGCAATCCCGAGATCGGCGCACATCTGTTTAATTTCTCGGGGGCTGCCGTCGTAATACAGCAGGTCATTCTCGAAAATCTCCACCCCGTCGAACCCGGCGGCGGCGATGGCTTCGAGTTTTTCCGGCAGGGTACCGCTCAAGGAAACGGTGGCAATGGAACGCTGCATATCTCGACTCCCGGTGATTGCACATCCCTTTGTAGGACGGAGGACTGGTGGACTGTAGGAGCTGTCGAGTGAAACGAGGCTGCGATCTTTTGACTTTGATTTTTTAAGATCAAAAGATCGCAGCCTCGTTTCACTCGACAGCTCCTACACGGCTCCAACACGCCTCCTACACAGCGCCTACAGGGATCGCGTTTTCTTGGGGTAAATTATTGGCTCCAAGCTCCCACACAGCAATTCAAAGTGTACCAGGCAGTTAGTTTTATGTGCGATTATCGAACACAATGGCCCTTGGCGAATTGACGATTTTTTGTCCACTGCCCAACATCCACTGCACATTGAGCCCGGTCATGAAAACCGTGGTTCGGTTACAAAAGACCTAGAACACCACATAAAAATAATCGGGTGGCCTACATGACTCCTTCTCAAAGCTCTCCCATGGAGCATTCCTCCATGACTCCTGCCCGCAGCGGCATCGGCATCGGCGACAAGATCCGTGGCGCCATGGCCGTCGGCAAAACCCGTTGGGGCATGCTGGCGCTGGTGTTTTTCGCCACCACCCTGAACTACATCGACCGCGCCGCACTCGGCGTCATGCAGCCGATCCTGGCCAAGGAAATGAGCTGGACGGCGATGGACTACGCCAACATCAACTTCTGGTTTCAGGTCGGCTACGCCATCGGCTTTGTGCTGCAAGGTCGGCTGATCGACCGGGTCGGCGTCAAGCGCGTGTTCTTCTGCGCGGTGCTGCTGTGGAGCCTGGCCACCGGCGCCCATGGCTTGGCCACGTCGGCCGCAGGCTTCATGGTCTGTAGGTTCATTCTCGGTTTGACCGAAGCCGCGAACTACCCGGCCTGTGTGAAAACCACGCGGTTGTGGTTTCCGGCCGGCGAACGCGCCGTGGCCACCGGCATTTTCAATGCCGGGACCAACGTTGGCGCGATGTTCACGCCAATGCTGTTGCCGCTGATCCTCCACGCGTGGGGCTGGCAGGCAGCGTTCCTGTGCATGTCGGCACTGGGCGGGATCTGGTTGCTGTTCTGGGGCCTGAAGTATTTCAACCCGGAAGAGCACCCGAGCGTCAAACAATCGGAACTGGACTACATCCAGAAGGAAGTCGAGCCGGAACAATCCCGCGTGTCGTTCTCCACCATCCTGCGCATGCGCGGCACCTGGGCCTTCGCCCTCGCCTACTCGATGACCGCGCCGGTGTTCTGGTTCTACCTTTACTGGCTGCCACCGTTCCTCAATCAGCAATACAACCTGGGCATCAACGTGACCCAAATGGGCATTCCGCTGATCATCATTTACCTGACGGCGGACTTCGGCAGTGTCGGCGGCGGGATCCTGTCCTCGTTCCTGATCGGTCGCGGGATCAACCCGATCAAGGCGCGGCTGATGTCCATGTTCCTGTTCGCCTGCTGCATCATCGGCGTGATCATGGCGGCCGGATCGAGCAACCTGTGGGTCGCAGTGGCGGCGATTTCCCTGGCCATCGGCGCGCACCAGGCCTGGACCGCGAACATCTGGAGCCTGGTGATGGACTACACGCCTAAACACATGATGAGCACGGTGTTTGGTTTCGGTGGGATGTGCGCCGCGATTGGCGGGATGTTCATGACGCAGTTGGTCGGGCACATTCTGACGGTGACCAACAACAACTACACCGTGCTGTTCACCATGATCCCGGCGATGTACTTCATCGCGCTGATCTGGATGTACTTCATGGCACCGCGCAAGATTCCTACGATCGCTGACTAAAACACACCTCTATCCCCTTGTGGGATGTCCCCTGTGGGAGCGGGCTTGCTCGCGAAAGCGGTGCGTCAGACACGATGATGGTGGCTGACACGACGCCTTCGCGAGCAAGCCCGCTCCCACATGAGGTTCATTGCAAGGTTTTCAGCGGCGGCTCTGCTGCCACGCCGCCGCCAACCCGCTGCAACAAATCACCGCGATCCCGACCACCGTCGTCAGGGTCGGCGTGTGGGAAAACAGCAGCCAGCCGAGCAGACCGGCAAACACAATCTGACAATACCCAAACGGCGCCAGCAACGCCGGGGCCGCGTAGCGGAAGGCCTGGGTCAGAAACAAATGCGCGGTCATCCCGCAACACCCCAATGCCAGCATCAACAACCCATGACCCAACGTTGGCACCTGCCAGAAGAACGGCACCAGCGCGCTCATCACCAGGGTGTTGCACAACCCGGCGAAGAAGTTGCTGGTGGTCGGGCTGTCGATCTGGCTGAGCTTGCGGGTGAGCAACTGATAGAAGCAGAAAAACATCGCCGAGCAGAACGGTAGCAACACCGCAGGGGTGAACAGTTCACCGCCGGGGTGGACGATGATCAACACGCCGACAAACCCGCAAATCACCGCGATCCATTGGCCACGGGTGACGTGTTCCTTGAGCAGCGGCACCGACAGCGCGGTGACCAACACCGGCGCGAGGAAGTTGACCGCCGTGGCTTCCGCCAAGGGGATGTACAACAGGCCGGTGGTGAAAAACAGGCTGGTACCCAACAGGCACAACGCCCGGGCCAATTGCAGCAAAGGTCGTTTGGTGCGTAGGACGCGTAACCCGGATTGCGGCAGAAAGATCCCGGCCATCAACAAGGTGTGAACCAGATATCGCGCCCAGACCACCATGATGATCGGGTAAAAACCGGAGAGGTATTTGGACAGCGCGTCATGGCTGGAAAACAGGAACGTCGCGGCGACGATCAGCAAAATCCCTTTGAAGGGTTTGTTTACACCGGAGAGTGGGGTGCTGAGGGTCATGGCAATCCTTTGGAATTTTAATTCCAACACGTTAGAACCTGGTTCCAGATTCTTACACAGGCGAACGAAAAAAGTGTGCGGACAGCGCCCGGCTTCCGTTTCTTCGACAAAAACCCGGTGGCTGACGGAATTTGCCGGGCGATTCACGCTCAATACAACGCGATCGTTTTCCCGGCCACGTCGAAATATGGACGACCGGACTGGCGCCACGCCTACCCAGCAGCAACACTCATCACCACGCGTCTTCACCCAGTAAATAAAGAGGATTCCCACATGCTATGGAAAAAAGGCCGACGCAGCGACAACGTGGTCGATGCCCGGGGTGATGATGGCGGCGGTGGCGGCGGCGGAATGCGTTTCGGGGGCGGCAAGGGTTTGAGCCTGACCGCCATCCTGTTGATTGTCGGGATTGGCTGGATCACCGGCCAGGACCCGATGCAAATCCTCGGACAACTGACCGGGCAAATGACCGAGCAATCGGCACCGGCCACCAACCAGACCCGCAAGGCGCCACCGGCCAATGATGAACAGGCCGAGTTCGTGCGCTCGATCCTCGGTGATACCGAGGACACCTGGGGCCAGATTTTCCAGCAGGCCGGCAAGCAATATAGGAACCCGACCCTGGTGCTGTTCAGCAACCGGGTGAACTCGGCGTGCGGCCTGGCCACTTCGGCGACCGGGCCGTTCTACTGCCCGGCCGACCAGAAGGTGTATCTGGACATGGCGTTTTTCCAAGAGATGTCGCAACGCTTTTCCGCGGCGGGCGACTTCGCCCAGGCCTACGTGATCGCTCACGAAGTCGGACACCATGTTCAGACGTTGCTCGGTGTTTCAGCGAAAATTCAGACCGCTCGCCAGCAAGGTCGGCAAATGGAAGGCGATGGTGGTTTACTGGTGCGTCAGGAACTGCAGGCCGATTGCCTGGCCGGGGTCTGGGCCAACAATGCGCAGAAGCGCTTGAACTGGCTGGAACCCGGTGACATCGAGGAAGCCCTGAACGCCGCCAATGCAATTGGCGACGACCGCTTGCAACAGCAAGGTCAGGGCCGCGTCGTACCCGACTCCTTCACCCATGGAACGTCAGCGCAAAGGGTGCGCTGGTTCAAAACCGGTTTCGCCCAGGGCCAGGTCGGCCAGTGCGATACCTTTGCGGCGAAAAATTTGTAAATGCATAGATGGTTATTGGTTTTGTTGATCGCCTGCGCAAGTGCCCAGGCTGACGAGCACGGGGTCAAAGAGATCAGCCCCGGGCGCCTGTTGTTGAAAGAAGGTGAGATGGCGGTGGGCATGGGCCCGGCGCCGGCGAAAATCGAACGGGTGTTGATCATCATCCATGGTCGATTGCGTAACGCCGAGACCTACCGTCGCAGCGCCGAAAAAGCGGCTGAAGCGGCCGGGCAAAGCGCGACCACGCTGGTGATCGCCCCGCAGTTTCTCAATGAGACCGACGTCACGCGCAATCCCGTGGCTGACAGCGTGTTGCGCTGGAAGGGCAATGACTGGATGGCCGGCGGGTTATCCACCGCGCCGTTTGCTCTGAGCTCGTTCGCCGCCCTCGACCAAATCATCGACAGGCTCAGCGACCGCCGGCAATTTCCGGACGTGAAGCAAATAGTCATCGCCGGTCATTCCGGTGGCGGCCAAGTGGTGCAGCGCTATGCATTGCTGGCCCACGACCAACCGGCGCTTACGGCGGCCGGGGTGAAAATCCGCTACGTGGTGGCCAACCCCTCGTCCTACGCCTACTTCAATGAGCAGCGGCCGGTGGCGTTCGATCATGCGCGGTGCACGGGTTTCAATCGCTGGAAGTATGGCCTGACCGACCTGCCCATCTATGCCGGTGGGCAAACGGCTCCGCAGATTGAAAGCATCTACATCAAGCGTGACGTGACTTATCTGCTCGGCCAGCAGGACACCGACCCGCAGCACCCGGCGCTGGACAAGGGTTGCGAAGCGGAGGCCCAAGGGGCTTATCGCCTGGCTCGCGGACACAACTTTTTTGATTATCTGCTGCGGCGTAATCCACAAGGGGTTAACCAGCGCCTGATCGAAGTGCCCGGGGTTGGGCATAACGGGGATGGGATGTTTACGTCGCCGGAGGGGCAGAAGGTTCTGTTCAGTCAGTGAGTTTTGTATTGCCTGCCAAGGCCTCTTCGCGAGCAAGCCCGCTCCCACATTTGGAATGCATTCCCCTGTGGGAGCGGGCTTGCTCGCGAAGGCGTCTAGACAGACAACAAATCACTCAAGCCGAAAGCATCCGCCGCAGTTCTACGCAATCAACCGCATGCCAATCCGCCAACTCCGGCCACGGGTTGTCCGGCAGATTCACCAACACCGTCCGCGCCCCTGCCGCTCGGCCGCAATCCAGATCAAAGCGGTAATCCCCGACCATCACCATCTCGCTCGCCGGCACATTCCACGCTTCGGCCAATTTCAGCAAACCACCGGGATGCGGCTTGGGCGGTGCTTCGTCACGGCCCAGAACATCCTCCACCGCAAAGCAATCGGCGAGGCCGATGGCCTCCAGCGTCACGTGGGCCAATTCCCGCGCATTGCGGGTCAGGATGCCGAGGCGATAACCGCGCCCGGCCAATTCACGCACCAGTTCCACCGCGCCGGGCGCCGGCTTCGAGCCCAACGCCAGGTCCCGCTCATGCTCCAGCAACCAAGCATGTTTGACCGCCGCTTCTTCGGCCGGTAATGCCGCGAGGTGGGTCAGGATGTCGTCTTCGGCCGGGATCGCCAGCGCCACGCGAATCGCCGCGAAGTCATGCACCGCCACCGTCAGGGTGCCGTCCATGTCGAACACCCAGTGCTGCACTTCGGCCAGGGTCATGCCCAATCCTTGCGATGGCGAATCAGGCCTTCCTGAGTGACCGAAGCCACCAGTTGCCCGGCGCGGTTAAACACGCTGCCACGGGAGAAACCACGGGAGTTGCCGGCCCACGGACTGTCCATCGCATAGAGCAACCAGTCATCGGCGCGCAGGTCCGAATGGAACCACAACGCGTGATCGAGGCTGGCGACCTGCATGTCTTTCTGCCACACCGATTTGCCGTGGGGCAGCAACGAGGTGGTCAGCAGGCCGAAGTCCGAGGCGTAGGCCAGCAGGTATTTGTGCAGCGCCGGCGAGTCGGCCAAGGCACCGTCGGCGCGAAACCACACGTACTTGATCGGGTCAGACGCTTGCGGGTTGTAGGGATCTTTTTCGGTCACCGGGCGGAATTCGATCGGTTTCGGGCACAGCAGTTTTTCGCGCATGTGTTCCGGAATCAAATGTGCGCGTTGCTGGGCGAGCTCCAGCTCCGACGGCAGGTTTTCCGGGCCGACCACTTGTGGCATTTCGGTCTGGTGCTGGAAGCCTTCTTCGTCGTACTGGAAGGACGCGCTGCACGTGAAAATCGGATTGCCCTTCTGAATCGCCGTCACCCGACGGGTGCTGAAACTGCCGCCGTCACGCACCCGATCGACCTGGTACACCACCGGCAACTTGGCATCGCCCGGGCGCAGGAAATAACCGTGCATCGAGTGCACATGCCGCGTCTCTTCGACGGTCTGACTGGCCGCCGACAGGGACTGGCCGAGCACCTGGCCGCCGAACAACTGACGGAAACCCAAGTCCTGGCTGCGGCCGCGGAACAGGTTTTCTTCAATCGGCTCCAGCGTCAGCAGGTCTACCAGATCTTCCAATACTTGGCTCATTCAGGCTCTCCTCACACAAAGCAATGCCGCGCAGTCTTGGCTGCGGCGGTCGATTCAGTTAATGGCACTGGCCAATGGCGACCATTGTAAACGTCCGTGCCTGCTTATCCATGCAAGGTTTGCAGCCATTGTTCACGGGTGATGCGGTACAGGACATGGTGACGCAGCGGATGGTCAGGCGCGAGCTTCGGGTGCTCGAAGTCATCGGCTGAATCATGCTGCATGCCGATGGCTTGCATGACTTTCTGCGACGGCGTGTTGCTTTCGGTGGTGAACGACACCACCTCTTTCAACGACAACCGGTCAAAGCCGCAGCGCAGCGCGGTCCACGCGGCTTCACTGGCGTAGCCCAGACCCCAGTGCTCCCGGGCCAGGCGCCAGCCGATTTCCGTGGCCGGCGTGAAGGGTGCGTCGAAACCGACCACACCCAAACCGGTAAACCCGATAAAGGCACCGCTGTCCTTGCGCTCCAATGCCCATAGACCGAAACCGTGCTCGGCAAAATGCCCGCGAATCCGCCCGATCAGCGAAGCACTTTCCAATCGACTCAAGGGCTCGGGAAAATAACGCATCACCTGCGGATCGGCACACATCGCCGCAAACGCCGGCAAATCCTCATCGCGCCACTGCCGCAATAGCAATCGCGCGCTTTCGAGTTCGAGTATCGGCTCCATCGTGCCCTCCAAGTCCATGCCGCGAGTCTACATCGCTGGTAGGATCGTTCCTTCATTCTTGTATGACTTCATCATGTCACTGCCGCTGATCTACCACGAAGACTACAGCCCCGAATTCCCGGCGGAGCACCGCTTCCCCATGGACAAATTCCGCCTGCTGCGCGATCACCTGGTGGACAGCGGCCTGGTCCGGGACGCCGACCTGCTGCGCCCGGAACTGTGCCCGGCTGAGATTCTCGCCCTCGCACATGACCCTGCGTATATCGAACGCTATATGAGCGGCGAGTTGTCCCGCGAAGACCAGCGGCGCCTCGGCCTGCCGTGGAACGAAGCCCTGGCCCGGCGCACGGTGCGGGCGGTCGGCGGTTCTTTGCTGGCGGCCGAGCAGGCGCTGGAACATGGACTGGCCTGTCACCTCGCGGGCGGCACGCACCACGCCCACTACGATTACCCAGCCGGGTTCTGCATCTTCAATGACCTGGCCGTGATCAGCCATTACCTGCTGGAAAGCGGTCGGGTGAATCGGGTACTGATCTTCGATTGCGACGTGCACCAGGGCGACGGGACTGCACGCATCCTGCACAACACCCCGGACGCGATCACCGTTTCCCTGCACTGCGAAAAGAATTTTCCTGCACGCAAAGCCGAAAGTGACTGGGACATTCCTTTACCCAAGGGCATGGGCGACACGGATTATTTGCAGGTAGTGGACGACGCGCTCAACTATTTGCTGCCGCTCTACCAACCGGACCTGGTGCTGTATGACGCCGGGGTCGATGTGCATAAGGATGACGCGTTAGGTTATCTAAAGCTGACAGATGAAGGCGTCGCCGCCCGGGATGAACGCGTGATGCGCCACTGCCTGGGCCGTGACATCCCGGTAGTCGGAGTGATCGGCGGCGGCTACAGCAAGGACCGCCAGGCCCTGGCCCGTCGTCACGGCATCCTCCATCACAGCGCACACCGGGTATGGCAGTCATCAGGTTGTCATTGAAGTATGAATCTTTACCCACAATGCCTGTGGAACTGCCTGTGGATAACCTGAGTGAAAGCGCCTACAGCCCATGCTGTCTGTAGCTTGCAGAGTACTGATTGTTTTTTGACCACTACTTTATGAACACCTGTGATCCACTGTGGGAGGGGGCTTGCTCGCGAAAGCGTCGTGTCAGGCAACAATGATGTCGACTGACACGGCCCCTTCGCGAGCAAGCCCGCTCCCACAGGGAATGTGTACTGATAGAATGCGCGGCTTATCCAGCCACGCCGCAGCTCTCGCCATGACCCAATCCGCCGCCCTGCCCTTTCAAGTCGCCATCATTGGCGGCGGCCCCGCCGGCCTGATGGCCGCTGAGGTACTGAGCCAGGCCGGGATCAAAGTCGATCTCTACGACGGCATGCCGTCCGTGGGACGAAAATTCCTGCTGGCCGGCGTCGGCGGCATGAACATCACCCACTCCGAAGCCTACCCGGCGTTCCTTTCGCGCTATGCCGAACGCGCGCCGCATATGGCCCCGCTGCTGCGAGCCTTCGGTGCCGATGCGCTGTGTCAGTGGATTCACGACCTGGGCATCGAAACCTTTGTCGGCAGCTCCGGCCGGGTTTTTCCTACAGACATGAAGGCCGCGCCCCTGCTCCGCGCCTGGCTCAAACGCCTGCGCGATGCCGGCGTAGTTATCCACACCCGCCATCGTTGGCTCGGTTGGAATGAACACGGTGATTTGCGTATCGACAGTCCCGCCAGCGAAATCATCGTTAAACCCGACGCCACCCTGCTCGCCCTCGGCGGCGGCAGTTGGTCGCGCCTGGGCTCGGACGGCGCGTGGATGTTGCCTCTGGAACAACGCGGCGTAGGACTCGCGCCGTTGCAACCGAGTAATTGCGGCTTCGAGGTGCAGGCCTGGAGCGAATTGATGGTCAGTAAATTCGCCGGTGCGCCGCTGAAAAATATCGCCATTGGGTTGAATGACGACATTCCGCGTCTCGGAGAATGTGTGATCACCGCCACCGGGATTGAAGGCAGTTTGATCTACGCGTTGTCGGCGCCGATTCGCGACGCGATCAACCAGCAGGGTTCGGCGACGATCCATATCGATCTGTTGCCGGGCCGGCCTGTGGATAAAGTTGAAGCGGCGTTGCGCAAACCGCGCGGTTCACGCTCGATGTCCAAACACTTGCACAGCCAGCTCGGGCTCGACGGGGTAAAAGCGGCGCTGCTACGCGAACTGACGGCTGCCGATGCCTATGCCGATCCGGCCTTGCTGGCCAAAGCGATCAAGGCGTTGCCACTGACGCTGGTGAAAACCCGTCCTCTGGACGAAGCCATCAGCAGTGCGGGAGGGGTGAAGTTTGAGTCGATGGATGAGCGTTTGATGCTCAAGCAACTGCCTGGCGTGTTCTGCGCGGGGGAAATGCTGGATTGGGAAGCGCCGACGGGGGGGTATTTGCTGACCGGGTGTTTTGCGAGCGGGCGGGCGGCGGGGTTCGGGATGATGGAGTGGTTGAAGCGAGGGGCTTGATTCGTTTGGCTGAAGTACTTTTAGCGCTTTCGAAATCCAGCCCCTCACCCCAGCCCTCTCCCCAATGGGGAGAGGGGGAAAGGGAGCCAATCGGGGGCTTTTCAAAACCTGAGTTCAACTCAGGACTTTCAGGTCGATGTAACTCTAAGAACAACTTGGTCAGTTCCCTCGCTCCAGCGGGGAAAGGGAGCCGATCTCATTGTTTTCAAGCCTGAGTTCGACTCAGGACTTTCAGGTCGATGCAGCTCCAAGAACACCTCGGTCAGTCCCCTCACTCCAGCGGGGAAAGGGAGCCGATCTTCATTGCTTTCAAGCCTGAGTTCGACTCAGGACTTTCAGGTCGATGCAGCTCCAAGAACACCTCGGTCAGTCCCCTCGCCCCCTTGGGGAGAGGGCTAGGGTGAGGGGTCGATCTAAAGCCGATCACACTATCAAGGCTTTTTCTTACGCGGCCCAGTGTTAAACACCGGCACTTTGCGCACAGGCTTGATCGAAGGCTCCACCGCCGAAGCATCCCCGCTCTCAACCCATTTACCCAAATTGCGCTTGCTGCCGGAGGCCTTTGGCTTCTTCGGTTTTTTCGGCTTCTTCACCACCTGACCACTGGAATCGGTATCCGGCACCCGGTGCTCAGGCTCGAAATCCTGCTCGGTCTGGCGGGTCAACGTCTGGCGGGTCAACATCTCGATGGCTGACAGCTGATTCACTTCATCGGCGCAGACCAGGGAAATCGCCTCCCCGGTAGCGCCCGCACGACCGGTACGGCCGATGCGGTGGATGTAGTCCTCGGCCACGATCGGCAGGTCGAAGTTGACCACCAATGGCAGGTCTTCGATGTCCAGACCACGGGCCGCGACGTCAGTGGCGACCAGAATCTGAATCTCACTGGCTTTGAACCGATCCAGCGCCCGCTGACGGGTCGCCTGAGGTTTGTCGCCGTGGATGCCGTCGGCATTGATGCCCAGGCCCTGGAGTTTTTCCACCAGCGCGTCCACGCCGTTGCGGGTCTTGGCGAACACCAGCACCTGCTTCCATTTGCCCTTGCGCAGCAAATGAATGAACAGTTCCGGCTTGCGCTTCTTGTCCACCACCACAACCCATTGCTTGACGGTGTTGGCCGCCACGTTGCGCGGGCTGACTTCGATGCTCAGCGGATCGTTGAGCATTTGCCCGGCCAGCAGGCGAATCGCGTCGGAGAAGGTCGCGGAGAACAGCAGCGTCTGACGCTGCTTCGGCAACACGCGATAAATATTCCCCAGCTCTTCGGAAAAGCCCAGGTCGAGCATGCGATCGGCTTCGTCGAGGATCAGGGTTTGCAGTTGGTTGAACTTGAGGGCCTTCTGACGATACAGGTCGAGCAAACGCCCGGGCGTGGCCACCAGTACATCAACACCTTTGCGCAACTTCATCATCTGCGGGTTGATGCTGACACCACCGTACACCGCGTAAGTGCTGAGCGGCAGGTTCTCGGCGTACTGACGCACGGCTTCGTGAACCTGTTCGGCCAGTTCGCGGGTCGGCACCAGGATCAGCGCGCGTACCGAGTTGGAGGCCACTTTCGGCCCTTCCATGGCCAGCAACTGCAGCAGCGGCAGCGCGAAACCGGCAGTTTTGCCGGTGCCGGTCTGGGCCGCAGCCATCAGGTCGCGACCGGCCAGCACCGCCGGAATGGCTTGCGCCTGGACTGGCGTAGGCGTCTGGTAGCCGAGCGTCTCAAGAGAGCGCAGCAAAGGTTCGATCAGGCCAAGGGAGGCGAAAGTCATGGGATTACCGTAGGAAAATGCGGAGCGGTTGTGCAAAACGAGTGTGCAATGGCGCGCAGTTTACCCTAATTCACACGGGATTCTGTCGGCGCCACCACCACGGGTCGCGCCGGACCACGACGCCACTGCGGCAACCCGATCAACACCACGGCACTGATGATCACCGCCATGGCGATCGCTTCCTCGATACCGATGCTCTCGCCGACAAACACGATCCCCAGCAACACCGCCACCGCCGGATTGACGTAGGCATAACTGGTGGCCGCCGCCGGACGCACGTTTTTCAACAGGTACATGTAGGCGTTGAAGGCAATGATCGAACCGAAGCCGATCAGGTAAGCCAACGCGAACCAGCCTTCAATTGGCGGCACACTGTCCAGGTGTTCACCGCTGACCGTACTGCCGATCAGCAACACCACGCCGCCCACCAGCATTTCCACGGCACTGGCCATCGCGCCCTGGGGCAGCGGCAAGTGTTTGCTCCACACCGAGCCAAAGGCCCAGGTCGCGGCGGCGAACACCAACAGCGCCGCGCCCAATGGGCTCGATTGCAGGTTGGAGCCGAGGTTGAGCATGGCGATGCCGATCAGCCCAAGCACAATCCCGGCCCATTCGAGACGGGTATTACGCGCGCCCCAGAAATATCCACAGAGCAAGGTAAACAACGGCACCGTCGCCACCGCCAACGCGGCAACGCCGGACGCCACGCCCGTGTGTTCGGCCACACTCACCGCGCCGTTACCGAAACTGAGCAGCAAAATCCCGATGATCCCTGCCGCTTTCCACTGCGCCCAGGTCGGTGCCGGCGACCCGCGCCAGCGCAGGAACGCGTACATCAGCGTCCCGGCAATCACAAAGCGAATGCCGCCGAGCATCAACGGTGGCCAGTACTGCACGCCGATGCGAATGACCAGATACGTCGAGCCCCAAATCACGTACAACGCGAAAAAAGCGGCGATCAACGGTAAGGGAAAGCGACGTAAGCCAGGCATTGGGCAGCTCGACAGGCAGGATAAGGAGATCGGATATTCTAGAAAGGCCAGACAGTAAAAATAAGTTACAAAACCTGTTTATAGCGCCGGTACACTTTTCAAAACACGGAGATCAGTGGGATAAACCGTGCTTTCGAAAGTCATATCATTTTCAGGAATTTACGATGGACAAGTACGACCGCATGCTCCTCAGCGCCCTGTTGGAAAACGGTCGCGCGTCCTACGCCGAACTGGCGCGCAAAGTGAACCTCTCCGCCCCGGCCGTGGCCGAGCGCGTGGCCAAACTCGAGGCATCCGGGGTGATTACCGGTTACCAGGCCAAAGTCGACATGTCGAAAATCGGCCTGCCTATCCAGTGCGTGATCGAACTGCGCCTGAACCAGCACGGCAACCAGAAAACCTACGACGACCTGATCAAAATCCCGCAACTGACCGAGTGCCATCGAGTGACCGGTGATCCCTGCGTGATCATGCAAGCGGCGGTGGGCTCGATGCCGGAGCTGGAAGCGTTGATCAATCGCGTGGCCAAGTTCGGGTTCAGCAAGACGTCGATTGTGTTGTCGAGCGCGATAGAAAAGCGCGTGCCGTTGGGGCAGTTGGAAGGAAATGGCAAATAGCGATCCCGTAGGAGCTGTCGAGTGAAACGAGGCTGCGATCTTTTGACTTTGCCCATAAAAACAAGATCAAAAGATCGCAGCCTCGTTTCACTCGACAGCTCCTACAGGGGTCCAGTGGTGTCGTCAGAATCCGCGAACGCCGCTATATCCGGCGCCCAGCAAACACGGCATGTCTTTCAGACGAACCCATGGTTCCGTTCGCCAATGCAGCAGGCTTAACGTGCCCCCCGCCCATTCCATTAACCGCAAACTGGGCGCTTGATTCGAACCAGCTCCGCCACCGTCCCGCAGCATCGGCACCACATGATGGGTCAGCCAACACCGCAGATTCCGGTTCTCCGGGCAGTAGTGATAGACCAACATCGCGTACACGCCGGACTCACTCAGCATCAATGTTTCCTGAGGGTCGTCGCTTCCAGACAAACACATCATCCGGCGTTGATCGGCGTCGAGCTTGAGGGCGTACCGGCCGTTGATATCCACGCCCATTAGACGGCCGATATCGCGAGCGCAAAACCAGGCTTCTGCGTGCAGTAAAAGTGCTTTTAGTTGGATGTGGTGACGGATGAATGTTTGGGGGACGAAGTGAGCTTCTCTCGAAGCTGATTGCGCTATTGCAGACTGATCTGAGCCAGCACTGTTATTAGGGATATTGGGATTAGCTTTGATCATGGGCGAATCTCCGAACCAAGTGTGCCTCCAAAGATTCGGGCTTGCAGTCCCGGTCACCGCATTGGCAGCGACGCTCAAAAGGTTATCGATGCCCCAGAAGAGGGGCAAGACAGACATTCCCTATTATTCGGTAGGACCGATCATCGAATCGGAGACACCTTTAAACAGATCGACATTGCGTAGGAGCGTAGGAGCTGTCGAGTGAAACGAGGCTGCGATCTTTTGATCTTGATCTTTTAAAAGCAAGATCAAAAGATCGCAGCCTCGTTTCACTCGGCAGCTCCTACAGAGGTTCGGGGATGTTCGGGAGATAGGGGGTATCAGTCAGAACCCGCGATGGCGCTTCAGATGTTCGTTGATCTTCGCCGCCGGCACCTTCTGCAGGCTAACGAGCAGATCATGGGACAACTCCCGCAACCCATGCTGCTGGCGCAGTTGCTCAGCCAAATGCGTCGTCAGGTTCGCTGCCATCTCCGCATCGGCCATCGCTCGGTGAGCCTTGCCGGTATTGGGCAAACTGGCGAACGTGGTGAGGGTCCCGAGCTTGTGATTCGGCGCCGCCGGCATCAACCGACGGGCCAATAACAGCGAACAGGCAAAACTCTGCAACCGCGTACGCTTGATCCGCCCCAGTTCAAAATCCCAGAACTTCTGGTCGAACGCCGCGTTGTGCGCCAGCAACGGCGTGATGCCGACGAACTCATTCACTTCGTTCATCACCTGCTCGGCCGACGGCGCGGTACGCAGCATGGCGTTGCTGATGCCGGTGAGTTGTTCGATGAAGGCCGACACGCGCACGCCGGCGTTCATCAGGCTCTGGTAACGCTCGACGATGCGCCCCTGTTCGAGGATCACCACGGCAATTTCCGTGGCCCGGCAGCTGCTGCTCGGGGAGATCCCGGTGGTTTCAAAGTCGATGACGGCTATGCGTTCCAAACCTGTTTCTACTCCGTAAAAATCAATTCTTGAGCAGCAGCGCGCCTTCGATCGGCACGTAGCGGCTGGCGGCGCGGATCAGCGAATTCGCGGTCAGGCCCGGCACGCCGTAGGCCACGGCTTGCACGCCGTGTTTGCTGATGATGCGCTCCAGCAGCATGTCGAAATCACCGTCGCCGGAGGCCAGCACCACTTCGTCGACGTGGTCGGCGGCGTCCATGATGTCGAGGGTGATGCCCACGTCCCAGTCGCCCTTGGCCGAGCCGTCGCTGCGCTGGATGTAGGGCTTGAGCTTCACGATGAAGCCGAGGTTGCGCAGGATCTGCTGGAACTGCTGCTGTTTGCTGTCACCGCGATCGATGGCGTAGGCATAGGCCTCGACAATCTCGCCCTGTTTGCTGATATCAGCCCACAACGCGGCATAGTTGAAGTGGCAACCATAGGCCTGACGCACGGTGTAATAGAGGTTTTGAACGTCGGCGAACACTGCGATTTTCTTCATCGCTTCCCTCTTGGCGCACAGGCGCAGGCTTTGAATCCGGCACTAGGCCCGAAAAGTCGCCCAGTATGCCAGCCTGAAGGATTGTTCCGCGAATAATCGGCCCGGGGCGATTGCGCGCCCCGGACGAGTGGTGGGTCAGATAAAGGAATCGTCGTCATCGCCGCCGAAGAATGACGAGCTGTCATCGCTGTAGTCGGCGTCGGTGAAATTGCCTTGGTCGTTGGAATCGTTGCCGGCCACATGCTGGTCATTATTCCAGTCGTTGCCGCTGTGATCGTTGACCTGCGCCGGCTCTTCCTTGATGACTTCGACGATTTCCTGCGGTTGCTGATTGCTGTGGAACAGGCTGCTGATGCCTTGCGCCAGCATCACACCACCGGCCACGCCAGCCGCCGTTTTCAAAGCGCCACCGAGGAAGCCGCTACCGACCGGGGCCTGCTGTTGCGGCGCGTAGTTTTGCTGCGGGGCGCCGTAGTTCTGTTGCGGTGCACCGAAGTTTTGCTGTGGCGGTTGCGAGTTGAACGACGGCCGGGCCGGTTCACGCCAGCCACCGGTCGCGGGTGGAGGGCTCTGAGTTGGCTGTTGATCGCGGGAACCGCCACCAAAGATGCTCGACAGGAAACCACCACTGCTCGGCGCCGGAGCCGCCTTGGCCTGCTGCAATTCAGCCTGCAATTGCTGGATCTGCTGCGCCTGTTGCTTGTTCTGTTCGTCGAGGCTTTTGATCGCAGCCTCTTGCACCAGAATCGCCTGGGTCATGAAATAGCCCGCGGCGGGCTGGCGAGTCAGGTGCTCCTTGATCCGCGCCTCGGCCTGGGCGTCACGCGGGGCTGAATCCGTTTCGGCCTGTTGCAACCGGGAAAACAGTCCATCGATCAGGGTTTGTTCTTCGCTGTTCATGGCGACCTCGTAGATTGCCGGGAATATCGTCACCCTCATCCACTGTGGATAAGGTGCCCGACAGTAATGGGGCTGCAACAGGATGTTTCAATGGCCTTTACCTAACGTTTACGTTTGCGCCCTCCAGCGCTTCATCGGTTAAAGTGTGGAACTGCTTTTAACCTGCGATACCGACTGATGAATCCGTTCGATGTGCTGCGTGACTCCTTGTATTTCTTCAAGCGCAATCTGCGCCAGATCGTGCAACTGTGCTTGCCGCTGGTGATTTTCGAAGCGTTCTTGCAACAAGTGGTGGACAACACCGCCGGCCCGGACGGGTTCCCCGGTTACAGCGTGATCGTCGGTTTGCTGGTCTATCCGCTGTACACCGCGGCGCTGATTCTGTTTCTCGATGCCCGCAGTCGTGGCGAATCGCCGCGCATCCGCGACTTGCTGGCTACGTCGGCCACCTTGTGGCCACGTTTCGCCCTGCTCACCGCGCTCAACACCTTGTTGATCCTGCTTGGCCTGTCGCTGTATTTCCTGCCGGGCATCTGGCTGATGGTGGCCCTGGCCTTCGCCGAATACCTGCTGGTGCTGCGCGGCATGGCGCCGCTGGCGGCGATGAAGGAAAGCCTGCGCCTGACTCGCGGCCATTTCCTGCGCATTCTGGTGTGCATTCTGGCGGTGATGGCGCCGCTGTGGTTGCTCAAGGGTGCCAGCCTGGAGATCTACCCGGAGCCACAGAATCCGGTGCTCGGCTTGCTGATCGACAGCGCCCACAGTTTCCTGCAACTGTTCACCAGCGTGGTGCTGTTCCGCCTGTTTATGCTGATTGGCGAAGTGCCTGACAAAACCGATAGACCCGTCTGACCGCTCTACCCTTGGGCGCGGACGCCGCTCTCGGGTATGCTCGGGGTCATCTTTGTAACGCTATTAAGCCGAGCCAATGACCCGTCTACTGCGCTACACCCTGCTGGGCCTGCTGATTATCCTCGGCCTGGCGGGCCTGTTGATCTACAGCGCCACCTGGCGGCCTGAAGCCAAGGAAGTGTTGCCGGTCAGTTGCAACGCCAAGGCGCCTACCCTGGTGCCCGGTCAAGCCTTGAAGGTGATGACGTGGAACGTTCAGTACCTGGCGGGTAAACGCTACGTGTTCTGGAACGACCTGGCCCAGGGCGACGACGAAAAACCCACCCTCGAAGACATGGCGTTCAGCCTTGATGAAGTGGCACGGGTGATTCGCGACGAGGATCCGGACATCGTGCTGCTGCAAGAGCTCGATAACGGCGCCAAGGCCAGCGATTATCAGGATCAGTTCAAGCTGTTGCAGGAACGGGTCGCCGACCTTTATCCCTGCAGCGCCCACGCCTTCGACTGGAAGGCCAATTTCGTCCCTGAGCCGCACATCTTCGGCAGCGTCGGCCGGCAACTGGCGACCCTGAGCCGCTACCAGATCGAACATGCCGAGCGCCTGCAATTGCCGGTGGCGCCCGCCAATCTCATCAGCCGTCAGTTCAAACCGAAAAACGCCTTGCTGGTGACCTATCTACCGTTGAGCGATGGCGGGCAGGTCGCGGTACTCAACACGCATCTGGACCGTGTCATCCAGCCCTATGACACCCTGCAAACCCAAGTGACGGCGGTGGCCAAGGTGCTCGACCGATACGAGAGTCGCGGCACACCGTGGTTGATCGGCGGTGACTTCAATCTCTTGCCCCTGGGCCAATACCGACGCCTGCCCACCGAGCAACGTACGCCCTACTCCGCCGACAGCGCCCTGCATGTGCTGTGGGACAAATACCCGATGATCCCCACCAATAACGAAGCCAGCGGTGCCGATCGGGCACAGTGGCTGACCCATTACCCGAACGATCCCGGCCTGAACGGCCCGGACCGGACGGTGGATTACCTGTTTTACAGCCCGCGGATCAAGCGTGTTGAAGCGACAGTGCGGCAGGACGATACGTTGCGGATTTCCGATCACTTGCCGGTGATTGCACGGTTTTTGTTGCCGGCTGCGCCGTAGGTCAATATCAAAAGCTTCGCGAGCAAGCCCGCTCCCACAAGGGATCTGCGTCGCACACAAAATCTGTGTCGACTGGAGATGCCTTGTGGGAGCGGGCTTGCTCGCGAATGCCGCACCGCCGATTGACCTGACTATTTACGCGGCTTGATCCGCGCCGTCGCCTCAGCCACCAACGGATCATCCGGCCAGTAATGCTTCGGATACCGCCCTTTCAAATCCTTCTTCACCTCGGCATAGGTGCTGCGCCAGAAGTTCGCCAGATCCTGAGTCACCTGCACCGGTCGCCGCGCCGGGGACAGCAGGTGCAACTTGACCACTTGCCGGCCGCCAGCGATGCGCGGGGTTTCGGCCAGACCGAACAGTTCCTGCAAACGCACCGCCAGAATCGGCGGTTGCTCGCTGTAGTCCAGCCGAATCGATGAGCCGGACGGCACGCTCAAATGATGCGGCGCCAGTTCATCGAGACGTTGCGGCAATGGCCACGGCAGCAGGTTATGCACGATGCTCGACAGGTCCAGATTGGCGAAGTGACTGAGCCGCGATACTTTGCCCAGGTACGGCAACAGCCAATGTTCGAGGCTTTTGACCAGCGCGGCGTCGCTGACATCCGGCCATTCACTCTCACCTTTACTGCCCAGGTCCAGCTGCCGCAACAACGCCACCCGCGCTTGCCACTGACGCAGCTCCGGGGTCCATGGCAACAACTCCAAACCTTTACGCCGTACCAGATTGACCAACGCCTGGCTGCGCGCCGTTTCGTCGAGCCCGGTCAAGGGCTCGCGGCTGAGGATCAACTCACCGACCTTGCGCTGTCGCTCGGCCCGCAGCACGCCTTCGCGCTCGTCCCAATCCAGTTGATCGACGCAGCGCACTTGCTCGGCCAATACCGAATCGAACAGCGCCGGATCGAAATCCGCCGCCAGATAAATCCGTTCTTCGCGCTGGCCCTGACGACTGCCGAGATCGGCGATCACCAGCCAGGGTTGTTTCATCAAACTGTCGGCCTCGGCAAACAACGCCGCCCGACCGTTGGCCAGACGATATTCCGCGCCACCAGCCCGGCGCTGTTGCGCGACCCGATCCGGATAAGCCAGCGCCAGCAGCGCACCGAGCCAGCGTGGATGATCGGGATCGCTGACCGGCTCCGCGGCGTTACCGCGCAAGTAGCCGCGATACTGCCGCGCCAGTTGCCGGGCTCGTTGCACACCGCCTTGGGCGCCGCGAGCAGCGCGCTCTTCGCCGGACAACAGGACCAATCGAGTGTGCAGATCGGCCCCGGCACCGCGCAAAATATCCCGTTCGCCCAGCAGTGCCGCGACGTTGCAGGCCATGTCCGCCAGCCCCAATGCCTGACCGCGCAGCAGCAAATGCGCAATGCGTGGATGCGCCGGCAGTTCGGCCATGGCCTGGCCGTGACGAGTCAGCGCATCGCCGTCCAGTGCACCGAGGCGATCGAGCAAATCCTGAGCCTGCGCATAAGCCGCGGCGGGCGGTACGTCGAGCCACACCAATTGGCCTGGCGTAACGCCCCAGCGACCGAGTTGCAACGCCAGCCCGGCGAGATCAGCCGAAAGAATTTCCGCACTGGCATACGCCGCCAGTTGTTCGTGCTGATCCTGCGACCACAGGCGATAACACACGCCCGGCTCCAAGCGCCCAGCCCGGCCTGCGCGCTGCGTGGCGCTGGCGCGGGAGATGCGCTG
Source organism: Pseudomonas sp. dw_612 (assembly GCF_018449725.1). GTDB lineage: Bacteria > Pseudomonadota > Gammaproteobacteria > Pseudomonadales > Pseudomonadaceae > Aquipseudomonas. The sequence goes on along the minus strand of NZ_JAAVVC010000016.1, from coordinate 3,654 downwards.
GGTGTCCAGGCGCGTCATGCCGCTGCCCGGGTCGAAACGCGGCACCCGCGCCAACCCGGCGTCGATCACCACGCGCACACCATCGATGGTCAGGCTGGTCTCGGCGATGTTGGTGGCCAGCACCACTTTGCGTTTACCGACAGGCGCCGGGTCGATCGCGGCGCGCTGCGCGGCCAGATCCAATTCACCGTGCAGCGGACAAAGCAAAACCTGCGTGCTCTCGCCCAAGGCATCCGCCAATTGTTGATGCACCCGCCGGATTTCCGCCTGCCCCGGCAGGAACACCAGCACGCTGCCGGTTTCATCGTTCAAGGCTTCGAGGATGGTTTGCACCAGACGCGGCTCGATGAATTCACCGGACTGGAACGGCCGGCCCCAGCGCATGGCCACCGGGTACATGCGCCCTTCGCTGCGCAGGATCGGCGCGTCATCGAGCAAGCCGGCCAGGCGCTCGCCTTCCAGGGTGGCCGACATCAACAGGATTTTCAGCGATTGGTCTTCGCGAAACAGTTCCCGGCCATTGAGGCTCAGGGCCAGCGCCAGATCCGCGTCGAGGCTGCGTTCGTGAAACTCGTCAAAGATCAACAACCCCACGCCATCCAGCGCCGGATCATCCTGCAAGCGCCGGGTGAGAATGCCTTCGGTGACCACTTCGATCCGGGTGTTGGGGCCGACTTTGCTGTCGAGACGAATCCGATAGCCGACGGTTTCCCCGACCTTTTCGCCCAGCTCACTGGCCAAACGCTCCGCCGCCGCCCGCGCCGCCAGGCGACGGGGCTCGAGCATCAGAATCGTCTGCCCGGCCAGCCACGGCTCGTGGAGCAAGGCCAACGGCACACGGGTGGTTTTACCGGCGCCGGGCGGTGCTTCGAGCACGGCTTCGTGACGTGTCGCCAAGGCTTCACGCAGGGCGGGTAAAACTTCATCAATCGGCAAAGAAATCATGCTGGCTCCCAAACAGAGGCGCGAGTATAACGGCGAACTGTCTGGCGTTAATCACAGTCCTAATTCATATAGACGCCCATTCGTTTTCAAATGACCCAGGAGATTTCCCATGCGTGTTCCCTTTCGCCTGATTGGCGGTGTTCTCGTCGCCACCTTGCTGACCCAGGTGACCGCCTGCGGTTCGATTTTCTACCCTGACCGTCGCGGCCAGATCGACGGCAAGATTGACCCGGCGATTGCAGTGCTCGATGCCGTGGGTCTGCTGTTCTACATCGTTCCCGGCCTGATTGCGTTTGCCGTCGACTTTGCCACCGGCGCGATTTATTTCGAACCGGGCAAGACCGCCCAGGTCGCACCCGAAAAACTCAAGGAAGCGATCGGCCCGGACGGTCAGGTCGATAACCGCAAGTTGCAGACTATTCTGGAAACCGAACTGGGCCGCAGCTTCCCGCTGGATGACCCACGCCTGATCCAGCACAAGGGCAGCACTCAGCAACTGGCCATGTTCGGCCTGCAACCTGCCGCGTAAATCCGTGCCCTTAAAGGAACTGCCGCACCTATGACCACCAGCCTCAAACACGCTCGCCTGCTGCGGCTGGCGACCCGCGCCTCCGTGGCGGTGGCGTGCACGTTGATCATTGCCAAAGCCATCGCCTGGTGGCTCAGCGGTTCGGTGAGCATGCTCGCCGGGTTGACCGACTCGGCCCTCGACGGCATCACCTCGCTGCTCAATCTGTTGGCGGTGCATTACGCCTTGCGCCCGGCCGATGACGACCATCGTTATGGGCACGGCAAGGCCGAATCGCTGTCGGGCATGGCCCAGGCGCTGTTCATTGGTGGCAGTGCGGTGCTGATTGCCTTTCAGGCGTTTGATCGGTTGAAGCATCCGGAACCGGTGGGGGCGCCATGGATCAGCATCGGGGTGATCCTGTTTTCCCTCGCGCTGACCGTGGCGCTGCTGATGCTGCAACATCGGGTCATCAAGGCCACCGGCTCCAACGCTGTGCGTGCCGACTCCTTGCATTACCGTTCCGACCTGATGCTCAACGGCAGCATTCTGATTGCGCTGGTACTCGCCGGGTTCGGCTGGCATTCGCTGGACGCCTGGTTCGGCTTGGGGATTGCGGCGTACATCCTCTGGAGCGCGGTGCAGATCGCCCGGGAAAGTTTTGCGGTGCTGATGGATGAAGAGCTGCCACCGGACGTGAGCCAGCACATGCTGGAACTGGCCTGCGGCGTGCCGGGCGTATTGGGCGCGCATGATTTGCGCACGCGGATTTCCGGCAATCACTGGTTTGTGCAATTGCACCTGGAATTGCCGGGGGAGTTGACGCTGTCAGTCGCCCACGGCATCAGCGATCAGGCCGCCGATGCGATTCACGCCGCTTACCCACGAGCCGAAGTGCTGGTGCACGCCGACCCGATGAAAGCAGCTGCAAGCGGCAAGCTTTAAGCTCCAAGCTCCAAGCTCCAAGCTTCAGGCTTACCGCTTGAAGCTTGCAGCTTGCAGCTTGCAGCTGCCGTTATTCCACCTGATATCCGCGGCTGCTCAGGCAGTTGCCCTGGGCCTGGCGGTAGGCTTGCACGACTGACGGATCTGGCTGGTACGTCGCGGTTTGCGGATTGAAGCCGCTCTGCTGCACCGCGTATTGCGAGCACTCGTAACCGTCCTGGGCAACTTGCTGCGGAGACTGGCCGTTGGCCGGATACGCCGTCACGTCAATGCCGTTGCTGGTCGGTTGCGGTTGCGGAGCACCGACTGGCGGCTCGACCACTACATAATCCTGAGTGCTTTCTTCGTAGGCGTAATACGAGCCGGCGGCGAGGAACAGCAGCGCACCGCCGATCCACACTTCCCGGGCGTAATCAGGCATGTAGTGCACGCGGATCCCGCGTGGTGGCTGAACCACTACGTAGCGCGGACCTTGCGGGCGATACCAGTAGCCGCCGGAGTAGAAGTAATCCTGGCCACGGTACGGCACGCGGAAGTTGCGGTCCGGGAAGCGATCGACCATTTGGCCCGGACGGTACTGTGGGCCGGGGCCCCAGCCATTGCCGTGGCCATTCGGGCGACCTTCCCAGCGATGATCATCGGGACGCGGGCCTTGATTGTTGCCCTGCCAGTGCTGGTTGTTATCGTTGCGTCGCGGTATGTCCTGATAGTTACCGTACCGAGGCTGCTGGGTCTGGCGCACGGTGTCGGGTCGGCCCTGGATCGGCAGGCTGTTAGCCGGTAACTGCGGCGGTGGCGGCGCAGGTCGAACCTGAGTGTTGGCATCATGTTGGCGATTCTGCCATTGACCATTTTGGCCATTCTGGCCGTTGTGCTCGAACTGACGGCTGTTCTCGCCACGAATGATTTCGTTGTTCTGCGGGCGCGGTTGATTCTGCTGCGGATTGTTCTGCGGCCGCGGCTGATTGTTCTGTTGAGGGTTGTTTTGTGGGCGCGGCTGGTTGTTACCACCATGGCCCTGATCATTTCGCTCATGATCACGCCCGTGCGGTACACCTTCGGGCCCCCGGTTCTGCGGCTCATCGGCCAGCGATTGCGCAGTGACACTTACACACAGCAAACCAACACCGGCCAAACGCCAGATGCGCGACTTCATGCTTTTCCTCACTGCGGGTTAGGGCCTGTACGTAAGACTGGAAAAGCACAGGCCGGTTCTGCAACAGGTTATCAGTCACGCAACTTATTTCGCAGGCAAT
>NZ_JAAVVC010000015.1 GCF_018449725.1 Pseudomonas sp. dw_612 | reverse complement strand
GTTTGACCGTGAAACCTTGGCCAAGACGCTGTTCTCCACCTCGCTGAACTTCGACCTCGCCGTTTATGAGTGCTTCGCACCGCTGACTTCTGGCGGCAGCATCGATGTCGTGACTAATGTGCTAGAACTGCGAGACGACATCACGCTGATCAACACCGTGCCATCAGTGCTCAAAGCCTTGCTGGAATCCGGTGGCCTGAGCGCCAACGTGCACACGGTCAACGTCGCGGGTGAAGCGCTGAAACGGAGTCTGGTGGAAAGTCTGTTCGAACAAACCAGCGTGCAGCGCCTGTGCAACCTCTACGGCCCCTCGGAAACCACGACCTACTCAAGTTGGGTATCGATGGACCGCGAAGACGGTTTCGCCGCCCACATTGGCAAACCCGTGGCCAATACCCAGTTCTACTTGCTGGACGAACATCAACAACCCGTGCCACTGGGCGTTCCGGGCGAAATCTACATCGGCGGCGCTGGCGTGGCGCGCGGTTATCTGAATCGCGACGACCTGACTGCAGAACGCTTCCTCGCCGACCCATTCCGCACAAACGCCCGGATGTACCGAACCGGCGACCTAGGCCGTTACCTGAAAGACGGCGACATCGAATACCTCGGCCGCAACGACGACCAAGTGAAAATCCGCGGCTTCCGCATCGAACTCGGCGAAATCGAAACCAAACTCGCCCAACACGCTGACATTCAGGAAACAGTGGTGTTGGCCCGCGAAGACGTGCCGGGCGATAAACGCCTGGTCGCGTACTACACCGCATCGCAACCCCTTGATATCGACGCACTCCGCCGTCACCTGCAAACTCAACTGCCGGACTACATGATCCCGGCCGCCTACGTCCACCTCGACGCCTTGCCACTGACCCCGAACGGCAAACTCGACCGCAAAGCCCTGCAAGCCCCGGATTCCGACTCCGTCATCACCCGTGGCTACGAAATCCCGCAAGGCAAAGTCGAGACGACACTCGCGCAGATCTGGTCCGAAGTCCTCAACGTCGAACGCATTGGCCGTCACGACCACTTCTTCGAACTCGGCGGCCACTCTCTGCTGGCCGTCAGCCTGATCGAACGCATGCGCCAGGCCGGACTCAGCGCCGATGTACGCGTACTCTTCGGCCAACCCACCCTCGCAGCCTTGGCCGCAGCGGTCGGTGGCAGCACTGAAATCGTCGTGCCTGCCAACAGAATCCAACCCGACTGCACCCGCATCACCCCGGACATGCTGCCGCTGACCGAGCTGGATCAGAACGCCATCGACCGCATCGTCGCCACCGTCCCCGGCGGCGCCCGCAACGTGCAGGACATCTACCCGCTGGCACCGTTGCAGGAAGGCATCCTGTTCCATCACTTGTCGGCCGAGCAGGGCGACCCGTACGTGTTGCAAGCCCGGTTTGCCGTGCAGAGCCGCCAGCGCCTCGACGATTTCGTCCAGGCCCTGCAAGGCGTCATCAATCGTCATGACATCCTGCGCACCGCCGTCCTCTGGGAAGGCCTGGACGAACCGCAACAAGTGGTCTGGCGTGAAGCTCAACTGGGTGTGAAACACTTCGCGCTCGACCCGCAGGCCGGGGACATCACCGAGCAACTGCACCAGCGTTTCGACGCCCGCCACTATGCCCTGGACATCACCCAGGCACCCCTGATGCGCCTGGTCTTCGCCGAGGACACACCGAATCAGCGCTGGGTCGCGATGCTGCTGTTCCATCACATGGCGCTCGACCATACGGCGCTGGAAGTGGTGCGCCACGAGATGCAGGCGCACCTGCTGGGCGAGGAGGATCAGTTGGGCGCGGCGATGCCGTATCGCCACTACGTGGCCCAAGCACGGCTGGGTGTCAGTAGCGCCGAGCACGAAGCCTTTTTCAGCGACATGCTGGGTGATATCGACGAGCCAACGCTGCCGTTCGGTTTGCAAGATGTGCAGGGCGATGGCAGCGATATTGAGGAAGCCCGATTCGTTATCGACCGCGACTTGAGCCAGCGCTTGCGTCGTCTGGCCCGCCAGTCGGGTGTCGGTGCGGCGAGCCTGCATCACTTGGCCTGGGCCCAAGTGTTGGGGCGTGTCTCGGGTCAGGACGACGTGGTGTTCGGCACCGTGTTGATGGGCCGGATGCAGGGCGGCGAGGGCGCGGATCGCGCCTTGGGCATGTTCATCAATACCTTGCCGCTGCGCGTTGACGTCGCAGATCAGAGCATCAAGGCCGGCGTAAAAGCGGTCCACGGGCGACTAACCGCGCTGCTGGGGCATGAGCATGCTTCGCTGGCCCTGGCCCAGCGTTGCAGCGCCGTGACCGCACCGACACCGCTGTTCAGCGCCTTGTTGAATTACCGTCACTCCAGTGAACAGTCCGAGGCCGTGAATGCCGCGTGGCAGGGCATTGATGCCCTCGGTGGCGAAGAACGCACCAACTACCCGCTGACCCTGTCGGTGGATGACCTGGGCGACGACTTCGCCCTGACCGTGCTGGTCGCGGGCGGTGTCGGTGCCGAGCGGGTTTGCGCCTACATGAATGCCGCGCTGCAAAGTCTGGCCACGGCGCTGGAATCGGCCCCGGCATCAGCCTTGCACAATCTGGATGTGCTGCCACAAGTCGAGCGTCGGCGGGTGTTGACCGGTTTCAACGCGACCGCTCGCCGCTATCCGCAGAGCAGTACCGTGCAGGCGGCGTTCGAAGCGCAGGTCCTGGCCCATCCAGCCGCCATCGCGGCGGTTCACGACGGACACCGCCTGACCTACAGCGAACTCAACACCCAGGCCAACCGCTTGGCGCATCACCTGATCAGCCTCGGCGTGCAACCCGGCAACAGCGTGGCGATCCTGCTGGAGCGCTCGCTTGATCTGCTGATCAGCCAGTTGGCGATCCTCAAGTGCGCGGCGGTTTATGTGCCGCTGGACGTCAACGCCCCAACCGAACGCCAGCAGTTCATGGTGCAAGATAGCCAGGCCAAACTCGTACTGACCCGGAGCGACGAACACGTTGCGCACGACGTACAGCGCGTGGATCTGAACACCCTGGCTCTCGACAACTTGCCGAGCCATAACCTTCAACTGACACAGTCCAGCGAAACACCGGCCTACATCATGTACACCTCCGGTTCGACCGGCACGCCGAAGGGTGTGCTGGTGCCGCACCGGGCGATCACTCGACTGGTGATCAACAACGGCTACGCCGAATTCAATGCCCGGGACCGCGTGGCGTTCGCCTCGAACCCGGCGTTCGACGCCAGCACCCTCGACGTCTGGGCGCCGCTGCTCAATGGCGGTTGCGTGGTGGTGGTTGCCCAGGATGTGTTGCTGTCGCAATCAGCCTTGCGTGGCTTGCTACTCGAACAATCCGTGAGTGTGTTGTGGATGACCGCCGGGCTGTTTCATCAATACGCCGTGGGCCTGATGGACGTGTTCCAACAGTTGCGCTACCTGATTGTCGGTGGCGATGTGCTGGACCCGGCGGTGATCGCTCGCGTGCTGCAAGAAGGCGCGCCTCGGCACTTGCTCAATGGCTACGGCCCGACGGAAGCGACCACATTTTCCACCACTTACGAGATCAAAACGGCCGGCGCGGGCAGCATTCCGATTGGCCGTCCGATCGGCAACACCCGGGTCTACGTGTTGGACGCCTACCAGCGGCCAGCGCCGATCGGCGTGGCGGGGGAGTTGTACATCGGTGGCGACGGCGTGGCCAAAGGGTATCTGAACCGCCCCGAGCTGACTGCCGAGAAGTTTATCGCCGACCCGTTCAGCACGGATCCGCAAGCTTTGCTCTATCGCACCGGCGACCTGGCGCGCTGGTTGCCGGACGGCAATGTGGAATACCTGGGCCGCAATGACGACCAGGTGAAAATCCGTGGTTTCCGCATCGAACTGGGCGAGATTGAAGCGCGCCTGGCGCAACACGCCGACATCAAGGACGCGGTGGTCCTGGCCCGTGAAGACGTGCCGGGTGACAAACGTCTGGTCGCCTACTACACCTCGCAAAACGCGCTGGATATCGAAGCATTGCGCGGCCACCTGCAAGCGCAGTTGCCGGACTACATGATCCCGGCGGCCTACGTACGCCTCGACGAGCTACCCCTGACGCCGAACGGCAAACTCGATCGCAAGGCCCTGCCGGCGCCGGACCTGGATGCGCTGATCACCCGCGAGTACGAAGCCCCGGTCGGCGAAACCGAAATCACCCTGGCGCGGATATGGGCGCAAGTGCTCAGCGTGGAGCAAGTCGGTCGGCATGATCATTTCTTTGAGCTGGGCGGCCACTCGCTGCTGGCGGTGAAACTGATCGAGCAGATGCGTCAGTCCGGTTTGAGTGCCGATGTGCGGGTGCTGTTCAGTCAGCCAACGTTGGCTGCATTGGCCGCAGCGGTTGGCAGCGGCAGTGAAGTGCAGGTTCCGGCGAACCTGATTCCTGCGCAGTGCGAACACATCACCCCGGCCATGCTGCCATTGATCAAGCTTGATCAGGCTGCGATTGAGCGCATCGTCGCGACGGTGCCCGGCGGCACGGCTAACGTGCAGGACATCTACCCGCTGGCGCCGTTGCAGGAAGGCATTCTGTATCACCACCTCGCCGCCGAGCAGGGCGACCCGTACGTGTTGCAGACGGTGTTCGAATTGCACAGTCGTGAGCGCCTGACCGCGTTCGTCGCTGCGCTGCAAAACGTCATCGACCGCCATGACATTCTGCGCACCAGCGTGGTGTGGCAAGGGCTGGGCACGCCGGCGCAAGTGGTGTGGCGCGAGGCGAAGTTGCACCTTGAACAGATCGAACTGGATGCTGCGGCGGGCGATATCGCCACGCAGTTGCAGAGTCAGTTTGACCCGCGCCATTACCGCCTCGACATCAGCCAGGCGCCGATGCTGCGCCTGGCCTTCGCCGAAGATGCACTTAACCGGCGCTGGGTCGCGGTATTGCTGTTTCACCATATGGCGCTCGACCACACCGCGATGGAAGTGGTGCAGCACGAGATGCAGGCGCACTTGCTGGGCGAGGCGGATCAACTGTCCGAAGCCGTGCCGTATCGCAACTATGTGGCTCAGGCCCGGTTGGGCACGAGTCAGCAAGCGCACGAAGGGTTTTTCCGCGAGATGCTCGGCGATATCGACGAGCCGACGCTGCCATTCGGTTTGCAGGATGTGCAGGGTGACGGGCGCGACATTGAAGAAGCCCGGCAGTCTGTGGAGGTGACGCTGAACCTGCGTCTGCGCACGCAGGCACGCCAGCTCGGCGTGAGTGCCGCGAGCCTGGTGCACCTGGCCTTTGCCCAGGTTTTGGGCAAGGTGTCCGGCAAGCGCGACGTGGTATTCGGCACCGTCCTGATGGGCCGGATGCAGGGCGGCGAGGGCGCCGATCGGGCACTGGGGATGTTCATCAACACCTTGCCGCTGCGGGTCGATGTCGGCGAGCAAACGGTTCGCGCCGGGGTGAAAGCCACCCATGCGCGCCTGACTGCGCTGCTGGGGCATGAACATGCGCCGCTGGTGCTGGCACAACGTTGCAGTGGCGTGGTGGCGCCGACGCCGCTGTTCAGCGCACTGCTGAATTATCGTCACAGCGCGGTCGCCGAGCCGTCGGCGCAGTATCAGACGGCGTGGCACGGTATCGAAATGCTCGGCGGTGAAGAGCGCACCAATTATCCGTTGACGTTGAACGTGGATGATCTCGGCAATGGATTTACGTTATCGGTGCTGGTGACTTCGCAGGTCGGCGCGCAGCGGGTTTGCGGTTATGTGCATGCGGCGCTGGAAAGTCTGGTAGAGGCGCTGGAGTCTGCGCCTGGGGCTTCGCTGTTTGATTTGACGGTTTTGCCGGTGGCGGAACGTGAGCAGTTATTGGTCGGGTTCAATGCCACTGAGGCGTTGTATCCGCTGGATCAGACGGTTCATGGCTTGTTTGAGGCTCAGGTTGAGCGCACGCCGGATGCTGTGGCGGTGGTTTATGGTGAGCAGCGTCTGCGTTATCGCGAGTTGAATGAGCGGGCGAACCGGTTGGCGCATTACCTGCGCGGGCAGGGCGTAAGGCCTGATTCAAGGGTGGCGATTTGCGTTGAGCGCAGCGCCGAGATGGTCGTCGGGTTGTTGGCGATTCTGAAGGCGGGCGGCGGTTATGTGCCGCTGGATCCTGCGTATCCGTTGGATCGGATTGCCTACATGTTGCAGGACAGCGCGCCGGCCGTGGTGTTGGCGCAAGCCTCGACGCTAGGATTGCTGACTGAGGCTTCGATGCCGGTTATCAATCTGGATAGCGGTATTTGGCAGGACGAACCCGTCTCCAATCCTGCGGTTGAAGGGCTGACTTCGGCGCATCTCGCCTACGTAATCTACACATCCGGTTCGACTGGTCTGCCGAAAGGCGTGATGATCGAACACCGCAATACCGTGAATTTCCTGACCTGGGCCCATCGTTCATTCGATGACGCGACGTTGGCGAAAACACTGTTCTCAACCTCGTTGAACTTCGACTTGGCGGTCTACGAATGCTTCGCGCCGCTAACGTCGGGCGGCAGCATCGATGTCGTCACTAATGTGCTGGAACTGCGAGACGACATCACGCTGATCAACACCGTGCCGTCAGCGCTTAAAGCCTTGCTGGAATCCGGTGGCCTGAGCACCAACGTCCACACGGTCAACGTCGCCGGTGAAGCGCTGAAACGCAGCCTCGTAGAAAACCTGTTCGAGCAAACCAGCGTGCAGCGCCTGTGCAACCTCTACGGCCCCTCGGAAACCACGACTTACTCAAGTTGGGTGTCGATGGATCGTGAGGACGGTTTCGCCGCCCACATTGGCAAACCTGTGGCAAACACCCAGTTCTACTTGCTGGACGACCATCAGCAACCCGTGCCACTGGGCGTGCCGGGCGAAATCTACATCGGCGGCGCCGGTGTGGCGCGCGGTTACCTGAACCGCGACGACCTGACTGCCGAACGCTTCCTCACCGATCCATTCCGCTTAAACGCCCGGATGTATAAAACCGGCGACCTCGGCCGTTACCTGAAAGACGGCAACATCGAATACCTCGGCCGCAACGACGACCAGGTCAAAATCCGCGGCTTCCGCATCGAGTTGGGCGAAATCGAAACCAAACTCGCCCAACACGCCGACATCAACGAAGCCGTCGTCCTGGCCCGCGAAGACGTGCCCGGCGACAAACGCCTGGTCGCCTACTACACCGCGCCGCAAACCCTCGACATCAACCAATTGCGCAGCCATCTGCAAACGCAGCTCCCGGGCTACATGGTCCCGGCTGCCTACGTACACCTGGAGGCGTTGCCACTGACCCCGAACGGCAAACTCGACCGCAAAGCCTTGCCGATCCCGGACCTGGACGCCGTGATCACCCGAGGCTACGAAGCGCCCGTCGGCGAAACCGAAACCACCCTGGCGCACATCTGGCAAAACCTGCTCGGTCTGCCAAAAGTCGGTCGCCACGACCACTTCTTCGAACTCGGCGGTCATTCCCTGTTGGCCGTCAGCCTGATCGAACGCATGCGCCAGGCCGGATTGAGCGCAGACGTTCGTGCACTGTTCAGCCAACCGACCCTGGCCGCACTGGCTGCGGCGGTTGGCAGCAGCAACGAGATCAATGTTCCGGCCAATCTGATTCCGCTGAACTGCGAGCAGATCACCCCGGCCATGCTGCCACTCGCCACCCTGACTCAAGAAACCCTCGACCGCATCATCGCCACCGTCCCCGGCGGCGTGGGCAACGTGCAAGACATCTACCCACTGGCCCCGTTGCAGGAAGGCATCCTCTATCACCACCTCGCCGCCGAGCAGGGCGACCCTTACGTGTTGCAGTCGCAGTTTGCCTTCGACAGCCGCGAACACCTCGAGGCGTTCACCCAAGCGTTGCAGGTCGTGATCGACCGCCACGACATCCTCAGAACCTCGATGGCCTGGGAAGGGCTGGATGAACCGATGCAAGTGGTCTGGCGCACAGCCCGACTGGCAATAGAAGAAGTCAACATCGACGCCGCCGCAGGCGACATCGCCGAGCAACTGCGCGAACGTTTCGACTCCCGCCACCATCGCCTCGACATCCGCCAGGCACCGCTGATGTGCATCAAATATGCCCACGACGCAGCCAACCAACGCTGGGTCGCGACGCTGCTGTTCCACCACATGGCGCTCGACCACACGGCGCTGGAAGTGGTGCGCCACGAGATGCAGGCGCATTTGCTGGGTCAATCGGACCTGTTGGGCGCCGCGATCCCGTATCGCAACTACGTGGCCCAGGCGCGCCTCGGTGTCGGCCAGGAACAGCACGAAGCGTTTTTCCGCGACATGCTCGGTAACATCGATGAGCCGACCCTGCCGTTCGGCCTGACCCAAGTCCAGGGCGACGGGCGCGGCATCGAGGAAGTGACGGCGCCGGTTGATCCGGCATTGAGCCGGCGTCTGCGGACCCAGGCGCGGTTGCTGGGCGTCGGCGCCGCGAGCCTGGTCCATTTGGCCTGGGCCCAGGTGTTGGGCATGGCTTCCGGCCAACCCAGCGTGGTGTTCGGCACGGTGCTGATGGGCCGGATGCAGGGCGGTGAAGGGGCGGATCGTGCCTTGGGCATGTTCATCAACACCTTGCCGATCCGCGTGCAGGTCGATGCGCAAAGCGTGCGCGCCGCCGTCAGGGCAACCCACGCACGGCTGACCGGTTTATTGGGTCATGAGCATGCCTCATTGGCCCTGGCCCAGCGCTGCAGCGGTGTGGCCGCGCCGGCGCCACTGTTCAGCGCGATTCTGAATTACCGGCACAGCTCGGTGCAGGTGACCGATGAATTGTTGTCGGCCTGGAGCGGCATGCACCTGTTGGCCAGCGAAGAACGCACCAACTACCCGCTGACCCTGAATGTCGATGACCTGGGCCAGGGCTTCAGCCTGACGGCGCAGGTCGAGGCGCAGATAGGCGCGCAACGCATTTGCGGCTACATGCAGGTCGCGTTGGAAAGCCTGGTCACGGCACTGGAACACGCGCCGCAGACCTCGATGCACGATTTGGCGGTGTTGCCGCTGGCAGAACGTCACCAGTTGCTCGACACCTGGAACGCGCCGACCGGCGAGTACGCCCATGACCGCACGATCCATGGCCTTTTCGAAGCCCAGGCGAGCGCACAACCCGATGCCGTGGCGCTGGTGTTTGAGGATCAATTGCTGACCTACGGCGAACTCAACGCCCGGGCCAACCAGGTCGCCCATCGCTTGTTGTTGCTGGGCATCCGCCCGGATGATCGGGTGGCGATTTGCGTCGAACGCGGTCTGGAAATGATCATTGGCCTGCTGGGCATCCTCAAGTCCGGCGCGGGTTATGTGCCGCTGGATCCGGCGTATCCGGCCGAACGCATCGCCTACATGCTGGAAGACAGCACGCCGGTCGCGATATTGGCGCACGCCGCCACCCGCGAACTGCTGGCCGAAGAGTCGGTGCGGGTGCTCGACCTCGATTGCCCGTCATTGCACAGCCAATCGGTGGTCAATCCGCAAGTGCCGGACTTGACCTCGTCGCACTTGGCGTACGTGATCTACACCTCCGGCTCGACCGGTTTGCCGAAAGGCGTGATGGTCGAACACCGCAACGTCGCCCGGTTGTTCTCGGCGACTCAAGACTGGTTCGATTTCGGCCTGCAGGACGTCTGGGCCTTGTTCCATTCATTTGCCTTCGACTTCTCGGTCTGGGAAATCTGGGGCGCGTTGACCTACGGCGGCCGCTTGCTGGTGGTGCCGCAAGCCGTCAGCCGTTCGCCGCAAGAATGCTACGCGTTGCTGTGCGAGGCCGGGGTCACGGTGCTGAACCAGACGCCGAGTGCGTTCCGCCAGTTGATCGCCGCCCAAGGCGAAAGCGCCACGGCTCACAGCCTACGCCAGGTGATTTTCGGCGGGGAAGCGCTGGAGCCGGGACTGCTCAAACCGTGGTATGCCCGCGCCGTCAACGAACAGACGCAACTGGTCAATATGTACGGCATCACTGAAACCACGGTGCACGTGACGTACCGAGCACTGCGCCCGGTGGATGCGCAAACCGCAGGCGTCAGCCCAATTGGCGGGCGGATCCCCGATTTGCAGTTGTACATCCTCAATCCACAACGCGAGCCGGTGCCTGTGGGTGTCATCGGTGAAATGTACGTCGGCGGCGCGGGGGTGGCTCGGGGTTATCTGAACCGTCCCGAGCTGACTGCTGAACGGTTTATCACCGACGCCTTTAGCCACCGCGCGGACGCCCGTTTGTACCGCACCGGTGACCTCGGTCGCTGGCTCGCGGACGGTACGGTTGAATACCTGGGCCGCAACGACGAGCAGGTGAAGATCCGCGGTTTCCGTATCGAACTGGGCGAGATCGAAGCCACGCTGGCAGCGTGCGAAGGCGTTCGCGAAGCGCTGGTCATCGCCCGGGAAGATGCGCCGGGGGACAAGCGCCTGGTGGCGTATGTGATTGCGCAGGAAGGCGTCGAACTCAGCACCACGGAGCTGCGCGCCCAACTGCTGGACACCCTGGCCGACTACATGCTGCCGAGCGCGTTCGTGACGCTGGCCGCATTCCCGTTGACCGCCAACGGCAAACTGGATCGCAAGGCACTGCCGGCGCCGGATCAGTCGTCGGTGGTGTCCCAGGCTTACGCCGCACCGCAAGGCGCGGTCGAGATCGCCCTGGCGGCAATCTGGCAAGCGTTGCTGGGCCTGGAACAAATCGGTCGTCACGACAATTTCTTCGAACTGGGCGGCCACTCGCTGCTGGCGGTGAAGCTGATCGAGCGCATGCGCCACGCAGGCTTGAGCGCTGACGTCCGCGTCCTCTTCAGTCAACCGACCCTGGCAGCCCTGGCCGCTGCGGTGGGCGGCTATACGGAAGTGGTGGTGCCGGCCAATCGGATTGCCCCGGATTGCCAACGCATCACTCCGGACATGCTGCCGCTGGCCAATCTGGATCAGCCGGCGATTGATCAAATCGTGTCGAGGGTCCCCGGCGGCGTCAGTAACGTGCAGGACATTTACCCGCTCGCGCCGTTGCAGGAGGGGATTTTGTATCACCACCTCGCGGCCGCCCAGGGTGATCCGTACCTGCAATATGTGATGTTCGGCTTCGACAGTTTTGCCCGTCTGACAAATTTCAGTCAGGCGCTGCAAGCCGTGGTCGCCCGGCATGACATCCTGCGCACCGGTGTGCTGTGGGAAGGACTGGCCGAACCGATGCAAGTGGTCTGGCGTGAAGCGCGGCTGGTGGTTGAGCCGGTTTTACTGGAGCCATCGGTCGGCGATATTGCTGAACAACTGCACCAGCGTTTCGACCCGCGACACTATCGCCTGGACATCCGCGAGGCGCCGCTGATGCGCATCGCTTATGCGCAGGACACGGCGAATCAGCGCTGGGTCGGCATCCTGTTGTTCCATCACCTGGTGGACGATGCGACGTCACTGGCGGTGCTGGCCTCGGAAATCGAGGCGCATATGCTCGGCCAGGCGCAACGCCTGCCGATGTCGGTGCCGTACCGCAACTACGTGGCCCAGGCTCGATTGGGTGTGAGCCGCGAAGCCCATGAAGCGTTTTTCCGCGACATGCTCGGTGATGTTGACGAGCCGACGTTGCCGTTCGGTTTGCAGGACGTGCAGGGCGATGGCAGCGGTATCGAAGAGGTGCGCCAAGACATCGACGCCGACCTCAGCCGCCGATTGCGGGTTCAGGCTCGCCAGCTCGGCGTGAGTGCGGCGAGTCTGTATCACCTGGTCTGGGCGCAGGTGTTGGCCAAGGTATCGGGCAAGGACGACGTGGTGTTCGGCACCGTACTGGTTGGCCGGATGCAGGCCGGCGAGGGCGCTGATCGGGCGTTGGGGATGTTCATCAACACCTTGCCGCTACGGGTGAAACTGGGTGAACACGGTGTGCGTGCCGGGGTGAAAGCGACCCATGCGCAACTGAGTGCGCTGCTCGGCCATGAGCACGCGTCGCTGGTATTGGCGCAACGTTGCAGTGGCGTGGAAGCACCGACGCCGCTGTTCAGTGCACTGCTTAACTACCGCCACACCGGTGCGATGACCTCGACCGAGGCGCTGTCCGCGTGGGATGGCATTGAAATGCTCAGCGGCGAAGAACGCACCAATTACCCGCTGACCTTGTCGGTGGACGATCAGGGTGAGTCGTTCAGTTTCACGGTCATGACGCCGGCACGAATTGGCGCGCAACGCATCTGCGGCTATGTGCAGCAGACGTTGCAAGGCTTGATCGAGATGCTTGAGCAGACGCCAGAAGCGCCGTTGCATGGGTTGTCGATCCTGCCTGCCGCCGAATCCGCGCAGTTGTTGGTGACGTTCAACGCCACGGAAGCGGATTACCCGCTGGAGCAGACGATTCACGGGTTGTTTGAAGCCCAGGTAGAGCGCACGCCGGATGCCGTGGCGGTGATCCATGACGGTCAACCGCTGAGTTATCGCGAGCTCAACAACCGGGCCAACCGCTTGGCCCATCACCTGCGCAAACAGGGTGTAGCGCCGGATTCACGGGTGGCGATTTGCGTCGAGCGCAGTGCCGAGATGGTGGTCGGACTGCTGGCGATTCTGAAGGCGGGCGGCGGTTATGTGCCGCTGGACCCGGCTTATCCGCTGGATCGGATTGCCTACATGCTGGAGGACAGTGCTCCGGCGGCCGTGCTGACACAGGCTGGGACTCGTGGGCTGTTGTCCCATGTCCAGGTGCCGCTGATTGATCTGGACCGCGCTTCGTGGAGTGAAGAGTCGGGCGCCAATCCTGTGATTGAAGGGCTGACGTCGGCGCATCTCGCTTACGTGATCTACACCTCCGGCTCCACCGGTCTGCCGAAAGGCGTGATGATCGAACACCGCAACACCGTGAACTTCCTGACCTGGGCGCATCGTTCGTTTGACCGTGAAACCTTGGCCAAGACGCTGTTCTCGACTTCGCTGAACTTCGACTTGGCGGTTTACGAATGCTTCGCGCCGCTGACATCTGGCGGCAGCATTGATGTCGTGACTAATGTGCTGGAACTGCGAGACGACATCACCCTGATCAACACCGTGCCGTCAGCCCTCAAAGCCTTGCTGGAATCCGGTGGGTTGAGCGCCAACGTGCACACGGTCAACGTAGCGGGTGAAGCGCTGAAACGCAGTCTGGTGGAAAGTCTGTTCAAACAGACCAGCGTCAAGCGTTTGTGCAACCTCTACGGCCCGTCGGAAACCACGACCTACTCAAGTTGGGTATCGATGGAGCGCGAGGACGGTTTCGCCGCCCATATCGGCAAACCCGTGGCCAACACCCGGTTCTACTTGCTGGACGAACATCAGCAACTGGTTCCTTTGGGCGTTCCAGGCGAAATCTTCATCGGCGGCGCCGGCGTGGCGCGCGGTTATCTCAACCGCGACGACCTCACCGCCGAACGCTTCCTCACCGATCCCTTCAGCACCAACGGCCGGATGTATAGAACCGGCGACCTCGGCCGCTACCTGCCAGACGGCAACATCGAATACCTCGGCCGCAACGACGATCAAGTGAAAATCCGCGGCTTCCGCATCGAACTCGGCGAGATCGAAGCCAAACTCGCGCAACACGACGCCGTAAAAGAAGCCGTGATCCTGGCTCGTGAAGACGTGCCGGGTGAGAAACGCCTGGTCGCCTATTTCACCCTGAACGCCTCGGATGACGCGGCGGACATCGAAGACCTGCGCGCCCATCTGCAAACCCAACTCCCGGCCTACATGGTGCCGGCGGCGTATGTGCGCCTCGACGCCTTGCCGCTGACCCCCAACGGCAAACTCGACCGCAAGGCGCTACCAGCACCGGATCTGGCGTCGGTCATCACCCGTGGCTATGAAGCCCCCATCGGCGAAACCGAAATCACCCTGGCCCAACTCTGGGCGGAAGTCCTCAACGTGGAGCGCGTCGGTCGTCACGATCATTTCTTCGAATTGGGCGGGCACTCGTTGCTGGCCGTCAGCCTGATGGAGCGCATGCGCCAGGCTGGCATGGAAGCGGATGTCAGGACGTTGTTCGAGCAACCCACGCTCTCGGAATACGCGGCAACGACAGAAAAAATGGAGATTGTCCTGTGAGTGTGATCGAACTGTTGGCGACACTAAAAGAAAAAGACGTACAGCTTTCAGTCAAGGGCGACCAACTCGTCGTACGGGGCAGGAAACAATCACTGGGCGAACCGGCCGTTCTGGCCCTGCTGCGTGAGCACAAAGCGACGCTGATCGAGTTGATCAAGGCCGGGCAATACGACGCGAGCAAGGCCGGCGAAATCGATATTCCCGCCAACGCCATTGCGCCGGGATGCACAGCAATCACCCCGCAGATGCTGCCGTTGGTGACCCTGACTCAATCCGCGATCGACCAGATCGTCGCCACCGTGCCGGGCGGCGCCGCCAACGTGCAGGATATTTACCCGTTGGCGCCGTTGCAGGAGGGGATTCTGTATCACCACCTGACCGCCACCCAAGGCGATCCGTATGTGTTGCAGGCGCAGTTCACGATCACCACCCGCGAACGTCTGGCGGATTTTGCCGACGCCTTGCAAAGCGTAATCGATCGCCACGACATCCTGCGCACCGCCATCGTCCGCGAAGGCCTGGATGAACCGGTGCAAGTCGTCTGGCGCCAGGCGCGTCTGGGGCTCAAGGACATCAGCGCCGACCTCGTCGACGGCGACGTCATGGCACAGTTGCAAGGGCGTTTCGATCCCCGCCACCATCGCCTCGATCTCAGTCAGGCGCCGTTGCTGTTGCTGGTGTTCGCCGAAGACACGCCGAATCAGCGCTGGGTGGCGATGTTGCTGTTCCACCATATGGTCCTCGATCACGCGGCACTGGCGGTTGTGCAGCATGAAATGCAGGCCTGCTTGATGGGCCAGGCCGAACAACTGGGCACCGCCGTGCCGTATCGCAACTACGTGGCACGCACCCGCCAGGCGGGTCAGCGCAAGGCTGACGAGACGTTTTTCAGCGAGATGCTCGGCGATGTCGATGAGCCGACCTTGCCCTTCGGCCAGCAGGATGTGCTGGGCGATGGCAGTGCCATCGAAGAAAGCCATCAGCCGTTGCCGCCAGAACTGAGCCGCCGTCTGCGGGGGCAGGCCCGTCAACTTGGGGTCAGCGCGGCGAGTGTTTTCCATCTCGCCTGGGCCCAGGTGTTGGGCTGTGTGTCGGGCCGTGAAGATGTGGTGTTCGGCACCGTGATGCTCGGGCGCATGCAGGCCTCGGAAGGCATGAGCCGGGCGTTGGGCATGTTCATCAACACCTTGCCGCTGCGGGTGGGCGTCGGTGCGCAGAGTGTGCGCGACGGGGTGAAGGCGACCCATGCGCGACTGAGCACGTTGCTCAGTCACGAATACGCGTCCCTGGCGCTGGCCCAGCGTTGCAGCGGTGTGGCGGCGCCGACTCCGCTGTTCAGCGCTTTGCTGAATTACCGCCACAGCGCCAGCGCAACCCAGGCGATCCCGGCCGAAGCGAGTCAGGCCTGGAGCGGCATCGAAACCCTGAGCGCGCAGGAGCGGACCAATTATCCGCTGATCCTCTCGGTCGACGATTTTTCCGATGACTTCGCCTTGAGCGTGCAAGCGAGTGCATTGATCGGCGCGCAACGCCTGTGCGATTACATGCAGTCTGCCGTGGAGTCGCTGGTCACCGCGTTGGAAAAAGCCCCGGAATCGCAGCTCAATCGCCTGGCGATCCTGCCTGTCGCCGAGCGCGAACAGGTGCTGGTGACCTTCAACAACACCGACCGCGACTATCCGCAGGACCAGACGGTCCATGCCTTGTTCGAAGCGCAAGCCCAGGCTCGCCCGGACGCGCCTGCCGCCGTGCAGGCCACGCAAACCTTGAGTTACGGTGAACTGAACAGCAAAGCCGAGCAATTGGCCGGACACCTGATTGGGTTGGGCGTAAAACCGGGCGATGCCGTGGCGATCCTGTTGCCACGCTCGCTGGATTTGCTGGTCAGCCAATTGGCAATTCTCAAGTGCGCGGCGGTCTATCTGCCGCTGGACATCAATGCGCCTGTCGAACGCCAGCAATTCATGCTGCAAGACAGCGGTGCAGTACTGGCCTTGACCCGTAGCGACGAAGTGTTGAGCGAAGGCGTGCGTCGGGTCGATCTGGACGTGGTTCAGCTTGATGACCAGCCAGCCCATGCGGCGCCGCGATCCCAGTCCAGCGAAACCCCGGCGTACATCATGTACACCTCGGGCTCCACCGGCACCCCGAAAGGCGTATTGGTGCCGCATCGGGCGATCAGTCGGTTGGTGATCAACAATGGGTATGCCGATTTCAACGCGACGGATCGCGTGGCCTACGCCTCGAACCCTGCGTTCGACGCCAGCACCCTCGAAGTCTGGGCGCCGTTGCTCAATGGCGGTTGCGTGGTCGTGGTCGAGCAGGATGTATTGCTGTCGCAAGCACGCTTGAGCGCATGGCTGCTGGAACAATCCGTCAGCGTGTTGTGGATGACGGCGGGCCTGTTTCACCAGTACGCCGACGGTCTGATGGCGGTGTTCGGGCAATTGCGTTACCTGATTGTCGGTGGCGATGTGCTCGATCCGGCGGTGATTGGCCGCGTTCTGAACGAAGGCGCGCCGCAGCATCTGCTCAATGGCTATGGCCCGACGGAAGCCACCACGTTTTCCACCACCCATGAAATCAAGGCAGTCGGTGCGGGCAGCATTCCGATTGGTCGTCCGATCGGCAACACCCGGGTCTACGTGCTCGACGCCCAGTTGCGAGCCGTGCCACTGGGCGTGCCCGGCGAGCTGTTTATCGGTGGGGCGGGCGTCGCGAAGGGCTATCTGAACCGTCCCCAATTGACCGTTGAAAAATTCATTGCCGACCCGTTTAACGGTCAATCGATGTACCGCACTGGCGACCTGGGCCGCCATCTGCCGGACGGCTCGATCGAATACCTGGGCCGCAACGATGATCAGGTGAAAATCCGTGGCTATCGCATCGAACTGGGTGAAATCGAATCCCGGTTGACGCAACACGAAAGCGTGAAAGAAGCCGTCGTACTGGTTCGCGAAGATGTCCCCGGCGAAAAACGCCTGGTGGCGTACTTCACGGACGATGGCTTGGTGGACCTCGAAGTCCTGCGCGCTCATCTGCAATCGCGCCTGCCGGACTACATGGTGCCGGCGGCTTACGTGCGGCTCGATACCTTGCCGCTGACCGCCAACGGCAAACTCGACCGCAAGGCGTTGCCGGCGCCGGACCTGGCCTCGATGGTCACCCGAGGCTATGAAGCCCCGGTCGGCGACACCGAAATCACCCTGGCCCGGCTCTGGGCGCAAGTGCTGAACGTGGAGCGCGTCGGGCGTCACGATCATTTCTTCGAACTGGGCGGGCACTCGCTGCTGGCGGTCAACCTGATCGAACAGATGCGTCAGGTCGGCCTCAGTGCCGACGTGCGCGTGCTGTTCGGCCAGCCAACCCTCGCGGCGTTGGCTGCTGCGATAGGCGGCGGGACTGAAATTGAGGTGCCGGCCAACGGCATCACCCCGGACTGCGGACGAATCACTCCGGACCTGCTGCCCCTGGCATCGCTGACCCAGGACGCCATCGACCGTATCGTCGCGACGGTGCCCGGTGGCACGGCCAACGTGCAGGATATTTACCCGTTGGCGCCGTTGCAGGAAGGCATCCTCTACCACCATATTTCCGCCGAGCAGGGCGACCCCTACGTCTTGCAGTCGCTGTTTGCCTTTGACAGCGAGGCGCGTCTTCACGCTTTCACCCAGGCGTTGCAGGGCGTTATCGACCGTCACGATATTTTGCGCACCGCCGTGCTGTGGGAAGGGCTGGAACAACCGATGCAAGTGGTCTGGCGCCAGGCTCGGCTCGGTGTCGAGCAACTGGTGTTGAGTCCCGACGACGGAGATGTCGTCACTCAACTGCATGCGCGTTTCGACTCCCGCCATCATCGGCTCGATATCCGTCAGGCGCCGCTGATGGGCCTGCGGGTGGCCGAGGATCCGGCTAACCAGCGCTGGGTCGCGATGCTGTTGTTCCACCACATCGCCCTCGACCACACCGCGCTGGAAGTGGTGCAGCATGAAATGCAGGCGCATTTGCTGGGTCAGGAAGGCCAGCTAACGGCGGCGATGCCGTACCGCAACTACGTGGCCCAGGCCCGATTGGGCGTGAGCCAGGCCGAACATGAAGCCTTCTTCCGCGAGATGCTCGGCGATATCGACGAGCCGACGCTGCCGTTCGGCCTGCAGCACGTGCAGGGTGATGGCAGCGGGATTGAGGAAGCCAAACTTGAGGTAAACGCCGAGCTGAGCCGACGCCTTCGGGCCCAGGCGCGGCAAATCGGCGTGAGCGCCGCCAGCCTTCACCATTTGGCCTGGGCACAGGTCATCGGACGTTTGTCCGGGCGTGAGGACGTGGTGTTCGGCACCGTGCTGATGGGCCGGATGCAGGGCGGCGATGGCGCGGACCGGGCGCTGGGCATGTTCATCAACACTTTGCCGCTGCGGGTCAGCCTGGACGAGCAGGGCGTGCGCACTGGGGTCAAAGCCACCCACGGACGGCTGACCGCGTTGCTCGGTCACGAGCATGCCTCGCTGGCACTGGCGCAACGTTGCAGTCGCGTGGCGTCACCGGCGCCGCTGTTCAGTGCGCTGCTGAATTACCGCCACAGCGCGGGCGGCGCGGCGTCGGCAGAAGCGATTACAGCCTGGCAAGGCATGCAAAACCTGGGTGCCGAAGAGCGCACCAACTACCCGCTGACCCTGTCGGTGGATGATCTGGGCGAAGGTTTCCTGTTAAGCGCGCTGGTGCTCAAAGGCATCGGTGCCGCGCGCATCTGCGCCTATATGCACACGGCCATCGAGGGGCTGGTTCAGGCGCTGGAGCAGGCGCCGCTCACACCGCTGAATCAACTGGAGATCCTGCCCGACGCCGAGCGCCACCAACTGCGGGTGGATTTCAACGCCACGACCCGCGCCTATCCCCAGCACAACACCGTGCTCGCGCTGTTTGAAGCGCAAGTGGCGCACACACCGGACGCGGTGGCGGCGGTGCATGGTGCTGAGCAGTTGACCTATGCAGCGCTGAATCTGCGCGCCAACCGTCTGGCCAATTATCTGATCGGTTTGGGCGTGCAACCGGACGATCGCGTGGCGATTCTGCTGCCGCGCTCGCTCGATTTGCTCGCCAGCCAACTGGCGGCGTTGAAATGCGCGGCGGCTTATGTGCCGCTGGATCGCAATGCTTCGCTGGAGCGTCAACGCTTCATGCTGGAAGACAGCCAGGCCTCGGTGTTGCTGACGTTCAGTCATCAGGATGCACCGGAAGGTCCACGGCGCATCGATCTGGATACACTGAGTCTGAACGACCAGGCTAGCCACGCCCCGGCACTGGCGCAGTCCGCCGAAACCATCGCCTACATCATGTACACCTCCGGTTCCACCGGTCAGCCCAAAGGCGTGTTGGTCCCGCACCGGGCGATCAATCGGCTGGTGATCAACAACGGTTACGCCGATTTCAACGCGCAAGACCGAATCGCCTTCGCCTCCAACCCGGCGTTCGACGCCAGCACCATGGACGTGTGGGGCGCCTTGCTCAATGGCGGTCGGGTCATTGTGATCGACCACGAAACCCTGCTGGAGCCGTCACGCTTTGCCCAGGTGTTGACCGAGTCCGGGGCGACGGTGTTGTTCGTGACCACGGCGATTTTCAACCAGTACGTGCAACTGATTCCGCAAGCCATTGGCAACCTGCGCATCCTGTTGTGCGGCGGCGAACGGGCCGACGCGGCGTCCTTCCGCCGCTTGTTGAGCCTGGCGCCGAAGCTGCGGCTGGTGCATTGCTACGGTCCGACCGAAACCACCACCTACGCCACCACTTATGAAGTGAAAACCGTGACGCCGGACGCCGAAATCGTGCCCATCGGCGGGCCGATTTCCAACACGCAAATCTACGTGCTCGACGCCCGCCAGCAGCTCGCACCGTTAGGCGTGGTCGGCGAAATCTACATTGGTGGCCGCGGCGTGGCGAAGGGTTACCTGAACCGCCCGGAACTGACCGCCCAGGCGTTTATCGCGGATCCGTTCAGCGATGAACCCGCAGCGCTGCTGTACCGCACCGGCGATCTCGGTCGCTGGTTGCCCGAAGGAAACCTCGAATGCCTGGGGCGCAATGACGATCAGGTGAAGATTCGTGGTTTCCGCATCGAACTCGGCGAGATCGAGGCCAAACTCGTCGCCTGCGCAGGCGTGAAGGACGCGGTGGTGCTGGTCCGCGCCGAGCAGCCCGGCGAAAAACGCCTGGTGGCTTACGTGGTGGCGCAACCCGATATCACGCTGACGGTGGCCGGGCTGCGCGAGCAATTGTCCGCCGCGCTCTCTGAATACATGGTGCCGAGCGCATTCGTGATGCTGCCGGTCTTTCCCCTGACGCTGAATGGCAAAGTTGATCGCAAGGCCCTGCCGGCGCCGCAAGCCGACGCCTACGCCAGTCAGGCTTACGAAGCGCCGCAAGGCGAAATCGAGCAGACGCTGGCGGCTTTGTGGGCGGATTTGCTGAACGTGGAGCAGGTCGGTCGTCGCGACAATTTCTTTGAACTGGGCGGTCATTCGCTGTTGGCCATGCGCCTGATCGAGCGCATGCGTCAGGTCAATCTGGCGGTGGACGTTCGCGTCCTGTTCGGCCAGCCAACGCTGATGGCACTGGCCGCTGCCGTGGGCGGGCACACCGATGTGGTGGTGCCGGCCAACGCCATCGTCGAAGGCTGCCCGCGCATCACCCCGGATTTGCTGCCCCTGGCGACATTGAGCCAATCGGCCATCGACCGCATCGTTGCGAGCGTGCCCGGTGGCGTCGCCAATGTGCAGGACATCTATCCGCTGGCGCCGTTGCAGGAAGGCATTCTCTATCACCACCTCACGGCGGAAAAAGGCGATCCCTACGTGCTGCAGACGCAGTTCGGGTTTGAGAGCCGCGCACGCCTGGATGATTTCGCCCAGGCGCTGCAACAGGTAATCGACCGCCACGACATCCTGCGCACCGCGATGGTCTGGGAAGGTCTGGTCGAACCGATGCAAGTGGTGTGGCGCAAGGCACAGCTGATTTGCGAACCGTTTGAACCGGGCGCTGGCGATGTCGCCGCGCAATTGCATGAACGCTTCGATGCCCGGCATTACCGCCTCGATGTGCGTCAGGCGCCGATGTTGCGGCTGGTGTTCGCCGAGGACCTGGCCAACCAACGCTGGGTCGCGACGCTGTTGTTCCATCACATGGCGCTGGACCACACGGCGCTGGAAACCCTGGAACACGAAATGCAGGCGCATTTGCTTGGCCACGCGCATCAATTGGGCAATGCGGTGCCGTACCGCAACTATGTGGCCCAGGCGCGTCTGGGCGTCAGTCAGGATGAGCACGAAGCATTTTTCCGCGAAATGCTCAGCGATATCGAAGAGCCGACGCTGCCGTTTGGCCTGCTGAATGTGCAGGGCGATGGCACGGGGGTCGAGGAAGTGAAAGTGGCGGTGGAGACGCAGTTGAGTCAGCGTCTTCGCAGTCAGGCGCGGCAGCTCGGCGTTAGCGCGGCGAGTGTGGTGCATCTGGCCTGGGCGCAGGTCCTGGGTCGGGTCAGCGGTCGCGACGAAGTGGTTTTCGGCACCGTGCTGCTGGGGCGGATGCAGGGCGGCGAAGGGGCCGACCGCGCGCTGGGGATGTTCATCAACACCTTGCCGTTGCGGGTAAGCCTGGGTGCGCAAGGTGCGGCTGCGGCGGTGAAAGCCACGCATATGCGTCTGACCGGGCTGCTGGGTCATGAACACGCTTCCCTGGCATTGGCCCAACGTTGCAGTGGGGTGGCGGCGCCGACGCCGTTGTTCAGTGCGATGCTCAACTATCGACATTGCGCCGTTGAGATCACCGCGCGAATGATCTCTGCGTGGCAGGGCATGCAAGCACTGGGCGGCGAAGAACGCACCAACTATCCGCTGTCGTTGGCGGTGGATGATGAAGGCCAAGGGTTCAACCTGGTGGTGCAAGCGGTGGCCGGGATCGATGCGCAACGCGTCGCCGGGTACATGCAAATGGCGCTCGAAAGCCTGGTTGCTGCGCTGGAACAGGCACCAGAAACGCCGCTGCATGAACTCGACAGTCTGCCGCTGGCCGAACGCCGGCAATTGCTCGACACCTGGAACGCCACGCACGTGGCTTATCCGCAGGACCAGACGCTCGCGCAGTTGTTCCAGGCGCAGGTCGAGGCGTCTGCGGACGCGGTGGCTATTCAGTTCGGCGATCAACAGCTGAGCTACGCCGAGCTGAACGACCGGGCGAATCAGGTCGCGCATCATTTGCTGGCCCTTGGCGTCCGTTCGGACGATCGCGTGGCCATCTGCGTCGAACGTGGCCTGGGCATGTTGGTCGGGCTGTTGGGTATTTTGAAATCCGGCGCCGCTTATGTGCCACTGGACCCAGCTTATCCGTTGGATCGCCTGACCTACATGTTGGAAGACAGCGCCCCGGTGGCCTTGCTGGTGCACGCCGCGACCCATGATCTGCTGGCGGAAGCGTCGATGCCGGTGTTTGACCTAGACAGCGAGGCGTGGCAGGAACTGTCCACGGCCAATCCATCGATGTCGGGAGCCCAGGCGTCGGACCTGGCTTACGTGATCTACACCTCGGGTTCGACCGGCAAGCCGAAAGGCGTGATGGTCGAGCACCGCAGCGTGGTCAACCTGTTGTGCGCGATGGCCGACACGGTAGGTGTGGACGCGAGCGATCGGGTCTTGGCGCTGACCACCCTGGGCTTCGATATTGCCGGTCTGGAGCTGTTCCTGCCGCTGATGTGCGGTGCGCGGATTGTTTTGGTGTCCCGTGATCAGGCGCGTGATGGTCGCTTGTTGGCCGAGGTGATTGCCAGCAGCGGCGCGACCATTGCCCAGGCCACCCCGGCGAGTTGGCGCATGCTGCTCGAATCGGGTTGGCAGGGCGATGCCGCGCTGACCGTGTTGTGTGGCGGCGAAGCGTTGCCGGCGGACCTTGCCCGGCGTGTCGCAGGGCAGGTCAAGCGGTTGTTCAATGTGTACGGGCCGACCGAAACGACGATTTGGTCTTCGGCGCTAGAAGTTCAGGAGGTGGGTGGCAGCCAGGTCAGCATCGGCCGGCCCATCGCCAACACGCAGTTCTATTTGCTTGATCAACATGGCAAACCGGTGCCGACGGGCGTTGCGGGTGAGATCTATATCGGCGGCACCGGTGTGGCGCGCGGGTATATGAATCGTCCCGATCTGACGGCCGAACGCTTTCTCGACGATCCATTCAGCAACGGCCGGATGTACCGCACCGGCGACATCGCCCGCTACTTGCCCGACGGCAATATCGACTACTTGGGCCGAAATGATGGTCAGGTGAAAATCCGTGGCTTGCGTATTGAGCTGGGTGAAATCGAAGTCGTGCTTGCTGCCTGCCAAGGTGTGAGCGAGGCCGTCGTGGTGGTCCGCGAAGATCGTCCCGGTGAGCAGCGCCTGGTGGCCTATTACAAGGCGCAATCAGCGCTGTCGGTGGACGTGCTGCGGGCCTTGATGCTCGCGCAACTGCCCGAATACATGGTGCCCGTGGCTTATGTGCTGCTCGACGCCATGCCGCAGACGCCCAACGGCAAACTCGACCGCAAGGCCTTGCCGGCGCCGGATGCCGGGGCGTTGAACGCCTATGGTTATGAAACGCCGTTGCCAGGCGTTGAATCGGAACTGGCGCAGATCTGGCAAGACTTGCTCGGTTTGGAACAGGTCGGTCGGCATGACCGCTTCTTTGAATTGGGCGGCCATTCGTTGCTGGCGATGCGGTTGATTTCCCAGGTGCGTTTGCGCCTGGGTGTGGAGCTGGCGCTGAGTGAACTGTTCAGCCATGCGCAGTTGAGCGAACTGGCCCAGGCCGTGTCCCGTGCCGGACACAGCACCTTGCCGGAGATCGTCGCGGTGAGTCGCGATGAGCCGTTGCCGCTGTCGTTCGCGCAACAACGCCTGTTGTTCCTGACCCGGATCGAAGGTGCCAGTGCGGCCTATCATCTGCCGGCCGGCCTGCGCCTGACCGGGGATCTTGATCGCGGCGCGCTGCAGCGTGCGCTGGATCGGATCGTCGCTCGTCATGAGGCGTTGCGTACAAGCTTCACGCAAATCCCGGAGCAACCCGCCACACAACGAATCGCCGCCAGTGATTGCGGTTTTGCCTTGCGGTTGATTGATCTGTCCGGGCATGCCGAGGCGGAGCACCAACTGAACACACTCGCTACCCAAGAGGCGTCGGCAGCCTTTGATCTTGAGCACGGCCCACTAATACGCGGGCAGTTGATCCGCCTGGGCGAGCGCGAACATGTGCTGCTGGTGACGATGCACCACATCGTTTCGGACGGTTGGTCCATCGGCGTGCTGACCCGGGAACTGGTCGCCTTGTATGAGGCGTTCCGCCATGGGCTGGACGATCCGCTGCCACCGCTGCCCGTACAGTACGCCGACTATGCCGTGTGGCAACGCCGCTGGTTGAGCGGTGAAGTCATGAAAACCCAGGGTGATTATTGGAAAACGGCGTTGGCGGATGCACCGGCGGTGTTGATGCTGCCGCTGGACCGTCCGCGACCCGCGCAACAGAACTATGCCGGCGCCGCTGTGCCGGTACTGTTCGATGCCTCCCTGACCGCCGACCTCAAAGCCCTGAGCCAGCGCCACGGCACCACGCTGTATATGACGGTGCTGGCCGGTTGGGCGGCGGTGCTCGGGCGTCTGTCGGGGCAGGACAAAGTGGTGATCGGCACGCCGGTGGCCAACCGTCTGCGCTCGGAAGTCGAAGGGCTGATCGGTTTCTTCGTCAACACCCTGGCCTTGCCGCTGGATGTGTCGGGGCAGCCGAGCATTGAGGCGTTGCTGCAACGGGTCAAGGCACAGACCTTGAGTGCCCAGGCCCATCAGGATTTGCCGTTCGAGCAAGTGGTCGAACTGGTCAAACCGGTGCGCAGCCTGTCCCACAGCGCAGTGTTCCAGGCCATGTTGTCGTGGCAGAACACCGAAAGCGTCGAGCTTGCGCTGGGCGACTTGAAGCTGGAAGGGCTGGGGGCTGCGGGGCGGACGGCGAAGTTCGATGTGTCCCTTGATTTGGGGGAAATCGAGGGTCGGATTCAGGGTTCGCTGGAGTTTGCCACGGCGTTGTTCGATTCAACGACGATGGAACGTTATCTCGGTTATCTGGAGCGAATGCTGCGGGCTATGGTGGCGGATGCGGGGCGGGCGGTGAGTTCGATTGCGTTGCAGGATGATGTCGAACGTCGGTTGCTGGCCGGGTTTAATGCGACTGAGGCGGCTTATCCGCTGGAACAGACGGTTCATGGGTTGTTTGAGGCGCAGGTTGAGCGCACGCCGGATGCCGTAGCCGTGGTTCATGGTTTGGAACAGTTGAGCTATCGCGCGCTGAATCAAAAGGCTAACCGGTTGGCGCATTACCTGCGCGGGCAGGGTGTGAGACCTGATTCTCGGGTGGCGATTTGTGTTGAGCGCTCGGCGGAGATGGTCGTTGGGTTGCTGGCGATTTTGAAGGCGGGCGGGGGTTATGTGCCGCTCGATCCGGCTTATCCGCTGGATCGGATTGCCTACATGTTGCAGGACAGCGCGCCGGCCGTTGTGTTGGCGCAAGCTTCGATACTGGGCTTGTTGGCCGAAGCTCCGATGCCAGTCATCGACCTGGATAGCGGCATTTGGCAGGACGAATCCGCCTCCAATCCTGTGATTGACGGACTGACGTCAGCGCATCTCGCGTATGTGATTTACACCTCGGGTTCGACCGGTTTGCCGAAAGGCGTGATGATTGAACACCGCAACACTGTGAACTTCCTGACCTGGGCGCATCGTTCATTTGATGAAAGCACGCTGGCGAAAACCTTGTTCTCCACCTCGTTGAACTTCGACCTCGCCGTTTATGAGTGCTTCGCACCGCTGACCTCTGGCGGCAGCATTAATGTCGTGAAGAACGTGTTGGAACCACAACACGACATCACCCTGATCAACACCGTGCCGTCAGCGCTTAAGGCGTTGTTGGAATCGGGCGGGTTGAGCAAAAACGTGCACACGGTGAACGTCGCCGGTGAAGCGCTGAAACGCAGCCTCGTGGAAAACCTGTTCGAACACACCAGCGTGCAGCGCCTGTGCAACCTCTACGGCCCTTCGGAAACCACCACTTACTCAAGCTGGGTGTCGATGGACCGCGAGGACGGTTTCGCCGCCCATATCGGTAAACCCGTGGCCAACACCCAGTTCTATTTGCTGGATGAACATCAACAACCCATGCCACTGGGCGTGCCGGGCGAAATCTACATCGGCGGCGCTGGCGTGGCGCGGGGCTATTTGAACCGCGACGACCTGACTGCTGAACGTTTCCTTAACGATCCATTCAGCACAAACGCCCGGATGTACCGAACCGGCGACCTCGGCCGCTACCTGAAAGACGGCAACATCGAATACCTCGGCCGCAACGACGACCAGGTCAAAATCCGTGGCTTCCGCATCGAACTCGGCGAAATCGAAGCCAAACTCGCCCAACACGAGGACATCAAGGAAACCGTGATCCTGGCCCGCGAAGACGTCCCCGGCGAAAAACGCCTGGTCGCCTATTACACACCGAGCAACGCGGACATTACCCCAGCCACTGGCGCACTGCGTTCACACCTGCAAGCGCTGCTGCCGGAATACATGGTGCCCGCCGCTTACGTGCGTCTCGACGCGCTGCCCCTGACCCCCAACGGCAAACTCGACCGCAAGGCCTTGCCAATACCGGACAGCAGCGCCTTTTCCACCCGTCACTATGAAGCGCCGATAGGCGACGTCGAGACGAAACTGGCGGCGCTATGGGCCGAGTTGCTGAAGGTCGAACGGGTCGGCCGTCACGACCATTTCTTTGAACTGGGCGGGCATTCCCTGATGGCGGTCAGCCTGATCGAACGCATGCGCAAGGACAACATGGAGGCCGATGTCCGCGTGCTGTTTGGTCAGCCGACGTTGGCACTGGTGGCGGCAGCCGTGGGGCAGGTGCAACGGGTCGAAGTGCCCCTGACGAAAATCCCCGCGCTTACGCGTAAACGCCGTATCTGATTCACGCGCCGTATCCATCCGATGGGTTCGCCCATCGGATTACACCCCGATCCTGCGAATCCGCACGGATCCGCTTCTGGGCTTGTCCCTGCTTCCCATGACAGACATATCCCCCCGAATGTTCTAATTTTTTCGACCAGTGAAGGGCGTCATTGCGGCGAGAGAAACCTCCCGGTCTGCGATCGTTTTTCAACGTGACAATTCACCCAACGCCTCACCCATGCACCGCCCCTCGGCCCCTGAAGCGCTGCCGATTCCCGCGTTCAGGCGCCGCGCCGTATCTGAAAAGCACATTTTTCATCGTCAACCACCCCCGAATTCAAAAAGCAGGTTCTTCGATGCAATTCAGCGATTTGATGGCCGTTCTGTCCCAGCACCCGATCCGTCTCCAACTGGATGACGACAACCTGGTTATCCTGGGCGATGACGAAGGACTGGACAGCGCGCTGTGGGACAGTCTTGGCGTGCATAAGAACGAGCTGCTCAAGCTGGTGGAGCGAAATGGTGGCGACTGGCTGAGCCCGGCGTTCCGCATCACCCCGGACATGCTGCCCCTGGCCAGCCTCAGTCAGGAAGAGATCGACCGCATCGTTGAAACCGTGCCCGGCGGCGCCGGCAATGTGCAGGACATTTACCCGTTGGCGCCATTGCAGGAAGGCATTCTTTACCATCACCTTGCGGCGGAGCAGGGCGATCCGTATGTGCTGCAAGCGCTGTTCGGCGCCGAGCAACGGTCGCGGCTCGACGACTTTACCCACGCGCTGCAAGGCGTGATCGATCGCCACGACATCCTGCGCACCTCCGTGGTGTGGGAAGGGCTGGACGAGCCGGTGCAAGTGGTCTGGCACGAAGCGACCCTGGCGCTGGAAGAAATCATGCTCGACCCGGCGGACGGTGACATCGTCGGGCAACTGCAACAACGCTTCGACACCCGGCATTACCGCCTCGATGTGGGCCTCGCGCCGCTGATGCGCCTGGTGTCTGCGCAGGACAGTGAAAACGGCCGCTGGGTGGCGATTCTGTTGTTCCACCACATGGCGCTGGACCATGCGGCGCTGGAAGTGGTGCAGCATGAGATGCAGGCGTTCCTGCTCGGCGCGGCCGACGCGTTGCCGGAAGCGATGCCGTATCGCAACTATGTGGCGCAGGTGCGACTCGGCGTCAGTCGCGACGCCCATGAGGCGTTTTTCCGCGAAATGTTGGCCGATGTCGATGAGCCGACGCTGCCCTTCGGGTTGGCCGTAGTGCCGGAACGTGACCCGGTGATCGAGGAAGTCCATCTGCCGATCGATGCGACGCTCAGCCTTCGCCTGCGCGCCCTGGCCCGGCAGTTGGGCGTGAGCGCTGCTGCCTTGCATCACTTGGCGTGGGCGCGGGTGGTGGGCAGTGTGTCCGGGCGTGAAGACGTGGTGTTCGGCACGGTGCTGATGGGGCGGATGCAGGGCGGCGACGGTGCCGATCGCGCGTTGGGGATGTTCATCAACACCCTGCCGCTGCGGGTGAAACTGGCCGGGCAGGGCGCGCGCGAAAGCGTCAAAGCCACCCATGCCGACCTGGCAGCGTTGCTTGGTCACGAACATGCCTCGCTGGCCTTGGCCCAGCGTTGCAGCGGGGTGCCGGCACCGGCGCCGCTGTTTGGTTCGCTGCTCAATTACCGCCACAGCGGCACGGCGCAGGAGGCGACCACGGAGTCGTTGAAAGCGTGGAAAGGTTTGCAATCGTTGGGCGGTGAAGAGCGCACCAACTATCCGCTGACCCTGTCGGTGGATGACCTCGGCGAAGGTTTCAGCCTGAGCGTGTTGGCGTTGGCGGAAATTGGCGCGCAGCGGGTCGGCGAATACATGCTGACGGCGCTGGCGGGTCTGGCTCGGGCGTTGGAACAAACGCCGGAGATGCCGCTGCATCAGCTCATTGTGTTGCCGGACATCGAGCGCCAGCGGGTGTTGTTGGATTTCAACGCGACGACGCGCAGCTATCCGCAGGACCAAACCGTGCATGGGTTGTTTGAAGCGCGGGTCCTGGCTCACCCCGAGGCGACAGCGGCGGTTCACGACACGCACAGCCTGACTTACAACGAACTCAACATCCGGGCCAATCAGTTGGCCCAGCACCTGATCGGCCTCGGTGTGCAACCGGGCGCGTCCGTGGCGATTTTGCTGGAGCGCTCCCTTGAGTTGCTGGTCAGCCAGTTGGCGATCATCAAGTGTGCGGCGGTCTATGTGCCGCTGGATATCAGTGCGCCGATTGAACGTCAGGGTTTTATGGTGCAGGACAGCGGGGCGCGGGTTGTGCTGACGTTGAGCACGGAATCGGTGCCCGAAGACGCCCGGCGTGTTGATCTGGACACCGTTTCCCTCGATGGCTTGGCAAGTAATCCGCAACTGCCGCAGTCTAGCGAATCCCCGGCCTACATCATGTACACCTCCGGCTCGACCGGCACGCCGAAGGGCGTTTTGGTCCCGCACCGCGCAATCAGCCGCTTGGTGATCAACAACGGCTACGCCGAATTCAACGCCGAGGACCGGGTGGCGTTTGCCTCGAATCCGGCGTTTGACGCCAGTACCCTCGACGTCTGGGCGCCGCTGCTCAATGGCGGTTGCGTGGTGATCGTCGAGCAAGATGTCTTGCTGTCGCAAGAACGCTTCCGCACGTTGCTGCTTGAGCAAAAAATCAGTGTGTTGTGGATGACGGCAGGTCTGTTCCATCAATACGCCGCCGGTTTGATGACCGTGTTTGGCCAACTGCGCTACCTGATCGTCGGTGGCGACGTGCTCGACCCGGCGGTGATCAGTCGCGTGCTGAACGAAGGCGCGCCGCAACACCTGCTCAACGGCTACGGCCCCACTGAAGCCACGACCTTCACCACGACCTATGAGATCAAGGCTGTCGGCACGGGCAGCATTCCGATTGGTCGCCCGGTCGGCAACACCAGGGTTTATGTGCTGGACGCCTACCAGCGGCCCGTACCGGTTGGCGTCGCGGGCGAGTTGTATATCGGCGGCGACGGCGTCGCCAAAGGGTATTTGAACCGCCCGGAGTTGACCGCCGAGAAGTTTGTCGCCGACCCGTTCAGCGCCGACCCGGAGGCGTTGCTGTATCGCACCGGTGACTTGGCCCGCTGGCTGGCGGACGGCACTGTGGAATACCTGGGCCGCAACGACGATCAGGTGAAAATCCGTGGTTTTCGCGTCGAACTGGGCGAGATTGAAACCCGGTTGGGCCAGTGCTCTGGCGTAAAAGATGCTGTGGTGTTGGCGCGACAAGACGAATCGGGACCCAAACGTCTCGTGGGTTATGTGATTGCCGAACCCGGCACCGCTTTGTCAGCGCAGGATCTTCGCGCCGAGCTGGTCGCCTCGCTGGCCGAGTACATGGTGCCCAGCGCCTTCGTGGTGCTGGAAACCTTCCCGCTGACCGCCAACGGCAAGCTCGACCGCCGCGCACTGCCGGCCCCGGACGCCGATGCCTACGCCAGTCGCGAGTACGAAGCACCGCAGGGTGAGGTCGAGGAAACTCTGGCCCGCTTGTGGGCTGACGTGCTCAAGGTTGAGCAGGTCGGTCGTCACGACCACTTTTTCGAACTGGGCGGTCACTCGTTGCTGGCGGTCACGCTGATCGAACGGATGCGTCAGGCCGGTCTGAGCGCCGATGTGCGCGTGCTGTTCAGCCAGCCAACCCTGGCGGCATTGGCGGCCGCTGTAGGTAGCGGCAAAGAAGTGATCGTTCCGGCGAACCTGATTCCGCTGAACTGCGAACGCATTACCCCGGACCTGCTGCCGCTGGCCAACCTGACTCAAGACACCATCGACCGCATCGTCGCCACCGTCCCTGGCGGTTCGCGCAATGTGCAGGATATTTATCCGCTGGCGCCGTTGCAGGAAGGCATCCTCTATCACCATTTGGCCGCCGAGCAGGGTGATCCGTACGTCTTGCAAACGCAGTTTGCGTTCGACAACCAGGAACGCCTCGACGCGTTCATTCAAGCGCTGCAAGTGGTGATCGATCGTCACGACATTTTGCGTACCGGCGTTGTCTGGGATGGACTGGAATCACCCGCCCAAGTGGTCTGGCGTGAAGCGAAATTGCACCTTGAACCGGTCGAACTCGACCCGGTGGCCGGCGAGGCCGTGACACAGTTGAGCCAGCGCTTCGACCCGCGCCATCACCGACTGGATGTCAGTCAGGCGCCGATGATGCGTCTGGCCTATGCGCAGGATGAGGCTAATCAGCGCCTGGTTGCGACGCTGCTGTTCCATCACATGGCGCTGGACCACACGGCCATGGAAGTGGTGCAGCACGAGATGCAGGCGTACTTGCAGGGTGAAGCGGATCAGCTGACTGAAGCGGTGCCGTATCGCAACTATGTGGCCCAGGCGCGCCTGGGTGTCAGCCGCGAGGAACATGAGGCGTTTTTCCGCGAGATGCTCGGGGATATCGATGAACCGACGCTGCCATTCGGTTTGCTGGATGTGCAGGGCGATGGACGTGATATCGAAGAACATGCCCGGGTTGTCGAGACCGCGTTGGATGTGCGTCTGCGAGCACAGGCGCGTCAACTCGGCGTGAGTGCCGCGAGCCTGGTGCATCTGGCTTGGGCGCAAGTGCTGGGCAAGGTGTCCGGCAAGCAGGACGTGGTGTTCGGCACCGTCCTGATGGGCCGGATGCAGGGCGGTGACGGCGCCGACCGGGCGCTGGGGATGTTCATCAACACCTTGCCGTTGCGGGTGGATGTCGGTGCCCAAGGTGTGAAAGCCGGGGTCAAGGCGACCCATGCGCGACTGACCGCGTTGCTCGGCCATGAGCATGCTTCGCTGGCCCTGGCGCAACGCTGCAGCGGTGTGCTGGCACCGTTGCCGCTGTTCAGTGCGTTGCTCAACTATCGCCACAGTGCGGTGGGCGCGATATCCGCTCAGGCCGTGGACGCGTGGCGTGGGATGGAAGTGCTGAGTGGCGAGGAACGCACCAACTATCCGCTGACGTTGAACGTCGATGATTTAGGTAGCGGCTTCAGATTGACGGTGTTGGTGGGTGCGCAGGTTGGGGCCGCGCGGGTTTGCGCGTATATGCATTCGGCGTTGGAAAGCCTGGTGGAAGCGTTGGAGCAGACGCCTCAGGCTTCGTTGTATCGGTTGTCGGTTTTGCCGGTGGCTGAGCGGTTGAAATTGCTGGTTGAGTTCAATGCCACTGAGGCGCTATATCCGCTGGAGCAGACGGTTCATGGGTTGTTTGAGGCGCAGGTTGAGCGCACGCCGGATGCCGTAGCCGTGGTTCATGGCGAGCAGCGGTTGAGCTATCGCGAGTTGAATGAGCGGGCGAACCGGTTGGCGCATTACCTGCGCGGACAGGGCGTGAAACCTGATTCGCGGGTGGCGATTTGTGTTGAGCGCTCGGCGGAGATGGTGGTTGGGTTGCTGGCGATTTTGAAGGCGGGGGGCGGTTATGTGCCGCTGGATCCGGCGTATCCGCTGGATCGGATTGCCTACATGTTGCAGGACAGTGCGCCTGCTGTGGTGTTGGCGAAAGCCGCTACATTGGGGCTGTTGGCCGGGGCTTCGATGCCCGTGATCAATCTGGATGGCGGGATTTGGCAGGACGAATCCGTCGCCAATCCTGTGATTGGCGGACTGATGTCAGCGCATCTCGCGTATGTGATTTACACCTCGGGTTCGACCGGTTTGCCGAAAGGCGTGATGATCGAACACCGCAACACGGTGAACTTCCTGATCTGGGCGCATCGTTCGTTTGATGACGCCACGTTGGCGAAAACCCTGTTCTCGACCTCGCTGAACTTCGACTTGGCGGTTTACGAATGCTTCGCTCCGTTGACCTCGGGCGGCAGCATCGATGTCGTGACTAATGTGCTGGAACTGCGAGACGACATCACCCTGATCAACACCGTGCCGTCAGCCCTCAAAGCCTTGCTGGAATCGGGCGGGTTGAGCAAAAACGTGCACACGGTCAACGTCGCGGGTGAAGCACTGAAACGCAACCTCGTGGAAAACCTGTTCGAACAAACTAGCGTGCAGCGCCTATGCAACCTCTACGGCCCCTCGGAAACCACGACCTATTCAAGTTGGGTGTCGATGGACCGTGAAGACGGTTTCGCCGCCCACATCGGCAAACCCGTCGCCAACACCCAGTTCTACTTACTTGATGAGCACCAACAACCCGTGCCAATGGGCGTTCCGGGCGAAATCTACATCGGCGGCGCTGGCGTGGCGCGCGGTTACCTGAACCGTGACGACCTCACTGCAGAACGCTTCCTCGCCGACCCATTCCGCACCAACGCCCGGATGTACCGAACCGGCGACTTGGGCCGCTACTTGCCCGACGGCAACATTGAGTATCTGGGCCGCAACGACGACCAAGTCAAAATCCGCGGCTTCCGCATCGAACTCGGCGAAATCGAAGCCAAACTCGCCCAGCACGAGAACATTAAGGAAACCGCCGTCCTGGCCCGCGAAGACGTCCCCGGCGATAAACGTCTGGTCGCTTACTACACCGCGCCCGCAGCCCTGGACATCGACGCACTCCGCCGCCACCTGCAAACCCAACTGCCGGACTACATGATCCCGGCAGCCTACGTCCATCTCGACAAACTGCCCTTGACGCCAAACGGCAAACTCGACCGCAAAGCCCTGCCAGCCCCCGATTCCGCCGCCGTCATCACCCGCACTTACGAAGCCCCCCTCGGCGAAGTCGAAATCGCCCTCGCCAACATCTGGCAAGACCTGCTGGGCCTTCCAAAAGTCGGCCGTCACGACCATTTCTTCGAACTCGGCGGTCACTCCCTGTTGGCCGTCAGCCTGATCGGCCGCATGCGCCAACTCGGTCTTTCGGCAGACATCCGCGTCCTGTTCGGCCAGCCAACCCTGGCGGCACTCGCTGCCGCAGTGGGTGGCGCTAACGAAATCGTGGTGCCGGCGAACAACATCCGCCTGGGCTGCACCGAGATCACCCCGGACATGCTGACCCTGGTCAACCTCGACCAGAACGCCATCGACCGCATCGTCGCCACCGTTCCGGGCGGCGCGCGCAACGTGCAGGACATCTACCCCCTGGCGCCGTTGCAGGAAGGCATTCTCTACCACCACATCGCTGCGTCTCAGGGCGACCCGTATGTGCTGAAAGCCACGTTCACCGTCGTCGATCGCGAGCGTCTCGACGCGTTTGCCCATGCCCTGCAAGGCGTGATCGATCGCCATGACATCCTGCGCACCTCGGTGGTGTGGCAAGGCCTCGACGAACCGGTGCAAGTGGTGTGGCGCAAAGCGCAACTGGCGGTCGAGGAAATCAAGTTCGACGCCACCGAAGGCGAGATCGCCGACCGCCTGCGCGCACAATTCGACACCCTGCATTACCGTCTCGACATGCAACAGGCGCCGTTGATGCGCATCGCGTTCAGCCATGACGCGCCGAATCAACGCTGGGTGGCCATGTTGCTGTTCCACCACATGGCCCTCGATCACGTCGCGCTGGAAGTGGTGCAACAGGAAATGCAAGCGCACTTGCTCGGTCAGTCCGAGCAACTTGGCGAAGCCGTGCCGTATCGCAACTATGTGGGTCAGGCGCGCCTGGGTGTCAGTCGCGAGGAACACGAAGCGTTCTTCCGCGACATGCTCGGCGATATCGACGAGCCGACCTTGCCGTTCGGTTTGCAGGATGTGCGCGGCGATGGCAGTGACATTGAAGAATCCGCGCTGGACCTCAGCGCCGACCTGAGTCGCCGTCTGCGGGCCCAGGCCCGGCAGTTGGGCGTGAGCGCCGCAAGCCTGCACCATTTGGCCTGGGCGCAAGTGTTGGGCCGGGTTTCGGGTCGTGAAGACGTGGTGTTCGGCACCGTACTGATGGGCCGGATGCAGGGCGGCGAGGGCGCCGAACGGGCGCTCGGGATGTTCATCAACACCTTGCCGCTGCGGGTCAGTCTCGGTGAACTCGGCGTGCGCGACGGGGTAAAAGCCACCCACGCGCGGCTGAGCGGTTTGCTGGGTCACGAACATGCCTCGCTGGCCCTGGCCCAGCGTTGCAGCGGGGTGGTCGCGCCATTGCCGTTGTTCAGCGCCTTGCTCAACTATCGGCACAGCGCGGCCCATGCGCATTCAAACGAAACTCTGACGGCGTGGGAAGGCATCGAATCCCTGAGCAACGAAGAACGCACCAACTACCCGCTGACCCTGTCGGTGGATGACCTGGGCGAAGGTTTCCGCGTGACCGCGCTGGCCATGCCACAAATCGGCGCCGAGCGTATTTGTGCCTACCTCAACACGGCGCTGGAGCATTTGGTCGATGCCCTGGAGCAGGCGCCACACACCGCACTGCTGAGCCTGCCGATCCTGCCGCCCGCCGAGCGTCAGCAACTACTGGTGGACTTCAACGCGACGGCGCGCAGCTATCCGCAGGACAACACCGTTCATGGGCTGTTTGAAGCGCAGGTTCTGGCTGCTCCGCAAGCAACAGCGGCAGTCCACGACACGCAAAGCCTGACTTACAACGAACTCAACACCCGAGCCAATCAATTGGCTCATCACCTGATCGGCCTCGGCGTTCAACCGGGAGATCGCGTGGCGATTCTGCTGGAGCGTTCCCTTGAACTGCTGGTCAGCCAGTTGGCGATCCTCAAATGTGCCGCTGTGTATGTGCCGCTGGACTTCAGCGCACCCACCGAGCGTCAAGGTTTTATGGTGCAGGACAGCGGGGCGCGGAGGGTGCTGACGCTCAGCACAACAGCCGTGCCCGAAGACGCAGTGCGCGTGGATCTGGACACCGTAACCCTCGAAAGTCAGGTAACCGATCCACACCTGCCACAGTCCAGCGAATCCCCGGCCTACATCATGTACACCTCGGGCTCGACCGGCACGCCAAAGGGCGTTTTGGTCCCGCACCGCGCCATCAGCCGCTTGGTGATCAACAACGGCTACGCCGAATTCAACGCCGAGGATCGCGTGGCGTTTGCCTCGAACCCGGCCTTCGACGCCAGCACCCTCGACGTCTGGGCGCCACTGCTCAATGGCGGATGCGTGGTGATCGTTGAGCAAGATGTTTTGCTCTCGCAAGAATGCTTCCAGGTGCTGCTGCTTGAGCAAAAAATCAGTGTGCTATGGATGACGGCAGGGCTGTTCCACCAATACGCCGCCGGTTTGATGACCGTGTTCGGCCAGTTGCGCTACCTGATCGTCGGTGGCGACGTGCTCGATCCAGCCGTGATCAGCCGCGTATTGAAAGAAGGCGCGCCGCAGCACCTGCTCAACGGCTACGGCCCAACCGAAGCCACGACCTTCTCGGCGACCTACGAAATCAAGAAAGCAGGCGCGGGCAGCGTTCCCATCGGGCGCCCGGTCGGCAATACACGGCTTTACCTGCTGGATTCACAGGGCAACCCGGTACCGGTTGGCGTCGCGGGCGAGTTGTATATCGGCGGCGACGGCGTGGCCAAAGGTTATCTAAACCGCCCCGAGCTGACTGCCGAGAAATTCGTCGCCGACCCGTTCAGCACTGAGCCGCAAGCCTTGCTCTACCGCACCGGCGACCTCGGTCGCTGGCTACCGGACGGCAATGTCGAATACCTGGGTCGCAACGACGACCAGGTGAAAATCCGTGGTTTCCGCATCGAACTGGGCGAGATCGAGGCGCGATTGGGCCTGTGTGCCGGCGTGAAAGACGCCGTAGTGTTGGCGCGACAGGACGAGTCGGGACCAAAACGCCTCGTGGGTTACGTAATTGCCGAACCCGGCACCACGTTGTCAGTGCAGGATCTGCGCGCCGAACTGGCCGCCTCACTCGCCGAGTACATGGTGCCCAGCGCCTTCGTGGTGCTGGACCTGTTCCCGCTGACCGCCAACGGCAAACTCGACCGTCGCGCATTGCCAACCCCGGACGCCGATGCCTACGCCAGCCGTGAATACGAAGCGCCACAGGGTGAGGTCGAGGAAACCCTCGCACGCCTGTGGTCTGAAGTGCTCAAGGTCGAACGCGTCGGGCGTCATGACCACTTCTTTGAACTCGGCGGCCACTCGCTGCTGGCGGTCACGCTGATCGAGCGCATGCGTCAGGCCGATTTGAGCGCCGATGTGCGCGTGCTGTTCAGCCAGCCGACCCTGGCCGCACTGGCCGCGGCAGTCGGCAGCGGCAAGGAAATAACGGTTCCAGCCAACCTGATTGCGCTGAACTGCGAACACATCACCCCGGACTTGCTGCCGCTCGCCACCCTGACCCAGGACACCATCGACCGCATCGTCGCGACGGTGCCCGGCGGTTCGCGCAATGTGCAGGACATCTATCCGCTGGCGCCGTTGCAGGAAGGCATTCTCTATCACCACCTCGCCGCCGAGCAGGGCGACCCGTACGTGCTGCAAACGCAATTCGCCTTCGACAGCCGCGAGCGTTTCGACGCCTTCGTTCAGGCCTTGCAGGTGGTGATCGGTCGTCACGACATTCTGCGCACCTCCGTGGTCTGGGAAGGCCTCGATGAACCGGTGCAAGTGGTGTGGCGCGACGTCCTGCTGACCCCGGAATACATCGAACTCGACCCGGCCATCGGCGATATCTCCACACAACTGGGTAGCCGTTTCGATGCCCGCCATTACCGTCTCGACCTGCGCCACGCGCCACTGATGCACCTGGCTTACACCCACGATGCTGTGCAAAACCGCTGGGTCGCAATCCTGCTGTTCCACCACTTGGCGCTGGACCACACCGCGCTGGACGTGATGCAGCACGAGATGCAGCTGCACCTGCTGGGTCAGGACGACCAGTTGGGCGAGGCGATGCCGTACCGCAACTATGTGGCCCAGGCGAAATTCGGTTTGAGCGCCGATGATCACGAGGCGTTTTTCCGCGAGATGCTCAGCGACGTCGACGAGCCGACACTACCGTTCGGCCTGCAGGATGTGCAGGGCGACGGGCATGGCATCGACGAGGCGCGCCAGCCTGTGGATCTGGGGCTGTCCAAACGCCTGCGGGCCCAGGCGCGGCAGCTCGGTGTGAGTGCCGCCAGCCTGGTGCACCTGGCCTGGGCGCAGGTGCTGGGTAAGGTGTCCGGCAAACAGGATGCGGTGTTCGGCACCGTATTGCTGGGCCGTTTGCAAGCCGGCGATGGCGCGGACCGGGCGCTGGGGATGTTCATCAACACCTTGCCGCTGCGGGTCGATGTCGGTGCCCAAGGCGTGAAAGCCGGGGTCAAGGCGACCCACGCGCGGCTGACCGCGTTGCTCGGTCACGAACACGCTTCATTGGCATTGGCTCAGCGTTGCAGCGGCGTGACCGCACCGACGCCGCTGTTCAGCGCGTTGCTCAACTACCGACACAGTTCCGGCGAAGTCACCGAGGAAGCCTTGTCCGCGTGGCAAGGGATCTCGGCGCTGGGCGGTGACGAGCGCACCAATTACCCGTTGACCCTGAACGTCGATGACGCGGGTGAAGCCTTCTACCTCACGGCGCTGGTCGCCCAAGCCATCGGCGCCGAGCGCATTTGCGCCTACATGCAAGTCGCGCTGGACAACCTGGTCGTCGCGCTGGAAACCGCGCCGCACACGCTGCTGCAAGATCTGACTGTGCTGCCCGCCGCCGAGCGTCAGCAGTTGCTTGAAACCTGGAACACCACCGACGTCTTCTATGAACATGACGCGCTGATCCACCACCAATTCGAAGCCCGGGCGGCCACGCAGCCGGACTCCGTGGCTGTGGTCTATGAAGACCTGAGCCTGACCTACGGCGAACTCAACGCCCGCGCCAATCAGATGGCCCACCGTTTGCTCGCTCTGGGTGTGCGCCCGGATGATCGCGTGGCGATCTGCGTCGAGCGTGGCCTGGAAATGATCGTCGGCCTGCTGGGCATCCTCAAGTCCGGCGCCGGCTACGTGCCGCTGGACCCTGCGTACCCGGCCGAGCGCATCGCCTACATGCTCTACGACAGCGCGCCGGTGGCGCTGTTGACGCAACTGCCATTGCGCGATCAGCTGCCGCAAATGAACATCCCGACGCTGCTGCTCGACCTGATCGAAGCCAGCCACGAAGCGCCGCCCGCACAACACAACCCTGACGTGCCGGGCCTGACCTCGGCGCATCTGGCCTACGTGATCTACACCTCCGGCTCCACCGGTCTGCCGAAAGGCGTGATGATCGAACACCGCAACGTCGCGCGACTGTTCTCCGCGACGCAGCCGTGGTTCAACTTCGGCCCGCAGGACGTGTGGGCCTTGTTCCACTCCTTCGCCTTCGATTTCTCGGTCTGGGAAATCTGGGGCGCGCTGACCCACGGCGGCCAGTTGCTGGTGGTGCCGCAACTGGTCAGCCGCTCGCCACAATACTGCTATGCACTGTTGTGCGAGGCCGGGGTGACCATCCTCAACCAGACGCCGAGTGCCTTCCGCCAGTTGATTGCGGCTCAGGGTGAAATCGACCTGAACCACAGCCTGCGCCAGGTGATTTTCGGCGGCGAAGCGCTGGAAACCGGGATTCTCAAACCCTGGTATGCCCGCAAAGCCAATGCGAACACGCAACTGGTCAACATGTACGGCATCACCGAAACCACGGTACACGTGACCTATCGCGCACTTGAAGCGGCCGATGCGCAATTGATTGGCGTGAGCCCGATTGGCGGACGCATTCCCGACTTGCAACTGTACGTGCTCGATGCTCAGCGCGAACCGGTGCCGGTCGGCGTGATCGGCGAAATGTACGTCGGCGGCGCCGGTGTCGCCCGGGGTTACCTGAACCGCGACGAACTCACCGCCGAACGCTTCCTCAGCAACCCGTTCAGCAGCGACCCGAGTGCGCGGATGTACCGCACCGGCGACCTTGGCCGCTGGCTGGCGGACGGCAGCGTCGAATACCTGGGTCGTAACGACGATCAGGTGAAGATCCGTGGTTTCCGCATCGAACTGGGCGAGATCCAGGCCAAACTCGCCGCCTGCAACGGCGTGCGCGAAGCCGTGGTGCTGGCCCGTCAGGACACCGGCGACAAGCGTCTGGTGGCGTATGTGATTGCCAAGGAAGGCGAGCAACTGACGGCCGCCGAACTGCGCGCCGAACTTCTCGAAACACTGGCCGATTACATGGTGCCGAGTGCGTTCGTGACGCTCACCTCATTCCCGCTGACCACCAACGGCAAGCTGGACCGTCAGGCACTGCCGGTGCCGGACCAGTCCTCGGTGGTGAGTCGCGCCTATGAAGCGCCGCAAGGCGAGGTCGAAACCGCCATTGCGAAAATCTGGCAAGACCTGCTGCAAGTGGAGCAGGTCGGGCGTCACGATCATTTCTTTGAACTGGGCGGGCACTCGTTGCTGGCGGTGAAACTGATCGAACGCATGCGTCAGGTCGATCTTGCGGCGGACGTGCGTGTGTTGTTCGGCCAACCGACCCTCGCGGCACTGGCCGCCGCCGTCGGCGGCACAGTCGAAATCGTGGTGCCGGGCAATGCGATCCCGGACGGCTGCACCCGCATCACCCCGGACATGTTGTCGCTGGCGACGCTGACTCAGGACGAAATCGACCGCGTGGTGGCGGCGACCCCCGGTGGCGTGGCCAATGTGCAGGATATCTACGCCCTGGCGCCGTTGCAGGAGGGGATTTTGTATCACCACCTCGCGGCGGAGAAGGGCGATCCGTATCTGCAATATGCGATGTTTTCCTTCGACAGCCGCGAGCGTTTGGCCATCTTCGCCAA
Organism: Pseudomonas sp. dw_612; assembly: GCF_018449725.1. GTDB lineage: Bacteria > Pseudomonadota > Gammaproteobacteria > Pseudomonadales > Pseudomonadaceae > Aquipseudomonas. The sequence continues at coordinate 150,418 of NZ_JAAVVC010000015.1, read as the reverse complement.
CGCGCTGCAAGGCGTGGTGTCGCGACACGATATTTTGCGCACGGGCGTGGTCTGGGAAGGCCTGGACGAACCGGTGCAAGTGGTTTGGCGTGCGGCGCAACTGGGGCTGGACGAGATTGTGCTGGACCCGACGGTCGGCGAAATCGTCGAGCAATTGCGCGAACGCCTCGATCCACGGCATTACCGCCTGGACATTCGTCAGGCGCCGATGATGCGCATCGGCTATGCCGAGGACGTGGCGAATAACCGTTGGGTCGGCATGCTGCTGTTCCATCACATGGTGGACGACGCGACTTCGCTGGGGATGCTCACCGCCGAAATCGAAGCGCACATGCTCGGTCAGGAGCAACTGTTGGGCACTTCGGTGCCGTACCGCAACTATGTGGCCCAGGCGCGGCTGGGTATCAGCCGCGAAGACCATGAAGTGTTCTTCCGCGACATGCTCGGCGACATCGACGAGCCGACATTACCGTTCGGCCTGCAGGATGTGCAGGGCGAAGGACGGGATATCGAAGAAGTCCGCCAAGTGGTGGATGCGGTGTTGAGCAAACGTCTGCGGGCTCAGGCCCGTCAGCTCGGCGTGAGCGCCGCGAGCGTCTATCACCTGGCCTGGGCGCAGGTGTTGGCCAGTGTTTCGGGTAAGGACGACGTGGTGTTTGGCACGGTGTTGTTGGGCCGGATGCAGGGCGGTGAAGGCGCCGACCGTGCGCTGGGCATGTTCATCAACACCTTGCCGTTGCGCGTCAGCCTCGGGGCCCAAGGCGTGCGCGCCGGGATCAAGGCGACCCACGCGCGATTGACCGCATTGCTCGGTCACGAGCATGCCTCGTTGGTACTGGCCCAGCGGTGCAGCGGCGTGACCGCGCCGACGCCGCTGTTTAGTGCGTTGCTCAATTACCGTCACCTCGGCACACGAACCGTGTCGAGTGAAGCCATCGCGGCTTGGGACGGTATCGAGGCGCTGGATGGCGAAGAGCGGACCAACTATCCGCTGACCTTGTCGGTGGATGACCTGGGTGAAGGCTTCAACCTGACCGTCATGGCCTCGGCGCAGATTGGCGCCGGGCGGGTGTGCGGCTACATGCAATGCGTGCTGGAAAATCTGGTGCAGGCCCTGGAGCAGGCGCCGCAAGCACCGTTGCATGGCTTGAAAATCCTGCCGGCGGCGGAGCGTTTGCAGTTGCTGGACACCTGGAACGCGCCGGTTGGCGAATACGCCAGTGACCACACAATCCAAGGTTTGTTTGAAGCCAGGGCGGCGGCACAGCCGGATGCCGTGGCGGTGGTGTTTGAAGCGTTGACGCTGACTTACGGCGAACTCAATGCCCGGGCCAACCAAGTCGCCCATCACCTCATCGGATTGGGCATTCGCCCGGATGATCGGGTAGCGATTTGCGTCGAGCGCGGTCTGGAGATGATTGTTGGTTTGCTGGGGATTCTGAAGGCGGGCGCCGGTTATGTGCCGCTGGACCCGGCTTATCCGCAGGATCGAATTACCTACATGCTGGAAGACAGCGCGCCGGTTGCAGTGTTGGCTCAAGCCTCCACTCGGTGGTTGCTGGACGCGGTTGTGGTGCCGGTTGTTGAATTGGATAGCGACCGTTGGCAGGACAAATCCGTCTCCAATCCATTGGTGACGGGCCTGATTTCATCGCATCTGGCCTACGTGATCTACACCTCCGGTTCGACCGGCCTGCCGAAAGGCGTGATGGTTGAGCATCGCAACGTCGCGCGGCTGTTTTCGGCGACTCAAGACTGGTTCGATTTCGGCCCGAAAGACGTCTGGGCGTTGTTCCATTCCTTCGCCTTCGACTTCTCGGTCTGGGAAATCTGGGGTGCGCTGACCCACGGCGGCCGCTTGTTGGTGGTGCCGCAACTGGTCAGCCGTTCGCCGGCGGATTGTTATGCGCTGCTGTGCGAGGCGGGCGTTACGGTGTTGAACCAGACGCCGAGCGCGTTCCGGCAGTTGATCGCCGCCCAGAGTGCTAAGGCCCATAGCCTGCGCCACGTGATCTTCGGCGGTGAAGCGCTGGAAACCGGGATTCTCAAACCCTGGTATGCCCGTGCGCAAAACGCGCAAACGCAACTGGTCAACATGTACGGCATTACCGAAACCACCGTGCACGTCACTTATCGCCCGTTGACAGCGGCGGATGCGCAATTGGTCGGCGTCAGCCCGATCGGCGGGCGCATTCCCGATCTGCAACTGTACGTGCTGGACGCTCAGCGCGAGCCAGTGCCAGTGGGTGTGGTCGGCGAAATGTACGTCGGCGGCGCTGGTGTGGCGCGGGGCTACCTGAACCGTCCCGAGCTGAACAACGAACGCTTTATCCCCGACACCTTCAGCGGCCGTGCCGAGGCGCGGTTGTATCGCACCGGTGACCTCGGCCGCTGGCTGGCGGACGGTACGGTGGAATACCTGGGGCGTAACGATGATCAGGTGAAGATCCGTGGTTTCCGTATCGAATTGGGTGAAATCGAGGCGAAACTCGCGGCCTGCGAGCATGTGCGTGAAGCCGTGGTCATAGCGCGTGAAGATGAACCGGGCGACAAGCGCCTCGTCGCCTATGTGATTGCCGATCAGGATGCGCCGTTGTCAGCCGCCGATCTGCGCACGCAATTACTGAATTCACTGGCCGACTACATGGTGCCGAGCGCCTTCGTGATGCTGGCCGCGTTCCCGCTGACCACCAACGGCAAACTCGACCGCAAGGCGTTGCCGGCGCCGGATTCGGCAGCCTACGCCAGCCGCGAATACGCCGCCCCGCAAGGTGAAGTCGAAAGCACCATCGCTGGAATCTGGCAGGACCTGCTGAAGATCGAACAGATCGGTCGGCATGACAATTTCTTCGAACTCGGCGGGCATTCGCTGCTGGCGGTGAAGCTGATCGAGCGCATGCGTCAGGTCGATCTCGCCGCTGATGTTCGCGTTCTGTTTGGCCAACCGACCCTGGCCGCGCTCGCCGCTGCCGTGGGCGAACAAACTGAAGTCGTGGTGCCGGCCAATCGGATTGCAATCGATTGCCAACGCATCACCCCAGACATGCTGCCACTGGCTGACCTGGATCAGCAGGCCATCGACCGTATTATCGCCACCGTCCCGGGCGGCGTTGCCAACGTGCAGGACATCTACGCACTGGCGCCGTTGCAGGAGGGGATTTTGTATCACCACCTCGCGGCAACCCAGGGTGACCCGTACGTCCTGCAAGTGTTGTTCGGTTTTGACGGTCGAGACCGTGTGGACGCGTTTGCCCAGGCCTTGCAGAGCGTGGTGTCGCGTAACGACATCCTGCGCACCAGCATGGTCTGGCAAGGGCTGGCCGCACCGGTGCAAGTGGTCTGGCGTCGGGCGCAAATGGTGGTCGAGGAAGTCGCGACCGACCCGGCGGCGGGGGATGTGGTGCAGCAACTGCACGAACGTTTCGACCCGCGTCACTATCGTCTGGACATCGCCCAGGCACCGTTGATGCGGCTGGCCTACGCGCAAGACCCGGCGAATAGCCGTTGGGTCGGCATGTTGCTGTTCCACCACATGGCCCTGGACCACACCGCCCTTGAAGTGGTGGTGCATGAAATGCAGGCCAACCTGCTGGGGCAGTCGGAGCAACTCGGCGCGGCCGTGCCGTACCGCAATCACGTGGCGCAGGCCCGATTGGGCGTGAGTCGCGAGCAGCACGAAGCGTTCTTCCGCGACATGCTCGGCGACATCGACGAGCCGACGTTGCCCTTCGGTTTGCAGGACGTGCAAGGCGATGGCAGCGGTATCGAAGAACAACATCAGATGGTCGATACGGCGCTGGCCCTGCGTCTGCGAGTGCAGGCGCGGCAGCTTGGCGTCAGCGCGGCGAGCCTGGTGCATTTGGCCTGGGCGCAGGTGGTCGGTCGGGTATCGGGTCGCGAAGAGGTGGTGTTCGGCACCGTGCTGATGGGCCGGATGCAGGGCGGCGAGGGCGCCGATCGGGCGCTCGGCATGTTCATCAACACCTTGCCACTGCGCGTAAGCGTGGGGGCACAAGGTGCGCGCGCCGGGGTCAAGGCGACCCATGTGCAGCTCTCGGCATTGCTCGGGCACGAGCATGCCTCGCTGTCCCTGGCCCAGCGGTGCAGTGGCGTACCGAGTTCGTTGCCGTTGTTCAGCACCTTGCTCAACTACCGGCACAGCGCCGGGGAAGCGGTGTCCGATCAGGCGGTTTCGGCCTGGCACGGGATTCAGACCCTGAGCATGGAAGAGCGGACCAATTATCCGTTGTGCCTCAACGTGGACGATCTGGGCGAGGGCTTTATGCTCACCGCGCAGGCGGTGGTCGAGGTCGGAGCGCAGCGGGTTTGCGACTATATGCATTCGGCGCTGGGTGCCTTGGTTGAGGCGCTGGAGCACGCGCCGGAGTCGCCGTTGCGTGGGTTGTCGATCATGCCGGTGGCGGAGCGGGAGCAGGTGTTGGTCGGGTTCAATGCCACTGAAGCGTTGTATCCGCTGGATCAGACGGTTCATGGGTTGTTTGAGGCCCAGGTTGAGCGCACGCCGGAGGCGGTGGCGGTGGCGCATGGCTTTGAACAGTTGAGCTATCGCGAGTTGAATGAGCGGGCGAACCGCTTGGCGCATTACCTGCGCGAGCAGGGTGTGCGGCCGGATTCTCGGGTGGCGATTTGTGTTGAGCGTTCTTCTGACATGGTCGTTGGGTTGCTGGCGATTCTGAAAGCAGGCGGCGGTTATGTGCCGCTGGATCCGGCGTATCCGCTGGATCGAATTGCCTACATGTTGCAGGACAGCGCGCCGGCTGTGGTGTTGGCGCAGGCCTCGACCCTCGGACTGTTGACCGAAGCTTCGATGCCGGTCGTCGATTTGGATAGCGACATTTGGCAGGACAAATCCGTCTCCAATCCTTCGATTGAAGGCCTGACGTCGGCGCATCTGGCCTACGTGATCTACACCTCGGGTTCGACCGGTTTGCCCAAAGGCGTGATGATCGAGCATCGCAACACCGTGAACTTCCTGACTTGGGCGCATCGTTCATTTGATGAAGCCACGTTGGCCAAAACCCTGTTCTCGACCTCGCTGAACTTCGATTTGGCCGTCTATGAATGCTTCGCGCCGCTGACCTCGGGCGGCAGCATCACGGTCGTGAAGAACGTGTTGGAACCACAACACGACATCACGCTGATCAACACCGTGCCCTCGGCGCTTAAAGCCTTGCTGGAATCGGGCGGATTGAGTGAAAACGTGCACACGGTCAACGTGGCGGGTGAAGCACTCAAGCGCAGTCTCGTGGAAAACCTGTTCGAACACACCAGCGTGCAGCGCCTGTGCAACCTCTACGGCCCGTCGGAAACCACGACTTACTCAAGTTGGGTGTCGATGGATCGTGAGGACGGTTTTGCCGCCCACATCGGCAAACCCGTCGCCAACACCCAGTTCTACTTGCTGGATGAGCATCAACAACCCGTGCCGCTGGGCGTCCCAGGCGAAATCTACATCGGCGGCGCCGGCGTAGCGCGCGGTTACTTGAACCGTGACGACCTGACTGCGGAACGTTTCCTTACCGACCCATTCAGCACAAACGGACGCATGTACCGGACCGGCGACCTCGGCCGCTACCTGAAAGACGGCAACATCGAATACCTCGGCCGCAACGACGATCAAGTCAAAATCCGCGGCTTCCGCATCGAACTCGGCGAAATCGAAGCCAAACTCGCCCAACACACCGATATCCAGGAAACCGCCGTCCTGGCGCGCGAAGACGTGCCGGGCGATAAACGCCTGGTCGCGTACTACACCGCGCCGCAAACCCTCGACATCGACGCACTCCGCCGCCACCTGCAATCCCAACTCCCGGACTACATGATTCCGGCCGCGTACGTGCACCTCGACGTCTTGCCCTTGACCCCGAACGGCAAACTCGACCGCAAGGCGTTGCCAGCCCCGGACTCTACCGCTGTCATCACCCACACCTACGAAGCCCCGATCGGTGAAGTCGAAATCGCCCTGGCGCACATCTGGCAAGACCTGCTCGGCCTGCCGCAGGTGGGGCGTCAGGATCAGTTCTTCGAACTCGGCGGCCATTCGTTGCTGGCGATTCAACTGATTTCCCAAGTGCGTTTGCGTCTGGGCGTGGAACTCGGCTTGACCGACCTGTTCGCCCAGCCCGAACTCGCTGCATTGGCCCAAGCCGTGGCCCAGGCCAGCCGCAGCACCTTGCCGGAGATCGTGACGGTTTCCCGCGAGGAAGATCTGCCGCTGTCCTTCGCCCAGCAGCGCCTGTGGTTCCTGGCGCAGATGGAAGGTGGCAGCGCGGCGTATCACATGCCGGCCGGTCTGCGTCTGCGCGGGACTTTGGATACTGATGCCCTGCAACGGGCGCTGGACCGCATCGTCTTCCGTCACGAAGCGCTGCGCACCACCTTCGTCCAGACCCAGGGCGAAGAAGCGCTGCAACGAATCGCCCCGGCGGATTGCGGTTTCACCCTGCGCCAGCAGGATTTGCACGGTCAGGCCGATGCCGAAGCGCAACTGCAAGTGTTGGCCGCCGAAGAAGCCGTCGAACTGTTCGATCTGGAACACGGCCCGTTGATTCGTGGCCGACTGATCCGGCTCGATGCGCAGGACCATGTGCTGCTGGTGACCATGCACCACATCGTCTCCGACGGCTGGTCGATAGGCGTGCTGACCACCGAACTGGCGGCATTGTATGAAGCGTTCCGCCATGGTCTGGACGATCCGCTGCCGGCGCTGACGGTGCAATACGCCGACTACGCCGTGTGGCAACGTCGCTGGTTGAGCGGTGAGGTGCTGCAAACCCAGAATAACTACTGGCAACAAACCCTGGCCGACGCGCCGGCACTGTTGATGCTGCCGACTGATCGTCCTCGTCCGGCTCATCAGCATTACGCCGGCGCCGCCATTCCTTTGGTCTTCGACGAAGCCTTGACCAGCGGCCTCAAAACCCTGAGCCAGCGCCACGGCACCACGCTGTACATGACGCTGATGGCCGGTTGGGCGGCGCTGCTCAGCCGCCTCTCCGGGCAGGATGAAGTGGTGATCGGTTCGCCGGTCGCCAACCGCACCCGTGCCGAAGTCGAAGGCTTGATCGGTTTCTTCGTCAACACCCTGGCGGTGCGGGTCGATGTCTCCGGCGCGCCAAACGTCGAAACCTTGCTCGCGCGGGTCAAGGCCCAAACCCTCGGCGCCCAGGCTCATCAGGACCTGCCGTTCGAACAAGTGGTGGAAGTGCTGAACCCGGTGCGCAGTCTGGCCCACAGTCCTTTGTTCCAGGCCATGTTGTCGTGGCAAACGGCGGGTGGCGCTGAACTGGTGCTGGGCGAGTTGAAACTTGAAGGTTTGGGCGTGGCCAACCACGTGGCCAAGTTCGACCTGTCGCTGGAACTCGGTGAAATTCAGGGTCAACTGTTCGGCAGTCTGGAATACGCCACGGCACTGTTCGACGAATCCACCGTGCAGCGTTTCCTCGGTTATTTCGAGCGGGTGTTGCGTGGCATGGTGGCGGACGATCAGGCCCTGGTCGATCAGATCGAGTTGCTGGATGCCGGCGAACGCCAGCGTCTGTTGAGCGACCTCAATGCCACTCACACGCCGTACCCGCGCGACAAAACCATCCATCAGTTGTTCGAAGCGCAGGTCACCGCTCAGCCAGACGCCATTGCCGTGGTGTTTGACGGCGAACACATGAGTTACGCCGAGCTGAACCGCCAGGCTAACCAGTTGGCGCACCACCTGATCGGGCTGGGCATTCGCCCGGATGATCGGGTGGCAATCTGCGTCGAACGTGGCGCGGAGATGCTGGTCGGTTTGTTGGCGATCCTCAAGTCTGGTGCCGGTTATGTACCGCTGGACCCGGCGTATCCCGTCGAGCGTTTGGCCTACATGCTCAGCGACAGCACCCCGGCGGTCTTGCTGACCCAACGAGCGTTGCAGGATCGCTTGCCGAGCCTCGACATTCCAGTGGTCTTGCTCGATAAATCCGAACGCGTCACCGATGGCTACGACGACAACCCGGTGATCCTGTCGTTGGGCGTGCGCCATCTGGCCTACGTGATCTACACCTCCGGCTCCACCGGCACGCCAAAAGGCGTGATGATCGAACACCGTGGGTTGGTCAACTACACGATTGACGCGATTCGCCTGTTTGGCCTGACCCCAGCGGACACCGTGCTGCAACAAAACACCCTGAACTTTGATTTGTCGGTGGAGGAAATCTTCCCCGCGCTCATTGCCGGCGCGACCCTCGCGCCAAGCCGCAACATCTTCGGCACCTCTCAGGAAGACATCCGCCCAACCTTCCTGCACCTGACCGCTGCGCACTGGCATACCCTGGCTGCCGAGTGGCACTACAGCCCGGCGCTGGCTCAGGAGCAATTGCGCAACGTGCGCCTGATCAACGTTACCGGCGACGCGCTCTCCACGCAAAAACTGCAAATGTGGGAACAGATTCGTCCGTCGCACACGCAACTGGTCAACACCTACGGCCCGACCGAGGCCACGGTGTCCTGCACCGCAAGCTACGTGACCTTCGAAGCGCTGAACAGCAACGCCAGCATCGGCACACCGATGGCCAACACCCGCATTTATCTGCTCGACGCGCACCTTCAGCCAGTACCGTTTGGCGTGACGGGTGAAATCTACATCGGCGGCGACGGCGTGGCCCGGGGTTACTTGAATCTCGACGCAATCACCGCCGAACGCTTCCTCGCCGATCCGTTCAACAGCGTACCAAACGCCAGGATGTACAAAACCGGCGACCTGGCGCGCTACCGTCCCGACGGCGGCCTCGAATACCAGGGCCGCAACGACTTCCAGGTCAAGGTCCGTGGTTTCCGCATCGAACTCGGCGAAATCGAAGCCAGACTCGGCGACTGCACCGGCGTGAAGGAAGCCGCCGTCATCGTTCGCGAAGACGCGCCGGGCGATAAACGTCTGGTCGCGTACGTGGTCCCGCAAGCCAATACACTCCTGATCGCCGCCAACCTGCGCGCCCAACTCGCACCGTTGTTGGCCGAATACATGCTGCCGAGCGCTTTCGTCAGCCTCGAAGCGCTGCCGTTGACCCCGAACCGCAAACTCGACCGCCAAGCGCTACCGATCCCAGACGCCGCCGCCTACGCCAGCCGCAGCCACGAAGCGCCGCAAGGCGCGACAGAAATCGCCCTGGCGCACATTTGGCAAGACCTGCTCAAGGTCGATGAGGTCGGTCGTCACGACCACTTCTTCGAACTCGGCGGCCACTCGTTATTGGTTATGCGCCTGATCTCACAAGTACGCCAGCAACTGGGCGTCGAGATGAACCTGACCGACGTTTTCGCTTACCCGAACCTGATCGCCCTGGCGCAAATCCTCTCGCAAGCCGCACACAGCACTCAGCCCGACATTGTGCCGGTGTCCCGCGACCAGGCCTTGCCGCTGTCCTTCGCGCAACAGCGCCTGTGGTTCCTGGCGCAACTGGACGGCGCGAGTGCGGCGTATCACATTCCCACCGGCCTGCGTTTGCGCGGCGAACTGGACAACATCGCGCTGACCCGCGCCTTGAATCGGATCGTCGCCCGTCACGAAGCCCTGCGCACCACGTTCGTGCAGGAACACGGTCGGGACCCGGAGCAACGCATTGCCGATGCCGATTGCGGTTTCGCCCTGCAATTGCATTCGCTGGCCAGGCACACGGAGGCTGAAGCCGAGTTGCTGGTCATGGCGTCGGAAGAAGCGCGCGAGGCGTTCGATCTGGAGCGTGGCCCGTTGATTCGAGGGCGTCTGGTGCGCATGGCCGAAGACGACCATGTGTTGCTGGTGACCATGCACCACATCGTCTCGGACGGCTGGTCCGCCGACGTGCTGACCCGCGAACTGGGCGTGCTGTATGAAGCGTTCCGCGCCGGTGGCGAAGATCCGTTGCCGGAACTGTCGGTGCAATACGCCGACTACGCGATCTGGCAGCGCCTGTGGCTCACCGGCGAGGTGCTGAACACCCAGGAAATCTACTGGCAGCACGCATTGACCGGTGCGCCGGCCTTGTTGACGTTGCCGACTGACCGACCACGTCCGGCGCAACAAGACTATTCCGGCAGCGCCGTCGGGCTCGCGCTCGACGAAACCCTGACCGGCGAGCTCAAGGCGTTGAGCCAACGCCAGGGCACCACGCTGTTCATGACCGTCATGGCTGCGTGGGCCACGGTACTGAGTCGCTTGTCCGGGCAGAGTGATGTGGTCATCGGCACACCGGCGGCAAACCGCATGCGCGCCGAAGTCGAAGACATGATCGGTTTCTTCGTCAACACCCTGGCGCTGCGCGTCGAGGTGTCAGCGGAGCTGACGGTCGAAGCTTTATTGCAACAAGTGAAGGCGCAGACGCTGGGAGCGCAAGCCCATCAGGACTTGCCGTTCGAACAAGTGGTGGAAGTGGTGCGGCCGGTGCGCAGCCTGTCCCACAGCCCGGTGTTCCAGGCGATGTTGTCGTGGCAGAACAACGAAAGCGCCGGTCTGGAGCTGGGCGACATGAGCCTGCAAGGCTTGGGCGTGACCAGCCGCACCGCGAAGTTCGATGTGCTGCTGGACATGGCGGAAATCGGTGGCCGACTGTTCGGTTCTCTGGAATACGCCACCGCGCTGTTTGACCAAGCGACGATGGAACGTTACCTCGGCTACCTGGAATGCGTACTGCGCGCCATGGTTGCCGACGAACACACTGTGCTGGCGAACATTCCGCTGCTGGGAGACGAAGAACGTCAGCATCTGCTGGAAACCTTTAACCGCACCGCCGTCGAGTACCCGCAGGGTTTGACCTTGCACGGGGTGTTTGAGGCGCAAGTTGCCAAGGGGCCTGACGCCATCGCCGTGACCAGTGAAAACAGTCACTGGACTTACGCCGAACTGAACCGCAGCGCCAACCAGATCGCCCATCGCCTGATCGAACTGGGCATCCGCCCGGACGACCGCGTGGCGATCTGTGTCGATCGCAGCCTGGAAATGGTCGCGGGCCTGTTGGGCATCCTCAAATCCGGCGCCGCGTATGTGCCGCTGGATCCGGATTACCCGGCCGATCGCCTGGCCTACATGCTGGAAAACAGTGCTCCCGCAGTGGTCCTGACCCAGCGTTCATTACAGGCGAGTCTGCCTGCAACAGCGGCGCGGGTCATGTTGCTGGATGCGGCGGACGATTTCTCGGCCCAACCGAGTACCGATCCCGTGGTTGAAGGCCTGAATTCGCAAAACCTGGCCTACGTGATCTACACCTCGGGCTCGACCGGCATGCCGAAAGGCGTGATGAACGAACACGGCGGGGTGGTCAACCGTCTGTTGTGGATGCAGGACGAATATCAACTGACCCCAACGGACAGCGTGCTGCAAAAGACCCCGTTCAGCTTCGACGTGTCGGTCTGGGAATTCTTCTGGCCACTGTTCAACGGCGCGCGGTTGGTGATGGCGCGTCCGGGCGGTCACCGCGAACCGGCGTACCTGCGCGAAGTGATTCAAACCGAAGGCATCACCACGCTGCATTTTGTGCCGTCGATGCTCGATGTGTTCCTGGCCGCTGGCGATGTCAGCGATTGCAAGGGGCTGGTGCGGGTCATGTGCAGCGGCGAAGCACTGCCGGGTCAGTTGGTGCGGCGCTTCAAGATGCAATTGCCGGGTACTGAGCTGCATAACCTCTATGGCCCGACCGAAGCCGCGGTCGATGTCACCGCGTGGAACTGCGCCGGTGCCGAAACGCCGGACAGCACGCCAATCGGCAAACCCGTTGCCAATACACAAATCTACCTGCTCGACGCCTCCCAACAGCCCGTGCCGCTGGGCGTAGCAGGAGAGATCTACATCGGTGGTGTTCAAGTCGCTCGCGGTTACCTGCACCGTCCGGAACTGACGGTCGAACGCTTCCTTAATGATCCGTTCAGTGCCAGCGCCAATGCGCGGATGTATCGCACCGGCGATCTCGGTCGCTACCTGGCGGACGGCACTATCGTCTACCTGGGCCGCAACGACGATCAGGTCAAGATTCGCGGTTTCCGCATCGAACTGGGCGAGATCGAAGCGCGTCTCACCGGGCATCCAGCCGTGCTGGAAGCGGTGGTGCTGGCCCGCGAGGACGAGCCCGGCGACAAGCGTCTGGTGGCGTATTACACAGGCGAAACCCAGGACATCCAGGCCTTGCGTGCGTACCTGCACATTCAGTTGCCGGAATACATGGTGCCGGCCGCCTACGTGCGCCTCGACGCATTGCCACTGACGCCGAACGGCAAACTCGACCGCAAGGCATTGCCGGCGCCGGACCTGGATTCGCTGGTGACCCACGGTTATGAGGCACCACAAGGTCCAGTGGAAACCACCCTGGCACAGCTTTGGGCCGAGTTGCTCAAGGTCGAGCGGGTCGGTCGCCACGATCATTTCTTTGAACTGGGCGGTCATTCGCTGCTGGCGGTGACGCTGATCGAACGCATGCGTCAGGCCGGTTTGAGCGCAGATGTGCGGGTGCTGTTCGGCCAGCCGACGCTTGCCGCGCTGGCAGCGGCCGTGGGTGGTGGCATGGAAATCGTGGTGCCGGTCAACGGCATTACCCCGGATTGCCAGCGCATCACCCCGGACATGCTGCCGCTGACCACGCTGTCTCAAGATGAAATCGAGCAGGTGGTTGCGCGAATCCCCGGTGGCGTGGCGAATGTGCAGGACATCTACGCACTGGCGCCGTTGCAGGAGGGGATTTTGTATCACCACCTCGCGGCGCAGCAGGGTGATCTCTATCTGCAACAGGCGTTGTTCAACCTCGCGGATCGTGAACGGCTGGATGCCTTCGTCGATGCGTTGCAAGGCGTGATCGGTCGCCACGATATCTTGCGCACTGCCGTACTCTGGGAAGGATTGCGTGAGCCGGTGCAAGTGGTCTTGCGTGAAGCACGATTGATTGTGCAAGAGTGCGTTGTGGAACAGGGCGACGTCGCGGCACAACTGCGCGAGCGTTTCGATCCGAGCCACTACCGCCTCGATGTGCGCGAGGCGCCGTTGCTGCGTCTGGCCTGCGCCTATGACGAAACCCATCAGCGTTGGGTCGCGTTGCTGCTGTTCCATCACATCGCCCTCGACCACACCGCGCTGGAGGTAATTCAGCACGAAATGCAGGCCTACTTGCTGGGCCAGCAAGCGCAATTGGGCGAGGCGGTGCCGTATCGCAACTACGTGGCACAGGCTCGACTCGGCATGAGTGAAAGCGCCCACGAAGCGTTCTTCAGCGACATGCTCAGCGACATCAAGGAACCGACCTTGCCATTTGGTCTGCACGATGTGGAGGGTGACGCCACCGGTGTCGAACAGGCGCAATTGGTGGTGGAAGAAGGCTTGAGCCGGCGTCTGCGAGCGCAGGCCCGGCAGTTGGGCGTCAGCGCAGCGAGCCTGCATCACCTGGCCTGGGCGCAAGTGGTGGCGGGCGTGTCCGGTCAGGAAGATGTGGTGTTTGGCACCGTCCTGATGGGGCGGATGCAGGGCGGTGAGGGTGCTGATCGTGCGCTCGGCCTGTTCATCAACACCTTGCCGTTGCGGGTGGATGTCGGAACCCTGGGCGCGAAAGCCGGGGTGAAGGCGACCCACACACGCCTCGCAGCATTGCTGGGACACGAACACGCCTCGCTGGCCCTCGCGCAACGTTGCAGTGGCGTGGCCGCACCGGCGCCGCTGTTCAGCGCGTTGCTGAACTATCGACACAGCGCCACCCAAGTCACGAGCGAGGCGCAGTCGGCCTGGAGCGGGATCGAAGGGTTGGGCGGCGAGGAGTGGAGCAACTATCCACTGTCGCTGAACGTCGATGATCTCGGCGAACCGTTCGTGCTCACCGCGTTGGTGGTGACGCAGATCGGCGCCAAACGGGTCTGCGATTACATGCATGCGGCGCTGGAAAGCCTGGTCGATGCGCTCGAGCGCACACCGCAAGCACCGCTGCGCAGCCTGTCGATCCTGCCGTTGAGCGAGCGTCAGCAATTGCTGGTCGAGTTCAATGCCACCGATGCGGTTTACCCACACGAGCAAACAGTGCACAGCCTGTTCGAAGCCCGGGCAGCAGCCCGGCCCGAGGCGATTGCCGTCGAACATGCCGGACAGCAACTCACCTATGGCGAACTGGAAACACGGGCCAATCGCCTGGCGCATTACCTGCGTGGGCAAGGTGTCACGCCCCAGGCGCGGGTGGCGGTTCTGTTGAATCGTTCGTTCGACCTGATCGTCAGTGAACTGGCGATTCTCAAGTGCGGCGCCGTGTATGTGCCGCTGGATCACCATGCACCGCAGGATCGCCAGCGCTTCATGCTGGAGGACAGCGCGGCGACGTTGATCCTGACCACCAGCGACCGCGTTGTGCCCGAAGGCACGTTGCGGGTGGATCTGGACACACTGCTGCTGCCGGATGAAATGCCCGCCGCCGCACCGGTCCAGGCCAGCGATACCCCGGCGTACATCATGTACACCTCGGGTTCCACCGGCCAACCGAAAGGCGTGATCGTGCCGCATCTGGCCATTGGCCGACTGGTGATCAACAACAGCTTTGCCGATTTCGGCGAACAGGACCGCATGGCGTTCGCCTCGAACCCGGCGTTCGACGCCAGCACCATGGAAGTCTGGGGCGCGCTGCTGAATGGCGGGCGGATCGTAGTCATTGATCACGAGGCCCTACTTAACCCGACGCAATTCGCCCAGGTACTAACGGGCTCGGGCGCGACGGTGCTGTTCCTGACCACGGCGATGTTCAACCAATACGTAATGCTGATCCCGGACGCCCTGGCGCGCCTGCGCATCCTGATGTGCGGCGGTGAGCGGGCTGACCCGACGTCGTTCCGCCGGATGTTGGCCCATGCGCCATCCCTGCGTCTGGTGAATGGCTACGGCCCGACCGAAACCACCACGTTCGCCACCACCCACACGGTGACTTCGGTGCCGGACGGCGCGGTGAATATTCCCATTGGCCGGCCGATTTCCAACACCCGGATCTACATCCTCAACCGGGCCGGGCAACCGGTGCCGGTCGGGGTGGCGGGGGAGATCCATATCGGCGGCGCCGGTGTGGCCCTGGGTTATCTGAATCGTCCTGAATTGACCGAGGAGAGCTTTATCATCGACCCCTTCAGCGATAAGACGGGCGCACGCCTGTACCGCACCGGCGACCTCGGGCGCTGGTTGCCCGATGGCAGCGTCGAGTACCTCGACCGCAACGACGGCCAGGTGAAAATCCGCGGTTTCCGCATCGAAATCGGTGAAATCGAGGCCCGTTTGCATCTATGCGATGGCGTGCGCGAAGCCTGGGTGATGGCGCGGGAGGACAGCCCGGGCGACAAGCGTCTGGTGGCTTACTACACCGGGGGTCAACACCTCAATGCCGAAACGTTGCGTCTGCAACTGCAATCGCTGTTGCCGGAATACATGATCCCGGCTGCCTTCGTGAAACTGCAGGCGCTGCCGCTGACGCTCAACGGTAAGGTCGACGTCCGCGCACTGCCAGTGCCGGAAGCCGAGGCCTATGCCAGCCGCGATTACGAAGCGCCGTTGGCCGGCGTGGAAACTACCCTGGCCGGTTTGTGGGCCGAGGTGCTGAAGCTGGACCGCATCGGCCGTCATGACAACTTCTTTGAAATGGGCGGCCATTCGTTGCTGGCGATCCGCTTGGTAGGGCTGATGGCCCAGGCTGGCCTGAGCATTACCCTGGCCGAGTTGTTCCAGCACGAAAGTGTCGCGTCCATGGCCTCGATGCTTGAGGCCCGCGACAGCGATGCGGCGGCACCGACGGGGATTTTGCCGGTACGCGAGGCAGGGACGAAAAACCCGCTGTTCCTGGTGCATGAGTTCAGTGGCCTCGACGTCTACTTCCCGGCGCTGGGCAAACACATTGATCCAGACACCCCGGTCTACGGCTTGCCGGGCATTCCCTGGGGCGAAGAGCAGCTGCAGACCATGGAATGCCTGGCGACGCGCCTGTTGGGCATCATCCGTTCGGTGCAACCGCAAGGGCCGTACCGCTTGGCCGGTTGGTCGTTCGGTGGGGTGCTGGCCTACGAGATTGCCATTCAACTGATTGGCCTGGACGAGAAGGTCGAATTCCTCGGCCTGATCGACACTTACCTGCCACGGTTGGTGGATCAGGGCCGGGCACGCTGGTCGCCGGTCGATGCGCACAAAGTGCATCTGCTGGACCGTTGCGAGGTGTTCTGGAAAGCCCAGGACTCGGACGTGACATCGGTGCTCGCGAAGCTGACTCGATTGCAGGTGAATGAGTTCGACTTTGATGGCCTGGTGCAGCATTGCAGCGACGAAGGTCTGCTGCCTGCCGAACTGGCTGATTACAGCGCGGCGCAACTGTGGCAATACCTTGATCGCGAGGTCGCTCATGGCCATGCGTTGGCTCATTACACGGTGTATCCAGTCAGCACGCCGGTGCACCTGTTCATTGCGGAGCAGCGCAAGGACGACGCGCCCGAGCACGACGGTTATCTGGGCTGGGACGCGGTCTTGCCGAAAGCGCAGATACAGTGCGTCACGGTACCGGGCGATCACCAGACCATGATGCAGGCGCCGCATATCCAGACCCTGGCACGGGTCATCGACGAGGCACTGCACGCTGCGGCATCACGCCCGGCGTCCGGGTCATCGAAAACCGACTACCAACCGCTGCTGACCATTCAGGGCGGGCGCTCCGGTCAGGCGCCGATCTTCTGTGTGCCGGGCGCGGGTGACAGCGTGACCGGGTTTATCGGCCTGACCGATGCCTTTGGCCCGGACTGGCCGATCCACGGCTTGCAACCCCGCGGACTGGATGGCACCACCGTGCCTTACAGCCTGGTGGAAACCGCCGCCGAAGCCTATCTGGAAGCCGTCGACCGGGTACAACCCGACGGCCCCGTGCATTTGCTCGGGCACTCCTTCGGCGGCTGGATTGTGTTCGAGATGGCCGCGCGTTTGCGCGCCAATGGCCGTGAAGTGGCTTCGCTGACATTGATTGATAGCGAGTCACCGGGCGGCAACGGCGTGGTCGGCAAACCCTATACCGCAATGGGCGTGCTCAAACGCTTGATCGAGGCGATGCAACTGGCGTCCGGCAAGTCGCTGGGGATCGATGCCACGGCCTTCGCGGCCCAGGACGATGCCGGGCAGATGCGCTTGCTCCACGCTGGCATGGTCCGCGCCGGCATGTTGCCCCAGCGTTCTGCGGCCAATTCCATGAACGGACCGGCGCGGGCCTTTGGTACGGCGCTGCGCACGGTGTATCAACCGCAGCATCAATACGACGGCCCGGTGAACCTGGTGCTGGCCGACGATCCGACCCTGGACACGGCCGGTAACAAACGCGAGCAGGAAGACATGATCGAAGGCTGGCGCAAGCATGTACCCAATCTCAGTATCTGGTACGGTCCGGGCAACCATTTCACCATCCTCAAGGCACCTCACGTACATAACCTGGCCGCCTGGTGGCAGGACAGCCTTTCGATCCTCGATGAGGAGGCCGCCAATGACTACGTCTAGGCGTCACTCCCTCGTGCAGAACAGTCGTCACTCAGCAGTGCCGGCGAACCCCTGAACCGGGTTTTGCCAACCATGAGCGGCGACGGTTCCAGGCAACACGACGCTCTTATCAATGGCTCCCGGCTACAGGTTGGCCGGGCCTGACATCAACGCATTCGTGGTTATTTATGGAAAAGTCGAAGTTTCGCAAAATCGCTATCGTGAGCGTACTGGTCGTGGTGGCTGGTCTGATCTTCTACAGCGCTCAATCCCCCGGCAAACCACCGGAGTACCTGACCGCCACGGTTGAACGCGGCGACATCGAGAACGCGGTGCTGGCGGCCGGGATTCTGCAGGGCATCAAACAGGTTGATGTCGGTGCCCAGGTTTCGGGGCAGTTGAAATCGCTCAAGGTCAAACTGGGAGACAAAGTCACCAAGGGCCAATGGCTGGCGGAAATCGATCCCGTGGTGCTGCAAAACGCCCTGCGCCAGTCCCAGGTCAATGAAGAAAATCTGGTGGCGAAAAAACGTGCGACCGCCGCGCAATTGAAGGACGCCAAAGCCACCTACGACCGCTACAAAAAACTGCAACCGGACGATGCCATTTCCAAACAGGAATACGAGACCGCCGAGTCCAACTACCAGGTGCAGAACGCCAACCTGGTGTCCCTCGATGCGCAGATCAAGGACGCGCGGATCCAGATCGAAACCGCGCGGGTCAATCTGGCTTACACCCACATCGTCGCGCCCATCGATGGTTACGTCGTCGGCGTCGTGACCCAGGAAGGCCAGACCGTGATCGCCCAGCAACTGGCGCCGGTGCTGCTGAAACTGGCTGACCTCGACACCATGACCGTAAAAGCTCAAGTGTCCGAGGCCGACGTGATTCACATCACCCCGGGCCAGGAAGTGTATTTCACCATCCTCGGCGAGTCGGAAAAACGCTACTACGCCAAGCTGCGCGGCACTGAGCCCGCGCCGCAAAACTTCCTGGAAACCCAGGCTTCCGGCGCGACCAAGCAGAATACGGCGGTGTTTTACAACGGACTGTTCGATGTGCCAAACCCGGATCATCGCCTGCGTATTTCGATGACCGCGCAAGTGCGCATCGTGCTGGACAAGGCCAAGGACGTGTTGATGGTGCCGGTCGCGGCGCTGGGCTCCAAAAACAGCGATGGCAGCTTCGCCGTCCGAGTGCTGGATGCCCAGGGCGTGGCACAGATGCGTAATGTGAAAACCGGCATCAACAACAACGTCAAGGCCGAGATCAAGGAAGGCCTGGCTGAAGGCGACAAGGTCGTCATCGGTGAACCGGCGCCGGCCGTGGCAGGGGCCTGACCATGAGCCGACCATTATTGGAACTCAAGGGCATCAGCCGTAGCTTTGTCGCCGGCGAGAAGGATTTCAAGGCACTCAAAGACATCAACCTGACCATCAATGCCGGCGAGATCGTGGCGATCACTGGGGCCTCCGGCTCGGGCAAATCGACGCTGATGAACGTGCTCGGTTGCCTCGACCACGCCAGCTCCGGCAGCTACAAAGTGGACGGGCGCGAGACCAGCGCCATGGACGACCGTGAACTGGCGGTGCTGCGGCGCGACCACTTCGGGTTCATCTTTCAGCGATACCACTTGCTGCCGCACTTGAGTGCCCTGCATAACGTCGAAATGCCGGCGATCTATGCCGGGGTCGCCGAGACGCAGCGGCACAACCGGGCCGGGGAGTTGCTGGCGCGGTTGGGGCTGGATGGGCATTTGCTGAATCGGCCGAGCCAGTTGTCCGGCGGTCAGCAGCAGCGCGTGAGTATCGCCCGGGCCTTGATGAATGGCGGCGAAGTGATCCTTGCGGATGAACCGACCGGCGCCCTCGACACTGTCAGCGGCAAGGAGGTGATGAAGATCCTGCTGGAGCTGAACGCGGCGGGGCACACGGTGATCATCGTCACCCACGATGAAAAAGTCGCGGCCAACGCCAAGCGCATCATCGAGATTCAGGACGGCGAGATCGTCAGCGATCGCATTAACCTGGAGCGCCCGGTGGAAGACCCGCCGGCACAGGGCGAGCGTCCGCCGAAGGTCAAGCAGTCGAACCGTCTGGTCGCCAGCCTTGGGCTGTTCAGCGAAGCGTTCAACATGGCCTGGGTCGCGTTGATTTCCCACCGCATGCGCACCTTGCTGACCATGCTCGGCATCATCATCGGCATCACCTCGGTGGTGTCGATCGTGGCCATCGGCGAAGGGGCCAAGCGCTATGTGCTCAAGGACATCGCCGCGATCGGCAGCAGTACCATCGAGATTTTCCCCGGTACCGACTGGGGCGACAGTCGCTCGGCGGCTATCGAAACCCTGGTGTTGCCTGACGTTACGGCCCTGAGCGAGCAGTATTACATCGACAGCGCCACGCCCAACGTGGGGCGCAATCTGTTGCTGCGCTACGAAAACATCGACGTGACCGCGACGGTCAACGGTGTGAGCGAGAGTTACTTCCAGGTGCGCGGGATCAAGATGGGCGAGGGCGTTTCATTCGGCAAGGACGATGCCCGGCGCCAGTCCCAGGTGGTGGTGATCGACCACAACACCCGCGTGCGGATGTTTGGCCCGACCGTCAATCCGTTGGGCCAGGTGATTCTGGTCGACAACCTGCCGTGCACGGTGATCGGCGTTACCGAAGACAAGAAAAGCGTGTTCAACACCAGCAAGGCCCTCAACGTGTGGATGCCTTACGAAACCGCGGCCGGTCGGCTGCTGGGCCAGCGTTACCTCGACAGCATCACTGTGCGCATGAAGGATGGCCAGCCGAGCAAAGCAGTCGAGGACAACATCAACAAGCTGATGCAACAGCGTCACGGCACCAAGGACTTCTTCACCTACAACCTCGACAGCATCATGCAAACGGTGCAGAAAACCAGTCAGTCGATGGCGTTGCTGCTGTCACTGATCGCGGTGATTTCGCTGGTGGTCGGGGGGATCGGGGTGATGAACATCATGCTGGTGTCGGTGACCGAGCGCACCCGTGAAATCGGGATTCGCATGGCGGTCGGCGCACGTCAGTCGGATATCCGCCAGCAATTCCTGGTGGAAGCGGTGATGGTGTGCCTGGTGGGCGGGACGATTGGCATTGCACTGTCGTTCGGCATCGGCTTCATCTTTTCATTGCTGGTCAAGGACTGGGCGATGGTGTTCTCGATGGGCTCGATCATCATGGCGTTCGTGTGCTCGACGCTGATCGGAATCGTGTTCGGCTTCGTACCGGCGCGCAATGCGGCGCGGCTTGATCCGATTGAAGCACTGGCGCGGGATTAAACAGGAAAAGACCATCCCCCTGTGGGAGACAATCCCCTGTGGGAGCGGGCTTGCTCGCGAAAGCGGTGTGTCAGCCGACATCAATGTTGAAGCTGAAGCCGCCTTCGCGAGCAAGCCCGCTCCCACATTAGTTTGGGGCCAAACACAACATCTGCGGGCACCGAAAATCCCCTGTGGGATCTGCTGTGAGCTCATGATTTGTGAGCGCCCGAGATCAAATGTGGGAGCGAGCTTGCTCGCGATGACGGTGGCACATTCAGTATCAATGTGGCTGATCTACCGCTATCGCGAGCAAGCTCGCTCCCACAGGGTCAGTGCCAGGCTTGACTGAGAGGTATCAGATCAGGCTTTTTCACCAGCATAGAGCTGCCGGGCTTCTCCGGATTTTTTCACCGCCTGCTCGAAGCGATCCAGCACCATCCCGACTTCGGATTCGGTAATGGTCAGCGGCGGCAGGAACCGCAGCACCGCGCCATGCCGGCCGCCGGTTTCCATGATCAGGCCGTTTTCAAAGCAATTGAGTTTGATCGCCCGTGCACGGGCACCATCGCCCGGGCCTGCTTTGCCTTGGGTGCCGGGCTTGGTGATTTCCACGCCGAGCATCAACCCGCGACCGCGGATATCGCCCATGAATGAATACCGTTGCGCGATCTGCTGCAGACCGCTTTCCAGCAGCTCGCCCATTTTCGCCGCGTGGGCGATCACATTCCCTTCCTTTATATGACGCATGGTGGCCGCACCGGCGACCATCGCGATCTGATTGCCACGGAAGGTGCCGGCGTGCATGCCCGGGCTCCAGGTGTCCAGATGCTCGGCGAACACGATCACCGACAGCGGATAGCCGCCGCCAATGGCTTTGGACAACACCAGGATGTCAGGGACGATGCCAGCGTGCTCGATAGCGAAGGTGCTGCCAGTGCGGCCCAGTCCGGTCTGGACTTCGTCGACGATCAGCAAAATCCCCTGTTCCTGGGTGATGTCCCGCAATGCCCGCAGCCAATTCGCCGAGGCCGGAATGCAACCGCCTTCGCCTTGCACGACTTCAACAATGACCGCCGCCGGTTTGGTCACGCCACCTTCGGGGTCCGACAGCACAGTGCGGATGTAATCGATGGACAGCTGATCCGTGGCCTCGCCATCGGTGCCGAACGGGCAACGAAAGCGATAGGGGAACGGCAGAAAGTGCGTGCCTTGGGCGATGAGGCCGTTGTCGGCCTTGGGGTGCAGGTTGCCCATTGCCGAGAGCGCACCGGCGGTCATGCCGTGATAGCCGCCATGGAAGGCCATCAGGGTCGAGCGTTTGGTGTAATGGCGCGCCAGTTTGATCGCGGCTTCAACGGCATCCGAACCGCTGGGACCGCAGAACAGGATCTTGCTCGTGTTGCGCATTTTTGCCGGCAACATCGAGAACAGTTCCTGCACGAAGGCGTGCTTGGCCGGGGTGGCCAGGTCGAGCGCCTGTTGCAGGTGATCGCCACCGAGAAAATGCAACACCGCGTCCCTGACTTCGGACGGATTATGTCCCAGGGCCAGCGTACCGGCGTTGGACAGACAATCGAGGAACTCATGGCCGTTGGCGTCCTTGACCCGCATGCCCTTGCCACTGACAAACAGGCGCTGGAACGTTCGCGCATACGTGCGTGCATTCGACTCGACTTTGCTGAGATAGCTTAACTCTTCCATATTCGATCACTCATTGGCCGTAGGAAAGAACATCTGACCGGCATTGAAGTCCGGGATAGGCGATGTCGCTGTATTCGCCCGCGCGATGGGTTTCGATCAGGCGTAATTAGCCAATTGGCTCAACAGCCGATTGGCTGGCCCGATCAAGTTTTCATGTCATGAGAAACAGATAACGACGTTATCTTTTGTTATTCAATCATTTGTTTTCAAAGGGATTAACTGTTCAGGTTGGCGAACTTTGAACTCGATAAAAAGCAAAGTTCGATGGGTATGAAAGACACGCTTTGAACCGAATTTGATTCTGCTGGAGCCCTGCATTAATCGCCAATTTATCTGGCCGGACATGTCCCTGTTTCCCACGCCAGACACAGAAACAGCCATCGGTTTAAATCAATCACACACCTGCCTCATTAATTCATGTCGAGGCCATCAACTTTGAAGCACAACTATTTCGTCGTCTTCGTTGACTGATCATTCTCCATGTATCGACTTCCTGAGCCGTGCCTGTGCCTGCGTCGGGCGCCAAGGGACCTATATGTATGCCTTCAAACTTCCAGGCCGAATATTGTGGATTGCACTGTGCGCCATGGTGCTGAGCGGCTGCATGCTTGGACCGGACTATAAGGAGCCGGCGGTGCCGATCCCCGCGAAATGGCAAGCGCCGTTGCCCCATGGGGCGTCGGTGGCAGCCCTGACTAATTGGTGGCAGCAATTCAACGACCCGGCACTGGCCGAATTGATGCGCCTGGCCGAAGCGGACAGTCCTTCACTGGATCAGGCCTTTGCAAAGATCGCCCTGGCCCGCGCGACCCTGGACAGTAATTCAGCGGATGCGTTGCCGCATGTCCAAGGCACCTTGTCCGGAGGACGCGGAGGGCAGTTGACCAGCGTCGACCGCATTAGCGGATCAGGCTCTTCCGCCGAGTTCGACGCGGCGTGGGAGCTGGACTTGTTCGGCAAACTGCGCCGTAACAAAGAAGCCGCGCGCAGCCGCATCGACGCGCGGGTGGACGATTGGCATGACGCGCGCGTCTCGCTGGCAGCCCAGGTCGGCGACAGTTACGTGCAGTACCGCGGCTGTCAAAAACTGGCGCTGGCCTACAGCGATCAAGCCCAGTCCCAGCAGCAGACAGCACGTTCGACGCGCCAATCGCTGCTGGCCGGATTTACTTCGTCCGCCGATGCAGCCCTGGCCGACGCCAGCGCTGCGAGCAATGAATCAACCCTGATCAGCCAGCAGAGCGAGTGCCAGGTGTTGCTTAAAAGCCTGGTCGCGCTGACCGGCAGTGATGAAGGAAAACTGATCGAAGTGCTCAGCCGCACCCCGGCGCAATTGCCCCAGCCCGCCCAACTCAACGTCCAGCAAATACCCGCCGACCTGCTGCGTCAGCGTCCGGACCTGGCGTCCAGCGAGCGCGAACTGGCCGCGGCCAACGCGGACATCGGCGTCGCCCAGGCTGATCGTTTCCCCTCCCTGAGTCTTTCCGGGAATTTTTCCGTCAGCAGCATCCTCGGTGATTTGAACCGCTCCTGGACCTTCGGCCCGGCCTTATCCATTCCAATATTCGATGCGGGCAAGCGCCGTTCGGTGGTGGACAGCGCCAAGGCGAACTACGACTCGGCACTGGCGCTCTATCGCCAGACCTTGCGCACCAGCGTCATGGAAGTCGAACAATCCCTGGTGCGCCTCGATGCCGCTCGGCGCCGGGAAGTACAAGTCGAACGTTCCACCGCCGGCTACCGCGAATCCTACGCAGCCATCGACCGCAACTGGCAGGCCGGCAGTGTCAGCCTGCTTGATCGGGAAACCGCCCGCCGATTGGCCCTTACGTCAGAGATTGAATTGATTACTTTGCAGCAGGACCAAGTGCGCTACTGGATCGCCCTGTACAAGGCGTTGGGCGGTGGCTGGCAAGCCGATCAGCCACAAACCGCATCCCGAGGTAACGGAGCGTGAGGCCGGCCTTGCGCAATGGGTTGATCGCCGCTGGCGTGCTCGTGGCGGTGGTAGCTTTTGTCTCTCTGGGCCAAAAAACCGAACCCGTGGCGGATGCCCCAAGCGTCGCCAGTTTGAGCGTCGAAGTGGTCCAGGCGCGTCGGCAACAGTGGCCGCAGTTGCTGTCGGCCAGCGGCGCACTGGCGCCCTGGCAAGAAGCGGTGATCAGTGCCGAGACCAGCAGCTTGCGCATCGCCAGTCTAGAAGCGGATGTCGGCAGCCGGGTGAAGAAAGGCCAGTTGCTGGCGATCCTGGCCCCGGAAACCGTGCTGGCCGAAGAGAGCAAGCAGCAGGCACTGGTCGCTCAGGCTGTCGCCAGTTTGCAGCAAGCCACTTCCAATGATCGCCGCGCCGGGATTGTGGGGCAGGGCGGCGCCTTGTCAGAGCAGCAACGCGAGGATTACCGCATCAAGGTCGCCACCGCGAAGGCCGATCTGGCCGGCGCCAAAGCAGAGCTGCAAACCGCGCAAATTCGCCTCAAGCAGACGCGCATCGTTGCGGTCGACGACGGCATCATTTCCTCGCGCACCGCGTTGCTCGGCCAGGTGCCGTCGGCCGGCGATGAACTGTTTCGCCTGGTGCGTGACGGGCGCATCGAATGGCAGGCGGAACTGGACGCACGTCAGCTGTCCCGCGTGGAGCCAGGCCAGGTCGCGCGTCTGACCTTGCCGGGCGGGCAGAGCCTGGAGGGGAAAGTGCGCCTGGTGTCGCCGACCCTGAGCACGAAAACCAGCCGTGCGCTGATCTATGTCGCGCTGCCGAAAGACAGCCCGGCCCAGGCCGGCATGTACGCCAGCGGCCAGATCGAACTGCCGCCCCGCGAAGCCCTCACGGTGCCGGACACGGCGGTGATCCTGCGCGACGGTCGCTCTTACGTGTTCACTCTGGGGGACGATTCCCACGTCGCCCAGCGCCCCGTCGAGGTTGGCCGGCGCCTGATGAACTCGGTGGAAATTCTGTCCGGCCTGGATGAGCCCGCGCGCATCGTCCGCTCCGGCGGCGCCTTTCTCAGTGATGGCGCGAGCGTCACCCTGGTCCAGCCACAGCCGCAGGTGGCCCAGCCATGAATATTTCCGCGCTGTCGATCCGCCATCCGGTCCCGGCGGTGATGCTGTTTATCCTGCTGACGATCTTCGGCCTCATAGGTTTCGACAAACTCGGCATCCAGGATTTTCCGGACATGGACCTGCCGGTGGTGGTCATCAGCGCCTCCCTCGAAGGCGCAGCGCCCGAGCAACTGGAAACCGAGGTGGCGCGCAAGCTCGAAGACCAACTCACGTCCCTGCGCTTGCTCAAGCACGTGACCACGATCATCACCGACGGCGCCGTCAGCATCAGCGTCAGTTTCGCCATCGAAAAGGATGGCAACGAGGCGCTGAATGAAGTGCGCAACGCGGTGGACAGCGCGATTCCGCAACTGCCCGCGGCGCTGGACACGCCGTCCGTCTCGCGGCTGACCACCAGCGCCAGTTCGCTGCTGACATACGTCGTCGATTCCGACAGCCTGGATGAAGAGGCGTTGTCGTGGTTTGTCGACAATGAGCTGAGCAAAAAACTGCTGTCGGTCCAGGGCGTGGCGCTGATTTCGCGGATGGGCGGGGTTGATCGGGAAATTCAGGTCAACCTTGACCCAGCGTTGATGGCCGGGCTCGGTATCCGCGTCTCCGATGTGGCGGGTCAACTGAAAGCGATGCAGAAGGACAACTCCGGCGGCCAGGGCAACCTCGGCAGCGGGCAGCAGTCACTTCGCACGCTGGGAGCGATTGACGACCCGGCGGCGCTCGGTGCCATTGATATTCCGAGCGGTGACGGGCGCCTGCTGCCGTTGCGGCAACTGGCGGATATCCGCGACACCCACGCCGAACGCAGCACCCGGGCGTTTCGCGATGGCAAACCGGTGATCGGTTTTCAGGTCGTGCGTTCGCTGGGGTTCTCCGATGTCGGCGTGGCCGCTGGCGTGCGTGAAGCCATGACCGAGTTCGCCAAACAACATCCCAACGTGCAGATCGTTGAAGCGAGCGATGCCGTGGAGTCGGTCATCGACAACTACCACGGTTCGATGAGCTTGTTGTACGAAGGCATGCTCCTGGCGGTGCTGGTGGTCTGGTGGTTTTTGCGCGACTGGCGGGCGACGCTGATCGTGGCCACGGCATTGCCCCTGTCGATCATTCCCACATTTGGCGTGATGTACCTGGCCGGTTTCACGCTGAACACCGTGTCCTTGCTGGCCCTGGCGCTGGTCATCGGCGTGCTGGTGGACGATGCCATCGTCGAGATCGAGAACATCGCCCGACACTTGCGCATGGGCAAGACCCCACGCCAGGCGGCCATCGAAGCGGCGGACGAAATCGGCCTTGCGGTGCTGGCGACCACCATGACCCTGGTCGCGGTGTTCCTGCCCACGGCGTTCATGGGCGGTATCGCCGGCATCATCTTCCGCCAGTTTGGAGTGACGGCCTCGGCCGCGCTGCTCTTTTCCTTGCTGGTAGCGCGGTTGCTGACGCCGATGATGGCCGCCTATTTCCTGCGGGCCCGGCACGAGGCCGAGCACGATGGCAGGGTCATGAAGCGTTATCTGGGCTGGATTCACGGCACGCTGAACTGGCGCAGAACCACGATGCTCTGCGCCAGCTTGTTTTTCATCGGTTCGCTGATGCTGATTCCATTGCTGCCCACCAGTTTTCTGCCGGCCGCCGATACGTCCCGCAGCAAAGTCATTCTCGAACTGCCACCCGGCGCGACCCTGGACCAGACCACGGCAATGACCCTGCTGGCCAACGAAAAGCTCAACGCCATGCCTGAAGTCAAACACGTCTTCAGTTCGGTGGGAACCGCCAGCAGCTCAGGCTCCGGGCCCAAGGACATCACCGGCAATGGTGATTCGATTATCACCGTGGACCTGGTGCCCCGTGGTGAGCGCGCGCTCAAGCAGGTCGAAGTCGAAGCGAAAATCCGCCAGGCGTTGCGCACCTTGCCTGGGGTGCGGGTCAACGTCGGCGGCGATGGCAGCGGCGAGAAACTTGACATCGTGCTGGCCAGTGACGACGGCGACTTGCTGGTGCGCACCGCCAGCGCCCTGGAGCCGCAGCTGCGGCAATTGCAAGGCATCGGCAACGTGACGTCCAGTGCCGCGTTGCAGCGTCCGGAAATCCAGATGCACCCCGATTTCGCCCGGGCGGCGGAGCAGGGCATCACCAGCCAGGAAATCGCCGATACCCTGCGCATGGCGACCTATGGTGAATATTCCTCGGCACTGGGCAAGATCAACTTGTCGCAACGTCAGGTGGATGTTCGGGTGCGCATGGACCCGCTGGTGCGCAACGACCTGGACGCGATCAACCAATTGCGCGTGACCGGTCGCGACGGCCAGGTGTCACTGGCTTCACTGGGTGACCTGCGCATGGGCAGCGGGCCGGCGCAAATCACCCGGCTCGACCGCTTGCGCAACATCACGCTGTCCATCGAGCTCAATGGCCGCACCGTGGGTGAAGTCATGGCCGAGGCCAGCCAGTTGCCGGTGATGAAAAATCTTCCCCCCGAAGTGAAACTGGTGGAGGCGGGCGAGTTGCAACTGATGAGTGAACTGTTCGGCAGTTTCAGCTTGGCCATGGCCATCGGCGTGTTTTGTATTTATGCGGTGCTGGTGTTGCTGTTCCACGATTTCTTGCAGCCGGCGACGATTCTGTCGGCCTTGCCGCTGTCGTTGGGCGGCGCGCTGGTCGCACTGTTGATCTGCAACCTGAGTTTTTCCCTGCCGTCAGTGATCGGTTTGCTGATGCTGATGGGGATCGTGACCAAGAACTCAATTCTGTTGGTGGAGTACGCGATCATGGCGCGCCGGGATTACGGCCTGAATCGCTACGATGCGTTGGTCAACGCTTGCCACAAGCGTGCCCGCCCGATCCTGATGACCACCATCGCCATGGGCGCCGGGATGCTACCGACCGCGATGGGCATCGGCGAAGACCCGAGTTTCCGGCAGCCGATGGCCGTCGTGGTGATCGGCGGTTTGCTGACCTCGACATTGCTCAGTTTGTTGGTGGTGCCGGTGATCTTTACCTATGTGGACGATGTATTGCAGTCGCTCAAACGTCGCGTTGGCGTACTGCCGGACAGGGAGGTGGCGCATGAAGGCTGAAGCAGGATTCCCCGACCCGAGCCTGTTGTGGGCTGCGGTCGGGAAAAGAGTGGAAGGGGTTTTAGACGGCGTTGCGCAGTGCGGGTATGGCGGGTTGTGCATCCACCGAGTGCATCCAGCGAATCAGCGATCGGCGTCCGCCGATGCCCATTTTTATCGCCGCGCGCTTCAGATAGCTCTCGACGGTGTTCACTCTCAGATCGAATTGCTCGGCGAGTTCGGGCGCCGTATGCCCGGCCAGCAAGCCAACGCACACTTCGGTTTCGCGGGATGAGAGGGTCAATCCCGACTCAAGCAAGCGATCGGCAAAGCGCTGTCGCAACGTTTCCATGCCGCCGTGTTCGGGTTCATCCAGCGCGATGTGGGCGTCTGGTCGAGCCGGTGCCGACGGGAGCAGGGCAGCCACGTGCTCTTCAACCATGGGCAACAACAGGCAGGAAAAATCTTTCAAGAAGGCACATTCCTGTGGCGAAAAGCCTTGGGAAAGATGAGAGCGGTAGACAGACAGGACGTAGCGGCGACCGTTTTTCCGGGAGGTCAGGTGCAGTTGGGCGGCAGCCTTGGGTGGCACCGTGTCCGACTGGTCCTGGGCGAGTAGACAGCAAGAAAAGTCCGGCAGCTTCTGATATTTCGCGTCTTCGAAGAAAATATCATCAGCCAGTAAATAAGGCTTTTTTACCGTGTGGGTGTCCATAATGGCGTCTATGCACGTGTTATTGAGTCCGACGCAGCCAATACTTGATGTGCTCAGTTCAGAAATATCCCTATCGTCTATCCACTGCTCCGTAATATGGGTGGCGTCTACAGGCACTTCCGTGAGTATCAGATCATGCAACATGCGGGGGAAATTACGGCTGCCTGTACTGGCAATGACTTTGCCAACGTGCGGGAATAATCTTTGTAAGTTCATCGGCTCTCCATGTCATGATTTTGATTGGGGTTGTTTTTGTTTAATTTCGACATGCCATCAGTGTATATACAGCGCATTGCTGATTTGTTTCAGGTGGGTGATTAAGCCTGTGCGGGTCAGATATCACGCGGTGATATTAGCAGGCCATCAATGATTCGGTTAGATCTTCATCGTATAACGTTGTACTCGTAGGGATATTCTTCTTGAGAACCTCTTTATAGATGGAGGATGTGCAGGCGAGGGTGCCGTAGATAACTTTTTCGCCTTTGCTTCCCTGGGCAATATTTCGTCTATTGACTGCCCAGCCGGAACGTTTAAGGATTTTTTCCATCATGGCATCTACAACAACTTCATAGGTGTGTACGTTTTGTTTAAAGGCGAACTTTATCATTGACAGAAAAATTGCCGCCGTGCGAAAATCGATGTTCGATTTATTAAGTTCTCCAATGCAATTATCGTTGGCCGCCAGTGCAAATCGGGTCGCCTCCCAACAATGTTTTGTGTTGGGCCTGGTTTTATCCGTGGTCAGCATAAAACTTAATGCGCCAGAAATAAGGGTTGGTTTGCTGGAAGGGCGAAGTCTGACGCATCCGGTGACGCGATCTCGTTGGTGGGAGTAGATATAGATGGCGTCAGTGTCGTCGTATTCGTCAGACTCATAATCGCTGCCTTGATAGCTTTCAATGTCCCATTTTTTTCTATCAATGAATGCGACTTTTCGAATTGAGAGTATTTGCTCTAGGATTGTTGGCGGGATTGTCGAGTAACTGCCGATGCTAGTGTGTACACCGGAAAACTCAAATT
Organism: Pseudomonas sp. dw_612; assembly: GCF_018449725.1. Taxonomy (GTDB): domain Bacteria; phylum Pseudomonadota; class Gammaproteobacteria; order Pseudomonadales; family Pseudomonadaceae; genus Aquipseudomonas. The sequence continues at coordinate 120,113 of NZ_JAAVVC010000015.1, read as the reverse complement.
CGCTATGAAATTGTTTCATGGTCGGACGTTCTTGGTTGTGCGTGGGGACTTTACTGTTAACGCTAGACTAAAGTATTACAACTGTCCTTAAGTACAGTGTCTGGTTTTTCTTGGCTGTTGTTTAATTGATAGTTTGGTTTTCTTAAGGGTGTGGCGCTTTAACACCAGTTGTCCTATCTGTACCGAATGCTGACTATTGAATTAATTATTGGTGAGCGTGTGGACTCGATCACAAACCCGGCGACAGGGGGTTTCGGGCTGTAATTATTATGGGTAGGCGGGAGGTGTGGAGCCATTGATACAGTTGGACTTTATTTACGTAATCAAACAGCAATAGTCGAAGTCTATTGTTGCTCTGCCATATGGCTGAGTGCGGTTGCAATCTCGATTCTGCTTTCGGTGTGACGCCAATATTACGCTTGTCAGTCCTGGCATTTATTGCATAAGGATGGACTGATTCGCCTCCTGAAAATATAAGCCGCCTCGGCTTCTGGTATGGATGACCTTATGTACTATATTGCGATTTCCCTGCTTACCGTGCTGCTGGTTCCGGGCCCCACCAATTCCCTGCTGCTGCAATCGGGCATCAGCCGGGGCTTGAACGCCCATTCGTTCCGGCTGATTGCTGCAGAATGGCTGGCTTATATGATTCAGATTACGGTCTGGGGCGTGTTCATTGACCGCCTGGCTGTTGATTATTCATGGGTGGTGACGGGCACCAAGATCTTCGCCGTGTGTTTCCTGTTTTATATTTCGCTGAAGTTGTGGTTTTCGACCCGAGGCAATGCCACTTCCGCTGTCGCGGCTATTACTGTTCCTGAATTGTTCCTGGCAACACTCACCAATCCGAAGGGTTTGTTTTTCGTATCGTTCGTTGCACCCACCGGCACATTCTTGGCACTCAACAGTTATGTGCCCTTTATGTCGCTGTTTTCGATCATTATCTTTCCGGTCGGGCTTGTCTGGGTGGCGACGGGTGCTTATTGCGGCCGCAAACTGCATTCGTCTATAACCGGGCGAATGGTCAATAGAACGATTTCTGTGGTGATTGGATTGTTTGCGTCGGTGATGCTGTTTAATGTGGCGTCCAAGGTAGTGTTTGCGTGACCTGGAAAAAGGTGACGCCTGTCCCATTTCTGCACAATGCCTGTGCAGTTGTGGGGGTACTACGGAACTGGAGTTGAAGTGAGTTGTCGCGAAGGATTAACTATTCAGTACGTCGAGTGCTAAATCAGGTTCAGGTATAACGCTTTGATCATGGCCTGCTTGACGTTTACACAATCCAGTTTTTCGGTCATTTGCTTGGCGTGGAATTTAACGGTCCGCTCGGTGATGCTCATGATCAGGCCTATTTCCTTGTAGTTCTTCCCAAGCGCAAGCCAGTGCAGGAATTCATGTTCTCTGGGCGTCAGTTTAAATGCACTTTCGGTGCTGGTTTCGATGGGGCGATATTGATGGGCAATAATGCTGATGGTTTTGATGATGAACATGTTTTCCCGGACAATGCGCACAAAGTCAGGATCGTTGTCTTCCGAAGTTAAATGAATGGAGCCGAACGCACGACCTGGCTCATGAAGCGGGATGCTGAAACCTTGCTGGATGCCATATTCCTGCGATTGTTCAAATATCTCCGTGTTTGATTCATCCGGGATCTCATTCCAGAAGAATGGATTCGAGGTGATGGCGGAGTTCGCCATGACGGGATCTGACTTGTAGAGGGCGTTTTTACGATAGGTTTCAACCCATTCGGCGGGGTAATTGCTATGAATGGCGATGTCGGAGCTTTCGAAGGGGGTAGAGTCCATGTGCACATAGGCGAATTTACTCACCTCTAACTTGCCGAATATCCATTCCAGTATTTCAACGTACTCTTTTTTATTTAATCCCGGGATAGTGTTCTCAAGCTCCTGGACTAAATCGAAAATGCTTTGGCTTGGGGTAAGCTTGGGCATGATGGGAGGGCTCGGTCAATGGGGCGATTTTTTATAAAGCAAGAGCCCTTATTAGACCAATTGCTCTAATATTGTTGAATGTTAGTTGAAATATGACGGAGTTATAGCACCGGTCGCCAGGGATGACAAGAATGTTTTTTGCTGTGCCAAATTGAAAAATTAGCATGGCTTTTACATGTTTTTTCAGAGAGGCTGAGGAGCAGAATGCTCAGTCATAACAGGTTAATAGTTGGCGCACCGGCACTCGGCGGGTGCGCTATTTTACGGATAATTCAACGATAATCAGGCAGCCAGTTGTTGCTGCAATTGCAGGTTCCCGTCAACGTCCTTGACCAAACCACTGGCCAGAAACAGCGGCTGTAACCGCTTGTGCAACTGAGGCTCGACAAACTCCTTCACGGTGGCCAGCACCAGATTTCCGTACACCTCAAGCTCCGCTTTGGTATACGACAGCCAGGCCTTCTTCAGCGCCATCAGCACATCGCTACCGGCGGTGGACGCGAAGCGGCGGTGCACCACTTGCCCTTCCAGATTGAAGGTGTGCTGGTACTCATAACCGGTCTCGTCGCCCTGTTTTTCGACACAACGAATGCAGGTGCACTTACCGTCGCCGAAGGCCACGCGCAGATAGCTGTTGAAGTCCACGACGGGCTTTAGCCCCAGGCGTTTATCATCGACTGCGAACAAATCCCCGGTCATTTTTTCTTCAGTACTCAACGTCAATTCCCTCACAGTCATGCGGCGTATTTTCACAGCGCAGCACAATACCAGCCGAACCGGCTCTGCGGGTACTTTCCAGGCCAGCGGACACGAAAACGCCACTCCATGAGTGGCGTTTCTTGTCCCCCATTTCGGGGTCAACTCAACCAATTGCCGCCATCAACGTTGTACGTCTGCGCCACGATGTAATCACTCTCGGCCGATGCCAGGAAGATCGCCATCCCCACCAGGTCCGCCGCCGTAGCCATGCGTCCGAACGGCACTTCCTCGCCGACCAGTTTCTTCTTTTCCCCGAGCGGACGGTTTTCATGCTTGGCGAACAACGCATCCACGCCGTCCCAATGCTCACCGTCCACCACGCCCGGGGCGATGGCGTTCACATTGATGCCGTGTTTGATCAGGTTCAGCCCCGCCGATTGCGTGAGGCTGATCACCGCCGCTTTGGTCGCGCAATACACCGCGACTAACGCTTCGCCCCGACGCCCGGCCTGACTGGCCATGTTGATGATCTTGCCGCCATGCCCCTGGCTGATCATTTGCCGGGCGGCGGCCTGCAAGGTGAACAGGGTGCCCGCCACGTTGATCGAGAACAGGCGCTCGTAGCTGTCGCGGGAGATCTCCGTGATTGGCGCGAGATCAAACAGTGCGGCGTTGTTGATCAGGATATCGAGCTTGCCGACTTTCGCGACGACGTCTGCGATGGCGCTGTCGATGGAGGTCTGGTCGGTGACGTCCATCTCGACCGCGTAGGCATTCGGACCCAACTCCGCCGCCGTGGCTTGAGCCTGTTGCAGGTTGATATCTGCAATCGCCACGGTTGCGCCTTCGTGGATATAGGCTTGGGCGAAGGCCCGGCCAATGCCTCGGGCTGAACCGGTGATGAGGGTGCTTTTTCCTTCCAGGCGTTTCATGTTCTTCTCCGTTTGTTGGAGTTATAGGCAGGTGTACAAATCCAGTGTGGGAGCGGGCTTGCTCGCGAAAGCGGTGTGTCATCCACATCAATGCAGACTGACAGAGCCCCTTCGCGAGCGAGCCCGCTCCCACAGGGGGTTGCGCTGATTATTTGGGATACCCGGCGCGCTTCATCTCGCGTTCGGTGGATTGCTGGGCGCTGGCCAAGGCCTGTTCGACCGACATCTGCCCGGTCAGGGCGGCGGACAACTGCTTGCCCACCGACGTGCCGATGGCCTGGAACTCGGGGATGGTCACGTACTGGATACCGACGTAAGGCACAGGCTGCATGGACGGGTGCGCCGGGTCGGCGTTCTGCATCATTTGCAGCGTGACTTTGGCAAACGGCGCGGCCTGCAAGTAGGCGTCGCTGTAGGTGGACATCCGGGTGCCCGGCGGCACGTTGGTGATGCCGTCCTTCTCCGCGACGAGCTGGATGTATTCCTTGGACGTGGCCCAGGTAACAAAGGCTTTGGCCGCCGCTTTGTGTTGGGAGCTGGTGGGAATCGCCAGCGACCACGCATAGAGCCAGGACGAGCCCTTGTCCGTAACTTGCGTCGGCGCGGCGACGAAGCCGACCTTGTCAGCGACATTGCTCTGGGTCTTGTCGGTGATAAACGAACCGGCGACGCTGGCGTCGACCCAGATCGCGCATTTGCCGCTGTTGAACAGCGCCAGGGTTTCGTTGAAGCCGTTGCTCGATACACCCGGCGGTCCGAAGCGCTTCAGCGTATCGACGTAGAAATTGGCGGCGGCGGTCCATTGCGGGCCGGTCAGTTGTGGTTGCCATTGCTCGTCGAACCAGCGCGCGCCAAACGCATTGGCCATGGTCGACAGCAACGCGATGTTTTCACCCCAACCGGCCTTGCCCCGCAGGCACATGCCGTATTGCTCCTGGTCCGGGTGGTGCAGCTTGCCGGCGAACTCGCCGAGCTGGGTCCAGGTCGGGCGCTCGGGCATGCTCAGCCCGGCGTCCTTGAACAGGTCGGTGCGGTAGTAAGTGACGGTGCTTTCGCCGTAGAACGGCAGGGCGTAGAGCGTGTCGTTGATGGAAAGTCCCTGGCGAACCGAGGGGAAGATGTCCTCAACGTCATAGTCGGCGGGCAAATCCTGCATCGGCTCCAGCCAGTGTTTGGCCGCCCACAACGGCGTTTCATAGGTGCCGATGGTCAGCACGTCGAACTGGCCACCCTGCGTGGCAATGTCGGTGGTCAGGCGCTGGCGCAGGACATTCTCTTCCAGCACCACCCAATTGAGCTTGATGTCCGGGTGCGCGGCCTCGAAGGTTTTCGAGAGCTTTTGCATGCGGATCATGTCGCTGTTGTTCACCGTGGCGATGGTGACGGTGTCGGCCGCGTGGCCGAGCAGGGCGAAGGAAAGACCGGCGGACAGAAAAAGTGCGTTGGGCAATAGCTTCATCGTGTTCTCCGCTCTGCGGCCTGGGCAGCAGAAACTTTTATTGTTGTAATCCGGGATGGCGAATCGATTACAACAGCTGCCCACGGGCGTCACAAATGAATGGCATACGCCGTACTGATACTTTTTTAACCGCCGTTGCTCGCGGCAAAAAAGTATCAGTCGCCGCCCGCCATTGCGCTAGGCAACTCCTACGCCTTAGTGTGAATCTTGCTTGATCTACAAAAATAATAAGGACTCGACAGTGATGAGCCATTACGCCACCGCGGAAAAACAGCCCGCGCTCGAAGTCATCCTCAACGAGCCGCAGCACAGCTTTCGCTGGTATCAGCATGACTATCCTTTCGACCTGGCGCGCTGGAATCATCACCCCGAATTCGAAATCCACCTGATCCGCGAGGGTAGCGGTCGACTGTTGGCGGGGGACTACATTGGCTTGTTCGAGGCCGGCCATGTGGCGCTGATCGGACCCGGCCTGCCGCATGACTGGATCAGCGACCTGGGCAAAGGCGAGGTGATTACCGGGCGCGATGTGGTGTTGCAATTCGATGGCCAGGCGTTGATGCAACTGCGCAATCTGGTGCCTGAACTCAATGAGCTGCAAAGCCTGTTTCGACAAGCCGCCCAGGGCATCGAATTCAGCGGTGTGACCCGCAAGAAAGCCGCCGAGTTGCTGGAACAGATCGGGCAGAGCCAGGGTTTTGCGCGGTTGTGCCTGTTCCTGTCGCTGCTGCAACTGCTGGCCTCGGCACCCGACAGCCAAAGAAAGACCCTCGCCAGCCTGCAATACGCGCCCATGCTCGACGCCTTGACGGCCCAGCGCATGAGCATCGTTTTCGACTACATCCTCAACGACCTCGCCGAGGAACTGCGCCTGTCGGTCATCGCCCGGCGCCTGGAGATGAGTGAACCGGCGTTTTCCAAGTTCTTCAAACGCGCGACCGGTCACACCTTCGTCGACCTGACCCGCAAGCTGCGGGTGCAACGGGCCTGTCGTTTATTGGCGCAGAGCAGCCTCAGCGTCGCCAACATCTGCTTTGAAGTCGGCTATGCCAACCTGTCGAATTTCAATCGGCACTTCCGCCATGAAATGCAGGAAACGCCGAGCGAGTATCGACAGCGGTTGCAGGCGGGTTGAAGCATCACACCGTGCTGTTCCACAAATCCGTCACTAACATGCACCCCGGCGCATGGGTGATGCACAGCGGTGGGCGTGAGGCTTGCACCACCGATTGCGGCGTCACCCCGCAGGCCCAGAACACCGGAATTTCATCGGCGGCGATCGGCACGGCATCGCCGTAATCCGGCGCGTCCAGCGAGCGGATGCCAATCAAGGACGGATCGCCGATATGTACCGGGGCGCCGTGGACGTTCGGCATGCGCGCGGTGATTTGGATGGCCTGGATCGCTGCGGCGGCTTTCATCGGGCGCATGCTTACCACCAGTTTGCCGCCCAGGCGTGCGGTGGGGCGGGTGTCGATGTTGGTCTGGTACATGGCGACATTGCGCCCCAAGTTGATGTGCTTGAGGGCGATGCCGGCATCCAGCAGCGGTTGTTCGAAGGAGAACGAACAGCCGATGGCGAAAGCCACCAGGCCGTCCTGCCACAGGGATTCAATGTCCAGCGGCTCCTCGCTCAATTCGCCATGGCGATACACTCGGTAGCGCGGCACATCGTGGCGAATGTCGATGGCGGTGCCGAGATTGCGGAAAAACGGATCCCCCGGCTCAGTCACATCCAGCAGCGGACAGGCCTGGCGATTGAGCGTGCAGTAGCGCAGGAACTCATTGGCCCAATCGCTGGGCAGAATCACGATATTGGCTTGCACCCGGCCCTGGCCCAGGCCGCTGGTGTGGCCCTGATAGTGTCCGGCGGCGATGCTTTGGCGCAGGGCCAGCGGGGCACGCGGTTGTAATTGTTCGAAGGACAGGGCGGGTTGATTCATCACGATAACTCCACAGGTTCGTGGGTTCTTTTTAGAAAACCGTGGCGATGCCGTCCAACAAGGAATGTTGTTGCCCCCAGACAACTAAAAGTTATTCGAGGGGCCGGCGACTGTTCAGGCCGGGGGCCGCGATCATGCGCTGCGGGCCGACATCAATCGCGTATTGACCGACCACCTGGCGGCTCATGTCGACGATGTTCTCGATCAGCTCCAGGCCGACCCCGGCGCGCCACGAAGCCACGACATCCAGTTGCGGCAGGCCGGTGCCGGGCTCCAGTTGAATCAACTCGCCGCTGGCCAGGGGTTTGGCCACCAGCGCCGCCGGCAACGCGCCAATGCCGAAGCCGTCGCGAATCAGCCGGGTCATGGCCGACACCGAGTTGACGCAACTGACCCGCGGCGCACTGATGCCATGGGCGTGCAGCAGGTTGAGCACGTCCTGGTGCGGCCGCGAGTGCTTGACGAAGGTGATGATGCGTTCGCTGGCCATTTCGATCAGCGACGCATAGGGCCGGGCATAAATCGAATTGCTGGCGGCGATCCAGTGCATGGGATAGTGCGCCAGTTCGAGGTTGCGCACGCTTTCGTGGCGGATCAGGTCGGTCTGGAACACGATGTCCAGATAGCCCTTTTGCAGTTGTTCGCAGAGGTTGCGCGCGGCGTCGGCGGTGATTTCGATTTCCACGGCGGGGAAGGTTTGCATCAGGGTCGACATCAACGGGCTGAGCCAGGTGTGGATGACCGTGTCCATCACGCCGATGCGCACCAGGCCCTGTTGCGGACTGGTGTTGTCCAGCGAGTGCTTCAACGCACGCTGGACCTCAAGCATTTGCTCGGCATAGTCGAGCACCTTCAGGCCTTCGGGCGTCAGCGACACCCCGCGCGAGTCCCGCACAAACAGGCGCAGGCCCAACTCGTCTTCCAGCGCCGCGATCCGGCTGGAGATCGCGGCCTGGGTGCTGAACATTTTCTCGGCGGTCAGGCTGAAGCTTTGCAGGCGGGCGACCCAGACGAAGGTTTCGAGGAATTTGAGGTTCATGGCGGCGCTCTTGGTGTTGTGGTTCTTATGAAGAGGACTGGTTGCAATTGTTACTCCAGAGTCGGCCATTGAGCGCATCAAATTTTCTTATGCCTGACCTCGCTTTTTTCCCGTTTGACGCCGCCGCGCCCTGACGCGAAGAATCCGCTCCCGACGCCGTTCATTGCGTCAGCTCCCCCATGACCACTTTATAAAAACAATATCGGACGCGACGCCACGCCCCCGAGAGGGTCCGCTCGTGTCTGCAAAAGGAGCACGGCATGCGCCATTTCAATTCCCCCCAGCGGCTGTACACCCCGGTCGGCACCTTGCTCGGCTTGAGCCTGATCGGTGTGCCCAGCGCCCAGGCGGATTTTATCGCTGACAGCAAAGGCAGCCTCGAAGCGCGTAACTTCTACTTCAACCGCGATTTCCGTCAGGACGGTTCCCGGGACAAAGCCGAGGAGTGGGCCCAGGGTTTTCTGCTGCGGATGGAGTCCGGCTACACCGCCGGCACCCTGGGTTTTGGCCTGGATGCGCTGGGCATGGCCGGTTTCAAACTGGACTCCGGCGGCGGTACGGCAGGCACTAATCTGTTGCCACCGGATTTGTCCGGCGGTTCGCAGGATCAATATGGCGAACTGGGCCTGACCGCCAAAGTGCGCTTGTCCAACAGCACGCTGAAGCTGGGAACGTTGCAGATCAAGGACCCGGTGATCAGTTCCAACGACACGCGTCTGTTGCCCGGTACGTTCAAGGGCGGATTGCTCAGCGTGCAGGAAATCGACCGTTTGAAGCTGACCGCCGGGCAAATCACCCAGATCAACTTTGTCGATTCCACCGACTATCAAGACATGACCGCCAACCGCATTGGCGGCAACAGCGACAAGTTCCAGTTCGCCGGGGCGGACTATCAGTTTCTGCCGAACCTCACGGCGCAATACCGCTACGGCAAACTGGAAAACATCTACCAGCAGAATTACCTAGGGTTCGTCCACACCCTGGACCTGGGCGCTGGCCATTCGTTGAAAAGCGACGTGCGCTATGCCCGCAGCGCTGAAGACGGCAGCTTTCGCAAGATCGATAACCAAGCGCTCGGAGCGCTGTTGACCTACAGCCTCGGCGGCCATGCCCTGGGTTTCGGCTACCAGCGCATGAGCGGCGACGATCCGTTTCCGTACATCGGCCGCAGCGATCCGTACCTGGTCAACTTCGTGCAGATTGGCGACTTCGCCAATATCGACGAACGCTCCTGGCAAGCCCGCTATGACTACAACTTTGCCGCACTCGGTGTGCCGGGACTGACCTTCATGACCCGCTACATCTCCGGCGACAACGTGCAGCGCAGCGCGCCGGGGGAGGGTAAGGAATGGGAGCGCAACACCGATATCGCTTATGTGGTGCAGGACGGCACGTTGAAAGGGCTAGGGGTTAAATGGCGCAATGCGTCGGTGCGTTCGAACTTCGGGAATGATCTGGATGAAAATCGGCTGATCGTCAGCTATACCGTGGGGCTTTGGTAACTCCGTTACTCAAGAAAATCTTGAGGCAACGAAGATACCTGTGGCCCAGCCCTCTCTCTGTAGCAGCTGGCGCAGCCTGCGTCCGGCTGCGCAGCAGTCGTAAACCCGGCGCTGCGGTCCGTCAGGCACACCGCGTGTAAAGGATTCACGACTGCTGCGCAGCCGAACGCAGGCTGCGCCCGCTGCTACGGGATCGCCAACCATTCGCCAACCACTTTTTGATAGTTGCCGGTGACCTTGCTCAAGTGCAGCCACTGATCAACATATTGCTTCCACGTCATGTCATCCCGCGGCAGCAGATAAGCCTTCTCGCCATACTGGAAATACTGACTCGGGTTCACAGCACACAACCCGGGCTTGAGTTTCTGCTGGTACAACGCCTCGGACGCATCGGTAATCATCACGTCAGCTTGCTTGTCGAGCAGCGCCTGAAACAGCGTCACATTGTCGTGAAGCATCAACTGCGCCTTGGGCAGGAAGGCATGCACGAACGCTTCATTGGTGCCGCCGGCCGGTTCAATCAGCCGCACCGATGGCTGGTTGATCTGCTCGATGGTCTGGTAACGCGACTGGTCTTCACAGCGCACCAGCGGCACCTTGCCATCGACGTCGAGGGTGCTGCTGAAGAAGGCTTTTTTCTGCCGCTCCAGCGTCACCGAAATCCCGCCCATCGCGATGTCGCATTTACCCGCCAGCAGGTCGGGCATCAGGGTTTTCCAGGTGGTCTGTTCCCATTTCACCTTGACCCCGAGGCTGTCGGCCAGCGAACGGGCCATCGCGATGTCGATGCCTTCGTACTCACCGTTTTCATTTTTGTAGGTGTAGGGCTTGTAGTCGCCGGTGGTGCAGACCGTCAGCAAGCCTTGCTGGATGACGCTGTCCAGGTGCGACGGCGTTTCCTGTGCGTGTACGCCCAAGGACAGGGCGAGTAATCCGCAGAGGAGCAACAGTTGTTTTTTGTTATTCATCGGTTTGGCGCTCACTTTCAAATCCTATGAGAGGTGCGCCGAGTATCGCTGAAAGCGTCAACGATGGGGGAGCGAAAGACACCCCAAGCCTGTCAGGGTGGCTTCGACCGCTTGTTCCAGCGGCGTGTGCGGCTCGGTTCCGAGCACCGCCAGCAAACGGCTGTTGTCCATGCGCAGCGGGTGTTGCCACAGGTAGCGCATCTCCAGCAGTTCACGCAGGGTGGTCACGAATGGCGCGACCAGACGCGCCAGCCACCACGGAAACGCCCGCACTTTCGCTTGGCCGCCATGCTGTTCGACGCATCGGGCAATGGCGGCGGCAATCCGGGTGCCGTCCGCGTCCCAATGCCCGGCCATGTGGAAGGACGAGAAGGGCGCCAGATTTTCCCGAACATTCAACAATTGCACGATGGTTTGCGCGGCGTCCGGCAAATAGGCCCACTGATGGCCCACGCCGGGATCGTTCGGCAGGTGAATGCGTTTCACCGCTCGCCCAGGCTTGATCATCCCCTGGGAGAACCAACTGTTGCCGGCCCGTGGACCAAAAAAATCCCCGGCCCGCAGCACAATCGCCCGCGCGCCTTGCTCGGTCGCGGTGCGCAAGCGTTGTTCGAGTTCGACGCGGATCCGGCCTTTGCGGGTTTGTGGATGCTGCGGCGAGTCCTCGGTCAACACCGGAAAGGCATCCGGGCCGAAGTTGTAGACCGTGCCCGGCAACACGATGATCGCGCCTTCCTGCAGGGCCGCGGCGATGCTGTTGTCCATCATCGGCAGCACCCAGTCATTCCAATGGTGATAGCCGGGCGGATTGACGGCGTGGATCAACACGCTGCAACCCTGTGCGGCACGCAGTACATCCTCGCGATTCAGCGCATCGCCGCGCAGATACAGAATGCCCTCGCGGGTTTCGCTGCTTTGGGTGAGCCCGCGCTGCAGCGCCTGGACGTGCCATTCTGCATCGCGCAACTGACGGGCCACTTCACCGCCGATGCCGCCCGTTGCGCCCAATACCAGAACCTTTTGCGTCATATCACCTGCTCCCGAATCAGAAACTCATTTTGACGGGGCTCGGGGATGAAAGAAATTGCTGAAAATCCACCACTAGCTATACATTTATGTATGACTAAATCCATTGGCTGGGAACTCTATCGAAGCTTTCTGGCGGTGCTGAACCACGGCTCGCTGTCCGCTGCCGCGCGGGCGCTGGGCATTACGCAGCCCACCGTGGGCCGGCACATTGCCGAGCTGGAAGCGTCGTTCAAACACACCTTATTCACCCGTTCAAGGACCGGGTTGATGCCCACCGAGGCGGCGTTGACCCTGCGCAGTTACGCCGAAGCGATGAGCAGCAACGCGGCCGCCCTGGAGCGGGCGATGGCCGGGCAGGGGCAAGCCACTGGCGGCACGGTGCGCATTACTGCCAGCGAAGTGATTGCCGTGGAGGTGCTGCCGCCCGCATTGGCGCGGCTGCGTCAGGCGCATCCGCAACTCACCCTTGAAGTGGTCGCCAGCAATCGTGTGCAGGATTTATTGCAACGGGAAGCCGACATCGCGGTGCGCATGACCCCGCCGAAACAGGAGCACCTTATTGCCCGCAGTGTCGGCAACGTCGAGATCGGGCTTTACGCCCAGGCTGAATACCTGGACCGACAGGGCACGCCTGAGAGGCCGGCGGATCTGGCACGGCACACGTTAATTGGTTTCGATACTGAAACGCCGTTCGTGCGTGCCGCGAGCAAGCTTGCACCGGGCTGGACCCGCGAAGGCCTGGCCCTGCGCTCCGACAGCGACCTGGCCCAACTCGCGATGATCCGCGCGGGTGCCGGCATCGGTTTTTGCCAGTCGCCACTGGCCAGGCGCGACGCCAATCTGGTGCGGGTTTTGCCCGAGCAGTTCGCCTTCCAACTGGACGTCTGGATCACCATGCATGAAGACCTGCGCAACAGCCCGCGCTGCAAGGTGGTTTTCGATGCCTTGGTCCAGTGTCTGCTGGCGCATACGGCTATTTGACGGCATACACCTTGCGCACATACCGCGTACTTTTCCACGCGCAGCTTGCACCCTGCGGCACGAACACGCTGTCGCCGGTGTTGACCGTCACGCTCGAGCCATCCGCGACCAGCAACGTCACGCTGCCTTCGATCAAGTGCATCAGCTCATTCAGCTTGTGCGCTCGGCCGTGGCGTTCGTAAGGCGTCGAGTCCCAGACGCCGACGCGCAGATCGGTTGCCGCGTCTTCGAAGGCATTGCGTGACCGGCATTGCGGCGTCGGGCCAATCAGTATTTGCGGCTCCGGTGCCGCTGAAGGCGAGAGCATCGCCAGTGGATCAAGCATGGTCAGGCCGGGTGTCGGCGCCTCGGTGTGCATGGCACAAAAAGCCCACTGCGTGCCGGGGTGCGCTTCGATCCGCAACGCTGTGCCGCGACCGATCACCGCGCTGGCGCCAACCCCCAGCTCCAGCGTCTGCTCCGGGGTTTTCAACACCACGTGGCCGGCGTGGACCACCAGCACTTCGGTGTGCGGGAAATCCTCGATGTCAAACACGTCGCCGGTTTCAACGATGCCGGCAGACACGCCATCGACGCCTGACCAAGCCACCTGGCGACGGTCCATAAACGGATCATTCGCATTCAACGGGAGCGTTTTGAAAGGCGTGACAACGCGGCTGCCGTCGGCGCGCGCCAACAGCAGAACGGTAGGTTGGGACATACGGGTAACGCTCCAGACAAATAAAAGGGGTGGGTCAGGTCATCAGCCGATGGCTTGGGTGACCAAAGCGAACTGGGACAGGCCGTCGGCGGCTTGTGGCGGCGTGCCACGGGCCATTTGCGCCACGGTGTCGACTGGCTTGAGACCGGCGGTTTCCAGCCAGTCGCTCAAACCGCAGTCCGCCGGGATATCGATGCGCACGAACGTCTCCGGCACCTGGGCCAGCAACACCGCGATCAGGTGTTGGGCTTGTTCGAGGTTTTCGGCAACCACCGGACCAACGCCGCGCCCTCGGCCGTAGGGACGCAACATGGCAAAGGCGCGCAGCTGGCCGTCACGCTCGATGCCGACCGAAGACTCGATGACATCGAACAGATCAGTGATCACCGTTCGGCGATCCAGCCCGGTCCCGGCGTTGGCCAGTTCCAGCACCCGCGCCTGATCAGCGTTGCGCAGTGCACGACAGGTTTCACTCTCCGCCAGCGGCTCAAGATTCGGAGCCTGCACCAGACCCTGATGTTGCTGAACCCGCCCGAATTCAACGAAGCCCTGACTGACGTACAGCGGCGCGCCGGCGAGGGTCGCGTTCAAGATCGGTGTGCGTGACTGGCACGCCTCAAGCGCTCGCTCCATCAACTGGCGACCGATGCCCTTGCCCTGATAGTCGTCGCTGACGATCACCAAGCCGATGGTGGCGAAATCCCCTTGGGGGCAGGCGAACGCCGTACCGATCAGACGCTCGCCATCGAGCGCCACAAAGCCGTCGCTGATGCGCAGCACCATCGCCCAATCGTCCAGCCGATGGGGCCACTTCAATTGCACGGACAAGGCATGGGCAGCGGTCAGATCGGCAGCGGTCATCGGTCGATAAAGGTAAGGGGCGGACATGGCGAGTCTCCGTTGAACAAGGTACGCGTGCGGCCGGTTGTCCGGCGTGATGGTGCCTGTATCCCATCTGCGTGAAGGCCTGACAAGTGGCCTCGGAACATTCGGCAGATTCCGCGAGGCAGAGGCCACAAGACCACACTTACTACTAAATTGCACCGCAAGGTCGGCAGCAAATGCCAGGGCTTTTTTTCTACGATGGAAGCCTGAGTCAATGACTCGCCGACCCTATTTGGAGTGCTCCATGGATAGCTTCGATCCTCGTCTTATCGCTGTGCGCAGCGCTCACTTTATCGGCGGCCAATACCGCGATGCGCCATCGGGGCTGGAGGTGGTGCGCCCGTCCGACGGCGAGGTCTACGCCGAGCTGCCGATCGCCGATGCCGACCTGGTGGACGAAGCCGTCAACAATGCCTGGCAGGCCTTCAACCGCAGCGATTGGGCCAGCCGTCCGCCCCGGGAGCGCGCGCGAGTGATGCGGCGTTGGGCCGATTTGATCGAAGCGGACGCCGAGATCCTTGCACCGCTGGAAGCCGTCGGTTCGACCCGCCCGCATAAAGATGTGATCGCCTGGGACATTCCTTATGTCGCCGAGGGCATTCGCTTCTTTGCCGAATTGGCGGACAAGCATGGTGGTCAGGTTGCGGCGACCCAGACCGATCGGCTCGGCCTGCAGATCGCCGAACCCTACGGCGTGATTGCGGCCATCGCGCCGTGGAATTTCCCGTTGAGCATGGCTTCCTGGAAGGTCGCGCCAGCACTGGCAGCAGGCAATGCCGTGGTGCTCAAGCCCTCGGAACTGACGCCATTCTCCAGCCTGCGTTTTGCCGAACTGGCCTTGCAAGCGGGGATTCCGGCGGGGATTTTCAATGTGGTGCAGGGCGATGGACGCACCACGGGCGATGCCTTGTGCCGTCACCCGCGGGTCGGCAAGGTGACCTTTACCGGCTCCACCGCGACCGGGTCGAGCATCATGTCCACCTGCGCGCTGGTCGGGCCGAAACCGGTTACGCTGGAGCTGGGTGGCAAGAGTCCGCAATTGGTGTTTGCCGATGTGCCGGACATCGCCAAAACCGCGCGCACGGTAGCGCTGGCGATTACCGGCAACGCCGGGCAGGTCTGCGTGTCCGGGTCGCGGTTGTTGATTCAGCGTTCGATCATGGAGCCGTTTGTCGCGCAGTTGCAGGCGTACTTCGAAGAACTGCGCCCTGGTCCGACCTGGTCGCCGCAGAGCACGTTGTCACCGATCATTTCCCGGCTCCAGGCCAGTCGCATCGACGGCATCGTCCAGCGCGCGCGCCAGGCCGGGGCCGAAGTGTTGACCGGCGGCGGATTGTTCGAAGGGCTGGGCGGTGCGTACTACCAACCGACGCTGTTGGCCGGCCTCGACAACCACAACCCGGCAGTCTGCGAAGAAATATTCGGCCCGGTGCTGACGGTGCAGGCGTTCGATGACGAAGAGCAGGCGCTGGACCTCGCGGCCCACGCCACGTATGGATTGGCAGCGGGCGTGCACACGGCGGACATCAACCGCGCGCTGCGACTGGTGCGCAAACTGGAAGCGGGGACGGTGTGGGTCAACCGTTACGGGCGCAGTAACGACTACATCTTGCCGACTGGCGGCTACAAGCGCTCCGGCATCGGCAAGGATCTGGGGCGTGAAGCGTTTGAAGCCAATTTGCGCTTCAAAAGCGTGCTGATCGATATCCTCCAATAGCTACTCCCGTAGCCGCTGCCGAGCCTGTGCTGGCTTGTAGCAGCTGCCGAGGCACGAGGCTGCGTTCGGCTGCGAAGCAGTCGTAAAACCTGAACGCAAGGTTTAACTGAAACACCGCGGCGCCTGATTTGGCGACTGCTTCGCAGCCGAACGCAGCCTCGTGCCTCGGCAGCTGCTACGGGCCGCGAGGCAAGCTCGAAAATCTCACCCCAACGGGCGCTTCCTCAGGGAAGCGCCCGTTTTCATTCAGCCCGGCGCAGTTTCTGCGGCCAATCGCGGCACATGCAGGCCGCACAGGGCTATAAAGGTCCATAAGAGCGCACAAATACGGGGTTTGCCCAAGGCTGGAGCGGGCCGCAAAGTCTGCTGAGGGGGGTGGCTAAAACGGTGGTTTGTATCGGGTAGAGGCTGCTTTTAACGCCATCTGCTGATTTCACGGTGTTGTAATGACGGTGTGCTGCAGCGTTGCATCAGCGCTTCGCAAACGAAGCAAATGCTCGTCGCGCCATGACCTCAACGAACTTCAGGACCGCACTCAATGAGCTTTCTTCGCCCCAAATTCATTACGTTCGACTGCTACGGTACGCTGACCAATTTCCACATGGGCACGATGACTCGCGAGCTTTTCGCCGATCGCGTCAAACCCGAGCAGATGGACCAATTCGTCAAGGATTTCTCGGCCTATCGCCTGGATCAGGTCATGGGCGACTGGATGCCCTACGACGAAATCCTCAAGACCGCCCTGGCCCGGACCTGCAAGCGTTGGGGCGTCGCCTACCGCGATGAAGGCCAGCTGTATTACGACGCCGTGCCGACCTGGGGCCCGCACCCGGACGTACCGGCCGGCCTGTCGAAAATCGCCGACACAATCCCGCTGGTGATTTTCTCCAACGCCAGCGACAGCCAGATCATGTCCAACGTCGACAAGCTCGGCGCGCCGTTCCACAAAGTCTTCACCGCCGAACAGGCCCAGGCCTACAAGCCACGTCTGGCGGCATTCGAATACATGCTCGACAACCTCAACTGTGGCCCGGAAGACATCTTGCATGTGTCCTCCAGCTTCCGTTACGACCTGATGCCGGCCCACGACATGAAGATCAAGAACAAGGCGTTCGTCGCCCGTGGCCATGAAGTCCCGGGCAATGCCTTTTACGGCTACCAGCAGATCACCGATATCGGTGGGCTCGCAGCACTGGTTGGTCTCTGAGTCGCTACTGCACAAGGGGTTAGACATGGGCAGTGAATCCTACTGGCTCGACACCGCACCGGCCTTCACCGGTGCCCAGCCCGGCGCATTGCCGGGGCAGGTTGACGTGGCCATCGTCGGTGGCGGTTTCACCGGCCTGGCGGCGGCCCGGGCATTGGCCCTCAAGGGCGCCAGCGTGGTGGTGCTCGAAGCCGGGCGGGTGATCGGCGAAGCCTCGGGGCGCAACGGTGGCCAGTGCAACACCGGGGTGGCCCAGGATTATGCCGGGCTCAGTGCCAGCCTCGGCGCCGATAAAGCGCGAGCCTATTACCAGGCTTACGAAAGCGCGGTGCAGAGCGTGGTGTCGCTGGTGGAGCAGGAGCAGATTGCCTGCGACCTGATCCGCAACGGCAAGCTCAAATTGGCCGCCAAGCCGCTGCACTATGAAGGGCTGGCGCGGACTTGCGAGTTGATTCGCAAGGAAGTCGATGCCGAGGTCGAGTTGCTGTCCGCCGAACAGACCCGCGCTGAAGTGAATTCGGCGCAGTTCCACGGTGGTTTGCTGCAGCGTAACGGCGTGCAGATGCACGTCGGGCGCTTCGGCGTCGGGCTGGCCGAAGCCGCTGCCCGCCACGGCGCACTGATCCATCAAGGCACCTCGGTGCTGGACTGGAAGGCCCAGGCCGGCGGCTATCAGGTCAACACGAGCAAGGGTTCGCTGCACGCCGGGCAAGTGTTGCTGGCCACCGGCGCCTGTCAGCACGGTGGTTTGGGCTGGTATCGGCGGCGGATCGTGCCGGTGGGCAGTTTCGTGATTGCCACCGAAGTGCTCTCAAGAGAGCTGATCGAGCAACTGCTGCCGGGCCGCCGCGCCTACGTCACCAGCCGCATGATCGGTAACTACTTCCGCCTGACCCCGGACAACCGCCTGCTGTTCGGCGGCCGCGCGCGGTTTGCGATGTCCGACAGTGTGAACGACGCCAAGAGCGGCAAGGTGCTGCAAGCGGCGATGGTGCAGATGTTCCCGCAGTTGGCCAACGTGAAAATCGATTACTGCTGGGGCGGATTGGTCGACATGACCTCTGACCGTTTGCCCCGGGCCGGCCAGCACGGCGGGGTTTATCACTCCATGGGCTACAGCGGTCATGGGGTGCAGATGTCGGTGCACATGGGCCAGGTCATGGCCGAGGTGATGGCCGGCAAGGTCGAGGCCAACCCCTGGCGCGAACTCGACTGGCCGGCGATCCCCGGGCATTTCGGCAAACCGTGGTTCCTGCCGTTTGTGGGCGCTTATTACCGCTTCCAGGACTATTTGCATTGAGTTGATGTTGTGGCGTCACCGTCGTTTGCGTTTCAACGCTCCGGACAACCCGAGCCTTCTCATTATCGACAGGTACAACTGATATGACTGACAACAAGATCGACTCACCCCTGATTTCCGGCCAGGACAGCCTGCGCGTGTTTGAAGGCCTCAATCGCGGCATGTCGCGCCGCAACGCCCTGCAAATGCTCGGCGTGGCCGGTGTTGCAGCCGCGGGCGCCGGCAGCCTGTTTGGTGCCGCCGGCAAGCTCTTCGCTGAAGAAGCCGCAACCCCAGGCAAAGGCAAACCGGGCGGACGGATTCGTGTCGCCGGCATGTCCAGCTCCACCGCCGACACCCTCGACCCGGCCAAAGGCGCACTGTCCACCGACTATGTGCGTCACTTCATGTTCTACAACGGCCTGACCCGTTTCGACACGCACCTGGTGCCGCAACTGGAACTGGCCGAACGCATCGACAATACCGACGCGACGCTGTGGACCATCACCCTGCGCAAGGACGTGACCTTCCACAACGGCAAGACCCTCAGCGCTGCGGATGTGGTGTTCTCGCTGTCGCGGCACAAGGATCCGTTGACCGGCTCCAAAGTCATGCCGCTGATGGAACAGTTCACCGAGATCAAGGCCACGGGCACCAACGAGGTGCAGATCCGCCTCAGCGCGCCGAACGCCGAGTTGCCGTCGATCCTCGCCGTGTCGCACCTGCTGATCGTTCCTGAAGGCACCACTGACTTCAACCAGGGCATCGGCACCGGGCCGTTCAAGGTCAAGGAATTCAAGCCGGGCGTGCGCTCGATTGCCGCGCGCAACACCGGCTACTGGAAGCCCGGCCTGCCGTACCTCGACGAGATCGAGTTCATCGCGATTGGCGACGAACCGTCGCGAGTCAACGCGCTGCTGTCCGGCGACGTGCACATGATTAACGAAGTCAACCCGCGTTCCACCACCCGGATCAAGGCCAGCGCGAAGCACCGGGTCGTCGATGCGCCGTCGGGCAACTACACTGACTTGATCATCCGTCAGGATCAGATGCCGGGTAAAAGCGCCGAATTCACCCAGGCCATGAAATACCTGCTGGACCGCGAACAGGTGAAATCCGCCGTATTCCGTGGTTTTGCCGTGGTCGGTAACGACCATCCGATCGCCCCCGGTTCGCGCTACTACAATGCCGACCTGCCGCAAACCGTCTACGACCCGGAAAAAGCCAAGTTCCTGCTCAAGAAGGCCGGCATGGAAAGCATCAGCATGCCGCTGGTCGCGTCGCCAGCCGCCACCGGTTCGGTGGACATCGCCGTGCTGTTGCAGCAATCGGCGAAACAGGCCGGGCTCAAGCTCGACGTCAACCGCTTGCCGAGCGACGGCTACTGGTCCAACCACTGGATGAAGCACCCGTTGAGCTTCGGCAACATCAACCCGCGACCGAATGCCGACGTGATGTTCTCGCAGTTCTTCCAGTCGAAGGCACCATGGAACGAATCCGGCTGGCAGAACGACCAGTTCGACCAGTTGCTGATGCTCGCTCGGGGCGAAACCGACGACGCCAAGCGCAGCAAGATGTACGCGGACATGCAAACCCTGGTGCATGACCACAGCGGTATCGGCGTGCCGGTGTTCATCAGCAACATCGACGGTGTCGATCAGCGCATCAAAGGCTACGGCAGCAATCCGCTGGGCGGCTTCATGGGTTACATGTTCGCCGAACAGGTCTGGCTGGACGCTTGATGGGTAGTTGGGTTGTACGTCAGGGACAGTGCAGGAGGGTAGGCGATGAATAGCAACACACTGTGGTTGATCGGCCGGCGTCTGGGCGCCGCGATCGTGACTTTGTTGATCGTGTCCATGGTCGTGTTCGCGATCACGGCGGTCTTGCCGGGGGACGCGGCGCAACAATCCCTCGGGCAGTTCGCCACGCCGGAACAGGTGGCGGCACTGCGCCTGAAACTGGGGCTCGACCAGCCCGGTGTGCTGCGTTACCTGCATTGGTTAATGAACCTGCTCAGCGGCGACATGGGCCTGTCGGTGTCCAACGCGATGCCGGTCGGCGAGTTGATGGCCGGGCGCGTGCCCAACACCCTGATGCTGGCGGCCGCCACCGCGCTGGTTTCGGTGCCGGTGGCATTGATCCTGGGCATCGGCTCGGCAATGGGCCGGGGCGGGCGCATCGACAGCTTTCTGAGCTTCTTCACCTTGGCCATGGTCGCCGTCCCGGAGTTTCTCGTGGCAACCCTGGCGGTACTGATATTTGCGGTGAACCTTGGCTGGTTGTCGGCGCTGTCCTATGCCAGCGACATCACCTCACCGTGGCAATTCATGCGCACTTATGCCTTGCCGGTGATGACTCTGTGCTGCGTGATTGTCGCGCAAATGGCCCGCATGACCCGCGCCGCCGTCATCGATCAACTCGACAGCCCTTACGTGGAAATGGCCCGGCTCAAAGGCGTCAGTCCGATGCGCATCGTGCTGCGCCACGCCTTGCCCAACGCGATCGGGCCAATTGCCAACGCCATCGCCCTGAGCCTTTCGTATTTGCTTGGCGGGGTGGTGATTGTCGAGACGATCTTCAACTACCCCGGCATCGCCAGCCTGATGGTCGATGCCGTGACCAACCGTGACATGGCGCTGGTCCAGGCCTGCACCATGCTGTTTTGTACCGCGTACCTGGGGTTGGTGCTGATTGCCGACCTGTGCGCGATTCTGTCCAATCCGAGGCTGAGAAACCAATGAACAATCTCATTGTGAAATCGACGCCTGCGACCCCCGACCTGTCGGTTGGCAAGGTGTCCCATGGCCCTGCGTGGCTGGGGCTGATCGGCGCGACGATGTGCGTGATCTGGTTGCTGGTGGCGTTCTTCGGCCCGTGGCTGGCGCCGCATCCGGTGGGCGAAGTGGTGTCCGACAATGTCTTCGACAGCATCAGTGCGCTGTACCCGTTTGGCACCGATTACCTGGGCCGCGACATGCTCAGCCGCGTGCTCGTCGGTGCGCGGTTCACCGTGGGCCTGGCGTTGATCGCTGCCGTATTGGCGAGCGGGCTGGGCACCAGTTGCGCGTTGCTGTCGGTGGTGTCGCCGAAGTGGCTGGACGAAGTGATCAGTCGCCTGATGGATGCCTTTATTTCGATCCCGAGCAAGATGCTGGCGCTGATCATGGTCTCGGCTTTCGGCTCCTCAGTGACGTTGCTGATCTGCACCGCCGTGCTGAGTTTCACCCCCGGCGCGTTCCGCATCGCCCGCAGCATGGCAGTGAACATCGAAGCCCTGGAATACGTGCAAGTCGCCCGTACCCGTGGCGAACGGCGCTTGTATATCGCTTGCGTGGAAATCCTGCCGAACATGCTCAACCCGGTGCTGACGGACCTGGGCCTGCGCTTTGGCTTCATCGTGTTGCTGCTCAGTGGCATGAGCTTCCTCGGCCTTGGCGTGCAGCCACCGGACGCCGATCTTGGCTCGCTGGTGCGGGAAAACATCGGCGGTCTCAACCAGGGCGCGCCGGCCATCGTGATTCCGGCGCTGGCCATCGGCACCCTGACCATCGGTGTGAATCTGTTTATCGACAGACTGTCGTCCCGACGTAGTCGCCGCACGGGAGGGCATTGATATGAGCGAATTGATCCGAGTCGAAGACCTGCGCGTAGTCGCCTGTGGCGAGCGCGGTGAAACGGAAATCGTCAAAGGCGTGAGCTTCGCCCTGGAAAAAGGTGAAGTGCTGGCGTTGATCGGTGAGTCCGGCTCCGGCAAGACCACCATCGCTTTGGCGCTGCTGGGCTATGCGCGACGTGGCTGCCGGTTGTCCGGCGGCGTGGTGCAGGTCGGCGAGCACGACATGCTCGCCCTCAGCGAAAAGGAATTGCAGGGCCTGCGCGGCAACCGGGTTTCGTACATCGCGCAAAGCGCGGCGGCGGCGTTCAACCCGGCGAAGAAACTGATCGACCAAGTGGTGGAAGGCGCGTTGATTCATGGCCTGGGCACCCGCGCGGTGCTGGAGGCCAAAGCCATCCAGTTATTCCGCGACCTGGCGTTGCCGGACCCGGACCACATTGGCCAGCGCTACCCGCACCAAGTGTCGGGCGGGCAATTGCAACGGGTGATGGCGGCGATGGCGCTGATCAGCGATCCGTTGCTGGTGGTGCTCGATGAGCCGACCACCGCTCTTGACGTCACCACGCAGATTGACGTGTTGAGAGCCTTCAAACGCGTGGTCCGTGAGCGTGGGGCCACGGCGGTCTACGTGTCTCACGACTTGGCCGTGGTCGCGCAAATGGCCGATCAGATCGTCGTGCTCAACGGCGGCCAGATCTTCGAACAGAGCGCCACCGCGCCATTGCTCAAAGCCCCGTCTCACGAATACACCCGCAGCCTGTTGGCGGCGGCGCGGCCGGACACGACGATTCGTCCACCCTGCGGCATAGCAGAAGACACGCCCTTGCTGACCATCCAGGGCCTGACCGCCGGTTACGGCAACAAGAACATGCACGGCATGCCGGCGATTCGCGTGCTGGAAGACATCGACCTGACTGTGCGCCGAGGCCAGGCCATCGGCGTGATCGGTGAGTCCGGTTCCGGTAAATCGACCTTGGCCCGAGTGGTCGCGGGCTTGTTGACTCCGGCGCTCGGCGACTTGACCTTCGACGGCCAGCCGTTGGGCGGCTGCTTGTCCGAGCGCACCGACGAACAATTCCGTCGCATTCAGATGGTGTTCCAGAACGCCGACACCGCGCTCAACCCGATGCACAGCGTCAGCACCATTCTGAGCCGGCCGCTGAAGATGTATTTCGGCCTCAAGGGCGCCGCTTTGCGCGAACGCATTGGCGAGTTGCTGGACCTGGTGCGCTTGCCCCGGACCATGGCCGAACGGCGGCCGAATGAATTGTCCGGCGGGCAAAAACAACGGGTCAACCTGGCCCGGGCCCTGGCGGCGAAACCGGATTTGATCCTCTGCGATGAAGTGACGTCAGCGCTGGATACGGTGGTTGGCGCCGCGATTCTCGAACTGTTGCGCGACCTGCGGCAGGAACTGGGCGTTTCCTATCTGTTTATCAGCCACGACATCTCTACCGTTCGGGCGCTGTGCGACGACATTGTGGTGATGTACAGCGGCCACAAGATCCAGGCCGGCACTCGTCAATCGTTTGCCCAGGCGCCGTTCCATCCGTACACCGATTTGTTGATCCATTCGGTGCCGGAATTGCGTCAGGGCTGGCTGGAGAACTGCGGCACCACTTGTGCCGAGCTGCCGCCGATTGGCGCCAAGGCCAACGTGCCCGAGCTATGCACCTTCCTCAGTCGTTGCCCGGTGCGGGTCGATGGCTTGTGCAATCGCACCGCGCCGAGCCGTCGGATCATCGATGGCGGCAGTGAAATCCTCTGTCACCACGACAGCGCCGAGTTGCTGAAAACCCAGCAGGATGTGATCACCATGACCCACGGAGCCTACGCATGAGGGGACGTTTTGTGAGGCTGGCCGAGCAGGGCCGGCCGACTGTCAGTTTGACCGTGGACGGTGCCGCCATCGAGGCGATGCAGGGCGACACGCTGATGGTCGCGTTGCTGACCCAGGGCAATGCGTTGCGCCAGTCGGAGTTCGATTCGGGGCGGCGCGCCGGTTTTTGCCTGATGGGCGCGTGCCAGGATTGCTGGGTCTGGACCCGCAGCGGCGAGCGTTTGCGGGCGTGCTCCAATGAAGTCCGCGAAGGGCTGGACATCGTCACAACACAACCGGAGGCGACATGGCCACTGCACGGATAGTCATTGTTGGCGCCGGGCCGGCCGGTATTCGCTGTGCCGAGGCTTTGTTGGCGGCGGGTTTCAAACCGATTTTGATTGATGAAAATCGTCGGGACGGCGGGCAGATTTATCGGCGCCAGCCGGAAGGGTTTACCCGTAACTACGCGACGCTGTACGGCACCGAAGCGCACAAGGCTCGCGACCTGCACGACAGTTTTGATCGTCTGCGTGGCGCTATTGATTACCGCCCCGATACCCTGGTGTGGAACCTGACGCCGGGGCAATTGTGCTGCGTCAGCCAAGGCAAACACTCGACGGTGGATTACGACGCGCTGATCCTTTGCACCGGCGCCACCGACCGCTTGATGCCGATTGAAGGCTGGCAATTGGCGGGGACCTACAGCCTCGGTGGGGCGCAAATTGCGCTCAAGTCCCAGGCAGTTTCCATTGGCCACAGCGTGGTGTTCATGGGCAGCGGGCCGTTGCTGTACCTGGTCGCCAGTCAATATGTGAAGGCGGGTGCGACGGTGGCGGCAGTGCTCGATACCTCGCCGTTCAGCAAACGCATCGGTGCCTTGCCCAAACTGTTGGCGCGGCCCGGATTGCTGTTCACCGGAATGAAACTGTTGGCGCAGTTGTATCGGGCCAAGATTCCGGTGCACCTCGGCATTAAGCCGCTGCAAGTGCTGGGTGATGCGGCCAGCGGAGTCAGCGGCGTGCGGGTGCTGACGGCTCGCGGCGAGACGTTGAATGTGGATTGCGATGCCGTGGCGCTGGGTTATCACTTGCGCCCGGAAACCCAACTGGCGGACCTGGCCGGGTGCCGCATGCGCTTCGACGAGGCGTCCGGCCAATGGTGGCTGGCAGTGGATGAGGAAGGCCGGACCTCGGTCAGCGGCGTGTATGCCGCTGGCGACGGTTCGAAGATTCGCGGTGCCGACGCCGCCGAGCACGCCGGACGCCTGGTGGCCATGGCACTGCTGGAAGACCTGCAGCAACCGGTAAACGCCGGGTTGCGCGACGAACAACGCCAGGCCCTGGCGGTCATGGATCAGTTCCGCCTCGGTCTGGCCCAGGCGTTTCCCTGGCCAGCGGAACAAGCCAAAGCCTTGCCCGACAGCGCCATCGTTTGCCGTTGCGAGATGATCAGCGCTGGTGAACTGCGCCGTACCGTCAGCGAGAAGGGCGCCTGCGAAGTCAATCGGGCCAAGGCCTTCAGTCGGGTCGGCATGGGCCGTTGCCAGGGCCGTTATTGCTCCCAGGCCGGCGCGGAAGTGATTGCCGCAGCGGCGGGCGTCAGCGTGCAGCAAGTCGGCCGTCAACGCGGCCAGGCGCCGGTCAAACCCCTTTCGATGCTCACTGAAGAGGTGTCGCCATGACGGTTCAAAAAGCCGATGTGCTGATTGTCGGCGGCGGCCTGATGGGCTCGGCAGCGGCGTTTTTCCTGCGCCGGCGCGGGCAGTCGGTGATCCTGCTGGAACGTGACCAGATTGGTCAGTACGCCAGCGGCGTGAACTTCGGCAACGTGCGGCGGCAGGGGCGCTACCTCGGGCAACTGGCGTTGGCCAACCGCTCCTGGGCATTGTGGAAACGTTTGCCGGAACTGATCGACGATGATCTGGAATTCATCGCCAGCGGGCATATGCGCGTGTGTTATCGCGAAGATGAAATTGCCGAGCTGGAGGCCTACGCCGCTGCGCCAGAAGCTGCGCAACTGGACCTGAAGATTTATCGTGGAGACGAATTGCATCAGCGGTTTCCGTTCCTCGGGCCGGATGTGAAGGGCGGCTCTTATGCGCCTCACGACGGTCACGCCAATCCGCGTTTGGCGGCGCCGGCATTTGCCCGGGCGGCACGGCGTCTTGGCGCACAGATTGAAGAGCAGACCGAAGTGGCCGAGGTGCAGAAAGTCGGCGGCGAGTTCAGCGTGACGACCACGGACGGCCGTCAGTTCAGCGCCGCGCAACTGCTGATCACGGCCGGTGCGTGGGGGCAAAAACTCTCGGATCAGTTCGGCGAACCGGTGCCGCTGGATACTCACGGCCCGCAAATGGCGGTGACCGAACCGGTGCCTTACGCCTTGCCAACAGTGATCGGCGTCTACACCAAGATTCCCGAAGAAGTGATCTACTTCCGGCAGATTCCGCGCGGCAACATTGTTATCGGCGGTGGTTATCGCAGCAAACCGGACATGCTCAATCGCCGGGCCTACGTCGAGCCGCGCAGTATCCTCAATCAAATGGATCAAATGCGCCGCCTGTTGCCGGGTGTCGGCAACCTCAACATCATCCGCGTCTGGAGCGGCATCGAAGGCTACTTGCCAGACTCCTTGCCGATCATGGGCCCGAGTGGCACTGTCGACGGGTTGTTCTACGCGTTCGGCTTCTGCGGTCACGGCTTCCAGCTCGGCCCCGGCGTCGGCGACGTGATGGCCGAACTGATCAGCACCGGCAGCACCAGCACTTCGATTGAGCCGTTCTCCATTCGCCGGTTCGCCCATTTAGCCGAGCAACGGAGCAAGGCCTCATGAAACCCCGTGTACTGGATATTCTCAAACGCCTGATGGCCTTCGATACCGTGTCTTCGGAGTCGAACATGGCCCTGATTGAATACGTGCGCGACCTGCTGCTGAGCAAGGGCATCGAGTCGCTGATCGTCAAGGATGAAACCGGCAAGAAGGCCAACCTGTTCGCCAGCACTGGCCCGAAAGACCTGCCGGGGATTCTGTTGTCCGGCCACACCGACGTGGTGCCGGCGGCGGGGCAGGCCTGGACCGTGCCGCCGTTCCAGGCGACGGTGCAAGACGGCAAGATCTACGGGCGCGGCAGTTGCGACATGAAAGGCTTTATCGCATTGGCCATCGACGCCATGCTCGACGCCGCCGAGCATTCTCTGAGCCGACCGCTGCAACTGGCGCTGTCCCATGACGAAGAGACCGGGTGCGTCGGCGTGCGTCGTTTGCTTGATGTGCTGCACCTGACGCCGGTAAGGCCGTTTTTGTGCCTGATCGGTGAACCGACCAACATGCAATTCGTACTCGGGCACAAGGGCAAGGGCTCATACCGCACTTACTGTCGGGGCCTGGAGGCGCATTCGTCGTTGGCGCCGCGCTCGGTCAACGCCATCCACGTGGCCTGCGATTTCATCGCCGCGCTGCGCCAAAGCCAGCAGCAGCTTCAAGAACAGGGCGCCCAGGATGCCGACTACGACGTGCCTTACAGCACCGTGCATGTCGGGCAGATCGGCGGCGGCCGGGCGCTGAACATCGTGCCGAACCTGTGCACCCTGGACTTCGAAGTGCGCAACTTGCCGGCGGATAATCTGGAGCAGTTTCTGGAACAGATGCAGGAACGCGCGGAAATCATCGTGCGCGAGGCGCGGTTGCTGTCGAGCGTGGCGGCCATCGAGATCGAAACCCTCAATGTCTATCCCGGCCTCGATACGCATCCGAGCGTCGAAGCGGTGCGCTTCCTGAAAAACTTCGCCGCGCCGGATACCGGGACGGCGAAGGTTTCGTTTGGCACCGAAGGTGGGTTGTTCAAGCAACGCCTGGATGTGCCGGTGGTGGTCTGCGGGCCGGGCTCGATCGAACAGGCGCACAAGCCGGACGAGTTTATCGAGATCAGTCAGATGGAGGCCGGGGAGCGGTTTCTAGAGGGTTTGCTCGGTTCCCTGAAGTTGTAGAGATCAAATGTGGGAGCGGGCTTGCTCGCGAAGGCGGCCTAACATTCAACATCATCGTTGACTGAAACACCGCCTTCGCGAGCAAGCCCGCTCCCACAGGTTTTTTGTGTTTGTCTGATAGGCCACAAATCTGCTGTCCCGCCGCCAATTACAGCATCCGACACTGTCCTGAAATCGCTTTCAGCATCCTCATCCGCAGCACCTCCATAGACTTAAGCCTGTCTCGGATCAGGACTCGACCATGCTCAAGAATCGTTTGAAAGACCCCAGCCTTTTGGCAGAACTCGCGTATGTGGACGGGCAGTGGATCGGCGCCGACAACGCCGCGACCCTGGAGGTCATCGACCCGGCCAGCGGTCAGTTGCTCGCTCGCGTACCGGCCATGCAAGGCACGGAAACCCGGCGTGCCATCGAGGCCGCCGACGAAGCCTGGCCGGCCTGGCGCGCACGCCCGGCAGCCGAACGTGCGGCGCTGTTGGAGCACTGGTATCAGGCCATGCTCGACAACCTCGACGACCTGGCGCTGATCATGACCTGCGAACAGGGCAAACCGCTGAACGAAGCCAAAGGCGAAATCCGCTACGGCGCCGGTTTCGTCAAATGGTTCGCCGAAGAGGCCCGGCGGGTCTACGGCGAAACCATGCCGGCCCCCAGCGGCGACCGTCGATTGCTCACGCTCAAACAACCGGTGGGCGTCTGCGCCGCGATCACTCCGTGGAATTTCCCCAACGCCATGATCACCCGCAAGTGCGCACCGGCATTGGCCGCAGGTTGCCCGATCATCGTCAAACCGTCGGACCTGACGCCGCTGTCGGCCCTGGCCCTGGCGGTACTGGCTGAACGCGTCGGCATCCCGGCCGGGGTGTTCAACGTGTTGACCGGCATGCCCACCGGCATCGGCGAAGAGCTGACCGGCAACCCGACGGTGCGCAAGATTTCCTTCACGGGTTCCACCGCCGTGGGCCGCTTGCTGATGCGCCAGAGTGCCGAACACATCAAGCGCTTGAGCCTGGAACTCGGTGGGAACGCGCCATTTATCGTGTTCGACGACGCTGACCTTGAGCAGGCCGTGGCCGGGATCATGCTCAGCAAGTTTCGCAACGCCGGGCAAACCTGCGTCTGCGCCAATCGGATTCTGGTGCAGGACGGCATCTACGAACGCTTCGCTCAGCGTTTGGTGGAGGAGGTCGGCAAGCTCAAGGTCGGCAACGGCCTCGACGCCGACGTCACCATCGGTCCGCTGATCAACCCGGCTGCCGTGAGCAAGGTTGCCCGGCATATCGACGACGCCCTGAGCCAAGGCGCAACGCTGCTTTGCGGTGGCATTCCCGAGGGCGACAGTCAGTTCGTGCAACCCACGGTCCTCGGCGACACCCACGCCGGCATGTTGCTGGCCAACGAAGAAACCTTCGGCCCGGTCGCACCGCTGATGCGGTTTACCTCTGAGGCCGAAGCCCTCGCACTGGCCAACGCCACGCCTTACGGTCTGGGCGCCTACTATTTCACCCAGGACTTGCGCCGGTCGTGGCGTTTCGGCGAGGCGCTGGAGTTCGGCATGGTCGGCCTCAACACCGGGATCATTTCCATGGAAGTCGCGCCGTTTGGCGGCATCAAGCAATCCGGCCTGGGCCGTGAAGGCAGCAAGTACGGGCTGGATGAATACCTTGAAGTCAAAGCCTTCCACATCGGCGGGCTGTAATTCACAGACACTGGGGGAGGCACGTTGATGAGCAAGACATTCAGAATCGCTGCGATTGCCGGCGATGGCATCGGCAAGGAAGTGCTGCCGGAAGGGTTGTGCGTGCTGGAGCAGGCGGCGAAAAAATGGCAGCTCGATTTGAGCATCGAAGTGCTCGACTGGGCGCACTGCGATTACTACATGGAACACGGGCAGATGATGCCCGACGACTGGTTCGAACAGCTCAAGGGCTTCGATGCGATCTACTTCGGCGCCGTGGGCTGGCCGGACAAGGTGCCGGATCACATTTCCCTGTGGGGCTCGCTGCTGAAGTTTCGCCGCGACTTCGACCAGTACGTGAACATCCGCCCGGTGCGGCTGTTTCCCGGCGTGCCGTGCCCGTTGGCCGGACGCAAGCCGGGGGACATCGATTTTGTGGTGATCCGCGAGAACACCGAGGGTGAATATTCCTCGGTCGGCGGCAAGATGTTTGAAGGCACCGAGCATGAATTTGTGCTGCAAGAATCGGTGTTCACCCGTCGTGGCGTGGACCGGATTCTCAAATTCGCCTTCGACCTGGCCCAGACCCGACCGCGCAAGCGGCTGACGGCGGCAACCAAGTCCAACGGAATTTCCATCAGCATGCCGTACTGGGACGAGCGCACGGCGTTGATGGCGGCGAAGTACCCGGACATTACCTGGGACAAGCAACACATCGACATTCTTTGCGCGCGTTTCGTGCTGCAACCGGACCGGTTTGATGTGGTGGTGGCGTCGAACCTGTTTGGCGACATCCTTTCCGATCTGGGGCCGGCGTGTGCCGGGACCATCGGCATTGCGCCTTCGGCCAACCTTGATCCGGAGCGGCGGTTCCCGTCGTTGTTTGAGCCGGTGCACGGTTCGGCGCCGGATATTTATGGGCAGAACATTGCCAATCCGATTGCGATGATCTGGTCCGGGGCGTTGATGCTGGATTTCCTGGGCAATGGCGACGAGCGCTATCGCGCGGCGCATGATGGAATTTTACAGGCGATTGAGCGGGTGATTGCCGACGGGCCGATCACGCCGGATCTGGGCGGGAAGGGCTCGACGCAGGATGTAGGTAAGGCGATTGCTGATCGGCTTTGAGTGTGTGGGGCGGCTTGAGAATCACCCCTCACCCTAGCCCTCTCCCCAAAGGGGCGAGGGGACCGACCGAGTTGTTTATTTGAGCTACATCGACCTGAAAGTCCTGAGTCGAACTCGGGTCTGAAAAGCATGAAGATCGGCGCCCTTTCCCTCTCTCCCCATTGGGGAGAGGGCTGGGGTGAGGGGACCGACCGAGTTGTTTATTTGAGCTACATCGACCTGAAAGTCCTGAGTCGACCTCGGGTCTGAAAAGCATGAAGATCGGCTCCCTTTCCCTCTCTCCCCATTGGGGAGAGGGCTGGGGTGAGGGGACCGACCGAGTTGTTTATTTGAGCTACATCGACCTGAAAATCCTGAGTCGAACTCGGGTCTGAAAAGCATGAAGATCGGCTCCCTTTCCCCCTCTCCCCATTGGGGAGAGGGCTGGGGTGAGGGGGTGGTTTGGCAGACACCCAACACAGCAAGTCGTACGCGCTCAATACCCCTGTTGTCGGTCGATCTTGCCCTCCATCGATTGGCCCCGCTCAAACCGCCGAATATTCTCCAACAACACCCCAAACGCACTCTCCGGCTGGGTCATCGCGGCAATATGCGGTGTCAGCAGAATCTGCGGGTGTCCCCAGAACGGATGCTCCGCCGGCGCCGGTTCCTGCTGCAGCACATCCAGTACCGCGCCGCTGAGCTGCCCGTTGTCCAGCGCTTCCAGCAGATCGCCTTCCACCAGATGCCCACCCCGACCCATATTGATCAGCGCCGCACCCCGAGGCAGTTGCCGGAACAGTTCACGATCCAGAATCCCCCGGGTCTGTTCAGTCAGCGGCAGCACGCACAACAGAATGTCGCATTGGCTGAGAAACGCCGGCAGTTGCTCATTGCCTGCATAACAATCCACGCCATCAATCCCATGCGCACTGCGTGCCCAGCCTTTCAGCGCAAATCCTAACGGCTGCAATGTCGCCAGAATCTGTTGCGCCTGAGTGCCGAGCCCCATTACGCCGACCCGACGCTTGCTCGCCGGTTGCAGCAAGTGCGCCTGCCAACACCGCGCCATCTGTTGTTGCCGATAACGCAGCATGTCCCGATGCAGGCTCAACACGGCAAAACTCGCGTACTCGCACATGCCACGGGTGATGCCAGGATCGAGCAACCGCACCACCGGCAAACTCGCCGGTATACGGCTGAGGTCCAGTTGATCGACCCCGGCAGACAGCGCGAACAACACCTTCAGGTTCGGTAACAACGTTTGCAGATCATCCGGTGCCTGCCACGCGGCCAGGTATTCAATCTGCGAAGGATCGCCAATATCCGGCCAGGCGCGCCATTCGATATCCGGGGCGTGTTCGGCAAACAGCGCTTGCCACTGTTCGCCGCGCACAGGGTCAGCTTTATACAGCAGGGCCATGGGCAATTCCTGAAAGGGTGAAGGTGCTTTCATCATCGCCCAATGCCAGCGCAGGATCTGTCGAAAGCGCCGGGTTAAACGCGCGGCACCATGCTGTATCGGCCAGTCGACGGCAGATTCGGCGGGCTGAAGGAATCTGCCGTTTGGCAGGGTGAAAACAGTCGATCCGAATTTCTCAGGGGCCAAGTTCGGCGTAGTTCGTTTCGCCCAGGCCTTAACCTGAACACCATCGCAACCACCTCCCGGTTGCCGGACTCACGATGGGAAATGCCATGAATAGCAAAGTCGATGAAACCCCTCATTTGCTCCGTCAGCGCGATCAATTCGTGCCGCGTGGCCTGGTCACCGCTCACCCGTTGGTGATAGATCGCGCCCAAGGTGCCGAGTTGTGGGATGTGGACGGCAAGCGCTACCTGGATTTTGTCGGCGGCATCGGTGTGTTGAACATCGGCCACAACCACCCGAAAGTGGTGGCGGCGGTACAGGCGCAATTGCAAAAGGTGTCCCACGCGTGTTTCCAGGTGGTTGCCTACAAACCTTATCTGGATCTGGCCCAGCGCCTGTGTGAAATGATCGGCGGTAAGGAAGCCTATAAAGCGGCGTTCTTCACCTCCGGCGCCGAGGCTGTGGAGAACGCGGTGAAGATCGCCCGGGCCCACACCAGCCGTTCGGCGGTGATTGCCTTTCGTGGCGGTTTCCATGGTCGCACCTTGCTCGGCACCACGCTGACCGGCATGAGCCAGCCGTACAAACAGAACTTCGGACCGTTCGCGCCGGAGGTGTTTCACACGCCGTATCCGAATGCCTATCGCGGCGTCACCAGCGACATGGCGCTCAAGGCACTGGACGAATTGCTCGCCACTCAAGTGGCACCGGAGCGGGTCGCTGCGATCATCATCGAGCCGGTGCAGGGCGACGGTGGTTTCCTCTCGGCGCCGGTAGCGTTCCTCAAAGGCCTGCGCGCCTTGACTGAGAAACACGGCATCGTGCTGATTCTCGACGAAATCCAGACCGGTTTCGGCCGCACCGGCAAATGGTTCGGTTTTCAGCACGCCGGTATCCAGCCGGACCTGGTGACGGTTGCCAAGAGTCTGGCCGGTGGCTTGCCGCTGTCGGGGGTAGTCGGCAAAGCCGCGATCATGGACGCGCCGCTGCCCGGTGGCCTGGGCGGCACCTATGGCGGCAACGCGTTGTCATGCGCGGCGGCACTCGCGGTGATTGATGCCTTCGAGGAAGAACAGTTGCTGGCGCGGGGCGAAGTGTTAGGCGAGCGTTTGCGTCAGGGATTGCTGCGCTTGCAGAGCCGTCACCCGCAAATCGGCGATGTGCGCGGCGTCGGCTTCATGCTGGCGATTGAGCTGATCAAACCGGATGAGGCTCGCACGCCGGACGCCGACCTCAATCAGCGGCTGATCGATGAAGCGCGCAAGGGCGGTCTATTGGTGATCAAGTGCGGCGTGTATCGCAACGTCCTGCGTTTCCTTGCGCCATTGGTGGCCACTGAAGCCCAGGTCGACGAAGCGCTGCAGATTCTCGAAACCGCTTTGGCACGCGTCTTGAACTGAGCTTCTGCAGGCGTGGGGCGCTGCTGCAAGGCATCGCCCGTGAGCCGTTATGGAGCATGGAGGGATGGAATGCATCATCGGAGGCTTTGCACACCATGGGGCTGACTGAATATCGAGCGCTGCTCATCGATTGCGATGAAGTCCTGGTCGATCGCGACTCGGGGGTCTGGGCGGCATTGCAACCGCTACTCGACACCCGGGGCGGGCACCCGGACAAGGAACAGGTGCTGGCCGAATATGGTGAGGTGGTGCGCGCACTGTATCCGCGCTTCGGTGAGCTAGGCTTCAGTGGACTGCTGTGTTTCGCCCATCGCCAGTTGGCCGAGCGCTGGGGCCTGAAAGCCAGTTGGGAGGAGGGCATGAGCTTCGCCCGTTCGGTGGCCGGCTGGTCGCTGTTCGAGGACGCGCCGGGTGCGATGTTGTACCTGCGCAAGTTCTATCGGCTGCTGGTGCAGGGCGATCGTGATGCCGAGGATCGCGGGTTACTGTGTGAACGTCTGGGGATCATGCCCGATGACTTTATCTCGCTGGCCAGCGATCCGTTGCAAGATGCGGACTGGCTGCAGGCCAATGCGTTCAAGCCCGGCGAGATCCTGCAAGTGACCCGGCCGTCTGCCAGTCGACAGGCGAGTCGCGATGTGTGCCTGATTTGTCGTGGCCGGGTCAAACACCCGACGCCTTGCGCGGCGGATTACTGCATCAACAGCATGGCGGATCTGGTGGCTCAGCATCAGCTGTCTTTACGGCGCTGATTTTGCTAGAAGATTGTCTTACAAACGGCAGTCAAGAGGTACGCAATGGAAGGTTTAGTAAAACTGGACCGAATCGACATCAGCATCCTGGTTGAGTTGCAAAAGGATGGGCGCATGACCAACGTCAGCCTCGCCGATGCCGTGGGATTATCGGCCAGCCCCTGCCTGCAACGGGTCAAGCGACTGGAATCGGCCGGGTACATTTCCAGCTACAAGGCGCACCTGAACCTGGCGAAAATCACCGATTCGGTGACGGTCTTCACCGAAATCACCCTCAGCGACCACAAACGCGAAGACTTCGCCAAGTTCGAATCCAACATTCGCCTGGTGGACGAAGTGCTCGAATGCCATTTGATCAGCGGTGGCTACGATTACCTCGTGCGCTTCATGACCCGCAGCATCCAGCATTACCAGGAAGTGATCGAAAGCCTGCTCGACAAAAACATCGGCATCTCCAAGTACTTCAGCTACATCGTCATCAAGTCGCCTGTGCTCAAGGACGGCGTGCCGTTGCGCAAGTTGTTACGGCACTGATAGGCGCAATTCCCAACCCGACACAAATCCCCCTGTGGGAGCGGGCTTGCTCGCGAAGGCGGAGTGTCAGTCGATATTTGCATTGACTGAGACACCGCCTTCGCGAGCAGGCTCGCTCCCACAATTGTTTCGCGGAGTCGCAATGCACCGCGTTTGGACACGAGTCCGCGAGAATCCCCCAACCCGCCTCATCCTGGCGCAAGCCGCATAAACCGCTGTTTCCCCCTGCAAAAACAGTTGCCGATAGCCCCACACGCATTGATTTCGAAACAACGCGCAAAAGTCTTCGCGCTGTAATGCGTACAGAGAGAGGGGCGCGGTTTATGAAGTCGCTGATTTCGGGAGGATGAAGCGTCGGCAGTACATCGCGGAATAACACCAATCGGAGCCAAAAAAATGCGAATGAGCAACGCAAAAGCACTGTTGGGTTACGGCATCTTCCTGCTGGCTGGCAGCAGCGAAGCGCATCAGATCTGGTACGAACAGCCGCCCGGGCAACCGTTGGCGTTGTACTACGGGGAATACGACAAAAACATGCTGGAAGTGACGCCGGGCGGGATGGACCGGTTTCAGCAGCTCAAGGGATGGTCGCTTGGCAACAATTCGAAACCATTGAATCTGACGTTGCAGCGTCAGGCTTTTTCGGTGGCCCATCAGGCCAGGAGCGATGACTCCCTGCTGGCCCAGGACCCGCATTATCCGATCTTCGACCTGCATGAAGCGGACAAGGCGCTGAAAACCTACTGGACGCCGGCAACCCGCTGGGTCGGCGATTTACGCGCGCGCACCCCGGAACTGACCCTGGACATCGTGCCTACCGGCCTCGTTGACGGGAACAAGGCGCAGTTCCAAGTGTACTATTCGCAAAAACCGCTGGCGGATCAGGACGTTATGCTGGAAACCGGTTCCGGTGAAGTCTTTACCCGGCGCACCGATGCGACGGGCAAGGTCAGCTTCGAGTTGCCCTGGCAGGGGACGTATGTGGTGGCCGTCGAATACAAGGACCGCACGCCCGGTGAGCGGGTCAGTCCGCAAGGCAAGATCGAGCCGTACGACCTGAAGAGCTTCAGTTCGACGCTGTCGTTCTATCGCGCTCAGGGCAAGCCGCCGTTGCCCAGGGCTCCGTCGCAACTGCCAGCCTCCGAAGTCGCCCGGTTGAAGAAACAGGCCTGATCCATCCTTACAGGAATTATTGATATGTCCCATTCTTCAGGATTGGCCGGGCAGGCGGGAAGTATTTCCCCAGCGCTCGCCACCCCCGCTGTGAAAGCCAACATCCGCATGCTGGCGATCGATGCCCTGCGCGGTTTCGTCATGCTGTTGATGCTGATCGACCACGTGCGCGAAACCTTTCTGCTGCACCGTCAGGTCACCGACCCGATCGATGCCCTGAGCGTGACGCCAGACTTGTACTTCACCCGCATGCTCAGCGAAATCTGCGCCCCGGTATTTATCTTCCTCACGGGTCTGTCGGCCTGGCTCTACAGCCAGAAACACACCGCCAGCGAAACCTCGGTCTTCCTGCTCAAGCGCGGGTTCTTTCTGGTGTTTCTGGAAATCACCTTCGTCTGCTTCGCCTGGAACGCCGAGTTCCCGCCCAAGACGCTGTGGTTGCAAGTGATCTGGTGCATCGGCATCTGCATGATCGTGCTGGCCGGGTTGCTGCACTTCAAACGCAGCTGGTTGATCGTGCTGGGGCTGGCCATCGTTGCCGGGCATAACCTATTCGATAACGTCGTCGTCGGACCGGAATCGCCATTCTATGTGCCGTGGTCGATCCTGCATCAGAAGGTGTTTATCGACATCACCGAATTCACCCGGGCCCGCACCACGTATCCGGTGCTGCCGTGGATTGGCGTGATCCTGTTGGGCTGGGCCATCGGGCCGTGGTTCGGCAAGGACATGGACCCGGCGGAGCGGATTTCCCGCTTGGTCAAACTCGGCGTCGGCCTGCTGGTGGCGTTCGTGTTCATCCGCTACTTGAACGTCTATGGCGAGAAGCCTTGGGTGCAAACCGGTGACTCGCTGCGCACCTTCATGAGCTTTATGAGCGCGAAGAAATACCCGCCGTCGCTGATGTTCCTGATGCCGACCCTCGGTCTGGGGCTGCTTCTGCTGGCATTGTTCGAGAAGTTGCAGGATCGCTGGTCCACCGCGACGCTGGCTATCTACGGCGGGGCGCCGATGTTCTTCTATTTGCTGCACCTTTACGTACTCAAGGCCATGTACCTGGTGGCCGTCGCGATCTGGGGCGCCAATCAGGGCGCGTACTACGGCTTCGATAACCTGCCGACCGTGTGGCTGTGGAGCGTGATCCTCGGGGTGTTGCTGTTTTTCCCGACGCGCTGGTTCGCCAGCCTCAAGCAACGCCGTCGCGACATCGCGATCCTCAAATACCTCTGAGGTGCCCAAGGGCGTTCCTCCGATGGGAGGGACGCGTTGCAAAGCCCGAATTCCGTGGAGTTGCCCTGTGAAAACCCTATCGACACATACCCTGCTATTGGCATTGGGCGGGCAATCGCTGTTCGCCCTGGCTTCAGAGCAAGACAACGCAAAAGGCTTTATCGAGGACAGTCAGTGGAACCTGCTCAACCGCAGCGTCTACGACCGCCGCGATTACGAACACGGTGCGCTGAGTAACGGTGCACGCAATGCCTACAAACCCCGCGCCCAGCGCAGCGACCTCGCCGAGGAATGGGCCTACGGCCTGATGGCCGATTTCACCTCCGGCTACACACGCGGCACCGTAGGCTTCGGCCTCGACGCTCACGCCTATTCCGGCTGGAAACTGGACAGCGGAGGCGGGCGGGCCGGCAAGGCGCGGTTGCTCGGCGTGGATAACGACGGTCACCCCAAGGATGAATTCAGTCGCGCGGGGGCCGTGGCTAAACTGCGCTTTTCTTCAACCGAACTGCGTTACGGCGAGCAGAGGGTGAAAACTCCGGTGTTCGGCTCATCCGATAGCCGCCTACTGCCGGAAACCGCCACTGGTTGGCTACTGACCAGCCGCGAATTGCCCGCCACCACGCTCTACGGCGGACACTTCAACGAAAGCACCGACCGCAACGCCACCAGCCATGACCAGGGATTTGTAGTCAATTACTCCAATGGCAAACAGGGCGACCGCTTTGATCTGGTGGGCGTACGCAACACCGCGCTCAAAGGGTTGAACGCCAGCCTGTTCAGTGCGGTCTACGCCGACACCTGGCGTCAGCACTATCTGGGCGCGGTCTACACCCAGCCGTTGGCGGATGGGCAGGACCTGACCTTCGACCTCAATCTTTATCGCACCCAGGACACCGGCAAAGCCTTGTCCGGCCGGATCGATAACACCACCTGGAGTTTTCTGACGACCTATAAGGCTGGTTCCCACAGCTTTGGTCTGGGTTATCAGAAAGTCGACGGCGATACGCCCTACGACTACGTCACCCGAGGTGCTATCTATTTGAGCAACGCCGTGGCCCTGTCCGACTTCAATGCGCCGCAGGAGGCCTCCTGGCAGGCGCGCTACGACCTGAACCTGGCCGGCTACGGCATCCCCGGCCTGACCTTCGGCGCATTGTATGTGCGCGGCAGCGGCATCGACGGCAGCCACATGGACCCGAGCGGCGGTTACAAATGGCTCGGTTACGGGCAGGGCGGCAAGCACTGGGAACGGGATCTGCAGGCCAAATACGTGGTGCAATCCGGCGCGGCGAAAAACCTGGCGTTTACCTTGCGTCATGCAGTGCATCGTGGGAATGCAGCGCAGGCGGAGCTGGATGCCAATCAGATTCGGTTGGCGGTGGAGTATCCGCTGGGTGGGAAATTCTGAGAGAACAAACGGCGCCAGGGGCGAACGCGGTACGTTCAGCCCGGTAGAAATTTTTTTGAAATCAAGGGGTTGCCAGCTTCGGGAAATCAGTACATAATTCACGCCATCGAAAGCACTGACCGCTGAAAAAGCTCAATGTTTTCAAAGAGTTAGAGAATGATTCGATTATGTCTCGAAGCTCAGCGTTTGTATGCATTTGGTGTCGTGCTACTGACATCAGATGTTTGAGGCCGAGTAGCAAAATGGTTATGCAGCGGATTGCAAATCCGCCTACGCCGGTTCGATTCCGACCTCGGCCTCCACTTTAAACGAGCTCCGTAGATCCTTGATCTACGGAGCTTTTTTATTTTCGCCGCCCTGCAAGATTTAGTCTTGAAAAGGGCATCTGCGAACTTGCTTCACAGGGGAGGGATGTATATATTTCCACCTCTGCTGCACAAGCGTCAGAGACTGCCAGATGTTTATCCGGCAACCTTCAGACCGCTTCACCGCGCTACCGCCCGAATGGCGAAACTGGTAGACGCATGGGACTTAAAATCCCCCGCTCGTAAGGGCGTGCCGGTTCGATTCCGGCTTCGGGCACCATCTAAAATCAAGGGTTTGCGAGCGAAAGCTAATGCAAACCCTTGTTTGTTTCCGGGCCGTTATTTTGGAGCGGGACTGCAATTCTGCGGTTCAGTTGCTCCAGCATTGAATAACCCACTCCCGACGTGAAGCCATTTTTCAGCCCCCGGTCCTGCTACGCTTTGAATGCCTCGAATGGAGTCGGGCGTCATCTAAAGGTAATGCGCTGGACTGTCGAGGTTGCGGATGTGAAAGGCCGAATGGTGGGTGCCGCCATCACCCTGGTGGTGATTGGTGTTACGACTCAAGCATTGATGGAGTGGAAGGCTGTCGAAAGCCAACGACGTATTGAGGCGTGCAAAGCTGCACAGCAGCATATGACAACCCTGGAAATTCAAACGCGAGCGATGGCTGTTGGTCTGTCTGTCGAAGGTTATGCTGACGCCGAGAAGGCGGAAGCAGGCAAACTCATCAAGGCCCTGGATGCCGCGAATAATGAAGCGGAAGTTGAAACCGTCATCAATGCGCATGCGGCAGAGCTGGAGTCGCAGGACGCCGCGGTCGATGCCGAAGTAAAAAACCAGGGCAGCCAGCTTTTTCTCGAGCAGCAGCTCAAAAAACAGCGAATATCCCCGGATATCAGGCAGGAAATCAACCGTGCCGAGAAAGCCGTCGCTGACGCCTGCGCTTAGCTTTTTCGAGCTGTAAATTATTTTAAATCAAGGGTTTGCGAGCGAAAGCTGATGCAAGCCCTTGTTTATTTTCAATCCGCTATTTTGTTAGGCATTACCAGTGATCGGCCTCTATGAATCATTTCAGTGAGTCCGGGCTCAACTGATCCAGAAGCATTGGCTTCTCAGTGGTGACAAGACCGGAGGGGTGGAGGCATGACATCTGTCGACGATTTCAGGATCAAATCACATGAGCTTCTTGTGGATCTCGATGCTGCAACTTCGGAAATGATGAAGCTGATCTCATCCCGGTCCGTGTCTGGACCGATCTGGGAGGAAGCCGTCAAGCGTCAGCACGACGCCTATGTGCAATGGAATGCCTTTATCAATAGTCGCGACGGAAGCAATCCACCCGATACCCCGCCAGTCGCCTGAACAGACCGGAACGGGCACCGTTGCGGATCGCTAATGGAAATGCACTGTGTCAGCTAAACAAACGGCTGCCCTCTGAATCCTCGCGGCAGTCTTTGCATTCCCGCCATCGCGGTCAGGCGCTGAACCCACTCTGCACGCCAGTCATTGGCGGTATGAGTGATCTTGGCCTTGCGCGCTGCGCGCCTTGCCGCATTGCGTTCGTCCTTTCGAGCATCCTTGAACGCATCGGTGTTGCGGCAGCTTCTACATTTGACCTGGGCAAGTATTTTGCTAGAAACCAGTTTTTTGCCTGTATGACCGCAGGCCAGATGCCCGCCGACTTTAAAGTGAGTGACCATTGGGACGTCTCCTTCGTGACGTGTGATCGTTTGACCTCCAGCCGTTGGCAGCGTTCGTTGGTGGACCCAGGGGCAAAAAAATGGCCCGCATGCGGGCGGGCCAAGGGATTCTTCAAAGGAGTGATTCCACAGTAGGGCGTCGCTTGTGAACAGGATGTGAAAACATTGGCGCAAAAAAAAGCCCAGCGCCAAGCCGGGTTGCGGGTGTGGAAGGAGGCTATCAGGCAGGCAGGGTCTCGGTGACAACGTTGTCGCCGTTCATGCTTCCTGAATCAGGCCTGTCCTTGAGTCGAATGATTATCTGAACCGTGGCAGTGGCGGTTCGACGGGGTGAAGCGAAGACAGCGTGCTGCGAATCAGCGGTGCGTCTTTCTCGATGTCGTTCAGCCGGTCACGAATTTTCAGGGCCGTCGGATGCCCGCCTTGATGATCGACCCAGTCGGCAATTTCCTTACAAGCGGCCGCGAGGCGAGCCTGACGGGAGTCAAGCAGGGTGAGCAGGGTGGTGATGGACTCTTTTTCGGACATGACACACCTCCATTTAAAGCAAACCTGGCAGTTGCAGCAAAAAGCCCGCGGGTGCGAGCTCTCTGCCGATGGGGTCGCTGGTCCTTCAGCTGATTTCAGTATAGACCCGGTAAAAAATCTTGAACCCTTTCAGCTTTGCCGGGCTGTCACTTGTGAGCGCGCGTTGAGCTGGCGGCATTCACGTCGGGCGTCTTCTTCGAGATCGTAACCATCACCGATAAAGCCACGGGTGCGGGTGTCGGCGATGCGGTACCAGACGGCGGCGTCAGGTGGCGCGTGGTTTACTTCTCCAGCCCGGCGGCCATGAATGATGATCTTGTTGCAACGTTTCACAACGAAAATGTCTTCCATGGCACCACCGCAGCTGATTCGTGTTGAGATCAACTATAGAAGCCCTGTGCAATCGTGCAAAAAATAGACAGGTCAGTTCGTCGGTTGGTTGCCTGTACAAGGCCTCCGTGGGAACTGCTGAAGGCTGCGATTTTTTTGATCTTGACCTAAAAAAGCAAAGCCAAAAGATCGCAGCCTTCGGCAGCTCCTACAGGATGCAGTCAGGATTGTTCGGCGGCGGCGACCATTTTTTCCAAATACATCGCCAACCCGACCTCTTCAGCCCTGAGCCCTTTACGAACCCGCGGCCGTGGCAATTCAGCCAAGGCGCCGAGCAGAAAGCCCTCCAGCACCGCCGGGTGGATGTAGCACTTGCGGCACACCGCCGGGGTGTTACCCAGTTGTTTGGCGACGTTCTTCACCATTTCCACCACATGCCGCTTGGCATCGGATTCCGGTTCCCATTGCAGTTCCCGCAACACCGACAACGCCAGTGCGCTGCCGGCCCAGGTGCGGTAATCCTTGGCCGTGAAGTCGGCGCCGGTGAGGGTTTGCAGGTAGGCGTTGACGTCGGAGGAACTGACGGTGTGTCGCTCGCCGTTTTCGTCGAGGTACTGAAACAGGTTCTGTCCGGGAATTTCCAGGCAGCGCTTGATGATTCGCGCCAGACGCCGATCCCTGACGGTGATCTGGTGTTCGACGCCACTCTTGCCGCGAAACTGGAACAGGATCGCACTGCCATTGACCTCGACGTGCCGGTTACGCAGGGTGGTCAGCCCATAGGATCGGTTGTCCCGGGCATATTGGGTATTGCCGACACGGATCAGCGTCGCGTCGAGCAAGGTGATGATCGTGGCCATAACCTTGTCACGACTGAATCCCGGCGCCGCCAGCAGGGCTTCCAGTTGCTTGCGCAGATTCGGCAGCGCCAGCCCGAAATCCCGCAGGCGCGAGTACTTGTCGGCATCGCGCACTTCGCGCCAGCGCGCGTGATAACGGTATTGCTTGCGGTCCCGGGCGTCGCGTCCGGTGGCTTGCAAGTGGCCGCGCGGGTCGGCGCTGATCCACACGTCGGTGTAGGCGGGCGGCACCGCCAGGGCGTTGATGCGTTTTATCTCGTCAGGGTCGGTAATGCGTTGGCCCGCCGGATCGAAATAACAGAACTTGCCCCGCAGTTTCTTGCGGGTGATGCCGGGCTGGGTGTCATCGACGTAATGCAGGTCGGGCGGCAACACATCGGTCAGCGCGGTGTCAGGCATGGCGGTAGTCCTTGGCAACGAATCGAGGGCTGGTACAGCCATTGACCGCGCGCTATCGCCGTGGTGCCAACCGATTCAGGCCAGCACGGCCACTGCCTTGATCTGCGCCCATAACGCCTGGCCAGGATGGAGGCCCAGTTGATCCCGAGAGTAGCGGGTGATCCGCGCCAGCAACGGCGTGCCGCCCGCGTCCAGACGGATCAGCACATGGGCGGCGTTGTCGGCGCTGAGTTCACTGATTACCGTGACCGGCAGGCGATTGAGGATGCTGCTTTGCTCAACGCTGTGCAGGCTCAAGCTGACATCCCGCGCCTGGACTTTGCAGCGCAAGACCTGACCTTCGATCATCGGCGCATGGGCCACGCGCAGGTTCAAACCGCAATTGGGCAGTTGCAAGGTCAGCAGTTGATAGTCGGCGTCGTAGGCGCTGACGTGTCCTTCAATCACCACACCAGCGTCATCACCCTGCGCCAAAGGCAGGTCGAGGCGGGCCAGGGTTTCGCCGATCGGGCCGCTGGCCAGGGCCTTGCCGTCGCTGAGCAGCACAATATGATCGGCCAGCCGCGCCACTTCATCCTGGGAGTGACTGACGTACAGCACCGGAATGTCCAGTTCGTCGTGCAGCCGTTGCAGGTACGGCAGGATTTCGTTTTTGCGCTGGCTATCCAGTGCCGCCAGCGGTTCGTCCATCAGCAGCAGTTTCGGGCTGGTGAGCAGGGCGCGGGCGATGCC
The DNA here is from genome assembly GCF_018449725.1 of Pseudomonas sp. dw_612. Lineage (GTDB taxonomy): Bacteria > Pseudomonadota > Gammaproteobacteria > Pseudomonadales > Pseudomonadaceae > Aquipseudomonas. The sequence goes on along the minus strand of NZ_JAAVVC010000015.1, from coordinate 76,664 downwards.
GACACGTTGGCGTTCGCCGCCGGACAAGTGCTGCGGATGACGGTCCAGCAGATGGCCGATGCCCAGCAATTCGGTGGCATGAGCCATATCCACGCGGCGTTGCGGCTTCGGAATGCGCGTGAGGCCGAATTCAAGGTTGGCCAGCACCGACAAATGCGGAAACAGGCTCGCCTCCTGGAAGACGTAACCGATGGCGCGCTTGTGCGGCGGGACGAAAATCTTCTGGCGGCTGTCCTGCCAGATTTCATCGTTGATCTGGATGAAGCCTTCTTCGGCCTTCTCCAGCCCGGCGATGCAGCGCAGGCAAGTGGTTTTGCCTGAGCCGGAATGGCCAAACAGCGCGGTGACGCCACGCCCGGGCAATTGCAAATCCACATCCAGGGCGAACCCCGAGTAACTCAGTTTCAGACGGGTTTGAATCATCAATCAGCTCCAACCCGCTTTGGTTTTACGGCTGGAGTAGAGCGCCAGCAACACCAGGAAAGAGAACACCAGCATCGCCCCGGCCAGCCAATGGGCCTGGGCATATTCCATGGCTTCGACGTGATCGTAGATCTGCACCGACACGACGCGGGTCTTGTCCGGGATGTTGCCGCCGATCATCAGCACCACGCCGAATTCGCCGACGGTATGGGCGAATCCCAGTATCGCAGCAGTGATAAAACCGGGGCGGGCCAGGGGCAGGATGACGCTGAAAAACGTGTCCCAGGGATTAGCGCGCAACGTGGCGGCGACTTCCAGAGGGCGAGTGCCGATCGCGGAAAAGGCGTTTTGCAGCGGCTGCACCACGAACGGCATCGAATAGAGCACCGAGCCGATCACCAACCCCGCAAAACTGAAAGTGAGGGTGCCGAACCCCAGTGATTGGGTGAACTGACCGACGAAGCCATGAGGCCCGAGCGCCAGTAATAAATAGAAGCCAATCACCGTGGGCGGCAACACCAGGGGCAGGGCGACGATCGCCCCGACCGGGCCACGCAACCAGGAACGGGTGCGCGACAGCCATAACGCAATCGGAGTGCCGATAACCAGCAGGATAACGGTCGTCAGGGACGCCAGTTTCAGGGTCAGCCAGATGGCGGAAAAATCGGCACTCGTGAGCGTCATTTAGAGTTGGTAACCGTAGGACTTGATGACAGCAGCGGCTTTCGGACCTTTCAGGTATTCAACCAGTGCCTTGGCAGCCGGGTTGTCTTTGCCTTTGTTGAGGATCACCGCGTCTTGTTTGATCGGGTCGTGCAGGCTGGCCGGAACGATCCACGCCGAACCGCTGGTGACTTTGCCGTCTTTGTAGATCTGCGACAAGGCCACAAAGCCCAGTTCTGCGTTACCAGTTGATACGAACTGGTAGGCCTGGGTGATGTTCTGGCCTTCAACGATCTTGTCCTTGACCTTGTCGGTCAGGCCTTCTTTAGCCAATACCTGGGTCGCGGCCAAGCCATACGGCGCGGCTTTCGGGTTGGCGATGGACAGGTGCTGGTACTCGTTTTTCTTCAATACTTCGCCCTTGCCATCGACATAACCTTCCTTGGCCGACCACAGCGCCAGGGTGCCGATGGCGTAGGTGAAGCGCGAGCCTTTGACGGTGTCGCCTTCGGTTTCAAGTTTTTGCGGGGTGGTGTCGTCCGCCGAGAGGAACACTTCGAACGGCGCGCCGTTCTTGATCTGGGTGTAGAACTGACCGGTCGCGCCATAGGCCGCTACCAGTTTGTGCCCGGTGTCTTTTTCGAAATCGGCGGCAATCGCCTGGATCGGTGCGGTGAAGTTGGCGGCGACAGCCACCTGGACTTCATCCGCCTGGGCCGAGCCGAAAGCGAATACGGCGAGCAGGCTCGCCAGGCAAGTAGGGGCAAAACGTGAGGCACGAATGGTCATGGAACGGCTCCGTGGTAGGCAAATGCAGTGGGCAGTTTTTATAGGGGGTGAACTGCGCCGATGCGAGGGGTGAAACGCTATATATCGGAATATATAGCGAAATGCCTGCAAACGGAACTTGTTGGTATTGCGGCGGTGGCAGGACCCCGCAATCCCTTGTGGGAGCGGGCTTGCTCGCGAAGGCGGTGTGTCAGTCGACATCAATGTTGAATGTGCCGGCCTCTTCGCGAGCAAGCCCGCTCCCACAGGGTTTGTATTGGCCTGGAGGATTAGCGTTGAGTCAGTTTTGCCAACGCGTCTTCAGCCAAGCGTCGGGTCAACTCTGCCGTGGGCAGTTCAACACCCAATCGGAACGCCTGCCCGGCCCACAGGTTGGCGAAATCCGCCGGATCCTTGGCCCGCAACGGCATCAGCGCACCGCCGGCCAGTGGGAAGGCCGGGGCTTTATCACTCATCGGGCCCAGTTCCCGCATCACTCGATTCATTAGCCCGCGAGCAGGGCGTCCGGTGAAAAGATTGGTGACCGCCGTGTCGCTTTCCTTGGCGGTGCGCAACGCCTTGTGGTGCGCCGCGCTGATCCTGGCTTCTGGCGTGAACAAATACGCTGTCCCCACTTGTACCGCCGAGGCGCCCAGGTGAAACGCAGCGGCAATTCCTCGGGCGTCAGTGATTCCGCCCGCCGCGATCACCGGCACTTTCACGGCATCGACGATCTGCGGCACCAGCGCGAAAGTCCCGACCTGACTGGTCAAGTCAGCGCTGAGAAACATCCCGCGATGACCACCGGCCTCGTACCCCATGGCGATAATCGCGTCGCAGCCGCGCTGCTCCAGCCACACGGCCTCTTCAACGGTCGTTGCCGACGACAGAATCTTTGCCCCGGTAGCTTTCACCCGATCCAGCAGGGATTTCTCCGGCAGGCCGAAGTGGAAACTCACCACCTCGGGGTGAAATTCTTCGATTAAGGCACAAGCGGCCTCGTCGAACGGTGCACGATTGGACACCGGCGTCGGCGCGTCGAAATCTGCGCCCAGTTCACGGTAATAAGGCTCCAGCAGATTCTTCCAGTCCCGGGCCTTTTGCTCGTCGGGCGCTGGCGGTTGATGGCAGAAAAAGTTGACGTTGAACGGACGTTGGCTGTGCTGGCGGATGGTTTTCAGCTCTTCGCGCAACTGCTCGATGCTCAACAGCGCGGCAGGCAACGAGCCCAGGCCGCCGGCGTTACTCGCCGCAATCACCATGGCGGAATCGTGGGCGCCGGCCATCGGCGCCTGGATGATCGGCAACTCGATCCCGAGCAGGTCAAGAATGCGGGTGTCTGGCCATTGGCTCATTTGAATCATCTCCGACATCGACGGTAATGCCCGTTTTGTATCAGCAACGAGGAGGGCAGGCCAGTCGGTTTTTCTGAACGGTCCGGGTCGGTTTTTCAGAATGGACCGACGCCGGTGTTTATGCCTGCGGCAGCCAGGGGGCCGCGAGTGCCAGCGCTCCATGACCACCGCGACGGACGCAGGCCAGCACCTGCACCCAGGTCAGTTCGGTCAGGCGAACCTGGGAGGCCGGCACCACGCGTACTTCGCCCGACGTGCCGCCCGCCGGGCCTGCATCGAGGATAAACACCGAAAACCACGCCTGCTGCTGTTCGAGCACCAGGCAAAATAACCAGCCGTCGTCCTCGTTGATCAACCCGACTTTGGTGCCCTCGACATTTTCCAGGCCCGCCAAGTGCGCCGTTGCATCTTTGAGGAGGGTATACCCGGGTACTTTGCCGAGCACATTGTCTTCCAGCGCATTGAACAGCGCGGTCCCCAATCGGGTCCCGGCTAGCAATCCGGCGAAAAAACAGATCAACACCAGCACCACCAACGCCACGAGAGTGAACAGCGTGACCCCGGCCACGCTGTACTCGGCAAACATCGGCAGCAGTTTGTGAATAGGCTCGCGCAACAGATGCACGCCTTTTTCCAGCAGCAAAAAGACCAGCACCAGCGGCAGGATAAACAGCAGCCCTCCGGCGACTGTGGTTTTGATAAAACGAAACATGGCAGCCCCTTCAGCGATCACTCAACGGAATTTCAGCGACGATGGAATCCGCCACCACCCCCTCCGCCGAACGAGCGATTCATGACCTGGGAGGAGTTGTGATAGTTGTTGAAACGTTCATTGCCGAACGAGCGCGCCGCCGATTCGCGGTTGAGATTCTGCAACTGGGCAGTGTTGGCCGGGTTGACCCGTGTCTCACCGCCCTTGACCATCGATTGCCAGCCGTCGTCGGTCTTTTTGTAGACGTTGCCGTCATGCCCGGCGTAGACGTTGTCGCCCACCTTGGCGGCGCCGCTGTTGCGCCCGCGTATGCCGCCGTACTGGGTGGTGTTGCCGGTGTTGGGGTTGTAGACGGCGCCGCGATTGGCCGTGACCTGAGTGCCGTTGCGCACGTTGCCCGCCGTCACTTTACCGCCGGCAATGGCGCCGCCGTCAGGACCTACCGCAACCCCGCTGCGACCCGCCGCATAGTTGCCGTTGTAAACGTTGTGCACCGCGCCGCGCTGACCGGCCGTGGCAATACCTGTGCGGGAGTTATAGGAAGAACCGACCTGACCGGCCCAGCGATTGCCGGTCCAGGCGTTGTAGCCCGCACCGTAGCGGCTGACCGAGGCGCGATCGCCCCATTGGCGATAAATGTTGCCGGTGCTGCCTGCCCAGCCACCCGGCCCCCAGGCCACCGCGCCGCCGTGATAACCATAAGCCGCGCCACCCCATGGCATCGGTGCCGGGTAAAGGTGCGGGCCCCACGCGTAACCCCAGCCGTAATTGCCCCACCATGGGTAGGCACCCCAGCCCCAACCCATGGCCACGGTGCTGCCGCCCCAACTCCAGCCAAATCCGAAACCGAAGGTCCATCCCGTCCATGGGGTGTAGCGAATCGCGACGCCAAACCCGTAAGTCACCGGCGGCCCGTACCAAACGCTGCCGACCCACGGTGTATACGGATAACCGGTGCCATAAACCACCACACCGCTGGCCGGATCCACCGTGGAACCCTGATACCCCGGCGTATAACCCACGACCACCGTATCGCCATTGGCCTCATAAACTTTCACGTAGGTGATGTAGTGCATCGGTGAACTGGGCGGAATCGAGTAAATCACTGCCGGCACCGAGGTGGCGACCGACCACGGCCCCTGAACCGACGTGGCGTTGAACCAGATACCGTTCTCGACCGCGTACCAACTCTTGGCGTCGACCATGATGATCGGCGTCGGCGTGTTCACCACGTATTGCAGTGGCGTACCGCTGATAGCCTTGAGTTGCGGTTCGCCGTCGAATGGCGGCGCGGTCATTTTCACCTGGCTTTTCTTGATGGCCGAAGTCTGCGGGATGGTCGCTGCAATCGCCGCCTCCCGGGCCTGGGGCGTGCCGGCCACCGAGGCTTTGACGTTTTCTTTGGCACTGTCATCGGGGATGTTGGCGAAGTCGGCCGGCAATTTGTCCGCCGGGGCGAAGGTCCACGGGCCTTGCATGTCCGTCGCCTTGAACCAGCGTCCGGAGATCAGCACATAGCTGTCCTGATCCCCGATTTCCTTGAAGATATGCCCGGTGGTGTTGGTCACATACAGCAACTGGGTGCCCTGGATCGGCTGCCATTGCGGTGCGCCGTCGGTAACGATCAACTCGGTGGGTGTCGTTGCGAGATGGATCTGTGGGATAGGTGGCTTGGCCAGCGTAGGAATTTTATCTTTCGGATCGCTCTGCCCCGTCAGCAAATCCACCTGACGACTCTGGATCGCCGCTTTCTTGGCTTTTTCCAGATCGGCGGGAGGCGAGGGCAGCGGCGCATACGGACCGCCGAGTTGGTCGGCGACCATCCAGCCGTCAAACACATGCAGATAATGTTTGCCCTGAGCATCCTTGAGCAGCAACGGACGGGTATTGATCACCCGTTGCAACGCCGTGCCGTCCACCGGCCGGTAAGCCGGCTCGCCGTCGATGTAGACCAACAGCGCGGGGACGTCGGAGGTAATAATGGTCGGCGGGGTGTTTTTGATCGGATCGCTGCTGGATTTTTGCTCGGCTGCGAGGACACCGACAGCCGCTTCGAGTTGGTCCAGGGAAATGGTCTTCTTGCGGTTCGCGGCGTCTTTTTTCAGGGCGGCGACCCACGCGTCGGATTGCGCGGCGCTGGACGGAAAATCGGCTTTGATGAGGGTGTATTGATCCAGCGCCACCCAGCGAGTGGCTTTGTCCACGAGGGTATGGGCGCTGAACTGGACGATGCCGTAGGTAGATTTTCCATCGGCCCCGGTAGCTTCGACCGCTGCCCGCGCCTGAAGGGTATAACCGTCCCAACTGTCGAGTTGCGGCTGATAGATCGTCAGCTTGGTATTATCGGCGGTCAGCACTTGTGGCCAAGTCGGGCTCGCCGCCGCCTCAGTGGCAGGCGCGGGTGGCGGCGCCGCCTGGACGCTGTTGAACGCCAGTAAACAGAGCATCAGCAAAACGGTAAACGAGCGAAGGCAAGGCATTGTCAGCTCCATCGACAGGACGGTTTTTTCAGGATTTCGGGGCCGCGAAAAAAGCATAGCCGCCGGTATTGGAAACGCTCGGCGGATTTGGCGATTGGATGAAAGTCGGGTAGGGCAATGTGTTGCTTTGTGTTATTTCAATGACACCACACCCTCAGCGAACCCATTGGGAGGCAGCGATGTTCAAAGGCATTTTGATCGACAAAGACGACAGCGGTTACCGGGCCACACTGCAAGAGATCAATGACGATCAGTTGCCCGAGGGCGATGTGACGGTGCGCGTGGCGTACAGCACGCTGAATTTCAAGGATGGCCTGGCGATCACCGGCAGCAGCCCAGTGGTGCGAAAATTCCCCATGGTGCCGGGGATCGATCTGGCGGGCAGCGTCGAAGTCAGCGGGCATCCGGACTACAAGGTCGGTGACCTCGTCGTACTGAATGGCTGGGGCGTGGGCGAAGGGCATTGGGGCGGATTGGCGCAGAAAGCACGGCTCAATGGCGACTGGCTGATCCCGCTGCCGAAGGCTTTCACGACGGCCCAAGCGATGGCCATCGGCACGGCCGGTTATACGGCAATGCTCTGCATCCTGGCGCTGGAGCACAATGGCGTCACGCCGGATCAGGGCGACGTGCTGGTGACTGGCGCCAACGGTGGGGTCGGCAGTTTTGCCATCGCACTGTTAAGCAAGCTTGGCTACCGGGTGGTTGCGTCGACCGGCCGCACTTCGGAGCACGATTACCTTAAACAGTTGGGCGCCAGCGAAATCATCGACCGCGCCACATTGTCCGAGCCGGGTAAACCATTGGCCAAGGAACGTTGGGCCGCAGTGATCGATTCGGTCGGAAGTCACACCCTGGCCAACGCCTGTGCCAGCACCAAAGCCAACGGCACGGTCGCCGCGTGTGGCCTTGCCCAAGGCATGGATTTCCCGGCCTCCGTTGCGCCCTTCATTTTGCGTGGCGTGACCCTCGCCGGGATCAACAGCGTGACCCAACCGAAAGCCAAGCGCGTGCAGGCCTGGAATCGCTTGGCCGAGGATCTGGACTTCGCTTTGTTGCCACTGATCAGCCACGAAATCGGCTTGAGCGAAGCGATCGATGCGGCTCCGCGCTTGCTCGCCGGTCAACTGCGGGGAAGGGTTGTCGTCGACGTCAATCGCTGACAAGGTAGGCGCCGTTGCGGCTCGAAAGGGTCGCAAATCCCAATGAAAAGGAGTGGCGCCTCAATGGAAGTCAAACAGGTTTACGTGGCCCCCTTCAGCGTTTCGGGCTTGAAAGTACGCACCCGTAACAGTGCCGAGCTCGCCGCTGAAACGGCGAAGATTGGTCCGATGTGGGGGCGTTTTTTCAGCGAAGGGTTGAATGAACGTATCGCACCGCAGCAAGCCACCTCAACGATTTACGGCGTGTATTCCGGGTACGAATCCGATGCCTCGGGCGCGTTCGACGTCACGGCCGGGATGGCAGTCGAGGAACCCGCGCAAGGTTACGAAACCATCAACATCGAAGAGGGCCGGTACCTGGTATTCGAGGGCACCGGACCGATGCCTGATACCGTGATCAGTGCCTGGCAATCGATCTGGAATTACTTCGAGGCAAATCCGCAGATCCAGCGCCGATTCACCACCGACTTCGAAGCCTACGACGGCCCCGAGTCAGTCGCGGTGCATCTCGGCATCGTCTAAGGCTGGGTTTCGCGCTCAAGCAACTGCTGCTTGCGTTCCACACCCCAGCGATAGCCCGACAGGTTGCCGTCGCTGCGCACCACCCGGTGACAGGGGATCGCCACGGCCAGGCTGTTCGCGCCACAGGCCTGGGCCACGGCGCGCACCGCTTTGGGCGAACCGATGCGTTGGGCAATATCGGCGTAGCTCGCGGTGCTGCCGGCGGGAATTTCCCGCAGGGCTTGCCAGACGCGTTCCTGAAACGCTGTGCCTTGCACGTCCAGAGGCAAGTCCAGGCCAATGGCCGGCGCTTCGATAAACCCGACAACTTGCGCGATCAATTGCTCGAAGCCGTGATCGGCGCCAATCAGGTTGGCGCGTCGAAACTTGTCCTGCAGATCGCACACCAGTTGATGGGGATCGTCTCCCAACAGAATGGCGCAAATACCCCGTTCGCTTTGCGCCACCAGAATCGCCCCGAGCGAACATTGGCCGACGGCAAAGCGGATGTCGTTGTTCTGACCTTCGGCGCGGTAATCGCCGGGTTTCATGCCCAATAACTGATCGGCGGCCTCGTAGAAGCGGCTGTTGGAATTGAAACCCGCGTCGTACAGCGCGTCAGTTACCGAACCGCCGTCGCTCAAGCGTTCGCGAACCTTGCGTGAGCGGTGGGCGGTCGCATAGCCCTTGGGCGTCAGGCCGGTCACGGCTTTAAACACGCGATGGAAGTGAAAACTGCTCAGGCCCGCCGTGTCGGCCAGTTCACCCAACTCCGGCACGCTTTCAGCCGATTCGATTTGACGGCAGGCAGCCGCTACCGTCGCTGCATGCTGGGCGGCCACGTCGCTTTGATCCTTTGCCGCTCGTTTGCTGGGGCGATAACCCGCTGCCTGGGCCTGTTCGGCGGTATCGAAGAATTCAACATTCTGCGGTTTCGGCAAACGCGCCAGACTGCTGGGGCGGCAATAGATGCCGGTGGTTTTCACCGCATACACAAACTGCCCGTCAGCCTTGGGGTCGCGGGCGACCACGGCGGCCCAGCGAGGGTCATTCTCGGTCGCGATCTTGCTCGAAGAGGTGGTCATGGCTTCAGGTCCGTTGACGGGTTTCATGCAGATTAAGCCGTTGGCAGAGGTGTAGCACTCCGGGTCTTGCGGTCAAATTCAACCCGCGGTACGAAACGTAAAATTGATCCGCATCTCGCCCAGTTGCGCATGCTGGCCGTCCTTGATCGGCAAGACGCCGTGATAACGCAAGCGATCAACCCCGCCCCAGACCACGATGTCCCCGTGAAACAACGGCACGCGCTGGCTCTTGTCACTGCGCTCGAATCCACCGAACAAGAACATCGCCGGCAAACCCAAGGACACCGAGACGATGGGCGCGGCGTAGGAACCTTCGTCTTTATCCTGATGCAATGACATCTTGGCGCCCGGGATATAGCGGTTGATCAGGCAGGAATCAGGCACGAAGTCGGCAAATCCTGCTTCCCGCGCCGCCGCTTGCGCCAGCTCGAAAAACACCTCGGGCATCGCTGGCCAGGGTTTACCGGTTTGTGGGTCGTTGCGGGTGTAACGGTAGCCGCTGCGGTCCGTGGTCCAGCCCAGAATGCCGCAACTGCTCAGGGCCACCGACATGGTAAAACCGCCGGGCGTGACCATTTGCCGAAACGGCGCGGCCAGCAGCACTGCTTCCAGCGCCGGCAGCAGTCGATCGATCAAGGGCAGGGCAAAGCCCCGGAGGATGTAGGACTGTTCACCGATCTGCTCGCGGCGGGGCGTTTGCTCGGGCTCGCTGTCGGCGAACAAGTCGAGGGTCGTCGGATTCATAAGCTCATAACGCATCGTGGAAGATGATTCCAAGGGTATGCCGTTTTCCGCTGTGCAGGCGACTGACGCCGTGGCGCATCGTGACTCGGTAATAACCGCGAACACCTTTGACCGGGCGCTGGCTGACGGCAAAGATCAAACCGTCGCCTTTCCTCAAGCCAATCACGTGGGGCCGTGACTGCATTCGCGGGCGCTGCTCGGTCAGTACGAACTCGCCACCGGTGAAGTCTTCTTCAGGTTCTGACAGAAGAATCGCCACTTGCAGTGGGAAAACATGCTCGCCGTACAGGTCCTGATGCAAGCAGTTGTAATCTTGAGGGCCATATTGCAGCAACAGCGGCGTCGGGCGTTCCTGACCAGCGGCGTGGCAGCGTTCGAGAAACGCGTCATGGCTATCGGGGAATCGGGTCGGCAGGTCCATCTGCTCGTACCAGCGATTGGCGATGGGCACCAATCGCGGGTAGAGCGCGCTGCGCAAGCGGGCCACAGGGTCCGGCAACGGGTACCTGAAGTACTTGTACTCCCCGCGCCCAAAGCCGTGGCGGGCCATCATTACTTGTGAGCGGAAGGGCTCCGGCCGGGGGTACAACGCGCTGATCTGGTCACAGGTTTCTTGGCTCAACAGCGAACGGATGATAGCGCAACCGTCCTGATCAAGTTGTTGTTCCAACGACGCCCAGTCGAGTTTGATCATTGTTGCGCCTCACGTTCCAGCAACTGCCGCTTGCGTTCCAGCCCCCAGCGGTAACCGCCGAGGTTGCCGTCCTGACGCAGCACCCGATGGCACGGCACGATAACGGCGATCGGGTTGGCGCCGCAGGCATTGGCCACTGCGCGAAAAGCCTTGGGCTGGTCGAGACGTTGCGCAATCTCGCGATAGCTGGCGGTTTGCCCCGCCGGAATTTGCCGCAGGGCGTCCCAGACTTGGCGCTGAAAGGCGCTGCCTGCCAGATCCAGCGGCAAATCGAAGGCCAGGTGTGGATTGTCGAGATGGCGCAAGGTCTGCTGCAACTGCGGCATCAAACCCTCGTCGCGTTTGAGTTCGCCGCTGAAGCGCCGCGCCAGGTCGCGCTCAAGGATTGCCAGGTCATCACCGAGCAGCAGCGCACACAGGCCCTTGTCACTGAAAGCCAGCAACAACACACCCAGCGCACACGTGCCGCTGATGTAGCGAATCGAGGAAGTAGACATGTTCTGACTCCTTAACCAAAGGTTGAGGGGGCCAGTCTAGGGAGCGTCGATCAAGGGAACACTCCGGCGCTTGCGGTCGAATTCGGGCGGGGAGCTGACGTCCGAGGTGTCGCTCCCAGTCGCGTTACAGCGCTTTGCTGACGCTGATGTCGCTGATCACGTCTTCGCTCTGGCCGTGAATGGCATCCAGTGCAGCTTTGGCTTCTTCTTCAGAGCCGTTGACGAGCTGGGCGAATTCGAAGCGGCGTTCGCCGTTGAGTTTGTATTTGATGACGTACTTGGTCGTTTGGGCCACGGTCATGACTGCCTGTTTGCGTGTGTGGGCGTTAACTCAGCTCAGCTTTGTGCTGGAGCGGCGGACGATCTTGATCGAGTGAGTCAGGGTAGGCTTGCGCGTAACGCTGATGGCTTTGCGGCTGTTGACCATGTCGATGGTGATGTTCCAGAAACCGGTACTCGGTGCAGTAATGCGCGCCGGGAACGTGTCGAATGCGCCGCCGTGGTAAGTATGACGGCCGCCGTTCTTGAAGCTGCGGAAGTTGGCGTCGTTCATCAAGCGGATGTTGCACATTTGGGAGCACTGGATGACGACAATGTCGTCTTCATTGAGGTGCTCGCGCTGGTGGATAAATTTCATGAGGCGCCTCCAGAAGGGCTTTTTCTACAAAATCAAAACGATAGCAGGGCAATTGGCGCAGTTTATCAGCCTGAACGGGTTATTATCCGGCTGTCAGCATCGTGTTTGACAATTTAAAACAGTTATTCGGAATTCTATGAGCGATAAATGCAACGAGCCTCGGAGAAAAACAGTCTTTACGCTGTCGGAGGGTCTTTATCGGAGGTTTAGTATGAAATGGGGTGTCCTGGTCCTGCCACTGGCGTTGGCGGTGAGTGGTTGTGCAAATGTCGCAGAAATTAACGAGTCGCTGCCGACCATGAGCGTAATCTCAGGCAAAAAGCCCCATGAGTATGCGCAGTGCCTGGTCGAAAAACTGGCTTCCAGTCGCGGAGCCTTGCAAGTGGAGCCGCACAAAGAGGGTGTGCGTGTGATTGTTCCGGGGAAACTTTCCTCAGGCCCGGCTGCAGTATTTGATATCGAAGACCGCTCTGGCGGCAGCGGTATCAAGTTGCATGAACGCATGTCCAACGTACCGATACGCCCGAAAGATGTACAGAATGCCGCCAATGCGTGCATTTCCGGCTGATAGACTATCGACAGTCAACCTGATGCCGCCAAAGCACTGCTTTGGCGGCATTGTCATTTCTGGAGCCGCGCATGAAGCGAGAGCAAGTACGGGAGCGCCATGCAGAGGGCCATATCTCTGCCACCCACGTGATTCAGAACCCCGCGAATCCGGGGGAATGGATTGTGTTTTTCAAGAAGAGCGCCGGGCGCAGTTATTTCCTGGTGGATGATAATGATGAAGTCGAATCTTTCAGTAACCTCGACGATTTGATCGAGACCGTGCGCGGCCTCGGGATCAAGTTTGCCGAAATCCACATGTAGGGCAGGGCGCCTTACTTGCAGACCACCACCACGCTGCGGTTCTTGAAGTTACCGACGTCGACGCCCAGGGTCTTGTCGCTTTCTTTGGTGGAAGGTGTGCCGTCGGTGCCCACGATCCGGTAACCGGTGCCAGCGCACGAGTCATCGGCTTTTTCGTAGCAGGTGGCCCAGGAGTTGGCCTCCCCGGAGCAGTCGATGGTCAGGCCTTGCTCGCCATTGTTCAGGTAGGTTTTTTCGGAAGTCGCGCAGCCAGTGAGCGCCAGTACCGCAATCAGTGCCAGAAGTTTGTTCATGTCGTTGTCGTCGTCAGATGATGGGGCTAAGCCTGTGACAGCAGCGGTGTCAAAAGGTTATAGCGATTGGCCACTTTGTTGCAGGCGAACATAAAAAAGCCCTGCGCGAGCAGGGCTTGGGTCGAGTCGGGTGCTTCTCAGGACTTGTCCTTACCGCGACGCTTCGGGGCTGGGTGTTCGAGTTCCAATACCGATGCTACTTCAATCGCCAACGCCTCGGTCGGAAAAGGCCCGGCAATATTCTCGCCGCTGGCACTGTCTACCCACCACTGGCCGTCTTTCGCCTGATTGATCAGGAACCCATTGACACTTTTTGCTACCGACATCTATCTGCCTCGTTGGCTGGTTCAATCGCGCCATGATAACGCCAAATGCCCTCAACGGGGGCTGATGGGCGTATGGTGATGTGATTGTCGGTCAGTGCAAAGCCGATGGTCTGTGCTATCTATAAAAGCTTACGGGAACTATCCGCCAGAATATTTCTCTATGATGGCATCGGTTAGCCAGTGCGGGGCATTGTAAGGTGCGCGCCGCCTGATTAGACTGCGCCGAAACTCGAACACACAGCCCTTTCAAGGACTTATATGATCAAGAAATGCTTGTTCCCAGCAGCCGGTTACGGTACTCGCTTCCTGCCAGCGACTAAAGCCATGCCCAAAGAAATGCTGCCGGTGGTAAACAAGCCACTGATCCAGTACGGCGTCGAAGAAGCACTGGACGCTGGGTTGACCGAAATCTCCATCGTGACCGGCCGCGGCAAACGCGCCCTGGAAGACCACTTCGACATCAGCTACGAGCTGGAAAACCAGATCAAGGGCACCGACAAGGAAAAATACCTGGTCGGCATCCGTAAACTGCTCGACGAGTGCTCGTTCTCCTACACTCGCCAGACCGAAATGAAAGGCCTGGGCCACGCGATCCTGACCGGCCGTCCGCTGATCGGCGACGAACCTTTCGCCGTGGTACTGGCGGATGACTTGTGCGTCAACCTCGACGGTGACGGCGTGCTGACCCAGATGGTCAAGCTGTACAAACAGTACCGCTGCTCGATCATTGCAATCCAGGAAGTTGATCCACTGGAAACCAACAAGTACGGCGTGATCGCCGGCGACTTGATCGGCGACGACCTGTACCGTGTACGCAACATGGTTGAGAAACCAGCGCCGGAAGATGCACCGTCGAACCTGGCGATCATCGGCCGTTACATCCTGACGCCGGACATCTTCGACCTGATTAAGCAAACCGAGCCAGGCAAGGGCGGCGAGATCCAGATCACCGACGCCCTGATGAAGCAGGCGCAAAACGGTTGCGTAATTGCCTACAAGTTCAAGGGCAAGCGTTTCGACTGCGGCGGCGCTGAAGGCTACATCGAAGCGACCAACTTCTGCTTCGAGAACTTCTACAAGACCGGCAAGGCTTACTGATAGCGCCTTAACCACTTGTATTGAGAAAACCACCTTCGGGTGGTTTTTTCGTTTTCCGGCCCCATATTGTTCGCAGCGTTTGCCCAATGGGCGTCTGCGGGTATGCTGATGGCCTGCCGAGGAGATAGAAATGGCCTACGATTTTGACCTTTATGTGATTGGCGCCGGTTCCGGCGGTGTACGGGCTGCGCGATTCGCTGCCGGTTTCGGCGCGAAAGTGGCCGTGGCCGAAAGCCGCTACCTGGGCGGTACGTGCGTGAACGTCGGCTGCGTGCCGAAAAAACTGCTGGTCTACGGTGCGCACTTCGCCGAAGACTTTGAGCAGTCTTCCGGCTTCGGCTGGAGCCTGGGTGAGGCGAAGTTCGATTGGGCGACGCTGATCGCCAACAAGGATCGCGAGATCAATCGCCTCAACGGTATTTATCGCAACCTGCTGGTCAACAGCGGCGTGACCTTACATGAAGGCCACGCCAAGATCATTGATCCGAATACGGTCGAGATCAATGGCGAACGCTACAGCGCCAAGAATATCCTGATTGCTACGGGCGGCTGGCCGCAGATCCCGGAGATTCCGGGGCATGAGCACGCGATCAGCTCCAATCAGGCGTTCTTCCTCAAAGAGTTGCCAAAGCGCGTCCTGGTGGTCGGCGGTGGTTACATCGCGGTGGAATTCGCCGGGATTTTCCACGGTTTGGGCGCACACACCACGCTGCTGTATCGCGGCGATCTGTTCCTGCGCGGCTTTGACGGCGCGGTGCGCAAGCACTTGCAGGAAGAGCTGACCAAGCGCGGCATGGATCTGCAGTTCAACTCGGATATCGAGCGCATTGAGAAATTCGCCGACGGCAGCCTGAAAGCGACCCTCAAGGATGGTCGCGAGCTGGAAGCCGATTGCGTGTTTTATGCGACCGGGCGGCGTCCAATGCTGGACAACCTCGGGCTGGAGAACACCGGCGTCAAACTCGACAAGAAAGGTTTCGTTGAAGTCGATGAGCAATATCAAACCGCCGAGCCGTCGATCCTGGCCCTGGGCGATGTGATCGGTCGCGTGCAACTGACTCCGGTGGCGCTGGCAGAAGGCATGGCGGTTGCGCGGCGTCTGTTCAAGCCTGAGCAGTATCGTCCGGTGGATTACAAGATGATCCCGACGGCGGTGTTCAGTTTGCCGAATATCGGCACCGTCGGCTTGAGCGAAGAAGAGGCCCGTGAGGCCGGGCACGACGTGGTGATTTACGAAAGCCGTTTCCGGCCGATGAAGCTGACCCTGACCGAGTGTCAGGAGCGCACGCTGATGAAACTGGTGGTGGATGCCAAGACCGACAAGGTCTTGGGTTGCCACATGGTCGGTCCGGACGCTGGCGAAATCGTGCAAGGCCTGGCGATTGCCCTGAAGGCCGGCGCCACCAAGCGCGATTTCGACGAGACCATCGGCGTGCATCCAACGGCCGCCGAAGAGTTCGTCACCATGCGTACGCCTGTCGCGGGTTAATCGTCCTTTGCTGCGTCTGGCGCGGTCGCAACGACTGCCGCCAGACGCACGCTTTCATCCAGGCTGGCCTGGGTCTTCGCCAATTCGATTTCCAATGACTGATTGATCTGCGACTGCTCGTCGACGCTCTGCTTCAGCGCCTGACTTTCCAGCAGGGCGATGCGCAAGCGTTCCTGAAGGAGGGTGCGTTCGCTGTCGACGCGGTTGGCTTGTTCCAGCAGTTGATCCTGGCGGGTGTTGGCTTGTTTGAGTTGCTCCTGCAACAGGCTCAGCTCTCTCAGGGTGCCTCGGTTCTCAGTCAGCAAACGCTCGTTGTCGCGGTGCAACTGGGTGATCTCATCCTGGCGGACGAGGGCGCTTTGCTGGGCCTGGCGCAACTCCATCTGAATCTGTTGCACTTGGCTTTCGTGGCGGCGCTGATCCTGCTCGCGCTGCTCTTTGACGGCGTTGCGATAGTGCTCCAGCGCATCCCGGGCATGCAGGTGTTTTTCTTCAAGGGAACGGATCTGCTCGTCCTTGTCTTTCAAGCGTAATTCGAAATCCGACAATGCCTGATTCAGCCCGGCGTTGCGGGTTTGCTCGGTCTGCAACATCGAGCGGGTTTCCAGCAGCGCGTCGGATTCCTGAGTGAGTGCCAGGCTTTGAATTTCATATTGCTGATGCAATTCGCTGTTGGTTTCGCGAGCCTCATCAAGCTGCGTTTCTAGCTCCTTACGCTGGCGATCGAACTGCTCGCGCGCTTGGTCGATGGGTTCTTGCGCCTGCTCCTTCAGGCGTTGCGCCAGGCGCGATACCAGTCCGGCGAGTTCGTCATCGATAGGCTCAGACGTGGCTTCGGTGCGTTCCGGGCCGCCATCCAATTCCTTTAAATACCTGTGAATCGTGGTTTTCGAGCCGGTATTGCCCATTTCAATTCGTACAGCATCAATGCTGGGGTTTTCACCACGGGCGAGGATCGCCAACCGTGCCGCTTGTACCACTGCTTTATTTACGCCGCCACGAGCCATGAGTTCTCCTACGATTTCGTACTGTGGTACATATCATCAATTACGCATTGTACCATTCATAAATAAAAGTTAAATCCCTTGGATTAATCACGCGGGATATACTGGTATTACCCCGTGTGATGAGCGGTAGACGCGGTTTTCTTCCGCCAAAACGGTACGTTTTCGAGAGTTGAGCCCATGACCGATCTGGATCGCTACCTGCAAGCCGCCACCCGCGACAACACCCGTCGCAGCTACCGGGCGGCCATCGAGCACTTCGAAGTCAGTTGGGGCGGGTTCCTGCCGGCCACCAGCGACAGCGTCGCGCGTTATCTGGTTGCGCATGCGGGCGTGCTGTCGATCAATACCTTGAAGCTGCGCCTGTCGGCATTGGCCCAATGGCACAACAGCCAGGGCTTCGCCGATCCGACCAAGGCGCCAGTGGTGCGCCAAGTGTTCAAAGGGATTCGCGCGCTGCACCCGATGCAGGAAAAACAAGCCGAGCCATTGCAGCTTCAACACTTGGAGCAAGTGGTGGCGTGGCTTGAACAGGAAGCGCAAACCGCCCGCAGTGACGGTGATCAACCCGGATTGCTAAGAGCAAGGCGTGACATGGCGCTGATCCTGCTGGGGTTCTGGCGCGGCTTTCGCAGCGATGAGCTGTGCCGATTACAGATCGAGCACGTGAAAGCCGTCGCCCAATCAGGCATCACGCTTTATCTGCCGCGTAGCAAGAGCGACCGCGAAAACCTCGGCAAGACGTATCAGACGCCAGCCTTGCAGCGCTTGTGCCCGGTGCAGGCCTACATCAATTGGATCACCGAAGCCGCACTGGTCCGTGGCCCGGTGTTCCGTGGCATTGATCGCTGGGGCCACCTGAGCGAGGAGGGCTTGCACGCCAACAGCGTGATTCCGTTGCTGCGCCAGGTGCTGGAACGCGCCGGTATTCCGGCCGAGCACTACACCAGTCACTCCTTGCGTCGCGGTTTTGCAACATGGGCCCATCAGAGTGGTTGGGACTTGAAATCGTTGATGAGCTACGTGGGCTGGAAGGATATGAAATCCGCCATGCGCTATGTTGAAGCCAGCCCGTTTCTCGGGATGACGCCCCTCGCGGAAAAAGCCATTGGCGCTGCTAAGTAAGTTTTCTTCTATTAATACTGTCGGCTAATAGCGAAAACCAATGAGCAGCATGAGCTTTGCCAATGAGCCATCCGGCGATCGAGTGGGTAGGATTCACCCCATCAACTTCTCAACTCAACTTTTCAACCCTGACGGAGAGTCACCGATGCCTATCATCAACAGCCAAGTAAAACCGTTCAAAGCTACCGCTTACAAAAATGGCGACTTCGTACAAGTGTCGGACGCTGACCTGAAAGGCAAGTGGTCTGTCGTGTTCTTCTACCCAGCTGACTTCACTTTCGTTTGCCCAACCGAACTGGAAGACCTGGCTGACAACTACGCCGCGTTCCAGAAACTGGGCGTCGAAATCTACAGCGTTTCCACTGACACCCACTTTGCTCACGCTGCCTGGCACAACACCTCGCCAGCTATCGGCAAAATCGAATACACCATGATCGGCGACCCGACCCACGCCATCTCCCGCAACTTCGACGTCCTGATCGAAGAAGTTGGCCTGGCTGACCGTGGCACCTTCGTGATCAACCCAGAAGGCCAGATCAAAATCGTTGAACTGAACGACGGCGGTGTTGGCCGTGACGCTTCCGAGCTGCTGCGCAAAATCAAGGCTGCCCAGTACGTTGCTGCTCACCCGGGCGAAGTTTGCCCAGCCAAGTGGAAAGAAGGCGAGGCCACTCTGGCTCCGTCCCTGGACCTGGTCGGCAAGATCTAAGTCTGTGACAAAAGCATCATCAGGGCGGGTTTCCGCACCTAAGTAAGCTGCAACCGCCCTCAAAAACGCCCGGGCGAGATTCGCTCGGGCGTTTTTTTTCGCCTCAAATAAAGGAATCGCCCGTATGTTGGACGCCAATCTTAAAGCCCAGTTGAAATCGTACCTGGAACGGGTCACCCAACCGATCGAGATCGTTGCCTCCCTCGACGACGGTGCGAAATCCCAGGAAATGCTCGAACTATTGAAGGACGTTGCCAGTCTTTCCACTCAAATTACCTTGCTCGACAACGGTGATGATGCTCGTAAGCCATCGTTCTCGATCAACCGCCCGGGTGCCGACATCAGTCTGCGTTTCGCCGGTATCCCCATGGGCCACGAATTCACCTCGTTGGTGCTGGCCTTGCTGCAAGTCGGCGGCCACCCTTCGAAAGCCAGTGTCGAAGTGATCGAGCAGATTCGCTCGCTCAAAGGCGAGTTCAGCTTCGAGACGTACTTCTCGCTGTCCTGCCAGAACTGCCCGGACGTGGTCCAGGCACTGAACCTGATGGCCGTGCTCAACCCGAACATCCGCCACGTTGCCATCGACGGCGCGCTGTTCCAGGCTGAAGTCGACAAGCGTCAGATCATGGCCGTGCCGAGTGTTTACCTGAACGGCGAGATTTTCGGCCAGGGCCGCATGGGCGTGGAAGAAATCCTCGCCAAGATCGACACCAGCGGTGCCGAACTCCAGGCCGAAAAAATCAGCGCCAAAGAAGCCTTTGACGTATTAATCGTCGGCGGTGGCCCGGCCGGTGCTGCGGCCGCGATCTACGCCGCCCGTAAAGGCATTCGTACCGGCGTGGCCGCTGAGCGTTTTGGCGGGCAGGTGCTGGACACCATGGCCATCGAAAACTTCATCTCCGTGCAGGAAACCGAAGGGCCGAAACTGGCCAGCGCCCTGGAAGAACACGTCAAGCAATACGACGTCGACATCATGAACCTGCAACGCGCCACCGCGCTGATCCCGGCGAAGAACGCTGGCGAACTGCACGAAGTGCGTTTCGAAAGCGGTGCCAGCCTGAAAACCAAGGCGCTGATCCTCGCCACTGGCGCCCGCTGGCGCGAAATGGGTGTGCCGGGCGAACAGCAATATAAAGCCAAGGGCGTGTGCTTCTGCCCGCACTGCGATGGTCCGTTGTTCAAAGGCAAGCGCGTGGCAGTGATTGGCGGCGGTAACTCCGGCGTCGAAGCCGCCATCGACCTGGCCGGCATCGTCAGCCACGTCACGCTGCTGGAATTCGACAGCAAACTGCGCGCCGATGCGGTCCTGCAACGCAAGCTGTACAGCCTGCCGAACGTCAACGTCATCACCAGCGCGCTGACCAGCGAAGTGAAAGGTGACGGACAGAAGGTGACCGGTCTGGTCTACAAGGATCGCGATTCGGGCGAGTTCACCACGGTCGAACTGGAAGGGATCTTCGTGCAGATCGGTTTGTTGCCGAACACCGACTGGCTCAAAGGTACCGTCGAGTTGTCGCCCCGTGGCGAAATCATCGTCGATGCCCGTGGCGAAACCTCGCTGCCGGGTGTGTTTGCCGCCGGTGACGTGACCACCGTGCCGTACAAGCAGATCGTGATTGCGGTGGGCGAGGGCGCCAAGGCTTCCCTGAGCGCATTCGACCACCTGATCCGCACCTCCGCCCCGGCTTAAACGTCAGCGCTGAAAACACAAAACCCCATGAGTGATCATGGGGTTTTTTGTGCCTGTCGAAAAGATCGCAGCCTGCGGCAGCTCCTACAAAAGCCCGGTCATGCGTGATTCTGTAGGAGCTGCCGCAGGCTGCGATCTTTTGACTTTGCTTTACATCGGCGCTGGCTGGATGATTTCGACCCAATACGCATCCGGGTCCTTGATAAACGCCAGGCTCTTCATGCGGCCATCGTTCAAACGTTTCTGGAAATCGCAGCCCAAGGCTTCAAAACGCTCACATGCGGCGCGGATATCCGGCACCGAAATGCAGATATGACCGAAGCCACGCGGGTCGGTGTTGCCGTTGTGGTAGGCGAAATCCGGATCGTTTTCGGTGCCGTGGTTGTGGGTCAATTCCAGAATGCCGGGGATCGACTTCATCCACTCGGTACGCGCGGCAGCATCGGCCGGGATCTGGTTTTTATCGACCAGCGCCAGAAAGTACAGGCTGAACTCGGCTTCCGGGAAGTCGCGTTTTTCAACCAGCGAGAAACCGAGGATGCGCGTGTAGAAATCCAGGGACTTGGTGATGTCCTTGACCCGCAGCATGGTGTGGTTGAAGACGAACTTCTGGGTCGCGGTGTCAGGAGCGGCGGTGACGCCGGGGAAGGTATTCAATTCGTGCAGGCTCATGGGCCCTCCGGAAAATGAGTGGGGCTGGCGAATGCTCGCAATGATACGCAAGCGTCCCGCCATCGCCAAACCAAAACGCCCGGCTATTGCCTGGCGGCCGGGTGAGGCTCAGACTTTGCGGTTCAATCTGTGAGTGCCTCTCGTAATGATCCGACCGTTCGCATCGCTATTCGTTTTCATGGGTTTGTTCGCGCTGGCCACGGCGGCTCAGGCAGACACCCCGAGCATCACTTGGCCAAGCGGCTGGGAGGTGGAAGCTGTCGCGCCAAATGAAGCCGCGCCGCAAGTGTCCCGGCAGCGCGCGGTGAAAAACGACGCCGACGGCAACCAGGTGCTGGTGATGGAACTGACCATGACCCCAGTGGAAAGCGGTCATCAGGTGAACTTGCAGGGTGTGCTGTTGGAGATGCGCAAGTCGGTGCAGAAAGACTTTTTCCAAGGCGGTTATCAAAGCGTCTGTAACAAGATTCACCCGACCACGTTGAGTCAACTGTCGGCGCTTGAAACCACCTGCACCATCACCCAGAACGGCCGACACGTGCTCTCTCAAACATTGGTCGCGGCCGTACAGGCGGACAAGGCTTATGTTCTTTCCTACGCCGGGCAGGCTGAGGTTTATAAGGCCAGTCAGGACGAAATAGAGGCCGCGCGTAACAGCTTGAAACTTTAGTTGGAGAATGGAAGGTGGATTTTCTCAAGGCTTGGTCTTTTAGATACCCAAAGGGATTAAGCCCAAAGTAAGACGGTAAGTATTGAGTGTGCTCAGAGGCGTGCACCTCATTAAAGGCATTTCCACTTTTATCGACGACTATCGTTGCATTTGTTAGATGTCGGCCATGAAAAAGCCCTGCATTAGCAGGGCTTTTTTGTTGCTGCGAAGGGTTAACCGCGCAGCCAGGAATCGACAGTGGCTGCACCGTACTGTTCCTTCCAGGCTTTCAGGCCGCGGTGGTTGCCGCCCTTGGTTTCAATCAGTTCACCGGTGTGCGGGTTGTGATAGACCTTGACCACGCGAGCGCGGCGGGTTTTAGGCGCCGCGGCCTGTTGCAGGCCCGATTTTGCCGGGTTCGGATCGAGAATGGCGATGATGTCGCGCAGGCTTTTGCCGTAGGTTTTCATCAGCCCCTGGAGCTTTTCTTCGAATTCGATTTCTTTCTTGAGCCCGGCATCGTTCTTCAAGGATTCCAGCTGCTTGAGCTGTTCTTGAAGGGCCTTTTCAGCTGCACGAAATTCAGCGAGTCTGGACAATATCTTTACTCCAATAGTGTGTTTGGCTGATACCAACCGCAAACAAAGCTATAAGCCAAGAGCCTTGTAGCGACTCGGTGATAATGGCTCACCTGCCAATCTTGCACAGGCAAGAAAAATTGTAGTAGTTAATTGCCCAAGAGTAAATCATGTCTTTTTCTTCATGTAACAACAGCAGCGTCTTGATTCAATTTGGTGCAGGATATCGTTATTTGCCAGATCGGTTAATGGTCACTTAATGCATTAATGAAGTCCGTGCCGGGCATCGGCCGGCCGTACAGATAGCCTTGCAGAAAGTTAACGTGGTGGGCGGTCAGGTAGTCGCTTTGCTCCTGGGTTTCTACACCTTCAGCAACAATTCCAAGGTCCAGCTTGGCCGAGAGTTCGATAATGCTGTCCAGAATGTGTCGGGAGAGCGCGTCGGCGCCGATCATGGCGACAAAGCTCTGATCGATTTTCAGAAAGTCCACGTTGAACTGGCGCAGATAGCCCAGGCTCGAATGACCGGTGCCGAAGTCATCAATCGCGATCATCACGCCCAACCCGTGAAGTTGCTCAAACAACTGGTGCGTCAGGGGCGTCGGTTCGATCAGTTCACGCTCGGTCAGCTCCAGCACCAGACTGACGCTGCCGGGCGGGAAAGCGCTGAGAAATTCGCGGCAATCTTCTACCAGTTCCAGATCCTGGCAGTGGCTGGCGGTGATGTTGATCCCGATATGAAACAGCCCGTCAAACGAGGTCGATACCGGCGCCAGCAACGCGGCGGTCTGGCGCATCAACGAGCGGGTCATCGGCACGATCAGCCCCGAGTGTTCGGCAAACGGGATAAACAGGTCCGGGCGCACCAAGCCTTCCTTGGGGTGATTCCAGCGCATCAGCACCTCGGCGCCGCTCCACTTTTTAGTGTCGCCAATGCACCACGGGCTGAAAATACGGAATGAACTCCCCGGCCTCCAGCGCACGTTGCAGTTCAACGCTGGGCGAGGACGCGCGTTTCTGCAGGATGTGCCCGATCGAACCCGCCAACACGCCAAAAAAGATCAGCAGACTGAACAGCGGCGGGTATTCGCGACTCATGTAGCGCCAGGTTTCACCGTCGGGGAAACCGGCGGCCACGGTGAACGCGTATTGCTCGGAAACCCGCTTGCTTTGCGCCACCGGAAAGACGGGCAGGGCGCTGTCATGGACTTTACCGTCGGCGGATAACCAGTTATTGCCCACTTGCAGCAACAACGAGGTCTGGCGGCCGATCAGCCGCAACACATTGCTCAAGTGATAACCGTCGAGGGTCGTCAGCGCGCCCTTTTTTTCATCGCTGAGACGATAGACCAGCAGCGCGGTGTCGGGCGTCACCGGGTTGCCGTCCATCAACCACAACTGACCGTGGGTGTAATCGCCGGGGTTGACCTTCTCCTGATAATCACCAAACAACGAACTGCAATAAAGGTTGTTGTCCCACACCAGATTGGTCGAGCGCACAAAGGGCCGGCGGGTTACTTGTTCGCGCAACGCCAGTTTCGCGTCGTTGCAACTGTCGCCGGCCAGAGGCAGCAACACCCGCGCCGCCTCGGCGGTGTTGTCGAGCATCAGGTTGAACTGGCGCAAGGCTTCGTCGGCGGTTTGTTCAGTACTTTGTTTCAGTGCGCGTCCGGCTTGCATATAAAGGATGGCGACGCCCAACAGAACCGGGAGCACCCCGCTCAAAATAGTCACAGCAATCCGGATGCTGCGCTTACGGCGGGATTTAACGGTCAGTGGCATGTGCGAAACCAAGAAGAGTTCAGTCATTGGCCATGATAGATGGCTGTTCGTGCTTATGCCGCTCAGCGATCGCTTAGTTTTGAAGCCAGTTCGATAAAGGCCAGCGTCGCCGGGGATGACTGGCGTTGATCCAGCACGGCCAACCCGACCTGACGTTTGACCGGTGGCGATAGCGGTCTTTTCACATAGCGGCGGTCGTTGTCTTGGGGCAATGAGCTTTCGGCAACCACCGTCAGGGCATCGCCGCGACCCACGGTGTCCAGGGTGCTGAGCAGTTGCGAGCAGCGATAGCGAATGTTCGGCGTCAGCCTCGCGGCGTTGAACAGCCGGGAAACCAGTTCCGAAGAACCGGCCTCGGTCAGCACGAAAGGGTCATGACACAAGTCCTGCAAACTCACGTCATCGCGGGCCGTCAGCGGATGATCGGTGGGCAGCAACGCCACCATCTGATCCTCCATCAGCGCAAACGTGTCGAAACGATCTTCGGGCAGCACCACAAAACCCACATCGATGCGCCGCTCTTCCAGCCATTGAATCACCTGGCGGTCCGGGCCTTCGTCGATATGCACTTCGATGCCGGGATGCGCCGCGCGGTATTGCTGCAGGATCATCGGCAGCAACTTGATCGATGAGGTTGGGCCGAACGAACCGATGCGCAGCGTGCCGCGTTTCATCCCGCGGGCATCGGCGGCTTCCTGGCGCAAGGTGTTAGCCAATCCGAGCATCGCCCGGGCGCGCAGTAATAGTTGCTGACCGATATCGCTGAGTTCGACCTGGGACTGATGCCGGCGCAGCAGCTCGACGCCCAGTTCCTGTTCCAGCGACTTGAGCGCATGGGAAACCGCCGATTGCGAAATGCCCAGGCGATTGGCGGCCGCCGTGAAGCCGCGCAGTTCGGCCACCAGCGAGAAGATTTCCAGTTGGGTCAGAGTCATGAGTATTTGCTCATTTTACGATGATCAAGCATTAGCCAGATGATACGTCATCCGTACTTCTGGTGACTTATGAATAGCTATGAACAAAGCCTGGCAAAACCGTCGGACGTCCCGGTTTACGTGAAGCTGGCGGCGGTAACGATGATATGGGGCGGGACTTTCGTGGCCGGGCGGTTTTTGGCCGACAGCCTGAGCCCGTTGTTTGCCGCGAGCCTGCGTTTCTTGCTCGCCAGCGTGGCGTTGCTGCTGTTTGTGCTGCTGGCCCGCGTGCCGCTGGTGCGTCCGAGCCTGGGGCAATGGCTGCAACTGGCGCTGCTGGGGTTCTTCGGGATTTTCTTCTACAACCTGTGCTTCTTTTATGGGCTGCATTACATCAATGCGTCCCGGGCGTCATTGATTGTGGCGTTGAACCCGGCGGTGATTGGCCTGGCATCGTGGCTGCTGTTCAAGGAGCGCTTGAGCCGGGCGAAAGTGGCGGGGATCGCGATCTGCATCGCTGGGGCGGGAATGGTGATCGTCAGCCGTAACCCGCAATTGCTCGCAGCCAACGCCGATGCGTGGATGGGCGATCTGCTGATTTTCGGCTGCGTGTTGAGTTGGGGCGTTTACTCGCTGTTTTCCAAAGCGCTGAATCAGACGCTGGGGCCGGTGCAAACGGTGACGTATTCGATTCTGCTGGGCACGGCGATGCTCTGGGCGGCCAGTGCGGTGCGCGGCGAATTGAGTGTCGATGCGCTGCTCAGCCTGGGGCCGCAACAATGGCTGAGCCTGATGTACCTCGGCGTACTCGGCTCGGCGCTGGCCTACATCGGCTATTACGACGGTATCCGCAAAATTGGCGCGACCCGCTCCGGCGTGTTCATTGCCTTGAATCCGCTGACCGCCGTGATCCTCGGGGCACTGCTGTTGGGCGAGCAACTGACACCGGCCATGTACTTGGGCGGCGGGCTGATTCTGGCGGGGATTTACCTGTGCAACAAACCGCTTGCGCCGGCCACGAAAAAGGGGATTTGATACAGAAGGCGGACAAACCGTTTTACGCTGTGTAGAATCGGGTTACGCATACAATAATAAACGTCTTCTGGCAGCAGAAGCCTCGCCCGCAAGAGCCTTGGGTCGACAATGAAGAGTTTTGGGTTTCAATTGATCTACGGTGACTTCCTCGCCCGCAGCGTTCGGGGCATCTCCTGCGCGCCACCCGCCAGTCTCAGCATTGCTAGCAACTAACGATCCGTTAATTCAGCCGTTAATTTCAAATGCAGATGATGAGGCGCCAACCATGGCAGATTTATACGAAAACCCAATGGGCCTGATGGGCTTTGAATTCATTGAGTTCGCATCGCCGACCCCCAACACCCTGGAGCCGATCTTCGAGATCATGGGCTTCACCAAGGTCGCGACCCACCGTTCCAAAGACGTGCACCTGTATCGCCAGGGCCAGATCAACCTGATCCTCAACAACGAACCGAACAGCGTCGCGTCGTACTTCGCGGCCGAGCACGGTCCGTCGGTGTGCGGCATGGCGTTCCGCGTCAAGGATTCGCAACAGGCCTACAAGCGAGCCCTCGAACTCGGCGCCCAGCCGATTCACATCGAAACCGGTCCGATGGAGCTGCACCTTCCGGCGATCAAAGGCATCGGCGGCGCGCCACTGTACCTGATCGACCGTTTCGGTGAAGGCAGCTCGATCTACGACATCGACTTCGTGTTTATCGAAGGCGTGGACCGCAACCCGGAAGGGGCGGGCCTGAAGATCATCGATCACCTGACCCACAACGTGTATCGCGGGCGCATGGCCTACTGGGCCAACTTCTACGAGAAGCTGTTCAACTTCCGCGAAATCCGTTACTTCGACATCAAGGGCGAATACACCGGCCTGACCTCCAAGGCCATGACCGCGCCGGATGGCATGATCCGCATCCCGTTGAACGAAGAATCGTCCAAGGGCGCCGGGCAGATCGAAGAGTTCCTGATGCAGTTCAATGGCGAAGGCATCCAGCACGTCGCGTTCCTCAGCGACAACCTGATCGACACCTGGGATCGCCTGAAGAAAATAGGCATGCGCTTCATGACCGCGCCGCCGGAAACCTATTACGAAATGCTCGAAGGCCGTTTGCCGAACCACGGCGAGCCGGTTGATCAACTGCAATCGCGCGGGATTCTGCTGGACGGTTCGTCCGAGTCCGGTGACCGCCGCCTGTTGCTGCAGATCTTCTCGGAAACCCTGATGGGGCCGGTGTTCTTCGAATTCATCCAGCGCAAAGGCGATGATGGGTTCGGTGAAGGCAACTTCAAGGCATTGTTCGAATCGATTGAGCGGGATCAGGTGCGTCGGGGCGTGCTGTCCACGGACTAAACCGTCACCGCTGTAAAACTGTGGGAGCGGGCTTGCTCGCGAATGCGGTGTGTCAGACGACATTAATGTCGACTGACACACCGCATTCGCGAGCAAGCCCGCTCCCACATTTGTTTTGCGCCGTCGTTAAGGCCGGCGACTACGCATCATGTGCTTGAACCCTTCAAACACCAGCACCACCACCGCCAACCAGATCGGAATATAGGTCAGCCACTCCCCAGGCTTGATGCTCTCGCCCAGCAGCAACGCCACGCCCAGCAACAACACCGGCTCAACGTAGCTCAACAGCCCGAACAGGCTGAACGGCAGCAAGCGGCTGGCAATGATGTAGACCACCAGCGCAGACGCACTGATCAACCCGAGTACAGGGATCAGCAGCGACAGCCACGGATATTGATCGAACACGCCGAAACCTTGCTCACCGCCCCAGACAAACCAGAACGCCACTGGCAGCATCAGGCTCATGTCCAGCCACAAGCCGCCGAGGTTGTCGGTCGCCAGCCATTTGCGCAACACGAAGTACAGGGGGTAACCGACCACCACCAGTAAGGTCGCCCAGGAAAAACCGCCGACCTGATACAGCTCGTTGAGCACGCCGAGCGAGGCGAAAAATACGGCGACTTTTTGCAGGTAGGACAAGCGTTCGCCATAGGCAATCCGCCCGGTCAGCACCATCGCCAGCGGCAACAGGAAGTAACCCAGCGAGACGTCGAGGCTGTAGCCGTTGAGCGGCGCCCACATGAACAGCCAGAGTTGCACGCCCAACAGCGCCGCCGACACGATCAGGCCAGCGAACAACTTCGGCTTGCCGCCCAGGCGTTTGACGATCTCGATCGCGCGCCGCCATTCGCCGGACACCAGCATGAACACCGTCATGCAGGGCACGGTCAGCAGCATCCGCCAGCCGAAGATTTCTACACCGCTCAAGGGCGTGAGCAGTGAGGTGTAGTAATACATGACGGCGAACAGCACCGAGGCTGTGACCGATAGAGCGATACCTTTAGACAAACTGTCCTCGCGGAGTTGAACGTGAAACGGGGGCGCAGAGGATACGTGGTTTTCAAGATGAATATTGACCGATCAATCAACACCAGCCGAATGTGGGAGCGAGCCTGCTCGCGAAGACGGACTTTCAGCCAACATTAATGCTGAAGGGTAGACCGCTTTCGCGAGTAGGCTCGCTCCCACAGTTGATCCGGGGTTATCTACAAGATTTGCAGACAACACAAAACCCTGTGGGAGCGGGCTTGCTCGCGAAGGGGCCGTGTCAGTCAACATTTACATTGCCTGACACACCGCTTTCGCGAGCAAGCCCGCTCCCACAGGGGGACTGTGTTTTTCAGGTATTACGGGGTTTACGGCCTGACACAAAATGGCTCACGTCATTGAACCCCGGTGTCGAGGAATGCCCCGGTGTCACCAGCGAATCGATAAACGCTTCATCTTCCGCCGTGATCTTCACCGCCTGCGCCTTGGTGTAGGCATCCCACTGTTCTTCAGTGCGCGGCCCGACGATCGCCGAAGTCACGGCGCTGTTGTTGATCACCCAGGCAATGGCGAATTCAACGATGCCCACGCCACGGCCCTGGGTGTATTCCTGGATCTGCTGGGCAATGCGCAACGACTCGACGCGCCATTCGGTTTCGAGGATGCGCTTGTCCTGACGCCCGGCGCGGCTGTTGGCGTCTGGCGTCACGTCCGGTGCGTATTTGCCGCTGAGCACGCCGCGAGCCAACGGGCTGTAGGGCACGACACCCAATCCATACGCGTGGGCGGCGGTGATTTGTTCGGTTTCGGCCTGGCGGTTGACGATGTTGTACAGCGGCTGACTGATCACTGGCCGGTCGACCCCGAGCTTGTCGGCCACACGAATGACTTCGGCGATGCGCCAGCCACGGTAGTTGGACAGGCCCCAATAACGGATCTTGCCCTGGCGAATCAGGTCGCCAATGGCCGAAATGGTGACCTCCAACGGCGTGTTGTGGTCTTCGCGGTGCAGGTAATAGATGTCGACATAATCGGTGCCGAGCCGCGTCAGGCTGGCGTCGATGCCATTGAACAGGTGCTTGCGGCTCAGGCCGCTGCGGTTCGGTATGCCGTCCACCGGGCCGAAGCCGACTTTGGTGGCGAGTACCCATTCGTGGCGGTTGCCGGCGACGGCTTCACCGACGATCTCTTCGGAACGGCCGCCGGTGTAAACGTCGGCGGTGTCGATGAAATTGATGCCCTGGTCCCAAGCCTTGTCGATGATCCGCAGGGAATCTTCGGTGCTGGTCTGTTCGCCGAACATCATGGTGCCCAGGGTCAGGGTAGACACCTGCAGACCCGAATGACCCAATGTGCGGTAGCTCATGACGAAATCCTTTTGCCGGTGGGGAGGGCGTCAATCAAATACCAGAACTACCCCACGGATCAATCTGATTTATCGAACACAGCGGATCAAATGTGGGAGCGGGCTTGCTCGCGAAGAGGGAGTGTCAGGCGACATCTTTATTGCCTGACACACCGCTTTCGCGAGCAAGCCCGCTCCCACAGGGGCCTACGGCGGATATCAGGCGCGCAACGTACGCGTCATCCGCAACGCCAACACACTCCCGCACACAATCACACCCGCCAACAGATACAACGCCGCATCGGTCGACCCGGTGCTGTCCTTGACCCAACCGACCAGGTACGGGCTCAAGAAGCCGGCCATCTGCCCCATGGAGTTGATCAGCGCCAGACCACCCGCCGCCGCACCCGCGCTCAGCAGGGCGGTCGGCACCGGCCAGAACATCGGCAGGCCGGTGAGGGCACCCATGGTGGCGATGGTCAGGCCGAGAATCGCAATCGCCGGCGTGGTGGCGAAGTTCACGGCAATCAGCAAACCCACCGCGCCCATCAGCATCGGCACTACCAAATGCCAGCGGCGCTCCTTGCGCAAGTCCGCCGAGCGACCGACCAGCAACATAAACACCGCAGCCAGCAGGTACGGAATCGCACTCAACCAGCCAATCACCAGGTTATCGCTGAAGCCCAGGTTCTTGATGATCGACGGCAACCAGAAGTTGATCGCGTAAACGCCGCTCTGGATGCAGAAGTAGATCAGCCCAAACGCCCAGATCGCCGGGTTCTTGAACACCGCAGCCAGCGAGTCAGTGGTGGTTTTCGGCTTGTTGGCCAAATCTTCTGCGTGATCGGCTTCCAGCACCGAGCGCTCGAACGGCGTCAGCCACTTGGCATTGGCATAACTGTCGCTGAGCAAGAAGTAGGCGAGGGCACCGAGAATCACCGTCGGGATCCCTTGCAGCAAAAACATCCACTGCCAGCCGGCCAAACCCGCTTGCCCGGCGCCGAAGTGGTTAAGAATCCAGCCGGAGAACGGGCTGCCGAGCAGGCCGGACACCGGGATCGCCGACATGAACAGCGCCATGATGCGGCCACGACGGAAGGTCGGGAACCACTGCGAGAGATAGAGCACCACGCCCGGGAAGAACCCGGCTTCGGCCGCGCCGGTGAACAGACGCAAGGTGTAGAACTCGGTCGGGGTGGTGACGAACAGCAGGCCCGTCGAGAGCGAACCCCAGACGATCATCATCAACGCGATCCAGCGCCGTGGGCCAAACTTGGTTAATGCCAGGTTGCTCGGCACGCCGCACAGCACGTAGCCGATAAAGAAGATCCCGGCCCCGAGGCCGTATACGGTTTCGCTGAATTTCAGCGCGTCGAGCATCTGCAACTTGGCGAAGCCAACGTTCACACGGTCGAGGTAGTTGAACAGGTAGCAGATGAAAATGAAGGGGATCAAACGCAGGGTGATGCGTTTATAAACGGCGTTTTTTTCGTCAACGATGGTCTGGGTAGCGGCTGCGCTCTGTGACATGGCGGGCTCTCTCTTTATTATGATTTTTTGCGATGCAAAGGGTAACGTTGATCGCCCTGTGAGTCTCGGCCACCCCTTGGGTGATTGTCTTTGTGCCTGAGCACAGGGTTTGCCACCAAGGCCTGTGCGGGTGAACAACCCGTCCCACCCCGTTTTCAAGGATCCGCCCGCATGTTTGAACTCGATCACGACCTGGCCCAGGACATCGTCGACCGGGCCATGGCCATCCTGCCGTACAACGTCAACGTCATGGACAGTCAGGGTCTGATCCTCGGCAGCGGCGAGCCGGAGCGGATCAACACCCGCCACGAAGGCGCGCAACTGGTGTTGGCCAACGGGCGGGTGGTGGAAATCGATGCGCAAACCGCGATTCATCTCAAAGGCGTGCAGCCGGGGATCAACCTGCCGCTGTTGCTCGATCAACGATTGATCGGCGTGCTTGGCATCACCGGCGAGCCGGAGCAACTGCGCACCTACGCCGAACTGGTGCGCATGACTGCCGAGATGTTGGTAGGCCAGCGCAATCAGCAGGCCGAACAGCAATGGCGGCGCCAGCGTTGCGATGATTTGCTGGCGTTGCTGCTGACCGACGCCGGGGATTCGCCGCGATTGGTGGACGAGGCGCAACAACTGGGGCTCAAGCCGCAATTGACGCGGGTGCCGTATCTGTTCGAGTTGGGGCTGGAGCACGGGCCGGGGCAGACTGTCGAAGCCCTCAGTTCCTGGTTGATCAGTCGTTACCCCGACAGTTGGTGCGTGAGCTCCGCCAAGTCGTCGCTGCTGTGGTGCCGACCGGCGAGCCAGGCGATCGAACATGAACGACTGCTGGAAAAACTCGATGGCCTGGGCTGGAACATCCTGCGCATCGCCGTCGGCGGGCAGGCCGATGGACTGCCGGGTTTGCGCCGCTGCTATCGCCGGGTCGCCGATTTGCTGGCCTATGGGCGCGATGTATTGCCACGCTCGCGGTTGCTGACCCTGAACCGTTATCGTCTGCCGGTGATGCTTTGGCGGCACCGCAACGACGATGCCCTGGACGAACTGCTCAAGCCGTTGCGCAAAGTCATCGCCAAGGACAGCAACGGCCAACTGCTCGCGACCCTGCGTTGTTGGTGCGATCACGACGGGCAGAGCCAGGCGTGCGCCGATGCGCTGGGTATTCATCGCAACAGCTTGCGCTATCGCATGGAGCGGATTGCCGAGTTGAGCGGGGTCGATCCGTTGCGGTTGGATGGGATGCTTGCTTTGTACCTGGGGGTGCAACTGCTTCCGCAGACCGAGTAGAGATGTGGCGATTGTAAGGACGCCTTCGCGAGCAAGCCCGCTCCCACACGGGAACACATTCCAAAATGTGGGAGCGGGCTTGCTCGCGAAGAGGCCATCCCTGCCACCACAATGCCCACTTTGTAGAAATGAACAACAAACGCCACCCCCGTTTGTGCAGCGGACCGGCGTCATCACTCCGGGCAACTGGCAGCATGGAGGCATTGGAACTGGAGAATGCTCATGAAAATCGTCATCGCCCCCGATTCGTTCAAGGACAGCCTGAGTGCCCAGGGCGTAGCCGATGCCATCGCGTCGGGTTTGGCCGAGGTTTGGCCGCAGGCGCAATTGGTCAAATGCCCGATGGCCGACGGCGGGGAGGGGACTGTCGAGTCGATTCTGGCGGCGTGCGCCGGTGAGTTACGCCGCACCCCGGTTCGCGGTCCGCTGGGCGCAACCGTCGAAGCCGCTTGGGGCTGGTTGCCGCACAACCACACCGCAATCATCGAAATGGCCGAAGCCAGTGGCTTGCAACTGGTCCCACCCGGGCAGCGCGATGCCTGCATCAGCAGTACTTTCGGCACTGGCGAACTGATCCGCGCCGCACTCGATGCCGGCGCGCAACGGGTGATCCTGGCGATTGGCGGCAGCGCCACCAATGACGGTGGCGCCGGCGCGATGCAGGCCTTGGGCGTGAAACTGTTCGACGCGCAGGGACAAGTTCTCGCGCCCGGCGGATTGGCGCTGGCACAACTGGCGAATATCGACCTGAGCGAAATCGATTCACGGCTGAACGCGGTGCGCTTCGACATCGCTGCAGACGTCAACAATCCCTTGTGCGGTCCTCATGGCGCGTCGGCGATTTTCGGTCCGCAGAAAGGCGCGTCACGGCAACACGTCCAGCAACTCGATCAAGCCCTTGGGCACTTCGCCGATCTGTGTGCGCAGGCGTTGAATAAAGACGTGCGCGATGAACCCGGCAGCGGAGCGGCGGGTGGCTTGGGCTTTGCGGCCAAGGCGTTTCTCTGCGCGCAATTTCAGGCCGGTGTCGAAGTGGTCGCCGAACTGGTTGGTCTGGCCGAGGCGGTCAAAGACGCGGATCTGGTGATTACCGGCGAAGGCCGTTTTGACGCCCAGACCTTGCGCGGCAAGACGCCGTTTGGCGTAGCGCGGATCGCTCGTCAGCAGGGTGTGCCGGTGATTGTCATTGCCGGGACGTTGGGGGAGGGGTATCAGGAGCTTTATGGTCACGGGATTGATGCGGCGTTTGCCTTGGCGAGCGGGCCGATGACGTTGGAGCAGGCGTGTGCCGAGGCACCGCGGTTGTTGCGCGAGCGGGCGAGTGATATTGCGCGGGTTTGGCGGATGGCGGCTGGCAAGGTTTGATTTTTTGGGTGGATTCAAGAGCTACCCCTCACCCCAGCCCTCTCCCCATAGGGGAGAGGGGGAAAGGGAGCTGATCGGGGACACTTCAAAATCTGTGTTCGGCTCGCCATCCAGACCTGAATCCAACTCGGACTTTCAGGTCGATGTAGCTCGTAAGACTCCTCGGTCAGTCCCCTCGCCCCTTTGAGGATAGGGCTAGGGTGAGGGGGCGATCTAACGGTCGCTCACTTCTAAGTGTTTCACCGTTGAAACACCCGTAACCCCTTGAAATATATTTCCACTTCCCCCGCAAAAATCCTCAAGTCCAGCCGATAACCCTCATAGGCGCACACAAACCTATTACAACAGTGGCGCCAGGCTGCTCCGGCCGGCTTACACGCCCACCCGCCAGCGATCACGGCACGGATGCTCGAAGTTCAATCACCCGAGACTCATCCTATGTCCATGCGTAATCTGAATATCGCGCCCCGCGCCTTCCTCGGCTTTGCCTTTATTGCGTTGCTGGTCATCGTGCTAGGCGTGTTTGCGGTGAGTCGCATGTCGATCATCCGCCAGGCCTCCGTGGACATGGAAAGCAACCACCTGCCCAGCATCGGCTTCCTCGGCACCATGACCGAAAACGTCCTGCGCCTGCGCATTCTCTCGTTCCGCGTCCTGGTGAACCGTGAGCCGGCGAGTCTGCAAGAAGCCGCTGCCCGCATCGACGTGCTGGTAGAAAAAGTTAAAACAGCACAGGCCGGTTATGCGGCATTGCCGGCGGGCGGCGAAGAGGCGACGTTGTACAAAACGTTCGCCACCACGCTCGACAATTACATGCAGGCCCAGCGCGAGATGATGGATCTGTCCCGCCAGGACAAACTGGATGAGTTGCGCAAGTTGATCAACTCACGCATCAAGGACGGCACCGACCAGATGGGTGAGCAGTTGAACAAGCTGATCGCGATCAATAAGGCTGACGCTACAGCGGCCGACGCCGAAGCCGATGACCAGTATTCCTTCGCCTTCAACGGCATCATCGTGGTGTCGGTGATCGCGGCGCTGCTGACGGTGCTGCTGGCCTGGCTGCTGACGCGCAGCATCGTCGAACCGCTGAACCGTGCGGTACAGGCCGCGGAAACCATCGC
Organism: Pseudomonas sp. dw_612; assembly: GCF_018449725.1. GTDB lineage: Bacteria > Pseudomonadota > Gammaproteobacteria > Pseudomonadales > Pseudomonadaceae > Aquipseudomonas. The sequence goes on along the minus strand of NZ_JAAVVC010000015.1, from coordinate 41,731 downwards.
CGGCGGTAACTTGATCAAAGCCATCGAAGTCGACGGCAAGGATGAGCCGGCCCGTTTGCTCGGCGCCTTGTCCGCCATGCAAAGCAGCCTGCGCCAAACCATCGAGCAGATCGCCGGCTCTGCCACCCAGTTGGGGGCCGCCGCCGAGGAACTCAGCACGGTCACCGAAGAGTCTTCCCGTGGTTTGCAAAAACAGAACAACGAAATCGAACAGGCCGCCACGGCAGTGAATGAAATGACCGCCGCCGTGGAAGAAGTGGCGCGTAACGCCGTGTCGACTTCCGAAGCCTCGAACCAGTCGACCCAGGCCGCCCGTGAAGGTCGCAACCGCGTGGTGGAAACCGTCGACGCGATCCAGACCATGACGCACGACGTGCAAAACACCTCGCTCATGATCGAAGGCCTCGCGGCCCAGGGCCGTGACATCGGCAAAGTGCTGGACGTGATCCGCGCCATTGCTGAACAAACCAACTTGCTGGCACTCAACGCCGCGATCGAAGCGGCCCGTGCCGGTGAAGCCGGGCGTGGTTTTGCGGTGGTGGCGGACGAGGTTCGGGCACTGGCTCATCGCACCGCGCAATCGACCCAGGAAATCGAAAAAATGGTCGCCGGTATTCAGAACGGCACCGGTGAAGCGGTTTCCTCGATGCAGCAAAGCAACCAGCGCACCCAAAGCACCCTGGAAATGGCCCGCGCCGCCGGTGTGGCACTGGAGCAGATCACCCAGTCGATCAACTTGATCAACGAGCGCAATCAGGTGATCGCCAGCGCCTCCGAAGAACAGGCCCAGGTGTCCCGCGAAGTAGACCGCAACCTGGTCAACATCCGCGACCTCGCGACCCAGTCCGCAGCCGGTGCCAACCAGACCAGTGCCGCGACTCATGAACTGTCGCGATTGGCGGTGGATTTGAATGCGATGGTGGCGCGTTTTGTAATTTGAGATAGGGTTGAGACTGGAGCACGCGCGATAGGAGAAGTACATGCGCTATTCAGCCTTGACCCAACGGATTGCCGGTGACGGAGCGGCAGCCTGGCAAATTCATGATCGAGCGCTGGAGATGCGCGAGCAGGGCGTTGACGTGCTGCTCCTGTCGGTGGGCGATCCGGATTTCGATACGCCCAAGCCCGTTGTCCAGGCGGCCATCGATAGCTTGTTGGCCGGCGATACTCATTACTCGGACGTGCGCGGCACCCGGGCGCTGCGCACCAGCATCGCCAGTCGGCACCGGCGTCGCAGCGGTCAAGCGGTGGATGCCGAGCATGTGATCGTGTTGCCCGGCGCGCAATGCGCGGTGTACTCGGTGGCGCAGTGCTTGCTCGATCCGGGCGATGAGGTGATCGTCGCTGAACCGATGTATGTCACTTACGAAGGTGTCTTCGGTGCCTGCGGCGCCAAGGTGATGCCGGTGGCGGTGCGTCCGGAGAATGGCTTTCGGGTGGATCCGACGGATGTCGCGGCGCTGATCACGGCCAAGACTCGGGTCATTGTGCTTAACAGTCCGAACAATCCTTCCGGCGCCAGTCTGTCCTTGAAGATCTGGCAGGAACTGGCGGCGCTGTGCGTTCGCCACGACTTGTGGCTGATCAGCGACGAGGTCTACAGCGACTTGCTGTACGAAGGCGAACACATCAGCCCGGCCAGTTTGCCGGGCATGGCCGAACGCACCGCGACCCTCAACAGTCTGTCCAAATCCCACGCCATGAGCGGCTGGCGGGTCGGTTGGGTGATCGGCCCCAAGCCTTTGGCCGAACACTTGATGCACCTGTCGCTGTGCATGCTGTTTGGCATTCCGGATTTCGTGCAGAAAGCCGCGCAGGTCGCGCTGGACAGGGATTTGCCGGAAGTGGCGCAGATGCGCGAGGAATATCGCCAGCGGCGGGATCTGGTGTGTGCGCGGTTGAGCAATTGCCCGGGCATCCGGCCAATCAAGCCAGACGGCGGGATGTTCGTGATGGTCGACGTGCGCCCGACCGGGCTGTGTGCCCAGGGCTTTGCCGAGCGGCTGCTGGAAGGCTATGGCGTGTCGGTGCTGGCGGGAGAAGCCTTCGGGCCGAGCGCGGCGGGGCATATCCGGATTGGGTTGGTGGTGGATCAGGTGAAACTGGCGGATGCGTGTCGGCGGATTGCCCTTTGTGCGGCGGATCTGTTGGAAGCACGGCGGGCCTGAAGGCCTCTTCGCGAGCAAGCCCGCTCCCACATTGGATCGGTGGCGCACACAAATCTCCTGTGGGAGCGAGCTTGCTCGCGATAGCTATCTGGCAAGCGGCAAATAGCTCAAGCCTTCACCCCTGTGTTGTTAGGACTGGCCTCTTCGCGAGCAGGCTCGCTCCCACATTTGGAATGCGTTCCCCTTGTGGGAGCGAGCCTGCTCGCGAAGGCGTCCTGGCAGGCGCCAAATCTCTCAGGCCTTCCACGCCCCGGCATTCACCAGATTCACCGGCCGCTCACCCGCTAACGCCATCAGCAGGTTGTCCACCGCACACTGGGCCATGGCCTCTCGCGTCTCATGCGTCGCCGAGCCAATGTGCGGCGTCGCCACCACATTGTTCATCTGCATCAACGGCGAATCATGGTTCAGCGGTTCTCGCTCGAACACATCCAGCCCGGCGGCGCGGATCTGCCCGTTGCGCAGCGCGGTGATCAGCGCCGCTTCGTCCACCACTTTACCCCGGGAAATGTTGATGAAGATCGTTTCCGGGCCCATCAAGGCGAACTGTTCGGCGCCGATCAAACCTTCGGTTTCAGCGGTGAGCGGCAAGGTCAGGCAGACAAAATCCGCCTGCTGCAACAGCTCCGGCAGGCTGCGGTATTGCGCGTTGAAACGCTGCTCCACCGCCGGTTTCGGCGAGTGGCTGTGATAGATCACCGGCATGCCAAAACCGAAATGCCCACGCTGGGCCAGCGCCTCACCGATGCGGCCCATGCCGATGATGCCCAGGGTTTTGCCATGCACATCCGTGCCGAACTGCGCCGGGCCGATGTTGCGGTGCCAATGGCCGGCGCGCACCATGTTCGCCAGTTCCACCACGCGCCGGGCGGTGGCCAGGATCAGTGCGAAACCGGTGTCGGCCGTGGTTTCGGTGAGCACATCCGGGGTGTTGCTCAGCAGGATCCGGCGCTCGGTCAGGTAATCGATGTCGTAGTTGTCGACGCCCACCGAGACGCTGGCAATCGCCTCCAGATTCGGCGCCAGGTCGAGCAGTGCGGCGTCCAGTTTCAGACTGGCGCCGAGCAAACCCTGGGCCCGGGGCAGGGCATCGCGCAATTTGGCCAGGCCTTCGGCATCGAGGCTGTCGATCAAGGTCACGTCGGCGTGTTCGTGAAGGCGAGCCATCAGCAACGGCGAGAGTTTCTTGTACAGCACAACCTGCTTTTTCATCGTCATCGTCTCAACTTCAATTCAAGGGTGAGCAGGCACGGGCCGTTTCGCAACGGTTTTGGCCACGACCCGGTCACTTGCGCCGGGCTTGAGGAAAATCGTCAGCACCACCGAGAGCATCAATGCACCGCTCATCAGCAGGTACGAAGCGCCGGGCGAACCGGTGCTGCTGTTCAGGTAACCGACCAAATAGGAACCGCCAAACGAGCCGAGCGCGCCCATGCTGTTGATCAGCGCCATGGCGCCACCGGCGACGTTGGCCGGAAGGATTTCCGGGACGATCGCAAAGAACGGCCCGTACGGCGCATACATGCAAGCCCCGGCTATCACCAGCAAGGTGTAGGACCACCAGAAATGCTCAGCGCCCAAGGCGTAGGAGCCGTAGAACGCAATCGAAGCGATCAACAGCGGCGGCCAGACAAAGCGTTTGCGCTTCTGCAACTTGTCCGAGCCCCAGGACACCGCGAGCATGCCGATCACTGCCGCCAGATACGGCAGCGCCGAGAGCCAACCGGCTTCAACCATGTCCATCTGCAGACCAGCCTTGAGGATCGACGGCAACCACAGCACAAAGCCGTAGACGCCAATGCTCCAGCAGAAAAACTGCAAGGCCAGCACAATGACTTTCGGCGAGCGGAAGGCTTCGGCGTAGTTCTTCACCGCTTTGATCCCGACCTGTTCGGCGGCCAAAGCGCTTTCCAGATCCTGTTTCTCCTGGTCGCTGAGCCACTTGGCCTGGGCCGGACGCTCGTCGGCCAGGCGCCACCAGATAAACGCCCAGAGCACCGCCGGCAAGCCCTCGATGATGAACATCCAGCGCCAGCTGAAATGCTGAACCAGGTAGCCCGAGACCACCGACATCCACAGCATGGTCACCGGGTTGCCGAGGATCAGGAAGGTGTTGGCCCGTGAGCGTTCGGCACGGGTGAACCAGTGGCACAGATAAACCAGCATCGCCGGCATCACCGCGGCTTCGACCACGCCGAGCATGAAGCGGATGACGATCAACCAATAGGCGCTGGAGACGATGCCGGTCAGGGTGGCGAGGCCGCCCCAGAGAATCAGGCTGACGAAAATCAGTTTCTTCACGCTGTGCTTCTGCGCGTAAATCGCCCCCGGGACCTGGAAGAAAAAGTAGCCGAGGAAGAACAGCGCACCGAGCATCGATGACAGGCCCGGCGTGATCATCAGGTCTTCGGCCATTCCGGAGGCGGCGGCGAACCCGTAGTTGGCGCGGTCCAGATACGCCAGGCTATAGGTGATAAACACGATAGGCATGATGTACCACCAGCGGCGGGCGGCGAGTGTTGCGGTTTTCATGATGGTGCTCCTGAGCTTGTTGTTTTTGTCGCAGCAGGTAACGGTCTAAATCTTCACTGACTGTGCGGGCCTCATCGCGAGCAAGCTCGCTCCCACAGGGGATTTGCGGTGGACTCAGGACCATTGTGGGAGCGAGCTTGCTCGCGATTGGCGGCCTCAAATTCAACCGACATTTCGATGCGACTGGGCAACCCCTCCATATCCCCCCGACTCTGCACCGCCCGGCTGCCAATCCAGTTGGCCCGCTGCACGGCTTCGGCAAAGCTGAGGTTTTCCAGCAGGGCGCTGATCATGCCGACGGCAAAGCCATCGCCGGCACCGACGGTGTCGACGACGATTTCCACCGGCACGCCCGCGACAAAACCCTGATCCAGATGCGTGCGGTAATAGGCACCGTGCGGTCCGAGCTTGATCGCCACCGCTTCCGCCCCTTGATCGAGGTAAAACGCCGCGATGTCGGCCGGGTCTTCAAAACCGGTGAGTAAACGACCTTCGCTTAAGCCTGGCAGCACCCAGTGGGCGAGGGCGGCGAGGCGGTTGATCTCGGTGATCATCTGCTGCTCGCTGGCCCACAGGCTCGGGCGCAGGTTCGGGTCGAAGGACACACTGCGCCCGGCGGCGCGCATGCGGGTCATCAATTCGAACGACATCTCCCGGGCACTGGCCGACAGCGCCGGAGGAATGCCGGTGGCGTGCAGGTGCCGAGCGTTTAACAGTCCGGCGGTGATCGATTGCACCGACAAGTGACTGGCCGCCGAACCGCGACGGAAATACTCGACCACCGGATCGCTGCCATCGTCGGTGCGGGATTTGAGCTGAAAACCGGTGGGGTGCGCCGGATCGATAGCTACATTGCGGCAATCGAGGCCTTCTTTCTCCAGCGTTTCGATCACGAAGCGACCCAGGGAATCCGCCCCGACCCGGCTCAGCCAGGCCACGTTGAAACCCAGTCGCGACAAGCCGATGGCTACGTTGCTGTCGGCGCCGGCAATACGTTTGTGAAACTGCCCGACCGCAGCCAGATCACCGCTCTGCTCGGCGACGAACATCGCCATGGTTTCGCCGAACGACAGAATATCGATCTCAGACATGCGTGCTCTCCAACCGTGATTGACCGAGGCGGGCGAGGGTGGCGACGTGTTCGGTGGTCAGTTGCACCAGGTCGTCGCCCTGCAACGGGTACTCCGCCGCCCGCATTACGCCTTGGGCCATGTGCCGCAGCAGTTGTTCCCACAAATGCAGGTCGCTGGCACTGGGCGGCATCGCCACCAGTTTGCCGTCGGCCCGACGCGCCACAGCCTTGCAATGCACATAACCGACATGCCGACCTAGCAAACGCGCGGCGCTGGCAGCGGACTGGTCCTGCCATTGCCAATTGCCGATGTCGAAGGTCATCTTGATCGGCAGGTTGTGTTGCTCGACTTCAGTGAAGAACCGCTGGAACGGTTCGATGTGCCCACCGTGCAAGGTCTGATCGTTCTCCACCAGCAGTTGCACCGGGCTCTGGCTCAACGGCCGAGCCAAGGTGTCGAGGTCATTGTTGTCGGTGAAGTAACCGAGGGAGACTTTCAGCCACTTGGCGCCAAAGCTTTGCGCGCGTTGCAGGGCCACCGCCAATTCAGGATTAGGCTTGGATTGACCGGCGAGCCACAGTTCCATGGGCGAGGAGTACACGCTTTCCAGCCCGCGAGCCTGGGTGGCATCGGCCAGTTGCGCCGGTTCTTCGTGGGTCAGCAACTCTTCGCGCCATTCAATCCGCGTCGCGCCGGCGGCGGCCAACAGGTCGATGAAACTGCCCTGGCCGCGCTGGCGCACCAGATCGGCGCCGTAGCTCGACAGGCTGATGGAAACGGGTGGTTTATTCATTGTTGTTTACCTCTGAAACCGGTTTCATTTTTGTTCAAAAAAAAGGGTTTTATTCAAGTGGGCGGTGTTTTCAAGGACGCCTTCGCGAGCAAGCCCGCTCCCACAGGGGATTTGTATACGCCGCCGATCCAATGTGGGAGCGGGCTTGCTCGCGAAGAGGGCCGCACAATCACCGCAAATCCCCTTGTGTAGACCCACGCACCACCAACCGCGCCGCAAAATCCACGGTCCGCACCGCCCCGACATCCCCACGCAAGCGCTTGAGCAAACACTCAAACGCACTCGCGCCAATCTCCGCTGTCGGCTGGGCGAGGGCGGTGATCCCGCTGCCCACCAACGGATACCAATCCAGATCATCCAGGGCAATCAACCCCACATCCCCGAACAACCGGCAGCCCAGCTCACGCAACGCATGGGTACTGGCCAGCGCCGCAATCCCGTTGGCACAGAACAACGCTTTCGGCCCCGGACCGAGTGTATCGAGGAAGGTTTTCAAACGTGAAGTCAGGTCGCTGCCGGTTTCGACGACAGCCCCTTGCAGCGCCGAACGCTGCTCGATCTGCGCCTTGAAACTGCTGACCCGCTCAATCCGCGAACTGGTGCCGTCGAACGGTTCAGTCACCAGCAACACATCGCGGTAACCGCGTTCTTCTAGATGGGCGAGGGCCATTTCAACGGCGGCCGGATTATCCAGGCCCACCAGGTCGCTCTCGAGCTGGTCGACCTTGCGGTCCACCAACACCAGCGGCATTTCCCGATGCAGTTCGCGCAGTTCATCGCGGTGATGGCCCAGGGTGTTCACGATCAGACCTTCGATGTTGTACGAGCGCAGCAACGCCAGGTGCTGGCGTTCCTGCTCGTCATCGCGATCGGTGTTGCACACCACCAGGCTGTAGCCGTGGCGACGGCACGCGGTTTCCACGCCATGCATCACGGCAATCGAATAAGGGTTGCGGATATCGGCCACCAGCATGCCGATCAGGCGGGTTCGCCCGCGTTTAAGGCCACGGGCCATCTGGTTCGGGCGGTAGCCCAACTCGCTGATGGCCTGCTCGATGCGCTGGGCGATGGCATCGGAGAGCAGGGCGCGGTCGTCACCGATAAAGCGCGACACGCTGGCCTTGGACACGCCGGCGTGTTCGGCGACATCGAGCATGGTGACGCGGCTGCGCTGGGCGGCGGAGAAATCGTTCACGGTGGTGGACCTTATTTTTCTATACCTTCGAAACAAGCTTATGAAACCGGTTTCAGTGAGCGCCAAAAGTTACTTGTTCGTCAAGCCCTGTTACATCAGTCGTTCATACAAAACTGCGATAAAACCGACAAACGGTCCATAAACCTGTCAGATATGACAGTAGAAAAGGCCGTTTTTTCGGCTTTTAATTTACTTCATCAGAAACCTGAAACCGTACTCAATATATTCAAGAGGAGGCAAATATGTCGTTTTCGGACAGTAACGAAAACTCTGAAGGTATTTTGCTTGCCGACCCCCCTACAGTAGATGGTGTGCCTGAGAGCGATCCCGACGGAAAACTTCCAGCGGAAGTGCTTTTGAATGGCGGGCAGGCAAGAATTAAAAGGTGGCCTATATATGCCGATGAACTTGGCGAAACAGATGAGTTAACCGTCTACTGGCGACGGAATGGCATAACAACCACGATCTTCCAAGAGCGGAAAAATGGGCCGATTACCGATACTGAGTTTCTGATTCCAATCGATGTCATTTTGCTCCAGGACGATGGTGTTGCATATCTTTGGTATAGAGTGCGTGCTATACCGGGGAACCCGCTTTTATCGGTAGAAAAAAAGCTGACTATTGATCACAGTGTTATTCCATTGCCCAGCCTATTGCAGGCGCGTTTCCCCGATGCAACACTTTGGGGATATTTGAACTGTGAAACTAAGCGGCCAATCTGGTTCGGTGTTTATCTAAATATCCCTTTTCAAAGTTTGCAGGGCGGCGATGAGTGTGTTTACTTCAGTCGAGGCTACACCTCATTGAATGGTGGTGAAGAATATTTAATTGAAGGCACTCAAGGCGAGTTCACTTATATATTGACTGATGCGGATGCAAGAAATGCGGACGGATTCGAACCCACGCCTATCCCCTTCATTCCGTATGTACGGCCAATGATTGATAACGATTCCATGGGGGTGTCCTATAAAATCCGGAGAAGAGGAGTATTTATTGGTGAAGCCCCGCAAGCGATTGTAAAGATTGATCGTATGCAGTCAGGAGTGCCGTGCGGACCTTCCTGATAGTTGAGGTTGGCAACTGCTGTAGCTGAAAATGTGCCGTAGTTATCGGCATGGTATTTGTTTGCAAGGCAAACAATATTAAAGTTTTATTAATGTAATGGTGATGGAGAATTGTAATGAACGCAAAGCAAGAAGTGGCAGAAATTGATAGAGAGTTACATCGGAGTCAGTCTAGTGGCGTTACGGCCGGTCCCCCGCCGCGAATCCCCGATATAATTAGCGCTACCGACAGACGAGTGTATGTCAGCAAACTCGGGGCCGGTGCTCGCTTACAAGCTATTCTTCCTATCTGGCCAATCCAGGACGAGAATGATCGGGTCTCTATCCATATTAAAAGGACTGGCACCGCGGCTTCAAACTGGAAGGAAGTTTTCTTTTTCTTTGCCGGTCCAGTAGCCTCGCGGCCTCCCGAATATACATCTTCCTATATCCCGGCCGACGAACTGGTCGAAGACAATCCGCCGGCGACCCCAACCAGTTGGGATGTTGAATATCGGGCTAGACCTGCCGTTGGTAACTTCTGGAGATCAGATACAACGACCGTCATTATCGACCGTAGAGCTCCGTATCAGGCAGCTCCGGGAGGGCCAAAAGCACGGCCGCCACAGGCAACGTTGCCTACCTTATCGGCTGGCAATCTTATTGACGATGCTTTCATTGGCCGCAACCCGGGTGGCATGGTGGTGACTGTTCCAATGACCTACCAGAATCCGTTACCTGCCGATCATCTCAGGTTCTATATCAGCAGGACTTACTCGCTCACCAACCCTGAGCGTCCGCTTTGGGAAGGGCCTATTGGTACCGGGACCTTTACGGTTCCAGTTGTAAACGTAAGAGCGATCAGTGCGGATGCTGTATATGCCTATTACATAATTAATGATGAGCCCGGTAACGTAAGCGCACTCTCAGCCGCACAGGGGTTGGGCGTCAGGTTTGCGCCGCTTCCCGTACTCGAACCTCCCATTATCCCTTTGGCACGAGATGCAACTGATCAATTAATCGATATCAAAGATTGCCGCGAACCGGGCGGCGTTACGATTGAACTGAAAAGGGTAGATGAAATTCTGTCTACCGATGAAGTCAGGTTTATGTGGAATGCTGAAAATTTGGGTGATTTTCCATTCCTTGCTCATGACCCGCTGATCACGCCGGTGCCCTTTGATAAAATTTTTGCAGATTACTATAAGGATGGTCCTGATACGGAAACTGATGTCCCTGTGAAGGTGGAATGCATTTTATTTCGTGGTAATAATGAAATTAGCCGTTCAAGCAGAGATATTTTTTCAAATATTTACTATCCAGGACCGGTGAACCCGGTAGACCCGGCGCCCGTCAACAACGAACTGAATGCACCACACATCACCAGCACCGCAGTGGATGACATCTTGGAGCCGGTAGACTATAACAAGGAAGCAACGGTAACCATTACTCTCTGGACGGATGTTGATAAGCCTGTTAAAGCAGGGCAACAGATATTTGCCGAGTATGCAGGTCAACGATTCGGCCCTGTATTTTTAACTGATGGCCAAACGACGGTAGATATCCCACTGCCTTGGGTGTTGATTAATAATGCTGGATTTGGACCGGGTATAGCACTTCAGTATTTTGTTTCCGACATTGGAGGTGTTAACGAAAACCCGTCACCGATTCAACCGGTAACAAACAATGCAATAGTCATTGAGCTCGAGCCGCCATCGATCGAGCGGGAATTCCCAGACGATAACGTAATACTGTGCAGTGATCTAACAGCGCCAAACTTTGGAGCAGTAGTCAAAATCCCGGGTGACACCACGCACCTGTTACTTGGGCGCAAAGTTACACTCCGTGCCCAAGGGTATAGAGATGAGGCTATGAGTGTTACTTCACCCGGTACGGCATATACGTCAACACCGCATGAAATTATCGGAACTGAACCTGCCGATGGTTTTGAAATGGTGCTTCAACCCTATGATCCGTTTATCAGGAATATTCCCGTACCGCCTCCAGCTGAAATTCCTGAGCCACCAGGCGATTACCACGGGTACTGGAAAGTTTGGTATGAGGTCGATATCAATGGCACGCTTTATCCGTCTGATGAGTTCATCAGTTCCATCTACCTAGTCAATGCACGCGGTGAGTATTGCGAAGAGGCATAGTTTAATTGGGATGTGTTTGCCACGGCAACGAGTTGACGACGTTGTCGTGGCGTACTCACGCACGTGTCGGGCGATTTTTCCTACTAATCAAAACACCAAATTCCACCGAAGTGGCAGATTTTTCCTACATTCGGTCCTCATTGCAATCGATAGGCTAGCCGCCCTCTGGTGAGACCTTTCCTAGGGAGTTCGTCAAGCCGGCCCATTTCAAAAATCGACAGTTGCGGTGATTTAACATGTGGAAAAACAGGCTCCCCTTATTGCAGTTAACGAAGGACACCAAATGGCGGTATCCGTCATTTGCCGTCCTTTTTTTGGTGTTGCCCCAAGCACAAGCCCGATTTCTAAATCCAGGTGAAACTGAAAGCATTTCACCTTCGCCGACTGTAGAAAGCTGGCAGATTTCTCCCGACGCAACGCTAACGGTCAATGGGGCGCAGACGCTGGACATTACAATCGAGGGTGGCACGCTGAATGTAAATGGTGGCCAGACCCGGCAAATTGAGGCGGCCAACGGTGGCACAGTTAACCTTGACGGTGCGACAGTCACCGGCACGGAGGGATTCACGACGTTGACGCTGGCTAATAGCAACGCGAATATTTCAAATAGCACCGTTTCAGGACTCCAGTTTGGCTTGCAGGCAGTGCGTTTCACCTCGACCGAAACAGGTTCACTGGTAACGCTCTTGGACAGTACCGTCCAAGGGACCTCCGGGGGGGCTGTGGTGACTGCCTTTAGCACGCTGAACTTAAGCAATACGACGATCGAAGGCACAGGTGCTTCAAGTTTTGGACTTGGTTTGTTGGGCGGCCAGGCGAATGCAAGTGCAGGGTCAAAAATCATCGGCGGCCTTAACGGCGTGACGTTCCAGCCTGATGGCGACAACGAGCAGGTCAGCAAACTGGTTCTGGACAACTCGAGCGTTGAAGGAAAAACCGGATCGGCAATCATTGCCGACCTGGAAAACAATCCATTGGGCCCGCTGATTATCGAGGCGCGCAACGGTTCGACCCTCAAAGGCGGCAACGGTACGATTCTGGAGGTGGCCGGGGGGGCTGCGGTGAACTTCACCGTGGATAACAGCTCGCTGCAGGGCAACGTGGATGTCGAGTCCGGCAGTCCTACAAACGTGTTATTGCGCAATAACGCATCACTGACAGGTGACTTGCTCAACGTCGCCGATCTGAGGCTCGACAATCAAAGTGCATTCAACGGGAACTTCAAAGGTGACCCCGCAGGGAGCGCGCGCGTGGTACTCGACAATGGATCGGTGTTCACCGGAGGCGTGGAAAACGTCACTGACTTTGCTATCAATCATTCGACGTGGGTGATGACTGGCAGTAACACAGTGAACAACCTTACCTTGGCGGGAGGCACGGTAGACCTTGCGCCTGGGCCCACTTTCTACAAACTTGACGTCGTCAACTTGTCGGGCAATGGCACCTTTTCCATGGCTACCGATTTTGGCAGCCGTCAGACCGACTTCTTGAATGTCACGGGAACAGCCACCGGCACCCATGAATTGTCGGTCAGCGCTACCGGGAGCAAGCCGGCTGACGATCAACCGATCCAGGTCGTAAAAGTCGCCAGCGGCGATGCTCGATTTTCGTTACGCAATGCCGTTGATGCGGGTGCATTCACCTACAAGCTGTTCGAAGACGATAATGGTTGGTTTCTGCGACCAGATGCTCAGGTCAGCACCAGTACTCAATCGGTTCTGGCCATCGCCAATACCGCGCCAACCATCATTTACGCCGAAAACACCTTGCTCAACACACGTATGGGGGACCGTCGCCTGACCGGCGCAAAACCAGGGTTGTGGACTCGAACTTACGGCAATCGATATAGCGTCGAGAATGCATATGGCGATGGTTACAGTCAGACCCAGCAGGGGCTAGTCATCGGGGCCGATACAGCGTTGGGAGACAGTGACTGGTTGGTCGGCGGAATGGTCGGCTACAGCAAAACCAGCCTGGACTTGAAGCGTGGCAGTTCAGGTACGGTCGATAGTTATTCTGTAGGCGCATACGCTACAAAATTTGACGCTCAAAGCGGTTTTTACGTGGATGCCGTTACTAAAATCAATCGCTTCGACAATGATCTCAAAGTCAGCATGAGTGATGGCGTTCGTACTCGAGGCGGCTACGATAACTATGGCCTGAGCGGGTCACTCGAAATCGGTAAGCAAAGCGAGTTCGGCAATGGATTCTTTTGGGCTCCCTTTGCCCAAGTGAGCGCCGCCGTTGTGTCGGGCGATCACTACACGCTGGACAATGGTCTTGATGTGGACAGTGAGTTGACTCGTTCACTGGTAGCGAAGGGTGGGTTGTATGCGGGCAGAGAGATCGACCTGGGTAACGGTCAGAAATTACAACCTCGCCTGCGCGTCGCTGTTGGCCATGAGTTCATAAAAAACAACGAAGTTAGCGTCAACGATAGCAATTTTAATAACGACAGCTCGACGACCAGTGTGGAATGGGCGGGAGGCGTCAATTGGGCGTTGCCGCGAGGAGTTCAACTGTTCGTCGAGGGTGGGTCGAGCCGAAGTAAAACAGTTAATCAAGACTACAATGTCAGTGCTGGCTTCAGTGTTAACTTCTAGTTGATTGACTCGCGCCGCAATATAAAAAAGGAAGCTTACGCTTCCTTTTTTATGAGCCGTTACTCCATGGAAGCTTGATCAAGGTTGGTTTACTACTGCGCTACAAGATCGAATTCAGCATTAACGTCATGAAACTTCGGATCGACCAGTCCGTCCGTGACCTTTGCACTGATTTCGCCTTTGATGGTCTGGTTGGCGGAGTTGAATGAAATGGAAATCATCGCTAATGTTGCCGAGTACTCTGATGGCGGGTCTTCTTCCGTGTTGGCGTAAATGATCTTGAAGTCATCCGTCACTTTGTGAGGCGCATCCTCAACAGGGTCTTTGAAGAAGATGATTCGAATCGACTTGATATGATTGCTCTGACTGTCTCGGTAACGCGCCTCAATGGTCCAGCGCGGAGGTTCACCTTCCTGGGGGTAATCGATCCGGGAGAAAGTCGCATTAAAATGGATCGGTATGTTTCTGTCGATCGATGCGCTGAAGGAGTTATTGATCACGGATTTCCGTGCTTGAGAAAAGTCTAGTTTCTGTGCTGCGCTCATGAATAGAATCTCCACAATGAATATCGCAAGAGGAACGGTGGCCCCAGAGTTCTCTCCGAGCTATGGGTAGTCCATCAAATCGCGATTCAAGGAGGCTGTAAACTGTCATAGTTTACAGTTTACAGGCCTATATATTTGTGAAACTTGCTTTGTGTTCAGAGCGTCGTTTAATAGCAATAATTTATATGAAATAAGCGTTTTATCGAAATCATACGATCACGCTGAGCCAGGCAGATCCCAGCAGCAATAAAGCTAGACAGCGATTGAGGCGACGAAGGGCTTTGGGTGACTCAAGAAGCCGAATTGAACCACTGCCCAAGCCTGCCCATAGTCCGAGGCAAGGAATGGAAACCAAGAAAAACAATATCGATAAGAACAGCGTATGGATCATCTGTTGATCCCCTCTCACGGCAAACACACTCACCACCGCCAGTGCCATTGTCCATGTTTTGGGATTGATCAATTGCAGGCAGGCAGCGCCCCATAAACCCAAGCGCGGATCATTGCTGGCTTGGGTGTCGAACTCAAAGGCCTTGGCAGGTGCCTGATAGATTTTCCAGGCCAGGTAGCTCAACCAAACCACGCCTCCCCATTGCAGGAAACTACGCAGCAAAGGAAATCGATTGAACGTATCTCCGAGTCCACATCCCACCAGCAAAATGAGGGTCGCCGCACCGGCGCACGCACCAAAAACAATCGGCAACGCAGCCCTGAATCCATAACGAGCGCTATTGCTGAGCACCAGAATATTGGTCGGCCCCGGCGTAATGGACGCGACAAACGCAAACAACAAAAACGGTAACAGGGTGGGGAAGGTGGACAACATGACCTTTGGCTCCAGTGAATGATCGATGGCTTCGATCTTCACAAGCCGAGGGTCACGCGTCTGGAAGATTTGAGCAGCGCTTGCGGTACATCGCTGGCGTCAACCCATAAGCCCGGACAAACCAGCGCCCCAGGTGACTCTGATCGGCGAATCCCAACTCCATGGCCACCGCAGCGGGTTGCGCGCCGCTGGCAAGCAGGCGCCGGGCCTTGGACAGGCGCAGTTGCACCAGATAGGCATGGGGCGCCAGACCATAGGCGGCTTTGAACGCACGGGTCAGACGGAAGCGATCGACGCCAGTCGCGGCGGCCAGTTGGTCGAGGCCGATGTCGAAGTGCGCGTTGGCGTGCAGATATTCCCGGGCCTTTTGCGCCACCAGCGGCAGGCGCGGGTCTTCGCGGTAGCGGGTGCGCCAGTGCAAATGGCTGGTGAGGCGTTCGAGCAAGCCGTCGAGGGCGGTCTGGCGCACGATCTTCAGTTCGCCACTGTGCAAGGTCTGGAACGCCAGGCTGGTGGCCTGGGCCAGTTGCGGGTCGCTGGTCAGGGTGTTGGCGAAACTCAGTTGGCTGTTGAGCGGGGCGTCCTCGAACAGCGTCGCCAATTCCCGTTCCAGCCATTGCGGGTCGAGGTACAGCATGCGGTAGGTGAAGCCATCCTCGGTGGGCGCTTCGCCGTCGTGGATATCGCCGGGCTCCAGCAGGAACACTTTGCCCGGCGTGCTTTGATGCCGGGCTCGGCGGCAGTTGAATTGCTGCACGCCTTGCTCGGTGACGCCCACCAGATAGCTGTCGTGCCAGTGCGGGTCGTAGGCGTGGCCCTCGAAATGCGCGCGCAGGGTTTCGATGCCGGTGTCGGCGTCCTGGGCCAGGTCGATCCAGTTATGCGGGCTCATGCTGCACCTGTGAGACGGATTGCCGACTTATTTAACGCCTGTGACGCGGTGGCTGCCTAGAACGTTTGTGCAGCGTTTAACTGAACAGTCCGGCGGCGATGTTGATCGAAAACCCGAGAATTGCCGTGTTGAACAAGAAACCGATCAGCGACTGCGCCAGCACAATCTTGCGAATGCCCCGGGTGGCCACGCCGACATCCGCCGTTTGCACCGCTACGCCGATGGTGAACGAGAAGTACAGGAAGTCCCAATAGTTAGGCGTTGTCAGGCCTTCGGCGAAGCGAAGCGCCGGCTCCTTGCCATCCCAGGTGTAAAACAAGCGCGCGTAGTGCACGCAGAAAATCACCCCGATCAGCAGCCATGAGCCGATCACCGTTGCCGCCGTAAAGGCGTAATGCAGCAGCTTGCGCGAGGTTTCCAGGTCTTTACTGCCGGCGAGTTCGAAAGTGATGGTCGCGAGGCTGGCCAGCGCGGCGATGCACACCACAAACAGCACCAACCCGGCGTTTTCGTCTTCGACCTCGGCAATGCGCTTTACGTCCGGGGCCTTGGCCCGGGCCGCGAGCCAGAACATCAGGATCAGGTAAGTCCAGACCCCGGCGTTCCAGCCGATGAGGATTTTGCTGATGATCGAATCGGCCGGAGCCAGAATGCCCACCGCGATGCCGAGCGTGGCAGCGGCAGACAGGCGAGGGTGGGTGCGGGCGAGGAGGGGCATGAGAACTCACAGAAGCAGGATTGCACCCACCATAGCTCAGGTGACGGGGCTTTTGTAGGAGCTGCCGAAGGCTGCGATCTTTTGATTTGGACTTTGATTTTCAAGATCAAGATCAAAAGATCGCAGCCTTCGGCAGCTCCTACAGGGGAATGGGTTCACATTCCCGGGAGTGTTGGGTCAGGTGTCTTTGTGGCGCTTGCGCACCAGTTTCATCACCACCACAAAAAACACCGGCACAAACAGTACCGCCAGGGTCGCGGTGATCATCCCGCCAATCACGCCGGTGCCGATCGCCTGTTGGCTGGCCGAACTGGCGCCAGTCGCAATCGCCAACGGCACTACGCCGAGGATGAACGCCAGCGACGTCATGACAATCGGCCGCAACCGCAGACGCGCGGCTTGCAGGGTGGCGTCGATCAGGTCGTGGCCTTCGTCGTACAGACTCTTGGCGAATTCGATGATCAGGATCGCGTTCTTCGCTGACAAACCGATGATGGTGATCAACCCGACCTTGAAGAACACGTCGTTGGGCATTCCGCGTAGCGTAACGGCCAGTACCGCGCCCAATACGCCGAGCGGCACCACCAGCAGCACCGACGTCGGAATCGACCAGCTCTCATACAACGCCGCCAGGCACAGGAACACGATCAGCAGCGATAAACCGAGCAGAATCGGCGCCTGACTGCCGGACAAACGCTCCTGCAACGACAACCCGGTCCATTCCTGGCCCAATCCCGCCGGGCCTTGCGCCACCAAACGTTCAATTTCCGCCATGGCTTCGCCGGTGCTGTGCCCCGGTTTGGGTTCACCGGAAATACTGATGGCCGGATAGCCGTTATAGCGGGTCAACTGCGCCGGGCCCTGAGTCCATTTGGCCTGGACAAAAGCCGACAGCGGCACCATGTTCCCGGCGTTGTTGCGCACGTGAATCTTCAGCAGATCTTCGACCTGACTGCGCTGGTCGCCTTCAGCCTGAACGACGACGCGCTGCATCCGCCCCTGATTGGGGAAATCGTTGATGTAGGCCGAACCGACCGCCGTGGACAACACGCTACCGACATCGGCAAACGAAACCCCCAGTGCGTTGGCCTGTTTACGGTCGACTTCCAGTTGCACCTGCGGCGCTTCGGCCAGGGCGCTTTCGCGTACGTTCATCAGGATCGGACTTTTCTCGGCCGCCGCCAGCAACTGCGTGCGGGCCTCCATCAACGTGGCATGGCCGAGGCCGCCGCGATCCTGCAAGCGGAATTCGAAACCGCTGGAGGTGCCGAGGCCGTCAACCGGCGGCGGCAACACGGCAAACACCATCGCATCCTTGATCTGGCTCAGGGCGATGTTGGCGCGGTCGGCAATCGACATCGCCGAATCGTCGCTGCTGCGCTCGGACCAATCCTTCAGCGTGGTAAACGCCAACGCTGCGTTCTGCCCGCTGCCGGAGAAGCTGAAGCCGAGAATCACCGTGCTGTCGCCGACGCCGGGTTCCTTGGCGTTATGTTTTTCGATCTGCTCGACCACTTGCACCGTGCGGTTCTTGCTCGCACCCGGTGGCAGTTGAATGTCGGTGATGGTGTAACCCTGGTCTTCCACCGGCAGGAACGAGGAGGGCAAGCGGCTGAAACACAGGCCCAGCCCGATCAGCAGCACACCGTAGATCAGCAGGTAACGCCCGGTGCGTTTCAGCGCATAGGCGACCCAGCCTTGGTAACGCACGGTCAGTTGTTCGAAACGGCGGTTAAACCAGCCGAAGAAACCAGCCTTTTCGTGATGCTCGCCTTTGGCGATCGGCTTGAGCAATGTGGCGCAAAGTGCCGGGGTCAAGGTCAGGGCGAGAAACGCCGAGAACAGGATCGAGGTGGCCATCGACAGCGAGAACTGCTTGTAGATGACCCCGACCGAACCCTGCATGAACGCCATCGGAATAAACACCGCCACCAGCACCAGGGTGATGCCGATGATTGCGCCGGTGATCTGCTTCATTGCCTTGCGCGTGGCTTCCTTGGGCGACAGGCCCTCGGTGACCATGATCCGCTCGACGTTCTCCACCACCACAATCGCGTCGTCCACCAGAATGCCGATGGCCAGCACCATGCCGAACATGGTCAGCACGTTGATCGAAAAACCCAGCGCGAGCATGGTCGCAAAGGTACCCATCAGCGCCACCGGCACCACCAGCGTCGGGATTAGCGTATAGCGGATGTTTTGCAGGAACAGGAACATCACCGCAAACACCAGCAACATCGCCTCGCCGAGGGTGTAGACCACTTTGGTGATCGAGACCTTCACGAACGGCGAAGTGTCGTATGGGATCTTGTATTCCACGTTAGCCGGGAAGTAGCGCGCCAGTTCATCCATCTTCGCCCGCACGGCGGTGGCGGTGCTCAGGGCGTTGGCCCCCGGCGACAGTTGCACGCCGACGGCGGTGGACGGCTTGCCGTTCAAGCGCGTGCCGAACTGGTATTCCTGACTGCCGATCTCGACCCGTGCCACGTCTTTGATGCGCACCGTGGAACCGTCGGGGTTGGCCTTGAGCACGATATCGGCGAATTCTTCCGGCGTCGACAACTGGCCCTTCACCACGATGGTCGCAGTGATTTCCTGGGTGCTGCGGGTTGGCAAGTCGCCGATGCTGCCGGCGGACACTTGGGCGTTCTGCGCGACGATGGCGGCGTTGACATCGGCGGGTGTGAGGTTGAAGCCGATCAGCTTGCGCGGGTCGATCCAGATCCGCATGGCCCGCTCGGCGCCGTACAGTTGCGCTTTGCCAACGCCGTCCAGACGCTTGATTTCGTTCATCACGTTGCGCGCCAGGTAATCGCTGAGCGCCACGTCGTCGAGCTTGCCGTCACTGGAGGTCAGGGTGATCAGCAGCAGGAAACCGGAGGAGACTTTCTCCACCGACAACCCTTGCTGGTTCACCGCTTGGGGCAGGCGTGACTCGATGACTTTGAGGCGGTTTTGCACGTCCACCTGAGCCAATTCCGGGTTGGTGCCCGGTTGAAACGTGGCCTTGATCGTGGCGCTGCCAAGGCTGCTCTGGGATTCGAAATACAGCAGGTGATCGGCGCCGTTGAGCTCTTCCTCGATCAGGCTGACCACACTTTCGTCGATGGTTTGCGCCGAGGCGCCCGGGTACGTCGCATTGATTTCGATCTGCGGCGGCGCGACGTCGGGGTACTGCGCCACCGGTAACTGTGGAATGGCCAGGGCACCGGCCAGCAGGATGAACAACGCGACCACCCAGGCAAACACCGGGCGGTCGATAAAGAACTGCGGCATATAAAAGCGTCCTGCTTACTGACCAGAAACCTGGGCAAGTGGAAGAGGGGTATCGTCGATCTGGACTTTTTCGCCGGGCTTCGCGTGTTGCAGGCCTTCGGTGACGATGCGGTCGCCGGGTTTGAGGCCGCTGGTGACGATCCAGCGATCGTTCTGCACCGCGCCCAGTTGCACCGGTTGCTGGCCGATCCGCTGCTCGGCGTCGAGCAGCAGCACTTGGGCGACCCCGGCGCTGTCACGCTGAATCGCCCGTTGCGGCACGCTGATGCCTTGCTGGTCGACGGCTTGTTCAATGCGTACCCGCACAAAGCTGCCGGGCAGCAAGTCGAGGTCCGGGTTGGGGAATTCGCTGCGCAGGATGATCTGGCCGGTGCCCGGATCGACCGTGATGTCGGTGAACAACAGTTTGCCCGGCAGCGGATACAGGCTGCCGTCATCCTGAATCAACGTGGCTTTGGCCTGGCCTTGGCCGACCTGCTGCAATTGCCCGGAGCGAAACGCCCGACGCAGGTCGTTGAGTTCCCGGGTCGACTGGGTCAGGTCGGCGTGGATCGGGTTCAGTTGCTGGATCAACGCCAACGGGGTGGTTTCGTTCTGCCCGACCAGCGCACCTTCGGTGACAAGGGCACGACCGACGCGCCCGGAAATCGGCGCAGTCACCGTGGCGTAACCCAGGTTCAGCTTGGCCCGGGCCACGGCGGCTTTATTGGCGGCCACATCAGCGGCGGTTTGGCGGGCATTGGCCCGGGCATTGTCGTAGTCCTGGCCGCTGATGGCGTTGCCTTCGATCAACTGCGAATAACGCTGCTCTTGCAGTTTGGCCTGGAACGCATTGGCCTCGGCCTTGCGCAACGCGGCTTCGGCACTGTCGAGGTCGGCCTTGAATGGCGCCGGGTCGATGCGGAACAGCACGTCGCCCTGTTTCACGTCGCTGCCTTCGCGGAAAGTGCGTTGCAACACCACGCCGGCCACCCGGGCGCGGACTTCGGCAATCCGTGGCGCGGCGATGCGCCCGCTCAGTTCGCTGGAGATCGACAGCGGCCGCGCTTCGATGGTTTCGACCCGCACTGTGGCCAGCGGCGCCGCTTCTTCGGCGGTCGAGGACTTGTCACAAGCGCTCAGTGTCAACGCCAGTGCAAGCAGGCTGAGCGTGGCAAGCAGATTCTTTGACATGTAAATACCCCAATAATGACCCCGGCATCCTACGGGGAGGCGACGAGAGTAGCGGTGAAGCTTTGTAGGTGCTGTGTGAAATTGTGTAAGGGTTTTACTCTTAGACGTACGAGGGCGTATATCCTTTGCCGCCTGATTACTTTTGCGACTGCCAGGCTGCCTTCGCGAGCAAGCCCGCTCCCACATTTGAAATGCATTCCCCTGTGGGAGCGGGCTTGCTCGCGAAAGCGGTCGACCAAACGCCACCGCACTTTCTGGAAACACCCCATGCCCAACATCCTCCTGGTCGAAGACGACACCGCGCTCTCCGAACTGATCGCCAGCTATCTGGAACGCAACGGCTATTGCGTCAGCGTGATCAGTCGCGGCGATCATGTGCGCGAACGCGCGCGTGTCAATCCGCCGGACCTGGTAATCCTCGACCTGATGCTGCCGGGGCTCGACGGCCTGCAAGTCTGTCGCTTGCTCAGGGCCGACTCGGCCACGCTGCCGATCCTGATGCTCACCGCCCGGGACGACAGCCACGACCAGGTGTTGGGCCTGGAAATGGGCGCCGACGACTACGTGACCAAACCCTGCGAGCCCCGCGTTCTGCTGGCTCGGGTACGCACGTTGTTGCGCCGTAGCAGCCTCGGCGAACCGCAGACCGCCAACGATCGCATCCTGATGGGCAACCTCTGTATCGACCTGTCCGAGCGAACCGTGACCTGGCGCGAGCAATTGGTGGAACTGTCCAGCGGCGAATACAACCTGCTGGTGGTGCTGGCCCGGCATGCCGGGGAAGTGCTGAGCCGCGACCAGATCCTGCAACGCCTGCGCGGCATCGAGTTCAACGGCACCGACCGCTCGGTGGACGTGGCGATTTCCAAGCTGCGACGCAAGTTCGACGACCACGCCGGCGAGGCGCGCAAGATCAAGACAGTGTGGGGCAAGGGTTACCTGTTCAGCCGCTCCGAGTGGGAATGTTGAGCCGATGTTCAGACTCCTCTTTCGCCTGTACCTGGTGACGATCGTCTCGTACAGCGCGGCGATCTACCTGGTGCCGGACGTGGTGATCAAGCTGTTCCATGAACGCTTTGTCACCTACAACCTCGATTATTCCCGTGGCTTGCAAACCCTGATCGTCAAACAGTTTCACGGCGTGCCAGAGGCGCAGTGGCCGGCGTTGGCGGCGGAAATGGACAAGGAATTCCAGCCGCTGCACATCGTGCTGTCCGGCAACAATGACGCCGAGTTCACCCTCGATGAGCGTGAACGATTGCAGCGCGGTGAGAATGTCGTGCGCATCGGCGATTGGGGCTGGCGCACCCTGGCGGTGGCACCGTTGAACGAGCGGACGGTGGTGCAAATGGTGGTGCCGCCGGACCCGATGGACGTCAATCTGTTGTACTGGAGCATCAACGTGCTGATCGGCGCGACCATGCTCGCGTGCCTCTTGTTGTGGCTGCGACCGCACTGGCGCGATCTCGAACGCCTCAAAGGCACGGCCGAGCGCTTCGGTAAGGGCCACTTGAGCGAACGCACGCAGATCTCCCAAAGCTCAAACATCGGCAGCTTGGCCAACGTCTTCGACACCATGGCCGGCGACATCGAAAACCTGCTGAACCAGCAACGGGACTTGCTCAACGCCGTGTCCCACGAACTGCGTACGCCGCTGACCCGCCTGGATTTCGGCCTGGCCCTGGCGCTGTCCGATGACATGCCGGCGCCGAGCCGCGAACGCCTGCAAGGTTTGGTGGCGCACATTCGTGAGCTGGATGAATTGGTGCTGGAATTGCTGTCCTACAGCCGTTTGCAGAATCCGGCGCGGTTGCCGGAACGGGTTGAAGTGTCGCTGGATGAGTTCATCGACAGCATTCTGGGCAGTGTTGATGAAGAACTGGAATCGCCGGAAATCGTGATTGATGTGCTGTTGCATGGTCAGCTAGAGCGCTTCACCCTCGACCCGCGTTTGACAGCGCGCGCGTTGCAGAACCTGCTGCGCAATGCGATGCGCTACTGCGAGAAACGCATTCAGATTGGCGTGCAGGTGTGCCAGAAAGGTTGTGAGATCTGGGTGGATGATGACGGGATCGGTATTCCGGATGACGAGCGGGAGCGGATATTCGAGCCGTTTTATCGGCTGGATCGGAGTCGGGATCGCGCGACTGGTGGATTCGGGTTAGGGCTGGCCATCAGCCGCCGCGCCCTGGAAGCGCAGGGTGGGACGTTGACGGTTGAAGCATCGCCGTTGGGTGGGGCGCGGTTCCGACTATGGTTGCCGACACCGGGGTGAAGCATGGCGCTCTGTAGCAGCATGCGTTCGGCTTGTAGCAGCTGCCGAGGTACGAGGCTGCGTTCGGCTGCGAAGCAGTCGTAAAATCAGACGACGCGGTGTTTCAGGAACACCGTGCATTCAGGTTTGACGACTGCTGCGCAGCCGAACGCAGCCTCGTACCTCGGCAGCTGCTACAGACCGAACGCAGGCTCGGCAGCTGCTACAGGCCGGACGCAGGCTCGGCAGTTGCTACAGATCGTGTGATGTCAGGCGAGTATCGCCGCGGATTGAATCAACCCAACCCCGGCCACCTGCATCCGCTCAGTCGCCGCCGCCAACGAGCCATCCAGATCAATCGCCCGGCAAGCATCCAGCACCACGAACGCGTTAAACCCCGACGTCCGCGCATCCAGCGCGGTAAACATCACGCAGAAATCCAGCGCCAGTCCGACTACGTAAACGGTGTCGATCCCCCGTTCCTTCAAGTACCCGGCCAAACCGGTTGCAGTGGTGCGATCAGCCTCCAGAAACGCCGAATAACTGTCGATATCCGGATTGCAGCCCTTGCGAATGATCAGTTGCGCATGAGGCAAATCCAGATCGGTGTGCAACTCGGCCCCATGGGTGCCGCGCACACAATGCTCCGGCCACAGCGTTTGCTCGCCGTAGGGCAGTTGAATCACATCGTAGGGTTTGCGATCTGGGTGGCTGGACGCAAACGAGGCATGCCCCGACGGGTGCCAGTCCTGGGCGATCACCACTTGGGTGAATTGAGCGCCGAGGCGATTGATCAAGGGCACGATCAGGTCGCCTTCGGGCACCGCCAGTTGGCCGCCGGGGATGAAGTCGTTTTGCACGTCGATCACCAGCAAGGCCGTGCGTGAAGGGTGGAGCGCGGGATGTGGCATGGTGGGTTTCCTCCTTGGAAGTCAGGTGCCTAGCATAGTCGTCATGCGCTCAGTCGGCCTCTCAACACCTTGGCCATGTCCTCAAGATCCGCCATGGAGCTATGGCCGATCAGCATCCAGGCGTGTTCCGTGTCAGCCCAATACACGACATTCATGTTGTGCCGACGCTCCTGGGCAAACGGCCGGCTGCCTTTGTTGGAACGGGTGACGCACAATGCCATCGGGCCGTGAGTCGGGTCGAGGTAGGTAATCTGCGCGATGGGCACGCCGTCGTACTCGAGGATTTGCGCACGCTTGAGCTCCAGGCGCGGCAAGGCCAGTTTTGCCGGCGCTAGATTCAGACCCAAACGGCTGTCGATGGTGCGCAATTGCGCGCGTTGGGCGGGCTCGTCGCTGGGCAAATGTTCCAGGGTTTGCGGCACGTAGAGCGACATATAGTCCGCCACCAGCCCGCGCCAGTTGTTTTTCTGCTGGCTCAACTGCCAGCCAAGAAACAGCCGATCCGCCACCACACTGCTGAGCACCAGACCCGCGGCGGCCGCCAGGAACCAGCGCCGGTTCAGGGCCGGACGGGCAGGGCTGGGCAAGGTGTCGAGCATGGCTTGCAGGCGCTCCAACGGCGCTTGCTGACCCAGTTCGTCGTAGGCGTCCTTGAACGGCAGGTTGCTGCGGGCCAGCCATTGCAGGCGCAGGCTGAGCGTCGGGTCTTCCTGGATGGCGGCGGCGATGCGGGTGCGCTGCTCGGTGTCGAGCTGGTCGTCGAGGTAGGCCACCAACTGTTCATCCGACGGTATTGTCGGTCGTGAGTGGTCGTTCATCGACGTTCTCCCGTGGTTGGGTTCGGTACGGCATGCAGGGGCGGGTACTCCGCGAGTTTCAAGCGGGCGGTGGCCAGTCGGCTCATGACCGTGCCGATGGGCACTTGCAGCACATCGGCCACTTCGCGGTAGGACAAGCCCTCTACATAGGCCAGGTACACCGTTTCACGCTGGGTTTCGGGCAAGGCATCGACCCGGCGGATCACCTGCGCGGCAAACACATGGGTTTGCGCCGCGTGTTCACCGTCGAACGACAGCGCCTCATCGGCGTTCACCAGACCCTGGCCCAGACGCACGCGCCGGGCGCGTACTTCATTGAGCCAGATCGAGTGCAAGATGCTCAGCAGCCAGCGGTCCATGCGGGTGCCAGGCTCATATTGCCCGGCTCGCTCCAATGCGCGCACGCAAGTGGCTTGCACCAGGTCTTCGGCCACATGCCGTTGTCGGGACAGCAGCAAGCCGTAGCGCCATAACCGCGCCAGATGCTGGCCCAACTCTGCTCGTACTGCCTGATCGCTGGCGATAGCGACCTCCGTCCGTTCGGTGTCAGGTTTTCGATGAATCGTTGATGGCTTCGGCCAGGTCCTGGTATTCCTCGCAGGTGCTGCCGCAGATCGATTTGATGTGCTGCAACTGTTCCTGGGCCAGATCCAGTCGACCTTTGATCACATACGCCTCGCCGAGGTATTCGCGCACTTGCGCATACTGCGGGTCGAGTTTGACCGATTGCAGGTAATAGCCGATGCCTTCGTCGGTGCGGCCCAGTTTACGCGTGGCGTAGCCGCGATAGTTGAGGGCTTTGGCGGTGTTTGGATCTTTAAGCGTATCGAGCAGGGCCAGGGCTTCTTCGTAACGACCGTCCTTGGCCAGGCGATAGGCGTAGTCAGTGCGGTCGGCGTCCGGCACCAGGCTGCTGGTTTGCAGCACGCACTTGTTCGACTTGCTGTCGAACACCTGACCTTTGGGGCAATTGGGCTTGGCTGGCGCGTCATCGTCACCGTTGGCAAACGCCATCGTGCTCGATAACGCCGCGACCAGCAGCAGCGGGGCGGTGAACACAGCGAAACGGATTTGCATTTTGCGAAACTCCATTCACAGAGAAAACAGCATTCAAGGGCAGGTATCCATAGAACACCCGGCCCCGGTGTTTTATTCGCTTCAGTTGATATCGCGCCCGGGCAACATCCGGCGCAACGTACCGTCACGCAGGCCGTAATGATGGACCAGCGCCATCACTGCGTGCAGCCCGGCCAGAAGGATGATGGCCCACGCCACGTTTTCATGCAGGCCGCCAAATACCGACTTCATGCTTTTATCGAAGGTCATCAACATTGGGACATCAAACAACCCGAAGAAGTTGAACGGTTCGGCCTGGGCCCAGCGAAACAGGAAACCCAGCACGATCTGGCTCAACAGCAGCAGCAAGTACAACGCCAGATGCGCGGTTTTCGCTGCAATGTTCATCACGCCCTGATTGGCCGGGGGCAAACGCCGGCCACGGGACAGGCGCCAGAGCAATCGGCCGATGACAATCACCGCCAGCAGGATGCCGCAGGAAATGTGCACCGACTGCAAACCCTTGCGCAGCGGCGTGCCTTTGGCCAGTTGCTCCCAGATTTGTGCACTGGCGAACATGAAAATCACCAGCGCGGCAGTCAGCCAGTGCAGGCTCATGGTCAAGCGGTCGTAACGTGTCGGCGAATCGACGTTCAGGCGGTTCATGGGCAATCCTCATGGGCGATGGCAAGTGAACACCGTTGTGTGAACAATTATTCATTTCTTTCTTGAGATCTTTGCAGGGGAAGTTCAAGTCCATTCGCTATGCTCGCAAGCATCGCTGTCAATCGGGAGAACTGCCATGAGAGAACACATTCACCCTGCTGCTGCCGATGGCTACAAAACCGGGGCTGACACCTATGTGCGCGGCCGCCCGGACTATCCGCCGCAAGTGGCGGACTGGCTGACTGGCACGTTAGGCCTCAATGACGACAAAACCGTGATTGACCTCGGTGCCGGCACCGGCAAATTCACCGGGCGCCTGGTGGCCACCGGGGCGCAGGTGATTGCTGTCGAGCCGGTGCCGGAAATGCTCGACAAGTTATCCGCAGCTTATCCTGACGTGCTCGCTGTCAGCGGTACTGCCACCGATTTGCCGCTGCCGGATGCCTCGGTGGACGTGGTGGTCTGCGCCCAGGCCTTCCACTGGTTCGCCAGCCCCGAAGCCCTCAGCGAAATCGCCCGGGTGCTCAAGCCGGGCGGCAAGTTGGGCCTGGTATGGAACCTGCGCGATACCCGGGTGAGTTGGGTGCCGAAACTCGACGCGATCGTCAACGCCCTGGAAGGTGATACCCCGCGCTACTACACCGGCGCCTGGCGCCTGGCTTTTCCGCACAAGGCGTTTGGGCCGTTGCAGGCGCAGCATTTCGGGCATGGGCATACGGGCTCGCCGGAGGATGTGATTTTCAATCGGGTGCGGTCCACCAGTTTTATTGCGGCGTTGCCCAAGGCGCAGCGGGATGCGGTGGATGCGCAGATGAAGGCGTTGATTGAAAGTGAGCCGGAGTTACGGGGTAAGGATGTGATTACTGTGCCTTATGTGACGGCGGCCTTTGTGGCGGTGAAAGGGGGTTAGATCGGCGGCGCGGCCATTCGCGAGCAAGCCCGCTCCCACATTTGGAATGCATCCCCTGTGGGAGCGGGCTTGCTCGCGAAGGGGCCAGACCAGGCAACACAAAACCAACAGCCAGTCCCGCATTTGGCCGAACCACTGCCTTACTCCCACCCGCGATGCCTTGTTATAGTTCGGGCCTCATTTTCTGCCCGGTCAAGGATCACTGCCATGTCTCAGTACACCGCGTTCACCGTCGAACTTGCCGACAACATCGCCCATGTGCAGATCAACCGCCCGGAAAAGATCAACTCGATGAATGCCGCGTTCTGGAGCGAGATCATCGAGATTTTCCAATGGATCGACGACACCGACGCAGTGCGGGTGGTGGTCCTCAGTGGCGCCGGCAAACACTTTTCCTCCGGCATCGACCTGATGATGCTGGCCGGCGTGGCCAATGAACTGGGCAAGGACGTCGGCCGCAATGCGCGCCTGCTGCGGCGTAAGATCCTCGCCCTGCAAGCCTCGTTCAATGCCGTCGATAACTGCCGCAAACCCGTGCTCGCGGCGATTCAGGGTTATTGCCTGGGCGGCGCCATCGACCTGATCGCAGCCTGCGACATGCGCTATGCCGCCGAAGACGCACAATTCTCGATCAAGGAAATCGACATCGGCATGGCCGCCGACGTCGGCACACTGCAACGCTTGCCGCGGATCATCGGTGACGGCATGCTGCGTGAACTGGCTTACACTGGTCGCAACTTTGGGGCCGAGGAAGCGCGCGGCATGGGCCTGGTCAATCGGGTCTACAGCGACCGCGACAGCCTGCTCGATGGCGTGATGGGCATTGCCCGCGAGATCGCCGGCAAGTCGCCGATCGCTATCAGCGGCACCAAAGAGATGATCAGCTACATGCGCGACCATCGCATCGACGACGGCCTCGAATACGTCGCCACCTGGAACGCCGCCATGCTGCAATCCACCGATCTGCGCGTGGCCATGGCCGCCCATATGAGCAAACAGAAACCCGAATTTCTGGACTGATTAACCATGATTTCACGCTGGACCACCGCAGTACTGGACACCGATCAACCCGGCGGCTGGGCCGTGGCACGCAGCCCTGAAGGCTTTCTGTTCGATGACAATGGCGCGCTGTTCCCCCGGGAATGGCTCAAGCGCCAGGACCTGTCGATCCTCGCCGAACACGGCATCGGCCACCTTGATGGCGAGCCCGTCTACCTGCTGGAGTTGCGCAGTCCCGGTGAAGTACCGGGCTGCAACTGGAAAGGCTTGCGGGCGTTCATGCTGGAGGGCGATCACACCGTCTACAAGGTGCTCGGTTACGCCGCGCAAATCGGCACCTGGTACCGCGAACACCGCTTTTGCGGCAACTGCGGGCAAGCGACGCATCAGGTTCCACGCGAGCGCGCAATGTACTGCGAGCCGTGTGATATCCGTTATTACCCACGGATTTCGCCGAGCATGATCGTGCTCGTCACCCGTGGCGACGAAGTGCTGCTGGCGCGTTCGCCGCGTTTTGTCGCCGGGGTCTACAGCACGTTGGCGGGGTTTGCCGAGCCGGGTGAATCGGCCGAGGATTGCCTGATCCGCGAGGTTCGCGAAGAGGTGCAGATCGAGGTCAAGAACATCCAGTACATGGGCAGCCAGTGCTGGCCTTTCCCGCACTCGATGATGCTCGGGTTTCATGCCGAATACGCGGGTGGCGAGATCGTCTGTCAGGAGGACGAAATCGAGGACGCCCAGTGGTTCAACATCCACGCAATGCCGCCGTTGCCAGCATCGCGCTCGATTGCCCGTTACCTGATCGACGTCTACCTGGCGCGGCGCTTAGGCCACGCTGAACCAGTGCTGCCAGGCTAGCCGCACGGTCAGGCCCAGCACCACGGTGATGAACACCGGGCGAATGAACTTGGCACCGCCGCTGATGGCGGTGCGCGCGCCGAAGAACGCGCCAACCATCACCGACACGCCCATGCTGAGGCCAATAATCCAGTCCACCTGCCCGGAAAACACGAACACCGACAGCGCCGCAATGTTGCTGACGAAGTTCATGCTGCGGGCCACGCCGCTGGCCTTCACCAGGTCGATGGGGTACATGAGCATGCTGCTGACGGTCCAGAACGCACCGGTGCCGGGGCCGGCTACGCCATCGTAGAAACCGAGGCTAAAGCCTTGGGTCGATTGCCACTTTTTCTTGATCGGTGCGTCGCTGTCCAGCGGCGCTTTCGGCGTGCCGCCAAACAATAGGTAGACGCCGCAGGCGAAGACGATCACCGGTAGCATCTTGTTCAGCCATTCGGCGGGCAGGTAATGCGCGACCACTGCGCCGGTCAAGGCGCCGACCAATGTGCCGACGATGGCGTGTACCCATTGCTTGGGGTGGAACAGCTTGCGGCGATAGAAGGTGAAACTGGCGGTGGCCGAGCCGAAGGTCGAACTCAGTTTGTTGGTGCCCAGCACCAGGTGCGGCGGCAGGCCGGCGGTCAGCAGCGCAGGAGTGGTGAGCAGGCCGCCACCGCCGGCAATGGCGTCGATGAAACCGGCAATGAAAGCGACAAAGGCCAGAATGGCCAGGGTGGTGAGGTCAACGCTGAGTTCGAAAGGCATGGAATCGGCTTATTCGGCGGGGCGCAGAAAGAGGCTGCGGGGAAGGCCGGTATCTTACCCATATCGAACCTTTGCGGCGACCCGTCTGGCAGGAGCTGCGTAGGAGCTGCGGAGTGCAACGAGGCTGCGATCTTTTGATGTTGTTTTTTAAGAGCAAGATCAAAAGATCGCAGCCTCGTTGCACTCGACAGCTCCTACAGGGATGGTGTGCAGCGGTTTTAGACTTTGCGCTGCGGCCCATTCCCGATCTGCCAAACAAACGGCGGCTCAGTCCCGTTAATCGCCCAATCCCCAATAATCCGCGCCTTGTAGATCACCGGATTGTGCGACGACACCGTCCGCGCATTACGCCAATGCCGATCCAGCGATTTACCCTGGCGAATATCCGAGGCCCCCAGTGCATTGAACAGTTCTGTGGTCGCGCGTTGAATCAGCTCGGTGACCACCACTTGCGCCTTGGCCGATTCGATTTCCGCCGCGACATTGGCCGCTTGTTCTAAAAGGTCATCGCCAAAGAACCGCGCCTCATAAGCCCGTTGCGCCGGTTGCGCCGCCTTCAACGCAGTGGCTTCGGCGGCATACACCAACGCCGCAATCTCACCGACCACCTGTTGCACCTGCGCATCCTGGCTGACATGCGGGGCATTGCCATGGCTGTAGATGCGTTTGCGTTCGCGGACCTGATGCGCCACGTCGCGCAAGGCTGAACGGCCGATGCCGGCCAGGGTCACCAGCAGCACCAGTTGATAGAACGCCGTCTGGTATTTGAAGCGGGTGGCGAAGTCGATGATGTTTTCGGCGTCGACTTCGGCATCGACAAACCGCGACGTACCGCTGCCAGTAGTGCGCTGGCCGAAACCGTCCCAGTCGTCGCTCTGCACAATGCCGGGCTGGCGGGTGCGCACGGCGGCGATCACGTCGCCGCCGGTGTCGCTGCGCTGGGCGTAGACGTCGATCCAGTCGGAAAAAATGCTCCCGGTGCTGTAGAACTTCTCGCCGTTGAGCCGCCATTGATCGCCGTGGGGCGAGACTTTGGTGATCACATCGCCGATGGTCACGCTGCCGATTTCGGTCCAGGCGCAACCGACGATGTCGCCGGCCACGAAGCGTTTGAACCAGACGTCCCGCGCCGGGCCGGGCGCCGCGTTGAGGCGGTCCTCGGCAAAGGCGAAGTGTCCGCGCAAGGCCTGGGGCACGTTGGAATCGGCTTCGGCCAGTTCGATCAGCAGTTCGAACAGTTGCGGCACCGAAGCACCGCCACCGCCGTACTCCACCGGAACGCGCACGGCGCCAAAACCGGCTTCCTTGAGCCACTGGATCGGCTCGTAGGGCAGGCTGCGGGACTGTTCGCGCTCAACGGCGCCGGCGGCGATGCGTTCAAAGATCGGCCGAAATCGCGACGCCAACGCTTCATAGTCAGTACCGGTGGAAAGAGGATTGATTACCTGGTGTTCGGTCATGGCGCAGTTCCTGGGATCGGCAGTTGAGACAGGGGGGATTGCACGGTCCATGCCGAAGCGCGCAGGCCATGTTTATAGGGTGTTGTGGGTTTTGGCGGGGGTTGAACTGTTGCTGCACCAACAGTGCAACAGCAAATTGCCCCTGACACCCCCGAATCCCTGTGGGAGCGGGCTTGCTCGCGAATGCGGTATGACATGCAACATCTTCGCTGGCTGATACACCGCATTCGCGAGCAAGCCCGCTCCCACAAGGATCTCGCCAGTCTTGAGACTGTCCTGTCACCAGCGCGATGGAGCACTGGCACGGTTGCTGCTCTTGTCCAAAGACTTCCCGAAAGTCCTGAGGACAAGCCAATGAGTCAGCAAGCCGTCAAATTTGCCTATTGGGTACCGAACGTCAGCGGTGGGCTGGTGGTCAGCAAGATCGAGCAGCGCACCCACTGGGGCATCGACTACAACCGCAAACTGGCGCAACTGGCCGAAGCGGCGGGGTTCGAATACGCCCTGACGCAGATTCGCTTCACCGCCGGGTACGGTGCCGAGTTCCAGCATGAATCCGTTGCCTTCAGCCACGCGCTGCTGGCGGCCACCACCACACTCAAAGTGATCGCCGCGATCCTGCCCGGCCCGTGGCAACCGGCGCTGGCGGCCAAACAACTGGCGACCATCGACCAACTCACCAATGGCCGGGTGGCGGTGAACATCGTCAGCGGCTGGTTCAAGGGTGAATTCCAGGCCATCGGCGAACACTGGCTGGAACACGACGAGCGCTATCGTCGTTCCGAAGAGTTTATTCGTTCGCTCAAGGGCATTTGGACTCAGGACAACTTCACGTTCCGTGGCGATTTCTACCGCTTCGACAATTACAGCCTCAAACCCAAACCACTGGGCCAACCGGAAGTCTTCCAGGGCGGCAGTTCCCGCGCGGCGCGGGACATGGCGGCGCGGGTCTCGGATTGGTACTTCACCAACGGCAACACCCCCGAAGGTATCAAGGCCCAGGTCGACGACATCCGGACCAAGGCTGCGGCGAACAATCACTCGGTGAAGGTCGGGGTGAACGCGTTTGTCATCGCTCGCGATACTGAAGAAGAAGCCCGCGCGGTGTTGGCGCAAATCATCGACCAGGCCGACCCGGAAGCAGTGAATGCGTTTGGCGATGCGGCGAAGCAGGCGGGCAGGGCGTCGCCAGAAGGTGAGGGTAACTGGGCCAAGTCGACGTTCGAGGATCTGGTGCAGTACAACGACGGCTTCAAAACCAACCTGATCGGCACGCCGCAGCAGATTGCCGAGCGCATTGTGGCGTTGAAAGTCGTGGGCGTGGATTTGGTGCTGGCGGGGTTCCTGCACTTCCAGGAAGAGGTGGAGTATTTCGGCAAGCGGGTGCTGCCGTTGGTGCGCGAGCTTGAGGCCAAAGCGCTGAGCAAGCAGGCTGCCGAAGTCGCCTAACCACCCCAAATCCTCTGTAGGAGCTGCCGAGTGAAGCGAGGCTGCGATCTTTTGATCTTGCCCTTAAAAAGCAACATCAAAAAATCGCAGCCTTCGGCAGCTCCTACAGGGGAAATCATTTCAAGTCGGGTAAGTTACAGGCCCAGGTCGGACAGGCCCGGATGATCATCCGGACGACGCCCCAGCGGCCAATGGAATTTACGCTCGCTTTCTTTGATCGGCATATCGTTGATGCAGGCAAAACGGTTGGCCATCAAGCCGTTCTCGTCAAACTCCCAGTTTTCGTTACCGTAGGAACGGAACCAGTTGCCCGAGTCGTCGTGCCATTCATAGGCGTAGCGCACGGCGATGCGGTTGCCGGTGAAGGCCCAGAGTTCCTTGATCAATCGGTAGTCCAGTTCCTTGGCCCATTTGCGGGTCAGGAAACCTTTGGCTTCTTCGCGGTTGTAGGCGAATTCGGCGCGGTTACGCCACTGGGTGTCCAGGGTGTAGGCCAGGGAGACGCGCTCCGGGTCGCGGGAGTTCCAGCCATCTTCGGCCAGGCGAACTTTTTCAATCGCCGATTCACGGGTGAACGGCGGCAATGGCGGACGAACTTCGGCGTTAGATGACATTTTAATGTCTCCTGATCAAAGTAAAGTTAAAACACAGTGTCGAGCTTGATTAAGCAGTTACAGGTCCAATAACTTTCGCGCCATGCATTGCGCATTATCGGCGGCGCTGTGATCACCCATCACAAGCGCTACGGTAATGGCCCCATCGATCAGGATCAGCAACTGTCTGGACAGTGCCTGCGGGTCGGTGGCGCCATGTTCGGTACAAAGCTCGCACACGTAGTCGAGCAATTTCTGTTTATGGTCTTTGGCGACCAGGCGAACCGGGTCTTGCGGGTCGCCGGTTTCACCGCTGGTGTTAATGAAAGCACAGCCGCGAAAGCCTTCGGAGTCAAACCAGGCCCGGAGCACGGTAAACAGGTTGAGCAGGCGCTCGGCCGGGGTCGGGGCGTTGTCGACTTCAGTGCGGTACCAGTTCATCCAGCGCACGTCGCGGCGTTGCAGGGCGGCGACGGTCAGTTCCTCCTTGTTGGCGAAGTAGCGGTAGATACTTTTCCGGGAGACGCCGGCGGTTTTCACCAGAAGATCCATGCCGGTGGCGGCAATGCCACTTTTGTAGATCAACTTTTCGGTGACGTCCAGAATGATGTTGCGTGTGTCGTTGCTGGTGAGTTCGTTCATGCGGCAAACAGTAGAACGATCGTTCTCCTTGGTCAACCGGTTTTTTAAAGTCAAAAGATCGCAGCCTTCGGCAGCTCCTACACCGATCTCTGTAGGAGCTGCCGAAGGCTGCGATCTTTTGCCCTCAACAAGACCCAAACCCATCCATGGTGTAAGCTCTCGGGTTCTTCGGATTCGACCTTTTTGCGAGCCTTATGCCGTCGCTTTTCAAACGCTCTCTGCTGCCTAAACTGCGCAGTTTTCCGCTGACCGCCGATGCCGTCACCATTCTGTCCGGCGCCGCCGAATACCGTCGTTGCCTGCTGGAAAAAATCGCCCAGGCGACCCAGCGCATCTACATCGTCGCGCTTTATTTGCAACACGACGAAGCCGGCCAGGAAATCCTCGATGCCTTGCACGCTGCCAAACTGGCGCGTCCGGAACTGGACGTGGTGGTGGTCGTCGACTGGTTGCGCGCCCAGCGTGGCTTGATCGGCGCAGGCAAGCAGCCGGGCAATTCGGCCTGGTATCAGGAAATGACCCGTACTCATGCCAGCGAAGTGCCGGTGTACGGCGTGCCGGTGCAGACCCGCGAGCTGTTCGGCGTGCTGCACCTGAAAGGTTTCGTGATCGATGATTGCGTGATCTACAGCGGCGCGAGCCTGAACAACGTGTACCTGCACAAATTCGACAAGTACCGCTACGACCGCTATCACCTGCTGCAGAACAGCGCGCTGGCCGATTCCATGCAGCACCTGATCCAGCACGGTTTGATCGCCTCTAAAGCGGTGCATCGCCTCGATCTGCCGAACCTGCCGACCACCCGCAGCCTGCGCAACGACATCGGCGACCTGCGCAGCCGTCTCAAGCACGCGACCTACGACACCACGGCTGGCAGCACGGCCAAGGGTGGTTTGTCGGTGAGTCCATTGCTCGGTGTGGGCAAGAACAACCCGCTGAGCCGGGTGATCTGCGAATTGATCGCCAGCGCCCAACATCAACTAACCATCTGCACGCCGTATTTCAACCTGCCGCTGCAAGTGACCCGGGAAATCAACCGGGCCCTGGCCCGTGGGGTGAAGATCGACATCATCGTCGGCGACAAGACCGCCAACGACTTCTACATCCCGCCGAACGAGCCGTTCAAGGTGATCGCCGCGCTGCCGTACCTCTACGAGATCAGCCTGCGCCGCTTCGCCAAGCGCCATCAGCAGAACATCGACAGCGGCCAGTTGAACCTGCACCTATGGCGTGACGGCGACAACACCTATCACCTCAAGGGCATGTGGATCGACGAGCGCTACACCTTGCTGACCGGCAACAACCTCAACCCACGGGCGTTCCGTCTCGATCTGGAAAACGCGTTGTTGATCGACGACCCGAAAAACGAGTTGCAGGTGCCGCGTCGCCAAGAGCTGGCGGAGATTTTCGAGAACACCGAACGCGTCACGCGTTACCTGGACCTGGAAACCCTGCCGGAATACCCGGGGGCGGTGGCCAAGTTTCTCAAGCGGGTAAGCAGGGTGCGGATTGAGCGGTTGCTGTATCGGATGTTGTAAAGCTTAAAAGCAAAAGATCGCAGCCTCCGGCAGCTCCTACATTGGGATGACGTACACCCCGTAGGAGCTGCCGAAGGCTGCGATCTTTTTACAAACGACGCCGAGGCTTAGTTCAGCCCCAACTTCCCGCGCAACGTCGACAAATCTTCCGCCAAGGTATTCACCGGGCCAACCAGCGCCTTACGATCCGCTTCTTTCACTTTGTCGTAAGTTTCGAAACCGCCATCCTTGGTTTTGTACTTGGCCAGGATCTTGTCCACGGTCGCAAAGTTCTTGTCGACCTTGGCGATGAAGGCTTTGTCCTGCTTCTCGATCTGCGGGTGGAACAGGTCGACGATTTTCTTCGCACCGTCGATGTTGCCCTGGAAGTCATAAAGGTCGGTGTGGCTGTAACGGTCTTCTTCACCGGAGATCTTGGTCGCCGCCACTTCTTCAAGCAGCGCAGCAGCACCGCCCACGACTTTCTCAGGCGGGAAGGTCAGGCCGGCGACGCGGGCTTGCAGGTCTTTGACGTCTTTGTTCAGACCATCAGCCAATTCGCCCAGACCCTGGGTGCTCTTTTCCGAGAACAGGGTGTATTCGATGCGGTGGAAACCGGTGAAGTCTTCGGCTTTCACGCCTTTTTCGTGGTCGTCGACACGGGAGTCGATGGACGCATCCAAGTCACTGAACAGCTCGGCAATCGGCTCGATCGACTCGTAGAAGACGCGGGTCGGTGCGTAGAGCTTTTGCGCGGTAGCCAGGTCGCCTTTTTTCACGGCGTCGGTGAACTTCTGGGTGTGCTCACCCAACTGGTCCAGTTGTTCGGTGACGTAGATCTTGTAGTCCGATACCGGTCCCACCAGATCCAGCGGCGCCGTTGCCGCGAAAGCCGAAAACGGGGTGTTGAGCAAGCCAAGGGTCAGCATTAAAGCGAGTGGTGACTTTTTCATGGGACGGTTCCGTGTTGGGGGTTGTTATGCGTTTGTTGTGGTGTGTGTAGCGTCGAGCAGCGAGCGACCGATGAAGTCTTTGTCGCCCGTAACACCCGGCAAGGTGAAGAAGTACCCGCCGCCCACCGGCTTGAGGTATTCCTCCAGCGGTTCGCCGTTGAGGCGGGTCTGGACGGTGATGAAGCCTTTTTCCAGGTCGGCCTGGTAGCAGATGAACAACAGGCCCATTTCGAGCTGGCCGTTCTTGTTCACGCCGTTGGAATAGTTGAACGGCCGACGCAGGATCAGGTTGGCCTGGGTTTGCGCAGTCCGCGGGTTGGCCAGGCGAATGTGCGCGTCGAGCTTGGTCAGTTTGCCTTCCGGGTCCTTGGCGTAGTCCGGGACCTGGGATTCGTGCTCGCCGCCCATCGGTGCGCCGCTGCTCTTGACCCGGCCGAGGATGCTTTCCTGTTCCTGCAACGGCGTGCGGTCCCAGCGTTCGACGAAATTGCGGATGATCCGCACCGCCTGGTAGCTGCCATTCGCGGCCCAGGTCGGCTCGTCGCTGCCCGGTTGCACCCAGACGATGCTGTCCATGGCCTTGGCGTCGTTGGAATCCGGGTTAGCCGAACCGTCGCGAAAACCCAAAAAGTTGCGCGCACTTTGCGCCGGCACACCGGATTTCGCCGGGGCTTGCGGCGGTACGCTACCTTCCTGTTTCCAGCGCACCAGCAGCAGGTCCGGCAGGTTTTTCACGATGTCGCGCAGGGCGTGGATGTTGGTGTCGGTGGTGTTGGAACAGAACTGCAGGCTCAAGTCGCCGTGGCAGCAATCGGCTTCCAGGGCATCGTTGGGGAAACCGACCATGCGGATCAGCCGCTTGGGTTTGGCGTTGGCCAGGCCGAAGCGCTCATCGAACAGCGACTCGCCCACCGACACGGTGATGGTCAGGTTGTCCGGCGTGACCACCGGGCCAAGAATCCCTGAATCCACGGGCGGCAATTTCGGATCAACCTGCGCCACGGCGCCGCCCTTCATCAGGAACGCGATACGCTCGTTGAGGGTGCGGAACAGTCGCTCCAGGTCATCGCGGTCGGCGGCCAATACATCAAACGACACCAACATGCCCGACGCCGGGCGCGGGGTCACAATGCCGGTCTGGTGCTTGCCATAAAAGGTATGGCGATCTTCGGTCTTTTCGCTGCTCGGCGCTTCGGTCACCTGGCTGGACGCGGCCATCGCCGGGCAGCTCAGGGCGGTGCCGGCCAACGCGACACCGGCGGCGCCCATGCCCATCAATACGCGGCGACGCTGGGCGGAAAACTGTTCTAAGTCTTTCATCTAAATGTCGTCTTCTACTTACAGGCCGGAAAGGCCAAGGGCTGGGTCGATTTCGTCGAGTACGCTGGCCAGGGTTTTGGCCTTGTCGGCGATCTGTTTGCGCTGCTCGGCACTGACCGTGTCGTAGCTGGCGTAGCCGTCCTTGACCTTGAATCCATTGAGTTCGGCGTCGAAAGCGCTGATGGCACTGTCGATTTTTGGCAGCAACTCGGCGGCAGACTTGCTCAGCAACGGCCGCAACAGATCGACAACCTTGCGCGCCGCGTCGAGGTTGGCGGCAAAGCCATTCAGGTCGGTGTGGCTGTAGCGTTCTTCTTCGCCGCTGCTGGCGCGAACCTCGGCGATGCTGTTGAGGTTGCGCACCACAATGCTCACCAACTGCTCCGGCGGCAGGGACTGGGCGAGCAATTGCTGTTTGAGCGTGGTGATGTCGATGATCAACTGCATGGCCACCGGCGTCAGGGCGTCGAGTTTGCGTTGCTGGAACAACGCGTATTCGAGGCGATGGAAACCGGTGAAGGCCGGATCCTGTTCACGTTTTTCGAAGTAATCGGCACGGGCGTTGACGGCGTTATCGAGCTCGGCCAGACGCTGGGCGGCCGGGGCGATCCGTTGATAAGCGGCGCGGGCCGGCACGTAAAGCGCCTGAGCCTGGGCCAGATCGCCGGCCTCAATGGCGTCCTTGAGCGCGGTCGTGGCTCTGATCAATGCGCTGCTCTGGCTGCTCAGGTACACCCGGAATTCCGACAGCGGACCGATGAACGCGACCATCGATGGCTGTGCCTTGGCCGCCGCGTCGGACGCAGCCGTCGGGGTCACGTGCAAGGTGCCGCGGGGGTTGCTCAGCAAACCGCAGGTGATCGCGTAGTCGCCGGGCGCGAGGTTGGCGTTGATCACCTGGCTCAGCCCGGGGGCGATGTTTTCCCGTTCTTCGAGCACCAGCACGCCGTCGAGGATTTCCCATTCAACGGCACGGTCGGAGCGGTTGACGATGCGGAAACTGGCGCGCCCGGCCGGGACCGTCAGCGCATTCGGTTCGCAACTTTTCGGGTGAATGTTCACCACCACTTCGTCATGGTTGGTCTGGCGCTTTGCAGCGGCCATTTTCGAGGCGTAGTAGAACAGGCCACCGGCCGCGATCATCACGATCACCGAACCGGCCACCGCCCAGCGCAACGCGCGGGGAGGTGAAGCCACGGGAGGAATAGGCGTTGACATGAAAGCCCTTACTGGCTGGAAACGGAAGAAGACTGCTTGACGGGCGCGGCGGCCGGGAGGAAGAACATCACCAGCGCCACCACCAGATAAATCAGATACGCGCCGAGGGTGCTGACGGTCGGCGCGTCCTGGTAGCCGAACATGCCGGCCAGCACCGCGCCCAACGGGCCATCCATCGGCAGTGTGGCGCTGAAGTCGAAGAGCACGGTTTGCAGGTGATTCCAGACGCCCGCTTCATGCAGGGCCTGCACCGAGTTGGAAAGGATGCCGGCGGCCACCACCAGGATGAACAAACCGGTCCAGCGGAAGAACGCGCCGAGGTTCAGGCGCATGCTGCCGGTGTAGATCAGGAAGCCGACGATGATCGCCAGGATCAGGCCGAGCAGGGCGCCAATCGGTGCCGCCGGGCCTTCGCTTTGCTGGAACACTGCCAGCAGAAAGAACACCGTTTCCAGTCCTTCCCGGGCCACGGCGAAAAACACCATGGCGATCAGCGCCGTGACCTGATGCTTGGAGCCGGCCAAGGCGTGATCGAGGGAAACATGCAGGGAATGCTTGATCGAACGCGCCACTTTGCGCATCCAGAACACCATCGAACTGAGAATGCCGACGGCAACCAAACCGACGATGCCTTCGAACAGTTCCTGTTGCTTCTGCGGGAACTCGGCGCTCATCAACTCCAGGCCACCACCGACCAACAGCGCCAGTGCAGCGGCGAGGAACACGCCAATCCATACGGCGGGCATCCACTGACCGCGACCGGTTTGTTTGAGGTAGCTGGCGATAATGCCGACGATCAACGCCGCTTCAATGCCTTCGCGCAGCATGATCAAAAAGGGAACAAGCATTCAGCACCGTGTCGAGTTAGTTAGGTTGCTAAGTTGTAACATAATGACACTCATTCTCACATGAGATCGATTGACTTTAGCTGAACCTGAGCTGAACGACCCAAAAGATCACTCCGTTCCCTGTAGGGGCAAGGCTTGCCCGCGAAAGCGGCGTGTCAGTCAGCAGAGATGTTGAATGTGCCGGCCTCTTCGCGAGCAAGCTTCGCTCCTACAGGTTTGCAGGATGACCACCAATTTGTGATCGACTACAAATCCATTGTAGGAGCGAGGCTTGCCCGCGAAGGCGGTGTGTCATTCAAATAGATGCTGCCTGACACGGCCCCTTCGCGAGCAAGCCCGCTCCCACAGGGGCTCTGCGCTGCGCTAATATGCCCGCCACTTGAACAAGAACAGGGCTCACCCCGCGCAATGTCGGAAAAAGACACCATCGCCATCCAACTGGTGCGTGAAGCGCTGTTGCAGAGCTGCGCGCCTGGCGCGCCCACCGAAGAGGCGTTGCACAAAGTCGGGATTGATCCGGCGTTGCTGGACGCTGTTGACGCCCGAGTCCCAGCCACTTCGTACGCACGACTGTGGCGTTTGCTGGCACGGCGTGGGGATGATGAGTTTTTCGGCATGGATCCGCGCCAGCTCAAATCTGGTAGCCTGGAATTCCTGTGCCGCTGCGCCATGGTCCAGCCCAATCTCGTCGCTGGCCTCACCTCGGGCCTGGCCTTTCTGTCATTGATGCTCGAACACTTGCCCGCGCAATTGGTGCGCCAGCAAAGCCTGGCGGAAATCGTCTTGCTCGAAGACGACCAGGAACCGCGCCGGGCCTTCACCTATTTCACGTATTGGATGATTGTCCACGGCGTCGCCTGTTGGCTGGCAGGGCGGCGGATTCCGATCCTGGCCATCGAGCTGCGCTGCCCGGCGCCAGACTTTTGCGATGACTATCAGGTGATGTTTTCCGAAAACCTGCGCTTCGACCGGCCGCGCACGCGGATGATTTTCGCCGCCGATTGCCTGGACCTGCCGATCAAGCGCAGTCCGGAAGAACTCAAGCGCTTCCTGGCCCATGCGCCGGCCAACATCCTGGTGAAATACCGCGACCCGGAAAGTCTGGCCAGTCGGATCAAGCACGATTTGCGGCAACTGCCCGCCGAGCAATGGCCGGAAACCGAGGCCCTGGCGCAGCAGCTGTGCATGTCGGCCTCGACCCTGCGCCGGCGCTTGGCTGAAGAGGGGCAGACCTGGCAGGGGTTGAAGGACAGCGTGCGCAAGGAATTGGCGATTGTCTGGCTGGCGGAACCGGCGATCAGCTTTGCCGAAATTGCCGCGCGGTTGGGGTTTGCCGATGCCAGTTCGTTCTATAAGGCGTTTCGCAAGTGGTCGGGGACCAATCCGGGGCATTATCGGAGTTTGATTCTGAACGAGGCGAGCTGATCCGAGGTTTGCATTGCCTTGGCTGACGCCATCGCGAGCAAGCTCGCTCCCACATTAGTTCTGTGGTGTGAACACTGTCTATGTCACACCAATA
>NZ_JAAVVC010000014.1 GCF_018449725.1 Pseudomonas sp. dw_612 | reverse complement strand
CCAAAAAAAGGGGTGATTTATTGTGGGAGCGGGCTTGCTCGCGAAGGCAGTGTGTCAGGCAACATTTTTGTCGACTGGTACGCCGCCTTCGCGAGCAAGCCCGCTCCCACAGGGTCGGTGTCAGTTCAGGTGACCGGGTTTACTCGGGCTTCTTGCGCGCAATAAACCCCGGCACGCCGGTTTCCACCACCGAGTTGAAGCGCACTCGGGTCGTGATGTCTTCTTTGATCTCACGCATGGCCCTTTGGGGCAAGGTTTCAATATCGATGTTTTCCTGGATATGACTCGGTGTGGCCGACGTGGTCAGGAACGCCACACCGCGCTGTACCGACCAGGCCAACGCCACCTGCGCCGGGGTCTTTTGCAAGCGCTGGGCGATGCCGGTGATCACCGCGTCTTCGAGGACTTTCGGCTCCATACCATGGCCCAGTGGCGCAAACGCCAGGACGATGATCCCGTGTTCTTTACAAAACTCCAGCAGTTCCCATTCCGGCAGATACGGATGGGATTCAACTTGCACCACCGCAGGTTTGATCCGGGCCGCGGCCACGATCTCTTTCAACGCCTCCAACGTGATATCGGACAAGCCAATCGACTTGCAGCGGCCTTCATCCACCAGGCGTTCAAGCGCCCGCCACGTTTCGATCAACGTCACGCCTGAATCGTAGAGCACATGCCCAAACGCATCCCTCGGGTCCTGGTTGTCGCCGGGTTGAAAAGCAAACGGCGTATGGATCAGGTAGCAATCAATGTAGTCAACCTGCAGGCGTCGGCAACTGGCTTCAAAAGCGGGTTCGACGCGCTCGGAACGGTGGTTGGTGTTCCACAGTTTTGTGGTGATGAACAACTCTTCGCGACGGATCGTGCCCGCCTCCAGCACTTCATTTATCGCAACGCCGACCCTCTCTTCGTTGCGATAACGCTCGGCGCAATCGAAATGGCGAAACCCGGCGGACAGTGCATCCCTGACCGCTTGGGTGGTGACGGAGAGATCCTTGAACAGCGTGCCAAATCCCACGGCCGGCATCTCGACCGCGCCGTGATTCAGCGCAAATCTGGTATCGCGAAGTCCATCGTGAAAGGCTTCATAGGACATGTCTTTACTCCACAACTTGGGGCCGCAGCCGTTATTGATACGAATGTTTGGGGGCTTCGCCAGACGCCACTTTCTGCTCGAACACACCAACGGAATTGCCGCCGAGTGCCACGTACAACCGCACCGT
Source organism: Pseudomonas sp. dw_612 (assembly GCF_018449725.1). Taxonomy (GTDB): domain Bacteria; phylum Pseudomonadota; class Gammaproteobacteria; order Pseudomonadales; family Pseudomonadaceae; genus Aquipseudomonas. The sequence continues at coordinate 192,611 of NZ_JAAVVC010000014.1, read as the reverse complement.
GTCGAGGTACTGCGCCGTTTTCACGCGGATCTGCCCGAGCAAGGCCTGCTCATAGGCACGCTCCGCTTCCAGCACTTGCAGAATGCTGTTTTCACCTTGGGCATAGGCTTGCTGGTTCAAGCGAAAACTCGTGTCGGCGGCGCGTAACGCATCCTCTTGGGCGAGGTATTGCTCGGCGTCATGATTGATCGCTTGCAGGGTGTCCGCGACCTGGCCGAACGACTGGATAACCGTCTGCTGGTAGCCGGCGAGCGACGCCTGGTAGCCATCGACGGCGGCCTGACGTTCAGCCTTGAGGGTGCCGCCATTGAAAATCGGCGCCGTCAGCCCCGCCGCGAAACCCCACAGCGCGGCACCGCCATTGCCGGAAGCCGCTTGCGCCAGTGAGGCCGAAAGCTCGACATGCGGATAGAGGTTGGCGGTCGCGACCCCCACCGCTACGCTGGCCATGTGCAGTTCGGCTTCGGCTTGCAAGACATCCGGCCGGTTGCGCGCCATTTCAGAAGGCAAACTGACCGGTACGTTGGACGGCAAGGCAAACTCGGCCAGTTCGAACTCAGGCGCGATCCAGTCTGCCGGGCCTTTGCCGGTCAGGATCGACAGCGCATGCCGTGCCGAATCGCGCTGCTGTGCGAGGGGCGGCAACAGCGTGCGGTCCTGAGCCAGCCGCGTCTCGGCCAGCGACACGTCGATTTGCGTGGTAGCGCCACTGGCGTGCGCCGCCCGCACCAGTTCGAGGTTTTTGCGGTCGTTGGCCAGCAGTTTTTCAACCGCTTGCATCTGCGCGTTGGCAGACGCCAGCAACAACGCCTGGCTGGCGACATCACCGGTCAAGGTCAGGTACGCCGCTTCGTAGCGATGTTTCTGCAACTGTGTAAACGCTTGCTGTTGTTCGACCAGACGCTTGTTGCCGCCGAACGCATCAAGGTCGAAACCGACCCGTGGCCCGATCGCGTAGAAGTTGGAGACGCTCGGCTCGGGCCCGTTATGCGTACGTTGACGACCGGCCTGAGCGCCAAAATCCACCTGCGGATAAAGCGCCCCTTCCGCCGCCGCGACTGAGGACGCGGCTTGGCGAATGGTGGCGTCCGCCGCGACCAGTTCAAGATTGCCGTCGATGGCCCGACGCACCAGCGCGTCGAGTTTCGGCGAACGGAACGCCGTCCACCAATCGCCGTTGATTTTCTTGCCGTAGCCGATGTTTTGAGCGAGTTGCTGCTCGGCCTGTTGGTCATAGTGCTGCGACTCGCTGGCCGCAGGCGTTTTAAAGTCCGGGCCGACGGTGCACGCGGACAGGAACACCATAAACGACATCGCACCGACCATCCTTGGGAACGCGTGTCTGTTGAGGAAAAGCGCATGAGATTTCATTGGGCACACTCCACGACAAGTTAGTAGGTCGGAACGGGTTTGCGAAGAAACAAAACCAGTGGGCTCGCCACCAGCATCACCACCATCAAAATCTTGAATTGGTCGACCACTGCGATAAATGCCGCCTGGCCGGTGATCATTTCGTTGAGTCCCGCCAACGCTTGCAGCGACGGCATCGCGGCGCGATACGGCGTTATGTTGCTGACCAGCGCCAGGTGCATCGCCTGGGTGTTGTTGAAGAAAAACAGCTGCACAATCGCCACGCCGAGGGTGCTGCCGTAGACCCGGGACAAATTGAACAGCCCCGTGCCTTCCGGGCGCAGCGCCGGGTCGAGGGTGCTGAACGCAACCTTGGTCAGCGCCGGCATCAAGATGCCGATACCAACACCCTGAACCGCACCGGCAACTGCCACCGGCGACCAGTCCATCAACGGCGAATAACCGAGCATCATCCAGTTGGCATAAATCACCAGGGCCACGCCCGCCGCGACAAACAGTCGACGGTCGAAACGCTCGGGAACCCGGCCCATCAACAGGAACGCGCCGACCAGCCCGATGCCGCGCGGAATCGTCAGGGCGCCCGTGGTGTCAGGCGGGTAGCCGAGAATCTCATCGAGCATCGGCGAGGTCAGGGCCATGGTCGACAGCAGCACAAAACCCACCGCGAAAAAGATCAGCGTCGACAACACGAAGTTGCGGTCGTCGAACAAACGCTTGTTGAGGAAATGCACCTTCGCGGTCAGCACATGCACCGCGAACAGGTAGAACCCCAGCGCACAGCCCAGTGCTTCGAGCCAGATTTCGGTCGAGGCAAACCAGTCCAGGCGCTCACCGCGATCGAGCAACATCTGCAGGCTGATCAACCCCAGCGTGAAGGTGCCGAAGCCGAAGAAGTCGAACGACGGGCGCTTCTCGGCTTTCTTTTCGGCGAGCAGCAGCGCCATCGCCAGGAAGATAAACGCCGACACTGGCAAGCTGATGTAGAAGATCGGGCGCCAGCCGAAGTGCTCGCCAATCCAGCCACCGATGCTCGGGCCACTGACGATGCCCAACAGTACGATGGCCGTCCACGTTGCGCCGAATTTCGCACGCTTGGGCAGTGGCAAAGTCTCCAGCGCAATCGCCATCGACAGCGGTGCCAACACGCCACTCGCCAGTCCTTGAACAATCCGCGCGCCGATGAATTCCAGCGGCGTCGTTGCTCGCGTCACCAGCAGCAGGCCAAGCACGAAGCAAGCGAGCGCGACTTGGTAAACCCGCTTCAAGCCATAACGCCCGGCGAGCCACTGCGCGATCGGCAAGGTGATGGCGCTCGCTGCCAGGTACGAGGTGAAGATCCAGCCCGCCTGGTCGTCGGTCATCGACAGACTGCCCTGGATCAAGCGCAGTACTGCATTGGGTAAGGGCAGGTTCGCCGACTGCATATAAGTCGCGAGCAGCGCGGCGAACCTTAAGGTCCGCATGTTCATCAGAAGTTACCCGCCGTCAGCAACGATTTCAGTGGACGCCACCATGGCGAGCGAAACCCGGTATCGACCTTGACCGTGGCGCTGGTCCCGGAGAACAGCGGCAGCGCCGGATCGGCTTCATCGAGTTCAAGACGCACCGGTACCCGCTGCACCACCTTGACCCAATTGCCGGTGGCATTTTCCGGTGGCAACAGGGCGAAATCCGCGCCGGCCCCCGGGCTCATGCTGGTGACGTGGGCCTTGAAAACGTGATCTGGATAAGTGTCGATGCTGATCGTGGCTTCCTGGCCGGGGCGCATATGAGTGACGTCGGTTTCACGGAAGTTGGCTTCGATCCACACCTCACGACCGGACAGCAACGCAAAGGCTGGCGCGCCATTGTTGACGTAGTTGCCCACTTGCAAATCATCGACCTTAGCGACGATGCCGTCGTCCGGCGCATATACCGTCGCGTACGACAGATAGAGCTGCGCTTCGTCGAGCTGGGCCCTGGCCTCATGCACCGTCGGGTGATTGTCGGCGTCGATGTTCGGGTCGCCGTTCAACGCCACCACGGTGCTGGCGATCTGTTGTTCGATCGACGCGATGCGCTGCCGGGAGACTTTGAGGTCGGTGTCGGCGCGCTCATAAATGGCCCGGGAGACGAACTCGGTCGCCACCAGCGCTTTCTTGCGGGCAAATTCCTTTTGGTCGAAACCGGCGGACTCTTTGGCCGATTGCAATTCGGCCTGTTGCTGGCGGTAGCTGGCCTTGAGGCCATCGATGCGCAGCCGCGCGACGCTCAGTTGAGCCTGTGCACGGTCAACCGCGATCTGCAACGGTTTCGGGTCGATGCGAAACAGCACCTGGCCCTTGCGCACCGGTTGGTTGTCCTCGACCGCGATTTCCACGACTTGCCCGGAAATGCGTGCGTTGATCGAGGCTTTCGCTATCCGGGCGTAGGCGTTATCGGTGCTGACGTAAGGTTCGCCAGCAACGTAATGCGCGTAGCCGACGACTGCGAAAAGCACCGGAAAACCAATCATCAGAAACGGCCGCAGTTTTTCTTTCAGGGGTTTCTTGATGGGCAGGTCCGGGCCGGGATGCTCGATGGCCTGTGTCGCTGAGATGTCGAACTGTTTAGTCATGATCGAATGCACCTATAACCGGGAAATTGGGGATAGCACCCATAAAAAACAGCCATACCGTGTGCGGTCTGGGGGATCACCCCGCCGCACCTGTTTCGTCGCCGCAACACCCAGTTCGAGCTCCGCTACAACAAACCTGAAGCCAAGGAATTTTTGGTTCCTTAATTTTGTGCGATGATGTAAGAATATCGACGAACCCCTCACTCATCAAGAGTTTTGTACGACATGGCACAAAAAAAGATCACAGAAGGAAAAGGACGCGGCCGTCCTCGCGCGTATGACCCGCAAACGGCGCTGCAGCAGGCGCTTGGCGTTTTTTGGAATACCGGTTATTCCGGCGCTTCGCTGGACAGCATCGCCACCGCAGCCGGCATGAATCGCCCCAGCCTCTATGCGGCGTTCGGTGATAAACACGCGCTGTACATCAAGGCACTTGAGCAATATTGGGAATTTGCCGCAGCGGCCATGCACGAGGCGCTGACGGACAGCAGCCTGACCTTGTGCGAGGCGCTGATGCGTTTTTACGAAGGGCAGTTATCGATTTATTTCTCTGGCGAAGGCCAACCGCGTGGCTGCTTTGCCATCGGTACGGCGACGACCGAAGCGGTCGAGGATCAGGAAATTCGCGACATCCTTTCCGATCGACTCAGCCGGCTCGATGCCGATCTGGAAACCCGTCTACAAAGCGCAGTCAGCGCCGGCGAGTTGAAAGAAGGCGCAGACCCGGCCGCCCTTGCCGTGCTCGCCTCTTCCCTGCTGCATAGCATTTCCATCCGCGCGCGGGCAGGTAAATCCCGGGATGAACTGACGGAACTGGCGCGCAATGCGGTCAACGTAATCTGCGGATGAGGGGGTTTTAAGGTGGGACTCGACGACATTCTGGCCGAGCAACTGGCCGTGGTGTTCTGCGGCATCAATCCGGGAATGCTCGCCGCAGCCCAGGGGCATCATTTTGCCGGCCGGGGCAATCGATTCTGGCGCACGCTGCATCTGGCTGGCTTCACGCCAGAAGAGCTGCGCCCGGAAGATGACCGGACGCTCTTGCAGTACCAGTGTGGCTTGACCGCCGTGGTTGACCGCCCCACGGCGCGGGCGGATCAACTGTCACAACATGAATTCGCCGCTGCCGCCGGGGACTTTGAACAAAAGATCACGCGCTATGCGCCACGCTTTGTGGCGTTTCTCGGTAAAGCAGCCTACTGCGCGCTATCCGGCCAACGGACGATTGCGTGGGGGTTTCAGCCACAGACGTTTGGAGGCGCGGCGGTTTGGATCCTGCCGAATCCGAGCGGACGCAATCTCGCGTTCACGCGGGATCAACTGGTCGACGCGTATCGTCAGCTCCATTTAGCCGCGATAAACGGGGCCTGACTCCGGTAGCATTACCCAACGGATCAATGCCCCTCAAGGAGCTTCAATGCTGTTTACCAAACGCTCGACCTACACCCCGTTTCTGCTGTGCCTGGCGATCTTCATCACGTTTTGGCTGGTCCAGCTCAACGCGTTCAACATCATCCGCTGGAGCTACAACTTCTGCCATTTCCTGTACGGCTTCTGCGCGGCGCTGACGCTGGGCTACGTCACGCTCCCGTCGCGGTTCTTCAAGCGCTCGTGGCGGGAAAATCTTTACGCGCTGAAGGCCGGTATCCCGTGGAGTCCGTGGGGCGGCTTGATCATTGTGCTGTTCCTCTCGGCGTACAACGAGATGTACGTCGACCCACGGGAAAACGGCATTCCGTTCAGCTCGGCGTATCAGAATTTTGTCGCGGATATGCTGGGTTTGGGTCTGTGCCTGCTTATCAGTCACTTTGCCTTGCGCGACCGCCAGGGCAACACACGGACGGACTATGCAGCCGACACCACGATGGGTTCCGTCGGCGGTCAGTGCTGACTCATCAACCCATGCATCACCCCAAACCGTAAACCCGGCTCGGACGGCGTCATGTGCGAGATGCCAAACACCTTGAACGCGGCCAGCATCACCACCAGGCCGCCGGGCAGAATGCTCAGCCTATGAGTTTGCAACCCGGCCAGTTTGAGTTGTTTGACATGCCCCACTTCAAGCAGACGCAGCGACAGGCGTAACAACCCGCCATAGGTGATGCCGTTTTGGCCATCGTCGTTCAGGCCGTTGGCCTTGAGCACTTTGGCCAGCATCCGCGCGGTGCCTGAAGAGCCGATGGTCTGCTGCCAACCCAGCGCGCGATAACGCCGGGCGACTTTTTCAAATTCCAGCGAGGCGACGCGCTCGGCTTCCAGCAGCGCCTGAGCGGTGATGCGACCGCCATGAAAGTAGCGTGAACCGAACGTGCCGCTGCCGATGGCAATGCTTTGTGTCATCAACGGCTGAACACCCCGGCCCAGAATCAACTCGGTGGAGCCGCCGCCAATGTCCACCACCAGGCGCTGACTCTCCTCACCCGGCAACGTGTGGGCCACACCGGCGTACACCAGGTGCGCTTCTTCCTGCCCGGAGATGACGTCGATCCGAAACCCCAAATGCCGTTCCGCGCTGGCCAGGAACAACTGAGCATTGTCGGCTTCGCGCACCGCGCTGGTGGCCACGGCCCTGACCCGGCACGATTCAAAACCGCGCAACTTCTTGCCAAATCGCGCGAGCGCCTGCCAACCGCGATCCAGCGCCAACTCGTCCAGCGCTCCACCCTGGAACCCCTCGGCCAGACGCACCGGCTCACGCAAGGTTTTCACTTCCTGGATGACGAACTGCTGGTTCCGCTTGACCGACTGGCCAATCATCATGCGAAACGCATTGGACCCCAGGTCAATGGCCGCAAACAGAGAGGCGTCTCCTTTCATGGTAGGGATTCCTGGCAGATTCAGTCGCCCGCAGTCGGGGCCTTCAAGACGGTTTGCGAAGAGCTTGCCATGGGTTAGGTGACACGAAGATGACACCCGCCAATCTGATGTCCTACAGCCTTTTCGTCACCACTTCGTCATATCTCCCGGAATACCATCGTCAACGCCACTTCCACGGGAGCTTCCCACCATGCTTGCGAACAACGACACCCTTGTGCAGCGAATCCACCGCGAGCTGCTCGATCACAGCGACGAAGAGCTGGAGCTGGAACTGCTGGAGGACGGCCACAACCTCGATGAGCTGTTCGACGGCCACGTCAACGACGGCAGCGAGAAAGACGAACGCCGCCGCTATTTCAGCGAACTGTTCCGCCTGCAAGGCGAATTGGTGAAGCTGCAAAGCTGGGTGGTCAAGACCGGCGCCAAAGTGGTAATTCTGTTCGAAGGCCGCGATGCCGCTGGCAAGGGTGGCGTGATCAAGCGCATTACCCAGCGCCTCAACCCACGGGTGTGCCGCGTCGCCGCCCTGCCCGCGCCGAATGACCGCGAACAAACCCAGTGGTACTTCCAGCGCTACGTTTCGCATTTGCCGGCCGCGGGGGAAATCGTGCTGTTCGACCGCAGTTGGTACAACCGCGCCGGCGTCGAAAAGGTCATGGGCTTTTGCAATGACGATCAGTACGAAGAGTTCTTCCGCACGGTGCCCGAGTTTGAGCGGATGCTCGCCCGCTCCGGCATTCAGTTGATCAAATACTGGTTCTCGATTTCCGACCAGGAACAGAACCTGCGCTTTCTCAGCCGCATCCATGACCCGCTCAAGCAATGGAAGCTCAGCCCCATGGACCTGGAGTCCCGTCGGCGCTGGGAGGCCTATACCAAGGCCAAGGAAATCATGCTCGAACGCACCCACATTGCCGAAGCGCCGTGGTGGGTGGTGCAAGCCGACGACAAGAAAAAGGCCCGCCTCAACTGCATCAACCACCTGCTCGGGCAAATGCCCTATGAAGAGGTAACGCATCCAACGATCGAGCTGCCGCAACGTGTGCGCCAGGAAGACTATTCCCGCAGCCCGACGCCACCGGAACTGATCGTGCCGCAAGTCTACTGATTGTCATCATTCTGTCACCTGACGCCGTCAATACTCAGGTCATACAACGCGTGCTTTTTTTTATTGCTGCCTTAACCGGCGGCATTTTTTTTGCCTGAAACATTTGTGGGAGCGGGCTTGCTCGCGAAAGCGGTGGGTCAGGCAAATCAATATTGACTGACATGGCCCCTTCGCGAGCAAGCCCGCTCCCACAAGGGAATCTGCGGTGTGTTTGAAAAATGTTTACGGCGCCGCATAGCCTTCAACCTGATCCGGCCACGACGTCAACACTTCGAAGCCATCATCCGTGACCGCCACCATGTGCTCCCACTGGGCCGACAACGACAGATCCTTGGTCACCACCGTCCAGCCATCGGCCAGGGTTTTCACATGGCGTTTGCCGGCGTTGAGCATCGGTTCAATGGTGAAAATCATCCCGGCCTTCAGGGTCAGGCCCTGGCCTGGAAAGCCGTAATGCAGGACCTGCGGCTCATCGTGATAGACCTTGCCGATGCCATGCCCGCAGTACTCGCGCACCACACTGAAACCGTCGCGCTCGGCCACGCTCTGGATCGCATGGCCAATATCGCCCAGCGTTGCGCCGGGACGAACGACGCGGATACCGGCGCACATTGCTTCATAGGTGGTCTGCACCAGTCGTTGTGCTTCCGGGCTCGGTTCGCCGACGAAGTACATGCGGCTGGTGTCGCCGAACCAGCCATCCTTGACCACGGCAATATCGATGTTGACGATGTCGCCGTCCTTCAACACCTGGGCTGAAGGGATGCCGTGACACACCACTTCGTTGACCGATATGCACACGGTTTTCGGAAAGCCGTGATAGCCGATATTGCCGGCAATGGCTTTCTGCACATTGACGATGTGGTCGTGGCAGAGCCGATCGAGCTCGTTCAAGCTGACCCCGGCTTTGACGTGGGGCGTAATCATCGCCAGCACCTCGGCCGCCAACTGACCTGCCACGCCAGACTGGGCGATTTGCGCTGGGGCATTGATCACGACGCTGTTCTTCACTGCCCGGTTCATTGTGCGGCTCCTGCGGTGGCTGACGACTCATCGGCGAGTGCGCACACCTGTTGCAAATCGAGGCCGCCGGCCTGTTCGGCGCGGATCAGCAGACGGCAGATGTCACTGTGATCGAGATCGGGGTGCAATTCGGCGAGCATCCCGATGCGCATCCAGTGCTCGGCCTGGGCATTGATCGAGCGACTCAGCGCATTGCTGGCGACGCGCAGGTTCTCGTGCATGTCTTCTGAAATTTTGACGATTCCCACAAATCCATCCGATACGAAGTGTATATGAATCGTATACTAGCTGAACCGGTTGGGAGATCGCAAATGCCGATAGCGTTTTTCCGTCCTGCGGCGCTTTCGCTTGGGCACAATCGATCTAAAAAGACCGGCCCGGGCCTTGGTCTTTTTGGCTATTCTGAAGTGGTAGGTGAAGACGCAGACTGATGCGCAAGAGGATAGCGAGGAAGCGTGGGGCGCGCTCCGAAGGGTACACGGTTAGAAAGATCTCCGCGCTGAGATCCAGCCCTTATGCCGTGTGAGGCAGTAAAGCACATCGCTTTGCTGTGAGAGGCCTGATAAATCTCGTAAGCCGGAGACCAGCACCGGCCACCTACTCAAATTCCAAAGCCCGCTTCGTGCGGGCTTTTTCGTGTCCGCAGGTGCTAGATTGTTGCGCTCCATTAAACACCTGCAGACAACGGCTTTAAGCCGCGAAGAGGTTGGGTCTATGTTCACCCCGCTACGTTTACCGCAACGGCTGCTCGGTTGCGCCGCCCTCGGCTTGTTCATTGGCAGCGTCCAGGCCGCCACACCCGTCCCGGCACCCGCGACATTGCAACCGTTGCTGGTGACCTTGAATGAACGCCTGAACATCGGCGATCTGGTGGCGCTGACCAAGTGGGACAGTGGCAAACCGATCCAGGACAGCGCCCGGGAAGCGCAAGTCATCGCCAATGCCAAGACGCTGGCAGCCGACCGCAAACTCGACCCGCAAGACGTCGGCCAATTGCTCGCCGCGCAGATGGAAGCCAACAAACTGGTGCAATACGGATTACTGGCCAAGTGGCGCGCCGCCGGCAAGGCGCCTGACACGCCACGTCCGGACCTCGCCAATCAGATCCGGCCACGTCTGGATGAGCTGCAAAATCGTCTGTTACAGCAATACGCCGACTTCCTGCCCTACCGCAATGACCCGCACTGCGCCAATTGGCTGGGCAAGGCTCGAGTCAACCTGACGAAGGATCGCTTGCATGAGCTGGCGCTGATCCGCGCCACGGGGGAGTTGTGCACGAGTTAAGCGGGAGGGAGATGTTGCGATGCTTCGGGGTGTAGAAGGATGGGTACAGCGCCATCCTGGTGGGAGCGAGCAAGCCCGGCTCCCACAGGATAGGGATCGTCGCTTACTGAACCTTGTTCAGCTTGATCACATCACCCGAAACCTTGGTGGTGTAACCGGTCAGGACGTAGGCCCAGAACCAGTTTTCCTGCACCTGGGTGTTGATCATGGCATCGCCGCCCTTGGCCAGGATCGCCGCGTCTTGAGCGCGAACAAAACGGTTGTTCTGTTTGATCGGGATGCAGCCGAACAGCAGCATGCCGGTGGCGGTTGCTTCACTGTGGCCCAGGACGGTGTATTGGCTGCTGTCGTAATGCTGGGTCTTCATCGCGGTGCCAGTGCAACCTGCCAAAACCAGACCGAACAGAGCGATGGCGACTACTTTGCTGAGGTAATTCACGGTGTAACTCCATTAGTAAACGCCCGGGATCCGTCTCCCGGGCGGCGCGTACTCTAACGAAGGTGGTGGCCAATAGATATCACTTTTTTGACGCCATTTATATTGCTGCCTGCACCACGCCACGCGCCTCCAGCAAACGCACAAACATGGTCAGGCTCTGCGACACCGTGCCTCGGCGCCACACCAGCCAGGTGCGCAAATAACGGAAAGACTCCGACAATGGCCAGATGCTCACCGTGGTGCAGCCAGGCATGCTTTCAAGCATGCTGCGGGGCATCAGCGCCAAACCTGCACCGGCGCTGACGCAGGCCAGCATGCCGTGATAAGACTCCATTTCGAAAATCTTGCCGGGTACTGACGCGTCCTGGCTGAACCAGCTTTCGAAGTGATGCCGATACGAACAATTGGCGCGGAAGGCGTAGATGTTCTCGCCGTTGACGTCTTGCGCGCGGTGGATCGGGGCGTGGTTGAGCGGTGCGATCAGCACCATTTCTTCCTCGAACGCCGGCACGCCTTCAAGCGCCGGGTGCAGCACCGGCCCATCGACGAACGCGGCAGCCAGTCGGCCCGACAGCACGCCGTCGATCATGGTGCCGGACGGCCCGGTGGACAGGTCCAGCTCGACCTTGGCGTATTGCTGGTTGTAAGCGGCCAACAACTCCGGAATCCGCACCGCCGCCGTACTTTCCAGTGAACCGAGGGGAAACGATCCCTGCGGCTCTTCGCCCGCGACCGTCGCCCGGGCCTCCTGAACCAGGTCGAGGATGCGCCGGGCATAGTCGAGAAAACTCCATCCGGCCGGTGACAGGCGCAAGCGGCTTTTCTCGCGGATAAACAGGTCCACGCCCAGATCCTGTTCCAGTTGCTTGATCCGCGTCGTCAGGTTCGACGGTACCCGGTGGATGTGTTGAGCGGCCGCGCTGATGCTGCCGTGCTCGGCGACAGCCTTGAAAATCTCGAGCTGGACCAGATCCAAGTCATTCTCCAAACGTGAACGATAGGCTCAGTATTATTCAGTTTCCAGAAAACAACCACCCCCGTAACCTGAGCGCATCCCCACCCAGCAGGACGGTGCCATGAACCAGGTTTCCAGTCTCACCCATGCCATTTCGATCAACCCCACCAATGGCGAGCAGATCGGTCACTATGCTTTTGAATCCGCCGCGGAACTGGATGCCGCCCTCGCCCGTGCCGCCAGCGGCTTCTCCGTATGGCGCCGGACGCCCGTCAATCAGCGTTCGCAATTGCTGGTCGCCCTGGCTCAGGCGCTGCGCGATGACGCGCAAAAACTGGCGCGCATGATCACCCTGGAAATGGGCAAGCCTACCGCCCAGGCCCGGGGTGAAATCGAAAAGTGCGCGCAGCTCTGCGAGTGGTACGCCGAACATGGCCCCGCCATGCTGACCGCCGAGCCGACGCTGGTTGAAGGTGGCAAGGCGCGCATCGAATACCGCCCGTTGGGCCCGATTCTCGCGGTGATGCCGTGGAACTTCCCGATCTGGCAGGTGCTGCGCGGCGCCGTCCCCGCATTGATCGCCGGCAACACTTATGTCCTCAAGCACGCCCCGAACGTGATGGGCTGCGCCTATCTGTTGCGCGATGCCATTCAGCGCGCCGGGTTTGCCGAAGGTGTGTTTGAAGTGATCAACGTCACGCCGGACGGCGTGTCCACGGCGATTGCCGATCCGCGTATCGCCGCCGTGACCCTCACCGGCAGTGTGCGCGCCGGCATGGCCATCGGCGCCCAGGCCGGTGCAGCCTTGAAGAAATGCGTGCTGGAACTCGGTGGTTCCGATCCGTTCATTGTGCTCAACGATGCTGACTTGGACGACGCTGTCAAAGCCGCTGTGATTGGCCGTTACCAGAACACCGGGCAAGTCTGCGCAGCGGCCAAACGCCTGATTGTCGAGCAAGGCGTGGTCGAGGCATTCACCCGCAAGTTTGTCGAAGCCACGCGCCAACTGGTGGTCGGCGATCCTCTGGCCAGCGACACCTACATCGGACCCATGGCCCGTTTTGATCTGCGTGATGAACTGGACCAACAGGTGCGCGACACCCTGGAAGAAGGCGCGACTTTGCTGCTGGGCGGCCAAAAGGCCGAAGGCCCCGGCAACTTCTACGAGCCGACCGTGTTCAGCAACGTCACCGACCAAATGACCTCGTTCAAGCAGGAACTGTTCGGCCCGGTGGCTTCGATCATCACCGCACGGGATGCCGACCATGCTCTGGCGCTGGCCAATGACAGCGACTTCGGGCTGACGGCGACGATCTACACCCGCAATCTCGAACTGGCCAAGCAAATGGCTGACGAACTCGAAACCGGCGGTGTATTCATCAATGGCTACAGCGCCAGCGACCCACGCGTCACCTTCGGCGGCGTGAAGAAAAGCGGGTTTGGTCGTGAACTCTCGCATTTCGGCGTGCGTGAGTTCTGTAATGCGCAGACGGTGTGGCTGGATCGTCGCTGATTGCATCGATAAGCCCGGGGACCTTTGGTTCTTGGGCTTATATATCGCGTCAGTTCAAAAAAACAGTCCAGGGTCGGACTTCCCATCCGAAATTGGCCTTATTCAAAAACAACCTAACCTGGGCGGATAGCGTTCTGGATTAAACAAGTTCTATTGCTAGTGTTACCACTGTAGTGCACTCGTTCTGCCTTCCTGTTAACTACAACCTGCATCGCCAAAGCACGCGGCAGGATTTATTTACTTTCGGAGAATACCGATGAGTAAGACCACGGAAGGTAGGCGCAGAACTTTTCTACTCAAAGAATCCCACTGGAGACCTCGGTGGCGGTGTCTGTTCCTGACCAGCATTTTGTTGGCCATCAATGCTCTCGGATGGCTGTTCATGCTGTACATAGCCGGGCTCAGCGGTGAAATCCTGCTGTTTGTGGCGGTAATGGGAGCTTTCACAACAGGGCTATGCGGCGCCCCGCTCATCATTTTTCTGAGCCTGGGTTGGTTTACCCGATACAGCGAATTCCAGAACAGTTTGAAAGGCGGCGCCTTGGTGGCCTATCTGCAACGCTTTTGGTCGCCCAGCCTCATTCATTCCCTCGAAGATGAAAAGTTGCTGAAGCCTGATGATCCGGATTGGAGAACCTGCGCCGATAAAAACCCAGTGTTATGTGAGCGTCTATTTGCTCGGATTTACCATGAGCAATATGGGCTGGTGCCGTTTGTTGTTCCTTTCACCATTCTTTTGTCGATGGCTTATGCAGGGGCAGCCCTGTATGCCTCCAACTATCTGAAACCGGCCTGCCTGCACTCACTACAACTGGTTTGCATCTATCCAGATATGGATAGTCCCCTGCTGCTTAGTTCACTGGCGGGGGCCTTCATGTTTGTCGTCAGTGACTCCGTGCTGGGTATCCGGCGCAAATCACTGAACATTTCCGATGTGTATTGGTACGCCCTGCGCCTGTTCCTGGCGATTCCCCTGGCCCTGGTGATTGCGAGTGCCGGTCCGAAAGGGACCCATCTAGCCCTCGCCTTTGCCTTGGGCACCCTGCCCATCGATCCGCTGATGAAGGTCATCCGCAGACTCGGCTTCCCGCAACTGACCGCAGAGGACAGGGACGGTGGCAGTTCTGACAAGTTGCTGGTCCTGGAAGGCGTGACACTGCCGGTGGTGGCGACGCTGGAGTCAGAAGGCATCAACTCAATCGAGCAGGTGGCCGCAGCCGATCCGGTCCTGCTTTCAATCCGTACCGGGTTCCCGTTCAGGTTCACCTTGCGCCTGGGTTCTCAAGCCATCGTGCGGCGGCATCTGGGACAAAACGCATCCCAACTGATCGACGTGGGGCTGGCCGACGTCGTGCCGATTTACCTGCTGGTGAGGGCGCTCGATCCGCCAACGGAGCCTTCCGCCAGTGGTCCGTTTCCACTGATCGAGGCACCGGATGTCATCGTGCAGACGGCTGCCAAACGCCTGTTTCCCAATGACGAAGACATATCGCGTCAGGCCGTGACAAAAATGAAGTTTCGTCAAATTGCAGCGGAAGAATACACGGTGATGCTGGCGCGGATTACGCCGCCCGACACGGGCTTGTAACGCACCTGATCAGATTGACGGATTGCCCGGCCCAGGTCGCACAAACCACTGCCCGGTAATCCGTCCACCCCACTGTTCGCTCTCTTGCTCCTGCGCCAGGATGAAACCCACGTCTTCATACAATTTACGCGCCGCATCCAGGCCCTTGAACGTCCAGAGCCGCGTTTCTCGGAAACCCCATTCGTCACAGAACTTGATCGCCTCGGCCAACAGACGTTTGCCGGCGCCTTTGCCCCGGGCGCTGTCATCCAGAATGAAACAGCGCAGCACCGCGCCGCCGCCCTCGCCCTCGCCCTCGCCGTCAATGGCGATCGAACCGACAATGCGCTCGCCATCCAGCGCCACCCACACCTCGTTGCGCGGGTTGTGCAGGCGCCCCATCAATTCGGCCATGTCGGAAGCCACCAGGCTTTCGAATGGCTGACCGAAGTTCGCGTACCGGGCGTAGTAACGGGCGTGCATTTCCACCATGCGACCGATGATGCCGGGGCGGTAACCCCGAGCAATCTCCAGTGCCGCCGCGGGCGCGTCTGTACCGAGTCGCTGAGTTCGCAAGGCAGCGGCGTAATGACCGAGACCGGCACTGACGGTCTGCTGTTGCACCTCGGTCAAGTGAGTCATGGCCGCGCTGACTCGCTGGGTGGCAAAGGCGTCCACTGCGCGCAAGGTGTGCCGCCCCTGATCGGTCAGTTGCAGCTTTTTCGAGCGTGCATCCTGTTCATTCGGCACTTCTTCGATCTCACCCGCCTCGATGAGCTTGCGCACCATGCGGCTGACGCTGGACTTCTCCAGGCCGAGCATGCCCACCAGTTCCACGGCGGTCAGCGAGTCGTGGTTTCCGAGTTCGACGAGGGTGTGCACGGAGGACGGCGGATAGTCCGTCGCCGCCAGCGTGGCCTGCATAAAACCCAACTCGCGCACCATCAGGCGCGACGCCGAGCGAACGTGGTTAATCAGGTCTGAATCGATCACGGCGCACACCTCGTGGGAAACGATTATTTAGTTGTATCGCACAACAAAATAATCGTCAATGGAGGATCGGCGCGATCAAGTCGCTTTTCGCCCGATACTTGCCAATGCGATGGCGAGTGCGGCGACGATCAGCGCAGAGGCCACCAAAAACGTAATGCGCATTCCGGTGGCGACGGCTTCGGGGGCCGCCGTCGTCAGGTCCGTCGTCGCCGAAGCGAGGGCAAACACCGCGCCGATCACCGATGCGCCGGTGATCAAACCGAGGTTGCGCGACAGGCTGAGCAGGCCGGACATCACACCGCGCTGGTCCGCTGGCACGTCCACCATCACCTGCGTGTTGTTGGCGGCCTGAAATAGCTGATAGCCAGGCGTCAGAACGGCGATGGCCGCGACGTAACCCGCCACGCCGAACACCGCCGGAAGTACGGACAGCGCCATCGACCCCGCCGCCATCGCCATCAGCCCGACGCTGACCATCATCGGTGCGCCAAAGCGGTCAACCACACGCCCCGCCGGAAAGCCGCTGAGGGCCGAGATGATCGGACCGATCGACATCACCACCCCGACCACCGCCAGGTTAAGCCCCAGGCCACGGGACAGGTAAAACGGCCCGACCACCAGCGTCGCCATCATCACCGTCGAAACCAACAGGTTGCTGGCGAGACTCCCGCTCAGCGCCAGATCGCGGAACATCCCCAGGCGAATCAACGGTGACGCCACCCTCGCCTCAACGAAAACGAAGAGCCCGCCACCCGCGACCGCCGCCAACAACAGCGCGCCATTGAGCGCACCAAAACTGCCGCGGCCCAGGGTCATGGCGAGGGCATAGGCCGCGAGGGTCAGCGCCAACAGCAACGTACCCAGAGGATCGAAACCGCTGCGCCCGGTTTTTGGCCCACGACGATCTAGAGGCAGGTACAGCCAGGCGAGCGCAAACGTCAGAATCCCCAACGGTACGTTGATCAGGAAAATCGCCTGCCAGCCGAGCCCGGCGATCAACACGCCGCCCAGTGAAGGCCCGAGTGCCGTACCGATGGCTGACATTGTCCCGAGCAAGCCCATGGCGCTACCGGTTTTGGCCTTTGGCACCGTTTCACCGATAAACGCCAGGGTCAGCGCCATCATGATCGCCGCGCCCAGGCCCTGCGCCGCTCGGGCGGCGATCAACAGCGAAAGCTTCGGTGCCAGACCGCACAACGCGGAGGCCAGCGTGAACAGAACAATGCCCGTCAGCAGCAACCGGCGACGGCCAATGAGATCACCGAGTTTTCCAACGCTGACGATCAACGTAGTGATCGCCAGCAGGTACGCAAGGACGATCCACTGCACGTCCTGAAAGGACGCGCCAAACACCTGCGCCAACGCCGGCAAGCCGACATTGGCAATGCTGGTGCCCAGCGAGGACAGCAACATCGACAACGACAGGCTGGTGAGCACCCAACGCAGCGAGAGAGTTCGTTGGGCGCTGGCGGCGAGGGTCTGATCTACAGGGGTCATGAAGGTGGTTTCCTTGGCGGGCAGTTCCGAAATGGCGCTGTGAAAAGCCTACGGCCTCGCCTGAAAAGGCGGAAGGCGCACCGTTTGCACATTACTTGTGCGTCTGACGCGCTATCCCGATAACGCCTGTGCTACCGTCGAACCATGTCGATGCCCGATCTCAACCTGCTCATTACCCTCGATGTTCTGCTCGCGGAAGGCAGTGTCACGCGCGCGGCCCAGCGCTTGCGGCTGAGCCCGTCGGCGATGAGCCGGGCGCTGGCGCGCTTGCGTGAAACCACAGGGGATCCGCTGCTGGTGCGGGCCGGTCGCGGCCTCGTGCCCACGCCCCGGGCACTCGAGTTACGCGATAAAGTCAGTCAACTGGTCCTGGACGCCGAAGCGGTGTTGCGCCCCGTCGAGCAGCTCAATCTGAAGCAGTTGGTGCGCACCTTCACCGTGCGTACCAGCGACGGTTTTGTAGAAACCTTCGGCCCGGAACTGTTGGCTCGGGTCAGTGAAGAAGCGCCGGGCGTGCGGCTGCTGTTCGTGCAGAAACCAAACAAGGACAGCACGCCACTGCGCGACGGCAGCGTGGACATGGAAACCGGCGTGGTCGGCCAGTCGATGGCGCCGGAAGTGCGGGCGCAAGCGTTGTTCAGGGATCGTTTTATCGGCGTCGTGCGCTTGGAACATCCGCTGAGCCAGGGCGAAATCAGCGCCGCGCGTTATGCGGCGGGTCGGCACATTGGCGTGTCGCGACGGGGTCCCGAAAAAGGTCCGACGGCCATTGATGACGCCCTGAATGCGCTCGGGCTTGAAAGGGAAATCGTCACCCTCGTCGGTGGTTTTTCCACTGCTCTGGCGCTCGTTCGGGCCTGCGATCTGATCGCCAGCGTTCCCGAACGGCATACCGCCAGCCTGCGCGCCGGGCTGCACAGTTTTGCGCTTCCGATGTCGATCCCGCCGATCACCGTGTCGTTGTTCTGGCACCCCCGACTGGACGCCGACCCGGCGCATCGCTGGTTGCGCGGGTGCATTCGCGATGTGTGCGCCGAACCACTTTTGTAGCGCAACACACAACCCCTGTGGGAGCGGGCTTGCTCGCGAAGAGGCCGTGTCAATCACCATCCACATTGACTGATACACCGCCTTCGCGAGCAAGCCCGCTCCCACAGGACCTGCGCGTGTTTATAAGATTTTGGCTGCAGTCATAAAAGAACTCATTCACCCGTACCACCCATGCACTCCGCAGTCGCGGCCAGCGACGTCCCTGCCTGCTGAACAAGCTTGCGCCATTCATCACTCGTGATGAGATCGGCACGCTCCATGTCGTCCGCGCGTCTCAACAACCTGAAGTATTTGTCCTCTGGGTTGATCTGATTTTCAGTCAAGGCGAATAATTTGCGCCAGGCTGTCATGACGAGTCTTCGCTGCTCCTCTCTCATTTGAGCCCCTGTTATTGGTCTTATGGGGGTAGAGGTTAACCCGTCAGCAGCGTTCCATGTGGTTGCGCGTCGTGCGACCAATGGTGGCTGTGCGCCAGGAAGGTGAGCGAAGCGAATGAAGCACCGGATCGAAGACACCGTTGTAAAAATTGGCGGTCAGTTTTCGCCCGATAACAGGGCCTTCTTCGCGCCACAACTGATCTGTGTCATGTTGATCTCATATTGATGATGGGTCCGCTCTATGACACTGCAACAGCTTCACTACTTTCTCGCCGCCATCGAACAGGGAACGTTTTCCAAAGCGGCGGAGAGTCTGCATATTTCCCAACCCTCGCTGTCCGAGCAGATCCTGCGCCTGGAGGAACACCTCGGCACGCAGGTGTTTATTCGCACCAATCGCCGGCTGATGCTGACCGAGGCAGGACGACGCTTGCAGCCATTTGCCCAGGGCATGGTGACGGCAGCGCGGCAGGGTTATGAGGCGGTGCAAGCGGTGCGGGAGTTGTCCGGTGGCGTGGCCAGTTTTGGCACGTTCGGTACCGCGCATCACTACTTTCTCACTGATTTGATCGAGCAGTTCCGCCAGCAACACCCGGACATGCGCATCAAAATCGTCGGTTACAACTCGTCGGAGATTGCCGAACTGGTCAGCCAGGGTGAGCTCGAAGCAGGCCTGGTGATGCTACCGATCAAACAGCAGAACCTCGCGGTGAGCGAGCCGGTGTGGTCCGCTCAGGTGGGCTATATCAGCGCCGATCCTAAGCGGCTCAAGGGTCCGAAAACCATCAGCGACCTGGCCGTCGCGCCGTTGATCCTGACCGAAGCACGCTGGAGCACCGGCGACCCGATCCGCCGACTGTTGGCCCAACTGGCGGCCAAGGGCGGCGAGGTGCTGGACCCGATCATCGAAGTCGAGCACCAGATCACCGGGTTCGAACTGGCAGCGCGCGGTCTGGGCGATGTGATCGCCACCCGCCCCATCCTGCATCAACTGGGCTTCAACGATCGTTTGGGCTGGGTGCCGATTACCCCGGCGATCTTCGAGGTGTTCGGCTTCATCCATCGTCACGACACCCCGATTTCGCCACCGACACGGGTGCTGATCAATCTGATGCGCAGCCACTTGAGCCGTATCCAGAATCTCTACGCCCATCTGGAAGCACTCTAGCCATAGGCAACCCCTATAGGAGACACATGGCTTAGCCCATTCATCCGGCCCTTGCTTGGCCGGATACTCAAACCACGGACGCCAACAACAGGCGCTTCCAACGTTCGAGGAATGGGGAGTCATAATGTCCAATCACTATTGCATCATCGGCGCCGGGGCCGCTGGCCTCGCCGCACTGAAGACCATGACCGACGCCGGTTTCCAGGTGGACTGCTTCGAGAAGTCCGGGCACATCGGCGGTCACTGGAACACCGACTACGACGCCCTGCACCTGATTACCCCGAAAAGCAGCTCCTGCTTCGACGGCTTCCCGATGCCCGCGGACTACCCGGTGTATCCGAGCCGCGATCAGGTCAAGGCATACATGAACGCCTACGCCGACACCTTCAAACTGCGCGAGAAAATCACCTTCAACACGCAAGTGCGCAGCCTCGTACCGTTGGGCGAAAACGGTGAAGCCGGCTGGCAAGTGACCCTCGCCGACGGCACCAGCAAACATTACGCTGGCGTCCTGGTCGCCAACGGTCACTTGTGGGATTGCAAGGTCCCGGAAGTGGGCCGGCACTTTACCGGCGTATCGATCCATTCCGGTGAATACCGCAACGTCCAACAAGTGCAAGGCAAAGTCCTGGTGGTCGGCTTCGGCAACTCCGGCTGCGACCTCGCCGTCGATGCCGCCCAGGCCCGCCTGGACACCACCATCGTCATCCGTCGCGGCCAACTGTTCCAGCCCAAGACGATTTTCGGCGTCCCCCGTGGCGAGTTGCCGTTCCTTGGGCAACTGCCGCCCGAGCAGCAGAACATGGTCATGAACATGCTGATCATGGCCAGCGTCGGCACCCACAAGAATTACCCGGGCATGCCGGCCCCGGAAACCTACGACCTGGACGCGCAGCCGCCGGTGGTGAACACCCTGCTGCTGTACTGGATTCAGCATGGCCGGATCAAGGTCGCGCCGGGCATCGAGCACATCGAAGGCAAAACCGTCACCTTCACCGATGGCAGCCAGGGCGACTACGACACCATCGTCTGGGCCACCGGTTTCAATACCCGCTTGCCGTTCCTCGATGAAAGCCTGCTGCACTGGCGTGACGGCGTCCCGCTGCGCACCGCGGCGATGACCTTGCCGACCAACGTCGAAGGTCTGTTCTATATCGGCCTGGGAGCCCCGCGCGGCCCGCAATGGCCGGTGTACTGCGACCAGACCAAATTGGTCATGCGCTTTCTCAAATTGCGTGCCGCCGGCATGAAAGGCCTGGCCGCCAAGTTCTCCAAGCTTCAACCGGCCGAGTCGCGCATCGACATCGTCAAGCGTGAATGGCTCAGCAATTACCAGGACACCCAGAGCCAACTGGATGTCATGGAACTGGCCCTGCTGCCCAGCGCACCTCTCCCTCAATTGGCTTGATCGGATAACCACTATGAGCAATGCACCTCACTCCAGCGTCATCGTGACCGGGACTTCTTCGGGCATGGGTCAAGCCGTCGCGCAGCGTTTTCAGGATGAAGGCTGGCATGTCGTCGCCGTCGATGTGACGCCCAGCCAGCAAGCGGCCAGCGCCGTGTTCTCGCCGGTGGTCGGCGACATTACCCGCGAAGAAGCGCTGACCAGCGCCATCGACGCGGCCCTGGACGGCAAGGCGCCGCTACGTGCCATCGTCAACGCGGCAGGGATCTTCCCCACCTCGTCGCTGGAAAGCTACAGCGAGTCGTTGTACCGAAAAATATTCGACATCAACGTACTAGGCTCATTGAATATCGCCCGAATCGGCACGCGACACCTGAAAGCGGCCGGTGGGGGTTCCATCGTGTTTTTCGCCTCGGTCGACGCATTTACCGTGTCGAAAAACCAGCTGCTGTACAGCGCGTCCAAGGCTGCCGTGGTTTCGATGACCCGCTCGCTGGCCATCGAACTGGCGGACCACAACATCGTAGTGAACGCGTTGGCGCCGGGCTGGGTCGACACTGAAGGGACCCGTGCCGGCGGTCGCATCGAAGCCGCCATCGAGTCCATCCCGCTGAAACGCGCGGCACGCGTGGAAGAAATCGCCGACTGGGTCTGGCAATTGAGCGCCAAACCCTCCTACGTGACGGGCGAATCGCTGTGCATCGCCGGTGGCGTGTTCATGCGCTGACCCGAACGCAGGCCCCACGCGCCAGACGTGGGCCTGCTCCCCAATTGACTGCTGCCTCACTACAACTACAAAGAGGGCAATATCATGGGCGAATTACACGCTACCGCGATTCCAGAGTTTTCCAGCAACCGGGCACCGGCCGAGCCCTCGCGCAAACCGCTGTCCAAAGCGGTCATCGGTGTGACCCTGGGCAACATGGTCGAATGGTTCGACTTTGCGCTGTACTCCTCGTTGGCGGGCATCATCGGCAAAACCTTTTTCCATGATGACAACCCCGCGACGCAATTGATGGCGATCTACGCCACCTTCGCCGCCGGATTCCTGATCCGTCCGCTGGGCAGCCTGATCTTCGGCCCCATCGGCGACAAATACGGCCGCCGCACCGCGCTGTCCCTCAGCATTTCGCTGATGGCCATTGCGACCTTCGCCATCGCCTTGATTCCCGGCTATGCCAGCATCGGTGTGTTTGCGCCCATTCTGCTGGTCCTGATGAGGTTGCTTCAGGGGCTTTCAACCGGTGGCGAATACGGCGGTTCCTGCACCTTCATCGCCGAGCACGCACCGGATAAACGTCGCGGCTTTTTCACCAGTTGGCTTGAATTCGGCAACATCTCGGGCTTCCTGCTCGGAGGCGCGGTGGTGAGCCTGTTCACCCTCGGTCTCGGCGAACAAGCGATGGGCGAATGGGGCTGGCGTGTGCCTTTCGCGATCGGTGGCTTGCTGGGCCTGATAGCGCTGTACCTGCGCCTGGGTCTGGAAGAAACCCCCGTATTCAAGGAAATCCAGAAGAACGAAGCCCTGCACAAAGCCTCCCCGGGCGAGAAAACCAGCCTCTTCAGCCTGATGGTCAGCGAGTGGCCCCAGTTGCTCAAATGCATGGGCCTGGTGACCGTATTCAACGTCACCTACTACATCGTCCTGGGCTACATCCCCGGCTACCTGGAAAACGTGCTCGGCTACAGCAACAGCTTCAGCCTTTCCCTGGGCCTGGCCGCCACCTTGTTCATGTTGGTGCTGATCCCGGTGGCCGGGCATATGGCGGATCGTTTTGGCCGCAACCGCATGATCCTCTGCGGCTGTGTGTTGCTGATCGTGATGGCGTTCCCCTGCTTCCTGCTGCTGCACACCGGGCAAGTCGGCTACCTGTTCGCCGCCTTGCTGACCCTGACCCTGGCCCAGTTGTTCTTTGAAGGTGCGATGCCGGCGACCCTGACGTCCCTGTTCAGTGCTCGCGTGCGCTACAGCGCCCTGGCCATCAGCTACAACATCGCCGTGTCGCTCTTCGGCGGCACCGCCCCGCTGATCAACACCTGGCTGATCTCCACCACCGGCAATCAGATGATTCCGGCGTGGTACCTGATCGCCGGTGCCGTGGTCGGCCTGATATCCATCCTGTTCGTCAAGGATTCCACCGGTAAACCCCTCCCAAAATGAGACACGACATGACCAGCAAAACTGCATCGCGGCAAAACATTTCCTCGGGCGGCCAGTACGAAGCCGTGTTCGGTTACTCCCGTGCCGTACGGGTGGGCAATCACTTGCATATTTCCGGCACGTGCGCCTCGCCCGACTACGAACACAGCAATGCCTATGAACAGGCGCAGGCCATTCTCGGCACCGTGAAAAAAGTGCTGGCCGAGGCCCAAATGAGCGTTGAAGACGTGGTGCGAACGGTGGTGTACCTGCGCGATATCAATGACGCCGCGATCGTGGCCAAGGCCCACAGCGAGGTGTTCGACGGCATCCGCCCGGCCAGCAGCCTGATCCAGGTGGACTCGATGCTGCGCCCTTGGCAAAAAGTCGAAATCGAAACCTACGCCATCGTTGCCGACTAAGCATTTGCACTGAACCACAGAGGCCGCGACCCCTGTCGCGGCTTTTTTTTGACCTGCAAAAGACTGAGCCCATCATGATCAAAGCTGCCGAGTTAGTTGTGAAGTGCCTGGAAAACGAAGGGGTGGAATACGTGTTCGGTATTCCCGGAGAAGAAAACCTGGACCTGCTGGACTCGCTGTCGCGTTCGTCGATCAAGCTGATTCTGACCCGCCACGAACAACCCGCCGGCTTCATGGCCGCGACCTATGGACGCCTGACCGGCAAGACCGGTGTATGCCTGTCGACCCTCGGCCCGGGCGCAACCAACCTGGTGACCGCCAGCGCGTATGCGTATTTGGGTGGCATGCCGATGATGATGATCACCGGCCAGAAGCCGATCAAAAAATCCAAACAGGGTCGTTTCCAGATTCTCGACGTGTGCGCAATGATGGCGCCACTCACCAAGTACACCCATCAACTGGCGTCCGCCGACAACATCCCCTCGCGCATCCGCGAAGCCATTCGGCTGGCCGAAGAAGAGAAGCCGGGCTCGGTGCACCTGGAGCTCCCGGAGGACATCGCCGCCGAGTTCACCGAAAGCACACCGATTGCCCCAAGCCTGAGCCGCCGCCCGGTGGCCGAACACAAGGCGATCAGTGCCGCCGTGGCCAAACTCGAAGCCGCGCGCAGCCCGGTGCTGGTGATCGGCGCTGGCGCCAACCGCAAGATGACCGCGCGGGTCTTGCGTCAGTTGATCGAAAAAACCGGCATCCCGTTCATCACCACCCAGATGGGCAAGGGCGTGGTGGACGAGCGTCATTCGCGCTTCCTGGGCAACGCTGCACTGTCGGCGGGTGACTTCGTGCATCGAGCGCTGGAGTCCGCCGATCTGATCGTCAACATCGGCCATGACGTCATTGAAAAACCGCCGTTTTTCATGGCGCGCGGCGGGACCGAAGTGGTGCACATCAGCTTCCGCTCCGCCGAGGTCGATCCGGTGTATTTCCCACAGATCGAAGTGGTCGGCGACATCGCCAACGCAATCTGGCAAATCAAGGAAAGCATCGAAGTACAGCCGACCTGGAACTTCGAACGCCTGTTGACCCTCCGCGAAGCCAATGAGGCCCATGTGGCCGAGGGCGCCGACGATGGCCGCTTCCCGGTGTACCCACAGCGCCTGGTCGCCGACTTGCGCAGCGTGCTGCCGGCCGAGGGCATCGTGGCGCTGGATAACGGCATCTACAAAATCTGGTTTGCCCGCAACTACAAGGCTTACATGCCGAACACGGTGCTGCTGGACAATGCCCTGGCCACCATGGGCGCGGGACTGCCCTCGGCCATGGCCGCGCGCCTGGTGTACCCCGACACGCCGATTGTGGCGGTGTGTGGCGATGGCGGTTTCATGATGAACAGCCAGGAACTCGAAACCGCCGTGCGACTGAACATGAACCTGGTGGTGATCATTCTGCGCGACGACGGTTACGGGATGATCCGTTGGAAGCAGCAGCAAATGGGGTTCGATGACTTCGGCCTGGATTATGGCAACCCGGACTTCGTGCGCTACGCCCAGAGCTACGGCGCCCACGGGCATCGGGTTGAAAGCGCGGCGAGTTTCGCCCCGTTGGTCACCGAATGCCTGATAACCCCTGGCGTGCACGTGATCGACTGCCCGGTGGACTACTCGGACAACGAACGCATCCTGCTGCACGACATCAAGACACTCAGCGCCAGCCTCTGACCCTCAGCCTGGCGCGCTACGCGTGCCAGGCGCCCATTCCTGCCTGGAGATTCACCATGACAATGACTGCCACCTCCCAGAATACCCACCACGATTGGCTCGGCCTTGCCGGCAAAGTGTGCGTGGTCAACGGCGCCGCCAGCGGGATTGGCGCCGCGATCGCCACCGCCCTGGCCGAACGCGGCGCCCACGTCGCCCTGCTCGACCGCAACGCCCAGGGTTGCGAAACCTTGCAACAAGCACTGTCACACCTTCCCGGTCGACGCTTCAGCGTGAGCTGCGACATTGCCGACGAGCATCAGGTCAAGGCCGCCGCCAATGCCGTGTTCCGTGAGTTCGGTGCGTGCGAGGCCTTGGTCAATGCGGCCGGCATTCTGCGCTCGGTCAACCTGGCGGATATCGAACTTGCCGACTGGAATACGCTGTTGTCGGTCAACTTAAACGGCTATTTGCTGTGTGCACGAGAGTTTGGCCGGCAGATGCGTCATGCCGGTGCCGGCAGCATCGTGCACATCAGCTCGATCGCCGCCCACCATCCCCAACCTTACAGCGGCGCCTACACGCCGAGCAAAGCGGCGGTGTCCGCCCTGTCTCAACAACTGGCTGTGGAATGGGGACCGCATGGCGTGCGCAGTAATTGCGTGGCGCCGGGCATGATCCGCACGGCATTGACCGCCGCTTACTACGATCACCCCGGCATCACCGAAGCCCGCGAAGGTTTCACCGCCACCCGCCGCATCGGCACGCCCGAGGACATCGCCAACGCGGTGCTATTTCTGCTCAGCGAACGAGCGTCCTATATCACGGGCAGCGAAGTCGCCGTGAATGGGGGTCTGTCGTGCATGTTGATGGGCAAGATTCCGCGGCCGGGGTTCTCTGCCAGCGCTGACTAAAAAGATCACAGCCTCGTTTCGCCCGCAGGCACTGTCGACTGAAACGAGGCTGCGCGCTCTTGATCCTCTAATCGCTAAAACCCAACGCCTTGCGCGCCTGAGCAATGGCCGCAGGCGCCACGCCAGCGAACAGGTTCGCCCTGCTCTTCACCAGCCCGGTGCACTGGGCGATGCCGACCATGGCCTCCAGGTATTTGAGCGCCACCGTCGACGAATCCACCACCGGCACCTGCGTGCCCTGCACATGCCGATACCCGGCACGGCGCAACAGCGGCCCGTAATAGGCGCACCCCACCAGAATCACATCGGCTCCGTCGGCGATGCATTGCCGCGCCACGGCCTCAAGCCTCGGGATGAAGCGTTCGGTTGGCGAATGGGTCGCCTCCAGCAACAACCCCACATCCGAAAACGGCTGGATCGAGCGCACCGGTTGGCGGATGCAGCGATCGGTCAGGCCATAACCGATGATGTCCCGTTCGATGGCGGCCGCGGTTTTCTCCGACACCGTGATCACGGCGAAACGCTGACCCATGGCGAGCGCCGCCAGCATCGATTGTTCGCCCACCGAGGCCACCGGAATGTCGAGCATTTCCCGGGCTTCCCACAAAGGGTCGTTCCAGCAACCGAGGAACACGCCGTCATAGCCGTCGGCCTGAGCCTTGATCGCCGCTTCCACCATCAACACTGAATTCAAGTGTTCGGCATACAGCGAACGGGTGAAGCCACCGCTGTTGTCGAGAAAGCGGAAATCAAGCTGCACGCCCTGCGCGAGTGCGCCGCCGACAGTCTCAGGGAGGGTGTTCCACAAGGGTTCGAGGGCCGGATTGCGGCCCGTGGGATGAATCCAGCACAGTTTCATTCGGGGACTTCCTGTTGGGCAGAAAAAACCGGCGACAGGGGTCACCGGTTGGGCGGGAGCGTGACAGTGCCTAGGGCATCGGTTTGCCCGTGCGATCCTCCACCATCAGCACCGCAATCAAGCCGACGACGGCGGCACCGATCAGGTAATAGGCGGGAATCATCGTGTTGCCGGTCTGGCCAATCAGCCAGGTATTGACCAACGGTGCGGTGCCACCGAACAGCGACACCGAGAGGTTGTAACTCAGGGCCAGGGCACTGAAGCGCACCGGCGCCTTGAACAGCGACACCAGCGTCGCCCCCATCGCCCCTTCGAACAGCAATTGCGCGATCAACAGGCCCAGCACCGCGATGTAGACCAGCACCACGTTGTGGGTCTGCAACAGCGTGAATGCCGGGATCGAGAACACGATCAGCAAAATGCAGCCCAGGGCAATCAGGCGATTACGCCCAACGCGGTCCGCGAGCAATCCCGAGAATGGCACCAGCATCAGCATGCACAGCGTACCGACCATTCCCAACACACTGCCAAAGCTGCTGGAGTAGCCCAACTCGTTAGTCAGGTAGCCCGGAATGTACCCCAGCACTACGTAGTAGCAGACGTTGTAGATAGCGACCAGACCGATGCTTTTGAGCAACTGCGGCCACTCTTCGACCAGCATGGACGTTAGGCTGCGCTTGTTCGCCACTTGCTTGAGTTCGTTCTCTTGCAGCTCTTTGAAAATCGGCGTTTCTTCCAGGTTCAAGCGCAAGTACAGCGCAATCACCCCCAGTAAACCGCCAATCACAAAGGGAATCCTCCAGCCCCAGGCTCGCATGGTTTCTTCACCCAACCCGAGCATCAGCGCGCTGACCACGGCGCCGCCCAGCAGGAATCCGGAAAGAATCCCCACCTCCAGCCAACTGGTCAGAAAGCTGCGGCTTTTATCCGGGGCGTGTTCGGCGATGAAGATCACCGAACCGCCGTACTCACCGCCTGTCGACAATCCCTGAAGCATACGCATCGCCACCAACAGGATCGGCGCCAGCACACCAATGCTTTCATAGGAGGGGATCAACGCAATGCAGAAGGTCGCAATCGCCATCAAGGCGATACTCAGGGTCAGTGCCGCGCGGCGACCATAACGATCGCCGATCGGGCCGAACACCAGGCTGCCCAGGGGCCGCATCAGGAAACCTGCGGCAAAGGTCGCGTAGATGGCGAGGAGTTGGGTGGTGTGGCTTTCACTGTGGAAGAAGATGTCGCCGATCATCACCGCCATCGACGAATACAGGGCGAAGTCGAACCACTCCACCATGTTGCCCAGGGTCACTCCCAGCACCGCTTTGTTGAGCGGTTTGTTCTTCGCCTTAGCTGACGGTGTCGCCTGCGGATGAATGTCCGCAAGCCCTTCGATGACTCCGGGTGTTGCTGTGGAAGTACCGTTCATGGTGCACGCCTCTGAAATTATTGTAATTCGTGGCAGAGAGTTGGATGTGCGGTCGGAACGGCAGGATCAAGTCTTGGCTGCAATCTTCTGCCCAGTGTTCCGGCCCGCTGTAACAAGAGCGATCGGGACCCGTGGCGCATTGTTGCGCTCTTTTTGCGGAGGGATGAACGGGACGTTTCGAGTGCGTTGCATAGGCGATGCCTATACCTGACAAGCCAGTCAAATCACCCGAGCGTTGCGGGGGATTCAGTCAGATGAGGCAGAAACTGGTCGCGTGAACGAGATCAACTCAGAACATGGGGCTTGATCCCTGCGTTGCGCACTGCTGCTAACCAAACTGACTCGCCAGCATCGTCCGTACGGCACCGACCAGTTCCGACTCGCCCGGACGAGGCGGTAACAGACTGAACTCGACCTCCGGCAACCCCGGCAAATGCGGCACCGACCGACAAATCTCTGCCCCCGGCGGTACAGCGGAGGCATTCAGGCAAGCGACGCCCAGACCGGCCACCAGCGCTGATTGCAGCCCTGCGACACCGGATGCGGAATGCGCGACCACATAAGGCACGTCATGCTGCTCCAGGGTCTCGCGGGCCAGGCGTTGCAAGCTGCATCCCTGGGGCAATACCAACAGTGGCAACGGGATGTTTTCTTCTCGCTCGGATTCGAATCCCGCGACCGATACCCAATGCAACGCCTCCCGCCGAACCGGTATGCCCTCGCGAAGGCTGCGGCCGTCGAGAATTCGCATCGACAGGCCGATATCAAACTCATCCGCCTGCGCCCCGCTCTCGATTTGCATGCTCTTGCGCACGGACACATGCAGACGAAGGCGTGGATAGCGTGTTCGCAGTTTTTTCAGCAGATCGGCGATGGCGCTGGGCAGGAAATAGTCGGTGATGGCCAGCCGCAACTCACCGGCAAAGGTGACGCCGCGCACGTCCTCCAACGCACGATCGCTGAAGGCCAGCATTTCTCGCGCATGCACCAACAAGCGCTCGCCGGCTGGCGTGGGCCTGACGCCTTTTTTGCCACGTTCCAGCAAGGTCACACCGGTGAAGGCTTCAAGTTTGCGCAGTTGTTCGCTTAACGCGGATTGCGAGCGAAACAGTTTGGGGGCGGCGTCTGAGAGGCTGCCGGATTCCATCGCCACAGCGAAGGAATGCAAGAGTTCCAGGTCGAAGGGGCGCATATCTATCCTGCCGTTTTTCCGATAGATACGATCATATCTTCCGGCTTTTCCGCATTCAACCCGCGACATACCCTGAGCCCGACATTACTTCCTGCGAGGATTTCAACATGCCTGGTATCACACTTAAAATCGCTGGCCAGCCCAATGCCGAGCTGGTGCAGCGTATCGTCCCCCCGCTCACCGTGTTGACCTGTGAAGTGCTGGAGAAGCGCCCGGAACAAACCATGGTGATGGTGCAATTTGTACCGCATGAACTGTGGTTCATTGACAGCCGCTCGTTGGCTGAGCTTGGGCGAAACTCATTCCGCCTGGAGGTCACCATCACGGATGAGACCAACACCAAAGCGCAGAAAGCACGCTATCAGAAAGAGGCGTTCGCGCTGCTGGCCGAGGCAATTGGCAACCTGCACCCGCACTCGAACATCCATGTCATCGATTGCAAGGCGAGTTCCTATGGCTATGGTGGAGTGAGCCAGGAATACAAGCTTTACCATCCCTGATACCGAATGGTGTTGGTGCGGTGTACCAACTGACGCCTTCGCGAGCAGGCTCGCTCCCACAGGGGACCTGCGTCGGTTGCGATTCTTGTGAACGACACTCAACCACTGTGGGAGCGTGGCTTGCCCGCGAAAGCGGTGTGTCAGGCAGCATTGATTTTGAATATGCCACCGCCTTCGCGAGCAAGCCCGCTCCCACAGGGGGCCTGCGTCGGTTGCGATTCTTGTGAACGACACTCAACCACTGTGGGAGCGTGGCTTGCCCGCGAAAGCGGTGTGTCAGGCAGCATTGATTTTGAATGTGCCACCGCCTTCGCGAGCAAGCCCGCTCCCACAGGGGAACTGCGTCGGTTGCGATTTTTGTGAACGACACCGAACCACTGTGGGAGCGGGCTTGCTCGCGAAGGCGGCGGTACATTCAGCATCCATGTCACTGCCATCCACAAGCTAACCCCGAATGGCCGCCTCGATCGCCGCAATATCGATCTTGCCCATCGTCATCATGGCGTCGAACGCGCGTTTGGCCTTCGCTTGATCGGGGTCGGTGACCGCCGCTGTCAGGACGCGCGGGCTGATCTGCCACGACAGTCCCCACTTGTCCCTGCACCAGCCGCAGACGTTTTCTTCGCCACCGTTTCCGACAATCGCGTTCCACAAGCGGTCGGTTTCAGCCTGGTCGTCGGTCGCGACCTGGAACGAAAACGCCTCGTTATGCTTGATCCCCGGCCCGCCGTTCAACCCGAGACAGGGGATGCCCATCACCGTGAATTCGACCGTCAAGACATCGCCCTGTTTGCCCGCCGGATAGTCGCCGGGGGCGCGATGAACAGCACCCACCGCGCTGTCCGGGAAGGTCTTGGCATAGAACGTCGCGGCGTCCAGCGCGGTGCCGTCGTACCAGAGGCAAATGATGTTTTTGCTGAGCATTCCGGTTCTCCATTAATTGGGACTGACCGGTTGATTCTAGCTGCGCAAACTATCGCCACCGCACCGATGGTCACCGGCCCGGGCCAGTCGTCAGTCACGATCTATACTTTTCAGTTCGATGCCTTTGTGTCATGCAACACGTCGACACCCGTGCGCTGTGCGGCGTACCCGTGCCAATCGTCAACGTAACCAGCCCGAATCCACGCGCCACGTCGCTCAACATCCAGCAACCGGCCGTGTTCAATGGCTTTGTGACTGATGGGTTATGGAGAACATCATGAAATTCAAGCTTTTTTCAGGCGTTGTATTGGCGCTCGCGGCAACAGCAGTAATGCCCGGCGCCTGGGCTGCAGAGGCACGCGCCTTGGCGGCGGATGGCGCGGATCATGTCGGTGCTGGCGCAGTTGCCGCTGACGGTTCAGACCATGTCGGTGCCGGCGCAGTCGCCGCTGACGGTTCAGACCATGTCGGTGCCGGCGCAGTTGCGGCTGACGGTTCGGATCATGTTGGTGCCGGCGCAGTTGCGGCTGACGGTTCGGATCATGTTGGTGCCGGTGCAGTCGCCGCTGACGGCGCGGATCATGTCGGTGCCGGTGCAGTCGCCGCTGACGGCGCGGATCATGTCGGTGCCGGCGCAGTCGCCGCTGACGGCGCGGATCATGTCGGCGCCGGTGCAGTTGCGGCTGACGGCGCGGATCATGTCGGTGCCGGCGCAGTTGCGGCTGACGGCGCGGATCATGTCGGCGCCGGTGCAGTTGCCGCTGACGGTTCAGATCATGTCGGTGCCGGTGCAGTCGCCGCTGACGGCGCAGATCATGTCGGCGCAGTTGCCGCTGACGGTTCAGATCATGTCGGTGCCGGTGCAGTCGCCGCTGACGGCGCGGATCATGTCGGCGCTGGCGCAGTCGCCGCTGACGGCGCAGATCATGTCGGCGCCGGCGCAGTCGCCGCTGACGGTTCAGATCATGTCGGTGCCGGAGCAGTCGCCGCTGACGGCGCAGACCACGTCAGCGCCGCTCGTCTCGCCTATTCCCGCAGTGGCATCGGTTCGGATCGGGTAGCATCCTCGCTGATGGACGGCAGTTTCTCCGACCAGTTCAACAGCCCGATCGGCAACCAGTAACGTGCCACTTCATTCAGGGGAATGACTATCTATGACGACGCAAACCGAAACCGCCCTCCTGGCCGGTGGTTGCTTCTGGGGCATGCAGGATCTGCTGCGACGCTACCCCGGCGTGGTGTCCACGCGGGTCGGTTATTCGGGCGGCGATGTGCCGAATGCGACCTATCGCAACCACGGTAACCACGCGGAAGCGATCGAGATCGTGTTCGACCCGGAGCAGATCAGCTACCGCCAGATTCTCGAGTTTTTCTTCCAGATCCATGACCCGACCACCCAGAATCGCCAGGGCAACGACATCGGCGCCAGCTACCGCTCTGCCCTTTTCTACCTCAGCGATGAGCAGAAACGGGGCGCCGAAGACACCGTGGCTGACGTCGAAGCGTCCGGCCTCTGGCCTGGCAAAGTGGTCACCGAAATCACCCCGGCCGGGCCGTTCTGGGAAGCCGAACCGGAACATCAGGACTACCTCGAACGCCTGCCCGACGGTTACACCTGCCACTTCATCCGGCCAAACTGGAAACTGCCACGGCGCGGGTAATCACTGAACAGAGGCGGCTCGAATGAGGCGCCTCTGTTGTTTCAACCGTATCCGACGCACCGGACAACTCATGAATTCAACCCTTCGCCGCCATCGCGGTGACTTCCACACGCATGCCTTCAACCGCCAGGGCGGCCACGCCAACGGCGGCGCGAACCGGCCATGGCTTGGCGAAGAAGCGCTGGTAAACCTCGTTGAACGCGGCGCGGTCGGCCATGTCGGTGAGGTAGATGGTCAGGTGCAGAACCCGGTCCATCGAACTGCCGGCACCTTCCAGCGCTAACTTGAGCGCCTGCAAGGTGCATTCACTTTGCTCGACAATCCCGCCCAACTCCAGGCTGCCATCGGCACGGGTGGGAATTTGGGTGGAGACCAGCAGGCCGCCGAAACCGGCGACGTCGGAGGAAATGGAGTCCGCGTCGGGGTCGGGGATGAAGGTGATGTCTTGGTTTGCCATGGGGGATCTCTTGAACAGGAGTCGTGTATCGGGCGGCCAGTTTACAGCCCCATCGGCAGGCTGTTAGAACATTGGTTCGAAAACGCGGATTTACCACTCATCGGCAAGGCACACATTTCCCTATTGACACCCTCCCAGCATTTGGAGGACTATTATTTCCATCGTATGCGATATAAACGTATACGATAACAAAATCACACCTAATGCAATTTTTGAGGATTCATCCCATGAGCAAGATCGAAAAAGTCCTGGCCAGCGGCAAAACCCACACCACCCTGAGCAGCGCTGGCACCACTTCCCGTGGCCATAACGGCACCGTCGACATCCAGCTCTCTTCGCCCGGCAGCACCAAACCGGCCCACGTGTTCACCGCCATCCAGCCGCACCCGACCGCCGAGCAACTGTTCTCCGGCGCCTGGTCTGCCTGCTTCATCGCCGCTGTCGGCCTCGCTGCCAAGCAGTTGAACGTTGCGTTGCCGGCCGATCACGCCGTGGATATCGAAGTCGATCTGGGCCAGACCGGTGAAGCTTACTTTCTCCAGGCTCGCTTGACCCTGCGCGTGCCAGGCTTGTCAGAAGACACCGCGAACGCACTGGTGCACGCCGCCGACAGCATCTGCCCGTACTCGAAAGCGATCAAAGGCAACATCGACGTGGCCTTGAACGTTCTCACGGCGTGATGCCTGAGCAGACTCGATCACAACTGACTTTCTAAAAACCCCAAATATGTCGCATGCGATGCAAACGCATGCGACAACCTTGCCAAAACGTTGAGACCTCATCATGAGCAAGATTGAAAAAGTACTGGCCACCGGCAAAACCCACACCACCATCAGCAGCACGGGCAACACGTCCCGCGGCCATAATGGCAGCGTCGATATCCAGCTCTCCTCGCCCGGTAACGCGAAGCCAGCTCACGTGTTCGCAGGCACTCAACCGCACCCGGCCGCCGAGCAACTGTTCGCCGGCGCCTGGTCGGCCTGCTACACCGCCGCCATCGGGCTGGTGGCCGGTGAGATGAACGTGGTATTGCCGTCGGATTTCTCCGTCGACATCGAAGTCGATCTGGGTCAGACCGGCCCGGCCTATTTCCTTCAGGCGCGGTTGACGCTGCGGGTGCCAGGCTTGCCCCAGGACGTGGCAACGACCCTCGCGCACACCGCCGACCAGATCTGCCCGTACTCGAAAGCAACGCGAGGCAATATCGACGTGGCCCTGAACGTTCTCACCGTGTGATGCCTGGTGTGGTCGGTTCGACGCTGCCCTGCTCGTCGAACCGGCCGCCCACCGCCGACAGCCACCCCAACTTTGAGCACTTCCGACACCATCGCACACGATGTATATTTCACGCATTCAAGCCATCAAGACTGGCCAAAGAGGATGCCCATGGAACCCACCGACAAGACCCTCCCCGCAGACCTGAAACTCTCCGACTTCCTGTGTTTCGCGGTCTATTCCACCAACCTGGCCTTCGGCAAAGCCTACAAACCGGTGCTCGAACGGGTCGGGCTGACCTACACGCAATACATCACCATCGTTGCGTTGTGGGAGGCAGACAATCAGACCGTGGGCAGCCTCGGTGAAAAGCTGTTTCTGGAATCAAACACCCTCACCCCCATCCTGAAAAAACTGGAAGCCATGGGCTACGTCCAGCGCCAACGGGATCCCGAGGATGAGCGCCAGGTACGGATCAACCTGACGCAGGCCGGTCGCGATTTACGCAAGGACCAGCCGCAATTGGGCGCCGATACCACGGGCCTGACCCAGGACGAATTCACGCAATTGCAGAAAGCGATCGTGCGGTTGCGCAGCAATGTCATCAAGTCGACGAAAGACGGGGAATGAACGCGCACCGCCCTGCCCTGAGCGCCCGCGAGGTCTGCCAGTTATTGCGCGACGTCGCCCTGGGCATTCGCCCGTTGCAGCGCCTCGGCCCTGGGCAGATCGACATCGAAGGCTGGCGCTTGACCCTCGACCTGGACGGCAAACACGTTCGGCACTGCCAACACTGCCAGAGCCCGGACGGCCGCGAAGGCGCTTTCGAGAGCTGGCAGCGTTTCGGCACCGACCCGGTGAGTTTGCTCAGCACCTGGGAATTGGCGCAGATCGAGCGCTTGCTGAGCGACGTATCCCACCGCTGATACGACTGCCTTGAGACCCCAGCCCGGCATTACTTCGAAAAATGGATGAGTCCAAGCCAGTCACGGCGACTTATCAACCCATTCCTCGCTCGATACCCTTGGCGTCTCTCTTTAAATGTCCGAGGCATGAACATGACCCCGCTCAGCGCTCGTCACCCCGACAACGCCCGCCGTATCAGCCACAGCACCCGTGGTCACGGGCATGGCCCGATTGTGCGGCTGATGAGCCCTTCGGATTTCGGTCAATGGCTCAAACCGTTCGTGTTCCTTGACCTGTTCGAAATGGACCTGCGACGGTTTGGCAACATGCCGCTGCACCCGCATTCGGGGATTGCCACCATCACCGTCATCACCGAAGGCAATCTGCGCTTTGAGGACCCGGACGCCGGCACCGGGCATATCGGGTATGGCGGCGTCGAATGGATGCGCGCCGGCGCAGGCGTCTGGCACGGCAAAGAGTTATCGGCGGGCACGTCAGCGCAGGTCCAGGGCTTTCAACTGTGGATCGCCCTACCCGCCGAGCTTGAACTCGCGCCGGTGGACAGCCAATACCTGGAAGCCGAAGCCATGCCCCACGCCGGCCCGGCCCGGGTGATTCTCGGTGAGCACCAAGGCGTCCGCAGCCCGGTGCGCGCACCGTCCGGCATCAACTATTTATTGGTCACCCTGGCAGCGGGCCAACGCTGGGAATACCAGCCACCGGCCGACCATGAAGTGCTTTGGCTGAGCGTCAGCCGTGGCACCCTGTACTCGCCGGAGCCTGTCGAGGCCGGTGAACTGGTGGCCTTCGAACCCGGCAACGGCACGTTGACACTCCAGGCCGGGGACCAAGGCGATGCGGTGTTCGTGCTCGGCTCGGCAGTGCCGCATCCCCACGACCTGAAAATGGGCAGCTACTCGGTGCACACCAGCGTGCAAGCATTGAATGCCGGGGAAGCCAATATTGCGCAATTGGGCGAACGTCTTCGGGCGCAGGCATTGCCGGAAGGGCGTTCGGTGCCGATTTACAAGTGAGGTGACTCGCACGGGAGTGCCGTTATCAGGCTGATGGCGGCGCCCCCCGCGATCAACCGGCATTTGACACACACGCCGTTGCTCGACACAGTCACGCCCCGATCCGGCCAAAGGTGCCGGGCGTTCGTGGTGATAAGGGGCGGCAGTTGAACGAACACACATTGTCCATGCGTCTGGAGCGTGTGGCGGCGCATGTGCCGGCAGGTGCGCGCCTGGCCGATATCGGCTCGGACCACGGCTACTTGCCGGTGGCGTTGATGCGCCGTGGCGCCATCGTCGCGGCGGTGGCTGGCGAGGTGGCGTTGACGCCGTTTCGTGCGGCTGAACGCACCGTGCGCGAGAACGAGCTGGAGCAGCAGGTCACCGTGCGCCTGGCCAGTGGCCTGGCGGCGATCGAGCCGGCGGACGGGATCACCGCGATCAGCCTCTGCGGCATGGGCGGCGAGACCATCCGTGACATCTTCGACAGCGGCAAGGCCCGCCTCAACGGCCAGGAACGCCTGATCCTGCAACCCAACGGCGGCGAACAACCCCTGCGCCAATGGCTGATGGACAATGACTACCGCATCCTCGTTGAGGAACTGCTGCGGGAAAAGCGCTTCGACTACGAAATCATCGTCGCCGAACGCGCCGGGTCGGTGGAATACACGGCTGAGGAACTGTACTTCGGCCCATTGCAGATGCAGGCGCGCAGCCCGGAGTTCTTGGCCAAGTGGCAGCGCATCCTGCGGGAAAAGCAGAAGACCCTGAGCAGCTTCGCCCATGCACGCGAAGCCGTGCCCGAGGAGAAGTTGCAGGAGATTGCCCAGCAGGCGCGGTGGATCACGGCGCTGCTGGCTTGAGCCGCTAGACAGCTGATGCCGTCGGGGACAGGTGATGATGAATTCTGACAAAAGTCCGCAAACGCCCTGGCCTGCCACCGAGCAGAATTGAAAACAGATGCGTCATTTCAATAAAAAACGCGCCTGGCTGCCGCGCTTTCGAATCCGCAATCGCTTCACGCCCCGCGTGATTCAGGCGCTGCTGCGCGCCAGTCAAATCGAAAAAAAATCTACCTCTTTTGGGTTGTGATCGTACCCCTGCGCGAGAACGATCAAAAACCGTAGGAGCAAAGCTTGCTCACGATGATGGCATGTCAGCCATCATTACTATCAACTGACCCACCGCTATCGCTGTAGGAGCAAAGCTTGCTCGCGAATGCGGTGTGTCAGTCAATATTTAAGTGGCTGACACTCCGCATTCACGAGCAAGCCCGCTCCCACCGTTTTCGGAGAAATAAATCTATCCCCTTCTTTACCGAATCAACCTACGGTGGTCGGCACTGGCGTGTTGAGCAACTGCTGTTCCCACAGATACGCAATGCCGCTACCGGCGGCATGCTGCTGGAGCACCTCCGTCAGTGCGCCAGCCGTTTCCGCCCGAGCCCAATCCCGCTGCCATTCCGCAGCCAGCGCCAGCCACGTCATCATGTTCGCGCCGGCCGCGATCATGCGTTGAATGGCGACCTGATGCGCCTCCACGGAAACCGCGCCCGATGCGTCGGTGATCACCGTCACGTCCCAGCCTTCCCCGAGGGCCTGGATCACCGGCATGGCGACACAGATTTCGGTCCACAGCCCCGCGATGACCAACTGCTTGCGGCCCGTCGCTTTCACCGCGTCCACGACCTTCGGATCTTCCCAGGTGTTGATGAACGTCCGATCAATGACCTCCTGGCCGGGAAACACATCGGTGATTTGCGGAAAGATGAAACCACCCCGCTCGGCGATCACGCTGGTCAGGATGGTGGGCACGTTGAAGGCCTTGGCCGCTTTGGCCAACGCCGTCGCGTTGTTGACCACCATCTGCGGTTCATGGCTGTTCAGGTTAGTCAGTTGGTACGGCTGGTGGTCAATCAAAACGAGTACCGAATCTTCTGGGCGAAGAAGCGAAGCAACGCCGTTACGAAAAGTCATTAATACATCCTTGGTTGTCTTATGAACGGGATTGGTTTTCGGGCAACGAGCACCAGCGGTGACGTTGCCTGAGGACAACACTGTGCTGTCCCCCTACTCGTTCCGGTAGCCGCGTCCGGTGCTTAGCTGTGTCGCCAAAAGAGGAACACCCCCTAAATCCCTGGGCCGCTCAAGAACAGGACAACCCGCCTGACACGACGGGCGTGTTGTTCCCCGATTTGCATCGGTAGTAGCATCGCAACGCGTGCCATGTTGCGAATTGGGGAACACTGATTTGGATATCGAAGAGCTTCAGACATTCGTGGAAGTGGCAGATGCGGGGGGCGTTTCACCTGCGGCGGTTCGGCTTGGCGTGTCCAAGTCCATCGTCAGTCGCCGATTGGCGCGGCTGGAAACCGAGCTTGGCGTGCAGTTGCTTGCACGCACGACTCGCGGCGCGGCCCTGACTGAAGCCGGCGCCACGTTTCGCGACTATGCCGCCAGGGTCTGCACCGAAATGGACATCGCCAGGGAAGCGATCCTGCCCGCCGGCGCGCTGCGCGGTCGCCTGCGCGTCGCCGCACCGCTTTCGTTTGGCCCGACTCATTTCGCCCCCCTGCTGGCGGAAATGGCCCGACGCCACCCCCAGCTTCAAATCCAGACTTGCTACACCGATCGCTTCGTTGACCTCATCGCCGAGGGTTTCGACTGCGCGATACGGGTGGGCTACCTTCAGGATTCCAACCTGATCGCAAGACGCATCGGCCCGATCAAAGGCAAACTGGTCGCGAGCCCAGGTTACATCAGCGCCCATGGCTCACCTGAGAAGCCAGACGAACTCATCGCCCACCAAGCCCTGATGCAGAGCACCGAAGCCTGGCAATTTATGGATGGCGACAACGTCATCTCGGTTCGTCCGCAGGGACGCTTCAAAGCCGACAACGGCGTCGCCCTGGTCGCCGCCGCCGTCGCAGGACTGGGGATCGCTTACCTGCCCGATTGCCTCACCCACGACAGCGTGACCTCCGGGGCGCTTGTACCGATCATGACCCGCTATCCGCCACCCCCGGCGGGTGCCTACATGGTCCGACCGGCAGGCCAACATCCCGCGCAGAAAATTCGGGTTCTCACCGAACTCCTGATCGAGTATTTCGGCGAGTCGCCGCACTTTGCGGGAACTGCCTCTTCCTGATCAGGCCGTCGTAGCGTCGAAATTTCCGGGCAAGGTCTTCGGAAGTTTCCTTCAAGTTGTGGCGGCTTTGGTGAACTGGTGCGGGGTGGGTTCGATGGGTAGGCTTGGGTTGTCACTGAAATCAGTGAGGGGGTGTAGGAACCCTTTAAAGCATCGGTAATGCGTTAGCCATTGAAGTCAGATTTGCGGCCCGCCATGTGCGCCCGTAAAATCCGTCGCGGCGGCTATGCGCGGGCACGTTTCGGCGTGGTCGAGTTTTCCGATGCTCGGTATTCCTACCCCGCGTATAGCTGCCACCCAAGCCTGTAGGAAGGCTGATGTCAGCTCCCATTTTTCATCGGAAGCTTAAAATGACAACACTACATCCCGACCCACCCTACGAAAAACCAACGCCCCACCCCAAAAGCCGTTTCATGGCGCTTACCAGCAACTGCGACGACATGCCCACCCTATTCGTCGACACCCACGCCCCACTCGATGTTTTGTATGACGCCGCCAACTACCGAATCCGCGCCGTAACCCAAGTACTGGAGAACCTGTCCATGCGCGATTCAATCGAATGTCAGTCCTTCATCCTCAGCGACTTTGCCTTACTCTGCGCCATTCCGTTGCGCGACGGCTGTGATGTGCTGGATGTGATTGGACGACGGTTGCGGGCGATGCCGTCGGAGTAGCGTGATGACCCTTCCCATGCGCGGCGTGGGAAGGGTCAATAAATCTGTCCCCTTCTCGCGGCAGAATTGCGCAGCGCTCGGCTGCGAGTGTCTTTGCGAGTGTTGATTTTTCTGAGCAAAGGGGATTTATTAAAAGTGATCTTGATGGCTGATGGCGTTTACGGTGAGGTTAAAGAATACGAGCGGAGCAACGATCATGGAATACGACGACAAACTGATTGAAGAAGCCGTGCTAGCCCTGTTGGCAACCTTCAGTTTTGATAATGGCCATGCTTGGAAAGGGTTCGACTTCGAGACCATGAGCCGATTGCACGAACAGGGTTTCATTAGTAATCCGGTGAACAAGAACAAATCGATTTGGTTGACGGATGAAGGGCTGGAGCGAGGTCGGCAGATAGCCGCCCGGTTGTTTGGGATGGGAACTCAAATGGAGCATTTATCCGACTTGGATACCTGACTTCTGCCACGGTCGCAAGGTAGGCGCAGTTCATGGATCGCCTACTTTAAAACAATAAACAGAGGGGACAGATTCATTAAAAGTGATCGTAATACTGGAGTCTGCTATTGGCCGCTTTCGGCCAGAAGCAGACCTTGGAAATGCTGAAGCCACGGCAGCATATTCATTTGCCCATAAACCATCCTCCCGGCAATGTCATAATGCCTCATAAGGACGAAAACCCGCGGAGGGATGAGTGACTAATTTCGTATTTTCACGTAGAGCGATGCAGGCACGCATCATC
This sequence comes from Pseudomonas sp. dw_612, assembly GCF_018449725.1. Classification (GTDB taxonomy): domain Bacteria; phylum Pseudomonadota; class Gammaproteobacteria; order Pseudomonadales; family Pseudomonadaceae; genus Aquipseudomonas. The sequence continues at coordinate 151,555 of NZ_JAAVVC010000014.1, read as the reverse complement.
GCCCTGGCACAAACTCTAGACAACGCTCAGCTGAGATCACTTATAAACCGACTTAACGCTAATGATGCCACCCGGCTTCATGCGATGTGGGAACTAGTAATCTTACATGGGCTTTGCCAGGTCGGGGATCTCAAGCACGAACAGGTGTTGCCCAATGGGCGTTGCCCTGATATTGACTGGAAGATAAAAAAGCAAGATTGCGACATCCTTTCAATCATCGCTGACATAACCACAATATCAGATGACGGTCTTGAAGCTCAGAACCCCATCAAATTCCTCCGCGAGGAAATTTTTAGGCTCGCCATAAAGCTCGGGTTACTCCCTGGAAATTTCTGGTGTGACGTGCGCGGAAAAACTATAGGCTCATTCCATAAAAGCAAAATGCGCCTGATGATGCCTGAAAAGCATGAGATAAGTAGCTTCATAAAAAACGAGCTTGAACCATGGTTTTACAATATCAAAAAAAATCGAACTATAAAATCAACATTTGACCGCACTGAAAAAGATCTCAACTTCAAGATTATTTTCGACCCTACTTGGGAAAATGGCGGCGGCAGCCATACCAGTTACACGGTCGCGACATCTAAAACTATTAACCCATTATTTAGCGCACTTAAAGGAAAGGTTAAGCAGTTAAATGGTGCCCCAGATGACGCACTTCGCCTTATCATCGCCTGCGACGGAGGTTGCGATCTACTCAGGCATGGGGCTGGAGGAAAGTCGCACTACACCTATAACTCTAGAGAAGTTGCTGAAGATTTTTTACGTCAGAATAGTAGTATTGATTTTGTCTTGCTGACGACAACAACTGAACTTCGCCAATCATTTGGATTGCCAACCAATTACCAAATGAGCTACGAGCTAGTTTGTGCACCACCAGCTTCCCGCTCCCAGCGTGTGACACTGAACTCGATTAATTCAGTTACCGAAGCATTGCGTGTTGCCTTATCGAATGTACCAAAGCCGCTTCGTCCCGCTTACCACTCCGCTTCGTTATTAAAACAGCCTGGTGTAGGCAATGATCAGTTAGGAGGATACTCCATGCAAGGGCATGAGATTAAAATTTCTTCGAGAGGGCTAATTAGGCTTCTCGCAGGCGAGATTTCTGTCGAAGAGTTTAACCGAGCACACAGATGGAATGAACCGAACTCACCAAATAATCCATTTGCTGCTCACCTTAAAAGCAGGTTGATGATCAGCAAAATCGATGTAACTGCCGGCAAAGATACCGATGACGATGAAATAACATTTACTCTTGATAAGTTTGACGCAGCCAACACTAATTTTTCTATGCCGAACACAGACGAAACGAACAAAACGTAGAACTGGCCATGGGTCATACTCACTTCGCCCCCCCCGACTGTGTAGGAACACTAGCGAAAAAGAAGAGCCCCGAACAACAAAGCGGGTAAGGGCTTTTTTACAAATTACAAACACCGTTCAATTGAGATTAAATGGCATCGATTGGACTATGGCATTTGGGTTTTTTCTCGAGAATAAGTTTTCAATATGTTCACGGGCAATATAGTTGTACTCCATCGTGTCAAGGGGGGGGGGGCGTCCCCTTCCTGTGTCTGCCACGACCGTTTCTTAGTTATAATATCATTTCAAGTGACGAGCTTAATTTTGAATAGCAATACCATAGATGGATCTGACCTTATGATCATATCTCGTGCAGCCAGATCGAATTAATAACCGTTGAACATGAGGGTCATTGAGCCCGCCTTCAGGGCTTAATATTGTCAAGATGTTGGTAGGTGCCGATTCTAAAGCCTGCCCAATTTGACTAATAAAACTCGCTGCTTGTTCAGCTAGTCGAGCCAATCTAGCATTGTCTCTGTCATTATCTAAAACCATGCGATCTACTGACTTTAGAATATTTCTGGCTGTGGCGAATAGACCCTGAGTTCTCTGAAAGGAACTCAAAAATTGTGTATCAGTTTGAGTTAAATTTAATCTCTTCAGAATGCCGCCCCATGGATAGTTGACAATACCTTGGGTTCGATGCTGTGCTGAAACAAACTCCTCCCATCTTGAACCACTATCTGTGACTAAAACAGAACCAGTTACCTGAGCTATAAATAATGCCATCTCATAATTTGGTAGCATACTAGACTTCATAAACTGACCGCTTCCGCCGAAATCAACTTTTTGCAACAACATCAACGGCGATGCTTCTGAATGTTGTTCAAGCTCGGAAATAGCGTCTAAAGACATTTCTTCAGTCAGTCCAAGCTGATTAACTAGTGCTCGAACTTGTACATCTTTAGGTAGCATTGCTATCGAATTTAATAAATCTTCAATCGACAGACGGAGGTTTAATGCTAGGTCCTGCTCGCAAATCTTGACTTGGCCACGAACTGCATATCGAGCCTCAGCCATTTCCATTATCGCCATCATTAAATCGTGGTCAAAATCAGTTGGACTAGGGATGAGATTCACAAGGCCAAGCTCAATAAATGGTTCCACCTCAAGCATAAACAGAAAATCCTTTAATGCCTGACACTTAAATTTTTCTGGCGATTTAGTTGGACTGAATTCCGGTTTAACGTTATTAGGATTGATGATAGGTGACGCTATCAAGAGCTCGTCAAATACAGAGGCCATAGGCAACGCATGCAAGCTAATCACTCGAACGTCTAATGGTCCAGCATAAAGCCCTCGAAATTTCCCGTCTGACTTAGGTAGCAGCGAGTAAATATCAGTTTCACGGGGCCACAAAACGGAGTAGAAGTCGTAAATTTCCGCTATCTGTTCATTAGATAACTCGCGTCTGACGTCCAGCCACGTTTTACCCTGTTCGAAACCAAGAACGCTCCGAATACAATTGCAAAATGCCAGATTCCGCTCTCGTATACTTGCTACCTCCCAAGTGACCCTAAGGTCAACCGGAACATCTCGACAACAGTTCTTATACTTTCGGCCACTTCCACAGCCGCAGAAATCGTTGCGGCCGACTTTAGCCTCATCAATATTCTTATTTAGAAATTTGTTCGCCTTCTTTGTTCGACCAAATGCATCCTGATACTGAACCGAGCCGTCTTTGAACTTCACAAACATTTCACCACCATATCTGTGAAGTTCACCAGCAGGGGGCAGCAGGACGCTCCGAATACTAGCCCAATCGCAAGTAACTAGGTTTTCCGGATGCAGCCAATCTTCCTTGCCAGCAGCTACGGAAGATTGAGCCCTACTTTTAATAACGTGATTGATTTTGACAACCTCGCCAGCTGTAAGCTTGCGAGTTTTAATAAACTCTATGGTATTAACCATGCTTTGACGAACACGGGTGGCATTGATCCGCTGCTCAAGCGGATTTACATTGTCAGGGTCTTGAGCATACTCAAGGTTCGTTAGAATCAAACAGCGATTCTTATCCAGCGGAAATATTGTCTGCGACCCTTTTAACGAAATATCTGGATCGTTCGGATATTCACATAACTCTGAATCAGGAGGACATGCATAATTATAAATCGTAACAGGATGATCGGAAATTATAAATTTCACATCAGAGTCTTCAGCAGACACTAACTCTCGGACGCTTTCAGCCCATAAAGTACAATGCATTGTGCGTAAAGATTGCATCTCCATCATCAACTGCAATTGGCTTAACTCATGATATTTACTCTTAATCCATTCCAAGCCTTTAGGGGTTCGCAACTTTTGCGCATCAAGATAGACAAATAAATTTTTAAAATTATGATGCCATTCAGACAGGTCGTCATTCAGGAACGCGCGAATAGCTTTGGAGCCGTTATCGTCAATTGGTCCAAAAAGCTTTTGCTCAATATCGTCATTAATTTCGACACCGAAGAATGTCGAGTAAAGGTCTACTTTATAAAATTGCTGAGCGGGCGTATGCCATTTTTTGGAGTTGACGATCTTGAATTCACCATTCTTCAGATCTATATTTCGACGCGTAACATAGCAGAGCTGGCAGTCTCGCTCATCCATGAAACCTTTTTGATACCACTGCGCAACAAAATGATTATCCCTCGTTTTATTCATTACGTTCGCCGCCAACTATTTAGCAATGTTTAAAAAACTATACCACTGGAAGCAAGATTTGAAAAAAAACGGAGCGCACACAAGAAGATCACTGAATCGCTTAGAGTTTCTTGGACACATTGGACTGGCTTCTTCCGGCCGAAAGCGGGCGCTCTTGAGGGGCCGCTTATGGCCGTTAACTGCCTTCTCCACCTCAATCAGCCCCCCCACCACCTGCTACATTCCACCCACCCACTCCCGCGTCCCAAGACATCACATCAAAGGAACTCATGCCCGAATTCCTAGTAGCCCTCCTAAACGCCTTATCCCTCATGGATACCTCTGCTCAAAAGGAAGGCCAATCCACACGCTCTCAACACCATCGAAAACTAATCCGTGTGTTGTTCATCCTCTGCATGATCCCCTGCTGCACGGTGGGTTTGATGCTCTTGATCGAATGGCTGAGTAATCTGGGGCCAGTGGCGCAGAAAGTGGCGATGGTCGTGGGCGCAATCCAGTTGATGGGTTTACTGGCATTGCTAAGTCGCCGGAACAAGGCTTAGACGCTCACGGCTTTCATCGCCCACGCACTACAAAGCCAACCCCCGCCTGTGTTAGATACTCACCACAACCCCAATCCCACAGGAAGGCGCATGAACACTCCCATCGCAATCATCGGTGCCGGGCTCGGTGGCTTGGCCCTTGCGCGGGTGCTGCATGTCCACGGCATCGCGACCACTATCTATGAGGCCGAACCTTCAGCAGACGCCCGCGCCCAAGGTGGTCTGCTGGATATCCACGAATACAACGGGCAGCTCGCGCTGAAGGCGGCGGGCCTGTTCGAGCAGTTCCTGGGCATTATTATCGAGGGCGCCGATGCCAAGCGGATTTGCGACAAGCATGGCAACGTGTTGCTGGATTGGCCGAGCCCGGATAACGGTGGTCGGCCCGAGGTTGAGCGCGGGGAGCTGCGCAGGATTTTGCTTGAGTCTTTGCCGGCCGACACGCTTCGCTGGGGGCACAAAGTCACTGCGGTGGCCTCGCTCGGCGGTGGGCGGCATGAGGTGACCTTCGCCAACGGTGCAACCGTGACCACCGATGTGTTGGTGGGTGCCGATGGTGCGTGGTCGCGGGTTCGTCCGTTGCTGACCGATGTGAAACCTGCCTACGCCGGGCTGTCCTTTATCGAGACCTTTCTGTTTGAAGCCAACCGTCGCCATCCGGCCAGCGCCGAGGTGATTGGCGACGGCACGTTGATGGCGGTGGTGCCGAATCAGGGCATCCTGGCCCACCGCCACGGGAACGGCACTTTGCAAAGCTATGTGGCGCTGAACCGGCCGGAGGACTGGTTCGCCCGGCTCGATCTCTCGAATCCTGCGACGGCCATGGCCCGTGTTGCCGAGGCATTCGATGGCTGGGCGCCAGCGTTGATCGCGTTGATCACTGATTCGGACACTGACCCGGTGCTGCGCCCGATCCATGCGTTGCCGGTCGGCCATCAATGGGACCACGTCCCCGGTGTAACCCTGCTCGGCGATGCCGCGCACTTGATGTCGCCGTTCGCCGGCGAAGGCGCCAACCTCGCGTTGTACGACGGGGCCTTGCTCGCCGAGGCGATTGTTGCCAACCCTGGCGATATCGACGCCGCGCTGATCGCGTATGAGAAAGACCTGTTCCCGCGCAGTGCGGAGGTTGCGGCGGAAACGGACAAGAACCTGAAGCTGTTTTTCAACGAAACCGCACCGCAGGGCATTCTGGATTTGTTCACTCAATATTTGCCCCACCAATGACCGCTTCTTCAGGCTCGGCCACGCCGACAAATCAGCACCTCGTTTCGTGTGGTCGTCCAATCCTGAACGCAGGCGCGGCCACCGACTGCGCGGATGGCAAAATGGGCATCCGCGCTGTCAGCAATCACCCCGGCACAGACACCCGGCACCGCCCTTGAATTTGCCCCGGTGCCACCATGAACCAGATTCAAAACCCGCAGTCTCAGACCTGCCCTGAAATGCGCTAGCCCTCGGCAGCGCACCTCAGCCCCATGGTCGTCTTTCATCAGAGCCGTTCGCCTCATGCGCCAATCCATCGTGCCCCTTCGCGTTGTTTCGCTCTGCCTCATTCCTTTGTTTCCCCTGTTCGCCCTCCCCGCCCACGCCAGTGAAGAACGGCAATTGGTGTCGGAGATCAACGACTACCGCGCCCACCCGCGAGGCTGTTCGATACGCCCGGTCCAACGCTTGAATCCGCTGGTGCTGAAGTCGAACCTGGCCTTGCCCGTCGGTTATGGCGGTGCGTTGCGCGAGGGGCTGAAACAGAACGGCTATCAAGCGGTGACGGTGCGCACCATCCGCCTGGTGGGCGCGCAGGATGCCGAGGACGCCTTCGACATGCTGCAAGACCGCTACTGCGGCGCATTGCTTGATGCGCAATATGCCGACATCGGCATTAGCCGCGCCCGCAGCGAGTGGCAAGTGGTGCTGGCAAGGCCGTTGCTCGACAATCAGATGGGCGACGGGCGAGCGGCGAGCAAGACCTTGCTGGCTGAAGTCAACGCGGCGCGAGCCAGGCCACGGATGTGTGGTCGCCAGCGTTTCGCCGCCGCCCGGCCGCTGAGCTGGAATGCCGCGTTGGGTGCCGCTGCGCAAGGCCACAGCAAAGCCATGGCCTACGGCAACTACTTCGCGCATCAGGACCCCGACGGTGACATGCCGGCGGACCGCGCCAGGGCCGCCGGTTTCCGTGGCCGTCAGATCGGCGAAAACATCGCCGCCGGCCAGGGTTCACCGAGCAAGGCCATGGCCGGTTGGCTCGCCAGCCCCGGGCACTGCGCCAACCTGATGAACCCGATGTTCACCCAGGTCGGCGCAGCCTTTGCCACGGATGCGCGCAGCGACGAAGGCGTCTACTGGACGATGCTGTTCGGCGCAAAGTGAGCGAAAAGCCGTCTACAGAACCGCCACGGATTTAGGTAGAGTGAGGCCCTTGCGCAACGCCTGCACACGGGGAATCACCATGATCAGTCTTTCAGTCCTTGCACTGTTTTCCGGCGCCTGCCTGGCCCTCGCACTCACGCCCGGCCCCGACATGTTGCTGATCGCGTCGCGCAGCGCCAGTCAGGGACGGGCCGCCGGCTTCGCCTCCCTGGCGGGCATACAACTGGGCACCTATTGCCATGCACTGGCGGGCGCGTTGGGGCTTTCCCAACTGTTTCTCACGGTGCCCGTCGCGTATGACGTGGTGCGTTTCGCCGGCGCGGCGTATCTGGCGTTTCTGGCCTGGAAAACATTCAGGTCCGCCGGCACACCGCTGTCGACGGACATCGCCGTCGCGGCCCATCCCCTGCCGCAGATTTTCAAACAAGGCCTGCTGACCAACCTGTTGAACCCGAAGATGGCGTTGTTTGTGCTGGCGCTGTTTCCGCAGTTCATCAACCCGCAGTCGGGCTCCATTGTCGTGCAGATGCTTGCGCTGGCCACCGTGCTGAACCTGATCGGCCTGCTGGTGAACGGTGGCGTCATCGTCATGGCCAGCCAACTGAGCCAACGCATGGCGGCCAGTAGACGGGTCGGCAAACTGATGAATCAACTGCTGGGCGTGGTGTTTCTTGGATTGGCCTGCCGCTTGGCCCTGGCCAGTCGCAACTGATGACTCAACCCGCCTCGCCGCTACCGGTCGCCGCACCCGGTAAACTCACCGCCCGTGAACTGCGTGGGCTGGTGGCGATTCTGGTGTCGATTGCCCTGGCGGTACTCGATACCGCCATCGCCAATACGGCGCTGCCCACCATTGCCGCAGACCTGAACGCCTCGCCCGCCGCGTCAGTGTGGATCATCAACGCCTATCAACTGGCGGCCGTGGCCACCCTACTACCGTTCGCCGCGCTGGGCGGGATCATCGGGCACCGCAAAGTGTTCCTCAGCGGCATCATCCTGTTCGTGGTGGCTTCGGGGTTGTGTGCGCTCGCGTGGTCGCTGCCGACCCTGACCGTGGCCCGCGTGCTTCAAGGCGTCGGGGCCAGCGCCATCATGAGCGTCAATGCCGCGCTGATCGGTTTGATCTTCCCCCCGGAACGCATGGGCCGTGGCCTGGGTTTGAACGCGCTCGTCGTCGGCACCTGTTTCGCCGCCGGCCCGACCATCGCTTCGCTGGTGCTGTCGGTGGCCAATTGGCCCTGGCTGTTTGCGATCAACCTGCCCCTGGGTCTGTTTGCCCTGACCTTCGCCTGGAGTTCCTTGCCCACCAGCCAGCCCAAAGCCGTGGTGTTTGACCGACTGACCGCCGTGCTCAACGTCATCACTTTCGGTGCGCTGATTTTCGCGCTGAGCCAGGCCGCACAGTTGGGCTCGATGAGCAGCGTGGTGATCGCCCTGGCCGTGTTCCTGATCGCCGGGGCCTTGATGTTGCGCCGCGAAGCCGGGCATCCGGCGCCGATGTTTCCTCTGGATTTGCTCAAGCGACCGATGTTTGCCCTGTCGACGCTGACCGCGTTCTGTTCCTTTGCCACCCAAGGGTTGGCGTTCGTCTCGTTGCCGTTCTTCTTCGAAACGACCCTGGGCCGCGACCCGATCCAGACCGGTTTCCTGATGACGCCATGGTCCATCGTCGTGGCGCTGATCGCGCCGATGGCCGGACGTATGTCCGACACCTATCCGCCGGGCCTGCTGGGCGGTATCGGCCTGGCCATTCTCAGTGCGGGGATGGTGTCCCTGGCGATCATGCCGGCGGATCTCAGTGCAACCGGGATCGTGATTCGCATGATCATCTGCGGTATCGGCTTCGGTTTCTTCCAGGCCCCGAACCAGAAAGCCCTGATGACCAGCGCGCCGAGGGAACGCAGCAGCGGCGCCAGCGGCACCATCGCCATGGCCCGACTGATCGGCCAGGCAACCGGCGCCGCGTTGGTGGCGTTGAGCTTCGGAATGTCGGGCACCCATGGCCCGGTGTTGGCGCTGAGCATTGGTGCGGGGTTTGCGGCGGTGGGGAGTGTGGCGAGTGCGTTGCGGTTGGTGGCGCCCAAGGCATAACACCGAACCTGTGGCGAGGGAGCTTGCTCCCTCGCCACAAAAGCTCTCCCGCCAAAGGTTTCGCTTGGCTGATTTAGCGAGCCGCCCACGCATTAAACCGCTCTTCCAACTCCTCCCCATGATCCACCCAGAACTCCGCATCCACCGCCCGGGCCTTGGCCATGTTGGCGTCGGCGGTCGGTAGTTGCTGTTGCACTTGTTGCGGCAACAAGGCCAGGGCCTGCTTGTGGACCGGGCCGTAAGGGATGTTTTCCGAGAACACTTTCTGGGTCTGCGGCTGGCTGGCAAACGCGATGAAGCGCTCGGCCAAGGCCTTGTTCGGCGTGCCTTTAACCACGGCCCAGTATTCCGGGTCGTACAGGCTTTGCGGCCAGACGATGCTCAGGTTCATGCCTTCTTTCTGCGCCGCGGCGATCCGCCCGTTGTAGGCGGCGCTCATCACCACGTCACCGGCAATCAACCACTGTGCCGGTTGGGCGCCGGCCTCCCACCACTGGATGTTCGACTTGATCTTGTCGAGTTTGGCAAAGGCGCGGCTCACTCCTTCAGGGGTGTTCAGCACTTTGTAGAGTTGATCCGGCGCGACGCCGTCGGCCAGCAGCGCGATTTCCAGGGTGTACTTGGCGCCTTTGCGCAGGCCGCGCTTGCCCGGAAAGTCGTTGACGTTCCAGAAGTCCGCCCACGAGGACGGGGTCTTGGTCAGCTTGTTCTGGTCGAACGCCATGACCATCGACCACACATAAGTGGCCACGCCGCACTCGGTAAACGTCCCCGGCACAAACTGGCTCTGATCGCCAAAACTGGCTGGGTCGAGTTTCTCGAACAACCCGGCATCACAGCCGCGCAGCAGCTCCGGGCTCTCGACCTCGACCACGTCCCAACTGGTATGGCCGACATCGACCATCGCCTTGATTTTCGACAACTCGCCATTGTATTCACCGGCGACGATGCGCCCGGCGCCACTGGCGTTGAAGGGTTGGAAGTAGGCTTTGTCCTGGGCCTGCTTGGTGACGCCGCCAAACGATATGACGGTCAGATCCTGCGGCGCGGCGAATACGCCGGTGCACAACAGGGCCAGGGAAAAAGGGATGCACGTACGTAAGGTTAAAGACATGGAACGCTCCCGCAGCTGTTTTTTTAAAATTAGGGTAAAGCCGGGCAGTGCTGGCCAGAGACCAATAACAGTTCCATCGTGCTGGTCTCATTGGACCTACATCGTTATGAGCAACGGCCTCCATCCGGGAGCGCCGAACCACACTGGGTATGGCTCGATAGTGCGACATCCCTCTACAGAGGAAAAATATTAAAAATATGCTTGGGAGCGATAAAAAAGCTCGTTAGCCCGGGCGCTTCACATCCGCGTTGGCGATACACTCCGGTCCAACCGATGCCCTGACCTGACGCCTCGCCCATGAGGTGCTTTCTGTGCCGACAAAGGACTGACCGGACCATGCCACGAACCACCGCGAGATTGATGTTAAGACCACCGAAGGCCGAAGACCTGGCTCGCCTGTTTGCCATCTACGGCGACCCCGCGACTAATCAATTCAACCCGGCCGGGCCGCTGGCCGACATCCAACAGGCTGAAACCTTGCTGGCAGGCTGGCTCCGCCACTGGAGCGAAAACGGCTACGGGCAATGGGCGATTACCACCGGTGAAGCGCCGGAACACGTCATCGGTTTCGGCGGCATTGCGTTGTACAACTACCTCGACGTCGAGCGCCTCAACCTCGGCTATCGGTTTGATGCCGCCGCGTGGGGCAAGGGTTACGCCACGGAGTTGGGGACCACGGCGCTGGCGTTCGCCTTCAATGAGCTGGAGGCCGAGCAGGTGTTTGCGCTGGTGCGGCCGAATCATTTGGCCTCTATCGGCGTGCTGGAAAAAATCGGCATGCAGCGTTTCGGTGAGCTCGATGACGTGCCGGGGCAACCACAAAGCCTCGTGTATATCGCACGCCGCACCTGACTTTCTGGAGGCCTGCCATGCGCGCGCTCAGCAAAATCCTGTCCACCCTGTGCCTCGTCGTGCCATGCCTGGCCAGCGCCGAACCACGGCCCGAGCACATGGTTTATTTGCGTTCGATCGACCCGAACATCCAGCAAGACATCCGTTACGCCACCGCCCATAACTTCACCGGGCACCCGCTCGACGGTTACGAGGCGCCTGAATGCCTGTTGTCAGTGGACGCGGCCAAAGCCCTGGCCCGGGTGCAAACCGCTCTGCATGCGCAAGGCTACGGGTTGAAGGTATTCGACTGCTATCGACCGGCCCGCGCGGTCGCCGATATGGGCAACTTCGCCAAGGTGCCGGGCGATCCGACCAAAGCCGAGTTTTATCCTCGCGTGGACAAACAAGACTTCTGGCGCCTGGGTTACGTGGCGCGGGTGTCGGGGCATTCCAAGGGCAGCACGGTGGACCTGACCCTGACCGGCCCTAAAGCGCCGTCCGCTGCAATCTGGTCACCCTCGATCACCCAAGTCGATTGCACCGCGCCCTATGGCCAGCGCTGGCAGGACGGTGCGCTGGACATGGGCACCGGTTTCGATTGCTTCGACGAGCCGGCCCACACCGACAGCGCGGCAATCAACGCGACCGCCAAGGCCAATCGCCAGCGACTCACCAGCGCCATGGAAAAAGAGGGATTTGTTGGCTATTCGAAAGAGTGGTGGCACTTCTCCTACACCGGCAATCCGGCGTTGAACCAAGTGATGGATTTCCCCATTACCCCGATGGAACTCAGCAGCAGTCATCAGTTAATCATCGTCACCACCCAAAACTGGACCGACATCCAGGGCAGCGCCCAGCGCTACGAGCGCCATGGCAAAACCTTTGAAAAAGTCGGCGCGCCGTTTGCGGTGGTGGTCGGTAAAAGTGGATTGGCCTGGGGCAAGGGGCTGACGGTTGTTGACCCGCTTGCGGGGCCAATCAAACGAGAAGGCGACGGCAAGGCACCGGCCGGGATCTTCAAACTGGGTACCGCTTTCGGCTACACCAACACCACCGACACCCGACTGCCCTACCAGCCACTGACGCCGACCATTGAATGCGTGGATGACAGTCAGTCGAAACGCTACAACCAACTGGTTGACGGCGCGACGGTGGCCAAGGACTGGAACAGCTCCGAACGTATGCGCCGCGATGATGACATGTATCGCAACGGTATTTTCATCGAGCACAACACCCCGGCGGTGGCCGGTGCAGGCTCGTGTATTTTCTTCCATATCTGGCGTGGGCCGGCTTCGGGAACGCTGGGGTGTACGGCGATGGACCCGGAGGATATTGCGCGGTTGTTAGGTTGGCTGGATCCGCGACAGATGCCGTTGCTGGTGCAGTTGCCGGCGGCTGAGTACGCGCGGTTGCGTGACAGTTGGGGACTTCCAGAGCGGTGATTCCAATCCATTACGCCTGACACTGAACCTGTGGCCACAATGACAGCGCTTTCAACGCGCATCAGCGTCCATTCCACGCTGCACAAGCCACGACAACGGCAGCGTCAGTGACAACGTGGCGGCCAGCAGGATCACCGCAACGGGGACACCCGTGACGTCACCGAGGCTGCCAAACACCACCGGCGCCAGCGCACCACCGCCAATGGTGCCGGTGTAAAACACCGCGAACGCCTGCTCGCGTTTACCCGGCCCCGCCAGATCCGGCACGGCGCCGTACAGCACCGACGAGGTTCCGTTGAGCGCAAGCCCGAGCAGCGGCAACATCACCATCAGGCCGAGAAACGGCAGGTACACCGCCATGACGATCAACACCGCTGTGGTGAACTCGGTCAGCCACACGGTTTTGACCATGCCGATGCGCGCGCCCAGGTAGCCGCACAACAACTTGCCGAACGCGCCGCCGATAAACAGCATCGTCAGCGCCAGGCCAATGCCTGCCGTCCCGGCGCCCTTGTCTTTCAACAGAAAGGGCAAGAACGTGAGAAAGCCCATGCGCACCGCGCTGTCCAGGGTCCCGGTCAGGATCAGTGCGCGCAGGCCGCTGGCGGAACCGCTGCCCGTGATCGCTTTCGACGCGTTGCCTTGAGTGGACAAAGACTCGGAACGCGCCGGAATCAGCCACCACAGCAAGCCCGCAGCCGCCAGCCCGAGCAGGCCCAACAGCGTAACACTGGCGCGCCAACTGATGACCGTCAGCAACAGGCCGATCAACCCCGGAATCAGGGTTTTGCCGATATCGCCGGAAAAGTTGTACTGCGACAACGCCTGCTTGACCCCGCCGCCCGCCTCGTGGGTATCGGTGATCAACGAAGAGGCCAGCGGGTGCTGGGTACTCGCGCCCAATCCGCCCAACAGCAGCGCCAGCAACAGCACCGTCAACCCGCCCGCCTGCCCCGCCAGCAAATAAGCCAGGCCGGCGAGTGCCGTGCCGCCCACCAGCATGCGCTCGCGCGCCCAGCGTTTGGCGGCCCGGCTCGCCAGCAGTTGAAACCCGGCCATCATCCCGGCATAGGCGCCGCGCAACAGGCCGACCTGGGCGAAACTCAAGCCGAACTGCGCCTGCCAGATCGGCAACAGCACATAGATCACGTCGGTCAGCCCGTCGTGGATGGCATGAGCACCGCACCCCGCCACCAGGGAGCGGCGACGCACCGAAGCATCGGCAGGTTGAGACACAGGCAAGAAAGCTGATTCGTGTTTCAGATCGGTCATCGTCTTGAGCAGCTGGAGAGTGGACGTTGACAGTTAAGCAGGATCGCACCCGGGTTGCACAGCCAGGCTGCATCCCCGATCACGGCAACACTCGTCTGTAACCCACCGATCAGGCGTAATCCCCGCCGGCGCGCTTGAGCATTTGCTTGCAGCGTTCCGACAAATGAAACACCCGCAGATGCTTGCCCGCCTTCTCATAGCGTTCACGTAAAGTCTTTAGCGCAGCGATGGCCGAGTAATCGACGAAGCTCAGGTGACGGCAATCAAGGGTCACTTGGGCAGGATCGTTGGCGGGGTCGAACTGGTCGAGAAAAGGCGTGGTCGAGGCGAAGAACAACGTGCCGTGCAGGCGATAGAGCTTGCTGCCATCGGTTTCCAGGTAGGTGTCGGCGTACAGCTCGCGGGCCTGTTGCCAGGCGAAGTTGAGCGCGGCGATGATGATCCCGCAGAGCACGGCGGTGGCCAGGTCGGTGAACACAGTGATGATGGTTACGGCGATGATCACCAGCACATCGTTGAGCGGCACTTTGTTGATCACCCGCAGCGAGGCCCAAGCGAACGTCTGCTGCGACACCACGAACATCACGCCGACCAGGGCAGCCAGCGGAATGCGCTCGATCAACGGCGACAGAAACAACACGAACAGCAGAATCATCACCCCGGCGATCACCCCGGAAAGCCGACCCCGTCCGCCGGAACTGAGGTTGATCACGGTCTGCCCGATCATCGCGCAGCCGCCCATGCCGCCGAACACACCCGACACCATATTCGCCGCGCCCAGCGCCACGCACTCGCGATCCGGGTAGCCGCGGCTCTCGGTGATTTCGTCGGTGAGATTCAGAGTCAGCAGGGTTTCCAGCAGGCCGACCAGCGCCATCAATATCGCGTAGGGCGCGATGATGCGCAGGGTCTCCAGGTTCCAGGGAATGTCCGGCAACGCAAAACTCGGCAGGCCACCGGCAATGTGCGCCATGTCACCCAAAGTGCGGGTCGGCAAGCCCAGCACATACACCGCCAACCCGACGCCCAGAATCGCCACCAAGGCCGGAGGCACCGCGCGGGTCAGACGCGGCAGCAGGTAAACGATGGCCATCGTCAGCGCCACCAACCCGCTCATCACATACAGCGGCGTGCCACTGAGCCAGGTGTCGCCACTTTTGAAATGCTCCAGTTGCGCCAACGCAATGATGATCGCCAAACCATTCACGAAACCCAGCATCACCGGATGCGGCACCATGCGCACCAGTTTGCCCAGCCGCAACAGCCCGAACGCCATCATGATCAACCCGCCCAGCAGCACGGTCGCCAGCAAATACTGCACGCCGTGTTGCACCACCAACGCCACAATCACCACCGCCATCGACCCGGCCGCCCCGGACACCATCCCCGGCCGCCCGCCGAACAGCGCGGTCAAGGTGCAAATGATAAACGCACCGTACAGCCCCATCAGCGGATTGAGATGAGCGACCAGCGCGAAGGCGATGCACTCGGGCAGCAACGCGAAGGATGTGGTGAGCCCGGCGAGGATATCGGCGCGCAGACGTTGTGGTTTCATGACTTACCTGAAAAACGGGCCGGTTGGGATGGGCCGTGGGAGTTGCGGGGAATGAGGGGTGGGGATGTTACGGAATTGGGGCGTGTGGGGCCAGTGGTTGGGGCTGGTGGGTTGAGCGTTCAGACCCTAAGCACACGCCGAGAGTACCGAAGCCGGCAAGAAGCTGACTGATAATGCCCATGTTCAATCCGGGTTAGGTCGCTCTCTACCAAAAGCTTGCTCGCGAAAGCGGTGTGTCAGTTGCCTTGATGTCGGCTGACACGCCCTCTTCGCGAGCAAGCTCGCTCCCACAATTGCTGGATGTCGTTCACAAGATTTGCAGTTAACGCTGTTTCCTGTGGGAGCGAGCTTGCTCGCGAAGGCGGTGTGTCAGTTGCCTTGATGTCGGCTGACACGCCCTCTTCGCGAGCAAGCCCGCTCCCACAATTGCTGGGTGTCGTTCACAAGATTTGCAGTTAACGCTGTTTCCTGTGGGAGCGAGCTTGCTCGCGAAGGCGGTGTGTCAGTTGCCTGAATGTCGGCTGACACGCCCTCTTCGCGAGCAAGCTCGCTCCCACAATTGCTGGGTGTCGTTCACAAGATTTGCAGTTAACGCTGTTTCCTGTGGGAGCGAGCTTGCTCGCGAAAGCGGTGTGTCAGTTGCCTTGATGTCGGCTGACACGCCCTCTTCGCGAGCAAGCCCGCTCCCACAATTGCTGGGTGTCGTTCACAAGATTTGCAATTAACGCTGTTTCCTGTGGGAGCGAGCTTGCTCGCGAAGGCGTCAGGCCTGATACACCGCGTCATCGTTCTTCGCGGGCAAGCCTCGCTCCTACATATCCATCAACCCTGCTTCAAATCCAGACAATACGTGTAATACCCCGTATC
This sequence comes from Pseudomonas sp. dw_612, assembly GCF_018449725.1. Taxonomy (GTDB): domain Bacteria; phylum Pseudomonadota; class Gammaproteobacteria; order Pseudomonadales; family Pseudomonadaceae; genus Aquipseudomonas. The sequence continues at coordinate 135,460 of NZ_JAAVVC010000014.1, read as the reverse complement.
CCGCACATACCCCAGGGACTCATACAACCGTTGCGCGCCAAAATTATCCGTCGCTGTTTCCAGCACCAACCCCTTCGCACCCGTCGACAGCGCAAAGGCGCGGGCGGTGTTCATCAGCAACGTCCCTACCCCACGGCCCCGAGCAGCAGGCGCGGTGAACAGGTCGCTGAGCAGCCACGTGCGGTGGGCGTCGATGGAGGAAAAGGTCGGGTACAACTGGACGAAGCCCAGCGCTTCGCCGTTGTCGTCCAGGGCGAGGAAAATGGCGGATTCGTCTTGGGCAATGCGCTCGGCGATGAAGTCCCGGGATTGCGGCAGGTTGGAGGGTTGGCCGTAGAAGCCGCGGTAGGCGTCGAACAGGTTAGCCACCTGATTGAGATGGCTGGCGTCGGCGCGCTGGGCGTGGATGGCCATGGTGATCGTCTCCGTGCGGGTTGAAGAAAATATTGAAAGCTGGGGCTAAAACACGATCTTATGTCGCTCTGCCGATCATTACCTGCATCCGGACGTGCCTATCGCTGAAGGCCAACCGGTACACCGTCTATTCTGAGTAGAGCACAAGCCGCAACGTGCCCTCAGCCTCTTGCCACAGGGGAAACGCGATGACCGGAAAAACAGCGCGCCAAGGCTGGTCATGGGCCCTGCTCTCTCTGCTCGCCATCAACCTGGCGCTGAGCACGGGCTGTGCACGCAAAACCTCCACCGCTCGCTACTCGACGGCCAGCATCGGTTCCAACTGCTATGCAAAAGCGCTCCCCACGACTGGCGAAGGTGGCCTCGCCTGGGGGGACACCTTGAGCATGGCGCGCCAGAAATCCCTGAATAATTGCATTCGCTACGCCGGCCGATCCGGTGGCACGCCGGACACCTGCCAAGTGGTGTTGTCGGAGTGCAAAAACTAAGTCAGCGGCTGCGGGTCATTTCAACCCCTAACGGCCAATCATCGAACTCGCCAACAACGCCGCCAACCCCATCGGCTTGGCAAAGTAATAACCCTGAGCCTGCCCCGCGCCCATTTCCCGCAGCAACTCCAGGGTCGCTTCGTCTTCGACACCTTCGGCCACCACGCTCAGGTCCAGGGATTCGGCCATGCGCACAATCGCCCGGACAATCGCGCGACTGCGGGGGCTGGCGGTCAGTTCGAGGATGAACGACTTGTCAATTTTCAAGCCGCTGAAACGGTATTGGTGCACATAGCTCAGGGAGGAAAACCCGGCGCCGAAGTCGTCGAGCACCACCGACATGCCGTTGTCCGCCAATTGCTGCATGGTCAGCCGGGCAATCGCTGGCTCGGCCACCAGCGCACCTTCGGTCAACTCCAGGCAGATGCGTGACGGCGCGACCCCGTGCTGCGCCAAAAGGGCCAGCACCTCACTGGCGAACTCTGGACGAGTCATGCTGTAACTGGAGCAATTGACGTGCACCGGCGGCCAATTGGCGTGCTCGGGTTGGGCGAGGATCACCGCGATGCTGGTCAGCATGTACAGGTCCAATCGGCCGATCAGGCGCAGCCCCTCGACATCCGGCAAAAACTCGCCGGGCGCGATCACCCGACCGCCCGGCTGATGCCAGCGGATCAGCGCTTCAAGGGCCAGCAGTTCGCCGGTTTCAACGCTGACAATCGGCTGGAAATACGGCAGCAGTTCATCGGTGCGCTTGAGCGCGTTGCGCAAGGCCCCTTCCCGCTCGACCTGGTCCGAGACTTCGCGGCGCACTTCCTGGTTGAACACCGCGTAGCTGTCGCGCCCGGCACTCTTGACCCGGTACATCGCCGCATCGGCGTCGCGCAGCAAGTCGGCGGGCTCGTGATGAAACTGATTGTCGGCGCTGACAATGCCGATACTGCACGACGAAAAAACCTGATGCCCGTTGATGACAAACGGCAGGTCAAACGCCACCAGGATCCGCTCGGCGATTTCGATCACCACTTCCAGCGGCGCCTCGGGCGCGAGCACCGAGAACTCATCGCCACCCAGGCGCGCGAGCATGTCGGTGTCGCGCAAGCATCCGCGCAGACGCTGGGCGGCCTGCATCAACAGCAGATCGCCGAAATGGTGGCCGAGGCTGTCGTTGACCATTTTGAAACGGTCGAGGTCGATGAACATCACCGCCAGGTGCCCGCCGTCGCTGCCAAACTGCGACCAGGCCAGGTTGAGGCGCTGTTGCAGGTAGGTGCGATTCGGTAGCCCGGTCAGCGCATCGTGGGAGTTTTCGTGCTGCAACTTGGCATTGGCGTGATCGAGCTCGCGGGTGCGGTTCTGCACCCGGGCTTCGAGTTTGAGGTTGGCGGCATGGATCGCTTCGGCGGCGGTGCGTCGCGACAACGCGGTGTCGATGTGCCGCGACACAAACGTCAACAGTTCCTGGTCACGCAGGGTATAGCGCACTTGCGAGGTATAGCTTTGCACCGCGAGCACGCCACGCACTACATCGCCGTCAAACAATGGGATGCCCAGCCAGGAATAGGAACGAAAATACAGATCGGCGACTTCGATTTCGCCGTGGTCAGTCAGTCGGTCAGCCTCATCCGAATCGATCAGGCACGCTCGACGCTGACGGATCACGTACTCGGTCAAGCCACGACTTCCACGCCGTGCCACCGGGCGGACTGTCTGCCGCTCATCGACGTAATACGGGAAGGTCACTTCGGTGGTCGCGTCGTCGAACAGCGCAATGTAGAAGTTCTGCGCAAACAGCAGATCACCGACGATGCCATGCAAGGTTTTAAACAACTCCGCCATGTCGCCAGGCTGGCTCGACAGTTCGGCAATCTGGAACAGCGCACTTTGCAGGTGTTCGGCGCGCTCGCGTTCCGCCACTTCCTGGCGCAAGGCGTCGTTGAGTGCCGAAAGTTCCAGGGTGCGGCGCATCACTGTTTCTTCCAGGTCCGCCCGGTGCAGAATCCGGTCCAGCGCCATGGCCACGTGGCGGGCCACCACCAGGAACAGCGCGCGGTCTTCAGCGCTGTAGGTACGCGACACGTCGTAGACCTGCATCGCGAGCATGCCAAACACGTCGTCCGAGGCATTTTTCAGCGGCGCGCCCATCCAGAACTCGGGACGATCACCCACGCAATAGAAACGCCCCTCGGCCTGCGCCGCGAGAATGCCGGCGGAGTCGATCAGCAACGGCTGGCCGGTGGTCAACACGTAGGCGGTCAATGACAGGTGCGAAGGGTCAAGGTATTCGTAGTTCTCGGACTCCAGGGCTTCAACGTCGATGATGTCGACGTAATACGGAAAGTCCATCTTGCCGGTGTGCGGGTCGTACAGCGCGAGGTAGAAATTCTCGGCGTCGATCAGGCTCGCCAGCAGTTGGTGAACCCCCACCAGAAACACGGAGCGGTCGCGGGTCGAACTGGCCAGGTAGGTGATTTCATACAGCACGCGTTGCGTAATCTGCGCACGGGCCAAGGTATTGGTCTGGACCTGAATGCCCAGGCGCTGGGCAAACTCGGCGAGGGCCGGTTCCGCCGCATCGTCGACGGGCGCGAGCAGCCAACCCAGCACACTTTCGCCGCGACCGGTCGGCCAGCGGTGCAACTTCCAGGTCTGGCAAAAGGCCTCAAACTCGTCGTTCGCCACGCTGGAGGGCCACTGCACCCGTGGGTCGCCCTGCCCGACCAGGTGCATTTGTTCACCGGCGCGGTAAACCACCCACGAAGTGGTATGCGCCCAGCTGCGCGCCGAGTCCAGCAAGTGTTCGATCGTATCCCCGTTGCCAGCGCAGGCCATGCCGACAGTATCCAAGTTCCCTTTATGTTGAGATGCGGCAACGTCGCAATCGTTCGATTGCCGCAGGGCGTCGGTCAATGGACGAACACTCATCAGCGCTCCCTGAGCCAATAACTGGCGATACTTTCCTGTTAAAAACCAGCAATGTGCCAGCGAACTTCTCGTTTAAAGCTTATGAGAATTTTTATCAATCGTTTTATTCGCTTTATGCCAACTAAGGGACAGAACCACGACACATGGCCAGCCGTTGATTTGGCAGACTCCATGCCCTTTATCGGCTGAACTTTCAATCACTCAACCGGAATTACTGCGGGTTTGCCCTTCTCCTTCAAAAGAAACACCAAAAATTTCGCAGGTTTGTCCTGGCTGGCATTGCGTCCCACCGTGTGCACGTCGTCAGGCCCTTCATGGAAACTCTGCCCCGGCAGCAACGTGACCTCCTTGCCGCCCTTAACGCCCATGACGATGGAACCTTCGAGTACGTAAATAAAGCCATGCGCGTCGTGACGATGAACCGGATCAGCCCCGCCCGGCGGATATTCCACGGTAATCATCAGCACTTCTTTTCCGGGGTAGTCGGCCAGCGCCTGTTCCATCACGGGTTTGACGACCGGGGGCGGCGCGGTTTTGTCCCCGGCAATGGCGAGTCCGGTGCACAACAGCGGCAGTAAAGCCAAGAGCGGATGCAGGTGCATGTGGCTTTCCTCGTGTGGGATGGCCATGAGCAAGTGGGGTGGCGATCGGTACGTACGATCGCCACCCGTTTTAGCCGCTAAGTGTTCCTGAGCCATGCATCGAAGTGAGTCGCGCCGATGATCGGATCGGCGCCTGGCGTCAGTGACTGATCGTCGATGGGCGCACCGAAATACGTGGCCTCGGGGTCCGGGATCACCTCGCGCGGATCATCGTTGTGTTTCAGGTAAGTTTTGACGAACGAGACGATCGGCAGCCGCTCAGGCCCGGCCACTTCTTGCGTCTTGTTCGTGGGCGGTTGCTCGGCGATTTCGGCCAGTGCCAAGGCAACGTCGGCCGAGGCGATCGGTTGCAGGTCTGCCGCAGGCAGGCGCGTGCTGTTGCCCTGCTCGCCGGATTGGGCGATGGCGCCGATGAATTCGAAAAACTGCGTGGCACGCAGAATCGAGTAGGGAACGCCGGAGTCCTTGATCAGTTTTTCCTGGGCCATCTTGGCCCGGAAGTAACCGCTGCCGAGCATGCGTTCCGTGCCGACGACGGACAGGGCGACATGGTGTTTCACCCCGGCCGCTTTTTCGGCGGCGAACAGGTTGCGGCCAGACGTTTCGAAGAAGTCCAATACGGCGGCGTCTTCGAAGGACGGAGAGTTGGCGACGTCGACAACCACCTCGGCGCCGGCCAATGCGGCTTCGAGACCTTCGCCCGTCAGGGCGTTGAGGCCGGTACTCGGCGAGCCGGCGAGGACATCGTGCCCGCGCTGGCGAAGGTTATTGCAGAGCTGGGTGCCGATCAGCCCGGTTCCTCCAATGACGACGATTTTCATGGGAATGCCTCTAGGTTTGGGAATGCCTCCAGGTTAGTGGTGCGGTGCATCTGTCGGCGTTTGAGGAGTGACTGCTTGGCCAAGGCCGAAGCCCCATTCAGTTTAGGACACGGATGACGGGCCGCCCTTTTGATTTCGGTAACCGCCCGTGCGATCCGACGATTCGTGTCTGGCTCATTCGCTGTATAGTTTTGTATATTACGAAACCGATTTTTCAAGACGCCCCCATGCCCTCCTCCTTTGTTCCATCTCCATGACCCGCATTCGCCAACGCAATCAGCACCTGATCCTGGCCGCCGCCAGCGAAGAATTTGCCGCCAAGGGTTTCGACGCCACCCAGACCCGGGACATCGCGGCACGCGCGGGGGTGCCGAAGGCGAATCTGTATTACTACTTCCAGACCAAGGAAAACCTCTACGCCAAGGTGCTGCTCGGGTTTGTCGAGCAGTTGCTGGAGGCGTCGGCGGTGTTGCGCGAGAGCGACGACCCGGTCGTGGGGTTGCAGGCCTACATCGCGGCGCGAATCCGCATCGCGCGCGAGCACCCGCACATTGCCAAGGTGTTCAGTGGCGAGTTGTTGCTGGGGGGACGGCAGTTGCCGGAAGAGTGTCGGGATCTGTTGTATGCCGAGGCGCAGCGCAACGTCGACTGCCTGCGCAGCTGGATTGAGCGTGGGTTACTGGCGCCGGTGGATCCGGAGCATTTGATGTTGTTTATCTGGTCGGCCACGCGCACCTATACCAATCTGGGCTGGCAGATGGCGCACATCACCGGGAGGCCGGTGCCGGAAGATGGGGATTATCAGAAGGCGGCGGCGACGATTACCCGGTTGGTGTTGGGGGGTGTGGTGCCTGAGCGGGTCGGGATGATCGGTGGGTTGATGTTTGCTACTTGAGTTTTTAGGGGGATCTGCTGCACAAGCTTCGCTCCTGCAGAAGATCGGACCGGATTTGTGTGTAGGAGCGAGGCTTGCCCGCGAAGAACGTTAACGCGGTGTATCAGGCCTGACGCCTTCGCGAGCAAGCTTCGCTCCTACAGGGATGTGCCTGGCGGCTACCCAGGCTTGTGGTTATCCAGTACGCGATTGACCGCTAGCTCACCCATCGTGATCACCTGCTGCAACAGCAGCATCCTCTTGCGTTGCGGGCCTTCCAGCAGCTCGGCGAAATCGCTGGCCATGAGGCTAGCCGATGACATCGAATCGGAGGCCTGGACCAGTAACGTTTCGTCATCCACCGCTGCGTCGATGGTGAAGATGCTGCTGGGGCTGCGGGGCGGTATCTGCGTTTTCGTCGCCCCGGGGTTCAGGTAGAAGTTGAGCGCGCGGTCGGCCGCCTGTTTCATTTTCTTGGGGTCAAGATCAAAAGAGGCGTCGTAGGGTACTGGACTGGTGTGCGGGGGGTTTGGCGTTACTTTGAACATAAGTTGAGTTCCAAATTGGGTGCCAATCCCATCCCGCTACTAAACAAGGAGGGTGGCAGCTGTACGCAGGTTAGTAGACCGGGGAACTCAACAAGCCGGCGCGCCCGAAGACGCCCTACGTACAGCTACCATCAAGCACAGATCTGAAACTACCTGTCCGACGGATGCACGTGCAGCCTGAATTACCACGGGCTACTAAACCCGACCACTGATGAGCAGTGGCAGGCAAACGATAGAGCCCAGCTCAAAGGCGCACAAGCCGGCGGATTCTGGCGTACGCGTAGGCAACGACGCAAGGCGTTGTAGCCGTTTATGACGTAACACTGAGTGTCTTTAAACACTCAATCAAAAACGCGTTTAATCACATCAAAAACGCATCGGCGCAATCTTTGTGGGAGCGAGCTTGCTCGCGATAGCGGGTTCACATTCAACAGGGATGCTGACTGTTACGCCGCTATCGCGAGCAAGCTCGCTCCCACAGGTTCTGCGCTTTAACTGACCGGCCGCGCGGCGACAATCATGAGTCGCCAAGGGTGTTTTCGGGGGGAAGCTGTCGCGGCTTAAACGCGTATCTCGGCAGTCGGCAAAACGTCAATCCGCGCCACCGGCCCCGTCAAGTGCGCCAGATCGGCGTTGTGCTCGGCGATGATGTCGGCGGCGGCGACGTTGCCGTTGTCGACAGTGGAATGCGCGTCGGCGGCGAGGACCACGTCGTAGCCCAGTTTCAGGGCCTGGCGCACGGTGGCGTTGACGCAATAGTCGGTTTGCAGGCCGCAGATGATCAGGCGATCAGTGCCCTGGTCTTGCAGCAAGGCTTGCAGGTGGGTTTGGTAGAACGAATCCCGGGTGGTTTTACGCACGCGCAAGTCTTGGGATGACGTCTCCAGGCTATCGGCCAACTGCCAGCCTTTGGAGCCGTGTTGCAACAGGTCACCCTTTTCTTCGTGCTGGATCAGGACGACCGGAACTCCTGTTTCCCTGGCCTTGGCGCTCAGGCCATTGATGTTCTCGATGACGCGTTTGATCTCAAAGCATTCGTACTCGCCGGTGCACAGGGCTTGTTGGACATCGATGATCAGCAGTGCGGTAGTCATGGCAGGAGCTTCCTTGTCTGGTCAATCAAGCGTACACGGAACGCGTTCACAGCTCAAAAGCATTGCCGTTAACTGATCGACGATACGACCAAGGCACAAGACCTATTTGTAGACGCGATAGTGGCATCAGGCTAGCATACAGAAATACTTTTTTTCAAAGAGATACGCACATAAACCACGCGCCATCCACACGTATGGTCGTCGCTCAACACTAAAAGGAATTTGAAGCATGCTTATATTGTTTTTCTGGTTAGCCGCATTACTCGCATGCATCTGGTTTGCTGGCGCCAGAGTTCACAGCACTTACACGAGTGACGCTATTGTAAGAAGAACAAACTACAAGAATGGTTTTACGCTCATATTTTATTCTGCACTGATTGTAGGAACGTCAGGCCAATTAGGGGATGCGATAAACAAATACCAAATGGCTGTCCCCGACATCTCCTATGTGCTTATCGTGCTAGGTCTTATCGTTGACCTCACAAAATACCTGACACCCTTTGTATTTGCCGGCATTGGTGTAAACCTCGTCTCCCATGCCCTCACTGATGACTGAAGCCAAAATGATGCCGTGCCCAATTTTGGCACAAGGAAAGTGATATGAACAAAGTTCCCACCGTTAGAACCATGCTGGTAGGCGCGGATAAAAAATATATAAAGGCAATAAATGAGGTCGGCCTTGTCGACTATCTGAAATCCATTACAACGAATGACGATAATCGCCAAAACACCGTTTTCGACTTCCACGTCATTGTTGAAAATTTTCATGCAGTCATAGACAAAAAATTTGCTTACGTTCAATTCAAAGAGCTTCAAGTCAATAGACACACTGTTTTTAATAGTTGGACACGATTCCGCACCATGACCAATCAAGGTCAAAAAGGAATCATGGCCATTTCATTGGCAGTGGACACTGAGCGGGTGATGAACTCGATTCTTTTCGCGCTTCCTGGTTTAGAAGCTGCTTATCTTTCGGCTAAAGAGTACACCGACGGCTTTCCACAGTCATACCCGAAAACAGAAGCATTCGAGAGCTATACGCTTTACCTCGATTGCTATGTCGAAGCATTGCTGTGTAGTTTTCACACCACCGTAACGACGGACTTAAAATCCTTCAAAGATGATGTGATCTTGACTGGGCATGCCCACAACATACGCAATAGCATTATTTCCTGCTTGGACGCAGAAACTGACTACAGGAATAAACAGTTCCAACAGCGTAGTTTGATCTACCAGTGTTGCATGGAAAATATGGGACTCGACACGGCTGCCCTGCTTTCGCTAATGGTCAGCAATGTAACCATCCAGGATTTAAAGAATATTATTTATGACAACTTCACGCTAACCACAGAAACAGATCGCTACTTTCCATATAGGAAAATGGTGCACGAGTGGCCGGCAGCTGATCCAAGAGCTCTAGACCGAACTAAGAAGCTTGCATCACTTTTACAAAACATCAATTCGCTTATCTACAAAATGGAAGAATTGAAGGCAGGCGATTTCGACTTTGATAACACCATCCACGCGAATGAAAAATTCGCTAATCAAATCGCGCTGCTCCTTTCAAAGTAGTCGTTTTGAACGGGCCGGATGCAAGATTGCTGAGAACCTCACATCACCACATCCGGCCTATCCATATTCACCCCTGTTCAACAGCCTCAGTAACCCAGCGACAACCCGGTATTACGGCGCGGATCATTCGCGCCGTAATAGCGGTTTTTGCCCACCGGTTTACCGCCCAGCGACGGCGCGCCGACCAGAATCGCCGCCACATGGTTGGCATCCTGTGGCCCGGCGAACTTATGCCCCCAACTTTCGAGCAGTTTCACCGTGTCCGGGCTGGTGGTGAAGGTCTCCAGATTGGTTTCTTCCGGCAGCCATTGCTGGTGGAAACGCGGCGCGTCTACCGCTTCCTGGATGTTCATGCCGTAGTCGATCACGTTGAGAATGGTCAGCAAGGTCGCGGTAATGATGCGGCTGCCACCCGGCGTGCCAACCACCATCACCACTTTGCCGTCCTTGGTGACGATGGTCGGGCTCATGGACGACAGCGGTGCCTTGCCGGGCGCGATGGCGTTGGCCTCCCCTTGCACCAGACCGTACATGTTCGGCACACCGATTTTCGAGGTGAAGTCGTCCATTTCGTCGTTGAGGATCACCCCGGTTTTGCTCGCCATGACCCCGGCACCGAACCAGTCATTGAGGGTGTAAGTCATCGACACCGCGTTGCCCCATTTGTCGACGATGGAGAAGTGCGTGGTGTTGCTGCCTTCATGCGGCGCGACGCCGGGTTTGATCTCCCGGGACACGCCGGCCTTTTGCGGTTGAATCGCGGCGCGCAGTGTGGTCGCGTAGTTTTTGTCCAGCAGGTGGGCGAGCGGGTTCTTCACGAAATCCGGGTCGCCGAGGTAGCTGTTGCGGTCCACATAGGCGTGGCGCATGGCTTCGATCTGATAATGCATGCCCTGGGCCGAGTGATAGCCCAGGTCTTTCATCGGGTAGCCGTCGAGGATGTTCATGATCTCGCAGATCACCACCCCGCCAGAGCTTGGCGGTGGCGCCGAGACTACGTGATAGCCACGGTAATCGCATTCCACCGGGGCCAGTTCGCGGGTTTTGTACTTGTCGAGATCGGCCTGGGTGATGATGCCTTTGTTGGCCTGACTGGAGGTGACGATGGCGTCGGCCACCCAGCCTTTATAAAAACCGTCGGCACCCTTCTCGGAAATTTCCCGCAGGGTCTTCGCGAGATCTTTTTGCACCAGTTTCTGCCCGACCTGCATCGGCTCGCCGTTGCTCAGGAAAATCGAGCCCGAGTCGCGCATGTCTTTTTTGAAGACATCGGTGGCGTACTCCAGCAGATCAACATCGCCCTGCTCCAGCTCAAAACCGTCTTCAGCCAGTTTGATGGCCGGGGCGATCACTTCCTTGCGCGGCTTGGTGCCGTATTTGCTCAGGGCCAGTTCCATGCCGGAGACCGTGCCCGGCACGCCAACGGCCAGGTGACCACGGGTGCTCAGGTCCGGGACGACATTGCCGTCCTTGTCCAGATACATGTTCGCCGTCGCGGCCAAGGGTGCTTTTTCGCGGAAATCGAGGAAGGTCTTGCGCCCGTCCGCCAGTTGAATGGTCATGAAACCACCGCCGCCCAGGTTGCCTGCTGCGGGATAGACCACCGCCAGCGCATAGGCGACCGCCACGGCGGCATCCACGGCGTTACCGCCGTTCTTCAGTTCATCCACGCCTACGTGGGAGGCCAGATGCTGGGCCGTGACCACCATGCCGTTTTCGGCCGCCACCGGGGCCACCGAGGCGGCGTAAGCACTGAGGCAACTGAGCGCCAATGAGGTCGCTATCAGCGATTTGGCAAAAGGTTCGAACTTCATGATTCGGTCTCTTTTTTTGTTTTTAGGCTCTGCAATAACAGAGGGAACGCTTCAAGAGCAGTAGCCAGTATGGCTGGGATTACGTATTGCGCCTCCCCGATGAGGCAGTATGCTTGCCCTCTATTCAGCGGTTTTCGGAGTTCGCCGGCATGAGCTACACCTTCACCACCATGGCCTCCCCGGTCGGCGAGTTGAAGCTGGTCGCGAACGGTTCAAGACTGGCAGCCATCCTCTGGGAAAACGACAAACCGGACCGGGTACGCCTCGGGCCGATGACGCAAGCGCCGGACCATCCGATCCTGCTGCGCGCGGTTCAACAGTTGCAGGAATACTTTGCCGGCACACGAAACCGCTTTGACCTGGAGCTGGAGTTTGCCGGGACCGATTTTCAGAAAAAGGTCTGGCAGGCGCTGTTGACCATTCCGTTTGGCGAGACCCGCAGTTACAGCCAGATTGCCGAGCAGATCGGTAATCCCAGTGCGGTTCGGGCGGTGGGTGCGGCGAATGGCAAGAACCCGATCTCGATTGTCGCGCCGTGTCATCGGGTGATCGGGGCGTCGGGGAAGCTGACCGGGTTTGCCGGGGGGCTGGAGGCGAAGGAGCGGCTGCTGACACTGGAAGGTTGCGAGTGGTCAGGCGCCAGCAGGATGGATGATTTGTTTTGAGGTCAAGGACAGCTTAAATCATCGCCCGCAATTCCCGAGGCGACAGCCCGTAGTGTGAGCGAAAACGCACCGCAAAACGTGAGGCCGAGGCGTAACCGCTGGCACCGGCAATTTCACCGATGGGCCTGGACGTGGTTTGCAGCCATTGCAACGCCGTCGCCAGACGCACACCTTCCAGAATATTCCTGAAACTGTCCCCCTCATTGGCCAGTTGGCGACGCAACGTCGACTCCCCCAGATTCAGCTGTTGGGCGACGCCCGCCACCGTCCAGTCTCGCTCCGGGCTGCTCATTAATAGCTGTTGCACCCGTTCGCACAGGGGATCGTTGCGGTCCATCAACAGCGGCCCGGCGAAGCCGCCAAGGCCCAGGCTCAAGAGAACCGCTTCGCCATAATGTGTGCGCAAGGCCTCAGGCGCGTCCGCATGGATCGCGGCCAACAACTGATCCCAGGCTTGCGTAGTGTGCCGGTCCAAAGGCACACATAAATCGCTGTTCGTGGCGCGGGGACGGCTGCTGATCTGTTGGCCATAACGGCTGCTGAAATGGCGCAGTGTCGAGGCGGGAAAGGTCACGGCATCGGCGATGTAGTGACCGTGAAGACCGGGGAAATTCGAGATCCCGAGCTCGCGCCCGGCCGGCATCAGAATCAGATGCTGCGGCCCGGCACGCATCTGCCGATCATCCCATTGCAGCAGTTTTTCGCCCTGGCGCACGCGACACACGGTGGTCACGAACACCGGCACCCGTTGCAAGGTATGAGGCTGCCGCGCCCTGATGACACACGCATCGATAATGTTTTCCCGGTGCTGTATGCCGACACAAGGGCGCATTGTGGTTAACGTCCGTAAGTTGAAGTAAGGGTCGCTTTGGCCAGGGCGTTGGCATTGAGCATATAGCCCACCAACGCGCCGCTGGCCTGGTTGTCGAGGGGCAGCTTATCGACTTTCAATGCCCATACGGTGAACTGATAACGATGAGGCTTATCCCCTACCGGCGGGCACGCGCCGCCGAATCCCGGTTGGCCATAATCGGTTCGTCCTTGTACGGCACCGGCCGGCAGGTTCGAGCCGACACCGCGAGGCAAGCTGTGGGTTGAAACGGGCAAGTTGACCACTGTCCAGTGCCACCAGCCGCTGCCGGTCGGCGCATCGGGATCGTAGACCGTGATCGCATAACTTTTGGTACCCGCCGGGCCGTTGCTCCAGGACAGTTCAGGCGAGGTATTGCCGCCCTCGCAACCAAAACCCTGGAACACTTCGCGGCTGGTCAGCGGATGGTTGTCAGCAATGTCCTGGCTGGTCAGCGAGAAGTTGGCAGCGTGCCCCGTGAGGACAACTCCCATGGACAATGCGCAGGGGATAATTCTGAGTTTCATCGTGACCTCATCTGAGTGCTGGCGTGAAGCACGAGTCTAGAGGCGGCACAGGAGGGTTACTGTGCCGAAATGCTCGACCATTGTGCCAAAACGCTCTCTCGATCCAGAGGCCCGTTCGACCCGGATCACACTGCTCCGAAGATGTCCTTCATCGCCGCATATTGCAGCAACATAATCGTCTTCGCGTCGCAGATCTCCCCGCGATAAAACGCCTCAAGGGCCTCGTCGAATGTCCACTCCAGCACTTCCAGTTCTTCGGTCTCCTCTTCCAGCCCGCCGCCCGCGCTGACTTTCGATGCGGCGTCATATTCAGCGATGAAGAAGTGCAGTTTTTCGGTGACCGAGCCGGGGCTCATGTAGGACTCGAAGACCTTTTGCACGTGGTGCACGCGGTAGCCGGTTTCCTCTTCGGCTTCAGCGCGGATGCGTTCTTCGGGGTCGGCGCCTTCAAGCAATCCAGCCGCCACTTCGATCAACAAACCATCGTGACCGTTGACGAACACCGGCAGCCGAAACTGACGTGTCAGCACCACGGTTTTCTTCTCGCGGTTGAACAGCAGAATCGCGGCGCCATTGCCTCGGTCGTAGACTTCGCGGGTCTGGCGCTGCCAGTCACCGTTGTTACGCTGATAGTCGAAGGTGATTTTCTTCAGCAGGTACCAGTCGTGGGATAACACCTGGGTGTCAATGATGTTGACCCGGTCGGCTGTATTCGCCATCACAACGCATCCTTTTTTCGTGAGAAGAGCCCCATGGTAGGCGAAAACCAAAAAGCCCGGCATCTCTGCCGGGCTTCTTTTTACAGCGGGTTGGCGATTTCAGGCGCCGCGTGCCCTTCCTCGTGGGAGGACAGCCGTGTGCCGTTGATCAACGGCCCGTAGCGACGACTGAACTCCCAGTTGTACGGCACGTGGTCCTTGTTGACGCCGTTGTCCCAGTTCACCGACCAGGTCATCAGGCCTTTGATCGACAGCCCCTTGGCGTCCAGACGCTTGAAGGCATTCACCACTGCTGCCGGGTTGATCACGTAACCGGTGGCCGCTGCGTCAACGTTAGCCGGCAGGCCGATGACGAACTTGTCCGCCGGGATTTTGGTGAACCCGCGAGTGCCGCTTACCAGGCTTTCGGTCAGGTAAAACAGGAAATCCTCTTTCATCGCGTCGTTGTTCTGGGCGATCCACGCACCGTTGCCGTTGTTGGCTTCCTGCACCCAGATTCCGTCACCGCCCTGGTTGTAATACTGCGGGGCGATGAAGTCGTAATAACCTTCCAGGGCCTGGAGGTAGCCGACGTATTTGCCAGCGGTGGTCAGGTACGGAAACTCCGGCGCCATGCTGATGATGAAGTGTTTGCCTTCACCGGCGTAATGGTCCTTGACCAGTTTCAGCGCGGCCGGCAGGACGGTCTTGTTGTCGGCGAAATCAATCGCGCTCTGTTCAAGATCGATGTCCAGGCCATCGAAGCCGTAGGTTTCCACCAGACGGATGATTTCATTGGCCAGTGGCTGTTCGTTGCCTTTGTGTAGCTCGATGTGCGCATCGGCGCCACCGAGGGAAATCAGCACCGCCCTGCCCTGGCTGTTCAGCACGCCGACCTGGCGACGGAACTCGGCGTCGGACAGGTTGTACGGCTTGAAGGTCGGGATGCCGTTGCCTTTCATGAAGGCCACGGCCACTACGTTGTAATCCTTGGGCACATCCTGCAGAGCGATGTTGGCGAATTGGCCACGCTGATATCCGTCGCTCGGCCCGGCGGGCCAGTTGTGCCAGAAGCCCATCAGGATCTTTTTGCCGGCAATGCTCGGCATCAGTGAAGCGGCGTCGCTGACGGCGGATTTCAATAACGTAAAGTCAAATTTTGACATGTTCTATTCCTTCAGAACGTGTGGAGGGTTAACGCGGCGGGCTTACTTGAAGTCCACGTCGAACGCTTGATAGAAGGCGTTGCCGGTGTTGGCGACGATCCACATCAGCACGATCACGTGATGGCCTTTTTTGTTGCCCGGCAATTTCACTTCGTGGTTGACCTTGGCCTTCATCTCGGCGGAATGGCTGTAATACGGGACCTGGGTGTAGAAATCCTCGGCGAACGGTTTGGCTTCCAGTTGCGCGCGGGAGATGCGCTGCTTCGAATCCCAGCCATCCTTGGTGATCAACCAGCGATAACCACGGGTAACGTGGGGCGCGGTGTATTCCCAGGTGACGTTGAAGGTCTGGCCCGGGTCGACGTTCAACAGCGGCCAGGCGAACGGACGATTGAGTTTTTGGCTCAGTTCTTCGTTGGTGAAGTTGATGCAGTCGCGGGCATCGGTCTTGCCACCGCTGAGGATGAAACCGTCGGCCGGTGGGGTGACGCTGTCACTGTCGGTTTGATACGGTGCGGGAAACGGACCGGCCACCAGGGACGGAAAGTTCTTGCCGCCTTCCATTTCATTGACCTGCCAGTTGCCCAGCAGCCCCAGTTCGACGGCGACCGCGCCACGGCTGGATGGGGAGGTGACACGACCGTGTCGCAGTTCGGGTTGAGTCTGTGGTTTGTTCATCTTTTTCACTCCATTGATTTAAGAACTCTCCTTCCTGAGGAGAGGCCTTCAACCTAACGGAGCTGCGTTTTTTGTCCACCGACCGGATTTCCGCTACCGAGGCTGCCTGCTTGGTGGATCGCCAGCAAATACTGGATATACAGCCAGTACTTTGAGCCAAGTCCTACGACCCTTGTGGGCAAAGGCCTACAGCGCAAGGCAGCAATCGGAACGATTCTCACCTCAGGAAAGTTGTTCCTGGTATTCCTTTTCGTATTGGCCGGCGAGGGACTCTTTCTGTTTGTCGTCGAGCAACTTGCCGGCCATCTGGAAGAACTTCTGCTCTTCTTCCTTCAGGTGGTGATGGACCTTCTCGGACAGCTTTTTCGCCGTCACCAGCCACGTCGGATCCGACATCTCAGTCTCGTCCAGGGTCTCCATCATTTCGTCCATCTCGTGGTGTTCGGAGATGGCATGACGGCTCAGGTCGACGCCGTTGTCGAACTCCATCAGCGGGATGTAGAAATGCCGCTCTTCCGCGGTTTCATGGGCCTGGAGCTCAGCTTTGAGTTGCTTATAGGCTTCGACCCGCTCCGGCGTGTCGCCGCTGGTCTTGATCAGTGCATCGGCATAACCGCGCTGGCGGTCGTGGCTTTCGCGCAAGGCTTCGAAAATGTTCATGGGCTCTCCTCATGGCCGCGTTCTGAATTGACGCTCTAGAGGCTAGACACCTGCGCACAAGCGACGGTTCCACCGGCGTTCGGGGATGGAACAATGGCGGCGAGCCAGATAATCTCTCGGCTCACAGCCATAAGGACATCGCCATGACGTTGCGTATCGAACGCTCGCAAGCCCCCACCAACGAAGAGCGCGAGGCCATCCTTGCACCGTTGCGGATCTACAACGCGGCGCAAGCCGGGCTCGCCAAGCCTGAGCCGGTGGCCTTGCTGGTGCGTGACGACAGCGGCGATATCCTCGGCGGACTCTATGGCCGGGTGTTTTACCAATGGTTGTTTATCGAACTGCTATCAGTGCCGGAACAAGGCCGAGGACAGGGGCTGGGCACAAAACTGATGCAGATGGCCGAAGCACTGGCACAGGAGAAGGAATGCGTGGGGATCTGGCTCGACACCTTCGGCTTTCAGGCGCCGGCATTCTACAAGAAGCTGGGTTACAGCGAGTTTGGCCAGATTGCTGATTATCCGCCGGGGCATACGCGCCACTTTTTCCAGAAGCGCCTGATTCATACCCTTTAAAACACAAATCCCATTGTGGGAGCGGGCTTGCTCGCGAAAGCGGTGTCTCAGCCAACATCAATGTTGAGTGATAAACCGTCTTCGCGAGCAAGCCCGCTCCCACAGTGGTCGATGGTGTTCTGGCTTACAAACAAGTCGCCAACGCCGCCAACCGACGCTTGGCTACGAAATCATCGTGCTGCGCGTAGTAACTCAATACCGTTCCGGAAGCATCGGTGGTCAAGTCCACAAACGATTCCGCCGAGCGCGTATAAACCGTCGAACCACCCTTCTTGCCCGGCTGCAGATAAGCCCCGGCGTCCACGCCAAATACCGCTTCGTCCTGCCAGGCGAATTGCACGCACTGGGCGACGACTTTTTCCGGTTTGTCCGAGTTCAGGACCTTGGTCGGGGATTTGGTGCGGGAGTCGTCCATCGCCGAGCCCGCGCAGCCCGCCAGCAGGGTTGCGGCCAGCGCCACCATCAGAATTCGCATCGTGTTCGCTCTTCAAGAAAAAGCGGACTGTATCACCGTGGCGCGGCGTATCGTTCTGCTTTACTTCATTTATAGCGCGACACCGCGTGACGATTCGCGCACCCTGTCGCGCAATTAACAGCGCATCACCTCTTTTTCTGGAAAGCCACATGACACCCAACGCCGAATTTTACAAACCAACCGCCGAATATGCCGACAAGCTGATCAGCCAGATCGGTCAGACCCCTTCCTGGATCGCCAAGCGAATCGGCGTCACTGACAAGCGGATTCGTTACATTCTCGACGGCGAAAGAACCGTCAAAGGCGAAACCACGCCGATCCAGATGACCTACCCCGAGCAGTTCGCCCTCGAATGCCTGGCCGCAGCGGCCAAAGCCAAGAAGCAGGCTTCGTAACCTGACCGGCAAGGAGCGACCATGGCAGCCACCGAACAGCAACACGAACAGGCGCTGAAAAAGTTTCTCGATGAGCGCCCGGAACTGCGCCACGAACTCGATAACCTCAACCCGCTGCTCGCCCAGGCCAAGGGTGAAACCCCGGCCCAATACCGCGACGAGCGCTTGCATGAAGCGTTCGAAGCCGAGGCCGAACGCCTGGGCCTGTTTGCCTGGGAACTGACCTTGCAACTGACTGCGGCCAGCGCCGAGGACTATCAGGCCCAGCGCATGGAAGTGCATAAAGAAGTCGCTGAAATGGCCGGCATGGACTGGCTGGAGTATTGCGAGTTATATGGATTGAGTAAGTGACCCTTTCGGTCGCTGTCTGAGGACGACTTACGCCGATGCTGCCATCCGCCTCCACTCATCGCGCCAGCCCTGGCCATCTGCATATCCAGAAATGGCGCGGGCGCATTGGCCTGTCGCTGGTGGCCACACTGTCGGTGCTCGCCGGCATGACCGACGCCATCGGCTTCATGGCCAGCGGCGATTTCGTATCCTTTATGAGCGGCAACACCACTCGGCTCGCGGTCGCTATCAGCGACGGAGACCAGGGGCTGACCCTGCGCCTGTTGATCCTTGTGGCGACCTTCATCATCGGCAACGCGCTGGGCATCGTCGTCAGCCGCCTCGGCGGGCGTCGGGCGCTGCCGTTATTGTTGTGCATCGCCACCCTGCTCTGCGGCGCTGCCGCGTGGCCTTATGACGAGCAACTGCCGGCGCTGCTGGCGGCGATCATCGCCATGGGCATGCTCAATGCTGCAGTCGAAGAAGTGAACGGCCTGCCCGTCGGCCTGACCTACGTCACCGGCGCCCTGTCGCGCTTCGGCCGTGGTTTGGGGCGCTGGATGCTGGGCGAACGACGCAATGGCTGGCGGGTGCAGTTGATTCCCTGGACCGGCATGTTCGCCGGCGCCGTACTGGGTGCGGTGCTGGAACACCATTTGGGGCTCAAGGCGTTGTTTGTCAGCGGCTTGCTGGCCGGGGTGGTGGGATTGCTGTCACTGAAGATTCCACGGCGTTGGCAGTTGGGGTACATGCCGCGCTGAATGTGTTGCCTGACAGTCCGTCATCGCGAGCAAGCTCGCTCCCACAGGGTTTTGTGGTGGACTCGGTCGTCACGCGCAACACAGATCCCTTGTGGGAGCGAGCTTGCTCGCGATTGCAGCACCTCGGTCTATAAGAAAACGCCCTTCGCCGCCTCAGCGATAAAGCTTTATCATGGCCACAGTTTTGCTGATCGAGTCTGTCATGAAGTTCGCCATCGCGCTGTTTTCCGCCGCCCATGCGCCCTCCTCGCGCCGTG
This sequence comes from Pseudomonas sp. dw_612, assembly GCF_018449725.1. Classification (GTDB taxonomy): domain Bacteria; phylum Pseudomonadota; class Gammaproteobacteria; order Pseudomonadales; family Pseudomonadaceae; genus Aquipseudomonas. The sequence continues at coordinate 116,271 of NZ_JAAVVC010000014.1, read as the reverse complement.
CCTTGCTGTTCGCCCAGGCTGCGCTGGCCGGCGGGCATGAGATTGTCCGGCTGTTTTTCTATCAGGACGGCGTCTACAACGCGTCCGGCAGCGTGGTCACGCCCCAGGACGAGCAGGACTTACCCAAGCAATGGCGCACTTTTGTCGCCGAGCATCAACTGGACGGCGTCGTGTGCATCGCCGCTGCGCTGCGTCGGGGTGTATTGAACGACGAAGAAGCCAAACGCTATCAGCGTGAAGCGGTCGCGGTGGATGCTCCCTGGGAATTGTCCGGTCTCGGTCAATTGCATGACGCGGTACAGGACGCCGACCGCCTGATCTGTTTCGGAGGCGCGTGACATGCCTAAATCCCTACTCATTATCAGCCGTCAGGCGCCGTGGTCCGGACCGGGCGCGCGGGAAGCGCTGGACATCGTGCTGGCCGGCGGTGCGTTCGACCTGCCGATCGGCCTGCTGTTTCTCGATGACGGCGTGTTCCAGCTCGCCGCGAAACAGGACGCCAAGGCCCTGCAACAAAAAGACCTGAGCGCCAACCTGCAAGCGTTGCCGATGTTCGGCGTCGAAGACCTGTTTGTCTGCGCCGACAGCGCCGCCGAACGTGGCATGGACCCGAGCAGACTGGCGCTGGAAGAAGCCCAGGTGCTGGCCGCCACCGAAATCACCGCCCTTATCGACCGTTACGACCAGGTGATCACCCTCTGATGTCGACTTTGCATCTGTTGTCTCATTCCCCGTTCGGCGACGATCGCCTGACCAGTTGCCTGCGCGTGATCGGCGCCGACGATGCGTTGCTGCTGTCCGGCGATGCGGCGTATGCCTTGCAGCCGGGCACCGTGCCGTTCAATGCGCTGAATGCTCGTGGCCTCAAGCTGTTCGTGCTGGCCGAAGATGCCCAGGCCCGCGCCCTGGTGGTGCCTGATTGGGCCGAAGCCATCGATTACCCGGCCTTCGTCGAACTGTCGATCCACTACGACAAGGTCAACAGTTGGCTATGAATTCCCTGACCGTCGGCGCCCGCGCCATCGAGCTGGACAAGGACGGCTTCCTGGTCGAACTGAGCGACTGGTCCACCGACGTGGCCAGCGCCCTCGCCGCGGCCGAAGACATCGAGTTGAGCCCCGAGCACTGGGAAATCCTCGAATTGCTGCGGCGTTTCTACGACGAATTCCAGCTGTCCCCGGCGACGCGCCCGCTGATCAAGTACACCGCGTTGAAGCTCGGCCCGGAAAAAGGCAACAGCCTGCACCTGAACCGACTGTTCAAAGGCACCCCTGCCAAACTCGCCGCCAAACTGGCGGGCCTGCCCAAACCGACGAATTGCTTATGACCGACTTCCCAGCACTGACCCTCGAAACGCCCGCCGAACACCCGTTCGCCCAGTTCGTGCGAATCCTCGGCAAAGGCAAGCGCGGCGCTCGTGACCTGACTCGCGACGAAGCCCGGGAAGCCATGGGCTTCGTGCTGGACGGCAAAGTCGAGGACACTCAGCTCGGCGCGTTCTTGATGCTGTTGCGGCACAAAGAAGAAAGCGCCGAGGAAATGGCCGGGTTCACCGAAGCCTTGCGTGAACGGCTGCAGGCCCCGGCATTGAAGGTTGATCTGGATTGGCCGACGTATGCCGGCAAGAAACGTCATCTGCCGTGGTATCTGCTGGCGGCCAAGTGCCTGGCACAGAATGGCGTGCGGATTTTCATGCACGGCGGCGGCGCACACACGGCGGGTCGGCTGTACAGCGAGCAACTGCTGGAGGCGTTGAAAATCCCGCTGTGCCGCAACTGGCAACAAGTGGGTGATGCGCTGGACAACGGCGGTCTGGCATTTATGCCGCTGGTGGATTGGGCGCCGCAGCTTCAGCGCATGATCGACCTGCGCAATACCTTGGGCCTGCGTTCGCCGATCCATTCCCTGGCGCGGATTCTCAATCCGCTGGGCGCGCGCTGTGGCCTGCAAAGTATTTTCCATCCCGGCTACCAAGCCGTGCACCGCGATGCCAGCGGCTTGCTCGGCGACACTGCAATTGTGGTGAAGGGCGATGGCGGCGAAATCGAGATCAACCCGGACGTCGACAGTCACTTGTACGGCACCACCGGCGGCGAGAGTTGGGACGAGGAATGGCCGCAACTGTCGGCGCAGCGCCACGTCAAACCGGCCAGCCTTGATCCTGAACATTTGAAAGCGGTGTGGCGCGGTGATGTGGTCGACAGCTACCCGCAAATGGCGCTGATCTCGACCATGGCCCTGGCCTTGCGCGGCCTCGGCCAGCCCCGTGAGCAAGCCTTCCACACCGCCCAGCAGTATTGGGACGCCCGGGATAAATCGATTTAACCGATCATAACCGCCCAACCTTTGCGCTATTTAATCGAACCTATGCGCATAGACTCCTCTCCAACGCTTATTGGTTGAGGAGTCTTGAAATGGGTTTGTTAGTTGAAGGCCGCTGGCACGACCAGTGGTACGAAAGCAGCAAGGACGGCGCGTTCCAGCGCGAACAGGCGCAGCGCCGCAATTGGGTGACTGCTGACGGCCAGCCCGGCCCGAGTGGTGTCGGGGGCTTTGCCGCCGAACCCGGTCGCTATCACCTCTACGTGTCCCTCGCCTGCCCGTGGGCGCATCGCACGCTGATCCTGCGCAAACTCAAAGGTCTTGAATCCCTGATCGACGTGTCGGTGGTCAGTTGGTTGATGCTGGAGAATGGCTGGACCTTCGACCAGAACCTCGGCTCCACCGGCGACAAACTCGATCACTTCAACTTCATGCATCAGCGCTATACCGCCGACACCGCCAACTATACCGGCCGCGTCACCGTGCCGGTGCTGTGGGACAAACAGCAGAAGCGCATCGTCAGCAATGAATCGGCGGAGATCATCCGCATGTTTAACAGCGCGTTTGATGATTTGACCGGCAATGACCTGAATTTCTATCCGGCGCCGCTGCGGGGCGAGATTGATGCGTTGAACGAGCGGATTTATCCGGCCGTGAACAACGGCGTGTACCGCGCCGGGTTTGCCACGTCGCAACAGGCTTATGAAGAAGCGTTCGATGATGTGTTTGCCGAGCTGGATCGGTTGGAACTGTTATTGGGCGAGAACCGTTACCTGGTCGGCGAATACCTGACCGAGGCCGATATTCGGTTGTTCACCACGCTGATTCGCTTCGACGCTGTGTATTATGGGCACTTCAAGTGCAACCTGCGGCGGATTGCCGATTATCCGAATTTGTCGAACTGGCTGCGCGAGTTGTATCAGTGGCCGGGGATTGCCGAGACGGTGGATTTTGAGCACATCAAGAATCATTACTACGGCAGCCACAAGACCATTAATCCGACCGGGATTGTGCCGAAAGGGCCGGCGCAGGATTTCACAGCGGGCCATGATCGGGCGCGGTTGAGTGGGAAAGGGGTTTGGGTTCGATCCTAAGCATTGGGTGATATTGAGGGCCTCTTCGCGAGCAAGCCCGCTCCCACATTCGACTGCGTTCTTTCAGATAGAACTCGGTTAAATGTGGGAGCGGGCTTGCTCGCGAATGCAGGCGACGCGGTGATCAGACCTGCGCCTGAGCCCCTTCAAACCACGCCAGTTTCTCGCGCAGTTGCACCACTTCCCCAACGATCACCAGCGTCGGCGCATGCACTTCATGCTCCGCCACCAGTTGTGGAAGATCCGCCAAGGTGCCGGTAAACACCCGCTGATTGACCGTAGTGCCCTGCTGAATCAATGCCGCCGGGGTGTCTGCGCCGCGACCATGTTTGATCAATTGCTCACAGATGATCGGCAAGCCCACCAGCCCCATGTAAAACACCAGGGTTTGCGCCGGGGCGACCAGGTCGGCCCACGGCAAATCGGTGGAACCGTCTTTCAGATGCCCGGTAACAAACCGCACCGACTGCGCGTAATCACGATGCGTCAGCGGAATCCCGGCATACGCCGCGCAACCACTGGCCGCCGTAATGCCCGGCACGACCTGGAACGGGATGCCATGGGCCGCCAGTTCTTCGATCTCTTCACCGCCACGACCGAAGATGAACGGATCACCGCCCTTCAGCCGCACCACGCGTTTACCGGCCTTGGCCAGGTCCACCAATTGCTTGTTGATCTGGTCCTGCGGCACCGCGTGATCGGCGCGACGCTTGCCGACGTAGATCCGTTCCGCATCGCGACGGCACAAATCGAGGATTGCCGGGGCCACCAAGCGGTCGTACAGCACCACGTCGGCTTGTTGCATCAGGCGTAAGGCACGGAAGGTCAGCAGGTCCGGATCGCCCGGCCCGGCACCGACCAAATACACCTCACCGGTTTTTTTCGGCGGCTCGCCGGCGATTTTCGCCAGCAGCAAGCGCTCGGCTTCAGCGCCCTGCCCGGCCAGTTGCCGATCGGCAATCGGGCCCTGGAAAACATCTTCCCAGAACGAACGACGCTGCTGCACATCCGGCAGCAGGCCTTTGACCTGATTGCGGAAACGCGCCGCCAGGCCGGCCAGTTGACCGTAGGTGGAAGGAATCCAGGTTTCGATTTTCGCCCGGATCAGCCGCGCCAGCACCGGCGCATCGCCGCCGCTGGAGATGGCAACGATCAACGGAGAACGGTCGACAATCGCCGGGAAGATCACGCTGCACAGGGCTGGCGCATCCACCACGTTGACCGGCACGCAACGCCGATGGGCATCAGCGGAGACTTGCGCGTTCAGCGGTTCGTCGTCGGTGGCGGCGATGATCAGCCCGCAGCCGTCCAGATCCGTTTCGACGTAGCCACGCAACAGGCACTCGCCGCCGCTGCCGGTCACCAGCTCGCGCAATTGCGGTTCGATTTCAGGTGCAACCACCCGCAGCAGCGCACCGGCTTCGGCCAGCAGGCGGGACTTGCGCAAGGCAATCTCCCCGCCGCCGACGACCAACACACGACTGCCGCGCAGGTTATGAAACAGCGGCAGATAGTCCATTTAGCCGATGACCTCAAGGCCACCCATGTACGGTTTCAGTACCGCTGGCACTCGGATCGAACCGTCGGCCTGCTGGTAGTTTTCCAGCACCGCGACCAGGGTACGACCGACCGCCAGGCCGGAACCGTTCAGGGTGTGAACCAGCTCAGGCTTGCCGGTTTCCGGGTTACGGAAACGCGCTTGCATACGACGAGCCTGGAAATCACCGCAGTTGGAGCACGACGAAATCTCGCGGTACTTGTCCTGGCTCGGAATCCACACTTCCAGGTCGTAGGTCTTGACCGCGCTGAAGCCCATGTCGCCGGTGCACAGCGCCAGGGTGCGATACGGCAGTTCCAGCAGTTGCAGGACTTTTTCAGCGTTGGCGGTCAGGCCTTCCAGCGCGTCCATCGACGTCGATGGCTCAACGATCTGGACCATCTCGACTTTGTCGAACTGGTGCTGGCGGATCATGCCGCGCGTGTCGCGACCCGACGCGCCGGCTTCGCTGCGGAAGCACGGGGTGTGGGCGACGAACTTGATCGGCAGCAGTTTCGAATCGACGATTTCGCCGGCAACGATGTTGGTCAGCGACACTTCAGCGGTCGGGATCAGGTACAGATCGGCTTCGCCTTCGCGGCTGATCTTGAAGAGGTCTTCTTCGAACTTCGGCAACTGGCCAGTGCCCTGCAGGGCCGGCGCTTGAACCAGATAAGGCGTGTAGGCCTCTTCGTAACCGTGCTCGCTGGTGTGCAGGTTGATCATGAACTGCGCCAGAGCACGGTGCAGACGGGCGATCGGGCCACGCAGCAAGGCAAAGCGTGCGCCGGACAGCTTGGCAGCGGTTTCGAAATCCAGCCAGCCGAACTTCTCGCCCAGGGCCACGTGATCCTGAATCGGGAAATCGAATGCAGTCGGAGTGCCCCAACGACGCACTTCGACGTTGCCGTCTTCATCGGCGCCGATAGGCACGGATTCGTGTGGCAGGTTCGGGATGCCGAGCAGGATCGAGTCCAGGTCGGTCTGGATCTGGTCCAGTTCTACCTTGCCGGCACTCAACTCGTTCGCCATGCGCTCGACGTCGGCCATCAAAGGCGCGATGTCTTCGCCGCGCTGCTTGGCCTGACCGATGGATTTGGAGCGCGCATTACGTTCAGCCTGCAGTGCTTCGGTGCGGGTCTGGACGGTCTTACGCTGTTCTTCCAGCGCTTCGATGCGCGCAACATCCAGCGTGTAGCCACGGGATGCCAGGCGGTCCGCTACGTCCTGAAGGTTGCTACGTAACAGTTTGGAATCGAGCATGTCGGTCTCTCGTTTATCAAAGTTTGGTCAAGGACAGGCCAGCCCAGGTGGCGAGCAGCCCGCCGAATACGCTGATGGCAGCATAGCCCAGGGCCAGCGGCACTTGCCCGCTTTCAAGCAGGCGCACCGTATCCAGTGAAAAGGATGAAAAAGTCGTCAGCCCCCCGAGGAAGCCGACCATCAACCCGGCGCGCACCTCGATCGGCACCTCCGGGCGTATCAAAAACAGACCGTATAGAACGCCGATCAGCAAACAGCCGACGATATTAACGGCCAGCGTCGCGGTATAGAAGTGCCGTGGCCAATTAGCGTTGATCCAGTTGCCGGTGGCAAAGCGCAACAACGTTCCGGCGATCCCGCCAACGGAAACCGCGATGATCAATGGAAGCACTATTTTCTCCGCTGCCGGGGGCTCAGACGATCAAGTTGCGCGAGGTGGTTGAGCTTCTCGCCAATCTTCAATTCCAGGCCGCGCGGCACCGGTTGATAGAACGATTGTGGCTCGAGCTCTTCCGGGAAGTAGTCTTCGCCAGCAGCGTAGGCGTCCGGCTCATCATGGGCATAACGGTATTCATCGCCATAACCCAATTGCTTCATCAGCTTGGTCGGCGCGTTGCGCAGGTGCAGCGGCACTTCCAGCGAACCGTGTTCGGTGGCGCTGCGCATCGCGGCTTTGAAACCCATGTACACCGCGTTGCTTTTCGGCGCGCAGGCCAGATAGGTAATGGCCTGGGCCACCGCCAACTCGCCTTCGGGGCTGCCGAGGCGCTCCTGCACTTCCCACGCCGCCAGGCACAGGCTCAGGGCCCGGGGGTCGGCGTTGCCGATGTCTTCGCTGGCCATGCGCACCACGCGTCGGGCCAGGTACAGCGGATCGCAACCACCGTCGATCATGCGCGCGAACCAGTACAACGCGCCGTCGGGGTTGGAGCCGCGTACGGATTTATGCAGTGCGGAAATCTGGTCGTAGAACGCTTCGCCGCCCTTGTCGAAACGCCGACGGGTATCGCCCAGCAGACTTTGCAGCAGATCGATGCCGATCTCGCTGTTGTCTTCGGCCAGGTCGGAAGCGTTTTCCAACAGGTTGAGCAAACGCCGGCCATCGCCATCGGCGGCGGACAGCAGCATCTGGAAGCCTTCATCGCTGAGGGTCAGTTGCCGCTTGCCCAGGCCACGCTCTTCGGTCAGCGCGCGGTGCACCAGTTTGCGCAGGGCCGCTTCGTCGAGGCTTTTAAGCACGTAAACACGCGCCCGCGAGAGCAAGGCGTTGTTGAGTTCGAAGGACGGGTTTTCGGTGGTCGCGCCGATGAAAATCAGCGTGCCGTCTTCCACATACGGCAGGAACGCGTCCTGCTGAGACTTGTTGAAGCGGTGCACTTCGTCGACAAACAGGATGGTCCGGCGACCGTACTGCCCGGCCTGTTGCTTGGCGATTTCCACCGCCTGACGGATTTCCTTCACGCCAGCCAGCACCGCCGACACCGTTTCGAAATGCGCATCCGACACTTCCGCCAGCAACCGCGCCAGGGTGGTTTTCCCCACGCCCGGCGGCCCCCAGAAGATCATCGAGTGCAGGGCACCCTGCTCCAGCGCTTCACGCAAAGGCTTGCCGCGAGCGAGCAGGTGTTCCTGACCGACGTACTCATCCAGATTGGCTGCACGCAAGCGAGCGGCCAAGGGCTGAGCAATCGGGGCACTGCGAAACAGGTCCATCACAACTTTCTGAAACCTCTAGTGAGTCCTAATGCCGACCCGCCAACGTATTAAACACCACAATCCCTGTGGGAGCGGGCTTGCTCGCGAAGGCGGTGTGTCAGACAACTTGTATGGCGACTGACACTCCCTCTTCGCGAGCAAGCCCGCTCCCACAGGTTCTGCGTTTATTCCTGGATCACGTCCGCCCCTTTAGGGATGTCGAACTTGAACTTGGACGCCGGGATCGGCTCGTTGGCCTTCACACCGGTGAACAGAAGGTTGGTGCGCTGGCCCACGCTGTCGATCATTTGCATGTCATTCAGCAAGCCATTGCGGAACGACAGGCGCAGGCTGTCGAACAGGGTGTCCTTGGTTTTCGGCTTCAAGGTGAAGTCGATCACGCCACCGGCTTCCTTGGCGCTGATGTCGAAGCTCTCCTTGATCTTGGACACGTCACCGGACAGCAACAGAGCCGGGGTTTGGGTCAGGCGTTCATCGAGCTTCTTGATAGTGACCTGCTCCAGGTCCGGGTCCCACAGCGTCACTTTCTTGCCGTCGGAAACCATGGTTTGTTCAGCCGGTGCATCGGTGTGCCAATAGAACAGGCCCGGGCGCTGCAACGACATTTCACCGGCGGTTTCCTGCAACTGGGTGCCGCCGCCATCGAGGGTCAACTGCGAGAAACGCGCGGTCAGGGTCTTGGATGTTTCCAGCAATTGGGTCAGACGCGCCACGTCCTTGTCATCGGCGTGGGCCGAGAGCGTGGTCAAAGCCAGTACCGGCAGCAACAGCATGCGGATAAGACGCATGGGAGTCCTCTTGATATGCGTGGGGATGCGGCGGTGCGTCATTGCTCCACCGCTTTTCAATTCAATCAGTCGCGCACCGGGCCCGGGGCCAGGACTTCGCGCGAACCGTTGGTGTTCATGGACGTCACGACCCCGGCCATTTCCATGGCTTCGATCATGCGCGCGGCGCGGTTGTAGCCGATTTTCAGCTTACGCTGGACCGCCGAGATGGAAGCCCGACGGCTTTCCAGCACGAACTGCACGGCTTCGTCGTAGAGCGCGTCGGATTCGCTGTCTTCGTCACCGCCGCTGCCGCCTTCAAATCCGCTACCCGGCTCTTCGACACCGGCCAGAATCTCGTCGTTGTATTCCGGTGCGCCACGCAGTTTCCAGGCTTCAACCACCCGGTGAACCTCGTCATCGGACACGAACGCGCCGTGAACCCGGATCGGCAGGCTGGTGCCCGGCGGCATGTAGAGCATGTCACCGTGGCCCAGCAGTTGTTCGGCGCCGCCCTGGTCGATGATGGTCCGTGAGTCGATCTTGCTCGATACCTGGAACGCCATGCGCGTCGGAATGTTGGCCTTGATCAGACCGGTGATCACGTCAACCGACGGACGCTGGGTCGCGAGGATCAAGTGGATACCAGCGGCACGGGCCTTCTGGGCGATACGGGCGATCAGTTCTTCAACCTTCTTGCCGACGATCATCATCATGTCGGCGAATTCGTCGACGACCACAACGATGGTCGGCAACTTGTGCAGCAATGGCGCTTCGTCGTGAATGCTCTCGCGCTTGTACAGCGGGTCGGACAGCGGCGTGCCGGCCTCCTCCGCGTCCTTGACCTTCTGGTTGAAGCCGGACAGGTTACGCACGCCCATCTTCGCCATCAGTTTGTAGCGACGCTCCATCTCCGCCACGCTCCAGCGCAGCGCGTTGGCCGCGTCCTTCATGTCGGTGACCACCGGGCACAGCAAGTGCGGAATGCCTTCGTAGATCGACAGCTCAAGCATTTTCGGGTCGATCATGATCAGCTTGGCGTCTTCCGGGCCGGACTTGAACAGGATCGACAGGATCATCGCGTTCACACCCACCGACTTACCGGAACCGGTGGTACCGGCCACCAGCAAGTGGGGCATTTTCGCCAGGTCGGTGATGACTGGCTTGCCGCCGATGTCGTGACCCAGGGCCAGGGTGACCGGCGATTTGAAGTTGTCGTATTCCGGCGAGGACAGCACTTCGGAGAAGCGCACGATCTGCCGGTCTTCGTTAGGAATCTCGATACCGACAGTGGTCTTGCCCGGAATCACTTCCACCACCCGCACACTGGTCACGGCCAGGGAACGCGCCAGGTCTTTCGCCAGGTTGGAGATGCGGCTGACCTTGACGCCTGCGGCCGGCTGGATTTCGTAACGGGTAATGACCGGGCCGGGGTGAATCGAATCCACGGTGACTTCGACGCCGAATTCCTTGAGCTTGATTTCCAGCAAGTGGCCAACCGCAGCCAGGGATTCGGGCGAGTAATTGAGTTGTTTCTTTTCCGCGGGATCGAGAATCGAGATCGGCGGCAAGGTGCCTTCCACGGCGCTGTCGACGAACAACGGCGCCTGTTTCTCTTTTTCCACACGCTTGCTCGGCGCGGCCGGTTTGGACGGCGCTGGCGCAATCACTGGCGGCACCTGCTTCTCGCGGTCCGACATGTGCTTGCTCAGGGCCTGTTCGCGTTCGATCAGGCGTTCCTTGACCTTGGCTTGCTCGCGCTTGTCGGTCACGGTCGGAGCCACCACGTCGTGCACACGGTCGTCGACTTCACGCAACTGGGCGACCAGTTGTTTGCGTTCGACACGAGCCGCCCACCAGCGATTGGCCGCGCCCTGGAACAGTTCGAACAGGTCGAGGGTGATCTTGCCGGTGACATCCATCACCTTGAACCACGACAGGTCGGTGAACACCGTCAGGCCGAACAGGAACAGGGCAATGAACAACAGCGTGCTGCCCTGGATGTTCAGGGCGTTGCGGGCCAGGTCGCCGAGGCTTTCGCCCAACGCGCCGCCTGCGCCGGCCGGCAGACCGGTCGCCGCATGGAAATGGATGTGCGCCAGGGCCGCGCCCGACAGTACCAGGAACACCAGGCCGATCAGGCGCCAGGAGAACAGCCAGCCGCTCCACTGCCACGGTTCATGGCGTTGACGGAAGATCTGGTAGATTTTGACCGCCAGCAACAGCGGGAATATGTAGGCGAAGTAACCCAGCACCATGAACAGGATATCGGCGCTGTAGGAGCCGACCGGACCGCCGAAGTTCTGCACATCATCGATCTTGCTGTTGTGGCTCCAGCCTGGATCGTCCTTGCCGTAGGTCAACAAAGCCATCATCAGGAACAGGCACAGGGCGCCGATGGCGATCAATGCACCTTCCTTGAGTCGGTAGTGCAAATGCTGGCGCCAGAGCGGAACAACGGCTGGTTTAGGTGCTGCGGTGGATTTCTTCAAAACGCTTCTTTTCCTGCGCCTATGGCGCGTCCATCTGTTGAATGACTATAAAAACTGCCCAATCCAGGCAGGTAAAAAAGTTAACAGGTGCAACTGGGACTACTTTTAACACTGCACCCCGGTGTTTCAAAACAGGGCAGGCACTGCTTTTTTATTACAAGCGCTGTTACAAGCAGGCATTGTACGGGTTTGTTCGCCCGATGCCATGCTTGCGGCCCTTCGGTGTAGCATAGCCAAAAGCACATGACACACGGTTCAATTTGAGCACGCATTCTCTTTTGTGACAAAGGCTTATGAGGTGTTTTTATGAGCGAAGCTAAGCATTCACGCCTGATCATTCTGGGTTCCGGCCCTGCCGGTTACAGCGCCGCCGTTTATGCCGCCCGCGCCAACCTCAAACCCGTGGTCATTACCGGTATACAGGCAGGTGGCCAGCTCACCACCACCGTCGAAGTCGACAACTGGCCGGGCGACGTCGAAGGCCTCACTGGCCCGGTGCTGATGGAACGCATGCAAAAACACGCCGAGCGCTTTGACACAGAGATCGTTTACGACCACATCCACACCGCCAAGTTGCAGCAGCACCCTTTCGAACTCATCGGCGACAGCGGCACCTACACCTGCGACGCGCTGATTATCGCCACCGGCGCCTCGGCGCAATACCTGGGCCTGCCCTCGGAAGAAGCCTTCGCCGGCAAAGGGGTGTCGGCCTGCGCGACGTGCGACGGCTTCTTCTACCGCAATCAGGTGGTCGCCGTGGTCGGTGGCGGCAACACGGCGGTTGAAGAAGCGCTGTACTTGTCGAATATCGCCAAAGAAGTCCATCTGGTGCACCGACGCGACAAACTGCGTTCGGAGAAGATTCTTCAGGACAAGCTGTTCGAAAAAGCCGCCAACGGCAATATCCGCCTGCACTGGAACCAGAACCTCGACGAAGTGCTGGGCGACGCCAGCGGCGTGACCGGCGCCCGCCTGCGCGACAGCCATACCGGTGAAACCAGCGAATTGCCGCTGGCCGGGGTGTTCATCGCCATTGGTCACAAGCCCAACACCGACCTGTTCCAAGGCCAGCTGTCGATGCGTGACGGCTACCTGCTGATCACGGGCGGCAATGAAGGCGATGCCACCGCCACCGAGATCCCGGGCGTGTTCGCCGCCGGCGACGTGGCCGATCACGTTTACCGCCAGGCCGTGACCTCCGCCGGGGCCGGTTGCATGGCCGCGCTGGACGCCGAGAAATACCTCGACGATATTCCGACCGTTTGACGCGTCACTTCACGGCGGGCACCGCTGTCCGCCACCGCCCTCCCCTACTGCAAGCCCGGATACCATGCTGACTTGGTTACAACGCAACACCCTGACTTTTCCGCCCCTGGAAAAAGCCATGCGCGACCCCAACGGGCTGTTGGCGGCGGGCGGCGATCTGTCCGCCGATCGGCTGGTCCAGGCTTATCGCCACGGCTGCTTCCCCTGGTTTTCCGAAGGCCAGCCGATTCTCTGGTGGTCGCCGGATCCGCGCACGGTTTTGTTTCCCGACGAACTGCACGTATCGCGCAGCCTGAACAAATTGCTGCGCCAGCAACGCTACCAAGTGACCTTCGATCAGGATTTTGCCGCGGTCATCAGCGCCTGCGCCGCACCGCGGGACTACGCCGATGGCACCTGGATCACCGACGCCATGCGGGACGCCTATCTGGAACTGCACCGGCGCGGCTATGCCCATTCGGTGGAGGTCTGGGACCAGGGCGAGCTGATCGGCGGCCTGTACGGCCTGGCCATGGGGCAGCTGTTTTTTGGCGAGTCGATGTTCAGCCGTGCCGATAACGCCTCCAAATATGGTTTTGCCACACTGGTACGTCATCTGAAAGACTCAGGCTTTGTGCTGATCGACTGCCAGATGCCCACCGACCATTTGCACAGCCTCGGCGCCCGAGCAATACCGCGCAATGAATTTGCCGGTTACCTGGCGCGACACCTGGATCAACCCAGCCGCGCAACCTGGGTTTGCTGAGCGACTTTTGCGCGCGTGGCTTACACTTAACTGAAAAGCTTATTCCCGAGGGTTGATCATGACCGAGTTGGCGCGTTTGAAGTTCTATGCCACTCAGCCCCACTCTTGCAGTTATCTGCCCGAGGAGCAGGCCACGACCCTGTTTCTCGACCCTAGTCAGCCCATGGATGTGCATGTCTACGCAGATCTGTCGGAAATGGGCTTTCGTCGCAGTGGCGATCATCTCTACCGGCCTCATTGCCAGAATTGCAATGCCTGCGTACCGGCGCGCATTCCCGTGGCTCAATTTGCGCCCAACCGTCAGCAAAAACGCATTTTCAAGCGCAACGCCGACTTGCAGGTGCGCCCGGCGAGGCCCAAGTTCAGCGAAGAGTATTTCGATCTTTATCAACGCTATATCGAACAGCGTCACGCCGACGGCGACATGTTCCCGCCTAGCCGCGATCAGTTTTCGACGTTTCTGGTGCGCGATCTGCCGTTTTCCCGGTTCTACGAGTTTCGTCTCGACGGACGGCTGGTAGCGGTGGCCGTGACTGATTTGCTGCCCAACGGCCTGTCGGCGGTTTACACCTTCTACGAGCCCGCCGAAGACCATCGAAGCCTCGGACGCTACGCCATCCTCTGGCAAATCGCCGAAGCCCAGCGGCTGGGACTGGAGGCGGTTTATCTCGGCTATTGGATCAAGAACTGCAAAAAGATGAACTACAAGACCCAGTATCGCCCTATCGAACTGCTGATTAATCAGCGCTGGGTCGTCCTGAACTAAGGCAATCCGTAAACCCCTTGGCGTAAACCCCATTTTTCGGGCACAATGCACGCCGCTTTTGCCTGGCGCAGTTGCACCGGGCCATTCATTGGATACCGAGGGCTTTACTGCATGTCGAAAGAAGACAGCTTCGAAATGGAAGGCACTGTCGTCGACACCCTGCCCAACACCATGTTTCGTGTGGAGTTGGAAAATGGGCACGTCGTAACCGCGCATATTTCCGGCAAGATGCGCAAGAACTACATTCGTATTCTTACCGGTGACAAAGTGCGCGTCGAGCTGACGCCCTATGACTTGAGCAAAGGGCGCATTACTTACCGCGCTCGCTAATCAAGTCAATACAAAACGCCCGGTTATGCCGGGCGTTTTTGTGTGCGCGGGATTTGGCAATCACCACAATCTGCCTGCGTAGGAGCTGCCGAAGGCTGCGATCTTTTGATTTAGCTTTGGCCGGCCAGGATCAAGATCAAAAGATCGCAGCCTTCGGCAGCTCCTACGGGTGATTGGTGTTCATCTGGCAGACAGCAAAAAGGCGCCTTTCGGCGCCTTTTGCTTTGTTTCGGTTAACGTCAGGCCATTTCTGCCGTGGTTTCGAACTCGAAGGTCAGCTCGCCGTCCTTGAGGTCGATGTGAACTACACCGCCATGGTCGGCCAGTTCGCCAAAGAGGATCTCTTCGGCCAGTGGACGCTTGATCTTGTCCTGGATCAAACGTGCCATTGGTCGAGCACCCATGGCCGAGTCGTAGCCACCCGCCGCCAGCCAGCTGCGCGCAGCGTCGGTCACTTCCAGCTGCACGCGCTTGTCTTCCAACTGCGCTTGAAGCTCGGTAAGGAACTTGTCCACCACACTTTTGATGACCTCATGACTGAGGCGACCAAACTGGATAATGGTGTCCAGACGGTTGCGGAACTCTGGCGTGAAGCTCTTCTTGATCACTTCCATCGCATCGGACGAGTGGTCCTGATGGGTGAAACCGATCGAAGCGCGGGCTGCGGTTTCGGCGCCGGCGTTGGTCGTCATGATGACGATCACGTTACGGAAATCCGCCTTGCGCCCGTTGTTATCGGTGAGCGTACCGTGGTCCATGACCTGCAGCAGCAGGTTGAAGACTTCCGGATGCGCCTTCTCGATTTCATCGAGCAACAGCACGCAGTGAGGCTGCTTGGTGATGGCTTCGGTCAGCAGACCGCCCTGATCGAACCCGACATAGCCTGGAGGTGCACCGATCAGACGCGATACGGTGTGGCGCTCCATGTACTCGGACATGTCGAAGCGAACCAGCTCGATGCCCAACGCCTTGGCCAACTGACGCGCCGCTTCGGTTTTACCGACACCGGTAGGACCGGCGAACAGGAACGAACCAACAGGCTTGTCAGGCGACTTGAGGCCGGCACGGGACAGTTTGATCGCGGTCGACAACGAGTCGATTGCGGCATCCTGGCCAAATACGGTCAGCTTCAGGTCACGCTCAAGGTTACGCAGCAGCTCTTTGTCGGAGCTGGTGACATGCTTGGGCGGAATCCGCGCGATTTTGGCAACGATGTCCTCGACCTGAGGCACTTCAATGCGTTTCACGCGCTTCTCGATCGGTTGCAGGCGCTGGTAGGCACCCGCCTCGTCGATGACGTCGATGGCCTTGTCCGGCATGTGCCGGTCATTGATGTAGCGCGAGGCCAGCTCAGCCGCCGCACGCAGGGCTTCATCGCTGTATTCGATGCCGTGATGGGTTTCGAAACGCCCTTTCAGGCCGCGCAGAATGCTGATGGTGTCTTCGACCGAAGGCTCGGACACATCGACCTTCTGGAAGCGGCGTGCCAAGGCACGGTCCTTCTCGAAGATCCCGCGGAATTCCTGGAACGTGGTCGAACCGATGCAGCGGATATCGCCGGACGACAGCAACGGCTTGAGCAGGTTCGAGGCATCCATGACGCCACCGGATGCGGCACCCGCACCAATGATGGTGTGGATTTCGTCGATGAACAGAATCGCCTGCGGACGTTTTTTCAGTTCATTGAGCAACGCCTTGAAGCGTTTCTCGAAATCACCGCGGTATTTGGTCCCGGCCAGCAAGGCGCCGAGGTCAAGGGAATACACCACGCTGTTAGCCAACAGGTCCGGCACTTGGTTGTCGACAATGCGTTTGGCCAGGCCTTCGGCAATCGCGGTTTTACCCACGCCTGCTTCGCCCACCAGCAGTGGATTGTTCTTGCGACGACGCGCCAGGATCTGCGCGACACGCTCGACTTCCATCTCACGGCCTACCAGCGGGTCGATACGACCCTGGCGCGCGAGTTCGTTGAGGTTGCTGGCATAAGCATCCAGAGGATTGCCTGAAGAAGAAGACTCACCGCCCTCGTCGTCCTGCATATCTTGCTCACCTTCAGAGTGATCGCCGTGCCCCGGCACTTTGGAAATGCCATGGGCGATGTAGTTGACGACATCAATGCGTGCAACGCTCTGCTGTTTCAGCAGGAACACTGCCTGGCTTTCTTGCTCACTGAAGATTGCGACCAGCACGTTGGCGCCAGTCACTTCGCGTTTGCCCGAGCTCTGTACGTGAAAGACAGCACGCTGCAGAACACGCTGGAAGCCCAGAGTGGGTTGGGTCTCGCGATCCTCGTCATGGACGGGGATCAACGGCGTGGTGGAGTCGATGAACTCCTGCAGGTCATGCTTGAGTTTGTCGAGGTTTGCGCCGCAGGCACGCAAAACGGTGGCGGCAGCCTCATTGTCCAATAGGGCCAACAGGAGATGTTCGACGGTCATGAATTCATGACGTTTCGAACGAGCCTCCTTGAAGGCTAAATTGAGGGTGACTTCGAGCTCGCGGTTTAACATAGCTTCACCTCATACCCAAGTGGTCGGCGATTAACCGTCCTTCTCGATTTCACAGAGTAGCGGATGCTGGCTTTCCCTGGCGTACTGGTTGACCTGCATGGCCTTCGTCTCGGCGATGTCGCGGGTAAACACTCCACATACTGCCCGTCCTTCTGTGTGGACGGCCAGCATGACCTTGGTCGCCAGCTCGCGATTCAGGTTAAAAAACACCTCGAGCACTTCGACGACGAAATCCATCGGTGTGTAGTCATCATTAAACAAAACCACCTTGTACATCGGCGGCGCCTGTAAAGCAGGCTTAGCCTCCTGAACAGCAATGCCTGCGGAATCGTCGTCGTGTTCCTCCGGATGATCTTTTTGGAGAGTCGGGCGATCCTGATTGAATGTTAGTCGAATCTGGCTGATTGCATGCATGGAAAGAAAGGTTCGTCAGTTGTGCAAATACAGTGGTGGGGGCGGCTATCGACGATTTCAACTCCGACTGCCCGGTCACCTTGACTATCGGGAAAACGGTGTTACAACCAATAGAGCCCACAGTGGGTAAAAAAGGTCCGCGGAGTCAATCTTATTTATGAGATTAGACTGCGGATGTACTGGATGATACTCCAGTGATGGAGTCTGTTGCAGAGGGATATGAGCATGGCAGTCGGCAAGGTCAAGTGGTTCAACAATGCCAAGGGGTTCGGTTTCATAAATACCGACGCCCGGGAAGGCAAGGACGAGGACGGTAAAGATATCGACTTCTTTGCCCACTATTCGGCCATCGAGATGGACGGATACAAGACCCTCAAGGCCGGGCAAGCCGTCAACTTCGAGATCGTCCAAGGCCCCAAAGGCCTGCACGCCGTGAAGATTACGGCTGCGCATGTCGACCATGAACACGCCACGCCCGCTGCTCATCGCGACCATCATGAAAAGGTATCGAACTGACGCAACCGATCATCCAGTCATAAAAAACCGCCCGAAGGCGGTTTTTTTGTGCCGGCTCGCTTACATATGCGAGATCAGCGCATCACCAAACGCTGAAGAAGACAGCAGCTTCGCGCCCTCCATCAAACGGTGGAAGTCATAGGTCACGGTCTTGGCCGAAATCGCGCCGTTGGTGCCCTTGATGATCAGGTCGGCCGCTTCGGTCCAGCCCATGTGCCGCAGCATCATTTCGGCGGAGAGAATCAACGAACCCGGGTTGACCTGGTCCTTGCCGGCGTACTTCGGCGCGGTACCGTGGGTCGCTTCGAACATGGCGATGGTGTCGGACAGGTTGGCACCCGGCGCAATACCGATACCGCCCACTTCAGCCGCCAGGGCGTCGGAGAGGTAGTCGCCGTTCAGGTTCAGGGTCGCGATCACATCGTATTCGGCCGGGCGCAGCAGGATCTGCTGGAGCATGGCGTCAGCGATGGCGTCCTTGACGATGACGTTCTTGCCGGTTTTCGGATTCTTGAACTGCATCCACGGACCGCCGTCGAGCAGGGTCGCGCCGAACTCTTCAGCCGCCACTTCGTAGGCCCATTCCTTGAAGGCACCTTCGGTGAACTTCATGATGTTGCCTTTGTGCACGATGGTCAGCGAATCGCGATCGTTGTCGACCACATATTGCAGGGCCTTGCGCGCCAGACGCTTGGTGCCTTGCAGCGAAACCGGCTTGATGCCGATACCGCAGTTTTCGTCGAAACGGATCTTGGTGACGCCCATTTCATCTTTGAGGAACTTGATGACTTTGGTCGCTTCCGGCGAACCGGCCTTCCACTCGATACCAGCGTAGATGTCTTCCGAGTTCTCGCGGAAGATCGTCATGTCAACGTCGCCTGGCTTCTTGACCGGGCTCGGTACGCCTTCAAACCAGCGTACCGGACGCAGGCAGACATAAAGGTCGAGTTGCTGACGCAAGGCCACGTTCAGCGAACGGATGCCGCCGCCGACCGGGGTGGTCAGAGGGCCCTTGATGGAAACCACGTAATCCTTGACTGCGTCCAGGGTTTCCTGAGGCAGCCAGGTGTCCTGATCGTAAACCTGAGTCGCTTTTTCCCCGGCGTAGACTTCCATCCAGGAAATTTTGCGCTCGCCGCCGTAAGCCTTCTTAACAGCAGCATCGACAACCTTGATCATGACCGGGCTGATATCAACGCCGATGCCATCGCCTTCAATGAAGGGGATGATCGGGTTGTTAGGAACATTGAGAGAATGGTCCGCGTTGACGGTGATTTTGTCGCCGACTGCTGGAACCTGAATCTTCTTGTATCCCATGCTGAACTCCATTGTTTGGATTGAACATCTGGCTTCGTTCGAGCGTACCCCAGTTAAATCGGCGCGCAAACCCTATGTTCCACCCATCTGCCGCAAAGCTGTGCAGTTCGTGATCTACAAGCCTGAAAGCAAAGGGAAAAGCGCCAAACTCAAGCACGGTGCAAGACTCTACGCCGCCCGTTCCCCTGCGACCTTTAGACCAATGGACGATAATCGTTGCATATGAACCATCGGCAGATTGCCAGCTACCTATGTATAATGCCGCCGCTGACCGAAGGGTCACAAAGGCCAAGCTCTCTATTACGAGACTTTCAGCCAGATTGAAGCCGGGCTGTTACCGCAGTCCACCCGCTTGACGCTCGACTGATGCACCCAACATCACCGCGAAGAAACCTCGACATTCGGCTCATGGATGACTTTGAACGAACGCGCTTACCCGGCGCCCCTCGAGTTTTCTGCGCACGCTCTAGCAAAGAAGAGAGTTAATCCGAATATGCCCACCCGCTCGAAGATCATCTATACCTTCACCGACGAAGCCCCGGCCCTCGCCACCTATTCACTGTTGCCTATCGTAGAGGCCTTCACCGCCTCCGCTGATATCGCCGTGGAAACCCGCGATATCTCTCTTGCAGGGCGCATCCTGGCCAGCTTCCCCGAGCAATTGGGTGACAAAGCCGTAGCCGACCACCTCGCCGAACTGGGCGACCTGGCCGTTACGCCAGAAGCCAACATCATCAAGCTGCCGAACATCAGTGCCTCGGTTCCTCAGTTGCAAGCGGCCATCAAAGAGCTGCAAGCCCAGGGCTTCGCCCTGCCGGACTACCCGGAAACCGTGACCACCGACGCCGACAAAGAAGCCAAGTCGCGTTACGACAAGATCAAGGGCAGCGCCGTGAACCCGGTTCTGCGCGAAGGCAACTCTGATCGTCGTGCTCCGCTGTCGGTCAAGAACTATGCGCGCAAGCACCCGCACAAAATGGGCGCCTGGGCTGCGGACTCCAAGTCCCACGTCGCGCACATGAGCACCGGTGATTTCTACGGCAGCGAAAAAGCTGCCCTGATCGACGCCGCTGACGCCGTTAAAATCGAACTGATCGCTCAAGACGGCACCACCACCGTCCTGAAAGAAAAAACCACCGTGCAAGCCGGTGAGATCCTCGATTGCGCCGTACTGAGCAAAAACGCGCTGCGCAGCTTCATCGCTGCCGAGATCGAAGACGCCAAAGCCAAAGGCGTGCTGCTGTCGGTTCACTTGAAAGCCACCATGATGAAGGTCTCCGACCCGATCATGTTCGGCCAGATCGTTGCCGAGTTCTATAAAGACGCACTGACCAAGCACGCTGACGTGCTGGCGCAGATCGGCTTCAACCTGAACAACGGCATCGGCGACCTGTACGCTCGCATCAAGGCCCTGCCGGCCGAGCAGCAAGCGCAGATCGAAGCGGACATCCAGGCGGTCTACGCCGTTCGTCCGTCGTTGGCCATGGTCAACTCCGACAAAGGCATCACCAACCTGCACGTGCCGAGCGACGTCATCGTCGACGCCTCGATGCCAGCCATGATCCGTGACTCCGGCAAGATGTGGGGTACCGACGGCCAACTGCACGACACCAAGGCCGTGATCCCGGATCGTTGCTACGCCACCATCTACCAAGCCGTGATCGAAGACTGCAAGGTCAACGGCGCTTTCGATCCGACCACCATGGGCAGCGTGCCAAACGTTGGCCTGATGGCGAAAAAAGCCGAAGAGTACGGTTCCCACGACAAGACTTTCCAGATCAAGAGCAACGGCGTGGTTCGGGTTTCCGACAGTGCCGGTCGTACGCTGCTGGAACAGTCGGTTGAAGCCGGCGACATCTTCCGCATGTGCCAGACCAAAGACGCGCCGATCCAGGATTGGGTCAAACTGGCCGTTAATCGTGCCCGTGCCAGCGCAACTCCGGCGATTTTCTGGCTGGACCCGATGCGCGCCCACGATGGCGTAGTGATCGAGAAAGTTCAGGCCTACCTGAAGGATCACGACACTTCCGGCCTGGACATCCGCATCATGTCCCCGGTTGACGCCATGGCGTTCACCCTGGGCCGCACTCGCGAAGGCAAAGACACCATTTCGGTGACCGGCAACGTATTGCGCGACTACCTGACCGACCTGTTCCCGATCATGGAACTGGGCACCAGCGCCAAGATGCTGTCGATCGTGCCGCTGATGAATGGCGGTGGTCTGTTCGAAACCGGCGCTGGCGGTTCGGCTCCGAAGCACGTTCAGCAGCTGCTGGAAGAAAACTTCCTGCGTTGGGATTCCCTGGGTGAGTTCCTGGCCCTGGCCGCTTCCCTTGAGCACCTGGGCGTGACTTACAACAACCCTAAGGCACTGGTTTTGGCCAAGACCCTGGATCAGGCGACTGGCCAGTTCCTGGACAACAACAAGTCGCCATCGCGCAAAGTCGGCAACATCGACAACCGCGGCAGCCACTTCTACCTGGCGCTGTACTGGGCTCAAGCCCTGGCCGCCCAGAGCGAAGACACTGCACTGCAAGCGCAGTTTGGCCAACTGGCAAAAACCCTGGCCGAGAACGAAGCGACCATCGTCGCCGAGCTCAACGCCGTTCAGGGCAAGCCAGTGGACATCGGCGGCTACTACCACGCCAATGCCGAGCTTATCAGCAAGGCCATGCGCCCGAGCAACACCTTCAACGCCGCGATTGCTGCGTTGGTTTAAGGTTGTAAGGATGCAAAGAAACCCCGGCCTTGTGCCGGGGTTTCTGTTTCCGGACTCGCCATAGATCCCATGTGGGAGCGGGCTTGCTCGCGAATGCGGTTTATCATTCAACACTTCTATTGACTGACCCACCGCTTTCGCGAGCAAGCCCGCTCCCACAGGGTTCGGTGTTTCACTATTCAACATTTGAGGAAGCTTCATGGATTGGCTACCCCACATCACCGTCGCCACCATCGTCGAAGACAACGGCCGCTTCCTGATGGTCGAAGAATTCAAGGGCGGACGAGCGGTACTCAACCAGCCCGCCGGTCACCTCGACCCCGACGAAACCCTGATCGAAGCCGCCGTGCGCGAAACCCTCGAGGAAACCGGTTGGGACGTCGAGCCGACCGGTGTGGTGGGGATTTACCTCTACACCGCCCCGAGCAACGGCGTGACCTATCAACGGGTCTGCTTCATCGCCAAGGCGCTGAAACACCACCCCGACTATCAACTGGATGACGGTATCGTCGGCGCCAAGTGGCTAAGCCGTGACGAACTCGTGGCACAGCGCGCAAACTGGCGCAGTGAGCTGATCATCCGCTGTATCGATGATTATCTGGACGGTAAACACTTCGGTCTCGAACTGATCCGCCCTTCTCTTTAGCCTTGCGGGCTTCGGCCTGTTAGAATCGCGTCCTTTTTCAAGACACTCATTGAATCCCTATGCGTGATCCAGCCCCTTCTGACACACAAAAGAAGCGCGTCATTGTCGGCATGTCCGGCGGCGTGGACTCTTCCGTTTCCGCTCTCCTGCTGATCGAGCAGGGTTATGAGGTGGAAGGCCTGTTCATGAAGAACTGGGAAGAAGACGATGGAACGGAATACTGCACCGCCATGGACGACCTGGCGGATGCGCAGGCTGTGTGCGACAAAATCGGTATCAAGCTGCACACCGCCAACTTCGCCGCCGAGTACTGGGACAACGTGTTCGAGCACTTCCTGGCCGAATACAAGGCCGGTCGCACGCCGAACCCGGACATCCTGTGCAACCGCGAGATCAAGTTCAAGGCGTTCCTCGACTACGCCATGGTGCTCGGCGCTGACCTGATCGCCACCGGCCACTACGTACGCCGCCGCGACATCGATGGCCGCACCGAACTGCTCAAGGGCCTGGACCCGAACAAGGACCAGAGCTACTTCCTGCACGCCGTCGGCGGTGAACAGATCGCCAAGACCCTGTTTCCCGTCGGTGAGCTGGAAAAACCCGAAGTTCGCGCGATTGCCGAGAAGCACGAGCTGGCTACGGCAAAGAAAAAGGATTCCACCGGGATCTGCTTTATCGGCGAACGCCGCTTCAGCGACTTCCTCAAGCAATACCTGCCGGCCCAGCCCGGCGAGATCAAGACCACCGAAGGCGAAGTCATCGGCCGTCACCACGGCTTGATGTACCACACCATCGGTCAGCGCCAGGGCCTGGGCATCGGCGGCTTGAAAGACGCCGGTGACGAGCCGTGGTACGTGCTGATCAAGGACCTGGAACACAACGAGCTGATCGTTGGCCAGGGCAATGATCACCCCTACCTGTTCTCCCGCGCCCTGCTTGCCTCGGACATCTATTGGGTCAATCCGATTGATTTGACCGAGCCGCGCAAGCTGACGGCCAAAGTCCGCTACCGCCAAAGCGATCAGCCTTGCACGCTGGAAAAAACCGCCACCGGCTACCGCGCGACCTTCGATGACCCGCAACGAGCGGTCACTCCGGGCCAATCCGTGGTGTTCTATGACGGTGAAATCTGCCTCGGCGGCGGTGTGATCGAAATCGCCGAACCCTGGACCAGCAAAGGCACTGCTCAAGGCGAGCCACAATGAGCCCGACTCAAGAGCAACTGACGGCGCTCGGCGGCGTGTTTCTCGCCGCCGTGCTGGTGGACAAGATCGCCAAGAGCGGCCAGACCAGCGAAGCCGGCCTGACCTGCATGCTCGGCAGCCTGCTGATCCGCGACCCCAAGGACACCCTGGAAGTCTACGGCGGCGACGACATCAATCTGCGCGAAGGTTATCGCGCATTGATCGGCGCCCTGGAACGCGACCCGAGCACCTTGCAGCGCGAACCGCTGCGCTATGCCCTGGCGATGCTTGGCCTTGAGCGGCAACTGGCCAAGCGCGACGACATGCTGGGCGTGATCGGCAAACGTCTGCCGCAGATTCAATCCCAGGTCGAGCATTTCGGCCCGGCCCACGAGAACGTGATTGCCGCCTGCGGCGCGCTGTACCAGGACACCCTGAGTACGTTGCGCCAACGGATCCAGGTCCACGGCGACATGCGCAACCTGCAGCAACCGAGCAACGCCTCGAAGATCCGCGCCCTGTTGCTGGCCGGGATTCGTTCGGCGCGCCTGTGGCGGCAGTTGGGCGGTCATCGCTGGCAACTGGTGATCAGCCGTCGCAAGTTGCTGAAAGAGCTTTACCCGCTGATGCGCAGCAGCTGAACCGCGCCCGCAACACCGCTTTGTAGTCAGTAACGCGTAATACGCTGGTCAGTTGGCAACGGACCGGCGGATTTTTTCATGTATGATACGCGCCCCATTTCGTTGCCCGACTGTCCGAGAACACCCCATGCAGCTCTCTTCGCTCACTGCGGTTTCCCCTGTTGACGGCCGCTACGCCGGCAAAACCCAGGCCCTGCGCCCAATTTTCAGCGAATACGGTCTGATCCGTGCTCGCGTTCTGGTTGAAGTGCGCTGGCTCCAGCGCCTGGCCGCTCACCCAGGCATCAGCGAAGTGCCGGCGTTCTCCGCCGAAGCCAACGCGGTGCTGAACACCCTGGCGGACAACTTCGCTCTGGAGCACGCCGAGCGTGTCAAAGAGATCGAGCGCACCACCAACCACGACGTCAAAGCCATCGAATACCTGCTCAAAGAGCAAGCGGCCAAGCTGCCGGAACTGGCCAAGGTCAGCGAGTTCATCCACTTTGCCTGCACCAGCGAGGACATCAACAACCTGTCCCACGCCCTGATGCTGCGCGAAGGCCGTGATGACGTGATGCTGCCGCTGATGCGCCAGACCTGCGACGCCATCCGCGAACTGGCGATCCGTTTCGCCGAAGTGCCAATGCTGTCGCGCACTCACGGCCAACCGGCTTCGCCGACCACTTTGGGTAAAGAGCTGGCGAACGTGGTTTACCGTCTGGAGCGTCAAATCGCTCAAGTCGCTGCCGTTCCGCTGCTGGGCAAGATCAACGGTGCTGTCGGCAACTACAACGCACACCTCTCTGCCTACCCGGAAATCGACTGGGAAGAAAACGCCCGCGCCTTCATCGAAGACGAGCTGGGCCTTGGTTTCAACCCGTACACCACGCAGATCGAACCGCACGACTACATCGCCGAGCTGTTCGACGCGATTGCACGCTTCAACACCATCCTGATCGACTTCGACCGCGACATCTGGGGCTACATCTCCCTGGGTTATTTCAAGCAGCGCACCATCGCTGGCGAAATCGGTTCGTCGACCATGCCACACAAGGTCAACCCGATCGACTTCGAAAACTCCGAAGGCAACCTGGGCATCGCCAACGCACTGTTCCAGCACCTGGCGAGCAAACTGCCGATCTCCCGCTGGCAGCGCGACCTGACCGACTCCACCGTCCTGCGCAACCTCGGTGTCGGCTTCGCCCACAGCGTGATCGCGTACGAAGCCAGCCTCAAAGGCATCAGCAAACTGGAGCTCAATGCGCAGAAAATCGCCGCTGACCTGGATGCTTGCTGGGAAGTCCTGGCCGAGCCGATCCAGACCGTGATGCGCCGCTACAACATCGAAAACCCGTACGAGAAGCTGAAAGAGTTGACGCGCGGCAAGGGCATCAGCCCTGAAGCGCTGCAAACTTTCATCGACGGCCTGGACATGCCAGCCGCGGCCAAGGCCGAGCTGAAACTGCTCACCCCGGCGAATTACATCGGCAACGCTGTAGAGCAAGCCAAACGCATCTGATCGATCGCTTGACCCTTTTGAGACGCCCGGCAGCGCCGGGCGTTTTTATTCCCGTCTGAAAAGTGCATTTTTTCAATAGGTTACACATGAATCCTGATATTCCTCTTCAACTTCTGGGCGGCATCACGGCGCGCGAATTCCTGCGTGACTACTGGCAGAAAAAACCGCTACTGATCCGCCAGGCGATCCCTGATTTCGAAAGCCCGATCGATCCCGACGAACTGGCCGGCCTGGCGCTTGAAGAAGAAGTTGAATCGCGCCTGGTGATCGAGCACGGCGAGCGTCCTTGGGAAATGCGCCGCGGCCCGTTCGCCGAAGACGAATTCAGCAAGCTGCCGGAAACCGAGTGGACCCTGCTGGTTCAAGCAGTCGACCAATTCGTGCCGGAAGTCAGCGAACTGCTGGAAAACTTCCGCTTCCTGCCGAGCTGGCGCGTCGACGACGTGATGATCAGCTTCGCCGCCCCGGGTGGCAGCGTGGGTCCGCACTTCGATAACTACGACGTGTTCCTGCTGCAAGGCCACGGCAAGCGCAACTGGAAAATCGGCCAGATGTGCGATTCCGAAAGCAAGCTGCTGCCACACGCAGACCTGCGCATCCTCGCCGACTTCGAAGCCACCGATGAGTGGGTTCTGGAACCGGGCGACATGCTCTACCTGCCGCCGCGCCTGGCCCATTGCGGCGTTGCGGTGGATGACTGCATGACCTACTCGGTCGGTTTCCGCGCGCCGAGCGCCTCTGAAGTGCTGACTCACTTCACCGACTTCCTCAGCCAGTTCCTGACCGATGAAGAGCGCTACACCGATGCCGACGCGCTGCCGGCGGTCGATCCGCACCAGATTCAGCACGACGCCCTTGATCGCCTGAAAGCCTTGCTGGCCGAGCACATGAGCGACGAACGCCTGCTGCTGACCTGGTTCGGCCAGTACATGACCGAGCCGCGCTACCCGGAACTGGTAGTCGGCCCGGAAGAAGTCGAAGAAGAAGACTTCATTGCCAGCCTGGAACAAGGCGCTGTGCTGATCCGCAACCCGAGCGCGCGCATGGCCTGGTCCGAAGTCGATGACGACCTGCTGCTGTTCGCCAGCGGTCAGAGCCGTTACCTGCCGGGCAAACTGCGCGAGTTGCTGAAGTTGATCTGCGCCGCCGACGCCCTGCACACCGACAACCTCGGTGACTGGCTGAGCGACGAAGACGGCCGCGGCCTGCTGTGCGAGCTGGTCAAGCAAGGCAGCCTGGGGTTTGCTGATGAATAAAATCCACGTTCGTGTCGCAGACTGGCAAAAGGATATCGCTGAGATCCGGCGCATTCGTGAGACGGTGTTCATCGCCGAGCAATCCGTTCCACCTGAACTGGAATGGGATGCCGATGACGCGACAGCGGTGCATTTCCTCGCTTTCGAAGGCGACTTTCCAATTGGCACCGCCCGCCTGCTGCCCGATGGTCACATCGGCCGGGTGTCGGTGCTCAAGGACTGGCGTGGTTTGAAAGTCGGCGATGCGCTGATGCAAGCGGTGATCGGTGAAGCCGAGAAGCGTGGGCTGAAGCAACAGATGCTCAGCGCACAGGTGCAGGCCACGGCGTTCTATGAGCGCCTGGGTTTCAGCCTGGTCAGTGAGGAATTCCTGGAAGCCGGGATTCCGCATGTGGACATGGTTCGGCATTCGGCCTGATACCGAGGTGAGGCCTTCGCGGGCAAGCCTCGCTCCTACGGATATTCGCGTACTGTAGGAGCGAGGCTTGCCCGCGAAGACACCCGCAAGAACACCACAAAACGCCCCGCCATCTTCGGATGCCGGGGCGTTTTGCTGTCTACGATTCAACTTGCCCCACCCCGGGCCGACAAACTGGCAATATCAAGCCTTTCGAAAGCGGAGATAACGGACATGTCCCTACGCACCCTGCTCACCACGCTGCTGCTGACCTGCAGTTTTTCGGTCATGGCCGCCACCGAGATCGTGCCCCTGAACTATCGCACCAGCGCCGACATGCTGTCGGTGGCGCAGAATTTCATCGGCAAGGACGGCCAGGTCAGCGCCTATGGCAATCAACTGATCGTCAACGCCGAACAGCGCAAGATCGACGAACTTAAGGCTTTGATCAGCCAACTCGACGTGGCCGCCAAACGCCTTCTGATCACGGTCGACACCAACGAAAACAACTTCCAGGGCGATCAGGGTTACTCGGTGAACGGCGCCAAGCCCAGCCAGACCCGCATCATCAACCGCAGCACCGACAGCCGTGACGGCGGCGTCCAGCAGGTGCAGGCCAGTGAAGGTACGCCGGCGCTGATCCAGGTCGGCCAGAGCGTGCCGCTGACCAGCACGCAAACCGACACTTACGGGCGCCTGCAAAGCCAGACCGAGTATCGCAACGTGACCCAGGGGTTCTATGTCACCGCCAGCGTCACCGGCGACATCGTTCACCTTGCGATCAGTACCAATCGTGACCGCATGAGCCAGGAACGTCCCGATGTAGTGAATGTGCAAAGTACCGACACAACTGTCACGGGTCGCTTGGGCGAGTGGATCACCCTGGCCGGCGTGAATCGCCAGACTCAGGCCGACAAACAGGCCGGGACCCGCAGCTACTCTACTCAGGGCCGGGATGACATGACCTTGCGGGTGAAAGTCGACACGCTGGACTAAAGCACCAAAAACTGACTGATGAGTCGTATTAGACTAAAGATGTAGTGCTTTAAAAAAAGCACTACAAAACGTTTGACGAGCCAAAAAAGCAAAGGCATGATGGCCTCGCTCCCGCTAATCAGGGGCCCTGGCAAGGGCCTTCGAGTCGCCGCCTGCATCTACCCCGCAAGCCGATTCGTGTCTGTACCGCCCACAAGGTGTGTTTGACGAGGTTGCCGACTGGAACGAAGTTGTCCCGAGGGACGGAAGCGTAATTAGGTAAACCCGGCATCACACTGAAGTTCGTACCAAGGCCCACGACGCCCGAATGCGCTCGCCAGTTCGCCCTTACCTGCTCACTTCCCCTCGAGCCCATCGTTCATCCCGTCGCCATCCCCGCCGAATCCGTCTTGACCGCCTAAGCTTCTGGTCAGCGAGCAGCCTTTTACGCCCCTTTTGAAATGCGTAACTGGCAGGAGCAGGAATTTTCCACCCCAGACCTATGCGACGAGGTTTATCTCCATGGCACTGACACGCGAACAGCAAATTGCAGCCCTCGAAAAAGATTGGGCTGAAAACCCACGCTGGAAAGGCGTGACACGCGCTTACTCCGCTGCTGACGTCGTCCGCCTGCGCGGCTCGGTTCAACCTGAGCACACCTTTGCAAAACTGGGCGCCGAGAAGCTGTGGAACCTGGTCACCCAAGGTGCCCACCCGTCCTTCCGTCCTGAGAAAGATTTCGTCAACTGCATGGGCGCCCTGACCGGCGGCCAGGCTGTACAACAAGTCAAAGCCGGTATCCAGGCGATCTACCTGTCGGGCTGGCAAGTGGCTGCGGACAACAACTCCGCCGAATCGATGTACCCGGACCAATCGCTGTACCCGGTGGACTCGGTTCCAACCGTGGTCAAGCGCATCAACAACTCGTTCCGTCGTGCTGACCAGATCCAGTGGAAAGCCGGTAAAGGCCCGGGCGACGAAGGTTACATCGACTACTTCGCGCCAATCGTGGCTGACGCTGAAGCCGGTTTCGGCGGCGTGTTGAACGCTTACGAACTGATGAAAAGCATGATCGAAGCAGGCGCCGCCGGCGTTCACTTCGAAGACCAACTGGCTTCCGTGAAAAAATGCGGCCACATGGGCGGCAAGGTACTGGTTCCGACCCAGGAAGCCGTACAGAAGCTGACCGCTGCTCGCCTGGCTGCCGACGTTGCCGGTACACCGACCATCATCCTGGCCCGTACCGACGCGAACGCCGCTGACCTGCTGACTTCGGATTGCGACCCGTACGACCAGCCATTCGTGACTGGCGAACGCACCCAGGAAGGCTTCTACAAAGTGCGCGCCGGCCTCGACCAGGCCATCGCTCGCGGCCTGGCCTACGCGCCGTACGCCGACTTGATCTGGTGCGAAACCGCCAAGCCGGATCTGGACGAGGCTCGTCGCTTCGCTGAAGCGATCAAAAAGGAATACCCGGACCAACTGCTGTCGTACAACTGCTCGCCTTCCTTCAACTGGAAGAAAAACCTGGACGACGCGACCATCGCCAAGTTCCAGCGCGAACTGTCCGCCATGGGTTACAAGCACCAGTTCATCACCCTGGCCGGCATTCACAACATGTGGCACAGCATGTTCAACCTGGCGCACGACTACGCCCGCAACGACATGACTGCCTACGTGAAACTGCAAGAGCAAGAGTTCGCTGACGCTGCCAAGGGTTACACCTTCGTAGCTCACCAGCAGGAAGTGGGCACCGGCTACTTCGACGACATGACCACCGTGATCCAGGGTGGCTCGTCTTCGGTGACCGCGCTGACCGGTTCGACTGAAGAAGAACAGTTCCACTGATCTGAGCAAACGGCCGCTGCGGACCCGATAAAAAGCTAACCGCAACGTCGCACATCTGACGCCCCGACTGGTTCGGGGCGTTTTTTTGCCTGGATTTTCACCCTCACGCGTAACCTTGTAGGAGCTGTCGAGTGAAACGAGGCTGCGATCTTTTGATGTGTTTTTAGAAGCAAGGTCAACAGATCGCAGCCTCGTTTCACTCGACAGCTCCTACAAAGGGATCGGCGACAGGCTGTGCAAAAACATTGATCCAGAGCGCTACCGCGATCAGAAAAAAGCGCTAAAACGGGTGTCGCCGCTACTTGCAGTAACGGCTATATAAGACAACTTCCCACTCACCTGCCCGTTAAACAGTTTAAAAAACGACTCAAACAATATTGATTATCATTTAGACGCAACTATGTCCGTTACATTTCCTACAAAACAATATTGATGAAAAGCCTGCTAATGCCCGCACCGCATGGGCTACAGGGCTCTGGAGGTGTGCTATGTCCTTATTCCTATAAATAATTTCGCTATAGGAATTTTACTTGCACGGTGTTGTGCCATAAAATCACCGCGATTGATTGCTGCGACATATCGTCACTGCTTTGTTTCTTTTCAAGCTCAGAGACCTTTGCTCTCTGTTAAGGATTACCAGCATGCCCGAAGCGACAGGACTCATGGCCCACAACTGGGGCTTTGCCATTTTCCTTCTGGGCGTTGTCGGCCTTTGTGCCTTCATGCTTGGCGTCTCCAGCCTCCTCGGGTCAAAAGCCTGGGGCCGCAGCAAAAACGAACCGTTCGAGTCCGGCATGCTACCTACAGGTGGCGCCCGCTTGCGGCTCTCAGCCAAATTCTATCTGGTCGCGATGCTCTTCGTGATCTTCGATATCGAAGCCCTCTTTCTCTTTGCCTGGTCTGTGTCCGTCCGCGAAAGCGGCTGGACCGGATTCGTCGAAGCTCTCGTTTTCATAGCAATTCTGTTGGCAGGTCTTGTCTACCTGTTCCGAGTGGGCGCCCTTGACTGGGCTCCGGAAGCTCGTCGCAAGCGGCAGGCGAAGCTGAAACAATGAGGCTTTGGCAATGCAATACAATCTCACCAGGATCGACCCCGATGCTCCTAACGAGCAGTATCCGATTGGCGAGCGGGAAACCGTTTCCGATCCGTTAGAAGATCAAGTCCACAAAAACATCTTCATGGGCAAGCTCGAAGACGTGCTTAACGGCACGATCAACTGGGGGCGCAAGAACTCCCTGTGGCCGTATAACTTCGGTCTTTCGTGCTGCTACGTGGAAATGACCACCGCCTTCACGGCGCCCCACGACATCGCGCGCTTTGGCGCCGAGGTTATCCGGGCATCGCCGCGTCAGGCGGATTTCATGGTTATCGCCGGTACCTGCTTCATCAAGATGGCGCCGATCATTCAGCGTCTCTACGAGCAAATGCTCGAGCCTAAATGGGTTATCTCCATGGGTTCGTGCGCCAACTCCGGTGGCATGTACGACATCTACTCCGTCGTTCAAGGGGTGGACAAGTTCCTGCCCGTGGACGTCTACGTGCCTGGCTGCCCGCCCCGTCCCGAAGCTTTTCTGCAAGGCTTGATGCTCTTGCAAGAGTCGATTGGACAGGAGCGTCGTCCGCTTTCCTGGGTCGTTGGTGATCAAGGCGTGTATCGCGCCGAGATGCCTTCGCAAAAGGAACAGCGCCGCGAACAGCGAATCGCAGTCACCAACCTGCGCAGCCCCGACGAAGTCTGATCCAGCTCTGCTTCTTTTATAGAACGAGACACTGGCTTCATTCTTTACGTTGACCGAAAGCGATAAATAACCATGACTACAGGCAGTGCTCTGTACATCCCGCCTTATAAGGCAGACGACCAGGATGTGGTCGTCGAACTGAACAACCGTTTTGGCCCCGAGGCATTCACCGCCCAGCCTACCCGCACCGGCATGCCGGTGCTTTGGGTTGCCCGCGCCAAACTCGTCGAAGTCCTGACCTTCCTGCGCAACCTGCCCAAGCCGTACGTCATGCTCTATGACCTGCACGGCGTGGACGAGCGTCTGCGCACCAAGCGTCAAGGGCTGCCAAGCGGCGCCGACTTCACTGTGTTCTATCACTTGATGTCGATCGAACGTAATAGTGACGTGATGATCAAGGTTGCCTTGTCCGAGAGCGACCTCAGCTTGCCGACCGTCACCAGCATCTGGCCGAACGCCAACTGGTACGAGCGTGAAGTCTGGGACATGTACGGGATCGACTTCAAAGGTCACCCGCACCTGACCCGCATCATGATGCCGCCGACCTGGGAAGGTCACCCGCTGCGCAAGGACTTCCCGGCTCGTGCCACCGAGTTCGACCCGTTCACCCTGAACCTGGCCAAGCAACAGCTCGAGGAAGAAGCCGCGCGCTTCAAGCCTGAAGACTGGGGCATGAAGCGTTCCGGGGCGAACGAGGACTACATGTTCCTCAACCTCGGTCCTAACCACCCTTCCGCGCACGGTGCGTTCCGCATCATCCTGCAGCTGGACGGTGAAGAGATCGTCGACTGCGTGCCGGACGTCGGTTACCACCACCGT
This sequence comes from Pseudomonas sp. dw_612, assembly GCF_018449725.1. Classification (GTDB taxonomy): domain Bacteria; phylum Pseudomonadota; class Gammaproteobacteria; order Pseudomonadales; family Pseudomonadaceae; genus Aquipseudomonas. The sequence goes on along the minus strand of NZ_JAAVVC010000014.1, from coordinate 83,493 downwards.
GGTGCCGAGAAGATGGCCGAGCGTCAGTCCTGGCACAGCTTCATCCCGTACACCGACCGTATCGACTACCTCGGCGGCGTGATGAACAACCTGCCGTACGTGCTCTCGGTCGAGAAGCTGGCCGGCATCAAGGTGCCCGAGAAGGTCGACGTCATCCGCATCATGATGGCCGAGTTCTTCCGGATCACCAGCCACCTGCTGTTCCTGGGTACCTACATCCAGGACGTCGGCGCCATGACCCCGGTGTTCTTCACCTTCACCGACCGTCAGAAGGCGTACACGGTGATCGAAGCCATCACCGGTTTCCGTCTGCACCCGGCCTGGTACCGCATCGGTGGCGTCGCCCACGACCTGCCGCGCGGCTGGGAAAAACTGGTGAAAGACTTCGTCGAGTGGATGCCAAAGCGTCTGGACGAATACCAGAAAGCCGCGCTCGACAACAGCATCCTCAAGGGCCGGACCATCGGCGTCGCTGCCTACAACACCAAAGAAGCCCTGGAATGGGGCGTCACCGGTGCCGGCCTGCGTTCGACCGGTTGCGACTTCGACTTGCGTAAAGCACGTCCCTACTCCGGCTATGAGAACTTCGAATTCGAAGTCCCGCTGGCGGCCAATGGCGATGCCTACGACCGTTGCATCGTGCGCGTCGAAGAAATGCGCCAGAGCCTGAAGATCATCGAGCAGTGCATGCGCAACATGCCGGAAGGCCCGTACAAGGCGGATCACCCGCTGACCACGCCGCCACCGAAAGAGCGCACGTTGCAGCACATCGAGACCTTGATCACGCACTTCCTGCAAGTTTCGTGGGGCCCGGTCATGCCGGCCAACGAATCCTTCCAGATGATCGAAGCGACCAAGGGCATCAACAGTTATTACCTGACGAGCGATGGCGGCACCATGAGCTACCGCACCCGGATTCGTACCCCAAGCTTCCCGCACTTGCAGCAGATCCCTTCGGTGATCAAAGGCAGCATGGTCGCGGACTTGATCGCGTACCTGGGTAGTATCGATTTCGTTATGGCCGACGTGGACCGCTAAGCATGAACAGCACGCTTATCCAGACAGACCGTTTCACCTTGAGTGAAACCGAGCGCTCGGCCATCGAGCACGAGCTGCATCACTACGAAGACCCGCGCGCGGCGTCGATCGAAGCCCTGAAGATCGTCCAGAAGGAACGTGGCTGGGTGCCTGACGGCGCTCTGTACGCCATCGGCGAAATCCTCGGCATCCCGGCCAGCGACGTTGAAGGGGTGGCGACGTTCTACAGCCAGATCTTCCGTCAACCGGTCGGCCGCCACATCATTCGCGTCTGCGACAGCATGGTCTGCTACATCGGCGGCCACGAGTCCGTGGTCAGCGAAATCCAGAGCAAGCTTGGCATCGGCCTGGGTCAGACCACCGCCGACGGTCGTTTCACCCTGCTGCCGGTCTGCTGCCTCGGCAACTGCGACAAGGCGCCGGCGTTGATGATCGACGACGACACATTCGGTGACGTGCAGCCTGCTGGCGTCGCCCAATTGCTCGAGGGCTACGTATGACCCTGACTTCCTTCGGTCCTGCCAACCGCATCAAGCGTTCGGCCGAGACTCACCCGCTGACCTGGCGCCTGCGTGACGACGGCGAGGCCGTGTGGCTCGACGAGTACCAGGCCAAGAACGGTTACGCCGCTGCGCGCAAAGCCTTCGCTGACATGGCTCAGGACGATATCGTCCAGACCGTGAAAGACGCCGGCCTCAAAGGTCGCGGCGGTGCAGGCTTCCCCACGGGCGTGAAGTGGGGCCTGATGCCGAAAGACGAATCCATCAACATCCGCTACCTGCTGTGCAACGCGGATGAAATGGAGCCGAACACCTGGAAAGACCGCATGCTGATGGAGCAACTGCCCCATCTGCTGATCGAAGGCATGCTGATCAGTGCCCGCGCGCTGAAAACCTACCGTGGCTACATCTTCCTGCGTGGCGAATACACCACCGCCGCCAAGCACCTGAACCGTGCCGTGGAAGAAGCCAAGGCCGCCGGCCTGCTGGGCAAGAACATCCTGGGCAGCGGCTTCGATTTCGAGCTGTTCGTCCACACCGGTGCCGGGCGTTATATCTGCGGTGAAGAAACCGCACTGATCAACTCCCTCGAAGGTCGCCGCGCCAACCCACGCTCCAAGCCGCCCTTCCCTGCCGCCGTGGGCGTGTGGGGCAAGCCGACCTGCGTGAACAACGTTGAAACCCTGTGCAACGTCCCGGCGATCATCGCCGACGGCGTGGACTGGTACAAATCGTTGGCGCGCGAAGGCAGCGAAGACATGGGCACCAAGCTCATGGGCTTCTCCGGCAAGGTCAAGAACCCGGGCCTGTGGGAATTGCCGTTCGGCATCACCGGTCGCGAGTTGTTCGAAGACTACGCCGGCGGCATGCGCGATGGCTTCAAACTCAAGGCCTGGCAGCCTGGCGGCGCCGGTACCGGTTTCCTGTTGCCGGAACACCTGGACGCGCAAATGTACGCCGGCGGCATCGCCAAGGTGGGCACCCGGATGGGTACCGGCCTGGCCATGGCGGTCGACGACAGCGTCAACATGGTGTCCCTGCTGCGCAACATGGAAGAGTTCTTCTCCCGCGAGTCGTGCGGTTTCTGCACCCCTTGCCGTGACGGTTTGCCGTGGAGCGTCAAGCTCTTGCGCGCGATCGAGAACGGTGAAGGGCAAGCCGGCGATATCGAGACCCTACTGGGTCTGGTCGGTTTCCTCGGCCCTGGCAAGACCTTCTGTGCTCACGCACCGGGCGCCGTGGAGCCATTGGGCAGCGCAATCAAATACTTCCGTCCAGAGTTCGAAGCCGGCATCGCGCCCACCAGCGCCGTCGTCCCGCCTCTGGCAAGGCCGATCGTAGTCGGCGCGTAAACGCTTAAAAGGCGAAGGGCCCGTGCCCTTCGCCTTCTCGTGTGATGACGCCTTTATAAGGCTGTGTTGATTCACGCGAATAACAAGATTCCATTAGCCACGCCCGCTGACACCGGGCCAACGAAGAACTTTGAACCATGGCCACTATCCACGTAGACGGCAAAGAGCTCGAAGTCGATGGGGCGGACAACCTGTTACAGGCATGTCTGTCGCTAGGCCTCGATATCCCTTATTTCTGCTGGCACCCCGCCCTTGGCAGCGTTGGCGCTTGCCGCCAGTGCGCGGTCAAGCAGTACACCGACGCCAACGACACCCGTGGTCGGATCGTCATGTCCTGCATGACCCCCGCCACCGACGGCAGCTGGATCTCCATCGAAGACGAAGAAGCGAAAGTGTTTCGCGCCAGCGTCGTCGAATGGCTGATGACCAACCACCCCCACGACTGCCCGGTCTGTGAGGAAGGCGGTCACTGCCACCTGCAAGACATGACGGTAATGACCGGCCACAACGAGCGTCGTTACCGCTTCACCAAGCGTACCCACCAGAACCAGGATCTCGGCCCGTTCATCGGTCACGAGATGAACCGCTGCATCGCTTGCTACCGCTGCGTGCGCTTCTATAAGGATTACGCTGGCGGCACCGACCTCGGTGTATTCGGCGCCCACGACAACGTGTACTTCGGTCGCGTTGAAGACGGCACCCTGGAAAGCGAGTTCTCCGGCAACCTCACCGAGGTCTGCCCGACCGGTGTATTCACCGACAAGACTCACTCTGAGCGCTACAACCGCAAGTGGGACATGCAGTTCTCGCCGAGCATCTGCCATGGCTGCTCCAGCGGTTGCAACATCTCCCCGGGCGAGCGCTACGGTGAACTGCGTCGTATCGAAAACCGCTTCAACGGTTCGGTCAACCAGTACTTCCTGTGCGACCGTGGCCGTTTCGGCTACGGCTACGTCAACCGCGAAGACCGCCCGCGTCAGCCATTGCTGGCCAACGGCGCCAAGCTGACCCTCGACGAAGCGTTGGACAAAGCGGCTGACCTGCTGCGCGGTCGCAACATCGTCGGTATCGGTTCGCCCCGTGCCAGCCTCGAAAGCAACTTCGCGTTGCGTGAACTGGTTGGCGCCGAGCACTTCTACTCCGGTATCGAAGCCGCCGAGCTGGAGCGCATTCGCCTGGTCATGCAAGTTCTGAAAGACAGCCCGCTGCCGATCCCGAACATGCGCGACATCGAAGACCACGACGCGATCTTCGTCCTTGGCGAAGATCTGACCCAGACCGCTGCGCGCATGGCCCTGTCCCTGCGTCAATCGGTCAAGGGCAAGGCCGAAGACATGGCCGACGCGATGCGCGTTCAGCCGTGGCTCGACGCTGCGGTGAAGAACATCGGTCAGAAAGAACTGAACCCGCTGTTCATCGCCAGCCTGGCTGAAACCAAGCTCGACGACATCGCTGAAGAATGCGTACACGCTGCTCCAGACGACCTGGCCCGCATCGGTTTCGCCGTGGCTCACGCCCTCGACGCCAGCGCCCCGGCCGTTGAAGGCCTGGACGCTGAAGCCGTGGAACTGGCTCAGCGCATCGCCAATGCCCTGCTGGCCGCCAAGCGTCCGCTGATCATTGCCGGTACTTCGCTCGGTTCCAAAGCGCTGATCGAAGCGGCGGCGAACATCGCCAAGGCCCTGAAGCTGCGCGAGAAGAACGGTTCCATCAGCCTGATCGTGCCAGAGGCCAACAGCCTCGGCCTGGCCATGCTTGGTGGCAACTCGGTCGATGACGCCCTGCAAGCCGTGATCTCTGGCCGTGCCGACGCCATCGTCGTGCTGGAAAACGATCTGTACACCCGCACTGAAAAAGCCAAGGTCGATGCCGCCCTGAACGCCGCGAAAGTGGTGATCGTGGCGGACCATCAGAAAACCGCCACCAGCGATCGCGCGCACCTGGTTCTGCCAGCCGCCAGCTTCGCGGAAGGCGACGGCACCTTGGTCAGCCAGGAAGGCCGCGCCCAGCGCTTCTTCCAGGTGTTCGACCCGAAATACATGGACGCGAGCATCCTGGTTCACGAAGGCTGGCGCTGGCTGCATGCCCTGCGCGCGACCCTGTTGAACCAGCCGATCGACTGGACCCAACTGGACCACGTCACCGCAGCCGTCGCGTCGAGCACGCCGCAACTGGCGCGTATCGTTGATGCCGCACCGTCCGCCGCGTTCCGCATCAAAGGCATGAAACTGGCCCGCGAACCGCTGCGTTATTCCGGTCGTACCGCCATGCGTGCTGATATCAGCGTGCACGAACCGCGTACCCCGCAAGACAACGACACCGCGTTCAACTTCTCGATGGAAGGTTACTCGGGCTCGGTCGAACCGCGTCAGCAAGTGCCATTCGCCTGGTCGCCGGGCTGGAACTCGCCGCAAGCCTGGAACAAGTTCCAGGACGAAGTCGGTGGTCACATCCGCGCTGGCGACCCGGGCACCCGCCTGATCGAAAGCACCGGTGACTCGCTGAACTGGTTCGCCAGTGTTCCACGCGCGTTCAACCCGGCTCCGGGCACCTGGCAGGTCGTGCCGTTCTTCCACCTGCTTGGCAGCGAAGAGAACTCTTCGAAAGCCGCCCCGGTTCAGGAACGCATCCCGGCCGCCTACGTCGCGTTGGCCAAATCCGAAGCCGATCGCTTGGGTGTCAACGATGGTGCCTTGCTCAGCGTGAACGTCGATGGCCAGACCCTGCGTCTGCCACTGCGTATCAATGAAGAGCTGGGCGCTGGTCTGGTGGCATTGCCTGCGGGTATCGCCGGCATTCCAGCGGCGATCTTTGGCAAAACCGTTGACGGTCTGCAGGAGGCAGCTCAATGACCTGGTTCACGCCTGAAGTGATTGACGTGATCATCGCGGTCCTCAAGGCCATCGTGATTCTGCTCGCCGTAGTGGTGTGCGGCGCGCTGCTGAGTTGGGTCGAGCGTCGTCTGCTCGCCCTCTGGCAAGACCGTTACGGTCCGAACCGCGTCGGCCCGTTCGGCGCGTTCCAGATCGCGGCCGACATGATCAAGATGTTCTTCAAGGAAGACTGGACGCCACCGTTCGCCGACAAGATGATCTTCACCCTGGCACCGGTAGTCGCCATGAGCGCCCTGCTGATTGCCTTCGCGATCATCCCGATCACCCCGACCTGGGGCGTGGCGGACATCAACATCGGCATCCTGTTCTTCTTCGCCATGGCGGGCCTGTCGGTCTACGCGGTGTTGTTCGCCGGCTGGTCGAGTAACAACAAGTTCGCCTTGCTGGGCAGCTTGCGGGCCTCGGCGCAAACCGTGTCGTACGAAGTGTTCATGGGCCTGTCGTTGATGGGCATCGTGATCCAGGTCGGCTCGTTCAACATGCGCGACATCGTTGAATATCAAGCGCAGAACCTGTGGTTCATCATCCCGCAGATCTTCGGTTTCCTGACCTTCTTCATCGCTGGCGTCGCCGTGACTCACCGTCACCCGTTCGACCAGCCGGAAGCGGAGCAGGAACTGGCCGACGGTTACCACATTGAATATGCCGGTATGAAATGGGGCATGTTCTTCGTTGGTGAGTACATCGGCATCGTGTTGATTTCGGCGCTGCTGGTGACCCTGTTCTTCGGTGGCTGGCACGGTCCGTTCGGTATTCTGCCGCAGATCCCGTTCATCTGGTTCGCGCTCAAAACCGCGTTCTTCATCATGATCTTCATTCTGTTGCGCGCCTCGATTCCGCGCCCACGGTATGACCAAGTGATGGATTTCAGCTGGAAGTTCTGCCTGCCGCTGACCCTCGTCAACATGCTGGTGACCGCTGCGATCGTGTTGCTCAACACGCCCGCCGTCGCGGCTCAGTGAGGATAGAGAATCATGAAGTACATATTTGACATCGTGCATGGCTTCTTCACCCAGCTTCGCAGCCTGGTGATGATCTTCGGCCATGCCTTCCGCAAGCGCGACACGCTGCAGTACCCGGAAGAAGCCGTGTACCTGCCGCCGCGCTACCGTGGCCGTATCGTCCTGACCCGCGACCCTGATGGCGAAGAGCGTTGTGTTGCCTGCAACCTGTGCGCCGTGGCGTGCCCGGTCGGTTGCATCTCGCTGCAGAAAGCCGAAACCGAAGACGGTCGCTGGTACCCGGACTTCTTCCGCATCAACTTCTCGCGCTGCATCTTTTGCGGCCTCTGCGAGGAAGCCTGCCCGACCACCGCGATCCAGCTCACACCGGATTTCGAGATGGCCGAGTTCAAACGTCAGGACCTGGTTTACGAGAAAGAAGATCTGCTGATCTCCGGCCCCGGCAAAAACCCTGATTACAACTTCTATCGTGTTGCAGGTATGGCGATTGCCGGGAAGCCGAAAGGCTCCGCGCAGAACGAAGCCCAGCCGATCAACGTGAAGAGCTTGCTGCCTTAAGGAAGAAAGATGGAATTCGCTTTCTATTTCGCATCGGGTATCGCGGTTGTGGCCACGCTTCGCGTGATCACCAACACCAACCCTGTGCACGCCCTGCTCTACCTGATCATTTCGCTGATTGCCGTGGCGATGACCTTCTTCGCCCTCGGCGCGCCGTTCGCCGGTGTGCTGGAAGTGATCGCCTACGCCGGCGCCATCATGGTGCTGTTCGTGTTCGTGGTGATGATGCTCAACCTCGGTCCTGCCTCGGTTCAGCAGGAGCGCGTCTGGCTCAAGCCCGGCATCTGGCTCGGCCCGGTCGTTCTCGGCGCCCTGCTGCTGGCTGAACTGCTGTACGTCTTGTTCAGCCACTCCAGCGGTCAGGCCGTCGGCCACACCACCGTAGACGCGAAGGCCGTGGGCATCAGCCTGTTCGGTCCGTACCTGCTGGTGGTCGAACTCGCCTCGATGTTGCTGCTCGCCGCAGCCGTCACGGCGTTCCACTTGGGCCGCAACGAAGCCAAGGAGCAATGACGATGCCTGCTATCCCTATGGAGCATGGTCTGGCGGTCGCCGGCATCCTGTTCTGCCTCGGTCTGGTCGGCCTGATGGTCCGGCGCAACATTCTCTTCGTGCTGATGAGCCTGGAGGTCATGATGAATGCCTCCGCGTTGGCGTTCATCGTTGCCGGTAGCCGCTGGGGTCAGCCGGATGGACAGATCATGTTCATCCTGGTGATCAGCCTGGCAGCCGCCGAGGCCAGTATTGGCCTGGCGATTCTGTTGCAGCTGTATCGCCGCTTCCACACTCTCGATATCGACGCTGCCAGCGAGATGCGCGGATGAATCTTCTCTATCTGACTTTCGTATTCCCCCTCATAGGTTTCCTGCTGCTGTCGTTCTCACGCGGCCGCTTCTCGGAAAACCTGTCGGCGCTGATTGGCGTCGGTTCCATCGGCCTGTCGGCGATTGTCGCGGCTTACGTGATCTGGCAATTCAACGTCGCCCCGCCGGAAGGCGGTCACTACACGCAAGTGTTGTGGCAGTGGATGGCCGTTGAAGGCTTCACGCCGAACTTCGCGCTGTACCTGGATGGCCTGTCGGTCACCATGCTCGGTGTGGTCGTTGGCGTCGGCTTCCTGATCCACCTGTTTGCATCGTGGTACATGCGCGGTGAAGACGGTTACTCGCGCTTCTTTGCCTACACCAACCTGTTTATCGCCAGCATGCTGTTCCTGATCCTGGGCGATAACCTGTTGTTCCTGTACTTCGGCTGGGAAGGCGTGGGCCTGTGCTCGTACCTGTTGATCGGTTTCTACTACAGCAACCGCAACAACGGTAACGCGGCACTCAAGGCGTTCATCGTGACCCGCATCGGTGACGTGTTCATGGCCATCGGCCTGTTCATCCTGTTCCAACAGTTGGGCACGCTGAACATCCAGGAACTGCTGGTCAAGGCACCGGGGCACTTCAAGGTCGGCGACTTCTGGATCGTCTTGGCGACCCTGATGCTGCTGGGCGGCGCTGTCGGTAAATCCGCGCAACTGCCGCTGCAAACCTGGCTGGCGGATGCGATGGCCGGTCCGACCCCGGTTTCGGCACTGATCCACGCCGCAACCATGGTGACCGCAGGCGTTTACCTGATCGCCCGTACTCACGGCTTGTTCGCCCTGGCGCCGGATATCCTGCACCTGGTCGGCGTCGTCGGCGGTGTGACCCTGGTTCTGGCGGGTTTCGCGGCACTGGTTCAAACCGACATCAAACGTATCCTCGCCTACTCGACCATGAGCCAGATCGGCTACATGTTCCTGGCGCTGGGCGTTGGTGCCTGGGAAGGCGCGATCTTCCACCTGATGACCCACGCCTTCTTCAAGGCGCTGCTGTTCCTGGCGTCCGGTGCGGTGATCGTTGCCTGCCACCACGAGCAGAACATCTTCAAGATGGGCGGCCTGTGGAAGAAACTGCCACTGGCCTACACCAGCTTCATCGTCGGCGGCGCGGCCCTTTCGGCCCTGCCACTGGTCACCGCAGGCTTCTACTCCAAGGACGAAATCCTCTGGGAAGCGTTTGCCAGCGGCAACCACGGTCTGCTGTATGCAGGTCTGGTCGGCGCGTTCATGACTTCGCTGTACACCTTCCGCCTGATCTTCATCGCGTTCCACGGTGAAGCGAAGACCGAAGCCCACGCCGGTCACGGCATCGCTCACTGGCTGCCCCTGTCGGTGCTGATCGTGCTGTCGACCTTCGTCGGCGCCATGATCGTGCCACCGCTGCACGGCGTGTTGCCAGAGAGCGTCGGCCATGCCGGCGGCGAAGCCAAGCACAGTCTGGAAATCGCGTCGGGCGCCATCGCCCTGGCCGGTATCCTGCTGGCCGCGATGCTGTTCCTCGGCAAGCGTCGTTTCGTCACTGCAATCGCCAACAGCGGCATCGGCCGCTTCCTTTCGGCCTGGTGGTTCGCTGCCTGGGGCTTCGACTGGATCTACGACAAACTGTTCGTCAAGCCATACCTTGCGATCAGCCACGCACTGCGCAGAGACCCGCTCGATCAGACCATCGGTTTGATCCCGCGTATGGCCAAAGGCGGCCACACCGCCCTGAGCCGTACCGAAACCGGTCAACTGCGTTGGTACGCGGCCTCGATGGCAGCCGGCTCCGTGCTGGTCATCGGCGCCATCGTGCTGGTAGCGGTCTGAATATGAACCTTGCGAACTTGCGAAAGGAATTGAGCCCGTCATGATTCTGCCTTGGCTAATCCTGATCCCCTTCATCGGCGGCCTGCTGTGCTGGATGGGTGAGCGCTTCGGCGCTACCCTCCCCCGCTGGATTGCGCTGTTGACCATGACCCTGGAACTCGCACTCGGCCTCTGGCTGTGGGCCCACGGTAATTATTCATTTGCGCCGGCCCCTGGCGCCGATCCGACCTGGGTGCTTGAGTTCAAGCACATCTGGATCCAGCGCTTCGGCATCAGCGTGCACCTGGCCCTCGACGGCCTGTCGCTGTTGATGATCCTGCTGACCGGCCTGCTGGGTATCCTCTCGGTACTCTGCTCGTGGAAAGAGATCCAGCGTCACGTCGGCTTCTTCCACTTGAACCTGATGTGGATCCTGGGCGGTGTCGTCGGCGTGTTCCTCGCCCTCGACCTGTTCATGTTCTTCTTCTTCTGGGAAATGATGCTGGTGCCGATGTACTTCCTCATCGCGCTCTGGGGTCACAGTTCTTCGGACGGCAAGAAAACCCGGATCTACGCGGCGACCAAGTTCTTCATCTTCACCCAGGCTTCCGGCCTGATCATGTTGGTGGCGATCCTGGGCCTGGTACTGGTCAACTTCAACAGCACTGGCGTGATTACCTTCAACTACGCCGACCTGCTGAAAACCAAGATGTCACTCACCACCGAGTACATCCTGATGCTCGGCTTTTTCATCGCTTTCGCGGTGAAACTGCCGGTCGTGCCGTTCCACTCCTGGTTGCCTGATGCTCACGCCCAGGCGCCGACAGCAGGTTCGGTCGACCTGGCCGGTATCTTGTTGAAGACAGCGGCCTACGGTCTGTTGCGTTTCGCCCTGCCGCTGTTCCCGAATGCCTCGGCCGAGTTCGCGCCGATCGCCATGACCCTAGGTCTGATCGGGATCTTCTACGGTGCGTTCCTGGCCTTCGCCCAAACGGACATCAAGCGTCTGATCGCCTACTCCTCCGTTTCCCACATGGGTTTCGTGTTGATCGGCATCTATTCCGGCAGCCAACTGGCGCTGCAAGGCGCCGTGATGCAGATGCTGGCGCACGGTCTGTCGGCTGCGGCACTGTTTATCCTCAGTGGTCAGTTGTACGAACGCACCCACACCCGCGACATGCGTGAAATGGGTGGCCTGTGGTCGAAGATCGCTTACCTGCCGGCCATCAGCCTGTTCTTCGCCGCTGCGTCCCTGGGCTTGCCGGGTACCGGTAACTTCGTCGGTGAGTTCCTGATCCTGATCGGCACCTTCGCCGCTGCTCCGTGGATTACCGCGATTGCAACGACGGGCCTGGTGTTCGGTTCGGTCTACTCGCTGATCATGATCCACCGTGCCTACTTCGGCCCGTCCAAGTCGGACGCAGTGCTGCATGGCATGGATGGTCGCGAACTGATCATGGTGCTCGGCCTGGCGGCGCTGCTGATTTACATCGGCGTGTACCCGCAGCCGTTCCTCGACACTTCTGCCGCAACGATGCATGGCGTGCAGCAGTGGCTCGGTACCGCTTTCACTCAACTCGCTTCGGCCCGGTAAGAGCGCTATGGAATTCACGACTCAACACTTTATCGCGCTCGCGCCACTGTTGATCACCACCGCCACGATCATCGTGGTGATGCTGGCCATCGCCTGGCGCCGCAACCACTCGCAAACCTTCCTGATTTCCGTGGCGGGTTTGAACCTGGCATTGTTGTCGATCCTGCCAGCCTTGAAAGTCGCGCCATTGGCCGTGACCCCACTGCTGCAGATCGATAACTTCGCTTGCTTGTACATGGCGCTGATCCTGGTCGCCACCCTCGCTTGTGTGACACTCGCCCACGCCTACCTCGGCGATGGCGGCTCGGGTTACCCCGGCAACCGCGAAGAACTGTACCTGCTGATCCTGATGGCCGCCGCCGGTGGCCTGGTTCTGGTCAGCGCGCAACACCTGGCCGGGTTGTTCATCGGTCTGGAACTGTTGTCGGTGCCGGTCTACGGTCTGGTGGCGTACGCCTTCTTCAACAAGCGTTCGCTGGAAGCCGGTATCAAGTACATGGTGCTGTCGGCCGCCGGCTCCGCGTTCCTGCTGTTCGGCATGGCCCTGCTCTACGCCGACTCCGGCAGCCTGAGCTTCGTGGGTATCGGTCAAGCCCTCGCGGCCACCGGCCTGCCAAGCTCCCTGGCGCAAATGGGCCTGGGCATGATGCTGATCGGCCTGGCGTTCAAGCTGTCGCTGGTGCCGTTCCACCTCTGGACCCCGGACGTATACGAAGGTGCTCCGGCGCCGGTCGCCGCGTTCCTGGCGACCGCTTCCAAAGTTGCGGTGTTCGCGGTGATGGTGCGTCTGTTCCAGATCTCGCCAGCGGCAAGCAGCGGTGTGCTGAGCGACGTGCTGACTATCATCGCCATCGCGTCGATCCTGTTCGGTAACCTGCTGGCACTGACCCAAAGCAACCTCAAGCGTCTGCTGGGTTACTCGTCCATCGCCCACTTCGGCTACCTGCTGATCGCTCTGGTGGCGAGCAAAGGCCTGGCCGTGGAAGCCATCGGCGTGTACCTGGTCACCTACGTGATCACCAGCCTCGGCGCTTTCGGCGTGATCACCCTGATGTCCTCGCCGTACAACGGCCGTGACGCGGATGCCCTGTACGAATACCGCGGCCTGTTCTGGCGCCGTCCGTACCTGACCGCCGTGCTGACCGTGATGATGCTGTCCCTGGCCGGCATCCCGCTGACCGCGGGCTTCATCGGCAAGTTCTACATCATTGCTACCGGCGTCGAATCGCACCAATGGTGGCTGGTCGGTTCCCTGGTACTGGGCAGCGCCATCGGCGTCTTCTACTACCTGCGCGTGATGGTCACCCTGTATCTGATCGAGCCAAATCTACGTCGCCACGATGCGCAACTGCATTGGGAACAACGTGCAGGCGGCGTAATGCTGCTGGCCATCGCCGCACTGGCGTTCTTCCTGGGTCTGTATCCGCAGCCATTGCTGGTGCTGGTTCAGCAGGCCGGGTTGGCAGGTTGATCACTTAGCGATACTCGCTAGAAAACAGAAACGGCACCTTCGGGTGCCGTTTTTGCGTTTGTAAGATTTGTTACCGCTGCTCTTCCATCCACTCGCAATCGCCGAAAGCTCTCGCTGGATTGTCCGTTTCGTCCTACAGCCAGCATCATGTCCTTGGTCCTATCTTGGATGACTGCTGGACAGAGCAATCAAAAGAGAGCGAATAATGAAACGGGACATTTTTCTTGAGTTAGTAGACGGCTTCGACGCTCTAGCGGCGCAGCGCCAAAGCAAGGTCGCGCACCTACACTACAAAGCGGAACTCACCAATCCTCCGCTCATCTGCACAGAGCAATCATACGACTTTGCAGCTCCAAAATATTCTGGCTATATTTGTCCAGAATATGGGAGAGCAATGATGATCATCGTTCCGCTGGCGGAAGCAAAAAACAATTTATCCAAACTCGTCGATGACGCAGCAGCAGGGCAGATCATCACGATTGCCAAACATGGTCGGGCCCTTGCCCGCTTGGTCCCCATGGACAAGCATTGCGGACAGCGTATCGGAGCGATGAAAGGCAAACTTGTTCTTCCCGAAGACTTCGATGCACCTCTGCCGGACGATATGCTCGATGCTTTTGAAGGCACTCAAGGATGAGGTTATTGCTCGATACTCACATTCTGCTTTGGACACTCGGCGATGATCCGAAGCTCTCTGGCAAGGCCAGAAAACTCATTGAAAACGCGGCCGACATTTATATCAGCGCAGCGACATTCTGGGAGATGTCGATCAAGGTCGGGCTGGGAAAACTGAACGTTGATCTGGAAGAACTACGCCAGTATTGCCTCGACAGTGGGTTCATCGAACTGGCTGTGACCTCGGAACATGCCATTGCAGTGAAAGATCTGGAACATCACCATCGTGATCCCTTTGACCGTCTCATTGTCGCAACGGCCATGACAGAACCTATGAAGCGCCTCACCGCTGACCCGTTAGTTGCCAGGTACACGGATTTGGCTGTACTGGTCTGATCGATCCACCACTCCTCAGCTGAACACTGTATTTGTGAGGTGTTTGATCGGCTCAAGAAATTGGATGTATTAGATGGCCTCTTCTCGAGCAAGCCCGCTACCACAGGGGATCCGTGGACAACCCTGAACTCCTGAGCGGGCTTGCTCGCGAAAGCGGTCTATCTGCCACCAATGAAAACGGCACCTTCCGGTGCCGTTCGCCTTTCACATTACAGCCGCTTACTTACGCGCATCCGCCCACGATTTCAGCAACTCGGTATAGCTCACGGTTTCACCTTTAGGCTTCTCGTTCGCCAACTTAGGCTTCGGCGCCCCCGGCTGATCAAACCAGTACTGCGCATCCCGTTCCGGGTTCATTTTCGGCCCGCACACCGGTTGCACCTTGGAGCGTTCAAGCCGCGTCATGATGGCGTCCTGGTCCTTGGCCAGGCCATCGAGCGCTTGTTGCGGGGTTTTCTCGCCGCTGGCCGCTTCGGCGATGTGGCTCCACCACAATTGCGCCAGACGCGGGTAGTCCGGCACGTTGGTCCCGGTCGGGGTCCACTGCACACGGGCCGGGCTGCGGTAGAACTCCACCAGGCCGCCGAGTTTCGGTGCCAGGTCGGTCATGGCTTGCGAGTTGATGTCCGACTCACGGATCGGCGTCAGGCCAACGATGGTTTTCTTCAGCGAGACGGTTTTCGAGGTCACAAACTGTGCGTAGAGCCAGGCCGCGAGTTTCTGTTTCTCAGGCGTGGACTTCATGAACGTCCAGGAACCCACGTCCTGATACCCCAGCTTCATGCCCTCCTCCCAATACGGGCCACGCGGGGACGGCGCCATGCGCCATTTCGGCGAGCCATCGGTGTTCACCACGGGCAAGCCCGGCTTGGTCATGTCGGCGGTAAACGCGGTGTACCAGAAGATCTGCTGGGCGATGTTGCCCTGGGACGGCACCGGGCCGGATTCGGAGAAGGTCATGCCCGCCGCTTCCGGTGGCGCGTAGGCCTTGAGCCAGTCGACGTATTTCTGCGTCGCATAGACCGCCGCCGGGCCGTTGGTGTCGCCGCCGCGGGTGATGCTGGAACCGACCGGGTGGCAGTCCTCGACACGAATCCCCCACTCGTCCACTGGCAAGCCGTTGGGCAGGCCTTTGTCGCCGGCACCGGCCATGGAGAACCAGGCATCGGTGAAGCGCCAGCCCAGGGACGGGTCTTTCTTGCCGTAGTCCATGTGCCCGTAGATGCGCTTGCCGTCGATTTCCTTGACGTCTTCGCTGAAGAACTTGGCGATATCTTCATAGGCCGACCAGTTCACCGGCACGCCCAATTCGTAACCGTACTTTTCCTTGAACTTGGCTTTCAGCTCCGGACGTTCAAACCAGTCGGCGCGGAACCAGTAGAGGTTGGCGAACTGCTGGTCGGGCAGTTGATAGATCTTGCCGTCCGGCGCAGTGGTGAAGGAAATGCCGATGAAGTCCTTGATGTCCAGGGTCGGCGAGGTGAAGTTCTTGCCTTCGTTGGCCATCAGGTCTGTGATCGATTCGGTCTTGCCGTAGCGGAAATGCGTACCGATCAGGTCCGAGTCGTTGACCCAGCCGTCATAAATGCTTTTGTCCGATTGCATCACGGTCTGCAGCTTTTCCACCACATCGCCTTCTTGCAGCAAGTCGTGGGTGACCTTGATCCCGGTGATTTCGGTAAACGCCTTGGCCAGCACCTTGGACTCATATTCGTGAGTGGTCAGGGTTTCCGAGACGACCTTGATGTCCATCCCGCGAAACGGCTGGGCGGCCTTGATGAACCACTTCAATTCCTCGAGCTGTTGATCGGCCGTCAGGGTGGACGGTTTGAATTCGCTGCCGATCCATTTTTTTGCCGCGTCTTCGTAGGCATCAGCCCAGGCAGATGCGCTCAAACCGCTGAGTGCCAGCATGGCTGCCAATGAAATGCTATGTCGCAGCTTATTGTTTTTATCGAACATAAGACCTCCTGTTTAAGTTTCGGAGCAACTTTGCCGAGCGATTCGACTAGCCCCAACGCATCACAGCCAACAGCCACACCAGGGACAACGCGGACGCGACCCAGATGCTCCAGTCGGTGACGCCGATTACCAGCAAATGCAGGTAGGCGCTGCCGAGAAGACCGATAAACAAGCGATCGCCACGGGTGGTGGCAATCGGCAACAAACCACGACGAAGAATGCTCGGCGAACGCAATTCCCAGGTCGTCATGCCCACCAGGATCAGGCCAATGGCGATGAAGAACGCCGCGGTGGGGGTGGTCCAACTCATCCATTCCATCATCAGCTCCTCAGACCCGACCCAGGGCAAAGCCCTTGGCCACGTGGTTGCGAACAAACCAGATCACCAGCATGCCCGGCAGGATAGTCAACACCCCCGCCGCCGCCAGCACGCCCCAGTCGATGCCGGACGCCGAGACCGTGCGCGTCATCACCGCCGCGATCGGTTTGGCGTTGACCGAGGTCAGCGTCCGCGCCAGCAGCAGCTCGACCCAGGAAAACATGAAGCAGAAAAACGCTGTCACACCGATGCCCGAACCAATCAACGGCACGAAAATCTTCACGAAGAACTTCGGAAAACTGTAGCCATCAATGTAGGCCGTTTCGTCGATTTCCTTGGGCACCCCGGACATGAAGCCTTCGAGGATCCACACCGCCAGCGGCACGTTAAACAGGCAGTGCGCCAGGGCCACGGCGATGTGGGTGTCGAACAAGCCGATCGAGGAGTACAGCTGGAAGAACGGCAACAGGAACACCGCCGGCGGCGCCATGCGGTTGGTCAGCAGCCAGAAGAACAGGTGTTTGTCGCCGAGGAAGCGATAGCGCGAGAACGCGTAAGCCGCCGGCAACGCCACGCTCAGGGAAATCACCGTGTTCAGGCTCACGTAGTACAGCGAGTTGAGATAACCGGTGTACCAACTCGGGTCAGTGAAGATCACCTTGTAGTTGGCGAAGGTGAAATCCTGGGGAAACAGCGTCAGGCCGCTGAGGATTTCGGTGTTGCTCTTGAAGGACATGTTCAACAGCCAGTAGATCGGCACCAGCAGGAACAGGATGTAGATCAGCAACGGAATGAGCTTTCTTTTACTCATGGCAGACCTCAGCGGTTGGCGTCAGAGTGAGTCATGGCGGTATAGAACAGCCAGGACACCAACAGGATGATCAGGAAGTACACCAGCGAGAAAGCCGCCGCCGGGCCGAGGTCGAATTGCCCTACGGCCATCTGGGTCAAGGTCTGACTCAAGAAGGTCGTCGCATTACCCGGCCCGCCTCCCGTGAGCACGAACGGCTCGGTGTAGATCATGAAGCTGTCCATGAAGCGCAACATCACCGCGATCAACAGCACGCTCTTGAGCTTGGGCAACTGGATATGTCGGAAAACTGCCCAGGAAGAGGCCCTATCAATACGCGCCGCCTGGTAGTACACGTCCGGAATCGCGCGCAAACCGGAGAAACACAACAGCGCCACCAACGAAGTCCAGTGCCAGACGTCCATCACCAACACCGTGACCCAGGCGTCCATGGTGTTGGACGCGTAGTTGTAGTTCATGCCCATGGCATTCAGGCTTGATCCGAGCAAACCGATGTCGGCACGGCCGAAGATCTGCCAGATAGTGCCGACCACGTTCCACGGGATCAGCAGCGGAATCGCCAGAATGATCAGCACCAGCGACGACCAGCGCCCCTTGGTCGGCATGGTCAGGGCGATGGCAATGCCCAGCGGGATTTCGATCAGCAACACGCAGCCGGAATAGATGAACTGACGCAACAACGAGTCATGCAAGCGTGGATCGAGCAGCACCTGTTTGTACCAGTCGGCGCCGACGAAGTAGCGGCTGGACTGGTCGAAGATGTCCTGCACCGAATAGTTGACCACGGTCATCATCGGGATCACCGCACTGAACGCCACCAGCAGAAACACTGGCAGGACCAACCACCAGGCCTTGTTGTTCTGCACCTTGTTCATGGCTGTACCTCCAACAGATAGTCGTCCGCATACACCATCAACCACTGCGCCGGAAAACTGATGTACGCCGTGCCTTCGGGCACCGGTTTGTCCTCCGCCAGACGCACTTTCAACGGCATGCCGTCGAGGTTCAGGGTCATGATCTTGTAGGTGCCGAGGTCTTCGATGTGTACGACTTTTGCCTGCATCGCATCATCAAACGGTTCGTCCCACACATGGACGAACTCCGGGCGAATGCCGACCTTCAGGGTTTTCCACTCGGACTCGGCGATGCGTTGCTGCTGAGCCTCAGAAAGCGGCAAGTGCGTCGAGGCGAAACCGACCCCACCGGGCTGCGGCTGCACATCGATCAGGTTCATCCCCGGGCTGCCGATGAAATAGCCGACAAAGGTGTGGCTCGGCCGTTCGAACAATTCCCGTGGCGTGCCGAACTGCACGATCTGCCCGCCGTACATCACCGCGATCTTGTCGGCGAAGGTCGAGGCTTCGAGCTGATCGTGGGTGACGTAGACCATGGTGATGTTGAACTGCTCGTGGATCTGCTTGAGCTTGCGCCGCAGTTTCCACTTCAGATGCGGGTCGATCACCGTCAGCGGCTCATCGAAGAGGATCGCCGAGACGTCATCGCGCACCAGTCCACGGCCCATGGAGACTTTCTGTTTTTCATCGGCGGTGAGGTTGCGCGCCTTTTTGCTCAGCAGTGCCTGGAGATCCAGCACCTCGGCAATTTCCTGCACCTTGCTGTGAATTTTCGCCTCGTTCATGCCCTGGTTTCGCAGGGGGAACGCCAGGTTGTCGAACACCGTCATGGTGTCGTAGACCACCGGGAACTGGAACACCTGGGCGATGTTGCGCTTCTCCGGGGTCAGGTCGTTCACCACTTTGCTGTCGAACAACACCTGGCCCTGGGACGGGCTGAGCAGCCCGGAAATGATGTTGAGCAACGTCGACTTGCCGCAGCCCGACGGCCCGAGCAGCGCGTAGGCACCGCCCTGTTCCCAGACGTGGTCCATCTCGCGAATCGCATAGTCCTCAGGCCCGCTTGGCGTGCGGGTATAGCTGTGGGCGAGGTTTTGCAAACGGATTTCGGCCATCAGGCAACCCTCGCGATACGGCGACCGGGCGCCTGGACCAGCCGCCCCTGCGTATCGAACACAAACAGTTTATGGGTCGGGATATAGATGCGAATCGGCGCATCGACGTCGTATTCGTGGACGCCCGGCAAGTGCAGTACCAACAGGAAATGCTCGTTGCGCACGTGCAGGAAGGTTTCCGAACCGCTGATCTCGGCCACCTCGACGGTCACCGCCAGTTCCAGGTCATCGTCGTTGCTCGGCACCAGGGAGATGTGGCTGGGTCGCACGCCGAAGCGGAACTCGCCCTCGCCCACCGGGCGCAGGTCGACGTTCAACGGGAAGTGCACGAAATTGGCGAAACTCACTTCGTTGCCGGCGATGCGTCCGGGCATCAGGTTGATCGGCGGCTCGGAGAACAACTCTGCCGCCAGCACCGTTTGCGGCTGGTGATACACCTCGGAAGACTTGCCGCTCTGGATCACCCGACCTTCATGCAGAATCGTGGTGGTACCGCCCAGCGCGAGGGCTTCGTTGGGTTCGGTGGTGGCGTAGATGGCGATGGTGTGCCGCGCCTTGAACAGCTCGCGCATTTCCTGGCGCAGCTCTTCGCGCAGTTTGTAGTCGAGGTTGACCAGCGGTTCGTCGAACAGGATCAGCTCGGCATCCTTGACCAGCGCCCGGGCCATGGCCGTGCGTTGTTGCTGGCCGCCGGACAGCTCCAGCGGATGGCGCTGGAGGAATTTCTCGATGCGCAGCATCTTCGCGGTTTCCAGCACTTTGCTCTGGATCAGTTCGTTGGACACACCGCCCTGGCGCAAGGGCGAGGCGATGTTCTCGAACACCGTCATGGTCGGGTAGTTGATGAATTGCTGGTAGACCATCGACACATTGCGCAGGCGCACCGGGCGTTGGGTGACGTCGACGCCGTTCATCAGGATGCGCCCACTGTCGGGCTTGTCCAGACCGGCCATCAAACGCATGAGACTGGTTTTGCCGGACAGCGTGCGCCCGAGCAAAACGTTGAAGGATCCGGGTTCGAAAACAAGGCACGCATCGTCGATCCAGGTCTGGCCCTCGACGGTACGGCTGACGTGCTCCAGGGTTAATGACATGGCTCGGCCTTTTTTATTATTTGGAGTCAAGCGACCGAAGCGATAGAGCGACATTCGTGCCAGAAATCACAAGTGGTTGATCTTGTTTAAAAATCCTCGGAAAGAAGGGAAAACCGCGTTCGTTGCTGAACAGAAATGAACAGTTGTGGCTGAACAACTGAACACTTCGGCGGTTGACAATGAACAATAGTGAACAACACTCTACGGATGCTTTTACTGCGCAAAATCCCGAATTACACACGGCCTTGTAGCAGCTGCCGAAGGCTGCGTCCGGCGACGAAGTCGTCGTAAAATCAAGCGCCACGCTGTGTCAGGATGACCGCGGATACAGGTTTACGACGACTGCGTCGCCGAACGCAGGCTTCGCCAGCTCCTACGGGATTGCATCAGGCTGCAGTAACCCGTGAAAACGAACAATGCGTTTACCCATAACAAAAACAATAAAAGCTTTGCTCAGAGATCGACTGCCATGGCCCTACCTGCCTCGCCGCTCTCCCACGACGCCATCATTCAGGACTCCTGGTCCCGTTGCCGCGCGTTTGGTCTGAACCACCACAGTGTCCCGACCTTCGACCAACTGCCGGCCGACGGCATCGCACACTTGCTGGAAAGCCAGCATTCCCTGGTGCAGACCACCCATCAGGAAGTGCTGCCGTATTACGAAAACATCCTGAGTAACTCCAACTGCCTGATCATGCTCGCCGACAATCAAGGCCAGGTGCTCACGTCCTGGGGCACCCAGCGCTTTATCGAGCCGAGCCTGACTCGAGGTTTCAGCGCTGGCGCGAGCTGGATGGAACGTTGCAGCGGCACCAACGCGATCGGCACGGCCCTGGCCTGCGAGCAGGCGGTGCACATTGAGCACGATGAGCATTTTCTGAAGGCCAACCGCTTCATGACTGGCTCTGCCGCGCCGATTTTCGATGCCGAGCGCAAGGTGATCGCGGTGCTGGATGTGTCCAGCGACAGCTACCTGCCGCCGTCCCACACCCTGGGCATGGTCAAGATGATGAGCCAGACCGTGGAAAACCGGCTGATCCTTAACCTGTTCCACGGCCAGCATTTTCAACTGACCTTCAACACCGGGTTGAACAACCTCGACAGCCAGTGGGCCGGGTTGTTGATTTTCGACGAGACCGGGCAAGTGTTGTCGGCCAATCGCCGGGCCGATAATCTGCTGGGCATCAGCCTGTCGCGGGTCAGCGTCGAGAGCTTGTTCAAGGTGTCGTTGCTGGAGTTGCTGAACCAGCCCGACGGCTTGCCGTTCGCCCTGCAAGCCTCCGGGCGCAACCGCTTTCAGTGCCTGTTGAAGCGGCCTAAACAGGCGCCGATTCAGGCGCGGGTGTTTGCTGAACCCCGGACCGCCGAACCGACCGTCACGATGCCCGCCGCCATCAGCCTGAACACCCTGCACTTCGGCGACAGCCGCGTGGAAAAAGCCGTGCGTCAGGCTGAGCGCTTGCTGGAGAAAGACATTCCGCTGTTGATCCACGGCGAAACCGGGGTCGGCAAGGAAGTCTTCGTCAAAGCCCTGCACCAGGCCAGTTCCCGCAGCAAACAACCGTTCATTGCGGTCAACTGTGCGGCGATCCCCGCCGAACTGGTCGAGTCCGAGCTGTTTGGCTACGAGAAAGGCGCGTTCACCGGCGCCAATCAGAAAGGCAGCATCGGCCTGATTCGCAAGGCCGACAAAGGCACGCTGTTCCTCGATGAAATCGGTGATATGCCGCTGCCGACCCAGGCGCGGCTACTGCGCGTGTTGCAGGAACGTTGCGTGCAACCGGTGGGCAGTAGCGAATTGTTCCCGGTGGACATCCGCATTATCTCGGCCACCAACCGCTCGTTGCGCGAACAGGTGCAACTGGGGCGGTTTCGGGAAGACCTGTATTACCGGATCGGCGGGTTAACGCTGGAACTGCCGCCGCTACGGGAACGCAGCGACAAACAGGCGCTGTTCAAGCGCTTGTGGGAACAGCACCGGGAGCCGTCGCAATGGGCCGGGTTGAGCCGTGAGGTGATGGAATTGTTCGGCCGTCATCCGTGGCCGGGGAATCTGCGGCAGGTCAGCAGCGTGATGCAGGTGGCGTTGGCCATGGCCGAAGAACAACCGGTGCGGCCCGAGCATTTGCCGGATGATTTTTTTGTCGATCTGGAGATGGAACCGGTGGAACCAGCGGAACCGTTGGCAGTGGATTTGAATGATGCCGAGGATTTGAATCGGTTGTTGCAGGCGGCAGGGGGGAATATCTCGCATTTGGCGCGGCGGTTGGGGGTTAGCCGCAATACGTTGTACAAGCGCCTGCGACAGTGATCGTGAGAACGATCAACATCAAAAGATCGCAGCCTTCGGCAGCTCCTACGCAGGATTGTGCCCGCCGCGTAATTGTGGACGAACCCAATCCTGTAGGAGCTGCAAGGCTGCGATCTTTTGATCTTTACCAAACAAAAACCCGCACAAGGCGGGTTTTGTTTTGCAACGGATCAAGCAATCAGTCCGCCAATCGCCAGGTCGTGCCACCCTTGCCGTCTTCCAGCACCACGCCCATGGCGGTGAGCTGGTCGCGGATGCGGTCGGATTCGGCCCAGTCTTTGCCGGCACGTGCCGCCAGACGCGCCGCAATCAGCGCATCAACCTCAGCCGCATCCACCCGGCCTTCAGCGCCAGCCTGCAGGAAGTCATCCGCCTCAAGCTGCAACACACCCAACACACTCGCCAGTTCCTTCAAGCGTGCCGCCAGACCCGCCGCTGCATTGAGATCGCTCTCACGCAAACGGTTGATCTCGCGCACCATCTCGAATAGCACCGCGCAGGCTTCCGGCGTACCGAAGTCGTCGTTCATCACCTGGGTGAAACGCTCGACAAACGCTTCGCCACCGGCCGGCGCAGCGCTCGGCAGGCCTTTCAACGCGTGGTAGAAACGCTCGAGGGCGCCCTTGGCGTCCTTGAGGTTGTCTTCCGAGTAGTTGATCGCGCTGCGGTAGTGGCTCGACACCAGCAGGTAACGCACGACTTCCGGGTGGTACTTTGCCAGCACGTCGCGAATGGTGAAGAAGTTGTTCAAGGACTTGGA
Source organism: Pseudomonas sp. dw_612 (assembly GCF_018449725.1). Classification (GTDB taxonomy): domain Bacteria; phylum Pseudomonadota; class Gammaproteobacteria; order Pseudomonadales; family Pseudomonadaceae; genus Aquipseudomonas. The sequence continues at coordinate 60,234 of NZ_JAAVVC010000014.1, read as the reverse complement.
CATCTTCTCGCCATTGATGCGAATCATGCCGCAATGCATCCACGCATTGGCGTAGGTCTTGCCGGTCGCCGCTTCGCTCTGGGCGATTTCGTTTTCATGGTGCGGGAACTCGAGGTCGCTGCCGCCGCCATGAATGTCGAACGTCTCGCCCAGGCAGCAGGTCGACATCACCGAGCACTCGATGTGCCAGCCCGGACGCCCGGCGCCCCATGGCGATTCCCAGCTCGGCTCACCCGGCTTGGTGGCTTTCCACAGCACGAAGTCCAGCGGGTCCTGTTTCGACTCGTCGACTTCGATCCGCGCGCCGATGCGCAGGTCTTCAATCTTTTTGCGCGACAGCTTGCCGTAACCCATGAACTTGGCGACGCGGTAGTACACGTCGCCATTGCCCGGAGCGTAGGCGTAACCCTTGTCGATCAGGGTCTGGATCATGGTCAGCATGCCAGGGATATGATCGGTGGCCCGCGGTTCCATGTCCGGCTTGAGGATGTTGAGGCGTGCCTCGTCCTCGTGCATCGCGGTGATCATGCGCTCGGTCAACACGTCGAACGGCTCGCCGTTCTCCTTGGCCCGATTGATGATCTTGTCTTCAATGTCGGTGATATTGCGTACATACGTCAGGTTATAACCGCTGAAACGCAACCAGCGGGTCACCAGGTCGAACGCGACCATGCTGCGGCCGTGGCCAATGTGGCAGTAGTCGTACACGGTCATCCCGCAGACGTACATGCGCACATTGTTGCCATCCAGCGGCTTGAAGACTTCTTTGCTCTTGGTGAGCGTGTTGTAGATCGTCAGCACTTTAATTGTTTCCTTGAATCACTGGCCCCACGAATCACGCAAGGTCACGGTACGGTTGAACACCGGATGACCAGGTTTCGAGTCCTTGATATCCGCGACGAAGTAACCTTCGCGCTCGAACTGGAAACGGTCTTCCGGCTGTGCATTGCCCAGCGAGGGTTCAGCACGACAACCGGTGAGAACTTGCAGCGAGTCAGGGTTGATGTTGTCCAGGAAACTGGCGCTGTCTTCGGCCTTCTCAGGGTTGGCCGAACGGAACAGACGATCGTACAGACGCACTTCGCACTCGACGCTGGCAGCCGCCGGCACCCAGTGCACCACGCCTTTGACCTTGCGGCCTTCAGGGTTCTTGCCCAGGGTTTCCGGGTCGTAGGAGCAACGCAGTTCGACGATGTTGCCCTCGGCGTCCTTGATCGCTTCGTCGGCACGGATCACGTAGCTGCCGCGCAGACGCACTTCGCCGTTGGGCTCCAGGCGCTTGTAGCCTTTTGGCGGCTCTTCCATGAAGTCATCGTGGTCGATGTAGATTTCACGGGCGAACGGCAACTTGCGCACGCCCAGCTCTTCTTTCTGCGGATGACGTGGCAGTTCGAGGTTCTCGACCTGGTCTTCCGGGTAGTTGGTGATCACTACCTTCAACGGACGCAGCACGCACATGGCGCGCGGAGCATTCTGGTCCAGATCCTGACGGATGCTGAATTCAAGCATGCCGAAATCCACCACGCCGTCGGAACGGTTGGTGCCGACCATGTCGCAGAAGTTACGGATCGACGCGGGTGTATAGCCACGGCGGCGGAAGCCCGACAGCGTGGACATGCGAGGATCGTCCCAGCCGAACACGTGCTTTTCATCGACCAGTTGCTTGAGCTTGCGCTTGCTGGTGATGGTGTAGTTCAAGTTCAGACGGCTGAATTCGTACTGGCGCGGGTGCGCCGGCACTGGCAGAGCGTCCAGGAACCAGTCGTACAGCGGACGGTGGCTTTCGAACTCCAGGGTGCAGATCGAGTGGGTGATGCCTTCGATGGCGTCCGACTGACCGTGGGTGAAGTCGTAGTTCGGGTAGATGCACCACTTGTCGCCGGTCTGGTGGTGGTGCGCGTGACGGATGCGATACATGATCGGGTCGCGCAGGTTCATGTTCGGCGAGGCCATGTCGATCTTGGCCCGCAGCACGCGTGCGCCGTCCTGGAATTCGCCGGCCTTCATGCGGGCGAACCAGTCGAGGTTTTCTTCCACGGAGCGGTCACGGAACGGGCTGTTCTTGCCCGGCTCGGTCAGGGTGCCGCGATATTCCTTGGCCTGCTCGGGACTCAAGTCATCGACGTAGGCCTTGCCGGCCTTGATCAGCTCGACGGCCCAGTCGTGCAACTGGTCGAAATACTGCGAGGCGTAGCGCACTTCACCGGACCATTCGAAGCCCAGCCATTTGATGTCGCTTTCGATCGCGTCGATGTATTCCTGGTCTTCCTTGGCCGGGTTGGTGTCGTCGAAACGCAGGTGCGTGACACCGCCAAACTCCTGGGCCAGGCCGAAGTTCACGCAAATCGACTTGGCGTGACCGATATGCAGGTAGCCGTTGGGCTCAGGCGGGAAACGGGTGACGATCTGCGTGTGCTTACCCGAGTCCAGGTCCGCCTGGATGATCGGGCGCAGGAAGTTGACCGGCACGGCAGGGCCGGTCTTGGCATTCGAGGTAGGGTCGACAGTGGGCTTGCTCATAGGATCCTTGAACGTACAAGTGCGTGGCCGGAACGAAAGGCCTGACAAAACAAAGGCGCTATCATAGCCGATGCTGTCAAGCCGCTGACAGAGCGGGCCTGCAAACGGCTGCATTTAATCGGCTTCAAATGAAAAACAGCCTCGAAATTCGCGCCTGTCGCGCTAAACTGCGCACCTTGGTCGAGACAGACCAGACCGGTTGCGGGCCGAAACGCCCCGAAACCCACGAATTTCTTGAAAGAGTGCCGATCATGACCCAAGTCAAACTGACCACCAACCACGGCGACATCGTCCTGGAACTGAACGCTGAAAAAGCACCGCTCACCGTTGCCAACTTCATCGAATACGTCAAAGCCGGCCACTACGAAAACACCGTTTTCCACCGTGTCATCGGTAACTTCATGATCCAGGGCGGCGGTTTCGAGCCAGGCATGAAAGAAAAGAAAGACAAGCGCCCAAGCATCCAGAACGAAGCCGACAACGGCCTGCCGAACGAGAAGTACACCGTGGCCATGGCCCGCACCATGGAGCCGCATTCGGCTTCCGCCCAGTTCTTCATCAACGTGGCTGACAACAGCTTCCTGAACCACAGCGCCAAGACCACTCAGGGCTGGGGCTACGCGGTATTCGCCAAAGTGGTTGCCGGCACTGACGTTGTCGACAAGATCAAAGGCGTGAGCACCACGTCCAAGTCCGGCCACCAGGACGTACCAGCAGACGACGTGATCATCGAGAAAGCCGAGATCATTGAGTGATATTGCTGATTTCAGACTTGCATCTGGAAGAGGAGCGCCCGGACATTACCCGGGCGTTTCTGGATTTGCTCGCCGGACGCGCCCGCTCGGCGAGTGCGTTGTACATTCTGGGCGACTTTTTCGAGGCGTGGATTGGCGACGATGCCATGACAGCCTTCCAGCGTTCCATCTGCCAGGCCCTGCGCACCCTCAGCGACAGCGGCACGGCAATTTTTCTGATGCACGGCAATCGCGACTTCATGCTCGGCAAGGCCTTTTGTAAACAGGCCGGCTGCACGTTATTGAAGGATCCGAGTGTCGTGCAGTTTTATGGCGAGCCCGTGCTGTTGATGCACGGCGACAGCCTCTGCACCCGCGATGTCGGCTATATGAAGCTGCGTCGCTACCTGCGTAATCCCATCACCCTGTTCATCCTCCGGCATTTGCCTCTGAGCACCCGGCATAAACTGGCGCGCAAACTGCGCAGCGAAAGCCGTGCGCAGACGCGGATGAAGGCCAATGACATTGTCGATGTCACGCCGGACGAAGTGCCACGGATCATGCGGGCATTTGGCGTGAAGACGCTGATCCATGGGCACACCCATCGGCCGGCGATTCACAAGTTGCAGATTGGCGAACAAGCGGCCAAGCGCATTGTGCTGGGGGATTGGGATCGCCAGGGCTGGGCGTTACAGGTGGATGAGCAAGGATTTGCCCTCGCCCCCTTCGACTTCGCCCCGCCGCCGCAATTGGCATTGCCGAACGGCTAAGAGCCACCCCTCACCCCAGCCCTCTCCCCAGAGGGGAGAGGGGGAAAGGGAGCAGATCTGCATCGTTTCTCGGACCTGAGTTCGACTCGGACTTTCAGGTCGATGTGGCTCAAAAGAACGCCTCTGTCAGTCCCCTCGCCCCCTTGGGGAGAGGGGGAAAGGGAGCAGATCTCCATCGCTTCCCAGACCTGAGTTCGACTCGGGCTTTCAGGTCGATGGAGCTCAAAAGAAGGCCTCGGTCAGTCCCCTCGCCCCCTTGGGGAGAGGGTTAGGGTGAGGGGTCGATCTCAAGCCCTACACTCAATGCCCAGATGCCGCAGGCCCCGCCTTCGCCGCAAATGGCGGTTTCGCCAGCCAAACGATCAGCATCAACCCCATGAACCCCCACCCGAGCAGCGTGAAGTAATCCACGGTGGAGAGCATGTACGCCTGGCTGGTCAGCACTTGGTCGAGTTGCGCATACGCCGGGGTACTCGCGCCGCCCAGGGTGTTCAAGGCATCCCGGGTCGGTTGGTCATAGGTGGTGATGCTTTCGCTCAGATAGGCATGGTGCTGATCCGCCCGGCGAATCCAGATCCACGTCGTCAACGACGCCGCAAAACTGCCGCCCAGGGTCCGCAGGAAGGTCGCCAGGCCCGCGCCGTCGGCGATCTGGCTTGGCGGCAGGTCCGACATCAAAATGCTCAGGGTCGGCATAAAGAACAGCGCCACGCCAATGCCCATGAACAGTTGCACCAGAGCGATGTGCTGGAAGTCCACTTCGTTGGTGAACCCGGCGCGCATGAAGCAGCTCAGGCCAATCGCCAGGAACGCCAGACCGGCCAGCAGGCGCAGGTCGAACTTGTTCGCGTACTTGCCGACAAACGGAGACATCAGCACCGGCAGAATCCCGATCGGCGCCACTGCCAGGCCCGCCCAGGTGGCGGTATAGCCCATCTGGGTTTGCAACCATTGCGGCAGGATCAGGTTGATGCCGAAGAACCCGGCGTAACCCAGCACCAGCACAATGGTGCCGATGCGGAAGTTGCGATAAGCGAACAACCGCAGATTCACCACCGGGTGTTTATCGGTCATTTCCCAGATGATGAACACCGCCAGGGCAATCACCGAAATCGCCGCGCCAATGATGATGAAGTTCGATTCGAACCAGTCCAGGTCGTTGCCTTTATCGAGGATCACCTGCAACGCACCGACGCCAATGATCAGCGTGATCAAACCCACGTAATCCATCGGCTGGCGGCTGGTTTCCACTGGACGCGCCTTGAGCTGCGAGCGCACCACCATCACCGCGAAAATTCCGATCGGCACGTTGATAAAGAAGATCCACGGCCAGCTATAGCTGTCGGTAATCCAGCCACCGAGGATCGGGCCGGCAATCGGCGCGACCACCGTGACCATCGCCAGCAACGCCAGGGCCATGCCGCGCCTGGCCGGGGGATACACCGCAATCAACAGGGTCTGGGTCATCGGGTACAACGGCCCGGCCACCAGGCCTTGCAGCACACGGAAGCCGATCAGTTCCGGCATCGAGGTCGAGATACCGCAGAGAAACGAGGCCAGCACAAACAGAATCGTGGCCCAGAGAAACAGCTTCACTTCACCGAAACGCCGGCTCAACCAACCGGTCAGCGGCAGCGCAATCGCGTTGCTCACGGCGAACGAAGTGATCACCCAGGTGCCCTGCTCCGAACTCACGCCCAGGTTGCCGGAAATCGTCGGCAAGGCCACGTTGGCGATGGTGGTGTCGAGCACTTGCATGAAGGTCGCCAGCGACAGGCCGATGGTGCTGAGCAACAGGCTGGGCGGCGTGAAAGAGGCGTTATTGCTCATCGCAAATCCTTTGAAACCGGGTGGGCGCGGCGTTGCTTACAGGCGCCGCTGACCTTGTGGGAGCGGGCTTGCTCGCGAAGGCGGTTCTCTATTCAACATCTCAGTTGACTGAATCACCGCCTTCGCGAGCAAGCCCACTCCCACAGGGTTAGTGTCAGCGTTGCGCGGTCTTGCTGACCGCCGCGCTGTTGTCATGGATCAACTGAGTGATCATCGCGTCGGCCTCGGCCAACTGACGGTCATAGACGTTGGTGCTGAACGAAGCCTTTTGTGGCGGCTGCTGCGCCAGCACCGGGCCGCTCTGGTCGTGCAGGTTCACATCGACCTGGGTCGACAGGCCTACGCGCAACGGGTGCTTGGCCAGTTCTTCGGCATTGACATGAATCCGCACCGGCACACGCTGAACAATCTTGATCCAGTTACCGGTAGCGTTTTGCGCCGGCAGCAAGGCAAACGCGCTGCCGGTGCCCGCACCGAGGCTGTCGATGGTGCCGCTGAATTTCACGTCGCTGCCGTACAGGTCGGCCTCGATGTCCACCGGTTGGCCGATGCGCATGTCACGCAGCTGGGTTTCCTTGAAGTTGGCGTCGATCCAAAGTTGATCGAGTGGAATCACCGCCATCAGCGCGGTGCCCGGTTGAACCCGTTGGCCCAGTTGCACCGAGCGTTTGGCCACATAACCGGTGACCGGCGCGATCAAGGTGCTGCGGGAGTTGTTCAGGTAGGCCTGGCGCAGATTCGCGGCGGCGGACATCACGTCCGGGTGCGACGAAACCACGGTGTCGTCCACCAGGGCGCTGGTGGTCTTGAGCTGCTGCTGGGCATTGGCCAAAGCGTTTTGCGCCGAGGTCAGGTCGTCGCGAGCATGGGACAGTTCTTCCTGGGAAATCGCGCCGCCAGCGGCGAGGTTTTTCCGGCGGTTGAAGTTATCCTGGGCTTTTTGCACGTTCGCCTGCTGGGCATTGACCTGGGCGCGCATCCCGTCGACGTTGCTGTACAAGCCACGTACCTGGCGCACGGTGCGGGCCAGATTGGCCTGGGCACTTTGCAGCCCGACTTCGGCGTCGTTCGGGTCGAAGTTGACCAGCACCTGGCCTTCGTGGACCAGATCGCCATCGTCGGCACCGATGCTCACCACGGTGCCGGTGACCAGCGGCGTGATTTCCACCACGTTGCCGTTCACGTAGGCGTCATCGGTGCTTTCGTTCCAGCGCCCGTAGAATTCGTGATACGCCCAGACGCCGGCACCGGCGAGGATCACCAGAATCGCCAGCACGGTCAGCATGACTTTGCGTTTGCGCGGGTTGCTGGTGTCTTGAGCGTTGTCTTGGGGTTTTGCAGTTTCGGCAGTGGCCATGACAGATACCTTGAATTAGTTGTTCAGCTTGGCTGGAGCTGGATTGGCCGAGGCGAGGGTGTCGGCCTGGAAGCCGCCGCCGAGCGCCTGCATCAGTTGGATCGACAAATCGATCTGCTCGGCATTCAGGTTGGCCAGTTGACGCTGGGCCTGGAGCAATTGCTGTTCGATGCTGAGCACGTCCAGGTAATTGCCGATGCCGGAACCGTAGCGCTGGACCACGGTGTTGTAAGAGTCCTGGGCAATCTCGGTGGCGTGCTGCTGGGCACCAATCTGCCGGCCGATATCGCGCAACTGGTTGATGGTGTCGCTCACATCCCCCAGGGCCTTGACCAGACTCTTGTTGTACTGCGCCACCGCCAGGTCATAGTCGGCGTCGCGGGCATCGAGGTTGGCGCGCAAGCGGCCACCGTCGAAAATCGGCACCGAAATGGTCGGGGCAATATTGAAGAAGCGACTGGCCGAACCGAACATCGCGTCACCCAATAAGGATTCGGCACCCGCGGCGGCGGTAAGGTTCAGGTTCGGATAGAACTGGGTCTTGCTCGCAGCGATGTCCTTGCTCGCGGCCTCGACCCGCCAGCGCGCTGCCACCAGGTCCGGGCGACGACCGAGCAATTCCGCCGGCAGCACCGACGGCAAAGCCACGGCGCTGGCCTGGAGGATTTTCGGGCGGGCGATTTCATTGCCGCGATCCGGGCCTTTGCCCAGCAGCACGGCCAGGGCGATTTTCGCGCTGTTCAGGCGTTTTTCCGCATCGATCAGACTGGCTTCGGAGCTGGCTTCCAGGCTTTCGGTCTGCTGGAACTGATACTGACTGTCGATCCCGGAACTCAAGCGACGCTGGCTCAGGTCGAGCATTTGCTTGGTGCGTTTGAGGTCTTCATTGGCCAGGTCATAAACGATGTGCGCCTGCCCCAGATCGCTGTAGGCGCGAGCGACGTCGGCGGACAAGGTCAGTTGCGCGGCCTGTTGGTCGACTTCGGCGGCGCGGGCCTGGCCCAACGCAGCTTCCCAGGCGTCACGCTGACCGCCCCAGAGGTCGAAGTTGTAATTGAAGCTGGCGCTGATGTTGCGCACGGTGGCATAGGCATCGCCCTGCCCCAGCGGGTCTTGATCTTTGGCCAGGCGCGAACGGCTGACACCGGCGCTGGCATCGAGGGTCGGCATCCGCGCGGCATCGGCGGCATACGCGGCAGCGCTGGCCTGGTGGGCGCGGGCGTCGGCGATTTGCATGTCGGGGCTGTCGTGCAGGGCTTCGCGGATCAGACCGTCGAGCTGTGGGTCGCCGAGGCTTTTCCACCAGTCGCTTTTCGGCCAGGCCGCCGGGGACAAGGTCACGCCCGTGAGGGATTGCCCGGCCTTGAGGCTTTTCGCATCGACGCTTTTGCCTTCGGTGTGCAAGCCGCTGTAACTGGCGCAACCGGCCAGGATCATCGACGCCAGCACCAGGCTCAGGCTGGCACGCAAGGTTTTGCTGCTCATTTATCACCTACCCGCAGCAGGGTGATCGAGTCACCGGCTGCCACCAAGATTTTCTTCAGGATCTGTTCCAGGGTCTTCAACTCGTCCGGAGTAATAGCGCCGGCCAGTTCATTCATGGCGTCGGCGCCGATGTCCGGCAGACGGTCAGTCAATTGCTGGCCTTGTTCGGTCAACACCAGTTGCACCTGACGGCGGTCGGCCTCGGAGCGTTGGCGGGCGAGGAAACCTTTCTGTTCGAGACGATCGAGCATGCGGGTCATCGAACCGCTGTCCAGCGACAGGTGCCGGCACAACTCGGCCGGGGTATCGACGCCGAACTGGGCCATGATGATCAGCACTTTGAACTGCGCGGCGGTGATGCCGTGGGGTTCCATGTGCGTGTCGATGATCCGGTCCTTGAGCAGCGCGGCGCGCCCGAGCAAAAGGCCGAGGTGGCAATGCTTGAATTGTTCAGGGGTGAAATGCTTCATCTGACCACCAATTAGCTGCCTAGGCAGAGAATGTATGTCGAGATGTTACTGCCTAGGCAGCGAATGTCAACGTAATAGTTAGGATGCTTTGTATTTAGCTGATCAGTGGCGGGGTGAAAAAGCAAAAAGATCGCAGCCTTCGGCAGCTCCTACAGAGGTTGTGTTCCACCCGTAAGAGCTGCCGAAGGCTGCGATCTTTTTGCTTCTGGTTCTTTAAGCGAAGCGCTAACGAACGGTCGACTCAGGCTTGAACCGAGCCGACACAAGATGCACTTACTTGAACGTGCACTGCTCTGGCGTCACACCAGCGCAACGAGGAAGCACGCTGCCGTCGGGCTGGGTTTCGTTAACCCAAGCGGTCCCGACCGGTGTCACTGCATCAACGGTTTTCAGCGCCATTCGCACGCCTTCACGTTTCGAACCTACGTAATCGCATGCCACGAAATTCTTCGCGTTGACGACATACGCTTCCTTGAACGCCACCGCTTTCAAGTCGTTCTTTTCAGCCATCGGGTTTTCGCCGGTCCATTGCAGACCTTTAGCCGCAGAGGCGGTGTAAACAAAGCCGCCACCCTCTATTGCTGTCTGCTGAATCGCGTCGACGCCCGGGCACGCGTTGTCGGCATAGGCGTTAGCCATCATTGCCATCATCACAACGACCCCAGCGGAAATTTTCTTGATATTACCGGTCATGCTTGTCACTCCATGTTTGCACTTAAGGGTTAGTCATCATCCATCTACGACTTGTTATTAGCCCAGTCAGATAAATCAACATCGCATCAATTGCGATGGCTTATCCTAGTACAGACACACACTTCAAAAAACTGCTCTCAATGCGTAAAAAACATCAAAACATGTCGAAAGACCAAATACAAAAACACGTAGAACAACTAAATCTTCAAATAAAAACCACCACCAACCCACTGAATACATTGATATTTATCATTGCTAACACAAACCAGAAAAACCCGAAAAACCAACAAGAACAGCTATTACCTACCGAAGGCGACAGCACAACCTACAAGCTATAAGTATCAATCATCCAAACTCTGACAACTTGTCTGATACCCCAGAACGAATAGTCCCACACACAAAAGCCCTCCTTGCCTACTTCATGTCGTTATTACATAAAGAGGCAGGAGGGCTTTTGAAGTCTGCGTTAAATCAAAAATCCCGCTTATAGAAGATATCCAGCGAACTGGCCACGCCGCTGGCCACTTCCACGTAAACCTTTTTGCTCAGCTTGTAGCGCAGGGCAATGGTGTTCGCCGGTTCAAACACGCCGACGCCATAACGCAAACTGAGTTTCTCGGAAATATTGCCGCTGGCCACCACCGCCGTCGTGTTGCCGCTGCCTTGGGTGTCGAGCTGGAAATCCTGAATCCCCAGGTCCTTGGCCAAACCGCTGGTCACCCCGGAACTGCCCATCAAGCCCAACCCAAGCGCCGCTTGGGCGAGCATGTTGTTGTCTTCACCATTGGTGCTCAACGGACGCCCGAGCACCAGATAAGACAGCGCCTGTTCCTGGCTCATCGCCGGTTCGGAGAAGATTTGCGTGGTGGGCTGCTCGGCGCTACCGCTCAGGCGAATACCGGCGATGATGTCGTCGGTCTGGCGAATCGCTTCGATGTCCAGGTACGGCTGATCAATGGGCCCGGCGAACAGCAAACGCGCCCGGCGCACGGTCAGTCGCTGGCCATAGGCGCGGTAACGACCATCGTTAAGCCACAGCTCCCCGCGCGTATCCATGTTGTCGCCAATGTGCACATGCCCTTGCAGATTGGCGGTCAGGCCAAACCCGGCAAAGCTGAGTTTGTCGTCACCAACCACCACATCGATGTCCATTTTCATGGCGATCGGCGGTTTGCCTTGTTCGGTTTGCGCACCGACGATTACCGTGTCATCGGAAACCTTGACCGTCGACGGCGGCAATTCACGCACGGTGATTTCGCCCTTGGGCACCAGCACTTTGCCGGCGATGGCCAGTTCGTCGCCCTTCATCGAAATCTTCAGGTCCGGCGCCACTTCGAGCTTGGCGTAGGGCTCGACGGTGACCGGCAGCTGCGTGCCTTTCAGCGTCAGGTCCACCACCAGCGCCTGACCCCAGGCGATGTTGCCGTTCAAACTGCCCTGCCCGGTCTTGCCGCTTTTCCAGCCGCCGTTCAATTGCACGGTTTCACCGGCAATCACCGCCCGCAGCTGCAAGGCTTGCAACTCCATCGGCAATTCAGCCCCGGACACCTCGCCATCGCTGAGCATCAGGTTGCCGTTGACCAGTGGCGTCAACAACCCACCCGAGAGCGTGCCACTGCCATTCAAACGGCCGGTGAGTTTTTCGACCATCGGCACAAACGGCCGCGCCACCGACAAGTCCAGACCGTTGAGGCGGAACGAGCCGGTTAGCGGTTTGTTCTTCGCCAGCGGATTGATCTGCGCCTGCACCATCAGTTCGCCGAGCTTGCCGCCGACGAAGTTGAGGTCGGTGTCGATGCGCTTGGGCGTAAGTTTACTGGTGAGCTTCAGGGTCTGGTACGGGAAGTCCAGCCACTGATCCTTCTCTTTCATGCGCAAGGTGCCGCCGCTGGCATCGATGCTGATCTGACCATTCGGGCCGCTGGCCGGCAGGTCCAGTTGCAGGTCGGCGTTGAGCTTGCCCTTCCAGGCGAAATCCTTCGGCAGCCATTGGGCGAGGCTGTCGATCGGGAATTGCTTGAGGTGATAACGCAGCTTCGGTTCCGGCATCAGGCGTTGGTCTTCGCCGCACAAGCTGGCCGGGCCGGACATCCAGCAATGGGCGCCAAAATTGATCCTGCCGTCCGCCAATCGCTCAAGCTTCGCCGGCCCTTGCAGCTTCCAGTCCTGACCGCCAGCCTGAATATCACCGCTGGCCAGGCGTCCGCGCCAGTTGCCCTTGTCCAGCGCACCGTCGAGGCCGAGGGCCAGTTTCAATTGCGGGCCTTGCAGGTCGAGGCTGAGTTTCTGGTTCTTGATATCGCCCTGACCACTGGCGGTCAGCATCCCCAACGAGGTTTCCCCGGCCTGAATGCCGCTGCCCTTGAGGTCGATCTTCGCCCGTTGCGCACTGTCGAGGGTGGCATCGAGGTTCAGGCTTTGCAGGCGATTGTCTTCGAAGGCCAGTTGCGAGCCTTGCAGACCGAGTTTGCCTTGGGGGGCCTTGAGCGTGCCGGCGACGTCAACCCGACCATTGAGCTGCCCGCGCAGTTGCGGCCAGAGTTGGGCCAGGCGCGGCAGCTTGATATCGATCTGCCCGGCGAGTTTCTGTTGCAGGCTGCCCTTGCCGTTGATGCTGTTGTCGCCAAGGCGAATCTGCAGTGCATTGAGGTTCCATTGATCCCCGGCGCCATCGGCCTTGGCCTGGATCACCGCCGGCTGGCCGCGCAGTTTGCCCTTCAAATCGAGGTCGGCGCTCAGGCTGAGTTTTTCGTTCTTCATCTCGCCTTTGCTACGCAACGGTCCGGCCAAGGTGCCCGGCAACTCCGCCATCCAGTACGCCGGGTTGATCGCCGACAGGTCCAGCGCCGTGTCCCAAGCGATGCCATCGGCGAATTGCAGGTTCAGGTGGCCTTCGGCCTTGCCCTGCCCGGCTTCGAGTTGGAATTGTTGCAGGTAGATTTTTGTCAGATCGCCCGCGAACGGGCTGCTCAGACTGAACGCCCCGGCCGGGCCATCGAGTGCGGCTTTGAAGTTGCCGAGGTATTTTCCGTCGGTGTAGGAGACTTCGCCGTTGAAGCTGCGCAGCGCGACTTGCGGCTCATCGATCAGCGGATAAAGCCGATGCCACGGGAAGTCCAGCCAATCGATGTTCGCCTGGGCGGTCAGACCTTTGCTCCAGTCGAGGTTGCCGGTGAGTTTGAGGCTTTGCTTGTCGTTGGCGGTCAAGTCGAGGCCGACAATCTGCGCGCCCTTGGCGTCGACCTTGCCTTGCAGCATCAGCGCGACGGGACCAAGCTCTGCGGGCAACGTGGCTTTGCCGAGCAATTGGTAACCGTTTTTCAGGTCGCCGTCGCCGGTGAGTTCGAGTTGATTGAGTTGCAGGGTGTCCGGCAGGTCGGCGGCGGGCTTGAAGCCATCGGCGGTGATTCGCACCTTGGCCGGCAGGTTTTCCACCAGCGGTTGCAGTTCGCCGGTCAGTTGTCCGTCGAGGTAACCGCTGCTGTCGGCCTTGAGGTTCAAGGTTTTCAGCAGGTCGCCTTCGACCTTCAACGCCAGCGTCCACGGCGCGGGCGTCGATAGTGTCAGCTTGCCTTCGGCGGTCAACGGCCAATTGCCGCCGGGTTGCAGCAGACCGGAGAGATTCAGGCTCAGGTCATCCCGTTGCAATTGCACCGAGTCGATCTGCATCCCTTTCGCCGTCCAGTGCGCCGCCAGTTGCAGGCCCTTGAGTTCTTCGCTGCCGTTGAACAGCAGGCGGCCGACCTTGACGTCACCCAGTTCAATCGCCAGCGGCAGCTTCAAGTCTGGGAGAGTGATAGGGCCGCTGCTTTCTTCTTCAGCGCCGGGCGGAAATTGCAGGCTGACTTGATCGGTTTGCAACTGATCGACGCACAAGGTCATGCGCGTCAGGCACAGCGGCGACCAGGCGAAAATCACTTTATTCAGTTCAACCCGACTGCTGTCCTGCTGCCACAGCAGATGATCGGCGCTCCACTGCCCGCCCAAACGGCCCTGGAAATTCTCCACGGTCAAACCCGGCACAAAACCCAGTGCCCAACGACTGCCCGTCGCCGTGCCCAGCACCGTGGCCACGGCCAACACGATCAGCATCAACAGCGCCAGAAGCGCCGCCAGTGAAATTTTCAAACCACGCTTCACAGCTCAGGCCCCATTGAAAAGTGCAGTCGAATGCCGCCGTCGTCGTCCATCGCGTGGGCCAGGTCGAGGCGGATCGGCCCTACCGGCGAAACCCAGCGCACACCGATACCGATGCCGGTCTTGAGGTTCGGCAGTTCGAGTGTGTTGAAAGAGTTGCCTTGGTCGATAAAGGTCGCGATTCGCCATTTTTCGGCGATGGAATATTGGTATTCGGCACTGGCGGCAATCATGTAGCGGCCACCGATGCGGTCGCCGTCGGAGTTTTCCGGGGACAGACTTTGATAGTCGTAACCGCGCACGCTCTGATCGCCACCGGCGAAGAAGCGCAACGATGGCGGCACCGATTTGTAGCCGTTGGTGGCGCTGCCGCCGACCTGCACGCGACCGAGGAAACGGTGTTTGTCGAAAACGGTGGTCAGGCCTTTGACCAGCGCGGTGCCGTACAGCAAGTTAGTGTCCGAACCGAGCCCTTCCTTGGCCACTTTGGTTTCGAAAGTCAGGCGATAGCCGTTGTGCGGGTCGATGCGGTTATCGCTTTTCAGGTACGAATAGCTGACGCCGGGCATCAGCAATGTGCTCAAGCCCGAGTCATCGCCCAGCTCGTATTCCTCGCGCTGCCACTTGAGCGACACCACACGCTGCCAGCCGCTGGGCAACTTGCTGTGCCATTCGGGGCCGAGGGTCAGCAACTTGCTCAGGGAATCGGTGCCGGCGATTTCTTCATATTGATAACCGGCGGCCCAGCGCAGTTTGTCGGTCAGCGGCGGGTCCAGCGGAATGTCGTAGAACACCCCGACGTTCTGCCGTGGCGCCGACAGTTCGGCTTCCCAACCATAGCTGTCGCCCTGGGGGTTGACCCAGTGCCGGGTCCAGTTGGCCTTGATCCGAGGCCCGACGTCGGTGGAATAGCCCAAACCGAGGCCCATGGTGCGCGGCTTGCGGGTGTCGAGCTTGACCGCCACCGGAATCACATCGTCCTTGGACGCAGTCGGTGCAGCGTCCACGCGCACGCCTTCGAAATAGCCGCTGGATTGCAGGGCCTGGTTGAGTTCGGCGATCAGTTCGGAGTCATATGGCGCGCCGGCCTTGAACGGCACCATGCGTTGCAGCAGGTCTTCGTCGAACGGCGTGTCGCCTTCGAACGTGACTTTACCCAAGGCGTAACGCGGGCCGCTGTCGTAGATCAATTCAACGTCGGCCACACCCGCACGCGGGTCCACCAAGAGTTTCTGACTGGTGAAATGGCCGCTGAAAAAGCCGAAGCGCGAGGCCTGGTTCTGGATCAGGCGCTTGGCGTCTTCGTAATGCCCATGGTTGAGCACCGCGCCGGGCTTGAGCAGCTCTGGTGGCGGCTTGCGAAAGGATTTGAGAGCGCCGGCCGGCCCGTCGATGCGCACGGTGACGTTGCGCAAATGGATCGGTTCGCCGGGGTCGATCTTCAGCGTCAGGCGCGGCTTCTCGCCGCCCTTCACTTCGCTGTCGATCTGCGGCTGGTAATAACCCAAGGCCTGGGCGGCCTTGCGCGCCTGTTCCTCGGCACCCCGACTGAAGCGCAGCAAAGCTTCTTCGTCACGATCGCCGAGGCTGCCGATATAGCCCTCTATATTGGCTTTCAGTTCATCGTTGGACGGTTTGATCCGCACATCCAATTCACTTTGCGCCAGCGCCGTGCAGCTGGATAACAGCAGGAGCACGCCACTGGTAAATCTTCCTGGAAACTTCATAGGCGCGGATGCTATCACGAGCTTGGGAGCGTGATAGAGCCTGGGGTGCCGGGAAAGTTCTACCTTTATGCCGTTGCTGTTTGTAACACCTGGGGATTGGCGTGGAAAAACACGTGCTCGCGGATCGGTCCTACCGCCACTTCACCGATTTCCTCATAGCCCTGACGCTTATAGAACTCCAGATAACGCGGATTCCCGGTGTCGAGGATCACCCCTTCCGAGTGCTCATCCACGGCGCACCAGTTGTGCACCGCTTGTAGCAGTTGCTCGCCGAAGTGTTTGCCCTGGAATTGCGGGTGAATCCCCAGCAATGGCAGCACATGCACGGCGTCGGACGGCACGCAGGCCGCGACCGCATCGTGGTATTCGAGGTAGCGCCGGGTGCAGCGGAACCCGGTGCTGAGCACCATGCGAAGGCGCCAGGCCCAGCTTTCGGTGATGCCCAACCGGCGTTGCGGCGGCGCGATCAAAGCGATGCCGATCAAGCGGTCGTTGACCAACAGGCCGATGGCCGGCAAATCCTGCAGGAAGTGTTGCTTGACCAGTTCACGCACCGTCGCCCGAACCCGTTGCTCGTATCCCGGGCGCTCGGCTTCGAACAGGTAGCCGAAGGTCGGCTCGTGGCGGTAAGCCTGGTACAGCAAGGAGCGTGCTTCGCGGGAGTAGCCGCTGTCGAGCATGTGGATATCGGCGATGGCGGTTGAGGTTTCAGGCATAACGGTAGATCTCCCCGGGGCACCGTTCAAATGACGGCGCTCTTCTGGTTACGAGCCTATAGCGCTGGCACAGTTCCTTGCTGATCCGAATCAGTGTTGCGACTCAAGCCGCCTTCGCGAGCAAGCCCGCTCCCACAAGGTATAGACCAGACTGAAGAAATTCGGCGTCGCTACCACGATCTAGTGTGGGAGCGGGCTTGCTCGCGAAGGGGCCCTTCCTGACAACATATCTCCTACCACCAAATGCGAATCCCCTCACCCCAACACTGGCCCCATTCCTACATGTCAGCTAGCATCGCCCTTTTGCCAGGACTGCCGACCATGAAGATCGTCTCCTTCAACATCAACGGGCTGCGCGCTCGCCCGCATCAGCTGGCGGCGCTGATTGAAAAGCATCAACCGGACGTCATCGGCCTGCAGGAAACCAAGGTCCACGACGACCAGTTCCCGCTGGCCGAGGTTCAGGCGCTGGGTTATCACGTGTATTTCCACGGCCAGAAAGGCCATTACGGCGTCGCCATTCTGTCGCGCCAGGAACCGCTGGCCCTGCACAAAGGCTTCGTGACCGATGAAGAAGACGCCCAGCGCCGCTTCATCTGGGGCACCTTCGCCGACGCCAACGGCGTGCCGGTGACGATCATGAACGGCTATTTCCCACAGGGCGAAAGCCGCGACCACCCGACCAAATTCCCGGCCAAGCAACGTTTCTACAACGATTTGCAGCACTTGCTGGAAAGCCAGTTCAGCAACGAACAGCCGGTGGTGGTCATGGGCGACGTGAACATTTCCCCGGAGGACTGCGACATCGGCATCGGCCCGGACAACATGAAACGCTGGCTGAAAACCGGCAAATGCAGCTTCCTGCCGGAAGAACGCGAGTGGATGGCGCGCCTGAAGAACTGGGGCCTGGTGGACAGCTTCCGCCACCTGAACCCGGACGTGGCCGACCGTTTCAGCTGGTTCGACTACCGCAGCCGTGGCTTTGAAGACGAACCGAAGCGGGGGCTGCGGATCGACGTGATCATGGCGTCCCACGGTTTGCTGCCACGGGTGAAGGATGCCGGGGTCGATTACGATTTGCGCGCGATGGAAAAACCATCGGATCATGCGCCGATCTGGCTTGAATTGAGCTGATATCCCAGGTTCTACACAAATCCACTGTGGGAGCGGGCTTGCTCGCGAAGGCGGAGTGTCAGTCGACACCTATATTGACTGACGCTCCGCCTTCGCGAGCAAGCCCGCTCCCACATTTGGAAAGCTGTCATCTTTCGGAAACCTTACTGACTTATTCTCCCGGCACTTCCTTTGGCTTATCAAGGTGCCGGCATGACGCTGCGCGTATTGTTCCTGTTAATGGTGTGTCTCAGCCTGCCGTTAACGGCCACCGCCAGCGATTTGCCGACGCCCGAACACGGCCCGGTCCTGCGCATCCAGGGCTCCAACACCATTGGTGCGGACCTTGGCCCGGCATTGGTCCAAGGGCTGATGCAGGAGCAAGGCCTGCTCAAGGTCCACAGCGAAACCCCGGACAAAGCCAACGAACAACGGATCGTCGGGCAAACCGCCCAAGGTCGGCGGGTGGTGGTTGACGTTGCGGCCCACGGTTCCAGCACCGGTTTTACCGCACTGAAAAATGCCAGCGCCGATCTCGCCGCCTCGTCGCGCCCGATCAAGGACAGCGAACTGGCGGACCTCAAATCCCTCGGCGATCTGAAAAGCCCCAATGCCGAACAAGTCATCGCCATCGATGGCCTGGCGATCATCCTTAACCCGCAAAATCCACTGAATCAGCTCAACACCGAACAACTGGCGCGGATCTTCAGCGGCGAGGCCAGCACGTGGGAAGAACTCGGCGGTATCGGTGGGACGATTCATCTGTATGCGCGGGATGATCAATCGGGCACCTACGACACGTTCAAGGAATTGGTCCTCAGTCGGCGTGGGAAAACTCTGAATAGCGCGGCGAAACGTTTCGAATCCAGCGAGCAATTGTCCGACGCGGTTGCCCTGGACCCGCAAGGCATCGGTTTCATCGGCCTGCCCTACGTGCGCCAGGCCAAAGCCGTGGCGATTGTCGACGGGCAATCCCAGGCGATGTTGCCACTCAACAGTTTGATTGCGACCGAGGACTATCCGCTGTCCCGGCGTTTGTTCTTTTACCTGCCGCCCAATGGGAAAAATCCCTGGGCCGAGGCGCTGGTCGCATTCGCGCAAAGCAACAAAGGCCAGGCGATTGTCGCGGCCAACGGTTTTATCGCCCAGACCGTGCAGGCGATGGCAGTCACCCCGAATGCGCTGATGCCCGAGGGCTATCAGGCCCTGAGTCGACATGCCCAGCGGTTGACGGTGAATTTTCGTTTCGAAGAAGGCAGTGCGAGCCTGGATAACAAAGCCCGGCAGGACCTGTCCCGAGTGCTCGACTATATAAAGCAGCACGACAAGACCAACCGTGAGGTGACGCTGGTGGGATTCGGCGATGCCAAGAGCGATCCGGCGCGGGCCGACTTGCTGTCGAAACTACGGGCGATGGCGGTCCGGCGGGAACTGGTGAAAAGCGGCGTGGTGTTTCGCGAGATTCGCGGCTTTGGCGCCGAGATGCCGGTGGCGGCGAACAGTGCGGATGAGGGGCGGATCAAAAATCGGCGGGTTGAGGTTTGGGTGTACTGATTCTGATGTTTCTGTATCGAGTGGGCGGACGCCATCGCGAGCAAGCTCGCTCCCACAGGGGAACGCATTCCAACTGTGGGAGCGAGCTTGCTCGCGATTGCAGGCGACGCGGTCTTAATGACTGCTACGCATCATCTCTTTCGGCACATATTTGCCGATCTCGAACTTGCCGATCGCCGCGCGGTGCACTTCGTCCGGGCCGTCGGCCAGGCGCAGAGTGCGTTGCATGGCGTACATGTAAGCCAGCGGAAAATCGTTGGACACCCCGGCCCCGCCATGGATCTGGATCGCCCGGTCAATCACGCGCAAGGCCACATTCGGTGCGACGACCTTGATCTGGGCGATTTCGCTCTTGGCAATTTTGTTACCCACGGTGTCCATCATGTAGGCGGCTTTCAACGTCAGCAGCCGCGCCATGTCGATTTCCATCCGTGAGTCGGCAATCTTGTCGATGTTGCCGCCCAGTCGCGCCAACGGTTTGCCGAACGCGGTACGGCTCACCGCCCGTTTGCACATCAGTTCCAGGGCGCGCTCGGCCATGCCGATCGAGCGCATGCAGTGGTGAATCCGGCCTGGGCCTAAGCGACCCTGGGCGATTTCGAAGCCGCGTCCTTCGCCCAACAGGACGTTTTCGTACGGCACCCGGACGTTTTCAAACAGCACTTCGGCGTGGCCGTGGGGTGCGTCGTCGTAACCGAATACTGGCAGCGGACGCACGATTTTTACGCCTGGGGTATCCACCGGTACCAGAATCATCGAGTGCTGGGCATGGCGCGGCGCATCGGGATCGCTCAGGCCCATGAAGATCAGGATCTTGCAGCGCGGGTCGCACGCGCCGGAGGTCCACCATTTCTTGCCGTTGATCACCCACTCGTCGCCATCGCGCACGGCGCGGGCGGCCATGTTGGTGGCGTCGGACGAGGCCACGTCCGGCTCGGTCATGGCAAACGCCGAGCGGATCTCGCCGCGCAACAGCGGTTCGAGGTAACGCTGCTTCTGTTCTTCGGTGGCGTAACGCACCAGCACTTCCATGTTGCCGGTGTCTGGCGCCGAGCAGTTGAACGGCTCCGGCCCCAGCAGCGAGCGGCCCATGATTTCGGCCAGGGGCGCGTATTCGAGGTTGGTCAGGCCGGCACCGAGTTCGGACTCAGGCAGAAACAAATTCCACAACCCTTCAGCCTTGGCCTTGAGTTTGAGTTCTTCCATGATCTCCGTCGGCTGCCAGCGATCGCCTTCGGCGACCTGACGCTCGAACACGGCTTCAGCGGGATAAACGTAGGTGTCCATGAACGCGGTCACGCGCTCACGCAGTTCTTGCACCTTCGGCGAATAAGCGAAATCCATGGGCAGCTACCTTCTTTTGGGAGGTTGTTCAGGGCATGCAATCGATGCTAGAACAGCGTTGATAATTTACCTAGCCTATTCTCGGCGTGTATTAACATTCATCACCGATATATGATCGGGTGATTGAGAGCCCAACAATAAGAGTGCAGCGCAATGAATCTGAGCAAGGTCGACCTCAACCTTTTCATCGTCTTCGACGCGATCTACACCGAAGCCAACCTGACCCGCGCCGGGCAGATTGTCGGCATTACCCAGCCTGCGGTCTCGAACGCTCTAGCCCGCCTGCGCGAGACCTTCAACGACCCGTTGTTCGTGCGCACCGCCCAAGGCATGGTGCCGACGCCGATGGCCCAGAACATCATCGGCCCGGTGCGCAACGCCCTGTCGCTGCTGCGGGTGTCGGTGCAGGAAAGCCGTATCTTCAACCCGTTGCAGGCGGTCAAGACCTACCGCATCAGCATGACCGACCTCACCGAAGCGGTGATCCTGCCACCGCTGTTCCAGCGCCTGCGCCGCCTCGCACCGACGGTAATCATCGAAAGCTTCTTGTCCAAGCGCCGCGAGACCACCAAGGAACTGGCGGCCGGTCGCCTCGACTTCGCGGTGGACGCGCCGCTCAACACCGACCCGCAAGTGCGCCATGTCAAGTTGATGGAAGACCGCTACGTGTGCGCCATGCGCAAGGGTCATCCGTTGGCGGGCAAAGAGAAATTCACCCTCGATGATTACTTGTCACTGACCCACATTCATATTTCCAGCCGCCGCAGTGGGTTGGGGCATGTCGATCTGGCGCTCGGGAAAATGGGCATTCAGCGCAAGATCGCCCTGCGCTCCCAGCATTATTTGATGGCGTCCCAGGTGTTGCAGCAGACCGACATGGTCATGACCGTGCCGGAGCGTTTTGCCCGTCGCCATGATCTGCAGGCGTTCAACCTGCCGGTGAATGATGTGCCGCCGGTGGAGACGCACCTGTACTGGCACGAAAGCACCGACCAGGACCCGGCCAACCGCTGGATGCGCGAGCAGATGATTGAGTTGTGCCAGCAGGTGACGGCGCATGAGAAGAAGCTCGATAAGGCGTAGGACGTTGTACCGCGTTATCGTTCTTCGCGGGCAAGCCTCGCTCCTACAGGTTTAGTGTCGTTCACGGAATTACCACACAACCTGTAGGAGCGAGGCTTGCCCGCGAAGAGGCCGGTAAGGACACCGACACCCCTGCCCCTTGACGTAAACGTCAACCTGCCATTAGCTTAGCGCCATGACCTTCTTCGAGCGCGCCCATGAGCAGCCAGACCTACAGCATTTCCGACCTCGCCCGCGAACTCGACATCACCACCCGGGCCATTCGCTTTTATGAAGAGCAAGGCCTGCTCAGCCCCGAGCGCCGAGGCCAGGAACGCATTTATTCGCCCCGGGACAAGGTCAGCCTGAAGCTGATCCTGCGAGGCAAGCGCATCGGTTTTTCTCTGGCCGAATGCCGCGAGCTGATCGAACTCTACGACCCCACCGGCGGCAATCAGAAACAACTGCAAACCATGCTGACCAAGATTGCCGAGCGTCGCGAGCAGCTTGAGCAACAGATGCTGGATATCGAGCAGATGAAGCTGGAACTGGATACGGCGCAGGAGCGCTGCACCCAGGCGTTGGAGCAGACGATCAAGAGTCAGGAAGCCATTCAATAACCAACGACGATCCCCTGTGGGAGCGGGCTTGCTCGCGAAAGCGGTTTCACATTCAACATTGATGTTGGCTGATAGACCGCCTTCGCGAGCAAGCCCGCTCCCACAGGGTTCTCGGAACATTTCAGAAGGTTCTTTGCCATGTCCCTCCCCACCCACGTACGCCTGATCGAAGTCGGCCCCCGCGACGGTCTGCAAAACGAAGCCCAGCCCATCAGCGTCGCGGACAAGGTGCGACTGGTCGACGCCTTGAGCGCCGCCGGCCTGGGCTATATAGAAGTCGGCAGTTTCGTGTCGCCCAAGTGGGTGCCGCAAATGGCCGGTTCCGCCGAGGTCTTCGCGCAGATCCAGCGCAAACCCGGTGTGACCTACGGGGCACTGGCGCCGAACCTGCGCGGGTTTGAAGACGCGATCGCCGCCGGGGTCAAGGAAGTCGCGGTGTTCGCGGCGGCATCCGAAGCGTTTTCCCAGCGCAATATCAACTGCTCGATCAGCGAAAGCCTGGCGCGCTTCGTGCCAATCATGGACGCAGCCAAACAGCATGGCGTGAGCGTGCGCGGTTACGTGTCCTGTGTGCTGGGCTGCCCTTATGAAGGTCACGTCGCGCCGGAAAAAGTGGCCCTGGTCGCCCGCGAGTTGTATGCGATGGGCTGCTACGAAGTCTCCCTCGGTGACACCATCGGCACCGGTACTGCCGGCGCGACTCGCCGGATGTTCGAAGTGGTCTCGGCGGACGTACCGCGCGACAAACTGGCCGGGCACTTCCACGACACCTACGGCCAGGCCATGGCCAACATCTACGCCAGTCTGCTCGAAGGCATCGCGGTGTTCGACAGCTCTATCGCCGGCCTCGGCGGCTGCCCCTACGCCAAGGGCGCCAGCGGTAACGTCGCCACCGAAGACGTGGTGTACCTGCTCAATGGCCTGGGGATCGAGACCGGTATCGACCTGGACGCCTTGATTCTCGCGGGCCAACAGATTTGCACCGTACTGGGCCGCCCGACCGGTTCGCGCGTGGCCAAGGCTCGCAGCGCCCAGTGAGGGCGCGGATGTGTCCAGGTGTTACCGCTGCGTAAAAAATGTGGGGGATAAGCGAGTAACACGGAAACAAATTGTCGGGGTTTCCCTGAGAGAAAAACCTTACAAAAACTCAACTTATTGATTTATAAGACTTTTAAAAACTTGGCACGGCTCCTGCTATCTCTATTGCATAACAAGAACAAAAAAAGCGGCAAACCTAATAAAAATAAGACGTAACGAC
This sequence comes from Pseudomonas sp. dw_612, assembly GCF_018449725.1. GTDB lineage: Bacteria > Pseudomonadota > Gammaproteobacteria > Pseudomonadales > Pseudomonadaceae > Aquipseudomonas. The sequence continues at coordinate 36,844 of NZ_JAAVVC010000014.1, read as the reverse complement.
TCTGACATAACAAAAACAACACGGCAGAGACGCAGCTAACAGATTTTTTTGGAGAAGGTGTGCTTTTCAGGGTGCTTTTCGGAGTAACCCGCAACCGGGCAGAGAACAATAAAACTACCTTCAGGTAGCTCCCGAACTGGTTGGATCGCTTGGCGAAAAAGTAGATCAGCGCTCAAAAAAATACGTTTGCTCTTGATCCCGGATGGGGATCGACAAAAACAGCGGTAAAGGGCCACGGTTGCCAAAAACAACAACAGACCGCCCCTCAATAATAAAAAAAGAGCACGCGCAACGACAAATTAAAGGGGAGCTTCGGCTCCCCTTTGTGCTTTCTGGCGTTTACCCTCCTCCTACACTCCTGCTGCCCTCGGTTTGCCGTTATCCTCTGGGCTTTTCCCAGTGAAGACCGACGTATATGGACATGTTCCAGGCCATGCAGATTTACACCCAAGTGGTCGACACCGGCAGTTTCAAAAATGCCGCCGACGCCCTGCAACTGCATCGACCCGCCATTACCAAAGCCATCCAGCAACTGGAAAAGACCCTCGAAGTCCGTCTGCTCAACCGCACCACGCGCAAAATCAGCATGACCGCCGAAGGCGAGCGCTTCTATGAACAGTGCTCGAAAATCCTCGGCGACGTCGCCTCGACCCTGGCCACGTTTTCCCATGACGCCGAAAGCCCGAAGGGAAAACTGCGCCTGGACTTGCCGGTCACACTGGCCAAAGCAGTGATCATCCCGGCGCTGCCGGCCTTTCGTGCCCGTTACCCGGACATCGAACTGGTGGTCGGCTGCGGTGATCAAGCAGTCGACATGATCAATGAAGGCATCGACTGCGTGGTGCGCCTGGGCGAGCTGTCGGACTCCAGCAGCATTGCCCGACGCATCGGCGCCGTGCCGATGCTGACCTGTGCGTCGCCGGCCTATCTGGCCCGTGAAGGAACACCCACCCAGCTCTCGGACCTGAACCGGCATCTGGCGGTGAATTACTTTTCCGGGCCCACGCGAAAAATCATGGACTGGCAGTTTGTGATTGACGGCGAAACGGTGCTCATCCGTTTGAAAAGCGGGATTCAAGTCAACGACTCCGAGGCCTTTCTCGCCTGCGGGCTGGCGGGGCTGGGTCTGGTGCATGGCTTGCAGTTGTCCTTGCAGCCGTTTCTGGACAGCGGCGAGTTGGTGGCGGTGCTGCCGCAATTGCAGGCGTTGCCGAAACCGATTTCGGTGCTGTACCCCAACAAACGCTATCTGGCGCCCAAGGTGAGGGTGTTCATCGATTGGCTGAGTGAACTGCTTCAGCACCAAGGTCTCGCCTGATCGATTGTTATCTTTTGGATAACAATGAAAACATCAGATCGCTATTTTTCTTTCTAATCCAGCCGCCTATCGTTCGCTCCATCGGTGCTCCCGCACCCGGACAACTCGATAGGAGGCCTCATGGACCTGAAACTCAACGGCAAGACCGCCCTGGTCACCGGCGCCAGCATGGGGCTGGGCCGGGCTATCTGCAAAACCCTCGCCGCTGAAGGCGTCCAGGTCATGGCGGTGGCCCGTAGCGGCGATCTGCTGCAAAGCCTGGCCGAAGAAATCCGGGACGCGGGCGGTCTCGTGCCATTGACCCTGATCCAGGATTTCGTCACCCCCGACGCGCCGCAACGCATTGCCGCCGCCGCGCTGGAACGACTGCAACATGTCGACATTCTGATCAACTGCGCCGGCGGCAGTCGCCCGATGGCCATCGATGCGCCGGAAAGTGAATGGATTGAGGGCATGACCCTGAATTTCGACCGCCATCGGCAACTGACCCAGCAATTGCTCGCGCAGTTCATCGAGCGCAAGAGCGGCACGATCATCAACATCAGCGGCAACCTGGAACCGGAAGTGGTGAATGCCGCCATCGTCGCCAAGGCCGGGTTGGTGGCGTGGTCCAAAGGGCTTTCGGAGCAGCTGGGCCAGTACGGCGTCACCGTCAATTGCGTACAGCCGGGCCTGATCGACACAGCGCAAATCCGCCGCCTCTACCCCGGCGACGCCCGGCGCGAATTCGCCGAACGCAACATCGCCCTCGGCGATTTCGGTGAGCCGATTGACGTGGCCAATGCCGTGACCTTCCTCGCCTCGCCCCTGGCGCACTACATCACCGGAACCATCGTGACCGTCGACGGCGGTATGCGCGGTTACTCGTTCTGATCGGATTCAAGGAGATTTCCATGGCACGTATCGTCCGTTTTCACGCCACCGGAGGTGCGGAAGTCCTACGCATCGAAGACATTGAAGTCGCGACGCCCAAGGTCGGCGAAGTGCAGATCGAGGTCAAGGCACTGGGCATCAACCGCGCCGAAGTCATGTACCGCGCTGGGCAATACACCTTTGAGCCGAGATTCCCGGCGATCCTCGGCTATGAAGCCGCCGGCCGGGTACGCGCCGTTGGCGAGGGTGTCGAAGGGTTTGCCGTGGGCGATGCGGTGAGCGTGATTCCGGCGTTTTCTTTCAGCGACTATGGAATGTACGGCGAAGTGGTCAATGCGCCGGTGCACGCAGTGGTCAAACATCCGCCGCTGTTGTCGTTCGAGGAAGCGGCGGCGACCTGGATGATGTTTGTCACCGCTTACGGCGCGCTGGTGGAGTTCGGCGACTTGAAGGCTGGCGAGACCGTTTTGATTCGCGCCGCTTCCAGCAGCGTCGGTCTGGCGGCGATTCAGATCGCCAACCTGCTGGGCGCGGTGCCGATTGCGCTGACCCGCACCCGGGAAAAACGCCAGGCCCTCTTTGCCGCCGGTGCTGCCCATGTGATTGCCATCGACGAAGATGATTTGGTCGCCGAGGTGATGAGCCTCACTCGCGGCCACGGTGCCCGCATCGCCTTCGACCCGGTGGGCGGCCCGCAGGTGAGCACCCTCCTCAGCGCGATGAGCCTGCAAGGGACCTACTTTCAATATGGCGCACTGGATATGCGGGACATGTCGGTGCGGGTCATGGATCTTCTCGGCAAACACCTGACGCTGCGCGGTTATGAGTTGTTCGAAATTACCCAGGACCCGGTACGGCTGGAGAGGGCCAAGGGTTTCATTCTTGATGGGATCAACAGCGGCAAGCTGCGACCGGTGATCGGGCAGGTGTTTGCGTTTGAGGATATTGCGGTGGCGCATCGGTTTATGGAGTCTAATCAGCAGATCGGGAAGATAGTCGTCACCCTGTAAATCCCGGGCTGGGCCCATACCTCTGTGGGAGCGGGCTTGCTCGCGAATGCGGTTTGTCATTCAACATTGATGTCGACTGACCCGGCGCATTCGCGAGCAAGCCCGCTCCCACAGGGGGATTGTGTTTAGCCTTGGTTTTCGCGGAGTTCCTCGATACTGATCTCGCGCATCCGGAATTTCTGGATCTTGCCGGTCACGGTCATCGGAAACTCTTCCACGAATTTGAAATAACGCGGTGTCTTGAAGTGCGCGATGCGCGATTTGCACCAGGTTTTCAGCTCTTCTTCGGTTGCGCTATGACCGGGGTGAAACTTGATCCAGGCCACGATTTCTTCGCCGTAGCGCGAGCAGGGAATGCCGATCACTTGCACGTCCGCCACCGCCGGGTGAGTGAAAAAGAACTCTTCCAGCTCTCGTGGGTAAACATTCTCACCGCCGCGGATGATCATGTCCTTGTTGCGCCCGGCGATGCACACGTAACCCTCGTCGTTCATGCTCGCCAGGTCGCCGGTGTGCATCCAGCCGGCCTGATCGATGGCTTCAGCCGTGCCTTGCGGGTTGTTCCAGTAGCCGAGCATCACGCTGTAGCCACGGGTGCACAGTTCGCCAATGGTGCCACGCGGCACCAGATTGCCGGCTTCATCGATGATTTTGCTTTCCAGTTGCGGCTGGGTGCGGCCGACGGTGGTGACGCGCAATTCCAGTTCGTCTGACGGACCGGTCTGTAAAGACACCGGACTTGTTTCCGTCATGCCGTAGGCAATTTGCACTTCGCTCATGTGCATCTCGTTGATGACCCGGCGCATCACCTCGATCGGGCAGGTCGCCCCGGCCATGATCCCGGTGCGCAGGGTCGACAGATCGAAGTCCGCGCGTTGCGGTTGGTCGAGCATGGCGATGAACATGGTCGGTACGCCGTAGAGCGCGGTGGCTTTTTCTTCGGCGACGGTGGTCAGGGTCTGCAGCGGATCGAAGGCATCGTTGGGGTAAATCATCGTGCTGCCATGGGTGATGCAGCCGAGATTGCCCATGACCATGCCGAAGCAGTGGTACAGCGGCACCGGGATCACCAGTCGATCATCGGCGGTCAGGCCCAGACTTTCGCCGACCATGTAACCGTTGTTGAGGATGTTGTAGTGGCTGAGGGTCGCGCCCTTGGGGAAACCGGTGGTACCGGAGGTGTACTGGATGTTCACCGCTTGGTCGAAATGCAGGCTGTGTTGACGTTCGCTTAACTGCTCGACCGAAACGCTGGCGGCGAGATCCGTCAGTTGCGACCACGGTAGAAAACCCGAGGGCGGCTGGGCGTCGAGGCTGATCACACCGCGCAAGTCCGGCAGGCGTTCGCTCTGCAATTGACCGATGGATTGCTCCGTTAATTCCGGCACCAGCCCTTGCAGCATCGCGTGATAGTCGGAGGTCTTGAACGCCCCCGCGCAGACCAGCCATTGGCAGCCGGACTGCTTCAACACGTATTCGAGTTCGGAGCTGCGGTAGGCCGGGTTGATGTTGACCAGGATCACGCCGATTTTCGCGCTGGCGAACTGGCTGATACACCACTGCGCGCAGTTCGGCGTCCAGATGCCGAGGCGATCGCCAGTCTGCAAACCCAGCGCCAACAGTGCCCGGGCGTGCAGGTCCACGGTGTCGGCCAGTTGCTGCCAGGTGTAACGCAGCTTTTGATGACGCACGACCAACGCTTCGCCGTCCGGGTACTGCGCGACCGTGTGATCGAACTGCTCTGCGATGGTCATCGCCAGCAAGGCTTTGTCCTGGGAACCGCGGGTATAGCTGCGCTGCGGGTTTGCACTGGGTTGATCCATGACGACCCCTATTGTCTTTATTTGTGGGTTGCCGACGTTCACCTGTGGGAGCGGGCTTGCTCGCGAAGGCGCCGTGTCAGCTGACATTACTTTGACTGACACACCGCTTTCGCGAGCAAGCCCGCTCCCACAGGGTTGGTCCGCTTTCTATCTTGAACTGGCCCTACTCTCGCTCAAGTTGACGTTAACGTAAAGGGTGATTGACAGCCATTCGTCACAGGCTTACGTTAACGTAAAGGTGAGAAGTGAATCGCTGCCCTCCCGACCCCTACAAAAAAGCCAAAAGGTGACCCATGAGCTATCCATCCCTGAACTTCGCCCTCGGTGAAACCATCGACATGCTGCGCGATCAGGTCCAGTCCTTCGTCGCCAAAGAGATCGCCCCGCGCGCCGCTCAGATCGACATCGACAACCTGTTCCCCGCGGACCTGTGGCGCAAATTCGGTGACATGGGCCTGCTCGGCGTCACCGTGCCGGAAGAGTACGGCGGCGCTGGCCTGGGTTACCTGGCCCACGTGGTGATCATGGAAGAAATCAGCCGTGGCTCGGCCTCGGTGGCGTTGTCCTACGGAGCGCATTCCAATCTCTGCGTCAACCAGATCAACCGCAACGGCAATCACGAACAGAAAACCAAATACCTGCCCAAACTGATCAGCGGCGAGCACATCGGCGCCCTGGCCATGAGCGAACCGAACGCCGGTTCCGACGTGGTCTCGATGAAACTACGTGCCGACAAACGCGGCGATCACTACGTCCTCAACGGCAGCAAAACCTGGATCACCAACGGCCCCGACGCCAACACCTACGTGATCTACGCCAAAACCGACCTGGAAAAAGGCCCCCACGGCATCACCGCGTTTATCGTCGAGCGCGATTCCAAGGGTTTCAGCCGCAGCAACAAATTCGACAAACTCGGCATGCGCGGCTCCAACACCTGCGAGCTGTTCTTCGATGACGTCGAAGTGCCGGAAGAAAACATCCTCGGCGTGCTCAACGGCGGCGTGAAAGTGCTGATGAGCGGCCTCGATTACGAACGTGTCGTGCTCTCGGGCGGCCCGACCGGGATCATGCAGGCGTGCATGGACCTGATCGTGCCGTACATCCACGACCGCAAGCAGTTTGGCCAGAGCATCGGCGAATTCCAGCTGATCCAGGGCAAAGTCGCCGACATGTACACCCAACTCAACGCCAGCCGCGCCTACCTCTACGCGGTGGCCCAGGCCTGCGAACGCGGCGAAACCACGCGCAAGGACGCGGCCGGCGTGATCCTCTACAGCGCCGAACGCGCCACGCAAATGGCCCTCGACGCGATCCAGATTCTCGGTGGCAACGGCTACATCAACGAATTCCCGGCCGGACGTCTGCTGCGTGACGCCAAGTTGTACGAAATCGGCGCTGGCACCAGTGAGATCCGTCGCATGCTGATCGGTCGCGAACTGTTCAACGAAACGAAATAAATTTCGTCAGCGGCAGGCGGCAAGTTTCAAGCTGCAAGAGGACCGCGCTCTTGCTTCAGCTTGTGGCTTGTGGCTTGCAACTCGAAGCTGCTACGGAGTAGCCCATGATTCTGCATACCCAGCTCAACCCCCGTTCGGCGGAGTTCGCCGCCAACAGCGCGGCGATGCTCACCCAGGTCGACGCCCTGCACACCCTGCTCGCCCAAGTGCAGCAAGGTGGCGGCCCGAAGGCGCAAGAACGTCACACGTCCCGGGGCAAATTGTTGCCCCGTGAGCGGATCAATCGCCTGCTCGATCCAGGTTCGCCGTTTCTGGAAATCAGCCAACTCGCGGCGTACGCGGTGTATGGCGAAGACGTCCCGGCGGCCGGTGTAATTGCCGGGATCGGCCGAGTTGAAGGCGTCGAATGCATGATCGTCGCCAACGACGCCACGGTGAAAGGTGGGTCGTATTACCCGCTGACCGTGAAAAAACACCTGCGCGCCCAGACCATCGCCCAGCAAAACCGCTTGCCGTGCATCTACCTGGTGGACTCCGGCGGCGCCAACCTGCCGCGTCAGGATGAAGTGTTTCCGGACCGCGAGCACTTCGGGCGGATCTTCTTCAACCAGGCCAACATGAGCGCCATGGGTATTCCGCAAATTGCCGTGGTGATGGGCTCATGCACTGCCGGCGGCGCGTATGTGCCGGCCATGGCCGACGAAGCGATCATGGTGCGCAACCAAGCGACGATTTTCCTCGCCGGCCCGCCGCTGGTGAAAGCCGCGACCGGTGAAGTGGTCAGCGCCGAGGATCTGGGCGGGGCCGATGTGCACTGCAAGATTTCCGGGGTCGCCGACCATTACGCCGAAAGCGACGAACACGCCCTCGCCCTGGCCCGACGCAGCGTTGCCAACCTCAACTGGCGCAAGCTCGGCGAGCTGCAACAACGCACGCCAATCGCGCCGCTGTACAGCAGCGACGAGTTGTATGGTGTGGTGTCGGCCGATGCCAAGCAGCCGTTCGACGTGCGCGAAGTCATCGCGCGACTGGTCGACGGCTCGGTGTTCGATGAATTCAAGGCGTTGTTCGGGACGACCCTGGTGTGCGGCTTTGCCCACTTGCACGGTTACCCGATCGCAATTCTCGCCAACAACGGCATCTTGTTCGCCGAAGCTGCGCAGAAAGGCGCGCACTTTATCGAACTGGCCTGCCAGCGCGGCATTCCATTGCTGTTCCTGCAGAACATCACCGGTTTCATGGTCGGGCAGAAATACGAGGCTGGCGGCATCGCCAAGCACGGCGCAAAACTGGTGACCGCCGTGGCGTGCGCCAAGGTGCCGAAATTCACCGTGATCATCGGCGGCAGCTTCGGCGCCGGTAACTACGGCATGTGCGGGCGGGCTTACGATCCGCGCTTCCTGTGGATGTGGCCGAACGCGCGCATCGGCGTGATGGGTGCCGAGCAGGCGGCTGGCGTATTGGTGCAGGTCAAGCGCGAGCAGGCCGAGCGCAGTGGCCAGGCTTTCAGCGCTGAACAGGAAGCCGAGATCAAGCAGCCAATCCTCGATCAATACGAAGAGCAGGGTCACCCCTACTACTCCAGCGCACGGCTGTGGGACGACGGCGTCATCGACCCGGCGCAGACCCGCGATGTATTGGCCCTGGCCCTGTCCGCGTCGCTGAACGCACCAATCGAACCGAGCCGCTTCGGCGTGTTCCGGATGTGATTTTCTGTGGGTGCGGGCTTGTGTGGCGAGGGAGCTTGCTCCCGTTCGATTGCGAAGCAATCGCCATCCCCGGCAATCCCCCCACAAGAGTTGTGGAGACGGACCAATATGAGCGACTTCAACACCCTCGAACTGCTGACCGACCCGCGAGGTTTCGCGACCCTGTGGCTCAGCCGTGAAGAAAAGAACAACGCGTTCAACGCCGAGATGATCCGCGAACTGATCCTCGCCCTGGACAAGGTCTCGGGCGATGCCAGCCTGCGGTTTTTGCTGGTGCGTGGACGCGGCAAGCATTTCAGCGCCGGCGCCGACCTGGCCTGGATGCAGCAATCCGCCGAACTCGATTATCACACCAACCTCGACGACGCCCGGGAACTGGCGGAGCTGATGTACAACCTCGCCAAGCTGAAAATCCCGACCTTGGCCGTAGTCCAAGGCGCCGCGTATGGCGGCGCGCTGGGCCTGATCAGTTGCTGCGACATGGCGATTGGTGCCGATGACGCGCAGTTCTGCCTGTCGGAAGTGCGCATCGGCCTGGCGCCGGCGGTGATCAGCCCGTTCGTGGTGCAAGCCATCGGCGAGCGCGCGGCACGGCGTTATGCCCTGACCGCCGAGCGTTTCGGTGGGCAACGGGCACGGGAAATCGGCTTGTTGTCGGAGAGTTATCCGGTGGCGGAACTGGAGCAGAAAGTCGAGCAATGGATCGACAACCTGCTGCTCAACAGCCCGGCGGCTATGCGCACCAGCAAAGACTTGCTGCGTGAAGTCGGCCACGGCGCGCTGACCCCGGCCCTGCGTCGCTACACGGAAAACGCCATTGCGCGCATTCGCGTCAGCCCGGAAGGCCAGGAAGGCCTGCGCGCCTTTTTGCAAAAACGTCCGCCGAACTGGCAAGCCGAAACCACCAAGGAGGCGCGTTGATGAGCGCACCTGTTCTCACCACCCTGCTGGTGGCCAACCGTGGCGAGATTGCCTGCCGCGTGATGCGCACCGCCAAAGCTCTGGGCCTGACCACCGTCGCCGTGCACAGCGCCACCGACCGTGACGCCCGGCACAGTCGCGAAGCGGATATTCGCGTGGACCTGGGCGGTAGCAAAGCCGCCGACAGCTACCTGCAAATCGACAAACTGATCGCTGCGGCCAAGGCCAGCGGCGCCCAGGCGATTCATCCGGGTTATGGTTTTTTGTCCGAGAACGCCGGATTCGCCCGCGCCATTGAAGAAGCCGGCCTGATTTTCCTTGGCCCGCCCGCCTCCGCCATCGATGCGATGGGCAGCAAATCTGCGGCCAAAGCCTTGATGGAAACCGCCGGTGTGCCGCTCGTGCCGGGTTACCACGGCGAAGCCCAGGACCTCGACACCTTCCGCGACGCCTGCGAACGCATCGGCTATCCGGTGCTGCTCAAGGCCACTGCCGGCGGCGGCGGTAAAGGCATGAAAGTCGTCGAGGACGTCAGCCAATTGGCCGAAGCCCTGGCCTCGGCCCAGCGTGAAGCGCAATCGTCATTCGGCGATTCGCGGATGTTGGTCGAAAAGTACCTGCTAAAGCCGCGTCACGTGGAAATCCAGGTGTTTGCCGATCAACACGGCAACTGCCTGTACCTGAATGAACGGGACTGCTCGATCCAGCGCCGGCATCAGAAAGTCGTCGAGGAAGCCCCGGCCCCAGGGTTGAGCGCGGAACAGCGGCGGGCCATGGGCGAAGCGGCGGTGCGTTCGGCCCAGGCCATCGGCTACGTCGGCGCGGGTACGGTGGAGTTTCTGCTGGATGCCCGTGGCGAGTTCTTCTTTATGGAGATGAACACGCGCCTGCAAGTCGAGCACCCGGTCACCGAAGCGATCACCGGTCTGGACCTGGTCGCTTGGCAGATTCGCGCGGCGCGGGGTGAAGCGTTACCGATGACCCAGGCTGAAGTGCCGCTGATCGGTCACGCGATTGAAGTGCGTTTGTACGCAGAAGATCCGGGCAACGATTTCCTGCCGGCCACCGGACGCCTGGCGTTGTATCGCGAATCCACCCCGGGTCCGGGACGTCGCGTGGACAGCGGCGTCGAGGAAGGCGATGAGATTTCTCCGTTCTATGATCCGATGCTCGGCAAGTTGATTGCCTGGGGCGAGGACCGTGAACAGGCGCGCCTGCGGTTGTTGAGCATGCTCGACGAATTCGCCATCGGCGGACTCAAGACCAACATCAACTTCCTGCGCCGGATCATCGGCCATCCTGCATTCGCGGCGGCAGAGCTGGATACCGGGTTCATTCCCCGTTATCAGGAGCAACTGTTGCCAGCACCTGCGGACCTCAGCGATGAGTTCTGGCTAGCGGCGGCCCAGGGGTTTGCGCAGAGTCAGCCGTCGGTGTCCCGTGCCGATGACATGAGTTCGCCGTGGGCGATCAACAGTGGTTTGCGCGCCGGATTGCCGAAGGAAATCACCCTGCACCTGAGCTGCGAGGGGCAGGATCGCGCGTTGACCCTGGGCGATGTGAGTACCGCGCAGCTCAGGGGCGAACAACTGCTGACCGAGCACAACGGCGTGCGCCGCCAGCATCGGGCGATCCGCCGTGGCGACGCTCTGTACCTGCAATGGGACGGTGAACTGCGCCGGGTCGAAACCTACGATCCGATTGCAGCGGTCGAATCCAGCCACAGCCATCAGGGCGGCCTGACCGCGCCGATGAATGGCAGCATTGTTCGCGTGTTGGTGGAGGCCGGACAAACGGTCGAAGCCGGGGCGCAACTGGTGGTGCTGGAAGCGATGAAGATGGAGCACAGCATTCGCGCGCCCCATGCGGGAGTGATCAAGGCCTTGTACTGCCAGGAAGGCGAGATGGTCAGTGAAGGCAGTGCATTGGTGGAGTTGGAAGAAGCGTGAAATGAAGATCGGTCCTACGCCTTGCGAGGACCGATCTGATTAGAATTTGGCAGTTGCCTGAACCACCACGCCGATAATTCGGCATTCATCGGTGAAAAGGGCCTTCGGATAGGTCGGATTGAGCGGGACCAGGTAACGCTGCCCGCCCTCTTCGATCAGCTTGCGAAACGTCGCCTCCGAACTGTCCGGCCACTGGGCAATCACCAGTTTTCCAGGCTCCGGCACAATGGCCGGGTCCACCAAGATCATCATGCCCTCCGGGATGCTTAAGCCGCTGGGTGCGGTCATCGCGTCACCCACCACACTCAGCCAGAAGGCCGGGCCCTGGGCGTGGTAGTCGGTCAGCTCGAAGCGTTCCTCCTGGCGGTACACCGTCAGCTCACCATCGCGCAGCTGCGCCGGCTCCTTCCAGTCACTGACCGGGTAGCGGAAGTATGGGTTGTACTTGAGCGCAAGCGGCATTTCCTCCTCTTCCAAGATGAGTGGTTCGCGGATCACCAGCGCCACTTCGAGAAAGTCCATGCCCAGCGCCTTCAACACGCGGTTCATGTTGACGACGCCAGGATCGCGGCGTTTGTTCAGCCAGTGGCCGACGCCGCCCTGGGACATCCCGAGGCGATCTGCGAGTTCTTCTTGAGTGATTTTGAGTTCACTCATTTTGGCCTTGACCAATTCAATCCATTTATCCATGTGCGGCACGATACGTGGGCGCCTCCGGCCATCAAAACACAAATTGTAGTATTAAAACTCTGGTCACAAATACAGTAAGTACTAGGATGGGTTCACGGATCTGAATCTATCACGGAGTTTGCAATCATCATGACCATCCCCAGCCACGACACGCCCGACACACAGTTCGACACCACCTTCACCTCGCCAAAAGGCAGTGCCGCCGCGCAACGGGCGCTGGACTATTACTTGAAACCAGCTGTTTCAGCAGTGGAAATCCCGGCGCGCTTTTTCGATGTAAATCGCAACGTCAGCAGTGAAGAAGCGTTGGTTCATGCATCCGACCTGCTGCGCTGTGCCGCCGCCACCGCACAGGAAGCAGCCGGCAACCAGCAAGGCTCGAACCGGGCGCTGGCGTTTTCGGTGGTGCACATGATTGATATGGCGCAGGCGATGGTCGACCGATCCCTGGATGGCGATCAGAACGACTGAGACGGAATTGTTTTCGAGGGGGACGGGAAAGAATTTTCCAATCGCGCAGATAAAATCATTTGACTTGCAAACGAGAATGATTATTATTGCATGCAGCTGGTCGCGAGATCAGTCGATGGACCAGAGGACCTTAGGTCGGTCTTCTGGACTATCTCCTCATCAGGCTAATCACGGTTTTTGACCCGGCTTTTTGCCGGGTCTTTTTTTTGCCAGTTATTCTGGCTTTGGCTTCAGGCTAATGAAGACTGTAGGCGCTGCTAATTCGATGGCCGGCATGATATCAAAAGAATATCCATTGGCAAGAGAACCCCGGCAGCATTGGGCCAAACTAATCAAAAATAGCACTTGAGAATCAATCACACAGTCTCTAAGCTGCTTCGGCGTCAAGGAGGACGCCCCCCCGCTTCACCCCGCATTTTTCACCGATTCATCCCCGCCTTGCGTGTAAAGTAGCAGCCATAAAATCATAATCAGGAATCGACTATGACCGTGGCTAAATCCTCTTTCGACATCACTGCCAACTTCGACAGCGGCAACATTGAAGTGCTGGACATCAGCAATCCGCTGCAAGCCCTTCTGGCGATCAAGCCAGACACCCGCAGCCAGCATTTCCAGTGGTTCCACTTCAAGGCCAGCGGTTTGCATGTCGGTCAAGAGCATTGGTTTCGCCTGAACAACGCCAGCAAATCCTCGTACAACAGAGCCTGGGACGGTTATCAGGCCGTGGCGTCCTACGACCACGTCAACTGGTTCCGGGTGCCGACCATTTTCGAAGGCGACTGCCTGCGCTTCAGCCTCGAAGCCACGGCCACCCACGCCTGGTTTGCCTACTTCGAACCCTACAGCCGCGGTCGCCATGACTGGTTGATCGAACAGGCGCTGACCAAGGCCGGTACCGAACTGCTGGCCACCGGCAAAAGTGCCGAAGGCCGGGATATCCAATTGCTGCGCAAAGGCACCGGTGCCGAAGGTCAGCGCAAGGTCTGGATCATTGCGCAACAGCATCCGGGCGAACACATGGCCGAGTGGTTCATGGAAGGCGTGATCGAACGCCTGGAAAAACATGACGATCCCGTACTGAAAAAACTCCTGGCCAGCGCCGACCTGTACCTGGTGCCCAACATGAACCCGGATGGCGCTTTCCACGGCCATCTGCGCACCAATGCCATGGGCCAGGACTTGAACCGCGCCTGGCAAAGCGCCAGCCAGGAAATCAGCCCGGAAGTGCTGTTTGCTCAGCAACAGATGGAAAAGTACGGCGTCGACCTGTTCCTCGATATCCACGGCGACGAAGAAATTCCCTACGTGTTTACCGCCGGTTGTGAAGGCAATCCGGGTTACACGCCGCGGATCGAGAGGCTCGAAACCCACTTCCGCGATCACTTGAAGCACCTGACCAAGGACTTCCAGACCAAGCACGGCTACACCCGCGACTTGCCGGGTCAGGCCAATATGACCCTGGCTTGCAACAGCGTCGGCCAGAAGTTCGATTGCCTGTCGCTGACCCTGGAGATGCCATTCAAAGACAACAACGATGCGCCGAATGCGCTGACGGGTTGGTCGGGCAAGCGTTCCAAGCAGTTGGGCAAGGATGTGCTGACGACCATTGCCGAGATGATTGATAGCGTGCGTTGATCGCCCTCGTCGGCTGCATGCCCGGCATGCAGCCACGACTCACTCAGCCGCCACCCGCACACAATCCTCCGGCCCCAACAACCGCCCATCCTCGGCACGCAATTCCAACGGTCGCACCGGCCGCCCCTGCTCACGATCCACTACCCGTGAATGCGCCTCCCCCGCCTCAAAGAAAAACGCCTCGCCCCACTGCCGCAAGCCGATGATCAACGGAAACAGACCTTTGCCCTTCTCCGTCAGCACGTACTCCTGATACGCACTGCCATCCGATGCCGGCACCAGGTCGAAAATCCCGTGGGCCACCAACGTACGCAGTCGCGCCGAGAGAATGTTCTTGGCCATGCCCAAATTGCGCTGAAATTCGCCGAACCGGCAAATGCCATCGAAGGCATCGCGCACGATCAGCAACGACCACCAATCGCCAATGGCATCCAGTGACCGGGCGACCGGGCATTCGGCGCCTTCCATGCTTGTACGTTTGACCATGATCGCGCTCACAGACTGCAAATGTGGTTGCAATATAAAACCAGCATCCTTACCGTACAACTGGTTTTATTTTGAAACCACATTCGGAGTCCGACATGAAGCCCAACCCTTCCTTGAGCAGCGGCGTGGTGCTGCTGTTTGCTGTCGCCTGCGGCCTGGCCGTCGGCAACGTGTATTACGCGCAACCGTTGCTCGATGCCATGGCCGATGCCTTTGGCATGAACCCGGCAACCGTCGGCATCGTCGTCACCCTCACTCAGGTGGGTTACGGCGTGGGGTTGCTGTTGCTGGTGCCGCTCGGAGATCTGCTCAACCGACGGCGCCTGATCGTCACGCAAACACTGTTGTCGGCGCTGGCGTTGCTGATGATCGCGTTCGCGCAGAACAGCGCTTGGCTGCTGATCGGCATGGCGTTGACCGGGCTATTGGCGGTGGTGACGCAGGTGTTGGTGGCTTACGCGGCAACCCTGGCGGTTCCAGCCCAGCGCGGACGCGTGGTCGGCGTGGTCACCAGCGGCATTGTCGTCGGGATATTGCTGGCGCGCACCGTGGCCGGCGGCATGGCGGATCTGGCCGGTTGGCGTTCGATTTATCTGTTGTCTGCAGGTCTGACCCTGTTGATGGCGTTGCTGTTGTTTCGCGTGCTGCCCAAACAGGAAGCCCCGCAGCCGACTCACACTTACACCGCGCTGATCAGTTCGGTATTCAGCCTGTTCAAAGAAGAACCGGTGCTGCGCCAACGAGCGATCCTCGCCCTGCTGACCTTCGCCAGTGCCATGGTGTTGTGGACGCCGATGGTGCTGCCACTCAGCGTGCCGCCGCTGTCGTTGTCTCACACACAAATCGGATTATTCGGACTGGCCGGTGCCGCCGGCGCCCTCGCGGCGGCCCGCGCCGGACACTTGGCTGATCGGGGTTTGGGCCAATGGACCAGCGGCTTGTCGTTGTGGCTGATGCTGGCGTCGTGGCTGCCCATCGCTTTCACCCAATCGTCCCTGTGGGCGTTGTTGCTTGGGGTGATCACTTTGGATTTGAGCTTGCAAGCGGTGCACGTCACCAGCCAGAGCATGATCTACAGCGTGCGGCCGGAAGCGCAAAGTCGACTCACGGCCGGGTACATGCTGTTTTATTCGATCGGCAGTGCGCTGGGGTCGATTGGTTCGACGGCGATGTATGCGTGGGCTGGGTGGATGGGCGTGTGCTGGTTGGGTGCGGGGATCAATGCCGTGGCGCTGATCTATTGGTGGCGAACACTGGCCACCAAAATCCAACCGATGGAAACTGTTTCAGACTAACTGTGTAGCAGCTGACGAGCACCGCGAGGCAGCGTTCGGCGGCGCAGCCGTCGTAAAGTCAGCCACCGCGGTGTTTCAGATATACCGCGGCGACAGGATTAACGACGGCTTCGCCGCCGAACGCTGCCTCGCGGTGCTCGTCAGCTGCTACAGGGAGTCATCGGAGGATGATTAACCGCGATCCTTACCCCGCAACATACTGTCCAGCACGTCATCGCGACGTACCCAGCCATGAAACAGCGCCGCTGCCAGATGCAGCAGCACCGTCAGGAACAGCAGATACGCCAGATACCCGTGGGCCTTGCGCAGCACCGAAAACACCTGGGCGTTCGCCGGCACAATCGACGGCAATTGCAACGAAGTACCCAGCATCACCGGGTCACCGGCAGCGGAAATCATCGCCCAGCCCAGCAGCGGCAAAATCAGCATCAGCGCGTACAGCAAAACATGGGACGCTTTGGCCGCCAGCACCTGCCAACCCGGCAGGTCTGCCGGCAGCGGAGGTTGCTGCGTGGAAAATCGCACGGCCAGGCGCACGATCACCAGCAGCAAAATCGCGATACCCAAGGGTTTGTGCAGGTGGATCAGCCACTCATGGCGCTCGGACACCGACGCCACCATGCCCGCGCCGATAAACAGCATCGCGATGACCATCAGTGCCATCAGCCAGTGCAGCAGGCGCGCCAGCGGGACGAAATGCTTGGGTTGGGCGCTCATTGTTGAGCCTCCTGTTTGGCGGCGGGCAACTGATTGACTTCGCTGGTGCGACGCAGATAGGAACTGGCGTACCCGGCGGAACGCGCGGCGAGCAGCGGGTCGTCGGACCCTTCGATCCCGGCCGGCAACACCAGCGGGTCGTAGTTGATGTCGCGGCATTCGCCATTGAGTTGCGGCTGGGTCGCTTCGAGTACCAGGGTCCCGGCGTTGATGACTTTGCGGCCATCAGGCCAGGCCTTGCTGGCGTCATTCACCGGATCACCGGGGTTCGCCAAGGTGATGTTCAACTTAAAGCGCAGCGGTCCTGCGGCAATTTTCTGCACCAGGTCTTTCTCCAGGAAATCCCCGCCTTCAGGCGCCGTGGCACCCGCCGCGTCCTGAGCCACCGGCACCATGCTCCAACGCACTGCCTGTTTCTGCCCGGACGCATTCACCAGGTAAAACGCGTTGACGCTGTTGTAGGTTTCCGTCACGTAACTGGCCGACGGTTTGGCGGTTTTGATCCACGCCAGGAACGGCCCGGCTTCCGGGTGCGAACCAAAGAACGCCGGCACCGCCGCTGGATTCGGTTTGCCCGTGGCCGGGTCCGGCGACTGCGCCTGTTGCAGTTGGTAGAACGCCTCGGGCGTGCCCACCGGGAACACCGGCATGCTGTTCATCCCGGTGCGCCACTGTTGGCCATTGGCCTGGGTGAAACGCAGCGCCAGGCTGCGGATCGGCACGGTGCTGTCCGGCGCGTAAGGATTACCGGCCGGCAGTGCGAAACGTCCGACCACCGGAGTCTGCGGCTCATTGAACACCTGGGCGGTGGAATAGCTGCGGGCCTCGCCGCTGCTCTCGAAGTGCCCGATCACGCACACGCCTTTGGAGTGGTTACGCCGGAACCCCGGATGCACGCCATTGTTGGTTTCCAGCACGTTGATCAGTTTTTTCGGCGTCAGGCGCTGTGGGTCAAAGGTGCCGTTGACGTAGGCAAAAGCCCCAGCCACGGCCGCGACGATGACAGCAATACCGGCCAGGCGCGCTGTCAGGCTGGCGGTACTCAGCGGCGGCCGGTTGGGCGGTGTTGAGCGATCTACCATGAAAGACTCCAGGGCCATCGGCCACAAGTGAGAAGAACCAAGCAGACGCACCCCGCGCCGGTTTATTCCATCACGCCATATTTATTTTTACGGGTGTGGAATAACCTCGAGTGCCGGGCGTCTTCCCGGAGTCAGGTCTCGCAAATACGTTCCTTTTTGGCGAGTGGCTGTTGTTGCCAGACAAGGCGCCGCGACGAGTCATAGCCCGCTATGGCGAGGAGCGGCAACGCAGTATGGCGACAACAGACGCCGCCAAAAAGGAAACGTATTTGTGAGACCTGACTCCCCCTAGCGTAGTGACTAGCCAGAACTTCATGAACGATATCGACGAACAACTGAGAGAAATCATTCCCAGATTGCGAAGGTTTGCGGTGTCGTTGACCCGCAACCCCAGCAGCGCCGACGATCTGGTGCAGGCCAGCCTTGAGCGGGCGCTGTCGAGCTGGAGCGACAAACGCCCCGACGGCGACTTGCGCGCCTGGCTGTTTTCGATTCTGTATCGCCAGTTCCTCGACGCTCACCGGCGCTCCCGGCGTTATGCGCGGATGCTCGAATTCTTCACTGGCCGCGACGATGCGCAGCCCTCGGCCGAGCGCACCGTGATTGCCCAAACCACCCTGCAAGCCTTCGACCAGCTCAACACCGAGCAGCGCGCGTTGCTGCTGTGGGTGTCGGTGGAAGGCCTGACCTATAAAGAGGTCGCCGAGATTCTCGGCGTCCCGACTGGCACCGTGATGTCCCGCCTGTCCCGTGCCCGCCAGGCCTTGCGCGAACTCAGCGACGGCGAAATCAGCCGCCCTTCCCTGCGGAGACTCAAATGATCAGCATGCCCCCAAGCGAGCGTGACCTGCACGCCTACGTCGATCACCAGCTTAGCGATGCGGACCGACGTCTGGTGGAGACTTTTCTCACAACTAACGCCGAAGTTTCCGCTCAGGTGCGAGCTTGGCAGCAGGATGCCCAGCAATTGCGCGCGGCCCTCGGTGGCGCGTTGCAGCAACCAGCCAATTCTGACCTCGATCCCGTGGTGATTCGCCAGCGCCTCAAACGTCAGTCCCGACGTCATCTGGCCAGCGCGGCGGTGTTGCTGATTGCGGTGAGCGTTGGCGGGATCAGCGGTTGGCAGGCGCGGGAGATGACCCTGGTCAGCACCCAGGCGCCGATGGCCGATGCCATGCAGGCCTACCGGTTGTTTGCCCAGCAAGGCATGTTGCCGGCGGACTACAAGGTCAGCGACGACGGCAACATTCAGGGCTGGCTCGACCGTTACTTCACCCAGGCCCATCGCTTGCCGGATCTGGCGAGTGCCGGGTTCAAACCGGTCAGCGGGCGCTTGCTCAGCACCGAGCAAGGGCCGGCGGCGATGGTGGTTTACGAGGATCAGGGCGGGCACAAGATCAGTTTTTACGTGCGGCCACCGGGACCGAAAAACTACTTGCTGCCGAGGGGCAGTCGCAGCGATGGGGAATTGCAGGCCGAGTATTGGTCGGGGGCCGGCTATAACTACGCGATGGTCAGCCCGAGTGATACGGCGGCAGCGCGGATGCTCAAGCAAACCGTGCAATTCTGACCACAACAAAAATCCCCCTGTGGGAGCGGGCTTGCTCGCGAATGCGGTGTGTCAGACACATAAATGCCGACTGACACTCCGCATTCGCGAGCAAGCCCGCTCCCACAGGGGGAATGTGTGGTGTCAGTTCTGACCGAAGACTTGCGAAGGCCTGCGCAACAACGGATCAAACGGATTAATCCGCGGCCCGATCAACGCCGCTTCGCGCTTGAGCATTTCCACCACCGTCGGCAAGCGATCCGGCCCTAACCGATCACTCACAGTGGCCACGCTCAACGCCGCCACCGCCCGCCCGTCGCGATCCAGAATCGGCACCGCCACCCCGGCCATGCCTTGCAACACGCCAGTATTGCGCCCGGCATACCCCAGCGCCCGCACGTTCTCGACTTCCGAACGCAGGAACACTTCGTCGTACAGATGGAAATCCTTGAGTCGCGGCAGGTTGTAGTGGATCACCGTGTCCCGCTCTTCTTCCGGCAGAAACGCCAGGATCGCCAGACTCCCCTGCCCGACACCCAACGCTACCCGCCCGCCGATGTCGCCGGTAAAGGTGCGGATCGGAAACGGCCCTTCGCTGCGGTCCAGGCAGATCGCATCAAAGCCACTGCGGGCCAACAGAAACAACGAATCGCCCAATGACGCCGACAACCGCAACAACGCCGGGCGCGCGAGTTCCCGCAGGTTGCCGGTGTTGCCAGCACGGGCCGCCAGGGCGAAGAAATCCAGGCTCAGGCGATAGCGTTTGCTGCGGGCGTCCTGCTCAACCATGCCCTCGTCCATCAGACTGCGCAGCAAACGATGGGTCGTCGGTTGCGACAAACCAATGCGCTGGGCCAGTTGCGTCACGCGCTCGCCGCCCTCGACCGTGTCACCGAGGCTGCGCAGCACCGCAAACAGCCGCGAGACGGCGCCAACACCGACTTCATTTTTGTTTTCATTCCGTTCAGTGGAATCTGACATGGGTTTTCTCAACTAAAAATTTACTCACTGAATGAAACAGAAAATAGTCATCGCTTCAGTGAAATAGGCCATTGAGCCCATCCTATTCTTCGTCCTACTCTGCGTCCATACAGGGGCGATTCGAACAACAGCGGCAGCCGACCCAAGTCGAGCGCCAACGCACCCCGCATCATCCTTTCGTATCTGCCCATACAAAAAAGCGCGACCCAAGGCCGCGCATAACAATCTCAGGTGGAGCGCAGCTATGGCATTCGTGCAACTTGAAAACCTCGGTAAACGCTACGGCGAAATCGACGCCGTCGTCGCCACCAACCTCTCGGTGGAGAAAGGCGAGTTCGTCTCGCTACTCGGCCCTTCCGGTTGCGGCAAAACCACCACCCTGCAAATGATCGCCGGCTTCGTTGACGTCAGCAGCGGACGCATCGTGCTCGACGGTCGCGACATTACCCATGCCAAACCCGCCAGTCGTGGCTTGGGCGTGGTGTTCCAGAGCTACGCGTTGTTCCCGCACATGAGCGTGCAAGACAACGTCGCTTTCGGCCTGCGGATGCGCAAAGTGCCTAACGCCGAGTTGCAGCAACGAGTAGCGCGGGTATTGAAACTGGTGCGCCTCGACCAGCACGCCGAACGTTATCCACGGGAATTGTCCGGTGGCCAGCGCCAACGCGTGGCATTGGCCCGGGCGCTGGTGATCGAGCCGCCGGTGTTGCTGCTCGACGAGCCGCTGTCCAATCTCGACGCCAACCTGCGCGAAGAGATGCAATTCGAAATCCGCCGCATCCAGCGTGAAGTCGGGATCACCACGCTGATGGTCACCCACGACCAGTCCGAAGCGCTGTCCATCAGCGATCGCGTGGTGGTGATGCAGGCCGGGCGCATCACCCAGATCGACGCGCCGTACACCCTTTACGAACACCCACGCACCGAGTTCATTTCCGGGTTTGTCGGCAAGGCCAATCTGCTGCCCGGCGAGCGTGATAGCGACGGTGTGGTTCAGGTGCGCAGCGGCGGCGACCTGACTCTGAGCCTGCGCCCGGAAAAAATCGATCTGCGGGAAGTCGGCCAGGGCCGCTTGCCGGGGAACATCGTCAGCCGCTTTTTCCTCGGCAGCCAATGGCTGTACGGCGTCTCGACCACCCTCGGCGAACTCAGTGTGGTGCGCCGCAACGACGGTTCGGCACCGCTGGCCGAAGGCACGGCGGTGGGCCTGGACTGGGACGCGGCGCTACTGCGGGTGCTGAGTGTCGACGAGGTGCCGGCATGAGTGTGCTCGCCTCGATCCGCCAGGGACGCCAAGGCTATTTATTGTCGGCACCGGCGCTGGCCTTATATGTGTGCCTGTTGGTCATCCCTTTACTGCTGACCCTGGTGTTGTCGTTCAACGTCTTCGACTACAGCTCGGGGATCAATGGCGACGCCTACACCCTCGACCACTACAGCAGCCTGCTCGGCGATCCGTACTTCTACGAAATCTTTCTGCGCACGTTCTGGATCAGCGGTTTGACCACTCTGTTGTGCGTGGTGATCGGTGTGCCCGAGGCCTACATCCTCAGCCGCATGGGTGCGCCATGGCGTTCGATTTTCCTGATCCTGATCCTCACGCCGCTGCTGATTTCGGTGGTGGTGCGCGCCTTCGGCTGGAGCCTGTTGCTCGGCGCCGACGGGCTGGTCAACCAGACCCTGCAAGCCTTTGGCGGCTCGCCGATGAAGCTGCTGTACACGCCGTTCGCGGTGGTGATCGCGCTGGTTCACGTGATGCTGCCGTTCATGATCATTCCGGTCTGGACCTCGTTGCAAAAACTCGACCCGGCTGCCGAGCAAGCCGCGCTGTCTCTCGGCGCCAGTCATCTCACGGTGATGCGCAAAGTGGTGCTGCCGCAAATCATGCCCGGCGTGTTGTCCGGCACCTTGATCGTGTTCGGTCTCGCCGCCAGCTCCTTCGCGATTCCCGGTTTGCTTGGCGGACGGCGCCTGAAAATGGTCGCGACGCTGATCTACGACCAATACCTGTCGGAGCTGAACTGGCCGATGGGCGCGGCGATTGCCGTGGCCCTGCTGTTGCTCAACCTGCTGATCATGCTGTCGTGGAACCGCATGATCGAAGGCCGCTACAAGAAGTCATTGGGATAACTCGTCATGTCCAAGAACGGTCCTTTCGCCCTGCTGTTTCATGCCCTGGTGGTGCTGTTCATGCTCGCGCCGCTGGTGGTGGTGTGCCTGGTGGCATTCACCCCGGAAAACACCCTGAGCCTGCCGACTACAAGCTTCTCGCTGCGCTGGTTTCGTGCGGTGTTCGAGCGTGCCGACTTTGTCGATGCGTTTTACAACAGCCTGATTCTGGCGTTCTGCGCCGCGACCCTGGCGACGTTGATTGCGGTGCCGGCGGCGCTGGCCATCACCCGTTATGAGTTTCCCGGACGCGGTTTTTTCAATGGCCTGTTCCTGTCGCCGATCATCATTCCGCACCTGGTGCTGGGGGTCGCATTGCTGCGTCTGTTTGCACTGATGGGCGTGAATGGCAGCTTCGGCTGGCTGATCTTCGCCCATGTGCTGGTGATCACGCCGTATGTACTGCGGCTGGTGCTGGCCTCGGCGATTGGCCTGGATCGCAGCGCCGAACACGCCGCGCAATCGTTGGGCGCCGGACGCTTCACGCTGTTCCGGCAGATCACCTTGCCGATGATTTTGCCGGGGGTCGCCGGGGGTTGGTTGCTGGCGTTTATCAACAGTTTCGATGAGGTCACGTTATCGATTTTCGTGACCTCGCCGGCCACGCAAACCTTGCCGGTGCGGATGTATGTGTACGCCACCGAATCCATCGATCCGATGATGGCGGCGGTGTCGGCACTGGTGATTGGCCTCACGGCGTTGACGATGATTCTGCTTGATCGGGTCTATGGCCTGGATCGGGTTCTGGTGGGCAAACAATGAGGGCGCCATGGCTCTGCTGAAACGACTGGCCGAAGGCGACCGCCCGGCCCTGGACTTTGTCCTCGACGGCCAACCGGCCACCGCGCTGCTCGGCGACACCCTGCTGACCGCCGTGCTGACTTGCAGCGACCACCTGCGCGGCAGCGACTTCAGCGCCCAACCCCGCGCCGGGTTTTGCCTGATGGGCGCGTGCCAGGACTGCTGGGTACGCCTGGGCGACGGCCGTCGGGTGCGCGCCTGCTCGACCCTGCTCGAGGCTGGCCAACAGATCAACCGCGAACCGGGGCGCGTCCTATGAACACCCAATCCACCTGCCAAACCGGGTTCCCCTGTGGGAGCGAGCCTGCTCGCGATAGCGGATTGTCAGTCGCCATCTCTTTTGACTGTACTGCCGTCATCGCGAGCAAGCTCGCTCCCACAGGAGTTTTGCATCGATCACAAATAATGCAGCCAACCGAGATCCACTGTGGGAGCGAGCCTGCTCGCGAAGGCGCTGTGTCAGCCGCCATCCCTTTTGAATGTACCGCCCCCTTCGCGAGCAAGCCCGCTCCCACAGGAGTTTTGCATCGATCACAAATAATGCAGCCAACCGAGATCCACTGTGGGAGCGGACTTGCTCGCGAAGGCGTTGTGTCAGCCGCCACCTCTATCGGATGTGCCGTCCTCTTCGCGAGCAAGCCCGCTCCCACAGGGGATCGCGTATGAATCCGGTGATTGTTGTGGGGGCTGGCCCTGCGGGGATTCGTGCCGCGCAAACGTTGGTGGCGCATGGTGTGCGACCGATTCTGCTGGACGAAGCCGCGCGCGGTGGCGGGCAGATTTATCGGCGCCAGCCGGCGAATTTCAAGCGTTCGGCGGTCAAGTTGTATGGCTTTGAAGCGCGCAAGGCCGGGGCGATTCATCGGACGATCGATGAACTGCGCGAACAGCTCGATTACCGCCCGGACACCCTGGTGTGGAACGCCGAAGCCGGCGCCCTCGACACCTTGCATGATGGCCGCGCCACGCGCCTGGAGTTCTCCCGGGTGATCGTCGCCACCGGCGCCACCGACCGGATTCTGCCGGTGCCGGGCTGGACGCTGCCGGGGGTCTACAGCCTCGGCGCCGCGCAGATTGCGTTGAAGTTCCAGGGCTGCGCCATCGGCGAGCGGGTGGTGTTCGGCGGCAGCGGACCGTTGCTGTACCTCGTCGCCTATCAATACGCCAAGGCCGGCGCGAAGGTGGTGGCGGTGCTCGACAGCTCGCCCTTCAGCGCCCAGGCCCGCGCCCTGCCCGGCCTGCTCTCGCAACCGGCGACACTCGCCAAAGGCCTCTATTACCGCAGTTGGCTGACCGCCCACGGCATCCCGGTGCATCAAGGTGCCAGCGTGATCCAGGTCAACGGCGAACAACGCGTGCAATCGCTGAACTGGCGTAACGCAAAATCCGCACAGCACATCGACTGCGACGCCGTCGCCTTCGCCCACGGTTTGCGCAGCGAAACCCAGCTCGCCGACCTGCTCGGTTGCGCGTTCGCCTGGAACCCGCTCAACCGCGCCTGGCTGCCGCAACGGGACAGCGCCGGACGCAGCAGTGTCGCCGAGGTCTACCTGGCCGGCGACGGCGCCGGGATCATGGGCGCCGACGCCGCTGAAATGGCCGGAGAGCGCGCCGCGCTGGCCTTGCTCGAAGACAGTGGCTACCTGATCCCGGCAGAACGACCCGCCGCCCTTGAACACTCACTGGCCCGGATCGGCGCGTTCCGCAAAGCCCTGGAGCAAGCCTTCGTCTTCCCCGAGGACTGGGCCGCCAACAGCGCCGACAACCTGATCATCTGCCGTTGCGAAGAAGTGCAGGCCGGCGAGATCCGTCAGGTTGTGCGCGAAGGTCACTGGGAGATCAACCGGGTCAAGGCCCATTGCCGGGTCGGCATGGGCCGCTGCCAGGGCCGGATGTGCGGCGCCGCCGCCGCAGAAATCATCGCCTGCGAAAGCCGGCGCCCGGTGTCAGAGATCGGACGGCTGCGCGCCCAGTCGCCGATCAAACCCCTGCCGTTTGGCCTGGAGGTCGAGTCATGATCGAAGTCGATGCCATCATCATTGGCGGCGGGATTGTCGGCGCCTCGGCCGCACTGTTTCTGAGCAAGGCCGGACGTCGTGTGGCGCTGTTGGAGCGGGACTTTTGCGGTTCCCATTCCAGCGGTGTGAACTACGGCGGCGTACGGCGTCAGGGCCGACCGTTGTCGCAACTGCCGCTGTCGCAACAGGCCCATGAGCTGTGGAGCCAACTGCCGCAATTGATCGGGATCGATGGCGAGTACCAGCGCAGCGGCCACCTGAAACTGGCCCGCAGCCTCGATGACCTGCGCGCCTTGCAAGATTACGCCGCCAGCAGCCAGGGTTTCGGCCTCGACTTGCAGATCCTTGAACGGGATGAACTGCGCGCACGTTTCCCGTGGGTTGGTGACGTGGCGGCCGGCGCGTCGTTCTGCCCCGATGACGGTCACGCCAACCCGCGACTGGTGTCCCCGGCCTTCGCCCAAACGGCGCGGCGCCATGGCGCGCAAATTCATGAGCAATGCGCGGTGACCGACGTTGAACACGACGGCCAGCGCTTTCACGTCAGCACCGCGAACGGCCTCGAACTCCGCGCGCCTTGGCTGCTGAATTGCGCCGGGGCCTGGGCCGGCAAATTGGCCGCGCAGTTTGGCGAAGCGGTGCCAATGCACGCCGGGCACCCGGCGATGCTGGTCACTGAACCGTTGCCGCTGGTGATGAACGCCAGCACCGGGGTCGAGGGCGGTGGCATTTATGCGCGCCAGGTCGCTCGCGGCAACTGCGTGCTGGGTGGCGGCCAGGGTTTTGCCCTCGACGACGCCCGCGCCCGGCCCGGTCAGAACGCGGTGCTGGAAATCCTGCGCCAAGCCGTTGAGCTCTACCCGTTTCTTGAAGGCGCCCAGGCGATTCGCACCTGGAGCGGCACCGAAGGTTACTTGCCTGATCGCCAACCGGTGATCGGGCACAGCGGCACCCAACTCGGTCTGTTGCACGGGTTTGGCTTTGCCGGCGCCGGTTTCCAGATCGGCCCGGCGGTGGGCCAGGCGCTCACCGACATCATCTGCAGCGGCGCGTCAAAAACGTCGCTGGATGCGTTTTCCATCACCCGGTTTCACTCCATCTCCGTTGCTTGATAGAGGAAGGTCGCGCCAATGAATAACGTCAAACGCACTGCACTGCTCGGTTTGTCCTGCATGAGCGCCCTGCTCACCGTCACCCAGGCCCAGGCTGAACCGACGCTTTATCTGGGCATGAACGGCGGGACCATGGAGCGGCTCTACGCCGACAAGGTGCTGCCGGTGTTCGAGAAAGCCAACAACGTCAAAGTGGTGATCGTGCCGGGGACTTCCGCCGACATTTTGGCCAAGGTCCAGGCCAGCAAGGGCAACCCGCAATTGCACGTGATCTTCCTCGACGACGGCATCATGTATCGCGCCATCTCCATGGGTTTGTGCGACAAACTCGAAGACAGCCCGACCCTGGCGCAGATTCCGGCCAAGGGTCGGATCAAGGATGAGGCCGTAGCGGTCAGCCTCGGCGTCACGGGCCTGGCGTACAACACGCGTCTGTTCAAGGAAAAAGGCTGGGCCGCGCCGACCTCGTGGATGGACCTCGCCGACCCGCGCTTCAAAGACAAAGTGGTGTTCCAGTCGATGGCCTCTTCGACCTTCGGTTTGCACGGTTTCCTGATGTTCAACCGGATTCAGGGCGGCAGCGAAACCGACGTCGAACCGGGTTTCAAAGCCTGGCCGAACACCGTCGGGCGTAACGTGCTGGAGTACATCCCGAGCTCGGCGAAGATCTCCGAAATGCTGCAAACCGACGAAGCCGCGCTGTTCCCGTTGACCCCAACTCAAGTCACCGCGCTGAAGCTCAAGGGCATGCCGGTGGAATACGCACAGCCGAAAGAAGGCGCCGTGGTGCTCAACGTCGCCGAATGTGCCATCGCCAACAACACCCAACCGGAACTGGCGCAAAAACTCGCGGCGTTCCTGCTGACGCCTGATGCCCAAGCGGCCGCGCTGGAGGATGGCGACCAGATTCCGTCCAACCCCAACACACCGACCACCGATAAAACACGCGGTCAGGTTGAGGCTATGAAGAAGTATCTGGACACGGCGATTGCGATTGATTGGGACCAGGTGAACGAACAGCGCCCGGCGTGGAATGCGCGGTGGAATCGGAGTATTGAGCGCTAGTTTCATTGGGCGAAACACCACAAAACCCTGTGGGAGCGGGCTTGCTCGCGAAGGCGGCGGTTCATTCAACGTTGATGCTGAATGACACACCGCTATCGCGAGCAAGCTCGCTCCCACAGGGGGCAGCGTCGTTTACAAATATTGCAATCACCCCCAATCCACTGTGGGAGCGAGCTTGCTCGCGATAGCAATCTGTCAGCCGCCATCCGTTTTGAATGAACCGCCGCCTTCGGGAGCAAGCCCGCTCCCACAGGGTTTGCGGTAATCAGAAACCAACGTCGAGCACCACGCTGTCGAGGTAAGTTCCGGCGGGCGGTGTGGTTTGGTCGGTATATATTTTCGCGTTGTAGTTGAACACCTGACTCCCCGTACCCAACCCATTCCCCGGATTCACCTCGGCATCCGAACTCGCCCTTCGCGCACCGCCAACACTCCCCCACCGCGTCGTTCCGGCACTTTTGAAAATGTCATACGCCAAATAATTACCGCCGGAAATCATCCGCCGCCGCCCACCAACGCTGACTGCCTGCTGACCATCGCTCAACCCCACGGTGTAGGCACTGCCTTTTGTGCACGCAAGGTTGATGGTCTGGCCGGTGACCGGCGTAAAAGCGCTGATCACCGGAGCACTGCCGAAGCTGATGTTCGGCGCGGTGATGGTGCAGTCGTTGGCCACGGTCAGGTTCACCGTCAGGGTGGTGTTGCCGCTGTTGATGTCCCGCCCCAGGCACACGTTGCCAATGCCGATGCCGGAGCAATAATTCCAGCTCCAGGCGATGCTCAGGGTTTCCGTGTAAATCCCCGCCGCGACGTTACTGCCAATGGTCGTCCCCAGGTAAATCGGCGCGGTTTTCGGCACCACGCTGCCGAGCAATCCCAGCGCATCAATGATGCCGTTGCGCGCAAAGTCGAACGCCACGCCGCGGGTCAGCGGGTAACTGGTGGAGTTGTTGGCATAGAGCGTGTAGCCAATGATGTCGCCGGTCGGCCCCAGCAGCCCGGTTTGCGTGGAAGTGACGGTGGCGTAGAAATGGTCGTTGGTGGTCAGCAACGACAATAAGGAACCGGTGCAACTCAACCCGGCGTTGGTGCTGGAACTGGACTGGGAGGTGGTGCGCACGGCGATCGAACTCAACGAGCCGAATGCCACCGGCGTCGTGCTGACCACCGAGCACAACGCCCACACCGGGCCCGGCAGCCATAGCCCCAGCAACACCAGCCATTTCATTGGCACACCAACGGCCCGATCAACGGGATCTGTTCCTGTTGCATGTCCACGGCGAACTGCGCCTGACAAGTGCTGCCGTCGGCCAGGGTCACCCGCAAATTATTTTGCGCCTGAAGGTTTTCCAGGTACACCAGGCCGTCCCAACCGACCACGGTTTGCGTGCCGCTCTGCTCATGCACGACGCCGCTGCCCAGGGGCAATTCTTGCTGCCGCGCATCCACCAGCACGATGCTCGCGGCAATCACCCGGCTCAATGGAAACTCCAGCAGATAACCGCTGCCACGACGCACCGCGATCCGCTGTTCGACATTGGGGCTGCGTATGTTGGCCGGCAGGTTCAGCGGGTCGATTTCGTATTTGCCACGGTAATAGGCGCTGCTCCACGGCACCAGCAGATGGCCGTTGCGGTCGGTCTGGCCCACCTGCTGGTTTTCATAGCGCACCGGAATGTCCGCATAACCATCGGTGCTGACCACCACAAAGGCATCGTCGATGCGGTTGGCCGCGAACACTTGACGGTCCATCCACACCAGTGAACCGCTGGCATCGGCCCAACGGGTTTCGGCCTCGCTGGTGCCGTAGACGCCGGCCTGCAATTGCACCGATTGCAGGCGCCAGGTCAGGTCGGCTTGACGGTAGGCCGGCCCGTCGCCCTGCGCATAACCAAGGTTGAAACCGAGCCCGCCTTCGGTGGGCACCGCGCGACTGTAGTTGACCCGCTGCTGGCTCTGTCCGGTTTTGCTGCGCTCGCTGCTGATGGCCAGGCTGCCGTGCAGATCGAACGGAATCACCAGTTGCGCCTGCACTGCCCAGTTGCTGTCGCCGATTTCACGGTTGCCCGACAGGTAGAAACTGGTGTTGCGCCACAGCGGTTTGCTCCACGTCAGGTTGAGCAAGCGAGTGCGCGAATCGTCCGCGGCCTGTACGTCGAAATAGCCGACGCCGAGGCTGCCCCAGGTGTCGAGGTTGAGGCTGAGGGTCGCCTGTTCGCTGCGCTTGCTCAGGGTGGTGTAAGGGCTGTCGATCACCGTCAGGTCGGCGTATTGGTCACGCCGTTGCAACCGCTGATACGAAAAGCTGTAGCGTTGGCTGCTGTACTGATAACCGAGGCTCAGTTGCTGGCCGCTTTCGCCCTCGAACTGGCTTTGGCTGAGCGCGGTGTTGAGCACGCCGAAATTGCCCAGCCGCAGATTACCGCCCACGCCGCCGAGGGTCAGGGCGTCCGAGGCTTCAGCGTGGCTTTCCAGGGTGAAGTTGTCGCTCACGCCGTATCGCAGACTGCCGGAGGTGACGCCCGGTCCGTAGCTGAAATCCTTGAGGCCGTAATCTCGACGCAACGTACCCGCAGCCACGGAAAAATCGCTCAGGCCTTTTTGCAGCAAACTGCTGGTGACGTAGAACGGCACGGTGGTCGAGACCTGCCGGCCGAGGGCATCGGTGGTCACGACCACCGCTTCGCCGGCGCCGTTGATGAACGGGATATTGGTCAGGGTGTAAGGCCCCGGTTGCAGGTCGGCGCTGCTGGATTTGTAGCCGTTGATAAACAGGTCCACCGACGACGGCACCGCCGCTTCCCCGGCGAATTGCGGCAGCGGATACGTCACCAGGTCCGGGCGTACACCGAAGTCTCGCGACAGCTGAACACCGCCCAGGCGCACCGAACTGCTCCAGGGCAACGCGCCGCTGACCAGGTCCCCGGCCTCGTAGGTCAGCAGTCGCTCGTCATCGGAATATCGCCAGGTGGTGTCGTAGCGCAGGTAACCGTTGTTCAACGTATTGACCGCGTCCCCCGACAACGTGCGGCGATATTGCCCGGTGTTGGACAGCGTGCCCCAGCTGTCGAACAGCCGCACTTCGTTCCACGCCGCGAGGTAGGTGCCGGCATCATCGGTGTCGTTGAGGTACAGGTCATAGTTGAGCAAGGCCCCGAAACTGCTGAGTGCCGGGGTGCGCGGGTAGGCTTGGCGATTGCCGACGAACTGCTCCGGCAGCCAATCCGGAGGCACGTTGAGCAGCAAGCGTTGGCCGGCGCTGTCGTACTCGCTGTGCAGCCCCGGCAAGCTGTCGAGGGCGACTTCAGCGCTGATGTCCTGCGGCAGTTTCATGCCGCTGTCGCGCAGCGCCGTGGCCGGCAGAAAAAACCGCCCGCCCCGCTGTTCTACCGCGACGACGCGTCCGGTATTCATCTGATTGACCACTAACTCCAGAAACAACTGTGCATCGGCCACGGCCTCCATGCCGCTGGGCGGCGGCGGTAAATCGCCGGCCTCGGTACGCGGGACGATCACCAGCCAGCTCGCGCAGCTTGCAGCCCATAACGAACACTGGAAACGGCGAGCCCAACGGTGGCTCATTCGTGTTGTTTGTCCGTCAATGGACCTTGCCCTCCTATATCTATACCTGTAGCAGCTGACGAGCACCGCGAGGCAGCGTTCGGCGGCGAAGCCGTCGTGAAATCAAGCGACTCGGTGTTTCAGATAAACCGTGTGCGCAGGTTTGCGACGGCTTCGCCGCCGAACGCCGCCTCGCGGTGCTCGTCAGCTGCTACAGATCACCGTAAGGGGGAAATGCTCTGTACCTGAGTGGCGCCGTTGACCCGCACCTGCAACGCTGACTCCCCGGCCACCGGCCCCGGCGCGGGCCAGCGCATGACCGCGCCGGGCAGCACATAACCCAGCAAGCCCTCCACCAACGGTTTGCTCTGACCACCCTGCTTCAGCGCAACATCGGTCAACCGCGCATGCACGGCGCCCTGGTTGCGCACTTCCACATATGAGCGACCGTCCACGGCCACCGTTCGCCAGCTCAGATCCGGCAAACCCACGCCTTTCGGATCACGTTTGCGGGTGGCGTCTTCCTTGCTCCACAACCCCGCACCGTAGGCAAACAGCGGCACCGAATAACGCATCTGGAAACGGATCGCCGCCGCGGTCTTGCCGTCTTCAGCAGCGGGCGCCGTAGTCGAGGGAATTTCATCGATGATGATGCGGTAGGCCAGTTCCTGCCCCGGCGGCACCTCCCGGGTACGGGTCAGGCGCACCAGTTGTTTTTGACCCGGCTCAATCTTCGCCACCGGCGGGCTGCCGATCACGTCGCGCTGGTTCTGGTACTGGTCATTGAAGCCACTCTGACTCCAGGCAAATACCCGAACCTGCAAATTGGCCGTCTCGCTGCCGCGGTTTTCCAGCCACAAGGCGCTGGCCTGTTGATCGGCCTCCAGCACCGGATCGATCGGCCAGATCAGCACCGAACTGGCCGCCTGGACCTTGGCCATCCCGAGTAAAACCAGTGCCGATAGCACGTAGCGCAAGACCTGCGACCCCATTGACCTGCTCCTTTTCAAAACGTCCCCTCACCACGACAGCTGCACCTGCAGCACATCGCTGTACGTCCCCCCAGGCTGATTGCCCGGCAACTGCACCTGACCGTAAATCGGCAGGCTGATGGTGTTCGCATCGGTGTAAGCCACCGCTACGCTCTGGCCGATCCCCAGGCTCTGGCTGAACGCCGCATCGCGAAACAGCGAATACGCCACGCGATTACTGCCGGTGCTGAGCTGCATGTGCCGCCCACTGCTGTTGTACTGGCCACCGTCGACGCTCATGTTCAGCGTCACTCCCGGCGTGCATTGCAACTGCACGCCGCCGGTCAACGCCACCTGCACCGTGCCGGTGGCCAGGGCCGAGCGACTGCCGAAATTCAGGTTGCCGTAGTTCGACACCCCGCCCACCACCAGGCAGCCGGCGGTCACCGTGGCGCTGACCTGGAAGCTCTGGCTGGTCACCGCCGCCAGCGGCAAGGGCACGCTGCCCAGGCACAGCAGAACCAGCGCCGCCGCTCCATGGCGCGCCATTGCACTAGAACGTCAATTCGACGGCGACGGTGTCGGTGTAGGTCCCGGCCGGCAACCCGGCCTTGCCCACGGCCTTGCCGTAGATGTTCACGGTCTGCGCCACGCCGGTGCTGGCCGCGAGGTTGATCACCCCGTCGATGGCCAGGATCTGCGAGTGACCGGCGTCGGTGTACAAGTCATAAGGCACGAAGTTGCCGCCGCCATCGGCCAGGGCGCGGGAGCCGCCGGCAGACTGTCCGTCGTGACTGCCGGCCCGGACTTTGACCGCTGGCGTGGTGCCGCTGGAGCACAGGATCGACAGCGCCCCGCCGCCCCCGCCCAGGACCTGGGCGTCGGCCGAGGTGAACAGGCTGTTGGCGGTGCCGAAGTTCAAGGCGCCGAAGTTCAGGCCGCTGGAACCACCGGCACCGTTGACCTGGCAACTGCTGATCAGGGTCAGGCTGGAGGTGATCTGGCCAGTGACCGTGGTGGCCGCAATGGCGCCGGACGCCAGCGTCAGGCCGAGCAATGACAAACCTATCCTTGATACAAGCATGTGCATGGTGTCCGTCCTCCAAGGGTTTACCAATCGAGCGTCACCGTAAGGGTGTCGGTATAGACACCGGCCGGTACCGCGCGGGTATTCGCCACCACTGCGCCAAACACCGGGATCGGTATCTGGCCCGTGCTGGTGACAGCGAAATTGTGTTGTTGGCCGATGCTGTAGCGCTGGCTGCCGGAAGCATCGAGGAACAATTGATAAGTGAGGGTCTGGCGGCCGTTGCTCAGGCGCCGGGTCGTGCCGTCACCATGGGTGCCGCCGTCGATGGTGACGGTGAACCCGGTGACCGAGGGGTTGCAGGCTACGTTGAGCTTGCCGGCGGTGTTATCACTGAGGCTGGCCTTGATCGGATTGGTCCAGGTCGGGCCTTGCTGGCCGAAATCCAGGCTGCCGATATTACTGGCCGGGCTGCCTTGGCTGGCGCCATTGCTCACTTCGCACCCGGCGATGATGGTCAGCCGCGCATGGATCTGCCCGCTGACCGCCGCTTGGGCGTCCTCGGCGAGCAAAAACAACGCGCCCACGGCGATTACCATCCAGTACTTGCTTGTCATAGTGCCAATCCCAATTCCCTCAGGATGCCGAAACCCGGACGCTCAACGAGGAACGTCCCCTTCCCTGCGCCACCCGAATCCGTCGGGGGCAAGTTGCACAGTTGCTGCTACCAGGTGACCGTAACTTTCACCAGGTCTGAATAACGGCTGACACGGGGAATCTCCGCCAGTCGTTCAATACGGGCATACAAAGGTAAATCCACGGTGCCGGTGTCCGGCACGCGGCCACTGACCGGGACGTTCACCGCCAGCGGGATCAACCGCGCGGGGTCCTGATAGAGCCGATAAGGAATGGGTTTGCTGTGTTCAGCGGAGCCCGCCATGTAGCGCACATCGCCGACGCCACCGTGCTGGCCGCCGTCGACGCGTAATTGGTAAGGCGTGTCGGGATTGCATTCCAGGCGAGGCAGGCGCTCGTTCATCAACGCGGCCCCCAAGGGACCGCCCGGATCATCCAGCCGCGCGGTGCTGCCGAAGTCCAGCACGCCTAGTTGCTCGACGCCGGCGCTGCGTGGTTGCCCCACCAACTGACAGCCACGCTGTACATCGACGCGCACTTGCACCTGAAGTTCTGCGGCCAATGCCTGTATGCCGGGCATCATGCCCAGGATGACCAAAACCCAACGTCCTTTCACGGCCCCGTTCCTTGTGTGGGGTGACTCCTGAACGTGAGGTTAGCAACGCAACGGGATTTCGCCAGTTGGCCGGACGAATTGGATCCATTAAAAAGCAGGGAGTTTGTATCGATTTGTTGGAAAAATGCCGAAACACTACCGGTAAATAAGCTGTACACACCGCAGATTTCTGTCTCGCTTCACCCCGCGTATGCCAACACGGGTGGTAGGGCGATTCCCCATCTGGTTAAACTACGCCGCCGCAGCTCGGTGAGCCGGCCTGAAGACCCTGGGGGTGACAGTATCGTGGCTATTCGACCGCCAATTCGTTCGCGACTCACACCGCGCTGGCCCGCGCTGCGCCGTCTACTGGGCAAGTCTGCCGCGCCGGCCACCACCAGCCATCGAGTGATCCACGACTACTTCCACCACAAGGCGCTCGCCCAGGGCTACACCCTCAGCCACAGCCAGCAGCGGGTGATCGACTGCATGGCGCAACATGCGACCACGCTGCTGGGAACGTCGGCGAAAACGTTACCCGGTTTGTACTTGTACGGTGCTGTCGGTCGCGGCAAGAGCTGGCTGCTGGACGGCTTTTTCCAGGCCATCCCCCTTGCGCAAAAACAGCGCCTGCACTTTCATGATTTTTTCGCGCAGCTGCATCAAGGCATGTTCAGTCATCGCGAGCAGCCTGATGCACTGGCGACAACACTGGATGAACTGCTGCAGGATTGCCGGGTGTTGTGTTTCGACGAGTTTCACGTCCACGACATCGGCGATGCGATGCTGATCACCCGGCTGTTCAAGGCCCTGTTCCGTCGGGGCATTCTGCTGCTGGTCACCTCCAATTACCCGCCGGAAGGCTTGCTGCCCAACCCGCTCTACCATGCGCGTTTCAAACCGGTGATCGACCTGATCAACACGCGCATGCAAGTCATGGAAGTCGGCGGCCCGCATGACTATAGAAGCCAGGCGCGAACCCACATCCATCAGGTGTTTACCCAGGGCCAATACGTCTGGCCGGCGACGCCGCAACAACGCCAGCGCTTGAATCTGCCGCAACGCGTCGACACCCTCGCGTTGCCCGTCGGCACCCGGCATCTGCCGGCGCGGCACTGCGAGGGGCGCACCGTCGGCTTTACCTTCAGCGATTTGTGCGACCACCCCACGGCGGTCATGGACTACCTGGAGCTGTGCCGGCGTTTCGATCACTGGTTCATTGATGAATTGCCCAGCCTGGCCGGTTGCTCGATCGCGGCGCAGCAGCGATTTATCAACTTGATCGACGTTTTGTACGACCAGGACAAACATCTGGTTTTGCTGGGGCAGCGGTCGTTGCGCGAGAGTCTGGATGGGGATGCGATTGATCTGGCGCGGACGCGGAGTCGGTTGGGGCAGTTGGTTGAAGTCCGGGAGTCTTAGGTCAAGATCAAAAGATCGAAGCCTTCGGCAGCTCCTACAGGGTGTACGCCTGGCCCTTGTAGGAGTTGCCGAAGGCCGCGATCTTTTCAGCGCCGATACAGCCGCATGTCGCTATCATGTCGCCCGCGCCCTTCTTCCCGATCAATAGCGAACCCGTTCATGAATACCCTTGCACAACTGCGGGCCGGCGAGCTGGCTGGCATCACCCGACTGGACCTGGCCTGCGGCCTCACGGAGTTCCCCCGGGAAATCTTCGACCTGGCAGACTCGCTGGAGATTCTCAACCTCAGCGGCAATGCCCTGAGCAGCCTGCCGGAC
Source organism: Pseudomonas sp. dw_612 (assembly GCF_018449725.1). GTDB lineage: Bacteria > Pseudomonadota > Gammaproteobacteria > Pseudomonadales > Pseudomonadaceae > Aquipseudomonas. The sequence continues at coordinate 1,183 of NZ_JAAVVC010000014.1, read as the reverse complement.
GACCTGCACCGCCTGACCCGTTTGCGCATTGTGTTCTGCTCGGACAACCAGTTCACCGAGTTGCCGGCCTGCCTGGGCCGATGCGCAGCGCTGAGCATGATCGGCTTCCGCGCCAACCGTATCGAGCGGGTGCCGGGGGCCGCGCTGCCACCGCTGTTGCGCTGGCTAATCCTGACCGACAACTGCATCAGCGAATTGCCGACCGAGTTGGGTGACCGGCCGCTGATGCAAAAACTGATGCTGTCCGGCAATCACTTGCAGCATTTACCCGAAAGCATGGCGCAGCTCCAGCGGCTGGAACTGCTGCGCCTCTCGGCCAACCGTTTTACCGAACTGCCCGAGTGGCTGCTGACCCTGCCGGCCCTGACCTGGCTGGCCTACGCCGGTAACCCGCTGGAAACCGAAGCCGATGCCACCGCCCTCGATGCCACGCCGAGCATCCCGTGGTCAGCGCTGCACCTGGAACAAAAACTCGGCGAAGGCGCTTCCGGCGTGATCCATCGCGTCACGTGGCAACGTGAGCAGCAGCCAACCACCGAGGTCGCGGTGAAGCTCTATAAAGGCGAAATGACCAGCGATGGCTCGCCACTGCATGAAATGAACGCCTGCATCACCGCCGGCCTGCACCCCAACCTGATCCGCATCGAAGGGCGCATCGTCGGGCATCCGCAAGCCCAGGCCGGGCTGGTGATGCAACTGATCGACTCGAGCTATCGCAACCTGGCCGGGCTGCCGAGCCTGGATTCCTGCAGCCGTGACGTCTACGCCGACGACACCCGTTTTACCGCCGCCGTGGCTCTGCGCATGGCCCAAGGCATTGCTTCAGCGGCCGAACATTTGCACCAGCAAGGCATCACCCATGGCGACCTCTACGCCCACAATATTTTGTGGAACGAGCACGGGGATTGTTTGCTGGGCGACTTCGGTGGCGCGTCGTTTCATGCCACGACGGATACGGTTGAAACCCGTGCACTGCAACGCATTGAAGTAAGGGCGTTCGGGGTGTTGCTGGGGGAATTGCTGGAGCGGATTGATTCAGGGTTGAGCGATATCGATCGAGTGACGCTGGAAGATTTACAGCAGCGTTGTTGTCAGCCGCAGGTGCTGGCGCGGCCCGGGTTCAGCGAGATTGTGCGGGAATTGAATAACCGGTGACCGCTGCGCGGTCAATCGCGAGCAAGCT
>NZ_JAAVVC010000013.1 GCF_018449725.1 Pseudomonas sp. dw_612 | reverse complement strand
AAAAGGTCGCGCCGCCGAAGCCGAGTGGGATCAGCGTTTCGCGGCTTACTCCGCCGCATTCCCGACCGAAGCCAACGAACTGGTGCGTCGCCTGAGCGGCGATCTGCCGGAAGACTTCGCGGAAAAAGCCTCGGCGTATATCGCGGAAGTCGCGGCCAAGGGCGAAACCATCGCCAGCCGTAAAGCCAGCCAGAACGCCTTGAATGCCTACGGCCCGCTGCTGCCGGAACTGCTCGGCGGCTCCGCTGACCTGGCCGGTTCCAACCTGACCCTGTGGAAAGGTTGCAAAGGCGTGTCGGCGGAAGACGCCAGCGGCAACTACATGTACTACGGCGTTCGCGAGTTTGGCATGAGCGCGATCATGAACGGCGTGTCCCTGCACGGCGGCCTGGTGCCTTACGGCGCGACCTTCCTGATGTTCATGGAATACGCGCGCAACGCGGTGCGCATGGCTTCGTTGATGAAAAAGCGCGTGGTGTTCGTCTACACCCACGACTCCATCGGCCTGGGCGAAGACGGCCCGACGCATCAGCCGATCGAGCAATTGACCAGCCTGCGCAGCACGCCGAACCTCGACACCTGGCGTCCGGCCGATGCCGTGGAATCCGCGGTGTGCTGGAAACTGGCGATCGAGCGCAAGGACGGCCCTTCGGCGCTGATCTTCTCGCGTCAGAACCTGCAGCATCAGGAACGCAGCGCACTGCAAATCGCCGACATCGCCCGTGGCGGTTACGTGTTGAAGGATTGCGCGGGCGAGCCGGAACTGATCTTGATCTCCACCGGTTCGGAAGTCGGCCTGGCAGTTCAGGCGTACGACAAACTGACCGAGCAAGGTCGTAAGGTTCGCGTCGTGTCGATGCCGTGCACCAGCGTGTTCGATGCGCAGGACGCCGGTTACAAACAAGACGTCCTGCCGTTGCAAGTCAGCGCCCGGATTGCCATCGAAGCCGCGCATGCGGACTACTGGTACAAATACGTGGGCCTGGAAGGCCGCGTGATCGGCATGACCACCTACGGCGAGTCGGCGCCTGCGCCAGCCTTGTTCGAAGAGTTCGGCTTCACCCTGGAAAACATCCTGGGTCAGGCTGAAGAGCTGCTGGAAGACTAAAGCACAACGCGGTGGCCCCGGCTGCCGCGGTCCCTGTAGGAGCTGCCGAGAGAAACGAGGCTGCGATCTTTTGATCTTGTTTTTGAGATCAGGATCAAAAGATCGCAGCCTCGTTTCACTCGACAGCTCCTACAGGCTCCTGCATGGATTGTGTTGTTAACGAGAATTTGTCTGCCTGCGTCCATCGAGAACCCCATGCCCCAACCGCGTCCCTACAAAGTTGCACTCAACGGCTACGGCCGGATTGGTCGTTGCGTCTTGCGTGCGTTGTTTGAGCGAGGCGAGAAGGCCGGGTTTGAAATTGTCGCGATCAACGATCTGGCGGACATGGCCAGCATCGAATACCTGACACGCTTCGACTCCACTCACGGGCGTTTTCCCGGTGAAGTGCGGATTGAGGGCGATTGTCTGCATATTAATGGCGACTGCGTGAAGGTCCTGCGCAGTGCCACCCCCGAAGGCATCGATTGGGCGTCATTAGGCGTCGATCTGGTGCTGGAGTGCTCCGGCGCCTATCACACGCGTGCCGACGGTCAGCGCTTCGTTGACGCTGGCGCCCCGCGCGTACTGTTTTCCCAGCCGATGGCCAGCGAGGCGGATGTCGACGCCACCATCGTCTACGGCGTAAACCAGGATTGTCTGACCGGCGACGAGCTGCTGGTGTCCAACGCGTCCTGCACCACCAACTGCGGCGTGCCGCTGTTGCGCCTGCTGGATCAGGCCATTGGTCTGGAATACGTGTCGATCACCACCATCCACTCGGCGATGAACGATCAGCCGGTGATCGACGCGTATCACCACGAAGACCTGCGCCGCACCCGTTCGGCGTTCCAGTCGGTGATCCCGGTGTCCACTGGTCTGGCGCGCGGCATCGAACGCCTGTTGCCGGAACTTGCCGGGCGAATTCAGGCCAAAGCCGTACGGGTGCCGACGGTGAACGTGTCGTGCCTCGACATTACGATGCAAACCGTAAGCGACACCGACGCCACCGAGGTCAACCGGATACTGCGCGAGGCCGCCACCAGCGGTCCGCTCAAAGGCCTGCTGGCCTACACTGAATTGCCTCACGCCAGTTGTGATTTCAACCACGACCCACATTCGGCCATCGTCGATGCCAGTCAGACCCGCGTTTCCGGCCCACGGCTGGTGAACATCCTGGCCTGGTTCGACAACGAATGGGGATTTGCCAACCGAATGCTGGACGTTGCAGAGCACTACCTGCAAATAGCCGCTCCACTTTCTGTCTCTAAAAAACAGTAACTCAGGAATTGCGACCCATGACCGTGTTGAAGATGACCGACCTCGATCTGCAAGGTAAGCGCGTACTGATCCGCGAAGACCTCAACGTCCCAGTCAAGGACGGTGTTGTCACCAGCGATGCGCGTATCCTGGCTTCGCTGCCGACCATCAAGCTGGCCCTGGAAAAAGGTGCGGCCGTGATGGTCTGCTCGCACCTTGGCCGTCCGACCGAAGGCGAGTTCTCGGCCGAGAACAGCCTCAAGCCTGTCGCTGACTACCTGAGCAAGGCCCTGGGCCGCGAAGTGCCGTTGGTGGCCGATTACCTGGGCGGCGTTGACGTGAAGGCCGGCGACATCGTGCTGTTCGAAAACGTACGCTTCAACAAGGGCGAGAAAAAGAATGCTGACGAACTGGCCCAGCAATACGCCGCCCTGTGCGACGTGTTCGTGATGGACGCCTTCGGCACCGCTCACCGTGCGGAGGGTTCGACCCACGGCGTGGCCAAGTTCGCCAAAGTCGCTGCGGCTGGTCCGTTGCTGGCCGCTGAACTGGACGCACTGGGCAAAGCCCTCGGCGCCCCGGCTCAGCCAATGGCGGCCATCGTTGCCGGCTCCAAGGTGTCGACCAAACTCGACGTGCTCAACAGCCTGAGCCAGATCTGCAACCAGTTGATCGTCGGTGGCGGCATCGCCAACACGTTCCTGGCGGCGGCCGGTCACCCGGTTGGTAAATCCCTGTACGAACCAGACTTGCTGGACACCGCCCGCGCCATCGCCGCCAAGGTCAGCGTGCCGCTGCCGGTGGATGTCGTGGTGGCCAAGGAATTCGCTGAAAGCGCCACCGCGACCGTCAAGCTGATCGCCGACGTGGCTGCCGACGACATGATCCTGGACATCGGCCCACAGACCGCGGCGAATTTCGCCGAGCTGTTGAAGTCGTCCAAGACCATCCTGTGGAACGGCCCGGTGGGTGTGTTCGAATTCGACCAGTTCGGCAACGGCACCAAAGTGCTGGCCCAGGCCATCGCTGAGAGCTCGGCGTTCTCGATTGCTGGCGGTGGCGACACCCTGGCGGCCATTGATAAATATGGCGTTGCAGACCAGATCTCCTACATTTCCACCGGCGGTGGCGCGTTCCTCGAGTTCGTCGAAGGCAAGGTGCTGCCGGCCGTTGAGGTCCTGGAAAGCCGGGCCAAGGCCTGAGGCGACTCAATTGACCAGGCAAAGGAGTGTTCACATGGTCAAGACGATTGCACTGTTGATCGTCGCGGTTTCCCTGGCGGCTTGCGGGAGTAACCCGAAAGCCAAACCGGACCCCGCGCCGTCTGCGCCGGTGGATAAAGGCTGCTACCAGGCCGACTGGCAGGCAGAAACCAACCCGGTGCTGAACAAGCGTTCCGGGCCCGATGGCCTGGACAAATACGAGACCCAGGCCCCGGCCAAGGAACATGGCTGCCCTTGACGGGTCTGACTCTTTACTCAAGGCCGGCGGCGTGCGCCGTCGGTCGAGGAACACGGATGAAAGGTTTTATCGCCATCATGGCGCTGGCACTGCTGGCAGGTTGCTCGAATTTCAACCTGTTCAACATGTCGGCACCGGCGGACAACTGGACCACCTGGACCTGCGACAGCCAGGCGAAAGTGCTCTGGCGCTATACCGACGACAGCCGCAAGGAAGTCGACGTGCGCCTCGGCGGGGCCGATCAGGTCTATCGCTTGAAGCTTGAACCGGGCGCCGAAGGTTCGCTGTACAGCAACGACATGCTGGCGTTTCACGTAAAAGGTGAGGAAGGCCTGGTGTACTGGGTCGCCACCAATGATTTGATTGGCCGCGGTTGTAAAGCGCAGTAATTGACACACCACGGACCCAATGTGGGAGCGGGCTTGCTCGCGAAGGCGGTGGGTCAGCCTGCATAAACGTTGAATGTTAAATCGCATTCGCGAGCAAGCCCGCTCCCACAAGGGATCTGTGCAGGTTCCTGAGATTTTGTAACACCGAATGAGCGGACCGGACCAACCCCCGATCTGCAATAACTTGAATAGCCGCCGCCGCTACGGCAGGCTGGCACGATTAACGACCCAAACCGGGAGAGACACACACAATGGCACTTATCAGCATGCGCCAGATGTTGGACCACGCAGCCGAATTCGGCTACGGCGTTCCAGCCTTCAACGTCAACAACCTTGAGCAGATGCGCGCCATCATGGAAGCCGCTGACAAGACTGACTCCCCGGTGATCGTCCAGGCTTCGGCCGGTGCTCGCAAATACGCAGGCGCCCCGTTCCTGCGTCACCTGATCCTCGCCGCCATCGAAGAATTCCCGCACATCCCGGTGTGCATGCACCAGGACCACGGCACCAGCCCTGACGTCTGCCAGCGCTCCATTCAGCTGGGCTTCAGCTCGGTGATGATGGACGGTTCCCTGGGCGAAGACGGCAAGACCCCGACCGACTACGACTACAACATCCGCGTCACCCAACAAACCGTGGCCATGGCGCACGCCTGCGGCGTTTCGGTAGAAGGCGAGTTGGGCTGCCTGGGTTCGCTGGAAACCGGCATGGCCGGTGAAGAAGACGGCATCGGCGCTGAAGGCGTTCTGGATCACAGCCAAATGCTGACCGACCCGGAAGAAGCCGCTGACTTCGTCAAACGCACCCAGGTCGACGCCTTGGCCATCGCCATCGGCACCAGCCACGGCGCGTACAAGTTCACCAAGCCGCCTACCGGCGACGTGCTGGCCATCGACCGCATCAAAGAAATCCACAAACGCATCCCGAACACCCACCTGGTGATGCACGGTTCGTCTTCGGTGCCACAAGACTGGCTGGCGATCATCAACCAGTACGGCGGCGACATCAAAGAAACCTACGGCGTCCCGGTTGAAGAAATCGTCGAAGGCATCAAGCACGGCGTGCGCAAGGTCAACATCGATACCGACCTGCGCCTGGCATCCACCGGCGCAATGCGTCGCCTGATGGCCACCAACCCAAGTGAGTTCGACCCGCGTAAATTCTTCGGCGCGACCGTGACCGCCATGCGTGACGTGTGTATTGCTCGCTACGAAGCGTTCGGCACTGCCGGCAACGCTTCGAAGATCAAGCCGATCTCGTTGGAAGCGATGTACCAGCGTTACCTGAAAGGTGAGTTGAACGCCAAGGTTAACTAAGCCTGAGCGTTAAACAGCGTTGATAAGAAACCCGCCGATTGGCGGGTTTTTTTATGCTTGAAATTGAATACTTAACTTAAGGCGTATCAAACCCACGCTGCTCAATCACCCGAAACACATCACCTACGTCGCGTAGCAGGATCAACGCGATATTGGTGACGGTGTTGATGTCGTTTTCGGCGTAGTCCGGCAGGCTCGTGCAGGCCATGAGGTTGAGGTATTTGAGGACGGCGTTGAGGCGTTCGCTGACGCAGTTGTGCAATTCGCGGATCGGGGCGTCGCTGTCGATGAGCAGGACGGGGTAGTCGGTGGCGAATTGGGACATGGGGGTGAAGCGGCGGGGCGGGTTGTTCATTGTCATAAGTAAATCTTCCTTGTGCTGAAAGAGAAGAGCTACTGCCGTTCGCTGCGAAACGAATTGGGTGGTAGCTGCGTGCGGGTTCGCAGACCGAGGCACAAGGAACCCGGCAGACCCGAAGGTCTCCCACACGCAGCCACCATAAAACGAACTGCGGGCGTCAAAACGACCATCGTTTGTTATGGAGCTTGGTTGCCGTTGCGCTGTAGGGCTGCGAAACCCTATCGCCGACTGCTGTCAGCGACGGGGCGAACTATAAGCGGCGACTTTGATGGCTGCAACCGCACTGTAGGACGGCGCATAACCCTTGTGGCGAGGGGGCTTGCCCCCGTTCGGTGGCGCAGCCGCCGCAAAATCGGGCGCTGCGGTGTGGCTGTAGGAATGCGATGGCAGTGTTTTGGGCTGCTTCGCCGCCCAGCGGGAGCTAGCTCCCTCGCCAAAAGGGGTGAATTCCTACGTGGATTTCGGAGCGGAAGATCAAAAGATCGCAGCCTTCGGCAGCTCCTACAGGTGTACGTATTCCCATGTAGGAGCTGCCGAAGTCTGCGATCTTTTAAGGCAGTGAATGCGGTTTCGCTACTTATCGTGATCAATATCCAGCTTGCTGAACGTCACTTTCCCGCCTTCGCTGGTATACCCGGTGTGGTCCTGCACATACACACCTGCCTTGAAATACAGCGGCTTGTCGCGCCATGTCGCGCTGATCTTCGAATCCCACTGATAACCCGCCGCACTGATGCCCAACGCACCACCCGGGCTCAAATGAATGAGGTAGGAAAACTCCTGATCCAGTTTCACCCCCGTGGCGATGATGATCACCCGCCCTTCGCCGTCATCAGGGTGCATGCGCACTTTGGCGACGATGTTGCCCGTTTGCGAACTGGTCTTGAATTGATACTCAAGCTTCACCAAGGGTTTCTGGCTTTCATAGGCGTGGATCTGGCCGATGACGAGTTTGCCGGAACTGGGCACCTGATTGACCGCCAGGGTCGCGCGCAGGGAGTTGTCGGCTTGCGGGTAGAGCCAGTTACGCAGGGTGCCGTTGCTGTAGGTTTCGCGAAGTTCGGTGCGGGGGTATTTGGCGTTTTCGGTTTTGGAGCCGGTAACCGGGGACCAGAAGAACAGGGTGCCGGTGTCGGAGTGGAAGTATTGGTCCTTGAAACCGTTCACCAGTTTGGCTGTTTCGACGGTGTACGGCGGATTGCCGACAGGAACACTGAGGTTCCATGTTGCGAGATCGATCATAGACAAAGCTTCCACGAATTCATGCTGCACGCCCGTGCCAGAAGCTCTAGCACGGGCCTTGGAGGGCAGTCTTTATAAGCGTAGTCGGCCGGTTTGTTAATGCCCGTCTGGCAGATGATTGACGCCAACATCCTGTCAAAAAGCCATCTTTCGCGGTTTCAGGGGGCTGTAGAGCCGACCGTTAGTCGGCTTATGGACGCTTTGGTTACATGATGGCGCGATGATACCTACTGCTTTTCGCGATCCGGGTCTAGAGTGAAGTCTCAGTATTTGTCCGGTTTTCACGAGAAACCGGCCTGTCGCCCTGAACAAGAGAAGCAGCATGGAATGCGCGCAACCCACGCCAAGTGAAGGCAGCTCTGTCCTTTTGATCGTTGATGATTACCCTGAAAACCTGATCAGCATGCGCGCGTTGTTACAGCGCCAGGACTGGCAGGTCATGACCGCCGCCTCGGGCTTCGAGGCACTCAGTTTGCTCCTTGAACACGATGTCGACTTGGTGCTGCTGGATGTGCAGATGCCGGGCATGGATGGCTTCGAAGTCGCGCGGCTGATGCGCGGCAGCCAGCGCACCCGTCTGACCCCGATTATTTTCCTGACCGCGAACGAACAGTCCCAGGACGCCGTGATCAAGGGTTACGCCAGCGGTGCGGTGGATTACCTGTTTAAACCCTTCGATCCGCAAATACTCAAGCCCAAGGTTCAGGCATTGCTTGAGCATCAACGCAATCGTCGGGCGTTGCAGCGCCTGAGCCACGATCTGGAGGTCGCGCGGGCGTTTAATGCCTCGGTGCTGGACAATGCCGCCGAAGGCATCCTGGTGGTGGGTGAGGACGGTCTGATCCGGTTTGCCAATCCCGCGATGTCGCGGCTGCTCAATGCCACGGTCAAAGACCTGCAGGGCCGGGAGTTTCTGGATTTCCTGCAAAAACCGCACATCCCGATCTGGGCCGATTCCGACCTTTATAACGGCTACAAGCGCGGCGAAACCCTGCGTTTGCATGATGCCCTGCTGCGCACGGCGCCGGGTCAACAGGTGCCGGTGGCCTTGTCCTGCGCACCGTTGCCCTCCGAGCAGCACGCGATGGTGGTGACGGTGCTGGACATGTCGGTGGTGCGTCATCTGCATCAGCAACTGGAATTCCAGGCTGTTACCGACCCGCTGACCGGGCTGCTCAATCGGCGGGGTTTTCAACAGACCGTGGAAAACCTGCTGCTGCGAGGCGAACGGTCCGACAGCGCCTGGGTGCTGCTGTATCTGGATCTGGACGGCTTCAAGCGGGTCAATGACTCCTTGGGGCACGATGCCGGCGACCGCGTGTTGCGTTGGGTTTCCGAACAGTTGAAGGCCTGCTTGCGGCCCTTCGACATTCTGGCGCGCATGGGCGGCGATGAGTTCACGGCGTTGCTGGATCTGGAGTTCCCCGAACAAGCGGCGAAGATTGCCGAGAAACTGATCGAGCGCGTGTCGATCTGTCAGCAGATCGAAGGCCTGGACATTGCGCTGGGCGCCAGCATCGGCATCGCCACTTACCCGGACTGCGGCTCCAACCTCGACGGGTTGCTGCGGGCGTCCGACATTGCGATGTACGAGGCCAAGCGCGCCGGCCGTCAGCAATACCGCTTTTACGATCATGAGATGAACGGCAGGGCGCGCTCGCGGTTGATGCTCGAAGAGAGCGTGCGCACGGCCATCGAGAACCGTGATTTCAATCTGGTCTACCAACCGCAGGTCGCGATCAATAGCGGGCAGATTCGTGGCTTCGAGGCGTTATTGCGCTGGCAGCACCCGAGTGTCGGGGATGTGCCGCCAGGCTTGTTTTTGCCGTTGCTGGAAGAGGCGCGGTTGATCAGTCGCCTGGGCAGTTGGATTTACCATCGCAGCACCAAGCAGCGCAAAGCCTGGGAAACCCTGTTTGCCGAGGATCTGGTGCTGGGAGTGAGTTTGAGCAGCACGCAATTTGGCATGCCCAATCTGGTCACCGAATTGCGCCTGGTTCTGGAACGCCACGAGTTGCAGCCGCACCAAATTGAAGTCGAGGTCACTGAAGAAGCCTTGATGATCAACCCCGATGAAACCCGGAAACAGCTGCGTTTGCTGCGCAATCTGGGGGTGAGGGTGGCACTGGATGACTTCGGTTCTGGTCCGTGTTCGCTGTCTCATCTGCGGGATCTGGAGCTGGACACCCTCAAGCTTGACCGGCACCTGATTGCCCGGTTGCCCGAGTCGTCAAGGGATGCAACGCTGGTGCGCACGGTGATTGATCTGTGCAAACAATACGGTCTGCTAGTGATTGCCGAAGGGGTGGAGACGGTGGCGCAATATGAGTGGCTGCGGGCCAATGGCTGCGAGTATGTGCAGGGTTTCCTGGTGGCGCGGCCACTGATGGCCGAAGATGCTGCAGGCTTTGTGCAGCCCTTCGACTGGAGCGCGCTGGCCCGCTGAATTCGCTACACTGGCGACCTTTTCATGCTGCATGTTGCCCGCCCAATGACCGCGTTGAAATACCTCCAGGCCTATCCCGTTGCGTTGCAGGACCAGGTGCGCCAGCTGATCGCGGACGGTCGGCTGGGCGACTACCTGGACCAGCGTTACCCGCAAAAGCACGCCGTGCAAAGCGACAAGGCGTTGTACATCTATGCCCTGGATATGAAACAGGAATACCTGCGTAACGCCCCGGCCATCGACAAGGTGTTGTTCGACAACCGCCTGGACCTGACCCACCGTGCCCTCGGCCTGCACACTACGATTTCCCGGGTGCAGGGCGGCAAGCTCAAGGCCAAGAAAGAAATCCGCGTCGCTTCGCTGTTCAAGGAAGCGCCGTCGGAGTTTCTGAAAATGATCGTGGTGCATGAACTGGCGCATTTCAAAGAGTCGGATCACAACAAGGCGTTCTACAAACTGTGCGAACACATGATGCCGGGGTATCACCAGGTGGAGTTTGATCTGCGGGTGTATCTGACGTGGCGGGATATGCAATAAGGAGTGTCCGGATGGACGTCAGCAAGACCAAAAGCAGCTTTTACCGCCGGTTGTACGTGGCGTACCTGATCGACAGCGGGCTGGCCAGCAGCGTCCCGACCCTGACCGAAGTCACCGGCATGCCTCGGCGCACAGCCCAGGACACCATCGCGGCGCTGGCGGATCTGGATATCGTGTGTGAGTTCGAACAGGAAGACGGCGCGCGTAACCATGCCGGGCGTTATCGGATTCGCGATTGGGGAGCGATTGACCGGGGGTGGATCGAGCGTAATTTGCGGCAGATTAAAGCGGTGTTGGAATATCCCTGAAGTTTTTCGGCGGCTGGGCTGACGCTTTCGCGAGCAAGCCCGCTCCCACAGGGATATGCATTCCAATGTGGGAGCGGGCTTGCCCGCGAAGAGGTCCTCAGGAACGACGCATCCCAATATGCGGAATGCCGTCCTCGACATACTCCTCACCCGCCACCACAAACCCATACCGCCCGTAATAACCCTGCAAATGCGCCTGGGCCGACAGATAAATCGGCATGTCGGGCCAGCGCTTTTCAGCTTGTTTCAACGCCTGTTCCATCATTTCATGCCCCAGCCCCTGGCCACGGCCTTCAGGCGCGGTCACCACTCGCCCGATCACCACGTCGCCGCCCTGCAGTTCCGGGTCCAGCAAACGCAGGTACGCGACCAATCGCTCGCCATCCCAGCCCATCACATGGCAGGTGTCGCCTTCCAGATCCTGGCCATCGACATCCTGGTAGACACATTGCTGCTCGACGACAAACACCTCGGCGCGCAACTTCAAAATGGCATACAGCTGCTCTTTACCCAGATCGCTGTGATGTTTGCAGACCCACTCGATTGTCATCTTCATATTCCTTGAACAACGTGCTCCAGATACTAAGCGCCCCGGCGAAAGATGTCTTGATGGCGGAGAAATCTGTGACATAGGCCAAAATGCCATCATTCATTTCGCGCGGCATTGTCTTCTTTGTGTAATCTGCAAGTCAGCGCTGTGCAGTGGCTTCAATGAGCTAAGGTTTAGTACCGCCAGGCCGGTATTTGAGTCTTGGAGTTTTGGCTGAAAAACACGTCGGGCAGCCCGCCCGCTAAGGATTTTCTAGCATGCCGCGATTGCATCGAGCCTTTGCTTTGATTGGATTGCTGTTGCTGACACAGAATGCGGCGGCGGAAAAGCTGCGTCTGGTGGCCGATGCCTGGCCTCCCTTTACCGATGCCACGCTGGTCAACGGTGGTTTGGCTACTGACATCGTCAGCACCGCGCTGGCCCGGGCCGGTTATGCCAGTGACTTCGAGCAAGTGCCGTGGGCGCGGGCCTTGTTGGGCGTGGGTGAGGGTCGCTACGACGTGCTGGTCAACGCCTGGTACAACGACGACCGCACCAAGTTCGGGCAATTCTCCTCCGAGTATCTGCTCAACCGCGTGCGCTTCATCAAGCGTAAAGACGCGCCGATCGAATACAACAACCTGCAGCAACTGCACACCTACCCGATCGCGGTGGTGCGTGGTTATGCCTATTCGCCGGAATTCGATGAGGATGCGGCGTTGCAGAAAATCCCTGTGCATAACTTCGCCATGGCCGTGCGCATGCTCGCGGCGGACCGGGTCAAGCTGACCCTGGAAGACGAGTTCGTCGCCCGCTATTACCTGGCCCGGGAATCGGCCAAGGTGCGCAATTCCGTCGAATTCCTGCCCAAGCCGCTGAGTGAGAACAGCCTGCACATTCTGGTGAGCCTGAAGAACCCGCAGCATGAGCAGATTGTGGCGGGGTTTGATCGGGAGATTGCGGCGATGAAGGCGGATGGGAGTTATGAGCGGTTGATGAAGCAGCATGGGATGTAGGGTAGCGGCAAGTTTTGAGCTTCAAGCTGCAAGTTGATTGGTGGTGTGGCTGATGGCGCTTTCGCGAGCAAGCCCGCTCCCACATTTGGAATACGTTCCCCTTGTGGGAGCGGGCTTGCTCGCGAAGGGGCCCGCCCGGTCACCACAAGGTTCAATCCTCGCTCGTATCCTTGATCAAATGCGCCGCCAACGTCCGCAACGGCCCCAACTGCCGGCAGATCAACGCCAACTGCGTCTGCACCAGCCGCTGACCTTCATCGATCTCGTCCGGCATCTGCTCCAGCTCATTGGCCAGCGCTTCTTCCGCATCACTCTGAATCGCGATCGGCAGTTTGCTCGCCAACCCTTGGGCGATTTCATCGATGCTGGCTGCCAGACTCACACCCGCACCGTCGATCAAATGCTCGCGCACATCCGGCGGCAATTGGGTTTCACGGTGCGCGCCGAGGCCTGACAAGTAGCTCAACAACGTGTGGGACAACACCAGGAAACGGAAACCGACATCCGCTTCTTTCCGGAAATGCCCCGGTTCCATCAGCATGTTCGCTAGCGTCGTCGACAGCGCGGCATCGGCGTTGTGTGCGTTGCGTCGGGCCAGGCGATACGCCAGGTCATCGCTTTTACCCGCAGCGTATTGCTGCATGATTTGGCGCAGGTAAATGCTGTTGCAGGTCAGGGTGTTGGCCAGCACTTTGTTCAGGCGTCGGCCCTGCCAGTCGGGCAGGAAGAGGAACACGGCCAGTCCGGCGATCAGGCTGCCGAGCAAGGTATCGAACAGGCGCGGCAGGAACAGCCCGTAACCGTCCCCGACCTGGTTGAAGCAGAACAACACCATCAGGGTGATCGCTGCCGTCGCCAGGGTGTAGCGCGTGGTGCGGTTGATAAAGAACACCACCCCTGCAGCGATGGCGAAGCACGACTGGATCAACGGGTTCGGGAACAGATCGAATAGCGCCCAGGCCAGGGTCAGGCCGATGGCGGTGCCGATGATCCGCTGCCCGAGTTTGCGCCGGGTCGCGCCGTAGTTTGGCTGACAGACAAACAGCGTCGTCAGGATGATCCAGTAACCCTGTGACGGGTGAATCAAATGCACCATGCCGTAGCCGATGCTCAGCGCCAAAGGCAAACGCAAGGCGTGGCGGAACAGCAACGAAGTCGGCGTCAGCTGCGTGCGCAAACGCAGCCACACATCCTTGAGGTTGCGCGGTGAACGGTCGAGCAGGCTGCTGTCGGTGGCGTCGGCGAGGGCGTCGGGGTTGCTCGCGTCGCTGAGCAAGCGGTCGAGGGTGCCGAGGTTGGCCGCCAGTGCGCGCAAGGACCGCAGCAGCCCGCGCCAGGCCGGATTGCTCTGGATGCGCAGGTGCTCGAGGGAGGCGTGCAGGTCGCCCAGGGCTTCGGCGAAACTGGCGTCATAGACGAAGGGTTGGCGCATCTGGATCGATTCGGCCAGCGCGCGACAGGCTTTGCCTTGCTGGCGCAGCAGGCGCTGGCAACGGAACATCACGTCGCTGTGGAAGAACGCATCGGCCAGGGCGTTGTAAGGGTAGTGCGAAGAACTGGCGCGTTCGTGGATGTCCTGGGCGAGAAAGTACAGCTTGAGATAACGGCTGACTTTCGAACCAGGGCGACCGTTGCCGACCCGGTGCAGGATGATTTCCTTGGCGACGTTCAGGGCCGCCACCACCCGGCCGTTTTGCTGGGCCAGTTCCAGGCGCCGCGCCTCCACGTCCATTTGCCGGATCGGCTCGAACAGCGACGATTTGAGCTTCAGGTACAAACCCAATTCACGGAACAACCGCGCCAGGCTCTGCTGCACCGGCTGGTTGGAAAACAGCGCCTGCCACAGCACCGAGAGCAAACCGTACCAGGCTGCACCGGCCACCAGCAGCACCGGTTCGTGCCAGAAATCGGTCACCGCGCCGCCGCGCTGGTCCACGCCGATCATGGTGTAGACCGACAGAATCAGCGTCGCCGAGGCAATCGCGCCATAGCGTTCGCCGAGGGCGCCGAGCATGGTCAGGCCGAAACTGGCCAGGGCCAGGGCGATGATAAAAATGACGGGGTAGGGGAAGAGTAATTCGACGGAGAACGCGGCAACGCTGAAACACACCAGCGTCACGGCCAGCGCGTTGAGGCGGCCCTGCCAACTGTCGTCGGTCTCGGCCAGGGCGCTGGCGATAATGCCCAGGAACAACGGGATCAACAGCCCCATTTCATCCTGATACCAACAAACGGCCATGCTGCCGGTCAGGGCGATGAACACCCGCACGCTGTAGCTGAATTTATCCAGCGCCCAGAGGCGACGCAGAGACTGACTAAATGGGGTCGATGACATGAAGTGCGAGGGCCTTCCGAGGCGATGACGCTAAATTGAGCCAGTAATGACGCCGACGCAATGGCGCCGATCACATCTGATAGCAAAATCTGTTCCTTACCTGGCGAATCACGCACCCTGTAGGAGCTGTGTAGGAGCTGTCGAGTGAAACGAGGCTGCGATCTTTTGATCTTGCCTTTGAAAAGCAAAGTCAAAAGATCGCAGCCTCGTTTCACTCGACAGCTCCTACAGGCTTCTACACAGCTTCATAGAAATGTGTAGTCAGACGTACTGCGCGGCGGCGTAGCCCGAGGCCCAGGCCCACTGGAAGTTGAAGCCGCCCAGATGCCCGGTGACGTCCAGCACTTCGCCGATGAAGTACAGGCCGGGGCTTTTCAGCGATTCCATGGTTTTGGACGACACTTCGTGGGTGTCGACGCCGCCCAGAGTCACTTCGGCGGTGCGGTAGCCTTCGGTGCCGGCGGGCACGACTGTCCAGCTCGCCAGTCTTTCGGCGATGTCGGCGATTTCCGCGTGGGTGTATTGCTTCATCGGTTTGGAAACGAACCAGTTGTCCGCCAGCAGGTTGGCCATCTTCTTGGTGAAGATTTCCCCCAGCAGGGTTTTCAACTCGCTGTTCGGACGTTCGGCCTGCTGCTGTTGCAGCCAGCTCGGCACGTCGTGGTCCGGCATCAGATTGATTTCCACCGTGTCGCCGGATTCCCAGAACGACGAAATCTGCAAAATCGCCGGGCCGCTGAGGCCACGGTGAGTGAACAGGATGTTCTCGCGGAAGCTCTGCTCGTTGCAGCTCACCAGGCAATCCACCGACGTACCGGACAACTCGGTGCACAGCTCTTTGAGTTGATCGGTGATGGTGAACGGCACCAGGCCGGCGCGGGTCGGCAGCAGGTCGTGACCGAACTGCTTGGCGACTTGGTAGCCGAAACCGGTCGCGCCCAAGGTCGGAATCGACAAGCCACCGGTGGCGATCACCAGGGATTCGCAGGTGATTTGGCCGAGCGTGGTGTCCAGCAGGTAACCGCTGTCGAGTTTCTCGATGGTCTGGATCGAGGTGTCCAGATGCAGGCTGACGCCGACCTGATCGCACTCGTTGAGCAGCATCTCGAGAATGTCGCTGGATTTGTTATCGCAGAACAGCTGGCCGAGTTTCTTCTCGTGGTACGGCACGCCATGTTTGGCGACCATGCCGATGAAATCCCACTGGGTGTAGCGCGCCAGTGCGGATTTGCAGAAATGTTCGTTCTGCGAGAGAAAATTGCCCGGTTCGGTGTACATGTTGGTGAAATTGCAGCGGCCACCGCCCGACATCAGGATTTTCTTGCCGGCCTTGTTGGCGTGGTCGAGCAACATCACTTTGCGCCCGCGCCCGGCGGCGGTCAGCGCACACATCAACCCTGCGGCGCCAGCGCCAATGATCACGACTTCGGTAGAGCGCAAAACGGTGTCCTCACACAAAATTCAGATTCACCGACAAACCAATGTGGGAGCGGGCTTGCTCGCGAAGAGGCCAGCACATTCAACATAGATGTTGTTTGTCAGTCCGCCTTCGCGAGCAAGCCCGCTCCCACATTTGATCTCTGTCAGCCAGACGATCTCTTACAAAATGCGCACACGCAACGAACGGCCCTTGATCTTGCCGTCATTCAAGCGTTGCAACGCCTGCTTGGCGATCCCGCGTTCCACGGCCACAAACGCCTGGAAGTCGAAGATTGCGATCTTGCCGACCTGAGCGCCCGGAATCCCGGCATCGCCGGTCAGTGCACCCAGAATGTCGCCCGGACGCACCTTGTCTTTACGGCCAGCGCCGATGCACAACGTACTCATCACCGGCAGCAGCGGTGCGCCGCCCTGGGAGGTGAGGTTGTCGATCTGATCCCAGCTCAACGGTGACTTCTGCAGAAGTTCGATGGCCTGGGCGCGGTGGGCTTCGGACGGGGCGACGAGGCTGATGGCGATGCCTTTCTCACCGGCGCGACCAGTACGGCCAACACGGTGGATGTGAATTTCCGAGTCACGGGCCAGTTCGACGTTGATCACCATGTCCAGCGCATCGATATCGAGACCGCGCGCGGCGACGTCGGTGGCGACCAATACCGAAGTACTGCGGTTGGCGAACATCGCCAGCACCTGGTCGCGGTCACGCTGTTCCAGATCGCCGTGCAGGCCGACGGCGGAGATGCCTTTGGAGGTCAGGTGATCAACGGTTTCCTGGACTTGCTGCTTGGTGAAACAGAAGGCCACGGTGGACGCCGGGCGGAAGTGGCCGAGGACTTTGGTCACGGCGCTCATGCGCTCTTCCGGGGAAATCTCGTAGAAGCGCTGCTCGATCTGCGTATCGTCGTGGAACGCCTCGGCCTTCACGATCTGAGGCGTGCGCATGAACTTCGCCGCCAACTGCTTGATGCCCGTCGGGTACGTGGCGGAGAACAGCAGGGTCTGGCGACGTTCCGGGGTCTGGGCAATGATTTCTTCGATGGAATCGTAGAAACCCATGTCGAGCATGCGGTCGGCTTCGTCGAGGATCAGCGTGTTCAGGCCATGCAGCACCAGCGAACCTTTGCGCAAATGCTGCTGCAGACGGCCCGGGGTGCCGACGATGATGTGCGCGCCGTGCTCCAGCGAACCGATCTGCGGGCCGAAGGATACGCCGCCACACAGGGTCAGGACCTTGATGTTGTCTTCGGCACGGGCCAGACGACGGATTTCCTTGGCAACCTGGTCCGCCAGCTCACGCGTCGGGCAGATGACCAGTGCCTGGCAACCGAAGAAGCGCGGATTGATCGGGTTCAGCAGGCCGATGCCGAAGGCGGCGGTCTTGCCGCTGCCGGTCTTGGCTTGCGCGATCAGGTCCATCCCCTTGAGGATCACCGGCAAGCTTTGCGCCTGGATCGGCGTCATCTGGGCATAACCGAGGGAGTCGAGGTTAGCCAGCATGGCGGCGGACAGCGGCAAAGTATTAAAAGCGGTGGCGATGGTGGTCACGGGACTGGCCTGCAAAACAAAATGTCGCGCAGTGTATCAGTCCCAGGCTCTTCACCTGCAAATTCTGGACGAGAAGCATGTCATGTAGCAGCTGCCGAGGCACGAGGCTGCGTTGGGCCGCGAAGAAACTCCGAGATCAGTCTGTAGCAGCTGCCGAGGCACGAGGCTGCGTCGGGCTGCGAAGAAACTCTGAGATCAGTCTGTAGCAGCTGCCGAGGCACGAGGCTGCGTTGGGCTGCGAAGCAGACCCCGAGGGCGGTCCTGCGGACACGCAACGCAGCCTCGTGCCTCGGCAGCTGCTACATCAGTGTTCGATGTCGTGTTCGCGACTGACTACCCGACGGCCATCGTTGGGTGACAGCTGCGAGAAGATCGTCGCGGCCAGCATCGCCATGATGCCGACGGTCACGAAGGTCAGTTGGAACGCGCCCAGCACGGTGTCTACGCCATCGTTGCCGACCTCCGCCGTAAACCCGCCGAGCAGGGCGCCGGCGCACGCCACACCGAGGCTCAAGGACAATTGCGCGACCACCGACAGCAAGCTGTTGCCGCTGCTGGCGCTGGCGTCGTCGAGGTCGATCAGGGTCACGGTGTTCATCGCGGTGAACTGCAAGGAGTTGATTGCGCCGGCAATCGCCAGCATCACCAGCAGCAGCCAGTACGGCGTCTGCTCGCTGACCAGGCCCATGGCCGCGAGCATGACGCCCAGCGCCAGGGTGTTGCCGGTCAGCACGATGCGGTAGCCCAGGCGTTCGATCAGCGGTCGCGCCACGGATTTGGCGAACATCGCCGCCGCCGCGAGCGGCAACATGCTCATCCCGGCCTGGGACGGCGAATAACCCAGCGCCACTTGCAGCAGCAACGGCACGAGGAACGGCAACGCACCGCTGCCCAGTCGGGCGAACAGGTTGCCGAGAATGCCAACGGCGAAGGTCCGGGTCTTGAACAGCGACGGCGCGAACAGCGGATTGTCGATGTGCCCGGCCCGCAGCCAATACGCCGCCAGACACGCCATACCGCCGAACAGCAACAACATCACGCGAAGGTGCGGCAGGTGCAATTCGCCGAGGCCTTCCATGGCGATGGTGATCAGCACCATCGCCGCGCCGAACAGCAGGAAGCCGAGGCCATCGAAGCGCGTGCGTTCGCTGCCGCGCAGGTCGGGGATGAATTTCCACACGGCGTAGCAACCGATCACGCCGACCGGCAGGTTGATCAAAAAGATCCAGTGCCACGACAGGTATTGCACCATCCAGCCGCCAGTGGTCGGGCCGAGCAGCGGGCCGAGCAGACCGGGAATGGTGATGAAACCCATGATCCGCACCAGCTCCGAGCGTGGGTAGGCCCGCAGCACCACCAGCCTGCCGACCGGCAACATCAAGGCACCGCCCAGGCCTTGAATGATCCGCGCGCCGATCAGCATGGTCAGTGTGCTCGATAAGGCGCAGAGCAATGAGCCGATGCTGAACAGCAGGATCGCGCCGAAGAAGATCTTCTTGGTGCCGAAACGGTCGGCGATCCAGCCCGAGGCGGGGATAAGCAGGGCGACGGTGAGCATGTAGGCAATGATCACACCCTGCATGCGCAACGGGTTTTCCGCCAGGTCCAGGGCCATGGCCGGCAGGGCGGTGTTGAGGATGGTCCCGTCGAGGGACTGCATGAAGAAGGCAATGGCGACGACCCACGGCAACCAGCGGGCGGTGATGGGGTCGAGAGCTGGGCGGTTGGGCATGGGACCTCTTGCGGGAGAAGTGTTAATGCAATGTCATTGTGGGACGCGGTCCATGTGGGAGCGGGCTTGCTCGCGAAAGCGGTGGATCAGTCAACATTGATGTTGAATGTAATGGCCTCTTCGCGAGCAAGCCCGCTCCCACAGGTTTTGTGATTACAGGGTCAAGGTCAATCGGCTGACGAGCGCCCCCGGCAACAACGCCGACGCCGTGGCCCGCTGACTGTAGGTACTCGCCGATAGCAGCAATTCGCGCTCCTGGGTCAACGCTTCCAGCTGCGAGCCGAGCAGGCTGTAGGCGCTGTCATCAAAACGCATGGTGCTCACGGGTGCCTGAATCTCGCCATTCTCGACCCAGAACGTCGCAAACCGCGTCATGCCGGTCAGACGCGCGGCCGGTTGGTCCGAGTAGTTCAGGTACCAGAGGTTGCTGATGTACAGGCCCGTACCCAGTTGCTTGAGGATCTCCGCTTCCGGCAACGCGCCAGCCGCCATGTTCAACGCGCTCGGCATTTCACCGCCACCCGCGCCATTGGCCGTCAGGCCATATTCGGCGGCACTGCGTGAGCTGACCATTTGCTCGCCGGCCTTGCCTGCGAGGATCAGGCCCAGATCGCTGCGCGGATAACCTTCGCCGGAAAACGCCGGGCTCAGGGAGCCGCTGACTTTCTCATCGACAGACACCAACGGGCTGAACGACTGATCCCCGGCGTAGAGCTTCTGCAACGGACTGTTCTTGCTGGCAATCGACTGCGCGGAAAAACCGCCCCAACCAAGCATGTCCATGATTTCTTCCATGGCAGCCGGCGCGAGGTACGCGCGGTACTGACCCGGTGCCAGGGTGCGCAACGGCCGACCGAGAAACGCCAACTGCTCGCGCGCCTGGGCAAAACGCTTAGCGAAGCCTTCGCTGTTCCAGTCGTGCCCGGCGTAACTGGCTTTCACCGCTTGGCCGTTGTCGTGGAACAGGCTGAAGTCAAAGTTGAAGCTGTTGGCCTGATGCCAGCCGAACGCCCCCGAGGAACTTGCGAAGCCGCGACTGATCGGGCCGGCGGCGTAGAAACCCACCAGGTCCAGCCCTTCGGCGGCTTGGGTGATTTCGGCGACGACCTGCTCGGTGTCCGGCAGCGGGTGATCCTGCAGGTTCTTGCTCTGCCAGCCGTTCTGGTTGAGCAGCAGGTAAGGATCCGCGGGCAGCAGCGGCAAGGTTTCGCGCAGTTGTTGCAGGCCTTCGGTCAGGCGCTGGATATCGGTTTCAGCATCGCCGGAGAGGGTGATGTTCAGGTCGGCGTGGCGACCCTCGTTGATCAGTTTGAAACCAACGCTCGCCTGCTGCACCTGCCCGGCCTGACGAACCTTGGCGTGGTTGAAACGCACGAAGGCCGAGGACTCGGCGGCGTAGCTGAGGGTGAATTGCTCCGGCTCTTGAATAGCCTCGCGTAGCCAATTGACCAGTGCCTTGAACGACTCGACCTGATTTTTCGAAGTACTCATCAGGCATCTCCCCCAAACACATCCACATTGCTGAACACACAGGCTGGCGACGCATGGCCGACGCGGATCACCTGGTTCGGTTCGCCCTTGCCGCAGTTCGGCGTACCCAATACCTTGAAGGTGTTGGCATCACCGACGGCGCTGAGGCTTTTCCAGAAGTGTGCGGAAATCGCCCGGTAGTTGGGGTTTTTCACCACGCCTTTGAGTTCGCCGTTTTCAATCAACTGACCCCACTCACAACCGAACTGGAACTTGTTGCGCGCATCGTCGATGGACCAGGAACGGTTGGTGCTCATCAAGATGCCGTTCTCGATTCCGCCGATCAGTTTTTCCAAAGGCTGGTCGCCCGGCTCGATATTCAAGTTGGCCATGCGATCGATCGGTGGACGGTTCCAGCCGCACGCGCGGCTGTTGGCGACGCCATCCATGCCTGCACGGAATTGCGACAACGCGCCGCCGAGTGGCCGCAGCAACACACCTTCCTTGATCAGAAATTGCTTGCTCGCGGCAGTGCCGTCGTCGTCATGCCCGTAACTGGCAAGCTGCTCGGGGATCTCCGGGTCGAAGGTCACGTTGAGCAGTTTGGAGCCATATTGCAGGCTGCCAAAGTCCTGCGCCTTGACGAAACTGGTGCCGGCGTAATTGCGCTCGTCACCGAGGATGCGGTCCAGTTCCAGCGGGTGGCCGATGGATTCGTGGATCTGCAACATCATCTGGTCCGGCATCAACAGCAAGTCGCGCGGGCCTTGCGGGGTGTTCGGTGCCAGCAGCAATTGCAGCGCCTGATCGGCGATTTTCGGGCCGGCACCGACCAGGCCGCAGCGGCTGATCACATCGAAGCCACCCTGTTGGCCGAAGTTCTCCCGGCCCAGGGTGCGGGTCTGGCTGTCGTTGCCGTCGTAGGCGGTGACTTCCAGGCTCGGGTACACGAAACGCTGGGCCTGGCGCAGTTCGGCGCCGGCGCTGCTGAGGTAAATCTGTTCGACGTTGGTGATGCCGATGCTCACCTGCCAGTTCACCAGTCGCTCGTCCTTGGGCACGGCGGCGGACTCGGCGCCGAGCAGTTGAAAGCAGTCGCTCAGGGACGGGAAGGGCTGGTCGAAGTTCGGCGACAAGTAGTCGGCGCGGTCGCTGGAAACACGCTGCGCGCTCAGGTCGAGCAAGGCGTGGGGCTTGAGTCGGCGGGCTTGTTGCTCGGCTTTTTCCAGCGCGGCTTGCAGGCCTTGTTGCGACAGGTCGTTGGTCGCGGCATAGGCTTCGACGCCGTTGACCCGAACGGTCAGCATCGCACCTTCATCACGGCTCAGGCTCGGCGGTTCGGCGACGTTCTTGCGCACCGAGAGGTATTGGCCGGACTCGCGCACATAACGCAGCGAAAAGAATTCAGCGCCCGTGCGCAAGGCAGCGAAGCGCTGCTTGAGCTGGGGGTGGAAATCGAACATTCGAAAACCTCCTTGGAATGGAGAAGCGGCGTATCGGTACGGCGAGGGGGTGAAACGTTTGCGTGGCGCTAGATTAGGCCTGGGCGGGGGGTAGGATCAAGGGCGAAGCGGTGTAGGAAGGGATTACCTTATGCGTAGGCGCACGATGATTTGGCTGATGGTTGAAGTTCGCGAGCAGCCTGTTGCGAGTTGCTCGCGATCTGTTCCTCTGTCAGGCAAAAAGCGGGTTCAACTGTTGAGATAGGCGAACGCAGCCAGATAAATGCATAGGCTTGCAAAGAAACTGGGCAGGATGCTTTTTGTTTTCGCGACGGCGATGAAGGTACCCACAAGCAACAAGAGCTTCAGCGCATCCAGCGTTTGAAATTGCTGTATCAGCGTTAGCGCATCCCTCTTGTTGAACGCCGTGTCGTAAATAATGACCCCCAACATAGCTTGCGCGCTGTAGCTGATAAATCGATAGAAAGAACCTTGGGTCTGTGTGAGCGCAGCGCTGTTTTTGAAGGCAAAAGGCAGTGCACGAAATGCGAAGGCGGTGAGGGCGGAAAATGCAATAAGAAGCCAGATTGTCATGAAACAACGCTGCCCTGTTTTTTGTAGGTATTTTCAATCAGCACGACCAGTCCGCCGATGATAAAGGGCGTGCAGAGCAAGCTGTAGTCCTTGAACAGATAGACGAGCAGTGGGGCGCCGACGAAGCCCAGCCAGTAACTCGATACTTCCGCGTAGTGAGGCCAGTGCTTGCCGGCCAAGGCGGTGAATTGAAGCGGTAATAGAATGGTCATGAGTGCAAAAATAGCCGGCGAAGCCAACTCTGCGCCAGCGACGAAACCAATATAGGTACAGATGATCGATACACCAAATATCGGAAATCCGAGACCAATCAAGTAGGCGAAAGGGTGATCCGTTCGCCGCTTGAAGCGAGTGACGCAACCCGTAAATATCGAGGGTGTAATCAGAATCAAGGACGCCAGGGTTTTCGCAGTCGAGGTGTTCCTTATATAGGGCGCCAGTGTCGCGGATAACAGTACGAAGCGAGCGTTGAGTGCGATGATGATGGGGATTAATATCCAGCCCTCGTTATAGCTTTGTATCAGTAGAAACTGCAGCGGAGTGGAGAATATTAACAAGGTTGTTGCAAGAGACTGGCCCAGGGACAATGATTGCGTCGCGCTTAAAATGCCAATCGATAGATACAGGAAGATGAACGCGACACCAAACGTGAGTGCGTCACGAACGCCTTCCATACATACGTTGGTAGCCGAAGATTGGGCAGGTGCGTTTGAGGCAATCATCAGCTGGCTACCCGAGTGCAAGTTGCTTCATTCAGTGGGTAATAATGCTTTCTAGGGCCTTTGCTTCGGAACAGTAACCGGGGCGTCGTGCTGAACGTCGAGTGGTTCGCTTGTCTGCCAGCCTCGCCGGGATCGATATTCAGCATCGGGCGTGCATGCAATATTTTGCGATTGGCCACGATCAGGAACGTACCGGTCTCAGCCGTTGAGACGTGATTTTTTGCGTTTGGCAGGCCGTCTCGGATTTTGTCCAGCAGGTGTTGGCCTCCATTCACTGCACGCATTCGTTCACCGCTGTGCGAATCAATGCGAAAATCCAGCGCAAATTGAAAGCCATAGAGATCGGAAAACTCAACCACGTGACGAATCCGCTCTTTTAGGCCGCAGACGTTTTTGCCCGAAATAAATGCAGCTTGAATAGTCAGCAATTCGCCGATTTCTTCATCGTTCAACGCGCAAAGCAAATCGCTTGGAAAGTAGTAGGCGGTGGGGGTTTTTGTGGTGTCGCGGCAAACGGTCAACGCCAGATAATCGACATTCAGGTTTTCATATAAATCATCGGAGTGCGGTGTGATATCACCGTGACCATTGCCCCACTCCCGATATTTTTCCGCAGAAGGCTTTAGGTACAAAGCTTTATGTTCTTCGTATTCGTACTTTATATCAGTGAGATGAAAAAGGTCGGCCAAGGCCTCGTGTACCGTTAGCGCGAGTTTGGGCGAGTCCAGACTGAATATGTTTTTTATGCAAATGGCGGCGCTTCCATTTGCCAGGCCGACTTTGTCAAAGTGAAAAGTGTCTTCGGGGTGCAAGTAAGTCAGGAAGAGGTTGATTAGTTGCGTTTTCAAAACGTGGATGTCTTCTCTGCTGTTCTTTTTCCACCAGGACTCAATGGCACCGGTCAAATAGCTGAAGTCCAGAATCGTCGTTCTTTCTTCCGCTATCTTTTTCCGAAACATACCCACGTCCTTGATCGGGCAGATGTCCAGCATATCCTTATTCTCCACAAAAATTATTAGCGCTTGGTTTAAGCGGGGCGCGAATAATAGTGGAGATTTTAAAAATTGCGATAGTACAAGTGTTACTGGTTTTGTTTGATGTAATCCATAGGTGTCAGGCAGAAAAAAACCGCCAGCCTTAAAGGCCGACGGTTATGTTCGAAGCAAGTTCTGACTGTTACTGAGCCGTAGGACTCACATCCCGCAGCGGCTTGCCCCGCACCGGTGCATCACCGGCCACGAAGTAGGCAGCCTTGCTGCGCGGCAGAGGCTGGCGGCCACGGATCTTGTCGGCGATTTTCTCGGCGATCATGATCGTTGGCGCGTTCAGGTTGCCGGTGGTGATGATCGGCATGATCGAGGCATCGACCACTCGCAGGCTCTGCATGCCATGCACGCGGCCTTCAGCGTCAACCACGGCCATGTCGTCGGTGCCCATTTTGCAAGAGCAGGACGGGTGGAACGCGGTTTCGGCGTGTTCGCGGATGAACTGGTCGAGCTGTTCATCGGTTTGCACGTCGATGCCGGGGCTGATTTCGCGACCACGGAACGCATCGAGAGCAGGCTGTTGCATGATTTCACGGGTCAGGCGGATGCCGTCGCGGAACTCCTGCCAGTCTTGCTCGGTGGCCATGTAGTTGAACAGGATGCTCGGGTAATCGCGCGGATCCTTGGACTTGGCCTGGATGCGACCACGGCTTGGCGAACGCATGGAACCCATGTGCGCCTGGAAGCCGTGTTCTTTCACGCCGTTGCTGCCGTTGTAGTTAATCGCCACCGGCAGGAAGTGGTACTGGATGTTCGGCCAATCGAATTCTTCGCGGGTACGGATGAAACCGCCGGCTTCGAACTGGTTGCTGGCGCCGATGCCGGTGCCGTTGAACAGCCACTCGGCACCGATGGCTGGCTGGTTGTACCAGAGCAGCGACGGGTACAGCGACACCGGTTGGGTGCACGCGTATTGCAGGTACAACTCGAGGTGATCCTGCAGGTTTTCACCGACGCCTGGCAGGTCGTGGACCACCGGGATGTCGAGTTTTTTCAGCAGTTCGGCCGGGCCGACGCCGGAGCGTTGCAGGATCTGCGGCGAAGCGATGGCGCCGGAGCACAGCAGCACTTCTTTGCGCGCCGTGGCTTCAACGCGCTCTTCAGCGGCGCCGATCAGGTAACGCACGCCGACCGCACGCTTGCCTTCGAACAGGATCTTGTCGGTCAGGGCGTGGGTGACGATGGTCAGCGTCGAACGCTTCTTGGCAATGTCCAGGTAACCGCGCGCGGTGCTGGCGCGACGGCCGTTCGGCGTCACGGTGCGGTCCATCGGGCCGAAACCTTCCTGCTGGTAACCATTCAGGTCTTCGGTGCGCGGGTAACCGGCCTGCACGCCGGCTTCAACCATCGCGTGGAACAGCGGGTTGTTGCCGGCCTTAGGCGTGGTCACGCTGACCGGACCTTCGCCACCGTGGTAGTCGTTCGGGCCGATGTCCCGAGTTTCCGCTTTTCTGAAGTAGGGCAGGCAGTTGAGGTAGTCCCAGTCTTCAAGACCTGGAAGCTTCGACCAGTTGTCGTAGTCCATCGCGTTGCCGCGGATGTAGCACATGCCGTTGATCAGCGAGGAACCGCCGAGGCCCTTACCGCGACCGCATTCCATCCGGCGACCGTCCATGTGTGGCTCTGGATCGGTTTCGTAGGCCCAGTTGTAGCGACGGCCTTGCAGCGGGAACGCCAAAGCGGCCGGCATTTGCGTGCGAAAGTCCAGGCGGTAGTCCGGGCCGCCGGCTTCGAGCAGCAGAACGGTGACGCCTTCGTCTTCAGTCAGACGGGTCGCCAGGGTGTTACCGGCCGAGCCGGCACCGATGATGATGTAATCGTATTCTTGGGACATTAAATGCACCCTCATTGAAAGTGGTCAGGTCACCCGTAGCAGTTGCCGAGGCACGAGGCTGCGTTGGGTCGCGCAGCGGCCCCTTGAGGGCGGTCCTGCGGACGCGCAACGCAGCCTCGTGCCTCGGCAGCTGCTACAGGGTTTCAGCGTCTGCTTAGAAAACCGAGGCGTAATCGCCCAGTTCGACCTGTACCGATTTGATGCGTGTGAAGTTGTTCAGCGAAGTGATGCCGTTCTCACGGCCCACGCCCGACTGCTTGTAGCCGCCGACCGGCATCTTGGCGTCGGACTCGCCCCACGCGTTGATCCAGCAGATACCGGCTTCCAATTGGTGAATCACGCGGTGAGCGCGGTTCAGGTCTTTAGTGACGATGCCGGCGGCCAGGCCGAAGTCGGTGTCGTTGGCGCGACGGATCACTTCTTCTTCGGTGTCGTAGGTCAGGATCGCCATGACCGGGCCGAAGATTTCTTCGCGAACGATGGTCATCTCGTCGGTGCAGTCGGTGAACACGGTCGGTGCCACGAATGCGCCTTTGGCCAGGTCGCCTTCGGTCAGGCGAGTCCCGCCGCACAGCACGCGAGCGCCTTCTTCCTTACCTTTGGCGATATAGCCGAGCACGCTTTCCATGTGGGCGAAGCTGACCAGCGGGCCGAAGTTGGTGTTTTCGTCTTCCGGGTTGCCGATGCGGATGCGCGCAACGCGCTCGGCGATCTTGGCTTCGAAAGCGGCTTTCAGATGCGTCGGTACGAACACGCGAGTGCCGTTGGTGCAGACCTGACCGGAGCTGTAGAAGTTGGCCATCATCGCGGTGTCGGCGGCGCGATCGAGGTCGGCGTCGTCGAAAATGATCAGCGGGGATTTGCCGCCCAGTTCCATGGTGACTTCTTTGAGCGAAGAGCTCGAAGCGCTGGCCATGACCTTCTTGCCGGTGTCGGTGCCGCCGGTGAAGGAGATTTTTTCGATGCGTGGGTGCTCGGTCAGCCAGGTGCCGACTTCACGGCCGCTGCCGGTCAGCACGTTGAACACGCCCGCCGGAACGCCGGCTTCGGTGTAGATCTCGGCCAGTTTCAGGGTGGTCAGCGAGGTGACTTCGCTTGGCTTGAAGATCATCGCGTTACCGGCGGCCAGGGCCGGTGCGGATTTCCACAGGGCGATCTGGATCGGGTAGTTCCACGCGCCGATGCCGGCCACGACGCCCAGCGGCTCGCGACGGGTGTAGACGAACGAGGTGGTGCGCAGCGGAATCTGCTCGCCTTCGATGGCCGGCACCAGGCCTGCGTAGTATTCCAGCACGTCAGCGCCGGTGACGATGTCGACGTACTTGGTTTCGGAGAACGATTTGCCGGTGTCCAGGGTTTCCAGGGCGGCCAGCTCATCGTTGCGCTCGCGCAGGATGTCCACGGCACGACGCAGGATGCGCGAACGCTCCATGGCGGTCATGGCGGCCCAGATTTTCTGGCCCTTTTCAGCGCTGACCACGGCGCGTTCGACGTCGTCGAACGTCGCACGCTGTACTTTTGCGAGGACTTCACCGTTAGCCGGGTTGATGGCTTCGAAAGTGGCGTCGCTGCTGGCGTCGGAGTAGCCGCCATCGATGTAGAGTTTTTGCAGTTCGAAACGGGCCATAGTGTCCTCGCAAGTGCATAAGTGGTTGGCGTTGGTCGCTGACGGTGCCGTGGAGCGTTGGCGGTCAGTGACGGTTCAGGGGCTGAGCGGTTATGTGTGCTCTAGCTCACCTGCTTGGCCAATTGGAAATCCATGTATTCGTAAGCGATGCGGTGCGCCTGCTCAGTGTCGAAAGCATCTCCCGACAGGGCGCCGCGCAACCACAAACCGTCAATGAGGGCTGCCAGGCCCCGGGCTGCACTGCGCGCATCATCGAGCGGCAATACACGGCGGAACTGGCAGCACAGGTTGGAATACAGGCGGTGATCGTTGATCCGCTGCAACCTGTGCAAAGACGGGTGGTGCATGCTGGTGGCCCAGAAGGCCAGCCAGGTTTTCATTGCCGGGCCATTGACTTGGCTGGCGTCGAAGTTGCCTTCGATAATCACCTGAAGGTGCGCCCTTGGGCTGCTGTCCTCCAGCGCCTGACGACGCGCGGTGACGTTCTCGCTGAGGACACTCATCAGGTACTGCGCCGTGGCAGCGATCAGGCCGTTCTTGTCCTGAAAATAGTGACTGATGATGCCATTCGAGACACCGGCCAAACGGGCGATCAGCGCAATGCTGGCGTCCCCCATTCCGACCTGATCGACCGCCTGCAATGTGGCTTCGATCAATTGCTGGCGGCGGATGGGTTGCATACCGACCTTGGGCATCTTGCACATCTCCTTAGGCCTTCCGACGGACGAAAAACGTCTATCGGATTGAGGGCCAGTCTATTTTGTTTTGATTGAACGTTCAATCAACAAAGAATAAGATCTGCGACAATTCGTCGCTGCCTACGGGTTTTTCCTACGTGTAGCGGGCGGAAAAACGACATCTGAAAACGCTCGAAACCCCCGCGCACTGGCGCTTCAGGGCTTCGGGCTTTTTTCGGGCTGTCTTTATATCACCCGCCGGTCGGCTGCCAACTAACCGATTGGTCGGGTAACGCGTTGCCTTGTGTTCTTCTCCCGCACTGCCCGGAGCCTCTGTGCCATGAGTTCTGCCTCTCTAATAAAGACCCCACCCGAGAAGGTGACGGTCAACGGTTGGGTGTTCTACACCTCTACCGCGTTGATCCTGTTGTTGACCGCCATTCTGATCATCGCCCCGCAAGAGGCGGGCCGGTTGCTCGGCATCGCTCAGGCCTGGTTGTCCCGCAGCTTCGGCTGGTACTACATGGTGGTGATTGCCGCCTATCTGGTATTCGTCGTCGGCCTGGCGTTTTCGTCCTACGGCAAACTCAAACTGGGCAGCAAGGACGACACCCCGGATTTCAGCTACGGCGCCTGGGCGGGGATGTTGTTCTCTTCGGGTATCGGCATCTCGCTGCTGTACTTTGGCGCTTCCGAACCGCTGGACCACTATTTCAACCCGCCAGAAGGCGTGGCCGCCAGCAACATGGCCGCCCGTCAGGCTGTGCAATTGACGTTCCTGCATTGGGGCCTGCATGGTTGGGCGATCTACGCGTTGGTCGGTCTGGCTGTTGCTTATTTTGCTTACCGTCATAACCAGCCGCTGGCGCTGCGTTCGGCGCTGTATCCGCTGGTGGGCGAGCGTTGGGTCAAAGGCGCGGCCGGGCATGCGGTGGACGGCTTCGGCATGTTCGTGACCCTGCTGGGCCTGGTGACGAACCTTGGGATTGGTTCGCTGCAAGTGTCGTCGGGCCTTGAAAACCTGTTCGGTATGGAACACAGCAACACCAACCTGCTGATCGTGATCATCGTAATGAGCACCGTGGCGACCATCGCGGCTGTGTCGGGCGTGGAAAACGGCATTCGTCGTCTGTCCAACCTCAACATCGTGCTGTTCAGCGGCCTGTTGATTTTCGTGCTGCTGTTCGGCCCGACCCTGCACCTGCTCAACGGCTTCGTGCAGAACATCGGTGACTACCTGAACGGTGTGGTGCTGAAGACTTTCGACCTGTACGTGTACGAAGGCGACAGTGAGAAGTCCGACCGCTGGCTGGGCCTGTGGACCCTGTTCTACTGGGCGTGGTGGATTTCCTGGGCCCCATTCGTGGGCATGTTCATCGCGCGTATTTCCCGTGGTCGTACCGTGCGCGAGCTGGTGGCCGGCGTGCTGCTGATCCCGCTGGGTTTCACCCTGGCGTGGTTGTCGATCTTCGGTAACTCGGCCCTGGACCTGGTGATGAACCATGGGGCGGTGGAGCTCGGGAAGACGGCGCTGGAACAGCCGTCGATGGCGATCTATCAACTGCTTGAGCACTACCCGGCGTCGAAGATTGTGATCGGCGTGTCGATCTTCGTCGGTTTCGTGCTGTTCCTGACCCCGGCGGATTCCGGCGCGGTGATGATGGCCAACCTTTCCTGCAAGGGCGGCAACGTTGACGAAGATGCGCCGCACTGGCTGCGGATCTTCTGGTCGGCGGTGATTACCCTGGTGACCATCGGCTTGTTGTTCGCCGGTAACTTCGAAGCCATGCAAACCATGGTGGTGCTGGCCGGTCTGCCGTTCTCGGTGGTGCTGGTGTTCTTCATGTTCGGCTTGCACAAGCAGATGCGCCAAGACGTGCAGGTCGAACAGGAGCAAGCGGAGCTGGCTGCACGCGGTCGTCGTGGTTTCAGCGAGCGTCTGACCCAACTGGACCTGCAACCGAACCAGTCGATCGTGCAGCGTTTCATGGACAAGCAAGTGAGTCCGGCGCTGGAAGATGCGGCGGTGCAATTGCGCGCTCAGGGCCTGGACGTGCAAACGTTGCTGGGTAAATCGAAGCGTTGCATGGGCGTACGCATCGAGATGGAAGAGGGCAACCCTTTCGTCTACGAAGTGAGCCTGGACGGCTATCTGGCGGGGGCGAGCGACACGGTGTCGGCTGAAAGCGCTGAGGAACCGCGTGCGCGCTACTACCGCGCCGAGGTCTATCTGCACAACGGCAGCCAGGACTATGACTTGATGGGCTTCACTCAGGATCAGATCACCCGTGACGTGCTCGATCAGTTTGAAAGCCATCGGCAGCTCCTTGGCCGTGTCTATAGCTGAGTAATCAAGGGCGCGGTGTCTCTGTCTGAAGCACCGCGTCGCGTTCTTCGCGAGCAAGCCCGCTCCCACATTTGATCTGAGTCGTTCACAAATCCAATGTGGGAGCGGGCTTGCTCGCGAAGGGGCCATCAGCCGTAAAGCTGCTTGACCCGATATCCCACAAACAAAAACGCCGCGATCCTCTCGCGGCGTTTTTGTGTCTGTTGCCTTAGCCCAGATTCTTGCCGAGCAGCGCGTGGTACAGCTCGCTGTCGCCGAGAATCCCGACCACTTGGTTGTTGTCGTGCAGCACCAGTTTGTTGCCGGTCTGGTAACGAATCTGCAGCGCATCGCGCATGCCGATGTTGGAGTCCACCAGCGTCGGACGACGGCCCAGACCTTCAACCGCTTGCCCCGGTACCCAGTTCTGCAGGTCCAGGCTCGCGCCGTTCTGGCGAGCACCCTTGATGGTGTTGCCTTCGGCCAGGTCCAGCCACGAATCGCCACCCGGGTCCAGGCACACCGAACCGTTGATGCGTTTGCAGTTGTCGAGGGTGCGCATCAGGCTGCGACCGCACAGCACGTTCAGCGGATTGGTGTGGGCCACGAAGGTCCGCACGTAATCGTCCGCCGGGTTCAGGACGATCTCTTCTGGACGGCTGTACTGGATGATCCGGCCGTCCTTCATGATCGCAATACGACTGCCGAGCTTCAGTGCTTCATCGAGGTCGTGACTCACGAACACGATGGTTTTGCTCAGCTTGGTTTGCAGCTCCAGCAGTTCGTCCTGCAGGCCTTGGCGGATCAGCGGATCGAGGGCCGAGAACGGCTCATCCATCAGCAGAATGTCGGCGTCCATTGCCAGCGCGCGGGCCAGGCCCACACGCTGTTGCATACCGCCGGACAGCTCGTCGGGCTTTTTGTTGCGCCACTGGGTCAGGCCCACCAGCTCTAGTTTTTCATCGACCAGTTTCTTGCGTTCCTTCTCCGGACGACCCTGCATTTCCAGACCGAAACTGATGTTCTCGCGCACCGTCAGCCAAGGCATCAGGGCGAACTTCTGGAACACCATCGCGATGCGCTTGGTGCGCATCATTTTCAGCTCTGCCGGGGTGCAGGAAGCGATATCGATCTGCTTGCCTTCGTGCTCGACGAACAACTTGCCACGGCTGACGGTGTTAAGGCCGTTGATACAGCGCAGCAGGCTGGATTTGCCGGAGCCGGACAGGCCCATCAGCACACAGATTTCGCCTTTTTCAACGTCCAGGCTGGCTTTTTCAACGCCGACGATCTGGCCGGTTTTTTTCAGGATCTGGTCGCGGGTCATGCCCTGGTCGAGGAGTTTGAGCGCCTCACGCGGATCTTTGGAGAAGATCACGTCGACGTCTTCGAAGCGAATAATGCTCATGCGTCACCCCCTACTTTAGCGTCGGGTTGTTTGCAGATACGGTCGAGCATGATCGCCAGCAGTACGATTGCCAACCCGGCTTCGAAGCCTAGGGCGATATCGGCGGTGTTCAGTGCGTTGACCACGGGTTTGCCCAGGCCATCGGCGCCCACCAGTGCAGCGATCACCACCATCGACAACGACAGCATGATGCACTGGGTGATACCGGCCGCGATGCTTGGCATGGCGTGGGGCAGTTCGATACGAGAGAGCAGTTGGCGGCGCGAGCAGCCGAAGGCTTTGCCGGCGTCCATCAATTCTGCGGGAACATCACGGATACCCAGGTAAGTCAGGCGGATTGGCGCGGCAATGGCGAACACCACCGTCGAGATCAGGCCCGGGACCACACCCAGCCCGAAGAGGGTCAGGGTCGGAATGAGGTACACGAAGGTCGGCACGGTCTGCATCAGATCGAGCACCGGACGCATCAGTGTGTAGAACATCGGTTTGTGCGCGGCGACGATGCCCAACGGCACGCCGATGACCACGCAGACCAGGGTGGCGAACAGCACCTGGGCGAGGGTTTCCATGGTTTCCTGCCAGTACCCCAGATTGAGGATCAGCAGAAAGGAGGCGATGACGAAAACGGTCAGCCCCCACTTTCGTTGAATGAAGTGTGCCAGTAGCGCGATGAGGCCGATCAATGCCAGCGGGTTGAACCAGGTCAGCGCGAACGTCACGCCGTGGATCATCGTTTCCAGTGTCACGGCGATTGCGTCGAAGGTGTTGGCGCCGTGTTGCGTCAACCATTCAACGAAGCCCGCGATGTACTGGCCTAAGGGGATTTTCTGATCAATCAGCATGGTAGTGAACGTCCGCATGCAAGGAAATAAACAGCCCGGACGGCCGAAGCCGCCCGGCGTAAGCGATTACTGCGCGAGCTTGGCTTTCACGGCCTCCAGGCCTGGTTTACCGTCAATGGTGGTCACGCCAGCGAGCCAGGTATCGAGCACCTGTGGATTCTTTTTCAGCCAGGCCTTGGCAGCTGCGTCAGGCTTCATCTTGTCGTCCAGGATGTTGCCCATCAGCGAGCTTTCCATGTCTACGGTGAATTCCAGGTTTTTCAGCAGAGTGCCGACGTTGCTGCATTCCTGGACGTAGCCCTTGCGGGTGTTGGTGGCCACCGTGGCCGCACCGAAATCCGGGCCGAAGAAGTCATCGCCACCGGTCAGGTATTGAATCTTGAAGCGCTTGTTCATCGGATGCGGTGCCCAGCCGAGGAAGACCACGGCGGTATCGCGTTTCTGGGCGCGGTCGACCTGGGACAGCATCCCCGCTTCGCTGGACTCGACGACTTTGAAGCCGGCGGTTTTGAGACCGAAGGCATCCTTGTCGATCATGGTCTGGATCAGGCGGTTGCCGTCGTTGCCCGGCTCGATGCCGTAGATCTTGCCGTCGAGTTCTTTCTTGAATTTGGCGATGTCGGCGAAGTCATGCAGCCCTTTGTCGTACAGCGCTTGCGGGACGGCGAGGGTGTACTTGGCGCCGGTGAGGTTGGTGCGCACGACATCCACGGTGCCCGCGTCGCGGTAGGCCTTGATGTCGTTTTCCATGGTCGGCATCCAGTTACCGAGGAACACGTCCATGTTCTTGCCGTCGGCCAGGGACTTGTAGGTCACAGGCACGGAAATCATGGTGGTCTTGGTTTTGTAGCCGAGGGCGTCGAGGACAACGCTGGTGGTCGCGGTAGTCGCGGTGATGTCGGTCCAGCCGACATCAGAGAAATTCACGGTGCTGCACTGAGCGGGTTCTGCGGCTTGAGCCAGTAACGGCAGACTCAGCATGGCGGCCAACAACAACGACGGGGAACCTTTCATGGGTGGACTCCTTGGTGTTTTTTTTGGCAGTGTTCCGACTGGACCACCGCACTTATAGGTTGCGGTTGGATGGCGTTTTGGAGACAGCTCTACCACGGCGCCTTGCAATCGAGTCGATACGATCATGTACCAGTGAAAATCTGACGCCTACAGGGTGCGTCGTAACCAGTACAGGGATGGTCGCATCCAGTGTCGGTGACGTCGTTTACAGATTTTTTCAGCCCCTTTTGCCCCTCTGATCCGCTAAAAAACGGCGAAAACGCAGCGTCAAAGACCCGCGGCGTTAGTGGACATGAGTGCGTCGGTGTGAGACGTCGAACGACACCGCAAAAGCCTGATGATGCAGCCAATCTGGCGGATTGCAGCTTGAGCGTAGCAGCTCCGTCACTGGGCGCTTTTGCGTCTGGAGTTGGCACATCCAGGAGTTCGGCAGTAATGGCTATCAGCGTTTTCGACCTGTTCAAAATCGGCATTGGCCCTTCCAGTTCGCACACCGTCGGCCCGATGCGGGCGGCGGCGCTGTTCGTGCAAGGTTTGCGTGAGCAGGGTCTTTTGGAACAAGTGAAGCGGGTCGAAGTTCAGCTTTACGGGTCGTTATCGGCCACCGGCATCGGTCACGGCAGCGATAACGCCGTGATCATGGGGCTGATGGGCGAGTGGCCGGACGCAATCGATCCGTCGCAAATCGGCCTGCATATCGAAACCCTGCGCGAAACCCACACCTTGTTGCTCGACGGTCGTTTATCGGTGCCATTCATCTGGGCTCGGGACATGCGCCTGATCGATGAAAACCTGCCCTTTCACCCGAATGCCATGACATTAATTGTAGAAGGCGATCACGGTGAGCTGCACCGCGACACCTACTATTCGATTGGCGGCGGTTTTGTAGTCGATGAGGCGCAAGCGTCCAGCGGCGTGGTGGACCTGGATCAAACCGTTTTGCCGTACGACTTCTCCAGTGCGGTTGAGCTGCTTGAGCTGTGCCAGAAGCACAACCTGCGCGTGGCCGAGCTGATGCTGGCCAACGAGAAGGTCTGGCGCAGCGAGGATGAAATCCGCGCCGGCCTGATGAAACTCTGGCGCGCCATGCAGGATTGCGTCGAACAAGGCCTCAAGCACGAGGGCATCCTGCCCGGCGGATTGAATGTGCGTCGGCGCGCGGCGAAGTTGCATCGCAGTCTGCAAGAGCTGGGCAAGCCCAACGTGATCGGCTCGACCCTGAGCGCGATGGAATGGGTCAACCTGTTCGCCCTGGCAGTCAACGAAGAGAACGCTGCCGGCGGGCGCATGGTCACGGCACCGACCAACGGCGCGGCGGGGATCATCCCGGCGGTGTTGCATTACTTTATGAAGTTCAGCGAAGTGGTGACCGAGGCCAACGTGGTCGACTATTTCCTCAGCGCCGCGGCGGTCGGGATTCTGTGCAAGAAGAACGCGTCCATCTCCGGTGCCGAAGTCGGGTGCCAGGGTGAAGTCGGTTCGGCCTGCGCGATGGCGGCGGCCGGGTTGGCGGAGATTCTCGGCGCCACGCCCGAGCAGTTGTGCAACGCGGCGGAAATCGGCCTGGAACACAACCTCGGCCTGACCTGCGACCCGGTGGGCGGGCTGGTGCAAGTGCCGTGCATCGAGCGCAACGCGATTGCCGCGGTGAAAGCAATCAACGCGGCGCAGATGGCGTTGCGGGGCGATGGTCAGCACTTTATCTCGCTGGATCGGGTGATCCGCACCATGCGTGATACCGGCGCCGACATGCATGACAAATACAAAGAGACATCGCGGGGTGGGTTGGCGGTGAGTGCGGTGGAGTGCTGAGACCGAGTCGCCTTCATTCGCGGGCAAGCCTCGCTCCTACAAGGACAATGCAAACCTGTAGGAGCGAGGCTTGCCCGCGAAGAGGCCAGACCAGTCAAAACTGCGCGCTAAGTGAACACCGCCACAAAAACACGCCACCTTTTAGCGCGTCGCTAACAGACAAGCGCACTTCCCGAGATCCGGGATCCAGGTTGGCCATTACCGCCTGTCACCTGTGCTTGTGGTGACACTCTTCTCCAGCACCTCGCAGCCCCTGTTCCCACAAGTGCTACCGATTTGCTCACACCCTGCAACACAGAGCATTTGCTCATCTTGATGGCACTTATAACCCCCACTCTGCGCACGGCTTATATAGACACGCCGCGACGTCGTTTTCAGGAGTTATTGAATGACCATTCAACTTTAGGCATGGCAATTGCTCTGTCATTACAAAGCCCGTCTCCCACGCGAGAACGATGGCAATAACAAGAGCCTCCGCCTGAGGCCATCACCCGCTTTGTGTGAGGAGATACCGCGATGACGACGTTCAACTCCGGGGCTCAACCCCAGAACCGTGCGCCTCAATCCATCGGCTTTCTGCTGCTGGACAATTTCACGCTTATTTCTCTGGCCTCCGCAGTAGAACCCCTGCGCATGGCCAACCAATTGTCCGGCCGCGAGCTGTATCGCTGGACCACCCTCACCGTCGACGGCGGCCAGGTCTGGGCCAGTGACGGTCTGCAGATCACCCCCGACTGCTCCATGCACAAAGCACCGGCCCTGGACACCATCATTGTCTGTGGCGGCATCGGTATCCAGCGCACCGTGACCCGCGAACACGTGTCGTGGCTGCAAAGCCAGGCCCGTCAGTCCCGCCGCCTCGGCGCGGTCTGCACCGGCAGTTGGGCCCTGGCTTGCGCCGGCCTGCTGGACGGCTTCGATTGCAGCGTGCACTGGGAATGCCTGGCCTCGATGCAGGAAGCGTTTCCGCGCGTGGCCATGAGCACCCGGTTGTTCACCCTCGACCGTAACCGTTTCACCAGCTCTGGCGGCACCGCGCCGCTGGACATGATGCTGCACCTGATCAGCCGCGATCACGGGCGTGAACTGTCGGCGGCGATTTCGGAGATGTTTGTCTACGAACGTATCCGCAACGAACAGGATCACCAGCGCGTGCCGCTCAAGCATATGCTTGGCACCAACCAGCCGAAGTTGCAGGAAATCGTCGCGCTGATGGAAGCCAACCTGGAAGAGCCGATCGACCTCGACGAACTGGCGGTGTACGTCGCCGTTTCGCGCCGTCAGCTCGAGCGACTGTTCCAGAAATACCTGCACTGCTCACCATCGCGTTACTACCTGAAACTGCGCCTGATCCGTGCCCGGCAGCTACTCAAGCAAACGCCGATGTCGATCATCGAAGTGGCGTCGGTGTGTGGGTTTGTTTCTACGCCGCACTTCTCCAAGTGCTACCGCGAATACTTCGGCATTCCGCCGCGTGACGAGCGCGTAGGCTCGAACACCACACAACAGGTGGCGATGATGCCGTTGCCGCAAGCGTTGGTGCTGTCGCCGCTGTCCGGGCCGTTGTCGGCGTTGAGTCAGGCGCGGAATGAATCGACGTTTGCCAGCGTAAGGCTCTAGACCGAGGGACCTTTAGAAAAAGATCGCAGCCTTCGGCAGCTCCTACAGGGATCGGTGTAGGAGCTGCCGAAGGCTGCGATCTTTTTCTTTTATCAGGCGCTACGGCTCTGCTGATACTCCGCCAACGCCGGCAGCAGTTGCTTGTCGATCGCCTGGCGCACCGCCGGCAGGATGGTCGCGCTGCTGGTGTACATCTGCTTGACCATGGTGCGCAGCACGATCGCCCGCTCGTCGT
Organism: Pseudomonas sp. dw_612; assembly: GCF_018449725.1. Taxonomy (GTDB): domain Bacteria; phylum Pseudomonadota; class Gammaproteobacteria; order Pseudomonadales; family Pseudomonadaceae; genus Aquipseudomonas. The sequence goes on along the minus strand of NZ_JAAVVC010000013.1, from coordinate 159,972 downwards.
TCAAACCTCGCACCGCACACTCGCAAGCCTGCTCGGCTGTAGCACCGGTCGGTATTGGAAAACCCAACGACTTCAGCTGGCCCAACAGGTCTTCCTGGTCAATCAAATCGGCGTACATCATGACGCAATCCTTCTTCAGGGAACGGTGTCGTGGCTCGATTCTGGTAGGGGTACGGGGTGGCGGCAAGGACGATTTGTCGCAATGGCCGCGATACCTATGAACAGGTCGTTTTCGGCTAACTTGCCACGGGTGGGAGTGGGCACACTGGATTCAGCTGGCTTCACGAAGGTTTGGTCACCCTCGCGCAACGGCTCCTCAACAGTACCTTGTGCCTCGATCCTGTCACGGCTTGATCGGGGCTTTTTTTTGTCTGGGAATCCGGGATTTTTGTGTTGTATGTGCGGACGCTATCGCGGGCAAGCCACGCTCCCACAGGATCGGGGTCACCACAGGTTTGGCGACCGCCGCGAAACCTGTGGGAGCGTGGCTTGCCCGCGATGAACGATGACGCGGTCTAACGCTGCAACACCAAAATCCGCGACAACAACTCATCCCGATCCACATAACATCCCTGGAAATGCCGGGCGCCAGTAGCAGGGTCGAAAGCGTTGCGGGCGTGGAGGGTGCGGCGGTTATCAAAGCACCACAACTCACCCGGATTGAGCCGCGTCATCACCCGGAACCGCGCTTCGCGGGTCATGGCAATCAAGCGCCGATAGGCCCGATACAGCTTGGGCATGTCGTCGATCGACGCATCGAACGGCCCACGCAGAAAGTTCGCCATGCGGATTTCCGAGACCTGCCCCAAGGCATCGAGGGCGATGATCGGCGCCAGGCAACGGTAGTCGCTGTGGCGGTCCTTGTTGCGGAATTCCACGGGGATTTCACACAGGGCCTGGAACGACTCCGGACTTTCCACCCGCAACGCCTCGGCGATGGCAAAACCGTCGACGAAAATACTTTCGCCACCTTCGGCGTCATTGACCAGGCAATGCAGGAATTGCAGCCCCGGTTGCAACTCCCGGGTCGGAAGGTCGCTGTGCAGCGGCAGGTTGAAGGCGGTGTAGGCGTTGCTGTCGGCGTCGGCCTTGGATTGCACGTTGAACAGCACGCCGAAATTGCTCTCGCGGATAAAGGAAATCCGCTGGGCGATCAGCATCAACGAGCCGGGTTCGGTGGGCACGCCACGAACCTGGGTCAGGCCGATATCCCGCACAGCCAACAGCCATTGCAATAACGCGTCGTTGTCGTTGATCAGGGCCTGATAGTCGAACACCGGTAGTTGCAAATCGCTGCGCCACAGGCGGGATTTCGGTTTAGCCGCACGCCGTTCGGCGCGGGATTCATCGTCATAGGCATGCGCCCGCAACCAGCCCGGATCGAAGCGGCTGAGGTGGCCGTCCTGCCAGTCAATGTGCAGGCAGCCATCGGCTTCGATTTGCGCGGCGCTGGGCGCCAGGTCTTCAGCGACATCGACGATTTCCAGCACTTGTTCGCGGGTCACGCTGTAGACGCACAACGGGCACGGGCAGTTGTCCCGCAGCCATTGGTGATGAAAGGGGCTGACGCGGCCATCGGCCCATGTCACTTGAACTCGATCCGCCAGGGTTTGCACGGCGGTTAACGCGCTGATCAACGGGTAGGTGCGGAAGTCGGCAAAAGCGGCGGCGGTGTTCATGGCGATCTCCTTGTTATTTTTTTGGAGGCAGTGCGATCACTCGGCCAACGTAGTCAGGGGCGGGCAGGTCGGTTTGTTCGGCGACGATAGTTTGCAGCTTGCCCAGAGTCTCTTCGCTGAATGGTGCGGAGCGCGGCCCGGCGAGGTTGACGTGCAGCAGCATTTGCTCGTTGCCGGCCAGTTCCTTGTCACCGCCCACCAGGTGCAGGCTGTGATAGAGGTGCAGGCGTTTGCTGTCGTGGGCGATGATTTGGGTGTGCACTTCGACGTCGGCGTCGAGCTTCACTTCGTGCAGATAGTTGAGGTGCAGTTCGAGGGTGAACAACGAGTGGCCGCTGGCTTCGCGGTTGTTGCTGTCCATGCCCAGACGATCCATCAACGCGTCGGTGGCGTAGCTGAAAATCAGCAGGTAGAAGGCGTCGCGCAGATGGCCGTTGTAGTCGACCCAGTCGGGGATGATTTTGGTTTGGTAGGTGGTTAGAGCGGGCATGGTGTCGGTCCAGTTGCTGGTGGTAGTTTCAAAATCCACCCCTCACCCCAGCCCTCTCCCCAGAGGGGAGAGGGGGAAAGGGAGCGGATCTCCATGCGTTTCAAAGCCTGAGTTCGACTCGGGTTTTCGGGTCGCAGTATTTCGACTAAACACCTCGGTCAGTCCCCTCGCGCCTTTGGGGAGAGGGTTAGGGTGAGGGTGAATCTCAAGCCGATGACTATCAGTCGGCAAACGCCATCCCATGCTTCTCTTTGGTGGTTTTCACCGCCTCCAGCACCGCCAGCAGGCAATCATCACGATAGCGCTCCAGCGCCGAGATGCTGTGCGTGCCCAACTGATCGCTGGTGCCATCCACCACGTCATCAATCAGCTTGTCGGTCAGTTCCGGCGCTGGCAGGTAAGTCCAAGGCAACTGCAACGCCGGCCCGAATTGCGCCATGAAGTGCCGCATGCCCGCATCGCCACCTGCGAGGGTGTAGGTCAGGAATGTTCCCATAAACGACCAGCGCAGGCCGGCACCGAAGCGAATCGCATCGTCAATTTCGCCGGTAGTCGCCACCCCGTCGTTGACCAGGTGCAGCGCCTCACGCCACAGCGCTTCGAGCAAACGGTCGGCGATGAACCCCGGCACTTCCTTGCGTACATGCAGCGGACGCATCCCTAAGGATTCGTAAACTTTGATCGCCGCTTGAATGGCCTCCGGCGCAGTGTTCTTCCCGCCGACCACTTCCACCAATGGCAACAGGTAAACCGGGTTGAACGGATGCCCGACCACACAGCGTTCCGGGTGGGTCGACCCTTCGTAAAACTCGCTCGGCAACAATCCCGAGGTGCTGGAGCCGATCAATGCATTGGGCTTGGCCGCCGCGCTGATTTTTGCGTGCAGTTCGAGTTTCAGTTCGAGGCGTTCCGGGGCGCTTTCCTGGATGAAATCCGCATCGCGCACACATTCTTCAATGGTCGCGACAAAGCGCAGGCGATCTTGCGAGGCGCCGGGTGCCAAGCCCTGTTTCTCCAGCGCACCCCAGGCATTGGCGACCCGCTTGCGCAGCGCCGCTTCGGCACCGGGCGCCGGGTCCCAGGCCACCACGTCGAGGCCATGGGCGAGGGCGCGCGAGACCCAACCGCTGCCGATGACACCGCTGCCCAGCGCGGCGAAGGTTTTGATTTCGGTGATAAAGCTCATGGCGTCGTCCTAAAAGAATTCGGTGATCCCTTGTGGGAGCGGGCTTGCTCGCGAAGAGGCCGGTACATCCGACAGATCTCTTGCGTCAGAACCACCGCTTTCGCGAGCAAGCCCGCTCCCACAGGTGAAGTGTGTGGTGTGGGTTAACCGCGCTTGGTCAGGCCCATTTTTGCCCGACCTTCCGCTGGCGTCAGGACGCGGGCGCCGAGGCGGCTGAGGATTTCGCTGGCGCGTTCGACCAGTTGGCCGTTGGTCGCCAGTACGCCTTTGTCCAGCCACAGGTTGTCTTCCAGCCCGACCCGCACGTTGCCGCCCAGCAGTACCGCTTGCGCGGCCATCGGCATTTGCATGCGACCGATACCGAACCCGGCCCAGACCGCGTCGGCCGGCAGGTTGTCGACCATGGCTTTCATGGTGGTGGTGTCGGCCGGTGCGCCCCACGGGATGCCCAGGCACAGCTGGAACAGCGGGTTGTCGAGCAAGCCTTCCTTGATCATCTGCTTGGCGAACCACAGGTGACCGGTGTCGAAGATTTCCAGCTCGGCCTTCACGCCCAACTCCTGAATGCGTTTGGCGCCCGCGCGCAGTTGCGCCGGGGTGGACACGTAAATCGTGTCGCCATCGCCGAAGTTCAGGGTGCCGCAATCCAGGGTGCAGATTTCCGGGAGCAATTCTTCAACGTGAGCGAGGCGGGTCAGCGGGCCGACCAGGTCGGTGTTCGGGCCGAACTCCATCGGGTTTTCACCCGCGCCGATTTCCAGGTCACCGCCCATGCCGGCGGTGAGGTTGACGATGATGTCCACATCCGCCTCGCGGATACGCTCCATCACTTCGCGGTACAGCGCGACGTCACGGCTGAACTTGCCGGTTTCGGGATCGCGGACGTGGCAGTGGACCACGGTGGCGCCAGCCTTGGCGGCTTCCACGGCGGCTGCAGCGATTTGTTTCGGGGTGACCGGCACGTGTGGGCTTCTGGCGGTCGTGTCGCCAGCACCGGTGAGTGCGCAGGTGATGATGACGTCGTGGTTCATTAGGCGGGTTCCTTACAGGCGTGATTTAGCTGTCCGCAGCCCATACAGGGCTGCGAATCAGTGGTTCATTTCGGGTTTATTTACTGGTCAATTGCAGGTTTTCAGCCGCTGGTTTGCCATCGAACGTGGTCACACCTTCGAGCCAGCGTTGCTTGTCTTGCGGGTGATCTTTCAGCCATTGCTTGGCCGATTCGAAGGCGTCCTTGTGATCCAGCAGCGGCTGCATCATCCGACTCTCGTCTTCGGCAGTGTAGGTCAGGTTGCTCAGCAAACGGCTGACGTTCGGGCATTGCTGTGCGTAGTTCGGCGAAGTGACGGTCCAGACCGTGGCCATGCCTTCGTTCGGCCCCAGAGCGTCTTCGCTGCCGGTGAGGTAGGTCATTTTCACGTTGACGTTCATCGGGTGCGGCGCCCAGCCGAAGAACACGATGGCTTCGTTGCGCTTGGTGGCGCGGGTCACCGCCGAGAGCATCCCGGCTTCACTGGACTCGACCAACTGGAACTTGCCGAGGCCAAACTGGTTCTTGGCGATCATTTCCTTGATTTGGGTATTGGCGCCCGAACCAGGCTCGATGCCGTAGATTTTGCCGCCCAGTTCTTTTTCGAACTTGGCGATGTCGGCGAAGGTTTTCAGGCCCTTGTCGGCGAGGTAAGTCGGCACGGCGAGGGTGGCGCGGGCGTCCTTGAGGCTTGGCGCTTCAAGCACTTTGACCTGCTTGCCATCGACGAACGGGGTGATGGTCTGGGTCATCAGCGGGTTCCAGTAGCCCAGGAACATATCCAGGCGCTGGTCGCGAATCCCGGCGAAGATGATTTGCTGGGACGCACTGGTTTGTTTGGTGTTGTAGCCGAGGCCATCGAGCAATACCTGAGTCATGGCGCTGGTGGCGATCACATCGGTCCAGTTCACTACGCCCATGCGCACGTTCTGGCACGCGGCGGGGTCGGCGGCCATGGCGCTGGCGCTCAACAAAGCGGTACCGCTGAGTGCAAGAACACAGCTGCTGATCAGTCGTTTCATGGTGGGTTCCTCGGCAGGTCGTTATTGTGGATCCCGGCATCTTCGTGCGCCGGTGATGACCAAGTTACGCAGCTAAGCCCCTGTACAAACGCACTACGGCGACCAGCTCTTGCACTGCAGCGACCTGACCTCTTGAATGCCTGCGACAAGTGGCGTATCAACGTCCACACGCTACCCGCCCTCACGTGACCCGCCTATCGAGTGCGCTCCATGTCCCAGGATTTCTACTTCATGTTGATGCCGGGTTTCTCGGCCATTGGTTTTATCTCGGCCATCGAGCCGTTGCGGGTCGCCAATCGCTTTCGCGGCGAACTCTATCGCTGGCATGTGCTGAGCGCCGATGGCGGGGCGGTGTTGGCCAGCAACGGCATGTCGGTCAACGCCGACGCGGCGCTGGAACCGCTGAAGAAAGGCGCGACGCTGCTGGTGGTCGCCGGTTTCGAACCACTGAAATTCGCCACCCCCGCGCTGGAGCACTGGCTACGCCGACTGGATAACGAAGGCGTGACCCTCGGTGCCATCGACACCGGCAGCTTCGTCCTCGCCGAAGCCGGCCTGCTTGACGGCCATCGCCTGACCCTGCACTGGGAAGCCATCGACGCGTTCAAGGAGTCTTATCCAAAGCTCAGCGTCACCCAGGAGCTGTTCGAGATCGACCGCCGCCGCATCACCTCGGCTGGCGGCACCGCCTCCATCGACCTGATGCTCGACCTCATCGCCCAGGCCCACGGCCCGGAACTGGCGATCCAGGTCAGCGAACAATTCGTACTCGGGCGCATCCGCCCGCGCAAAGACCACCAGCGTATGGAGGTCGCCACGCGCTATGGCATCAGCAACAAGAAACTGGTGCACGTGATTGGCGAGATGGAACAACACAGCGAACCGCCGCTGAGTACGCTGGCGTTGGCGGAATCGATCAAAGTGACGCGGCGGCAATTGGAGCGGTTGTTTCGCCTGCACCTGAACGACACGCCGAGCAATTTCTACCTGCGGTTACGGCTGGAAAAGGCGCGGCAGTTACTGCGCCAGACCGACATGAGCGTGCTGGAAGTGAGCATTGCGTGCGGGTTTGAATCACCGTCGTATTTCACCCGCAGTTATCGGGCGCGGTTTGAGCGGTGTCCGCGTGAGGATCGGCGGCGGTTGGGGGATGGGCGGGAGCTGGTTTGAGCCATGGGGTTCGCAAACTGGCGAACGCCATGGGCCTCAAGGTGTCGTCACTCGTCCTGGTCGTCCAGTGAGCGATGAGACAACCAGTGCTTGAACCTGGCTGTTTCCGTTCGCACGATATCCCGCACGACAGTGTCCAGTTCGGGGTAGATGAAACTTTCCGTTATGCCGACCTGGGCCAAACTATCTCGGATGGCCGCAGTAGATGTGTAAGGAATGAATATTTTGGTTATGTGCGGCTTTAGTGGCGAGTAGTAGTCCAACGCGTGAGTGAATCTGCCATGCAAGGTGAATGCGCCCGACTGAGCTCTGATTCTGTTTGTCATGTGGGGCGCGCAGACACAAATCGGGAAATCTATGGCCTTGCTTGATTCCATTGGGTTTACCCAGTCGGACCATTTTTCCGGGTTGGCAGCCACATCGATGGGGCCAGGAACTTTGTAAGCTTCGCGGTTTATTTTTTCCGGGTCGATGACAAATATTGCGAAGCCGTCCTCATTGGATGGATCTTCCAGAAAGGCATTGCACTGCTCGATGCCATCGCCCTGGCGAACCTCGGCCCGTTGCACGGCAAAGAACAGGGCGACTAACGCATTGGTCGACCAATCCAAAAGACGCGTCGGCATACCGTGATGCTGAGCGATGAACATCCACTCAAAATCATTGGCTGGGGCGTGATCCAGAAAGGGTCGTGCATGGCGTTTAAATGTTTGTAGCAAGCGCTTGGTGCTGAGCCCGGATGCTCCGCCGCCAGAGGACACCTGAATTTGACCCTGTTTGATACTCCGGCCCATTGAGTCGCTGGTCGTGATGATGTTGCGTAGCACGCCGGGAATGAGCTCATGGCTCGCGTTCGATTGGCCGCGAAACCAGAGCGTTCCGGGGATTTCCGGCTTGAACTCATCAATCAGGTCCATAAACTCCGTCAGCGTTCGGGCCGTACGCAAATTCAACTTGTTCGGCTGAACGCTTGCCCCTTTGTTCGACGGTGTCGGTTGCGACATGTTTCTAACTTCCTTGTGAGTGCTGAACGATTTAGTTGCTTTTAACCAAAGCAGAACACGCCGCCTTGTACGCCTCATGCTGATATTTGTTCAGCGTCCCCGGCAGTTCGAAGTTGTGCTTCTTGGCCTGGGCATTGATCGTCTGCGGCGACAACAGCGTCACCTCGCAATTCTCCAGCAACTGAAAAATCCCTTCGATCTTGAACGTCGTCGGCCCGCCGGCAAACTCACCCTTCTTGCTGCGCTTCTTGATCGCAATCCGGTCAATGGAATTCTCACGCACAAACGATGCAACCTGAGCGGCGAAGACCTTGACGTTGGCAGCCTCGTCGTCATCGTCCAGGGCGATTTTCTTGGTGGCCAGGGCGACGTGGCTCAGGGCCTGACCGTCGAGAGAGGCCACGGCGATGATCGCTTCGCTGCCTTTGATTTCGATGCCGCAGATGTTCATTGGAGTTCCTTCACTGGCTGATGGCGTGCAGCTTACAGCTCAAGCTGATCGGCGTTGATGCCAAATGCTGCGGCAATCTTCACGCGGGTTTGCTTGCGGGGCTTCGAAACGCGTTCTAGCTCGGCAAAAGCCGATTGTGAAACACCCATGCGTTCGGCAACTTCATCCTGAGTAAGGTTCAGGTATTCGCGCCAGGCCTGAACCGGGAGCGCGCCGTCGAAGATACGGATGACTACTTCATGGGGGATCAGATTGTTTTCCATTACAGCCTCACTCCTGCGAAATCGACTCCAAAAACTCCGACCGCTCATCACTCATCCGCGCCACACAATCATTCTGCGCAATCGTGAACGCCTTGCTACCGCTCGTCGCCGGAAACGCTTCCACCGCGCAATCCGCATCACGTGTCTTGAGCCATTGCTGCTGGGCAACCTTGAGCTTTTCCGTGATGTCGCTCAGTTGCGCCTTGTTTTTGCCGTAAACGGTTTGCAGGCGTTCATTCAGGCCCTGGTAGTTGTCTTTGAGCAGTTGTTCGGCGGTGGTTCTGCTATAGGCCGAACATTCCAGGGTCTGGACGTCGTTTTCGACCGCGTCGCAGGGCGAACTGTCGTCTTCAGCCGCATGAGCGCCGAAGGACAGCACCAGCAGGGCGGCGAGGCATAACATTGATTTCATCTGCGATTTCCTTCCCATACGGCGTTTTGAAGAGGCGCGCCGATTCTCGCTCAGCAGTCGAGCAAAAAACAGAGGCCTGATGGCATATCAACGGGCGCTGGTTTGCTTACGCTATTGGGTTTGCCTGGAGCGAGGAAGAGACCACTGGAATGTCCAGGCCCGCCTTATGCAAAAGCTGCCTGATGTGGTTTTTCTGTGCCTCGGTGGCATTGGGTGATGTGTGCACGCTGTTGATCAGTCGTTGCAGATTGTAAGCGACGACCAACCCGTATTCGTTTTTTTTAAAAATGGTGCCCGGGGCTGTCACGTTATCCGAGTAGTCGGCGGCGTAGGCCGTTTGATTGCCAACTTCAACCATCAATGCGTTATCGAATCTGATGTTGGTTTTGTAATACAGGGTGCCGGAGTCTATGTAGAGGCGAAACTCATTTTCCGGCGCGTATTTTTCGTCTTTGAATTTGAAGTTGCGCTGGTTGCCGACGCCTGCTTTGCTTTTGTCATAGTCGCAGTCATCGGGGGTGATGACCTCTGTTAGCCCCTTGGGAATTTGCGTAATCAGATACATTAGATTGGACTGAATGACCACATCAGCGCCTTCAGGGGCGAATTTATCCCACATGGCTTGATTTTCCTGTGAGTTCTTATGCCAGCAGCTGAGATAAGTCGTTCTGCGATTGAGCTCACGGATGTTCCGATGCCGCATGACAACGTTTTCTTTCAGATACTTATCTTCCGTCGCTGAATTCAAATCGGCGATCATCTGCTTTTCGTGGTAGCCCCCCTCATCTGGATCCTCCTGCTGATCAGCACGACTGAAATACAAACCGTTATCAGCCAGCAGCCATTCGAATTTTTCCAACGAAAGGTAACGCCAAACCGTAAAACGATGCATTGATCAACTCCTGTTCGACTGAATTTGTCCCTGAACGCTGCGTGATTCTGGAGGCGCGCGTGGCTGCAACGCAATAGAGCATGCGATGGCGGCAACGCTGAACAGATGGCCCGACAACGACCCTTTGTCGCAGATTGACGCTTTCGGCAAACCCCCTGTCGTTTTTGCACCCGGCTGCCCCGGTCCTCAGGCATATGCTGGCCCCAAAGCGCCGGCACACGATTCGGCGCATGAATCGCTAATAGGGGACAGCCTGATGAGCCCAGCCGAATTGCACGCCGACAGCATCGTTATCGACGGGCTGATTATCGCCAAGTGGAACCGCGAGCTGTTTGAAGACATGCGCAAGGGCGGTCTGACCGCGGCCAACTGCACCGTGTCGGTGTGGGAGGGCTTCCAGGCCACCGTCAATAACATCGCCGCCAGCCAGAAGCTGATCCGCGAGAACAGCGACCTGGTGATTCCGGTGCGCACCACCGCCGATATCCGCAAGGCCAAGGAGCAGGGCAAGACCGGCATCCTGTTCGGCTTCCAGAATGCCCACGCCTTTGAAGACCAGATCGGCTATGTCGAGGTGTTCAAGCAACTCGGCGTCGGTATTGTGCAGATGTGCTACAACACCCAGAACCTGGTCGGCACCGGTTGCTACGAGCGCGACGGCGGCCTGTCGGGCTTCGGTCGTGAAATCGTCGCCGAGATGAACCGTGTCGGTGTCATGTGTGACTTGTCCCACGTCGGTTCGAAGACCTCCGAAGAAGTCATCCTCGAATCCAAGAAACCGGTCTGCTACTCCCACTGCCTGCCGTCGGGTCTGAAAATCCACCCGCGCAACAAATCCGATGAAGAACTGAAGTTCATCGCCGATCACGGCGGTTTCGTCGGCGTGACCATGTTCGCGCCGTTCCTGGCCAAGGGCATCGATTCGACCATCGACGACTACGCCGAAGCCATCGAATACACCATGAACATCGTTGGCGAAGACGCTATCGGCATCGGCACCGACTTCACCCAGGGCCATGGCCAGGACTTCTTCGAATACCTGACCCATGACAAGGGCTACGCCCGCCGTCTGACCAGCTTCGGCAAGATCATCAACCCGCTGGGCATCCGCACCGTCGGCGAGTTCCCGAACCTGACCGAAACCCTGCTCAAGCGCGGCCACTCCGAGCGAGTCGTGCGCAAGATCATGGGCGAGAACTGGGTCAACGTCCTCAAGGACGTCTGGGGCGAATAAGCCCGGGTTACACAACGATTCCTGTTGTAGCAGCTGCCGAGGCACGAGGCTGCGTTGCGGTCCGCAGGACCGCCCTCGGGGGCCGCTTCGCAGCCCAACGCAGCCTCGTGCCTCGGCAGCTGCTACGGATGCTACGGCACACCAACATAACGAATTTTTCTGGAGTTAAGTTTCCATGGCCAAGATCGCCCCGCAATTGCCAATCGAAGTCGACAGCGAAACCGGTGTCTGGACCTCCGACGCCCTGCCGATGCTCTACGTACCGCGTCACTTCTTCGTCAACAACCACATGGGCATCGAAGAGGTTTTGGGCGTTGACGCCTATGCCGAGATTCTCTACAAGGCCGGCTACAAATCCGCCTGGCACTGGTGTGAAAAAGAAGCCGAATGCCACGGCCTGGAAGGCGTCGCGGTGTTCGAGCACTACATGAAGCGCCTGTCGCAACGTGGCTGGGGCCTGTTCAAGATCCAGGACATCGACCTCGACAAAGGCACCGCCAGCGTCAAGCTCGAACACTCGGCGTTCGTCTACGTGTACGGCAAGGTCGGGCGCAAGGTCGACTACATGTTCACCGGTTGGTTTGCCGGGGCCATGGACCAGATTCTTGAGGCTCGTGGCAGCAAGATTCGCACCGTTGCCGAGCAAGTCTACGGTGGCTCCGAAGAAGGCCACGACGACGGCCTGTTCACCGTCAAGCCGTTGTAAGTCGAGGATCCCGCCATGGCTTTCGAAGCAATGTTCCAGCCGATCCAGATCGGCAAACTGACCATCCGCAACCGCGTGCTCAGCACCGCGCACGCCGAGGTGTATGCCACCGACGGCGGCATGACCACCGACCGGTACGTCAAGTATTACGAAGAGAAAGCCAAGGGCGGGATCGGCCTGGCGATTTGCGGCGGTTCCTCCAGCGTGGCCATCGACAGCCCGCAAGGCTGGTGGAAATCGGTCAACCTGGCCGACGACCGGATCATTCCGCACTTCCAGAACCTGGCCGATGCCATGCACAAGCATGGCGCCAAGATCATGATCCAGATTACTCACATGGGCCGACGCTCGCGTTGGGACGGCGAGCATTGGCCAACCCTGCTGTCGCCGTCGGGCATCCGTGAACCGGTGCACCGCGCGACCTGCAAAACCATCGAGCCGGAAGAAATCTGGCGGGTGATCGGCAACTACGCCAGCGCCGCCGCGCGGGCCAAGGCCGGTGGCCTCGATGGCGTTGAACTGTCGGCAGTGCACCAGCACATGATCGACCAGTTCTGGAGCCCACGGGTCAACAAACGCACCGACGAATGGGGCGGCAGCTTCGAAAACCGCATGCGTTTCGGCCTGGAAGTATTGAAGGCTGTGCGCGCGGAAGTCGGCCCGGATTTCTGCGTTGGCATCCGTCTGTGCGGTGACGAGTTCCACCCGGACGGCTTGTCCCACGAAGACATGAAACAGATCGCCAAGTACTACGACGACACCGGCATGATCGACTTCATCGGAGTGGTTGGTTCGGGTTGCGACACCCACAACACCCTGGCCAACGTTATCCCCAACATGAGTTATCCACCGGAGCCGTTCCTGCACTTGGCGGCCGGTATCAAGGAAGTGGTGAAGGCCCCGGTGCTGCACGCGCAGAACATCAAGGACCCGAACCAGGCGACCCGTATTCTGGAAGGCGGCTACGTGGACATGGTCGGCATGACCCGTGCCCACATCGCCGACCCGCACTTGATCGCCAAGATCAAAATGGGCCAGGTTGACCAGATCAAACAATGCGTCGGCGCCAACTATTGCATCGACCGTCAGTACCAAGGCCTGGACGTGCTGTGCATCCAGAACGCCGCGACCTCCCGTGAATACATGGGCGTGCCGCACATCATCGAGAAATCGACCGGTGTGAAACGCAAAGTCGTGGTGGTCGGTGCCGGTCCTGCGGGGATGGAAGCCGCTCGCGTCTCCGCCGAACGTGGCCACGACGTGACCCTGTTCGAGAAGAAAGAATTCATCGGCGGGCAGATCACCACTGCGTCGAAAGCCCCGCAACGGGACCAGATCGCTGGTATCACGCGCTGGTTCCAGCTTGAGCTAGCGAGGTTGAAAGTCGACCTGCGCCTGGGCGTGGCCGCCGATGCGGCGACCATTCTCGACCTACGTCCGGACGTGGTGGTGCTCGCCGTTGGCGGTCATCCATTCCTGGAGCAGAACGAACACTGGGGCGCGGCGGAAGGCCTGGTGGTCAGCAGTTGGGACATCCTTGACGGCAAGGTTGCGCCGGGCAAGAACGTGCTGGTCTACGACACCATTTGCGAATTCACCGGGATGTCGACGGCGGACTTCCTCGCCGACAAGGGCAGCCAGGTCGAGATCGTCACCGACGACATCAAGCCGGGCGTGGCGATTGGCGGCACATCGTTCCCGACCTACTACCGCAGCATGTACCCGAAAGAAGTGATCATGACCGGCGACATGATGCTGGAGAAGGTCTACCGCGAAGGCGACAAACTGGTGGCGGTGCTGGAAAACGAATACACCGGCGCCAAAGAGGAGCGGGTGGTGGACCAGGTCGTCGTCGAAAACGGCGTGCGTCCGGACGAAGAAATCTACTACGCGCTGAAGGAAGCGTCGCGCAACAAGGGCCAGATGGACATCGAAGCCTTGTTCGCGATCAAGCCGCAGCCATCGCTGAGCCAACCGGGTGACGGCTACTTGCTGTTCCGCATCGGCGACTGCGTGGCCCAGCGCAACACACACGCGGCGATCTACGACGCCCTGCGGTTGTGCAAGGATTTCTAAGAGCTTGTGGATAACCCTGTGGGAGCGGGCTTGCTCGCGAATGCAATCTGTCAGCCGCCATTGATGTCGACTGACCCACCGCTTTCGCGAGCAAGCCCGCTCCCACAGGGATCGAGCAAGGCATCCAGGTAGTTTGGCCTGCAAGACCCTGCGGTCTTTGGGAGCTCCACATGTTGAACACCCTTCTTCCAATCCTGCTGTTCGCAGCCACCGGACTTGCTGTCCTTGGCGCGTTGCGGCGGGTGGCTATGTGGCGCCGGGGCCGTGCCTCGAAGGTCGACCTGATCGGCGGCCTGCTGGCCATGCCCAAGCGCTACATGGTCGACTTGCACCATGTGGTGGCGCGGGACAAATACATCGCCAACACTCACGTCGCCACGGCTGGCGGTGCGGTGGCGTCGATTGTGCTGGCGATCCTGGTTCACGGTTTCGGCCTGCACAATCGCATTCTCGGTGTTGCCCTGTTGATTGCCTCGGCGGTGATGTTCGTCGGTGCAATCTTCATGTTCTTGCGCCGTCGCAACCCACCGGCTCGCCTGTCCAAAGGGCCATGGATGCGTCTGCCGAAAAGCCTCTTGGCGTTCTCGGCGAGCTTCTTCCTGTTGACCCTGCCGGTCGCCGGCATCCTTCCGGAAAACTTCGGTGGCTGGGTCGTCGCGGCGATCCTCGGCGTCGGTGTGCTGTGGGGCGTTAGCGAGTTGTTCTTCGGCATGACCTGGGGCGGGCCGATGAAGCACGCCTTCGCCGGTGCCTTGCACCTGGCCTGGCACCGTCGCGCCGAACGCTTTGGTGGCGGCCGCTCCACTGGTTTGAAACCGCTGGATCTGAACGATCCAAACGCGCCGCTGGGCGTGGAAAAACCCAAGGATTTCACCTGGAACCAACTGCTCGGTTTCGACGCCTGCGTGCAGTGCGGTAAATGCGAAGCGGCGTGCCCGGCGTTCGCTGCCGGCCAACCGCTGAACCCGAAAAAACTGATTCAAGACATGGTGGTCGGCCTCGCTGGCGGCACCGACGCCAAATTCGCCGGCAGCCCGTATCCGGGCAAAGCCATCGGCGAGCACGCTGGCAACCCGCATCAACCGATCGTCAACGGTCTGGTGGACGCTGAAACCTTGTGGTCCTGCACCACCTGCCGCGCCTGCGTCGAGGAATGCCCGATGATGATCGAGCACGTCGATGCCATCGTCGACATGCGCCGCCATCTGACTCTGGAACTTGGCGCCACGCCAAACAAGGGCGCCGAAGTCCTGGAAAACCTGATCGCCACCGACAACCCGGGCGGCTTTGCGCCGGGCGGGCGGATGAACTGGGCGGCGGATCTGAACCTGAATCTGATGAGCGAGAAGAAGTCTGTCGACGTGCTGTTCTGGGTCGGCGACGGTGCTTTCGACATGCGCAACCAGCGCACCTTGCGCGCCTTCGTCAAAGTGCTGAAAGCGGCCAAGGTCGACTTCGCGGTACTCGGACTTGAAGAGCGCGACAGCGGCGACGTGGCACGACGCCTGGGCGACGAAGCAACGTTCCAACTGTTGGCCAAACGCAATATCCAGACCCTGGCCAAATACAGCTTCAACCGCATCGTCACCTGCGACCCGCACAGCTTCCACGTGCTGAAAAACGAGTACGGCGCCTTCGACGGCCACTACCTGGTGCAGCACCACAGCACCTATATGGCGGAAATCATCGGTGCCGGTGCGCTGAACCTCAGTCAGCACAAAGGCACCAGCGTGACCTATCACGATCCGTGCTACCTCGGTCGCTACAACGGCGAATACGAGGCGCCGCGCGAAGTGCTGCGTGCCCTCGGCATCGAAGTGAAGGAAATGCAACGCTCCGGTTTCCGTTCGCGCTGCTGCGGCGGCGGTGGCGGCGCGCCGATCACCGACATTCCGGGCAAGCAACGGATCCCCGATATGCGCATGGACGACATCCGCGAAACCGGCGCCGAACTGGTGGCCGTGGGTTGCCCGCAATGCACCGCGATGCTTGAAGGCGTGGTCGAACCCCGTCCGTTGATCAAGGACATTGCCGAACTGGTGGCCGACGCATTGCTCGAAGACGCTGCGCCGAGCAAGCCAAACACCCCGGCCAAACGTGAACCTGCGGAGGCCCACTGATGAGCGACATTATCCGCCGCGACCCCCGCGCTGAATGGATTGCCCGTAACCGCTTGCACCCGCTGCACGCGGCGATGCAACCGGCGCAACACAGCTGGATGGGGCCGAATGGCGTCATCCGCAAGAACCTGCACGGCATCGGTTTTATCGGCCCCAACGGCATTAAGCGTATCGACCGCAGTGGCGCGCAGCAGGGCGGGGCGAGCAAACGTTCGGCCGCCGTTGAAGTGCAATTGCCGCTGCATCAAGTGCCGGCTCCGGCGTTCTACATCAGCGTGGTGCCGGACATGGTCGGCGGCCGCTTGAGCAGCCACGACCGCGACTTGCTCGGCCTGGCTCATCAACTGGCCGGCAAGGACGGCGCGGTGTTGGCCGTGGTCTTCGGCGATCACAAGGAAAATGCCTTCGCCACGGCGGGCGTCGATCGCTTGCTGGTACTGGAGGGCGAAGCATTCAGCGGTTATGCACCGGAACAACGAGTCCAGGGCCTGCGGGCTGTGGATAACCAGTTCAACCCGCGTCACTGGTTGCTGCCGGACAGTCGCAGCGGCGGTGGCGAACTGGGTCGACGCTTTGCCGCTGCACTCGGCGAACGCCCGGCCACGCGGGTCTGGCAGGTCAAGGATCAGGAATGCATCGGCCGCGCCGGTGCTGGCTTGCAGGACCTCGCGCGCCCGGTGGCGCGCCTGATTCTGGCCGCCGTCGAGTGCGCCGAACCGGTCAGCGAAACCCGTCACGAAGCCTTGCCGGTGGAGTTATCCACAGGCGTAGCGCGCAGTCTGTCGCGTATCGAGGATTTGGGCGCGGTGGCGGTGGATCCGGCGGCGATTCCAATGGCCGAAGCCGAATTCATCTTCTCCGGCGGCAACGGGGTCAAGGATTGGGGACTTTTCCACAGGACTGCCGAAGCGTTGGGCGCCACCGAAGGCGCATCCCGGGTGGCGGTGGACGATGGCTTCATGGCCCGCGACCGTCAGGTCGGCGCTTCCGGCACCTGGGTCACCGCACGGGTTTATGTGGCCGTGGGGATTTCCGGGGCGATCCAGCACCTGCAAGGCATCGGAGCCTGCGACAAGGTGGTGGCGATCAACCTCGACCCTGGCTGCGACATGATCAAACGGGCCGACCTGTCGGTGATCGGCGAGAGCGCCGAGATTCTTCAAGCCTTGATCGATGCGATAGCGGCTTATCGCAACGAGGCCAAGCGCGATGCGGCTTAAGGGAAGGAAAGGGTCATGAGTACGAACGTCATCAGCCTGGTGTCCATCGGCGCCCACCCGACCTCCGGCCGGCCCCGCCGTGCCGAGCAGGACGCGCGCGCCGTGGAACTGGGCCTGCAACTGGCTGGGGATAACCTGCAAGTGCTGCATGCCGGCGACGTCGCGGAACCGGCGCTGCGGGCCTATCTGGGCATGGGTCTGGAACAGCTGCATGTGCTGGAACAACCGTCGGGCGCCGATGCGTTACCCGCGTTGACCGCTTATTTGCGCGACGCCGGCGCACAGGTCGTGCTGACCGGCAGCCAGGCGGAAACCGGCGAAGGCTCGGGCATGTTGCCGTTCCTGCTGGCGGAAAGCCTCGGCTGGCCGCTGGTGGTGGGGTTGGCGCAGGTCGAATCCATCGACGGCAACTCGGCCCTGGTGCTGCAAGCATTGCCTCGCGGTCAACGCCGTCGCTTGAAAGTGCGGCTGCCGTTTCTGGCGACTGTGGATAACGCCGCGCCGAAACCTCGGCAGAGCGCCTACGGCCCGGCCCGGCGTGGGGTGTTGCAGGCGGATGAAGTCGAAGTCATCGACGATGAATTGCTGGCAGTCGCCACGCTGCAACCGGCCAAGCCACGGCCTAAACGCTTGAAAGTGATCAAGGCCAAGAGCGGCGCCGATCGTATGAAAGCCGCGACGGCGAAGGCCAGTGGCGGTGGTGGTCAGGTGCTCAAAGGCGTGACGGCGCAAGCGGGGGCTGAGGCCATTCTCAAGTTGCTGATCGAAGAAGGCGTGGTTCGTTAACGGATAACCCGCACACATCTTAAAAATGTGGGAGCGGGCTTGCTCGCGAAGGCTGAGTGTCAGGCGACATAAATAGCGACTGACACACCGCTTTCGCGAGCAAGCCCGCTCCCACAGGGGAAAACAATGGCAGTGGAATTTCGTTCGGCCCTGCGCGCGGATGCGCGGGAGATTGCTCGCTTGTTTCAGATTTCATCAGAAGGCGCGGCGGATTACATCTGGAGCCAATTGGCACAACCCGGTCAGGATTTACTGGATGTCGGGGCCAGTCGCTACGCCCGCGACGACGTGGACTTCTCGTACCAGAACTGCCTGATCGCGCAGGCCGAGGACCAGGTCGTCGGCATGCTGCACAGCTACGTGATGCGCCACGATCCGCTGGCGGCGCCCGTGACCGATCCGGTGCTGGCGCCGTATGCCACGATGGAAATCCCCGACACCCTGTATATCTCGAGCCTGGCCCTGCACGAGGGCTGGCGCAATCAGGGCCTGGGCCAGCAATTTCTCGCCTACGCCTATGACCGCGCCAATCAGTTGGGACTCAATGGCTTGAGCCTGATCGACTACGCCGCCAACACCGGCGCCCGGCGATTTTATGAACGGCATGGGTTTCGGATTGTGGATACCTGCCAGATCACGCCGCATCCGATGATTCGGGTGACGGGGGAGGCTTATCTGATGTATCGGCCGTGAGGCGTGGTGCGCTTATTTTGTGTTTGGCTCGAAATCCACCCCTCACCCCAGCCCTCTCCCCATAGGGAAGAGGGGGAAAGGGAGCCGATCTTCAAGCTGTTCAAATCCTGAGTTCGACTTGGGTTTTTTCAGGTCGATGCAGCTCCAAGAACAACTCGGTCAGTCCCCTCGCCCCTCTGGGGAGAGGGTTAGGGTGAGGGGGCGATCCTAAGCCACGCACATATCCTGATGTTACCCACAATCCCTGTTATCACTTCTGTGGATAACATGTTCACCCCTCGCTACACCCCATACAAACCAAGCCCTGCGACCCTTCGTACAAAAAACAACCAGCCTAACCTGCGGTTTTTTCGAGCTTTTTTCCGAGAACAACTTTAATACTTGCCCCCAATCTCTGTTGGCGCTTCTGTGGATAAGATGTTCGCTGTCCGCTACAGGCCATATAAAACGGGCCTTACAAGCGCCTGATCAAAAAACGCTCAAATCGCCGTTTTAACCCATCAAACCCCTCGCAAAGCCCGATTAATCACGGCTTTCCACGGTTTTCCACAGATCCCATAAAGTTGCCCCCAAAGTCTGTTGGCGCTTCTGTGGATAAGGTGTTCGCCATCCTCTACAGCCCATACAAACCGTGCCTTACAAGCATCTGATCAAAAAACACCCAATCACTCCTGCAAACCGTGCTTCTGGATAAGTCACGGTTTTTCTTCATTATTTATCAGCACCATTCCGCAAACACCCACAGTTGTCCCCATTAGCTGTGGGTGGAGGTGTGGATAACTTGTTCGCTAAACCCTGCAAGCCGCGCCCTGCATAGGCCCAAACGCAATAGATCAGATTTCATACAGCTCTAAGGCACGTCCTTGACTTCAATCTGTCGCGTGTCTTCACTAACCAGTTACAAAAGGACAGCCGTCACTTATCCACATCTGGTTCAGGGAGAACGCGTGATGGATAGTCAGCCCCACCGCTCGCACCCCATTCCCTGTACGACCTGCGTCCCGGCCGCCGCGACTTCGCTGCGAAAGCGAATCCATCGGCGGGCCACCAATCAGCGTGCGCGTCTATAGCGCCAACTCCTTCCACTGATACAGCTTGCTGTCGCCGGGTTCGCTCGGTGGGCACGTGTTCGTTCGTCCATTGATCGCAGGCAACCGCAGAGTTGCCCACCAGCCTGATAGAGGGAAAGACCCATGACCCGGATCGCAACGCCCATCAGCGACATCAAGGAACATTACGACGTGATCGTCATCGGCTCCGGCTATGGCGGCGGGATCGCGGCTTCGCGCCTGTCCCGGGCCGGCAAGCGGGTTTGCCTGCTGGAGCGGGGCCGGGAGATGCAGCCCGGCGAGTACCCCAACACCATGATCGCGGCCACCGAGGAATTGCAGGTGCATGACCCGGACGGCCACATCGGCTCGCGCACCGGGTTGTTCGACCTGCACGTCAACGCCCAGCAGAACGTGGTGGTCGGCTGCGGTTTGGGCGGGACGTCGCTGATCAACGCCAACGTCGCCCTGGAACCGGAACCCGGCGTGTTCGACGATCCGCGCTGGCCACTCGCGGTGCGTGAACACCGCGACACCTTACTCAAGGACGGTTACGCCCGGGCCCGGGAAATGCTCAAACCGATGCCGTATCCCAGCACTTCGCCGGTGTTGCCGAAACTTGAAGCCAACAAGAAGTCAGCGGAATACCTGAAGCAAGGCGCGCACTTTTACCGGCCGCCAATCAACGTGACCTTCGACAAGTTACCGAACAATCTCAACCACGTTGGCGTTGAGCAGTTGCCCTGCAATAACTGCGGCGACTGCGTGTCGGGCTGTAACAACAAGGCCAAGAACACCACGTTGATGAACTATTTGCCGGACGCCTGGAACCACGGCGCGGAGATTTTCTGCCAGGCCGAGGTGCGGCATCTGGAGCGTGACGGCGATGGCTGGATCGTGCACTTTCAGTACCTGGACAGCGGCCGCGAGATGTTCTCGGCGCCGACGTTGTTCGTCAAAGCTGACATTGTGGTGGTATCCGCCGGCACCTTGGGATCCACGGAAATCCTCCTGCGCTCCCGGGACAAAGGTTTGTCCACGTCCAACCAGCTCGGCGAAAACATGAGCGGCAACGGCGACATCCTCGGTTTCGGCCACAACTGCGAACAACCGATTAACGGCATCGGTTTCGGCGCGCACCCGGCCAAGGAACTGCACCCGGTCGGCCCGTGCATCACCTCGATCATCGATATGCGCACCGAAGGCGACTGGCGCAGCCGCATGGTCATCGAAGAGGGCTCGATCCCCGGCGCCCTCGGGCGGCCGATGGTGCCGAGCATGGCCGGGTTTGCCGAGCTGATAGGTCAACCGACGGACGACAGCTTCACCGGCAAGCTGAAATACAAGGAGCGCGAAGCCGAAAGCTTCCTGCGCGGCCCGTATTACGGCGCGCTGCACAACATGCAGACGTACTTGATCATGAGCCACGACGACGGCAAGGGCCGCATGGTGCTCGACAGCAAGGATCAACTGCGCATCGACTGGCCGGGTGTCGGCGAGCAGGAAAACGTCAAGCTCGGCAACGAGCGTCTGCACCTGAGCACCAAAGCGTTGGGCGGGATCTGGGTCGAGAATCCGATCTGGACCCAATTGCTCAAGCACAGCATCGTTTCGGTCCACCCGCTGGGCGGTTGCGTGATGGGCGAAGACGCGGGGCAGGGCGTGGTCAACCACAAGGGCCAGGTGTTCAGCGGTGCCAGCGGCACCGATGTGTACGCCGGGTTGTACGTGACCGACGGCGCGGTGATCCCGACGTCCCTGGCGGTCAACCCGCTGCTGACCATCTCGGCGGTGAGCGAGCGCAACATGGGTTTGCTGGCGGCTGATCGCGGTTGGCAGATCGACTACACGCTGCCCTCGGCGCCGCGCAAACAAGTGGCGCCGCCGACCCTCGGCGTGCAGTTCACCGAAACCATGAAGGGCTACTTCTCCAAGGATTTCACCCAGGCACAGGGCACCGACCTCAAGTTGTACGAAGCAGCCGCCACCCGTGGCGAATCGGAAAACTCACCTATCGAGTTCACCCTGACCATCACCGCCAACGACCTCAATCGCATGATCAAGGAACCGGAACACGCCGCGACTCTGGTCGGCACACTGAACGCGCCGGGCCTGTCGCCGCAGCCGCTGACCGCCAGCACCGGCGTGTTCAACCTGTTCGAGCAATTCGAGGAACAGGTCGGCGTGCGCCACATGAAGTACGACATGAAGCTGACTGCCGAGGACGGTCACGACTATTTCTTCAGCGCCTTCAAAACCGTGCCCGAAGACAACGGCGTGCTGAATATCTGGCACGACACCAGCACCCTCTACGTCACGCTGTACAACGGGCCGGACAAAACCGGCGCGGTAATCGGCTCGGGCGTGATGCACATCCACCCGACCGACTTCGCCAAGCAAATGACCACCATGAAAGTGCTCAACGCCCGCAACGAACGCGAGCGCATTGAAGGCCTGGCGCGGTTCGGCAAGTTCTTCGCCGGCATTCTCTGGGAGAGTTATGGCGGGGTGTTTGCCGGCGATATCTACTTCAATCCGGATGCACCACCACGCCTGAAACGCCCGCTGGATGCGCCACCGCCGAGCGTGCATTTCTTCCAGACCGAGGACGCAGTCGAACTGCGCCTGACCCGCTATCAGGGCGGCACTAAAGGCCCGGTGATGCTGGTGCATGGTTTGGGCGTGGGCTCGAATATTTTCTCCACCGACACGATCCAGACCAACCTGTTGGAATTCCTGTGCAAGCACGAGTACGACGTGTGGCTGCTGGATTTGCGGGTGAGCATCCTGCTGCCGGCGAGCAAGAAGGAATGGAATGGCGACCAGATCGCCCAGTACGACTTCAAGGCCGCCATCGCGCAGATCCGGCAAGCGACCCAGGCGAAAGACGTGCAGTGCGTGGTGCATTGCTACGGCGCAACGACCTTCTTCATGTCGCTGCTGGCCGGGTTGCAAGGCGTGCGCTCGGTGGTTTGTTCGCAGATTGCGGCGGACACCGTGGTGGCGACGGCAACCGGGCTCAAGGCCGGTTTGCACTTGCCAGGGATGCTCGATGCCATCGGGGTCAAATCCCTGACCGCTTACGCCGACAACAAGGAGAACTGGTTCAACAAACTCTACGACAAAGCCCTCAACGGTTACGCGCGGATCGAGGCCCAGGGCTATTGCACCAACCCGGTGTGCCATCGCATCACCTTCATGTACGCGTCGCTGTACCGCCACGACACCCTCAACGAAACCCTGCACGACAACCTGCACGAACTGTTCGGCGAGTCGAACATGCAGACCTTCGAGCACCTGGCGCTGATCGTGCGCAAAGGGCATCTGGTGAACTTCAAGGGTGAAGACGTCTACATGTCGCACTTCGATCGGTTGAGCATGCCGATCTGCTTTATCAGCGGCGCGGACAACCAGTGCTACCTGCCGGAAAGCACGCTCAAGACCTATGAGCGGGTGTGCAAGGTCCATGGACCGGAACGCTACAGTCGGCAAGTGGTGCCGGGCTATGGCCATATCGACTGCATGTTCGGCAAGGATGCGGTGGTCGATGTGTACCCGATCATCCTGCAACACCTGGAGAAAACTGCTATCGGCTAGGCGGTAGACCGAGGCGACCCCTTCGCGGGCAAGCCTCGCTCCTACAGGTTTTGCGTCGCTTTTGTAGGAGCGAGGCTTACCCGCGAAGGCGATCTACAAGGCGCTATACCTCGCGGGTCATGCACAAGGAAATGGATGATATGGACAGTTACATCCGCTGGTTTCAACGCTTCATCTGGCTAGGCATCGTGATGAATATGTTCTTCGCGATTCCGGCCCTGTTCGCTCCGGCGTTGCTGACGTCGATGCTCGGCCTGCCGCCGCAACTCTCCGATCCGTGGCTGGAAAACGCCGGCATGTTGCTGGTGGGCATCAGCGTGTTCTACATGCCGTCGGGCTTCAACGCGCCGCGGTTCGTGGTGCATTCCTGGTTGTGCGTGCTGTCGCGGCTGATTGCCGTGGCGTTCTGGATCTACCTGATCAACACCAGCAACCAGGCCACGGTGTTCGTGCCGATGTTCCTCGGTGATCTGAGCATGTTCCTGATCCTGGGGATTTTGCTGTATCTCGGCACCACGCCGGCCACCCGACCCTTGGCGTTGCTCTGCGACGGTTGGCGAGAATGGCGCGCCGGTTGGGCGCTGCGCTGGCAGAGCCACGGCTTCAAGGTCGGCACGTTGATCGTGGTGCTGCTGCTCGGGTTTATCGGTTACGAAACCTGGTACCAGATGCTGCGGGTGGTGCCGGCGGAGAAATATGCGTCCGACGAAGACCACTACAAATACGCCGCCATCGGCCTCGGTATCGAAGCGCGGATCCCGTATTACCTGTTCGCCGTGCTGCCGCAGATGTGCCCGGAAAAACTGCCAAAACCCGGTGGCTACGAAGTCTTCGGCTTTCTCTTCGAAAACGGCAAGGACCTGCCCATCGGCATGGCCAAGCGGCAGATCGGTTACCCGACGGTCGAGCCAAACTGCGCCCTGTGCCACACCGGCTCCTACCGCGCGAATGCCGGCGAAGTCGCCACGCCGGTGGCCACCGCTCCGGCCAACACCTTGCAGTTGCAAGCGTTCCAGTGGTTCGCCTACGATTGCGCCAGTGATCCGAAATTCACCACCGATGCGGTGATGACCGCGATCAATGGCAAATTTCAGCTCGGCTTTTTCGAGCGCTTGTACAACCGTTACCTGATCATCCCGATGGCCAAGAGCGCGTTGCTCGCGCAGAAACAAGCCTACGCCTGGCAGAAACTGCGGCCGCCCCAAGGACCAGGGCGCACCGACACCTTCAACCCGACGAAAATGGTGGTGTTCGGCTTCCCGGATGATTCGACCATCGGCACCGTCGACCTGCCGCAAGTCTGGAACCAGAAACCCCGGGAGTCGCTGTACCTGCACTGGGACGGCAACAACAACGATATCCATGAGCGCAACTACGCCGCAGCCATGGCCGTGGGCGCGACGCCGGAATCGGTGCTGCCGGAAAGCTTCAATCGCGTGACCAATTGGTTGCTCGGCACCAAGCCGCCCGCATGGCCGTGGGCGCTGGATCAGGCCAAGGTCGCCCAGGGCAAACCGGTGTGGGACAAAAACTGCGCCGGCTGCCATGAGTTTGGCCGCACCGACACCGGGCAGGTCACCACCAATATCGATGAACTGGGCACCGATCCCCATCGTCTGGACTCGTTCACCACCGGTCTGGTGGCGGCGTTCCACGGCTTCAAGAAACCGCCGTTCGACTTCAACGCGTACCGCAAGACCCAGAGTTACAGCAACACGCCCACCGATGGCGTGTGGATGCGCGCGCCGTATCTGCACAACGGTTCGGTGCCGACGCTATGGGACTTGCTGCAAGCACCGGAACAGCGGCCGCAGGTGTTTGTCACCGGCTCGGACGTCTATGACCAGGAGAAGGTCGGCTTCGTCACCACCCTGGCGCAGTTGAAAGCGTCGGCTGATTTCAAATACGACACTCGACTGGAGGGTAACCACAACAGCGGCCATTTGTACGGCACGCAGCTGTCGGACATCGAAAAACGGGCGCTCATCGAATTCATGAAAACCCTGTGATCCCACTACGGATGGAGGAATGCCAACATGTCATTAGTCAGTCATTGGGAACATGAGTACGACAAGGTCAAGGTTCGCCTGCACGGGCTGTTCACGCGACTGGAAATGTCCTGGAAGAAACTCATCAGCGAGCTGGAGCCGGAGGAGTTCGAGGCCATCGTCGCGCTGCTGCAACGCGGTCACGACCAGGCGCAATACGTGCTCAAACACGGTGATTTGCCGGACGATGAACCGAGCGTGCCGTGGGAGTTGTCCCACGGCTTGTCGATCCTGCACATCGGCAACGCCACGCCGTTGCCGCAATCCACCGACGACCTGCAAACCCGGGTGCTCAAGGACGGTAGTCTGCTCGGTTGTCGCAAATGGGAACTGCTGGATTTGCTGTGGAGCGAAGCACTGCTGAAGTGGATCGAAAACCTGCGCCATCACGCGCCGTTTGCCACCACGCCGGCGCTGATGAAAATGGACAGCGACGTGATCCTGGCAATCGCCGGCGACTGGGGCACCGGACCGTTCGACAGCCATGCCCCGGCGGTGGCGGTGGCCAACCAGATGCAACTGGCCCAGGCCGATTTCACCATTCACCTGGGGGACGTGTACTACGCCGGCACCCACTCCCAGGAAGACGTCGACATGGTCGGCTGGCCGATGGGCAAGCACGGTTCGTTCACGCTCAATTCCAATCACGAGATGTACAGCGGCGCCCACGGCTACTTCAAGGAATTGGCCAAGCGCTTCCCGACGCAACAGGGCACCAGTTATTTCGCGTTGTACAACGACGACTGGCTGGTGATCGGGCTCGACAGCGCCTACGCCTCGGACGCGATCAACCTGTACATGGACGGCACGCTGAACAAGGAACAAATCGCCTGGATGAAAGACTTGCCCCAGCGCAAGAAGATCATGGTGCTCAGCCATCACCAGGGCTTTGATATCTCCGGGCACAACACCACGCCGCTGTTCAAAACGGTGTGTGAGGCCTTGGGGCGTGAGCCGGATTACTGGTATTGGGGGCATTTGCACAACGGCATCTGCTACGCCGCCCAGGGCCGGTTAAATGCGCGTTGCGCCGGGCACGGGGCGATTCCGTATGGCAACGCCAGCGAGTTGAATGGGCATTCGCGGGTGTTGTGGTCGGAAACCCAGAATGCGCGGGACGAGGCGTACCCGTTAAGGGTGTTGAATGGTTATGTGAAGGTGCGATTGGTGGGGGAGAACATCGAGGAGACGTTTATCGGGGAGGATGGGAGTGTGCGGTGGTCTTCCATTTGATGGGGTGAATGTGAAACCGCTTTCGCGAGCAAGCCCGCTCCCACATTGGATCTGTGTCGTGCACAAATTGTGTGAACAACACGGTCAACTGTGGGAGCGGGCTTGCTCGCGAAGCTTTTGACGTTAGCCTTGGACCGGAACCCCTTTGAGGTAAGGCGCAGGCTCAGCCCCCAAATTGCTCAGCAACCGCTCGCTGTACCAATCCACAAAGTTCACCACGCCAAACTCATAGGTCTTGGAGTAAGGCCCTGGCTGGTAAGCCGTGGAGTTGATCCCGCGCTGGTTCTCTTCGGCCAGGCGACGGTCCTGGTCGTTGGTCGCATCCCAGACCTGGCGCATGCGGTCCACGTCGTAGTCGACGCCTTCAACCGCGTCCTTGTGCACGATCCACTTGGTGGTGACCATGGTTTCCTGAGCGCTGATCGGCCACACCGTGAAGACGATGATGTGGTCGCCCATGCAGTGGTTCCACGAGTGCGGCAGGTGCAGGATGCGCATCGAACCGAGGTCCGGGTTCTTGATGCGGCCCATGAGTTTGGCGCAGCCCTGTTTGCCGTCCAGGGTCATCGACACAGTGCCCTTGAGCAGCGGCATGCGCACGATGCGGTTACGCAGGCCGAAACTGGCGTGGGCGTAAGGAATCTTCTCGGCTTCCCACGCGGCGGCGGACGCGGCAACGTGGTCCTTGAACGCCTGGTCGGCGCGCGGGTCGGTGACGTCGTCCCATTCCAGCAGGGTTTTCAGCAGTTCCGGGTGCGACGCGTTGCAGTGATAGCACTCGCGGTTGTTTTCCAGCACCAGTTTCCAGTTGGCCTTTTCAAACAACGTGGTCTGGATCGCCACCTTGGTGTTCTCCATGTCGTACGGTTCCATGTAATGGTTCAGCGTCGACAGGAAGTCATCAATGGCCGGCGGGTTCTCCGACAGGCTGATGAAGATGTAGCCGCCAGCGGTTTTCACATTCACCGGTTTGAGGCCATATTGCTTCATGTCGAAGTCGGCGCCCATCTCGGTGCCCGCGAACAGCAGGCGACCGTCCAGCTCATACGTCCACTGGTGGTAATGGCAGACCAGTTTGGCGACCTTGCCTTTTTCACTGGTGCACAGACGCGAGCCACGGTGGCGGCAGACGTTGTGGAACGCATGCACCACGCCCTCGGCGCCGCGAATCACGATGATCGGGTTCTTGCCGACTTGCAGGGTCAGGTAGTTGCCCTTGGTCGGGATTTCGCAGGCCATGCCGGCGATCAACCACTCTTTCTGGAAGATCTCCTGCATATCGATATCAAACAGCCGCTCGTCAGAGTAAAACGGCTGCGGCAGCGAGTAAGTGCGCTCGCGTTCTTGCAGCATCTGCGCGGTGGCCTTGCGTGCGGGTTCCAGCGGATCGCCCAGGCTGATTTTTGCGGTGACGTCCATCGATGTGATCCTCAAGGCCATTCTGTGTGGCCGGCGAAAGTGACTAATCAGGTTTGCTACGCAAGGGTGTAAAGAATGTGTCTTGGTATGGAGCGAGTGTGGGGCCGGCGCTGCCCAGAACCTTATCCATGGGCGACATGGCCCAATCTGTTCCCGACGCGCAACCCCCGGTAGTTGGGGGCTGGTCGCGATAAGTATGTGAATGTCGCAGATAGGTAAATGGGTGGCTCGCGCTATACGCAGAATCGCCAACATAAGGCCGACCATCGGCGGTGGAGAACAGCATGTCCAACAGCTTCCTGAATCCGGTAACCACCCAGACCTGGGCCAATGGTCGACACACCGTCCGTTGCGTCAAAGTCATCCAGGAAACCTGGGACGTGCGCACCTTTTGTTTTATGGCCGATCAGCCGATTTTGTTCTTCTTCAAGCCCGGGCAGTTTGTGACCCTGGAGCTGGAAATCGAAGGCGTGCCGATCATGCGCTCCTACACCATTTCCAGTTCGCCGTCGGTGCCGTACAGCTTTTCGGTGACAATCAAGCGCGTACCGGGCGGCAAGGTCTCAAACTGGCTGCACGACACCTTGCATGAAGGTCAGGAGCTGGCGGTGCACGGGCCGGTCGGGCTGTTCAACGCCATGGATTTCACTGCGCCGAAGGTTTTGTACCTCAGCGGCGGCGTCGGTATCACACCGGTCATGTCCATGGCGCGCTGGTTCTACGACACCAATGGCAACGTCGACATGGTGTTTATCCACAGCGCCCGCTCGCCCAAAGACATCATTTACCACCGCGAGCTGGAACACATGGCGTCGCGGATCGACAACTTCAGCCTGCACCTGATCTGCGAGAAGCATGGCCTGGGCGAACCGTGGGCCGGTTATCGCGGTTACCTGAACCACAAAATGCTCGAACTGATGTCCCCGGACTTCATGGAGCGCGAAGTGTTCTGCTGCGGCCCGACGCCGTACATGAACGCAGTCAAGCGCATGCTCGAAGCGGCCGGTTTCGACATGACCCGTTATCACGAGGAATCCTTCGGCGCCACACCGCCGGAAGCCCGCGCCGACGCGGTGGAACAAGCCGAACAAGCCGCAGACGCACCGGAAGTCGATCTGGCGGACCTGCACCAGGTCGAATTCATCTCGTCCGGTAAAAGCATTCGTGTGGCGCCGGGTGAAACCGTCCACGCCGCTGCTGCCAAGCTGGGTCTGCTGATTCCGAAGGCTTGCGGGATGGGGATCTGCGGAACCTGCAAGGTGTTGAAGTTGGGCGGCGAAGTCGAGATGGACCACAACGGCGGGATTACCGAGGAAGACGAAGCCGAGGGTTACATCCTGTCGTGCTGCAGCGTGCCGAAGGGGGATGTGCGGATCGAGTTCTGATAGCCGCCCAATAACCCTGTAGGAACTATGTAGGAGCTATGTAGGAGCTGTCGAGTGAAACGAGGCTGCGATCTTTTGATCTTGATCTTTAAAAAATCAAAGTCAAAAGATCGCAGCCTCGTTTCACTCGACAGCTCCTACAGGGCGGTTGTGAATACTCAGTCGACAAACAGGTCAGGCATCAACGTGTCGGTCGAGTCCGGTTCAAACCGATACCCCTCAAACTCCGTCACTCCTTGTTCCCGCAAAATCTCCTCATCAATCAGCAACCGCCCGGTCATGCTGCGACCACTGCTGTCCAGAATGACGTGCGCAGCATCCGCCATGATCGCCGGCGTTCGTGCGTGTTTGAAGGACTCCCGCGAGCCTAGCTGAAATTCGATGGCCGCTGTGGCGATCATCGTCTGCGGCCACAATGAATTAACGCTGATCCCGTAATTCTTGAATTCCTCGCTCATCCCCAATGTGAGCATGCTCATGCCGTATTTGGTCACGGTGTAGGGGCTGTATTGCGCGAACCATTTGGTCGCCAGGTTCAACGGTGGCGACAGGTTGAGGATGTGACCATTGGATTTTTTCAGATAGGGCAGGGCTGCCTGGCTGCACAGCAACACGGCGCGGGTGTTGATCTGGTGCATCAGGTCGAAGCGCTTGAGCTCGATGTGCTGAACCCCGGTCAACTTGATTGCCCCGGCATTGTTGATCAACGCATCAATGCCGCCGAAATGCTCATTGGCCTGGGCCAGCGCCTCCCGTACCGCGACTTCATCACGCACATCCACCCGCAACGGCAACGCCTGGCCACCCGCCGCTTCGACTTCCTTGGCCACACTGAAAATCGTGCCGGGCAACTTGGCATGCGCCTCGGCGCTTTTGGCGGCAATCACAATATTGGCCCCGTCCCGCGCGGCACGCAGCGCAATCTCGCGCCCAATGCCACGGCTGGCGCCGGTGATGAACAGGGTTTTGCCTTGTAAGGACATGCGTGCGCTCCTGATTATTGTTGTGTGAGCGAAGGCTCGACAAACAATGTAGACCCGTAGGAGCTGCCGAGTGAAACGAGGCTGCGATCTTTTGATTTTGATTTTTTAAGATCAAAAGATCGCAGCCTCGTTTCACTCGTCAGCTCCTACAGGTCCCTGCAGGGCTGGGGTGTTGCTTAGCGGGACATGACTTCGCGGATATCCGCTGCCAATTCCCGCACGCGTTCTTCTTCGGTGTCCCACGAGCACATGAAGCGGGCGCCGCCGTTGCCGATGAAGGTGTAGAAGCGCCAGCCCTTGGCGGTGAGGGCGGCGATGGCCGGTTCGGAGAGTTGCAGGAATACGCCGTTGGCTTGCACCGGGAACATCAGTTCCACGCCTTCGATGTCGCTGACCAGTTCCGCCAGCAGTTGCGCGCAGTGGTTGGCGTGTTTGGCGTATTTGAGCCAGGCGTGGTTTTCGAGGATGCCGACCCACGGTGCCGAGAGGAAGCGCATCTTCGAGGCCAGTTGCCCGGCCTGTTTGCAGCGGTAGTCGAAGTCTTCCGCCAGTTTGTGGTTGAAGAACAGAATCGCCTCGCCCACGGCCATGCCGTTTTTCGTGCCGCCGAAGCACAACACATCGACGCCAGCCTTCCAGGTCAGGTCCGCTGGGGAGCAGCCGAGGAATGCGCAGGCATTGGAGAACCGCGCGCCGTCCATGTGCAGGTTCAGGCCCAGTTCTTTGCAGGTAACGCTGATGGCGCGGATTTCTTCCGGGGTGTAGACGCTGCCGACTTCTGTGGCCTGGGTCAGGGTCACGACGCGGGGTTTCGGGTAGTGGATGTCCTGGCGCTTGAGGGCCACTTCGCGGATCGATTCCGGGGTCAGCTTGCCGTTTTCGGTGCGCGCGACCAGCAGTTTGGAACCGTTGGAAAAGAATTCCGGTGCGCCGCATTCGTCGGTTTCAACGTGGGCGGTTTCCGAGCAGATCACGCTGTGGTAACTCTGGCACAGCGACGACAGGGCCAATGAGTTGGCGGCAGTGCCGTTGAACGCGAAGAACACTTCGCAGTCGGTTTCAAACAGTTTGCGGAAATCGTCGGACGCGCGAGCGGTCCATTCGTCGTCGCCATAAGCGCGCTGGTGGCCGTGGTTGGCCTGTTCCATGGCTGCCCAGGCTTCAGGGCAGATACCGGAATAGTTGTCGCTGGCAAATTGTTGGCTCTTATCGGTCATGGCCTGATTCCGTGTTCAAGCCCCTTATGGTGAAGGGGCTTGTGGTCAATGATGGTGCGCACTTTACCGAAGATCGTCCGGGGAGCACACGCGGTGATGCTGTCAGAAATTTACACAATTGACGGGCAATTATGCACATGACGCAACGGGACGGCGCGCTGGATCTGCTCAAGTGGCTGGCGCTGCTGAGCATGGTGCTCGATCACCTGCGATATGTCGGTTACTCCGTCGATTTTCTGTATGTGCCGGGTCGGCTGGCGTTTCCGTGGTTTTGCCTGGCGATGGCGGCGAACTTGTCGCGGGCGCGCGCGGTGATGGGGCAAGGTCAGTGGCGGTATCTGGGTTGGTTGATGCTGTTTAGTGCGGTCAGCGAAATTCCCTACCGGTTGTTCATTCCTGATCCCGACACTTTAAACGTGATGCCCACGTTGGTTCTCGGGTTGCTGGTGGCGCGGGGCTGGCAACAGCCGACTCTGCCATCGCGCCTGTTGGCGGTGGGTGCCGTGTTGCTCGCGGTGCTGTTCCCGGAGCGACTGATGTTCGGTTTCTTTGGGGTTTTGTTGCCGCTGTCGATGCTGCTGGTGATTCGCTGTCCCTGGTATTTCAGCCTGTTGCCGGGGTTGGTGTGTGTGGTGGCGAATCAGTGGCAGGTGTTGTATGCCGCTGCGCGGATGGGTAATGGCGCGGCGATTTTCGGAATTGCCGCTTGTCTGGTTGCGCCGCTGGCCGGCGTGCTTCTACTGCGCCATGCCGGGCGGCTCAAGCCACCGCCGATGCGGCGCTGGGCGTATGCGCTCTATCCCGCGCACTTCTTACTGCTGCTCGCAATACGCCAAATCATCGCCTAACCCCCTGTGGGAGCGGGCTTGCTCGCGAAGGCGTCGTGTCAGTCAACGCATGTGTTGAATGTCAGTCCGCATTCGCGAGCAAGCCCGCTCCCACAGGGGATCTCTGTCTGTTCGGCGAAGCCATTTCACCCCATGTCGTAAACGCACCTTTGCGTGGCGTCCATAGGCATTTGACCTGTCTGCGCCGGTCATACCATCGCATCCAAAGGGCACTGCCGAAAGGTACGTGCCTCACCGAGACGAAAGGCGCACAAGCCGCCGCTGGGAGAGACGCGATGTTTAGCAAGCAAGACCAGATCAAGGGCTACGACGATGCACTGCTGGCGGCGATGAATGCCGAGGAGCAACGCCAGGAAGATCACATCGAGCTGATCGCGTCAGAGAACTACACCAGCAAACGCGTCATGGAAGCGCAAGGCAGTGGCCTGACCAACAAATACGCCGAAGGCTATCCGGGCAAGCGCTACTACGGTGGCTGCGAGCACGTGGACAAGGTTGAAGCCCTGGCCATCGAACGCGCCAAGCAACTGTTCGGTGCCGATTACGCCAACGTGCAACCGCACTCCGGTTCTTCCGCGAACAGCGCCGTTTACCTGGCCCTGATCCAGGCGGGTGACACCATTCTGGGCATGAGCCTGGCCCACGGCGGCCACCTGACCCACGGCGCCAAAGTGTCGTCCTCGGGCAAGCTCTACAACGCCGTGCAGTACGGCATCGACACCAAGACCGGGTTGATCGATTACGACGAAGTCGAACGTCTGGCCGTCGAGTGCAAGCCGAAAATGATCGTCGCCGGCTTCTCCGCTTACTCCAAGACCCTCGACTTTCCGCGTTTCCGCCAGATCGCCGACAAGGTCGGTGCGCTGCTGTTCGTCGACATGGCCCACGTGGCCGGTCTGGTCGCCGCCGGTCTGTATCCGAATCCGCTGCCGTACGCCGACGTGGTCACCACCACCACCCACAAAACCCTGCGCGGTCCACGTGGCGGCCTGATCCTGTGCAAGGCCAACGAAGAGATCGAGAAAAAGCTCAACTCCGCCGTATTCCCCGGCGCACAGGGCGGCCCGCTGATGCACGTCATCGCCGGTAAAGCGGTGTGCTTCAAGGAAGCGCTGGAGCCAACGTTCAAGGCTTACCAACAACAAGTGATCGACAACGCCCAGGCCATGGCCGGCGTGTTTATCAAACGCGGCTACGATGTAGTGTCCGGCGGGACTGACAACCACCTGTTCCTGGTCAGCCTGATCCGTCAGGGCCTCACCGGCAAAGACGCGGACGCCGCCCTCGGTCGCGCCCACATCACTGTGAACAAGAACGCTGTGCCGAACGATCCACAGTCGCCGTTCGTGACCTCGGGCCTGCGCATCGGCACCCCGGCGGTCACCACGCGCGGCTTCAAGGTGACCCAGTGTGTCACGCTGGCCGGCTGGATCTGCGACATCCTCGACAACCTCGGCGATGCCGACGTTGAAGCGAATGTGGCGCAGCAAGTGGCAGCCCTGTGCGCGGACTTCCCGGTTTATCGCTGAGCGCGGTTTTGGAGTAAATGACTATGCAACGCTATTCGGGCTTCGGCCTCTTCAAACACTCCCTCAGCCATCACGAAAACTGGCAGAAAATGTGGCGCACGCCGACCCCGAAAAAGGTCTATGACGTGGTCATCGTCGGCGGTGGCGGGCATGGTCTGGCGACCGCCTACTACCTGGCCAAGGAACACGGCATCACCAACGTGGCCGTGGTCGAGAAAGGCTGGCTGGGCGGCGGTAACACCGCGCGCAACACCACCATCGTTCGCTCCAACTACCTGTGGGATGAGTCGGCGCACCTGTACGAACACGCGATGAAACTGTGGGAAGGCCTGTCCCAGGACCTGAACTACAACGTGATGTTCTCCCAGCGCGGCGTTTACAACCTGTGCCACACGCTTCAAGACATTCGTGATTCCGAGCGTCGGGTCAGCGCCAACCGCCTCAACGGTGTGGACGGTGAACTGCTCGATGCCAAGCAAGTGGCCGACGAGATTCCGTACCTCGACTGCTCCAAGAACACGCGCTACCCGGTTTTGGGCGCAACCGTCCAGCGCCGTGGCGGCGTCGCTCGTCACGATGCCGTGGCCTGGGGCTTTGCCCGTGCCGCCGACGCCTTGGGCGTGGACTTGATCCAGCAGACCGAAGTCATCGGCTTCCGCAAGGAAAACGGCGTGTGCATCGGCGTTGAAACCAACAAGGGCTTCATCGGCGCCAAGCGCGTCGGCGTGGTCACTGCCGGTAACTCCGGGCACATGGCCAAACTCGCCGGTTTCCGCTTGCCGATCGAATCCCATCCGCTGCAAGCGCTGGTGTCCGAGCCGATCAAGCCAATTATCGACAGCGTGATCATGTCCAACGCCGTGCACGGTTACATCAGCCAGTCCGACAAGGGCGACCTGGTGATCGGCGCCGGTATCGACGGCTACAACGGCTACGGCCAGCGCGGTTCGTACCCGGTGATCGAGCACACCATCCAGGCCATCGTCGAGATGTTCCCGGTGCTGTCCCGCGTACGCATGAACCGGCAGTGGGGCGGCATCGTCGATACCACGCCGGACGCCTGCCCGATCATCTCCAAGACGCCGGTGCCGAACATGTTCTTCAACTGCGGTTGGGGCACCGGCGGCTTCAAGGCCACACCTGGCTCGGGCAACGTGTTTGCCGCGAGTCTGGCCAAGGGTGAAATGCATCCATTGGCCGCACCTTTCTCCATCGACCGTTTCCACAACGGTGCGTTGATCGATGAACACGGCGCTGCTGCGGTTGCCCACTAACAGGAGAAATCCCCATGTTGCATATCTTCTGTCCTCACTGCGGCGAGCTGCGCTCCGAAGAGGAATTCCACGCATCCGGCCAGGCGCATATCCCGCGTCCACTGGACCCGACTTCCTGCACCGATGAGGAGTGGGGCGACTACATGTTCTTCCGCGATAACCCGCGCGGTCTGCATCACGAACTGTGGATCCACGCCGCCGGTTGCCGCCAGTACTTCAACGCGACCCGCGATACCGTGACCTACGAGATTCTCGAGACCTACAAGATCGGCACCAAGCCACAATTCACCGACAAGACCGACAGCCCGAAAGCGGCCGCCACGGCTCTGGGAGAGAAGGTATGAGCCAGATCAATCGCCTGTCCAACGGCGGACGGATCGACCGCAATAAAGTGCTGAGCTTCACCTTCAACGGCCAGGCTTACAAAGGCTTTGAAGGCGACTCGCTGGCTGCTGCACTGCTGGCCAACGGCGTCGACATCATCGGTCGCAGCTTCAAGTATTCCCGTCCGCGCGGCATCTTCGCCGCCGGTGCCGAAGAGCCGAACGCGGTGCTGCAGATCGGCGCCACTGAAGCCACGCAAATCCCCAACGTGCGCGCCACGCAACAAGCGCTGTACCAGGGTTTGGTCGCCACCAGCACCAATGGCTGGCCGAGCGTGAATAACGACATGATGGGGATTCTCGGCAAGGTCGGCGGCAAGCTGATGCCGCCGGGTTTCTACTACAAAACCTTCATGTACCCGCAATCGTTCTGGATGACTTACGAGAAGTACATTCGTAAGGCCGCCGGCCTGGGTCGCTCGCCGACCGAGAACGATCCGGACACCTACGACTACATGAACCAGCACTGCGACGTGCTGATCGTCGGCGCCGGCCCTGCTGGCCTGGCCGCTGCATTGGCCGCTGCGCGCAGCGGTGCCCGGGTGATCCTGGCCGATGAGCAGGAAGAGTTCGGCGGCAGCCTGCTCGACTCTCGTGAAAGCCTCGACGGCAAACCGGCGACCGAATGGGTCGCCAGCGTCATCGCCGAACTGAAAGACACCCCGGACGTGCTGCTGTTGCCGCGCGCCACGGTCAACGGCTACCACGACCATAACTTCCTGACCATTCACGAACGCCTGACCGATCACCTCGGCGACCGCGCGCCGATTGGCCAGGTGCGTCAGCGCATCCACCGGGTTCGTGCCAAACGCGTTGTACTGGCGACCGGCGCTTGCGAGCGTCCGCTGGTCTACGGCAACAACGACGTGCCGGGCAACATGCTGGCCGGCGCAGTCTCGACTTACGTGCGCCGTTACGGCGTGGCACCGGGCAAGAAACTGGTGCTGTCGACCAACAACGATCACGCCTACCGCGTGGCTCTGGATTGGCTTGATGCCAGTCTGCAAGTCGTCGCGATCGCCGACGCCCGCAGTAACCCGCGCGGTGCTTTGGTTGAAGAAGCGCGCGCCAAAGGCATCCGCATCCTCACTGGCAGCGCCGTGATCGAGGCGCGTGGCACCAAGCGCGTGACCGCGGCGCGCATCGCGGCGATAGACGTCAAGGCCCACGCCGTGACCAGTCCTGGCGAATGGCTCGATTGTGATCTGGTGGCGACGTCCGGCGGTTACAGCCCGGTGGTCCACTTGGCTTCGCACCTGGGCGGCAAGCCGACCTGGCGTGAAGACATCCTCGGTTTCGTACCGGGCGAAGCACCGCAGAAACGCGTGTGCGTCGGTGGCATCAACGGCGTCTATGGCCTCGGCGATTCGTTGGCCGATGGTTTTGAAGGCGGCGTGCGCGCGGCCAGCGAAGCCGGTTTCAGCGTGGTCGAAGGCACCTTGCCGAAAGCCCTGAGCCGCCTCGAAGAGGCGACCCTGGCGCTGTTCCAGGTACCGCACGAGAAGAACACCGCACGGGCGCCGAAGCAATTCGTCGACCTGCAAAACGACGTCACCGCCGCCGCCATCGAACTGGCGACCCGCGAAGGCTTCGAGTCGGTCGAGCACGTCAAACGCTACACCGCGCTGGGCTTCGGCACCGATCAGGGCAAGCTCGGCAACGTCAACGGCCTGGCAATCGCCGCCCGTTCGCTGAACGTGACCATCCCGCAGATGGGCACCACGATGTTCCGCCCGAACTACACGCCGGTGACCTTCGGCGCCGTGGCCGGTCGTCACTGTGGGCACATCTTCGAACCGGTACGCTTCACCGCGCTGCATCACTGGCACGTGAAAAACGGTGCGGAATTCGAAGACGTCGGTCAGTGGAAACGCCCGTGGTACTTCCCGAAAAACGGTGAAGACCTGCACACCGCCGTCAAACGCGAATGCAAAGCCGTGCGCGACAGTGTCGGCCTGCTGGACGCTTCGACCCTGGGCAAGATCGACATCCAGGGCCCGGATGCTCGGGAGTTCCTGAACCGCATCTACACCAACGCCTGGACCAAGCTCGACGTGGGCAAGGCGCGCTACGGTTTGATGTGCAAAGAAGACGGCATGGTCTTCGACGACGGCGTAACTGCCTGTCTCGCCGACAACCATTTCGTGATGACCACCACCACCGGCGGCGCGGCGCGCGTGCTGCAATGGCTGGAAATCTACCAACAGACCGAATGGCCAGACCTGAAGGTGTACTTCACCTCCGTGACGGATCACTGGGCAACCATGACCCTGTCCGGGCCGAACAGCCGCAAGCTGCTCGCCGAAGTCACCGACATTGACCTGAGCAACGAAGCCTTCCCGTTCATGACCTGGAAAGAAGGCCTGGTTGGCGGTGTGCCGGCGCGGGTGTTCCGGATTTCGTTTACCGGTGAGCTGTCGTACGAAGTCAACGTGCAGGCCGACTATGCGATGGGCGTGCTCGAGAAAATCGTCGCCGCCGGCAAGCAATACAACCTGACGCCGTATGGCACTGAAACCATGCACGTACTGCGGGCCGAGAAGGGCTTCATCATCGTCGGCCAGGACACCGACGGCTCGATGACCCCGGACGACTTGAACATGGGCTGGTGTGTCGGTCGCACCAAACCGTTCTCGTGGATCGGCCAGCGTGGCATGAATCGCGAAGACTGCGTGCGTGATCAACGCAAACAACTGGTGGGCCTGAAGCCGATCGATCCGACCAAATGGCTGCCGGAAGGGGCGCAACTGGTGTTCAACACCAAGCAAACCATCCCGATGACCATGGTCGGTCACGTGACTTCCAGCTATGCGCACAACTCCCTCGGCTATTCGTTTGCCATGGGCGTGGTGAAGGGCGGCTTGAAGCGCATGGGCGAGCGGGTGTTCGCACCGCTGGCCGATGGTAGCGTGATCGAGGCGGAGATTGTTTCTTCGGTGTTCTTCGATCCTAAGGGTGATCGCCAGAACATCTGATGGTCTCGGGTCCTGTGGTGGGCTGGCTGGCGCTTTCGCGAGCAAGCCCGCTCCCACAGGGTCGGAGGCGTTAAGAGAATTTGAGTCAGGCATCAATCAATGTGGGAGCGGGCTTGCTCGCGAAGACGGCAGCCCAGTCACCACAAGGGTTGAGACCAACCGCACAACAGAATTCAGGACAGGTGCTTTATGACCGCAGCCAATGTGTACCAACAACGCCCAACCACCGGGGCCAAGGCCGAGTCGTCGCTGCATCATGCCGACCTCGCCAGCCTGGTGGGCAAGGGGCGTAAAAACGCCGGCGTGATCGTGCGTGAGAAAAAACTCCTCGGCCACCTGACCATTCGTGGCGATGGCCACGATGCCGCGTTCAGCGCTGGCGTGCACAAGGCTTTGGGTATCGAATTGCCCGGCGCGTTGAGCGTCATCGTCAAAGGCGAAACCAGTCTGCAATGGATGGGGCCGGATGAATGGCTGCTGATCGTGCCGACCGGTGAAGAATGCGCTGCCGAGCAAAAGCTGCGTGATGCGCTGGGCGACCTGCACATCCAGATCGTCAACGTCAGCGGCGGCCAGCAGATCCTCGAACTGAGCGGCCCGAACGTGCGCCAGGTGCTGATGAAATCCACCAGCTACGACGTGCATCCGAACAGCTTCCCGGTGGGCAAGGCTGTGGGCACCGTGTTCGCCAAGTCGCAACTGGTGATCCGCCACACCGCCGAAGACACCTGGGAACTGTTGATTCGCCGCAGCTTCTCGGATTACTGGTGGTTGTGGTTGCAGGATGCGGCGGCTGAGTACGGGCTGAGCGTTCAAGCTTAAAGCAGTTTGAGTTGGCCTTGCTATTGAGGCTGGCTTTGGATCGACCCCTCACCCCAACCCTCTCCCCAGAGGGGCGAGGGGGGAAGGGGGCCGATCTTCAGTGTTTTCGGTGTTTGTTGTCGACATGAAATCACTTTAAAGAGCCTGAGTTCACCTCGGTGTTTCAGGTCGATGTAGCGCCAAGAACAACTCGGTCAGTCCCCTCGCCCCTTTGGGGAGAGGGCTAGGGTGAGGGGTGGATTTCCCTGACACCCCGCACAATGAACAGGAGTCACCGCACTATGAGCCGCGCCCCAGACACATGGATTCTGACCGCCGACTGCCCAAGCGTCCTCGGCACCGTGGATGCGGTGACCCGCTTTCTGTTCGAGCAGGGCTGCTACGTCACCGAGCACCATTCCTTCGATGACCGGCTCTCGGGTCGTTTCTTCATTCGCGTGGAGTTCCGCCAGCCTGACGGCTTCGACGAACAGGCTTTCCGCGCCGGGCTCGAAGAGCGTGGCGCCAACTTCGGCATGATCTTCGAACTGACCCCACCGAACTACCGGCCAAAAGTCGTGATCATGGTGTCGAAGGCCGATCACTGCCTCAACGATTTGCTCTACCGCCAGCGCATCGGCCAGTTGTCGATGGACGTTGCCGCTGTGGTCTCCAACCACCCGGACCTCAAGCCGCTGGCCGACTGGCACCAGATTCCGTACTACCACTTCCCCTTGGACCCGAACGACAAACCGTCGCAAGAGCGCCAGGTGTTGCAGGTGATCGAAGAGTCCGGCGCCGAACTGGTGATCCTTGCCCGTTACATGCAAGTCCTGTCACCGGAGCTGTGCCGCAAACTCGACGGCAAGGCGATCAACATCCATCACTCCCTGCTGCCGGGTTTCAAGGGCGCCAAGCCGTATCACCAGGCCTACAACAAGGGCGTGAAACTGGTCGGCGCCACGGCGCACTACATCAACAACGACCTCGACGAAGGCCCGATCATCGCCCAGGGCGTGGAGGTCGTGGACCACAGTCACTACCCGGAAGACCTGATCGCCAAGGGGCGGGATATTGAAGGGCTGACGTTGGCGCGGGCCGTTGGTTATCACATTGAACGCAGGGTTTTCCTCAACGCCAACAGAACCGTCGTTCTTTAGATAGCTTTCGCGAGCAAGCCCGCTCCCACATGGGATTTGTGTCTGCCCCCAAATCTCAGTCACACCCAAGCTTCAATGTGGGAGCGGGCTTGCTCGCGAAGAGGCCCTGACAAACAACACAAGACAAAGACACAAGCACAACCCAGAGCAATCAACGCGCCGCCGCTGTCTGGCGACGCGACCGCTACATAAAAACAACAGCGAGGTGAAAGCATGTCTGGCAATCGTGGTGTGGTGTATCTCGGCAATGGCAAGGTCGAAATACAGAAAATCGACTATCCGAAAATGCAGGACCCGCGTGGCAGGAAGATTAACCACGCTGTCATCCTGCGCGTGGTGTCTACCAACATCTGTGGTTCCGATCAGCACATGGTGCGCGGTCGTACCACCGCTCAAACCGGCCTGGTCCTGGGGCACGAAATCACCGGTGAAGTGATCGAGAAGGGCAGCGACGTCGAGAACCTGCAAATCGGCGATCTGGTGTCCGTTCCGTTCAACGTCGCTTGCGGGCGCTGCCGTTCCTGCAAAGAGATGCA
Source organism: Pseudomonas sp. dw_612 (assembly GCF_018449725.1). Lineage (GTDB taxonomy): Bacteria > Pseudomonadota > Gammaproteobacteria > Pseudomonadales > Pseudomonadaceae > Aquipseudomonas. Next base: position 119,101 of record NZ_JAAVVC010000013.1, on the reverse strand, counting down.
CACCGGAGTCTGCCTGAGCGTCAACCCGGCCCGCCCCGGCGGTGCTTACGGTTACGTCGACATGGGCGACTGGACCGGCGGCCAGGCTGAATACGCGATGGTGCCGTACGCGGACTTCAACCTGCTGAAACTACCGGACCGTGATCGCGCGATGGAAAAAATCCGCGACCTGACCTGCCTCTCCGACATCCTGCCGACCGGTTACCACGGCGCAGTGACGGCTGGCGTTGGCCCAGGCAGCACCGTGTACATCGCGGGCGCGGGTCCGGTCGGTCTGGCCGCTGCCGCTTCGGCTCGCCTGCTGGGCGCGGCGGTGGTGATCATCGGTGACGTCAATACCGTACGCCTGGCCCACGCCAAGGCTCAAGGTTTCGAAATCGCTGACCTGTCCCTCGACACCCCGCTGCACGAGCAAATCGCCGCGCTGCTGGGCGAACCGGAAGTGGATTGCGCCGTCGACGCCGTCGGCTTCGAAGCGCGCGGCCACGGCCATGACGGCGTGAAACACGAGGCTCCGGCCACTGTGCTCAACTCGCTGATGGGCGTGGTACGGGTTGCCGGCAAAATCGGTATTCCGGGCCTGTACGTGACGGAAGATCCGGGTGCTGTGGACGCCGCCGCGAAAATGGGCAGCCTGAGCATTCGCTTCGGTCTGGGCTGGGCCAAATCCCACAGCTTCCACACCGGCCAGACGCCAGTGATGAAGTACAACCGCCAACTGATGCAGGCAATCATGTGGGACCGCATCCACATTGCTGACATCGTCGGCGTGGAAGTCATCAGCCTGGATGACGCGCCACGTGGCTACGGCGAGTTCGATGCCGGCGTACCGAAGAAGTTTGTGATCGATCCGCACAAGTTGTTCAGCGCGGCGTAAGGCTTTACGGCAATGCAAAACGGCGACCTTTGGGTCGCCGTTTTTTGTTTGCAGCTTTGGACATTTGTTGTGTTTGAAATCCACCCCTCACCCCAGCCCTCTCCCCAGAGGGGAGAGGGGGAAAGGGAGCCGATCTCCAGTGTTGTCGATGTTTATGTTTGGCTCGAAATTGTATTTCCAGAGCTTGAGTTCGACTCGGTATTTCAGGTCGATGCAGCTCCAGGAACACCTCGGTCAGTCCCCTCGCCCCTGTGGGGAGAGGGTTAGGGAGAGGGGTGGTTTTCCAGTCGATCACAAATCATCAAAGCGCCGCCAACGCTCCTTGATACAACACCGGCCCCGTCGGCTGTCCGGTCGGCGAGCCGCCCTTCGGCTCCAGACTCACCGCCAACGCAATCGGTTTGCCGATCAACGCCTTCTGCGCCTCGCTCAGCTCAACCTTGCCCTTGCCGCCGCGCGGAATCACGCCGAGGGAAATCGGCTTGCCATCCGCCGGAATTGCCCACAGCTCCAGGCTTTGCTCCGGTGTTACGGCTGCCAATGTCAGCGGCTCGACTTTCAGATAGTTCTCGTGAGCCTCAACTTTCAACGCAGGCTGTGCGCTGGCGCTGAGCAGGGTCGCGCTGTAACGAGCCTCATCGCGGTTGTAGAGCATGCTCAGGAACACGACCACCACCAGCGAACACACGGCCACCGTCACCCGCATCCAGTTCCAGAACGAACGCTTTTCGGGCACATGCAGATGCTGCGGTTCGATCCGCGCAGTGATGCCCTGCCACACATGTTCCGGCACCGGTTGCTCGGGCAGCGATTCGGTCAGGCTGATGAGGCTGTCCTGCCAATGCGCCAGTTCTGCGCGCAAAGCCGCGTCTTCCAGCAACAACTGTTCAAAACGCCGACGAGCCGCAGCGGGCATCAAGCCGATGGCGTAATCGGCGGCGAGGGCGCGGCGCAGAGTCGGGGTTTGGTAGTTCATGATTCAAGGCACCTGCGCAGGCGCTCCATGCCCCGGCGGATCCAGGATTTGACCGAACCCAGCGGCGCGGCCAAATGTTCGGCCAGTTCCGAGCAGGACAGCCCTTGAAAGTAGGCGACGGTAATCGATTGGCGCTGCATGCCTTCGAGGCTTTCCAGGCAGCGGTTCAGGGCGCTGGCCTCGCGGGAACGGTTCAGTAATTCGTGGGCCGAGGGGCTCTCATCCACCAGCGCCAGTTCTTCCAGATCGGTCAGCGGCCGGTCGCGGTGTTTGCGCAACTGGTCGATGGCCTGGTTGCGGGTAATGTTGATCATCCAGGTCAGCGGCGCCGACAGGTGCGATTCATAGCGCGAGGCGTTATTCCAGATGCGCACGAAGCTTTCCTGCAGCACTTCTTCGGCCAGTTCATGGTGGCCCATGAAACGCAGGGCAACGCCATACAAGCGCGGGCCGACGCTGCGGTAAAGCGTCTCGAACGCGCGGCGATCCCCGAGTGAACACTGGGCCAGAAGCTGCCGGAGCTGATCGGTGTCGGCGATGGGAATAACGGTTCTCCAGGCAATCGAGGGCGCGACGGTGGGTTGCGAAGAGGTTAGTTCACGGCACGCGGTTGTTCCATTCACGTGGGAGGCCTTGAGGGTGGGAGTCGGCCGGAGGTGTCTGTCCGTGCTTGATATACGTGGGTGGGGCTAGACTGGATGCGGCGCGCAGGCATTCTTTTTCAGCACGCAGCTCTGACGGCAACCGCTCACCCTGTAGGAGCTGCCGCAGACTGCGATCTTTTGATCCTGATGTCGGGCGGAACTGACAGCGCTGAAGATCAAAAGATCGCAGCCTGCGGCAGCTCCTACATAAAACGTTGTGTCAGTCACCCTGTGTGTTGAATGTCAGACCGCATTCGCGAGCAAGCCCGCTCCCACAGGGGGTTGGGAACATTCCTCGGGGATACCAGTCGAACGCACAGTTTTTCGCCGCCCATGGGTGGGTGGTTTATGCCTAAAGAGGTTGTCTCGATGAAGATTTCACGCGGTTTTGTACTGGCTTCGCTTATGACCCTGGCGGCCAGCCCGGTCTTCGCCGGGTTCAGCCTGGACGATGTGACCAAAGCGGCTTCGAGCATGCAGGGTGGTAACGCCGCCACTGCCGCCGCCCCGACGCAGGAAACCGCCGGTCTGCTCGGCGCGCTGACGTCGCAATTGAACGTCACCCCACAGCAAGCCGTCGGCGGCACCGGGGCGATGCTGGGGCTGGCGAAGAATCAACTGAGCAACACCGATTACACGCAACTGGCCAAAAGCGTACCGGGGCTGGACAAGCTCTCGGGTGGCGGTCAATTGGGCGCCCTCAGCGGATTGCTCGGTTCGTCCGGTAAGTCGGCGGGGTTGGAAAATGCCTTGGGCAACGTGAAAAACACCAATGACCTGAACAGTGCGTTCAGCGCCCTGGGCATGGACAGCGGGATGGTCGGCCAATTTGCCCCGGTGATCCTCCAGTACCTCGGCGGCCAGGGCGTTGGCGGTCCATTGCTGGAAAGCCTGGGCGGTATCTGGGGCGCCGGTTCCGGTAGCTGATTCAGCGGCGCTCGGCGCGCAACGCGTCGATGCGCCGGTCCTTGTCGATCCAGAGCTGGTTGACCCAGTTCTGGACCGTTTCGCGAAACACCGGATCGTTCTCGTAATCTCCCTGCCATAACGCCGGGTTCAGTTCGCGGGTCTGGATGTCGATGATGACCTTCGGCACGTTGCCGCTGATCAAATCCCAAAAACCCGGAATCATCTGCTGCGGATACACCACTGTCACGTCAAGAATGGCATCCAGCTGTTCGCCCATCGCCGCCAGCACAAACGCCACGCCACCGGCCTTGGGCTTGAGCAGATGGGTAAATGGCGACTGTTGCTGGGTGCTTTTCAACGCGGTGAACCGGGTGCCTTCCAGATAATTCACCACCGTCACCGGCTGGCGCTTGAACAGCTCACACGCGGCTTTGGTGATCTCCAGATCCTTGCCGGCCAACTCCGGATGCTTCGCCAGAAACGCCTTGGTGTAGCGCTTCATGAACGGGTAATCCAGCGCCCACCAGGCCAGACCGAGGAAGGGCACCCAGATCAGTTCTTTCTTGAGGAAGAATTTGAAGAACGGCGTGCGCCGGTTCAGGGTCTGGATCAGCGCCGGGATATCGACCCAGGATTGGTGGTTGCTGATCACCAGGTACGAGGTATCCCCGCGCAGGTCATCGCCGCCGCGAATGTCCCATTGGGTGGGGATGCACAGGCGGAAGATCAGTTTGTCGATTTCGGCCCAGGTCTCGGCGATCCACATCACCGACCACGAGGCATAGTCGCGAAAACGCCCGGGCAGGACCAGTTTGAGCAGGGCGAACACCATCAGCGGCCCGAACAGGACCAGGGTGTTGAGCAACAGCAGCAGGGTAACGAAACAGCCGGTGAGCAGGCGGCGCATAAGTAACTCTTGGAAGCGTTTGGGCGCGCCATGATAAGCAGCTTCGGACGGCAGGCCAAATCGGGGGTGACGAATGTTTCACCTTTTGGGCGGTATGCTGGAAAAGATCGCAGCCTTCGGCAGCTCCTACAAAAGCACGCCGAACATCTGTAGGCGCTGCCGAAGGCTGCGATCTTTTGATCTTCTGCTGGTGCAGACGCCGAACGAATTCAAAGGTAACGGTCTAAAATCCCGCTGCCCACTCCTTATGGAACCCCATTACGTGAAATCCCTCCTTGCACTGCTGACCCTCGTGGCCCTGCCGGTCATGGCCGCCGAGCCGACCCTGTACGGGCGCTATGAATACATCGCGCTGCCGGAAATCGGCGGCGAAGTGCTCAAAGCCAAAATGGACACCGGCGCCCTGACCGCGTCGCTGTCGGCCAAGGACATCGAAATGTTCACCCGTGACGGCGACGAGTGGGTGCGTTTCCGCCTCGGCACCAAAGACGCGAGCAACAAGGTCTACGAGCACAAGATCTCGCGGATCAGCAAGATCAAGACCCGCTCCGAAGAAGACGAAGACGATAAAGACGAAGCCGCCCCCACCAAGCGTCCGGTGGTCGATCTGGAACTGTGCCTGGGCAACGTCAAGCGCACGGTCGAGGTCAACCTCACCGACCGCAGCAGCTTCAACTATCCGCTGCTGATCGGCGCCAAGGCCTTGCGCGAATTCGGCGCCGCAGTGAACCCGGCACGCCGCTTTACCGCCGACAAACCCGACTGCTGATTGACGGGATGAGAGGCTTGGGCCACCGTTGCGCAACTTAACTGCCGTGCTCGGACACCATGCCTCATATCCTGATTGTCGAAGACGAAGCGGCCATTGCCGACACGTTGATTTTTGCCTTGCAAGGCGAAGGCTTCACTACCACATGGGTGAGCCTCGGCGCGGCTGCGCTTGAGCATCAGCGCCAGACCCCCGCCGACCTAATCATTCTCGACATAGGCCTGCCGGACATCAGCGGCTTCGAAACCTGCAAGCAACTGCGCCGTTTCAGCGAGGTGCCGGTGATTTTCCTCAGTGCCCGGGACGCCGAAATCGACCGGGTGGTGGGCCTGGAGATCGGCGCCGATGACTATGTGGTCAAGCCGTTCAGTCCTCGGGAAGTGGCGGCGCGGGTCCGGGCGATCCTCAAGCGCATGGCGCCCCGTCTGGCGCCCGAGGTGACATCGGCACTGTTTCGCATCGACAGCGAACGGGTGCAGATCACCTATCGCGGCCAATCCCTGAGCCTGACTCGCCACGAATTCCGTCTGCTGCAATGCCTGCTCGAACAGCCCGAACGGGTGTTCAGTCGCGAGCAACTGCTCGACGCCTTGGGCGTGGCCGCCGATGCCGGCTACGAACGCAGCATCGACAGCCACATCAAGAGCGTGCGCGCCAAACTGCGCCTGGTGCAGGCCGACGCCGAACCGATCCAGACCCATCGCGGCCTCGGCTACAGCTACAGTCCGGGGCATAGCTGATGGCGTTGGGCATCCGGATCTTTCTGGTCTACGTGCTGTTCATCGGCCTGACCGGTTACTTCGTGCTCAACACCGTGATGCAGGAAATTCGCCCCGGCGTGCGTCAGTCCACCGAAGAAACCCTGGTGGACACCGCCAACCTGATGGCCGAAATCCTGCGCGACGACTTCAAGGCCGGCACCCTCAACCAGAATCGCTGGCCGCAACTGCTCAAGGCCTACGGCGAGCGGCAACCGAAGGCGAGCATCTGGGGTTTGTCGAAAAATCAGGTCAGCCACCGCATCTACGTCACCGACGCCAAAGGCATCGTGGTGCTGGATTCCAGCGGCGTGGCGGTGGGTCAGGATTACTCGCGCTGGAACGACGTCTACCTGACCCTGCGCGGCGAATACGGTGCGCGCTCGACCCGCAGCGATTCCAACGACGCGAGCACCTCGGTGATGCACGTTGGCGCGCCGATCCGCGACAACGGCCAGATTATCGGCGTGGTGACCGTGGCCAAACCCAACAGCTCCTTGCAGCCTTACGTCGATCGCACCGAGCGGCGCTTGTTTGCCTACGGCGCCGGGTTGATCGGCCTCGGCCTGTTGTTCGGCGCATTGTTGTCCTGGTGGTTGAGCGCGGCGTTGCGACGGTTGACCGCTTATGCCCAGGCTGTGAGCGAGGGGCGCCGGGTCGAGGTGCCGCATTATCGCGGCGGCGAACTGGAGCAACTGGCGACAGCCGTTGAGCAGATGCGCACGCAACTGGAAGGCAAGGCCTACGTCGAGCGCTACGTGCACACCTTGACCCACGAATTGAAAAGCCCGTTGGCGGCGATTCGCGGCGCGGCGGAACTGCTGCAAGGTGAAATGCCGCTGGCCCAGCAACAGCGTTTCGTCAGCAACATAGACAGCGAAAGTGCGCGGATGCAGCAACTGATCGAACGGTTGCTGAATTTGGCGCAGGTTGAGCAACGCCAAGGTCTGGAAGAGCGGGTTGAAGTGCCGTTGGCGGCGTTGGTGGGTGAACTGCTGGATGCTCAAGCGGCGCGGATCGAAGGCAAACAGTTGCGGGTCGAGCAGACGATTGCAGCAGATTTGGTGTTGGTCGGTGAGCCGTTTTTGTTGCGTCAGGCGTTGGGCAATCTGCTGGAGAACGCCTTGGACTTCACACCGGTTCAGGGCGTTTTGCGTTTTAGCGCCGAGCGTGTTGGCGAGTGGATTGAGTTCAGGTTGTTCAATCAGGCTGAAGCGATTCCCGACTATGCGTTGCCGCGCTTGAGTGAGCGGTTTTATTCGCTGCCGAGGCCGGACAGTGGGCGGAAAAGTACAGGTTTGGGGCTTAACTTCGTGGAAGAGGTGGTTAAGTTGCATGGCGGAAGTTTGCGCGTCGGCAATGTCGAGGGTGGCGTTGAAGTGACGTTGCGCTTGCCTTCAGGCCGTTAAAAGATCGCAGCCTTCGGCAGCTCCTACGCCGACCGCGTTTCCCTGTAGGAGCTGCCGAAGGCTGCGATCTTTTTCCAACTCCACACACTCTCCACATTCCCCCCACAAAACCCCCACACACCGAACCCAGACTCTCCCTCATTCGAACAGGGAGAGACCCACATGAACCGCAACCTGACCCTAAAACTCGGGGCGATTGCCCTACTGATTCTGTTATTGCTGATCCCGTTGCTGATGATCAACGGTGTGATCCAGGACCGTCAGCAATTGCGCGATGGTGTGCTCGAAGACATCGCTCGCAGTTCCAGCTACAGCCAGCAATTGAGCGGGCCGTTGATGGTGGTGCCGTATCGCAAAGTGGTGCGCACCTGGAAGCTCAACGAAAAAACCAACGAGCGTTACCAGGAAGTCGGCGAAGAGCGGGGTCGTTTGTATTTCCTGCCGGAGCGTTTTGAACTGGATGGCAACGTCCAGACCGAACTGCGTTCCCGGGGTATTTACGAAGCGCGGCTGTTCCACGCCGATAACCGCATCAGCGGCCATTTCTCGATCCCGGAACAACTCGGCATCAAGGAAGACTTCGCCGACTACCAGTTCGACCAACCCTTCCTGGCCGTCGGCATCAGCGACATTCGCGGCATCGAGAACGCGCTGAAACTGGAACTCGATAGCCAGCGCCTGGACTTCGTGCCTGGCAGCCAGGTCGGGTTTTTGGGCGAAGGCGTGCATGTCATGCTGCCGGCGCTGGATGCGAAGCAAGCCACGGAATTGGGCTTCGGTTTCGACCTGCGTTTGCAAGGCACCGGTCAGTTGCAAGTGTTGCCGGTGGGCAAGACCAGCAAAGTCTCGTTCGCCGCCAACTGGCCGCACCCCAGCTTCATCGGCAACTACCTGCCGGCCCAGCGTGAAGTCAGTGATCAGGGTTTTACCGCCAATTGGCAGACTTCGTTTTTCTCCACCAACCTGCAAGAAGCGTTGAGCAGCTGTGCGTCCGGCGCTGGGTGTGAAGCGTTTAACGGCCGCAGCTTCGGCGTGAGCTTTATCGACCCGGTGGACCAATACCTGAAAAGCGATCGGGCGATCAAATATGCGCTGCTGTTCATCGTGCTGACCTTCGCCGGTTTCTTCCTCTTCGAAGTGCTGAAAAGCCTGGCGGTGCACCCGGTGCAATACGCGCTGGTCGGTGTGGCCCTGGCGTTCTTCTACTTGTTATTGCTGTCGCTGTCCGAGCACATCGGTTTTGCCCTGGCGTATCTGCTGTCGGCGAGCGGTTGTGTGTTGCTGATCGGCTTCTATGTCTGCCACGTGCTGCGCAGCGTGCGCCACGGCTTGAGTTTTTCGGCGGGATTGGCGGCGCTGTACGGTTTGCTCTACGGCTTGTTGAGTGCCGAGGATTACGCGCTGCTGATGGGCTCGCTGTTGCTGTTCGGGCTGCTCGGTGTGTTCATGGTGCTGACCCGCAAGCTCGACTGGTACGGGATTGGGCCGAAGACTACCAAGCCATTGGCGTTTGATATTGGAGCGGTGGAATGAGCCGGTCGTTGGGGTTGCGCGAGGATCAGCGGGAAGGAGAGGTGTTGGCGACGCTGATTTTCGGGTTGTTTCCTCTGGATCCGGTGTGGTGCCTTCGCGAGCAAGCCCGCTCCCACAAGGGATCTCCTGTGAACACAAAATATGTGCAAACCACCGATCAAATGTGGGAGCGGGCTTGCTCGCGAAGAGGTCAGCCCAACCAATGAAGATCTAAACCTTGGGCATCGTGGCCAACATGGATGGTCGCTGACTCACCTCAAAAAACCACTCGGCCAGCTTCGGATTCGCCGCGCGCCATTCCAGGTCCGGATGGCGCAAGTCGAGGTAACCCAAGGCACACGCCACGCTGATCGCCGCCACATCAAAGTGACTGGTCAGCTCGGCAATCGCCTCCGTTTCCAGCAGCGCCAAGGCACGGCGAATCTTCTCGCGCTGGCCGTCGAGCCACTGGTCCCAGTGTTTCACCGGGGCGCGCAGGGCTTGTTCGTAGCGAATCATCACCGCAGCATCCATGATCCCGTCGGCCAGGGAGGCCAGGGTCAGGCGCCGCCAGCGGGCCGAACCGTCGCGCGGGATCAGCGGATTGCCGACATGCTGGTGATCGAGGTAGTCGAGGATCACCCGGCTGTCATGGATGACATTGCCATCGGCCAGGCGCAGGGCCGGAATCTTGCCCAGCGGGTTGTCTTCGCAGAGCGCCAGGTCCGGGCTGACCGGCGTCAGTTGGCTGAGTTGCAGGGCCACGCGGTCGGTCTGACCGGTCTCGTGCAACAGCACCGTGACTTTGCGAACGAAGGGCGAAGCTGGGTTGTAGAACAGGGTCATGCTCGGGGCGGACATGGCAGCGTCTCGGTCGGTGGCAGTGCGGGGCAGCATAGCGTGTTGGTTCGATAGCTCAATACCAGAAACGTACACCGAACCCTTGTGGGAGCGGGCTTGCTCGCGAATGCGGTGTGTCATTCAACATCAATGTCGACTGACACGACGCCTTCGCGAGCAAGCCCGCTCCCACAGGGGGTTTGTATTGCCCTGGAAGTCAGCGGCGTTGCAGTAAGCCGCGCAGGGCCAGGGCGGCGGGGATGCCCAGGCCCAGCCAGCTCAACGCATCCCAAACCCCATCCCCCAGCAATGCGGAGAACAACCCCGCAGCACTGAGCAGCGCAATCACCGTCGGCGTCGCAAAGACTTTCCAGAAGTTCGACTGCCTGGGTTTCATGCCGCACGCTCCACTTTCGCGAGCACCGGTTTCGCCGCTCTGCGCCGCACCACCCACAGATAAACCCCGCTGCCGAGCACGATGATGGTCAGCACATCCAACGTCGCCCAGAGGATTTTCATCGGCATGCCGCCGTAGTCACCGAAGTGCAGCGGTTGTGACATGCCCATCGCGTCCATGTACCACGGGCGCTCGGCCACGGCGGTGACCTTCAGCGTACTGGCGTCGATCAGCACCGGGGTCAGCAGGTGCGAGGTCAGATGCGTGCTGCCTTTCATGAACACCGCGTAATGGTGTTCGCTGGAAAAACGCGTGCCGGGGAAGGCGATGAAGTCCGGTTGCATGCCCGGCGCGACGTCCTTGGCGATGTCGAGCAAACGAGTGGCGGGCGCCAGTTGCGTCAGCGGCGGCGCATCGCGGTAAGGCGCGACCATCGCGCTCAGGCTGTCGTTGCGCCACGCGGCGATCAGCAGGTCGGCGCAGGCACTGATTACACCGGTCACGCCGACTACCAGCGCCCAGGTCAGGGTCACCACGCCAATCAGGTTGTGCAGGTCGAGCCAGCGCAGGCGGGTGGATTTGTCCTGGCGCACGGTGGCGAATTTCAAGCGGCGCATGAACGGCAGGTACAGCACCGTCCCGGAGATAATCGCCGCCACGAACAGGATCCCCATGAACGCCAGCAGCAACTTGCCCGGCAGCCCGGCGAACATGTCCACGTGTAGACGCAACATGACCATCATCAGCCCACCGTTGGCCGACGGCATCTCCAGCGCTTCGCCGGTGCGGGCGTCGAGCATGAAGGTGTGGGACGAATTTGGCTCGGTGCCGGCGGTCTTCGCCATGATCGCGATCATGCCGTTGGGGTCTTCATCGTCGTAGCCGAAATACTGCATGACGTCGCCCGGACGATGTTTCTCGGCAGCCGCCACCAACTGCTGCAAATTCAGCTGTGGCGTATCGGCCGGCATGACCTTCAATTCGGCGGCATCGCCCAACAGGTGGTCGATCTCGTGGTGGAAGATCAACGGCAGGCCGGTCAGGGCCAGCATCAGCAGGAACACCGTGCAGATCAGGCTGGTCCACGTGTGGATGCAGGACCAGCGGCGGATGGTTTTGCTTTTCATTTCTTGGCCTTCAGAAAGACCAAAGCCGTCCTCGAAGGACGGCTTGGTCATAGCGCGTGTCAGGTCAGGCGATTACCACTTGTAAGTGGCGCTGGCGACGACGCTGCGTTGGTCGCCGTAGTAGCAGTAGAAACTGTCGCACGTCGAGATGTAGTCCTTGTCGAACAGGTTGGTGGCGTTCAGTGCCAGCGACGCACCTTTCAGGCTGTTATCCAGACGACCCAAGTCGTAATGCACGGCCGCGTCGAACACGGTGTAGGCGTCAGCCTTACCCAGCCAGGTGTTGCCCTGGTCGCCATAAGTGTTGCCGGTGTAGCGCGCGCCAGCGCCGATGCCGAAACCGTCCAGCACGCCGTTGTGCCAGGTGTAATCGGCCCACAGCGAGGCTTGCTGGTTGGGCATCAGTTGCAGGCGATTGCCTTTGAAGTCACCTTTCTGCACTTCGGACTTGGCCAGGGTGTAGGCGGCGATGATCTTCAGGTTGTCGGTCACGTCGGAAACCGCTTCCAGCTCCAGGCCCTTGACCTTCACTTCGCCGGACTGGCTGGTGATCGGCACGTTACCCACGGTAGTGGTGACCGCCACGTTTTTCTGGGTCAGGTCATACACGGCTGCGCTGAGCAGCGTGTTGCTGCCCGGTGGCTGGTATTTGATGCCCAGTTCCCACTGTTTGCCTTCGGTCGGCTTGAACGAATCGGTCGGCGAAGCGGTGGCATTGCTGGTGGGCTGGAATGACTCAGCGTACGACAGGTAAGGCACGAAGCCTGAGTCGAACACATAGCTGATCGCCGCGTTGCCGCTGAATGCCTTGTCACGCTCGGTGTTGGTGGCATCGCCCTTGTTGAAGAACTTGGTGCCGGTGTGAACCCAATCCTCACGGCCGCCCAGGGTCAGGCGCCATTGGTCGAGGGCCATTTGGTCCTGGACATACACGCCGGTCTGCCGGGTTTTCTGATCATAGTCATAGAACGCGGTGGAACGATCCGGGCGCGTGATCGGCAATCCGTAAACCGGGTGGTTGACGTTGACGTCCGGCGCGGAGCCGAAGATCGACAGGTAATTGGTGTTGTTGCGCTGGTGATCCAGGCCGATCAGCAGGGTGTGGCGAATATCGCCCGTGGCGAAGTCGCCCTGGAAGTTGTTATCCACGGCGAACTGGCTGATGTCCTCGTCGACATTGGTGGTGCCGCGCCCGGTGTTGCCCTGGTCGTCCACAGAGAAACCGGCAAATTGCGGGCTGTAGCTGTTGACGGTGATGGCCTGGAAGGACAGGTCCGATTTGGTGTAACGCAGGTTCTGGCGGAACTGCCAGACATCGTTCAAGCGATGTTCAAAGGCATAGCCCAACGAGTAATTGGTGCGGTCGTAGTACTCGTAGTTCGGATCGCCCAGGTTCTTGTGGTGGGAGATTTCGCCGAACGGCATGTTGATCTTGGTGCCCTGGATCGAGTGGAACTGGCTGGTGATCCCGGTATCGTCACGGGTGAACTGCGTGAGCAAGGTGAGCTTGGTGTCTTCGTCGATGTTCCAGGTCAGGCTGGGCGCGATGTTGTAGCGCTTGTCATCGATATGGTCGATCTGGGTGCCGCTGTCACGGATCACACCGCTGATGCCGTAGAGGAACTGCCCGGCGTCGTCGATCTTGCCGGTGCTGGCGAAGTTGATCTGACGGTGATTGTCGCTGCCGTATTGCACCTGGATTTCGCTGCTGGCCACATCGCTTGGACGGCGGCTGACCATGTCCAGCAAACCGCCCGGCGGGGTCTGGCCGTAGACGGACGAGGCCGGGCCGCGCAATAGCGCGAGGCGGTCGAGGTTCCAGGTTTCCTGTTTCGGGTTGGCATACACGCCTTTTGGCAGTGGCAGACCGTCGAGGAACTGAGTGGGTTCGAAGCCGCGTACCCGCAGCCAATCGGAACGGGTATCGCTGCCGAAACTGCTGGCGGTGATGCCGGGCATGTAGCGCACGGCGTCATCCAGGCTGTGCACGCTGCGGTCGTCCATCTGCTGGCGGGTGGCGACGGAAATCGAACGCGGTGCTTCGACCAGCGCAGTGTCGGTTTTTGTGCCAGCCGCCGTGCGGGTTGCCAGGTAGCCGGTCGCCGGGCCCCAGGCACTTTCAGCATTTTGCACACCAATGACGGAAGTTTCCGGCAACGCCATCACGCCCTCGGGCACGGCCACCAGGCTGTAGGTGCCGGTGCTGCTCTGTTCCAGTTGCAAACCGGTGCCGCGCAATGCTTCACGCAGGGCGCCAGTAGCGTCGAACTGGCCGTTGACCGGGGCCGACGTCTTGCCCGCCGCCAGGGACGGATTAAGTGACAGCGCCAGGCCAGCCTGGCTGGCGATCTGGTTCAGGGTGCTGGCCAACGGCGCGGCCGGCAAGTTGTAGGCGCGAACGCTTGACGCCTGTTCGGCGGCGATCAGTTGGCTGCTGGCCAGGGGGGCACAAAAGGCAATGGCGACCGCCAGCAAACTGGGGCGCAACAAGGTGTCGAGCGAACGGGACATACAGCGGCTCCTGAAAGGGAATACTTCTCAATTGCCTAGGTGCCGAACGAGAATCCAAAAGTGATAGGGCTGGATGAAAATAATTTTGATTCGTGATTTGCGGTGTGGCTGCGGGCCTCTTCGCGGGCAAGCCTCGCTCCTACCGGGTTTATGCCGTTCACCGAATCATCGGTCGGCACAACAACTGTAGGAGCGAGGCTTGCCCGCGAAGGCGGCAGAACAGACGCCGCAGAACTCAGGGCTTAACGTCAGCCTTCGCCACCGTCACCCACCACGCCGTGTGCTGTTCAATCTGCACTGGCAAGGTCGGCAGCAGCGCGCTCAAGGCCTTGTCGGTGTCGTGCAGCGGAAAGCTGCCGGTGATCCGCAGGTCGGCAATCTCCGGCGCCACGCCCAGATGCCCACGACGATAGCGGCCGAGTTCATGCACCAGGTCTTCCAGGCGCGCGTTGTCCACCACCAACATGCCGCGGGTCCAGGCGTCGGCGCCGAGGTTGAGCGCGACGATCGGCCCCAGGCCGTTGCTGCGCATCAGCACTTGCTGGCCTTCGCGCAGGATCTGTTCTTCGGGACTCGATTGCGGATGCGCCGCCACCGCCGATTTCAACACGCTCAGCCGCGTGCCTTCTTCTTCGCGCTTGACCAGGAACCGCGTCCCCAGCGCGCGCATGCTGCCTTCGCGGGTTTCGACGATAAATGGCCGGGCATCGCCATGCCCGGTTTCGACGAGGATTTCGCCTTCCTGAAGGATGATCCGCCGCTGCTTCTCATCGAAGCGCACATCCACCGCGCTGTGGGTATTGAGGTTGATCACGGTGCCGTCGGCCAGGCGCAGGGTGCGTTGTTCGCCGGTGGCGGTGCGCTGGTCGGCCAGCCAATAGTCGATGGGCAGGTAACGGTCACCGGCGAACAGCGCCAAGCCAATCACCGCGACCACACTGGCCAAACCACTGCCGAGCTTGCGCACCCGCCGCCGAATGCTCTCGCGCGATTGCAGCAACGCCGTGCGGGCCGGGCCGCTGGCGACGCTGAAACGTTGGTCGAGCATGCCCAGTTGGCGCCAGGCGCGGGCATGTTCTTCGTGGGCGGCGTGCCATTTGGCGAACTCTTCGCGCTCGATCGGGCTGCCGGAGTCCAGGGACAATTGCCAGGCAATCGCCGCATCCAGCACCTGGGCCGACACCGGTTTGGAACTGGCCGGGCTCATACCGGTTCACCGTACAAGGCGATGTAGCACTGGCGAATGCCCTGGGCCAGGTACTGACGCACCCGAGGCACCGAAACCCCGAGTTTCTCGGCGATTTCGCCGTGGCTCAGGCCATCGAGGCGGTTATAGAGAAACGCCGCCCGGGCCTTCGTCGAGAGTTTGCCGAGCAGTCGGTCGATGGCTTTGAGGTCTTCAAGGATCATCTGCTGTTCTTCCACCGACGGTTGTTCGCCTTCGGGGATCAGCATCAGTTCGGTGAGGTAGGCCTGTTCCAGCGCGGCGCGGCGGAAATAGTCGAAAAGCAGGCCCTTGGCGATCGCCACCAGAAACGCCCGGGGTTCACGCGGTTCCTTGAGTTCGTCACGCCCGAGCAGGCGGACAAAGGTGTCCTGGCTCAGGTCTTCGGCCCGTTGCGGGCAGGCCACATTGCGTCGCAGCCAGGCCAATAGCCAACCGCGATGGTCGCGATATAACGCACCGACGAGCTCGCTGTGGGGGCCTTGGACTGACGACACGTAGCATCACCGATTGGGAAGTGTTAACTAACGAGAATAGTTCGCGATTGTGTCAGAGGTGGGGGAGGTAAGCAATTAACGCTGGTCGGGTGGCTGCGGGAAGTCAGGTTGTGAGTACGACTTGGGATCGCCCCCTCACCCTAACCCTCTCCCCAGAGGGGCGAGGGGACTGACCGAGGTGTCTATTTGAGCTACATCGACCTGAGAGCCCGAGTCGAACTCAGGTTTTGAAAAGCTTGAAGATCGGCTCCCTTTCCCCTCTCCCCCTTGGGGAGAGGGTTGGGGTGAGGGGTGGCTCTTGCATTCACCACAATTTCAGAACGAAGGCGCCCGCTGCCGCCGCTTCCACTGGCTGATCCGCTGTTGCAGATTCAACGGGCTATGAATCTGCTGCTGCCGCGCGCGGCTGAACAGAATCAGCGCGAGCTCCGCCGTGGCCAACGCATCGGCACTGGCGTGATGCCGCTCGAACACTTCAAGCTTGAACCAGTCAATCCACTCATCCAGCCCGGCCTCGCGGAAATTCGCCTGCGGGCAGAGCAGCGGTGCGATGTCGGCTACATCCAGGAACGGATGCTGCAACTTGTAGCCCAAATGATCTTTCAGCGCGCGCCCGAGCATGTGCTGATCGAATGGCGCATGAAACGCCAGCACCGGACTGTCGCCGAGGAACTCCATGAACTCCAGCAGCGCCTCGGCCGGATCGCTGCCGGCGGCAATCGCGCTGGGCCCCAGGCCATGGATCAACATGCTCGGTGCCAGTTTCAGATCGACGCATTGCAGCGTGCGTTCGAATTGCTGGCTGAAATCGATCGCGCCGTCCTCGATCACCACGGCGCCGATCGACAACACCCGATCCTTGTTCAGGTTCAGTCCGGTAGTTTCCAGATCCAGCACCACCCAACGCTGCTCGCGCAGGCTGCATTCGCCGAGCTCAGCGCCAATCGGCAAGCGCTGCAAACGCTGTTGCACATCCTCCGGGAGCAGCGGGGTTGCCGGGCGCAGCCATGAAAACAGGCTCATAGCTGATATCGCAGGGTCAGGCTGCTTTGCAGGCGTTGGGCCTGGCGCAGGGATTCACGCAGGATGCGGCGGTCCAGATGATTCAAGCTGTCGGGATCGACGCGGTTGGAGTAGGGCAAATTCTCCCGAGTCTGTAGCTGATGTTGCTGCATGCGGGTTTGCTGAATGAAGTGATACGCCTCTTCGTACGCCGCACCGTCCAGTCGGTCGATGACTTCTTTATCCACCAGTTGCCGAAAGCGCTCCTGGGTGTTGTTGGCTTCGATGCCATTAGCCAGGGCCAGCAATCGGGCACCGTCGACAAACGGCGTCAGGCCCTGGACTTTCAAATCCAGCGTGGCTTTCTCGCCATTCTTGCGCGCCAGCACAAACTCACGGAATCGTCCTACGGGCGGACGGTTGCGCAACGCGTTCTCGGCCATCATTCGCTGGAACAAGCGGTTATCCGCGACCTGATCGAGAATCCCTCGACGCAGTTGCTCGCAGCCTTGCTCGTCGCCCCAGACCACCCGCAAGTCGAAATAAATGCTCGAACCCAGCAGGTTCTCCGGCGTCGCTTCGCGAATAAACGCCGCGAACCGCCGCGCCCACTCGGCGCGGGACAAACACAGCTCGGGGTTGCCGGCCATGATGTTGCCCTTGCACAGGGTGAAGCCGCAGAGGGCCAGGCTGTGGTTGATCTGCTGGGCGATGGGCAGCAGCTTGCCGCGAATCTCGGCGGCGTGCGCGGCGTCCCGGGCTTCGAACAGAATGCCGTTGTCCTGATCGGTGTGCAGCGTCTGCTCGCGCCGGCCTTCGCTGCCGAAACACAGCCAACTGAACGGCACGCCAGGGTCGCCTTTCTCGGCGAGGGTCAGCTCGATCACCCGGCACACGGTGTGGTCGTTGAGCAGGGTGATGATGTGGGTGATCTGGGTCGAGGACGCGCCGTGGGCCAGCATGCGCTCCACCAATTGCCCGATCTCGCCGCGCATCGCCACCAGGTTTTCGACTTTCTGCGCGCTGCGGATGGTCCGCGCCAGGTGCACCAGATCGACCCGCTGCAGGGAAAACAGATCGCGCTCGGACACCACGCCACACAGGCGATGATCCTTGACTAGACAGACGTGGGCGATGTGCCGTTCGGTCATGGCAATCGCCGCGTCAAAAGCGCTGTGATCCGGCGTCAGGAAAAACGGCGCCCGGGTCATGTGGCGTTCGATGGCTTCGTTGAAATCACTGGTGCCTTGCGCCACCACATGACGCAGGTCGCGCAGGGTGAAAATCCCCTGCGGCGCTTTCTGCTCGTCGACGATCACGATGCTGCCGACCTGCTGCTCGTGCATCAGGGTCACGGCTTCACGCAGCGGTGTGGCCGGGCTGCATGTCACCGGATGCCGCATGGCCAGTTCGCCCAGCCGGGTGTTCAGGGAATATTGCGTGCCGAGGGTTTCCACGGCTTTTTGCTGGACTTGCTGGTTGACCTGATCCAGCAGGCTGCTGACCCCGCGCAGCGCGAAGTCGCGAAAGGTATTGGAGAGCGCGAACAGCTTGATGAACGCGAGTTTGTTCAGTTGCAGGCAGAAGGTGTCTTCGGCGGCCAGGTGCTCGGTGCGGGTTGCCCGCTCCCCGAGCAGCGCGGCGAGGGGGAAACACTCGCCGGTGGTGATTTCGAAGGTGGTTTCGGTGCCGCCCTTGGCCGTGTGCGGACGTTCGCCCACCACTCGGCCCTGCTTGACGATGTAGAAATGCTCAACCGGGCCGTCAGCAGGTTTGATGATGCTGTCGCCGGGCGCATAAAAACGCAGCTGACATTGCTCCACCAGGTAGGCCAGGTGGGCGTGTTCCATTTGATTGAAGGGCGGGAAACGCTGGAGGAATTGCAAGGTGCCCTGGATGTTCTGCAATACCGCGGTTTTCCCTGCCAGGGTGAAGGCGTCCGCTTTACTCATCACTATTACCGCAGTCTTTTTGAATTGTTGTTGTCGGGTCGTTCAAGCATGGTCGGCCCCTGCGGGCGGGGTGCCCATTGGACGTAAGTCTAGGTAGTCGCAGAATTTGTCTATATTTCAGAGAGGTCCTGCACAAACTGTGCGATAAACCTCTCAATTGGCCTCTATGAAATATTTCCGACGAAGTGCACATTGAAGCTCTGCTTAGCGATGTCTGACCACTGTGCTAGGGGATCGAATTGAAAACGTAGAGAAAGCCATGTCCGACCACGATATTTTGAGTGACGCCGAGCGCGAGGCGCTCAGTGCGATCATGCTGGAACCTGATCTTCCGCCGCAGCGGGTGTTGATCGTCGATGACGACAAGGATGCCCGGGAGCTGCTATCGGAAATCCTGGGTCTGGACGGCGTACGCTGCATGACCGCCGCCAGTGGCGAAACCGCGCTCAAGCTATTGGACACAACACCTTCGATTGGTCTGGTGATTACTGACCTGCGGATGGGGAATGTGGATGGCCTGGACTTGATCCGCCAAGTGCGTGAGTCGGTCCGGGCGGCGATGCCGATTATCATTGTGTCCGGCGATGCCGACGTGAAGGACGCGATCGCCGCGATGCATTTGAGCGTGGTGGATTTTCTGCTCAAGCCTGTGGATACCGGCAAGTTGCTGGAACTGGTGAAACATGAGTTGGGGATGGAGCCGTAGCTCAAATTCGACAGCGCTACACATTCCCTGTGGGAGCGGGCTTGCTCGCGAAGAGGGAGTGTCAGTCGATGTAGAAGTTTGCTGACACACCGCCTTCGCGAGCAAGCCCGCTCCCACAGGGGAACGCATTCACAAACAAAAAGGCCCTGATCCGAAGATCAGGGCCTTTTTTTGTCCGGCATCAGCGCTCAGTTACAGGCCATTGGCAGCCTTGAACTCGCGACGACGACGGTGCAGAACCGGCTCGGTGTAGCCGTTCGGCTGCTTAGTGCCTTCGATCACCAGTTCGACCGCCGCCTGGAAGGCGATATTGCTGTCGAAGTTCGGTGCCAGCGGACGGTACAGCGCGTCATTGGCGTTCTGGCGGTCAACCACCGGCGCCATGCGCTTGAGGCTTTCCATGACCTGATCTTCAGTGACGATGCCATGACGCAGCCAGTTGGCGATGTGCTGGCTGGAGATTCGCAGCGTCGCACGGTCTTCCATCAGGCCGACGTCATTGATGTCCGGCACTTTCGAACAACCCACGCCCTGGTCGATCCAGCGCACCACGTAACCGAGAATGCCCTGGGCGTTGTTGTCCAGTTCGTTCTTGATCTGTTCTGTGGTCCAGTCCGGATTGACGGCCAACGGGATGGTCAGAATGTCGTCCACCGATGCGCGCGCACGTTTGGCCAGTTCAGCCTGACGGGCGAACACGTCAACCTTGTGGTAATGCAACGCGTGCAGCGCAGCAGCGGTCGGCGACGGAACCCAAGCGGTGTTGGCACCGGCCAATGGGTGTGCGATTTTCTGTTCGAGCATCGCCGCCATCAGGTCGGGCATGGCCCACATGCCTTTACCGATCTGGGCGCGACCTTGCAGGCCGGTGCTCAAGCCGATATCGACGTTCCAGTTCTCGTAGGCGCCGATCCATTTCTCAGCCTTCATGTCGGCCTTGCGCACCATCGGGCCGGCTTCCATGGAGGTGTGGATTTCGTCGCCGGTGCGGTCGAGGAAACCGGTGTTGATGAACACCACGCGTTCGCTGGCGGCCTTGATGCAGGCCTTGAGGTTGACCGTGGTGCGGCGTTCCTCGTCCATGATCCCGACTTTCAGGGTGTTGCGCGGCAGGTCGAGCACGTCTTCAATGCGCCCGAACAGCTCGTTGGTGAACGCAGCTTCTTCCGGGCCGTGCATCTTCGGCTTCACGATGTAGACCGAGCCGGTACGGCTGTTCTTGCGCGAGCTGGTGCCATTCAGACTGTGGATCGCCGCGAGGCAGGTCACCAGACCATCAAGAATGCCTTCGGGCACTTCGTTGCCTTGACTGTCGAGGATCGCGTCGATGGTCATCAAGTGGCCAACGTTGCGCACGAACAACAGCGAACGACCGTGCAGGCTCAGTTCCTGACCATCGACGCCGGTGTAGGTGCGGTCGGCGTTCATGGTGCGGGTAAACGTCTGACCGCCCTTGGAGACTTCTTCCGACAGATCGCCCTTCATCAGGCCGAGCCAGTTGCGGTAGATCACCACTTTGTCATCGGCATCGACAGCGGCGACGGAGTCTTCGCAGTCCATGATGGTGGTCAGCGCGGCTTCCATCAGGATGTCTTTGATGCCGGCGGCGTCGGTCTGGCCGACCGGGGTGCTGGCGTCGACCTGGATTTCGAAATGCAGACCGTTGTTTTTCAGCAGGATCGCGGTCGGTGCCGAGGCGTCGCCGTGGAAACCGATCAACTGGGCGTCGTTGCGCAGGCCGGTGTTGCTGCCACCTTTAAGGGCGACCACCAGTTTGCCGTCAACGATCTTGTAGCCGGTGGAATCGACGTGAGTGCCGGCGGCCAATGGCGCCGCTTCGTCGAGAAAGGCGCGGGCGAAAGCAATAACCTTGTCGCCGCGCACCTTGTTGTAGCCTTTGCCTTTTTCCGCGCCGTCCGCTTCGCTGATGGCGTCGGTGCCGTAGAGCGCGTCGTACAGCGAACCCCAGCGGGCGTTCGAGGCGTTGAGCGCGAAGCGCGCGTTCATCACCGGCACCACGAGTTGCGGGCCGGCCATGCGGGCGATTTCGTCATCGACGTTTTGCGTCGTTGCCTGGAAATCGGCCGCTTCTGGCAGCAGATAACCGATGTCTTGCAAGAAGGCTTTGTAGGCCACGGCGTCGTGTGGTTGACCGGCGCGGGCTTTATGCCAGCCGTCGACACGAGCCTGGAAATCATCGCGTTTGGCGAGTAGGGCTTTGTTCTTCGGCGCCAGGTCATGAATGACCTTATCGGCACCGGCCCAGAACTTATCGGCGGTGAGGCCGGTACCGGGAATGGCTTCGTTGTTCACGAAGTCGAACAGGACTTTGGCGACCTGCAGGCCACCGACTTGAACGTGTTCAGTCATTGCTTGCCTCACTCTGCTCAGCTATTTCGCTTTTCAGCTCTTCAATTTTGACAATGAAGCCTCTGGCCATTTAAACCACAAACCCGTCTACCAGTACATGCCATTGCGGGCGGCTGGGGTTGGTCCAATCAACGGCTTGAGGCCTTGCTGACAGGGCTTTCAGGGTTGCGACGGCGCCTGGGCAGACATCGATCCAACGTTATGTAGTGCGCGCTGCGGCATACTACATGATGAATTGCGCTTGTGAAAATTAGACTAATTACGTCGTTCTGCGACCCCATGACGCATTGCAGTCATGTCGGGGAACGGGATGTTCTCAAAAAACTATTGGATTGTTCCAGTTAAATATAAAAACTTGTACACGATTTGTGTTTTTGCAGGGATGTCGGTGGTGTCCCATTCGCGGGCAAGCCTCGCTCCTACAGGGTTACGCAATCCCTTGTAGGAGCGAGGCTTGCCCGCGAAGACGTCAGCCAATTCAGCGCCGAAACAACCCTTGCCTATACTTCTTTTTCTATAACAAAAGAGGGCTGCGCCATGGACCACCTCGTACTCACCGTATTCGCACCGGACAAGCCAGGGCAGGTCGAGCGCATTGCCCAATGCATTGCCGAACATGGCGGCAACTGGCTGGAAAGCCGCATGTCGCGCATGGCCGGGCAGTTTGCCGGGATTCTTCGGGTCGGCGTGCCGGCCGAAGCCTACGACGAATTGGTCGATGCCCTGCAAGCGTTGTCCACCCATGGCATTCGCGTATTGATTGCTGAAAGCGGCATCGAACAATCCTGCACCTGGAAGCCGATCGCCATGGAGTTGGTGGGCAATGACCGGCCCGGCATTGTGCGCGATATCACTCGGCTGTTGAGCGAGCAGGGGGTGAATCTGGAGCGTCTGGTCACCGAAGTGCGCCCGGCGCCGATGAGCAGCGAGCCGCTGTTCCACGCCGAAGCGATTCTCGCGGTGCCGCTGACTCTATCTTTGGATGTGCTGCAATCGCGCCTGGAAACCCTGGCCGATGACTTGATGGTTGAATTGGTGCTGCGCAGCGATCCCTGACTCAGGGTTATCCAAGTTATACGTGCACCTGCCTGTGGATAACCTGTAGAGACACCGCGCCAGGCCACGCCGGCAGCGGTTCTTCAGGATCTGATCAAAAAACCAGCAGTTTCAACAAGTTGCACACAAACGCCGGGGATCACGCTGTGGATAACCTTGGGAAGGATTGATGCAGACCACGCGGAACGTGGCCTGTGGAGGTTTGTACGTTTTCTGATCAGCTGCGACGACGCATGCTGATCACCGCATCGACGCTGTAAATCGCCAGGCCCGCCCAGATAAACATGAACGCCACCAGGGTGCTGGACGACAAGTGTTCGTTAAACAGCAGCACGGCTTGCAGCAGCACCAGTGTCGGCGCCAGGTACTGGAGAAATCCCAGCGTGGTGTAGGGCAAATGCCGCGCAGCCGCGTTGAAACACACCAGCGGCACCAAGGTCACCGGACCGGCCGCTACCAGCCACCAAGCCTCAGACGTGGTCCAGAACGCCGGTTGCGCGCTGGCTGCCGCTGGATTGAACAGCAACCAGGCCACGGCAATCGGCACCAGCATCCAGGTTTCCACCACCAGCCCGGGCAACGCCTTGACCGGCGCCTGTTTGCGGATCAGCCCGTAGAAGCCGAAAGTCAGGGCCAGCACCAGCGATACCCACGGCAGACTGCCGACCTGCCACACCTGCTGTGCCACGCCCACCGCCGCCAGCCCCACCGCCAGCCATTGCATGCGCCGCAGCCGTTCGCCGAGGATCAGCATGCCCAGCAGCACGTTCACCAGCGGATTGATGTAGTAACCGAGGCTGGCTTCGAGCATGCGGCCGTTGTTCACCGACCAGACGTAAGTCAGCCAGTTGGCCGCGATCAGCGTGCCGCTCAGGGCCAGGATCGCCAGGCGTTTCGGGTTATCCCGCAACTCTTGCCACCAGCCTGGATGTTTCCAGACCATCAGCAGCAAGCCACCGAACAGCGCGGACCAGAGCACCCGGTGGATGATGATTTCTACGGCCGGCACCGAGGCGATGGCTTTGAAGTAAAGCGGGAAAAGTCCCCAGATGATGTAGGCACTCAGACCCAGGATGTACCCGCGACGCGGGTTGGCGGCTTGCATGCAGAATCCTTGCTTAGGCAGCTAACAAAGGGGGGATTGTAAGGAGATTTGCAGGAATGGTCGCGGGCCAATGTGGGAGCGGGCTTGCTCGCGAATGCGGTGGGTCAGTCAACATATTTGCCGAATGACCCACCGCATTCGCGAGCAAGCCCGCTCCCACAGGGGGATTGGGTGTGTCAGAAAAGTTTCAGAGGTTCTTCGTTGAGTGCAGAAAGCTGCTCGCGCAACGCCAACACCTGATCGCCCCAATACCGTTCACTGCCGAACCACGGAAAACTATGCGGGAACGCCGGATCATCCCAGCGACGCGCCAGCCACGCGCTGTAGTGCATCAGGCGCAACGCGCGCAGCGGTTCGATCAGCGCCAATTCCCGCGGATCGAAGTCATGAAACTCGTTGTAGCCGTCCATCAACTCCGACAACTGACCGAGACATTCCTGACGATCCCCGGCGAGCATCATCCAGATGTCCTGCACTGCCGGGCCCATGCGGCAATCGTCGAGGTCGACGATGTGGAACATCTCGTCGCGGCACATCATGTTGCCGGGGTGGCAATCGCCATGCATGCGGATGTTCTGGTGTGGGGTGGCCTTGTAGACCTCTTCCACGCGCTTGAGCAGGTCGCGGGCCACGGACTCGTAGGCCGGCAGCAGGCTTTTCGGCACGAAGTTGCCTTCGAGCAGGGTGTTCAGCGAATCGTGTCCGAAGTTCTTCACGCCCAACGCTTCGCGGTGATCGAACGGTTTGGTCGCGCCGACGGCGTGCAGGCGCCCGAGCAATTGGCCCAGGCGATAGAGTTGATCAAGATTGCCCGGCTCCGGCGCGCGGCCACCACGGCGAGGGAACAGGGTGAATCGGAACCCGGCGTGTTCATGCAGGCTGGCGCCGTTGTGAATCATCGGCGCGACCACCGGCACATCGCACTCGGCGAGTTCAAAGGTGAACTGGTGTTCTTCGAGAATCGCTTCGTTGGTCCAGCGCTGTGGGCGGTAGAATTTGGCGATCAGCGGCTCGGAGTCTTCGATGCCGACTTGATAGACGCGGTTTTCGTAGCTGTTGAGCGCCAGAATGCGCGCGTCGCTGAGAAAGCCGATGCTTTCGACGGCATCGAGCACGAGGTCTGGGGTGAGGGTTGCAAACGGGTGGGCCATGCTGACTCCTGCGCGCAGCAGGCTGCCGCGTCCGGCCAAGCATGGTAGCGCAGACGGGGCTTCTATAGTGTTTGGGCTTGAGATGAGTGTTGTCTGGGCGGACGCCTTCGCGAGCAAGCCCGCTCCCACATTGGATCTTTGGTGTTCACACTACCTGTGACACACAGGAGATCCAATGTGGGAGCGGGCTTGCTCGCGAAGAGGCCGGATCAGGCGCCGACGACCCCGCCGTCTTCACGGGTAATGGCCATCACCGAAGACCGCGGCTTGCCATTCGGCAGATGCTCAGGGAACGTCGAGCCACCGTTCTCCCCTGGATGCTGAATCCCGACAAACAACGTCTTCTGATCTGGCGAAAAGCTGATCCCCGTCACCTCGCAACCAATCGGCCCGACCATGAACCGTCGGATTTCCCCGGTGACCGGGTCGGCGCAGAGCATCTGGTTATTGCCCATGCCCGCGAAGTCACCGGCATTGCTCGAATCGCCATCGGTGAGAATCCACAACCGGCCGGCCTTGTCGAACCCCAAGCCATCCGGGCTGTTGAACATGTTCTGCGGGGTGATGTTCGACGAACCGCCCTTCGGCGTGCCGGCATGCACGCCCGGATTGCCAGCGACCACGAACAAATCCCAGGCAAAGCTTTTCGAGCCGTGATCATCTCGGTCGGTGCGCCAGCGCAGGATCTGCCCGTAAACGTTTTTCTCCCGTGGGTTCGGGCCGCCGACCGGTTGGCCGTCTTCGCCGCGCTTGGCGTTGTTGGTCAGGGTGCAATAAACCTGGCCGTCCTTGGGGCTGACGACGATCCATTCCGGACGGTCCATGCGCGTGGCATTGACCACGCTGGCGGCGAGGCGCGCGTGGATCAGCACTTCGGCCTGATCGGCAAAACCGCTGCTGGCGTCGATGCCATTCTTGCCGTGGGTCAGTTCGATCCACTGGCCCTGGCCTTTCGGGTGATCGGCATTGCCGTCGCCGGCGTCGAAACGCGCGACATATAACGTGCCGTGGTCCAGCAGCTCGCGGTTAGCCTTGGGGTTGCGGTGGTTGATCTTGTCGCGGCTGACGAATTTGTAGATGAATTCGCCGCGCTCATCGTCGCCCATGTAGACCACGGCACGACCGTCGTTGGTTTCGGCCAGGGCGGCGTTTTCATGTTTGAAGCGGCCCAGAGCCGTGCGTTTGACCGGTGTCGATTGCGGGTCGAACGGGTCGATTTCCACCACCCAGCCGTGACGGTTGAGCTCGTTGGGATTCTTCGCCAAGTCGAAACGCGGGTCGTGTTGGTGCCAGTTGATGTCCTTGCTCGCGGCCACGGCACCGTAGCGTTTTTGCGCGGCATCGAACTTTTGCTCGGCGTTGCTGCTGCCGAAGCAATCGGTGAAGTTCTCTTCGCAGGTCAGATAAGTGCCCCACGGCGTCTTGCCGTTGGCGCAGTTCTGGAAGGTGCCGAGGACTTTCTTGCCGTGCTTGTCGGCGCTGGTCTTGAGCAATTCGTGACCGGCGGCCGGACCGCCGAAGCGCAAGGTCGAGTTACCGTGAATGCGTCGGTTGTAGCGCGAGCCCTGGACGAATTCCCACTGGCCACGGCGACGCTGCACTTCAATCACCGAGACACCTTCACAGGCCAGGGCCTTGCGCACGTCTTGCGCCGATTGCGGCATGCCGCCGTGAGGGTAGAGGTAGCGGTAGTTGGTGTATTCGTTGTTGATCGCCATCAGCGCCCGGTCTTTTTCACCGGGAAACTCGAACAGGCTCATGCCGTCGTTGTTGTCACCGAACTGGACTTCCTGAGCCTGGGCGGTGCCGTTGCCGCTGGGGTCGAAGGCCGGACCGTTTTTCTGCAGAGGCTGGCCCCAACTGATCAACACCGAGGATTTGTAACCCGGCGGCAGGGTGATGGCGTCGGTCGTGGCGGCGGCGATGCTGTTGAAACCCAACAGTTTGCTCGAGCCGGCACTGACACTGGCGGCGAGCACGCTGCGACTCAGCAGGTTGCCGCCGAGGAACATTGCTGCACCGCAGAGGGCGCCAGCGCTGATGAAACCACGACGGCTGAGGCCGACCATTTTTTCCAGGTCGGTGGATTGGTTTTCTTCTAGTAGGTTCACATCAGGCTCCCTGCGGGTTTTTGCAGTCACCTTAAGGAGCGTCAGTGAAGGTTTTGTTTCAGAGCGGCGTGCCCAGCAGCACGTTGGACGGCGCGAATTGCACCAGCACCGGTCGGTCGATGCCCAGGCCGGAGGTCTTTAAATGCAGCGGCTCCGCCAGGGCGCAGAGTGTCTGGCCGTTGGGCAGGCCGATGCGCACTTCGCTGGGGCCGTCCTCGGCATCGAGAATCTCCTTGATAATGCCCTTCAGGCAATTGTTGCCAAGTGTTGCAGCCTGCTCGATGGCCTGCAATTCCAGCCATCCGGCCTTGATCAACGCGACCACTTCGGTACCGCTTTGCAGTTCCAGGTGCAGGGTGCTGTCGTGGGTGATCTGCGCGTCGATGTTCAAGCCTTCGGCCAGTTCAAGGCGAATGCGGTCGTTGCGCCCCTGGGATTCGATCGCCACGACCTTGCCGTGCAACTGATTGCGCGCGCTGGTGCGCAGCATCAGGCGACCGAGCAGGTCGAGGTCGCTGGCGTCTTCGGCGGCTTCCAGCACTTGGGCCTGCAACACTTGCAGCTTTTGATACAGGCGCAGGACGCGTTGACCTTCTTCGGACAACTTCGCGCCACCACCGCCCTTGCCGCCGACGCTGCGTTCCACGAGTGGTTTTTGCGCCAGGTTGTTCAACTCGTCGATGGCGTCCCACGCCGCTTTGTAACTCAGGCCTGCGCTTTTCGCGGCGCGGGTGATCGAGCCTTGTTCGGCGATGTGTTGCAGCAGGGCGATGCGCTGCGGGCGACGGACAATGTGCTGGGACAATAAGGTAGGCAGGGACATGGCGAGTGCTTTGGGCGGTGGTAATGGGAGGACGTTGGCGGCTTGGGGCTTGGGAGTCAAGTCAGTTGCCCAATCGTCCAGTTGTACTCAACCCCTGTGGGAGCGGGCTTGCTCGCGAAGGCGTCGGCACATCCAGCAATGATGTGACTGACAGATCGCTTTCGCGAGCAAGCCCGCTCCCACAGGGTTTGTGTTGTTCAGTTAAACCGTGTCGCCGGGTTTGGGTGTGCGGGCCAGGCAATAAACATCAACCCGGGCGGCACCGGCGTTCATCAACAAACGCGCGAGGGTTTGTGCGGTGGCGCCGGTGGTCAACACATCGTCGATCAGGGCCAGATGAAGGCCTGAGACGGACGCACCGGGGGCCAGGGCAAAGGCGTTACGCAAGTTTCGCTTGCGCGCTTCGGCCTTCAGTTGCTGTTGGGCGCTGGTGTCCTGAATCCTCAGCAACAGCGTTTCGTTGCAAGGAATGTCCAGGTTTTCACTCAGCCACCGCGCAAGCATCGCCGCTTGATTAAAACCCCGCTGACGCAGGCGTTTGGTAGCCAGCGGCACCGGAACCAACGCATCGGGTCGCTCCAGGTCTTCATCGAAGCGATGTTGCAGGAACTGCGCAAGAAGTTCGCCGAGCAGGCGCCCAAACGGCCACTTCGCGTTGTGTTTGAAACGAGTGATCAGCGTGTCCAGCGGAAAGCTGTAAGTCCACGGCGCCGCCACGCGTTCGAAGGCCGGCGGTTGTTGCAGGCATTGGCCGCACGTCAGGCCGGACGCGGGCAAGGGCAGGGCGCAGGTCTGGCAGTGATCGCCAAGCCAGGGCAGCTCGGTTTCGCAGGCTGTACAGATGGGTGTTTTGTCATCGGCAGGCTCTGAACAGAGCAAACAGGATTGTTTGTTTTTTAACCAGATGTAAACCGGTCCTTCGTATCGTGGTTGACAGCGCATCGCTCTTCCTTAAATATGCCGAACATCCGTGTCGCGCCTGTGGGTATTCCGTTCCCCAGCCGCTTGCCAAGCATAAATCAAGGAAACGCCCATGAGCGCCAGCACCTCTGCAACCCTGCGTCATGACTGGTCTTTGGCCGAAGTCAAAGCACTCTTCGTTCAGCCATTCAACGACCTGTTGTTCCAGGCGCAGACGGTGCACCGCGCGCATTTCGATGCCAACCGGGTTCAAGTTTCGACCTTGTTGTCGATCAAAACCGGCGCCTGCCCGGAAGATTGCAAATATTGTCCGCAGTCCGGTCACTACAACACCGGCCTGGAAAAAGAAAAACTGATGGAAGTGCAGAAGGTCCTCGAAGAGGCCGCTCGCGCCAAGGCTATCGGGTCGACCCGCTTCTGCATGGGTGCGGCGTGGAAGCACCCGTCGGCCAAAGACATGCCGTACGTGCTGGAGATGGTCAAAGGCGTGAAAGCCATGGGCCTGGAAACCTGCATGACCCTCGGTCGTCTCGACCAGGACCAGACCGAAGCCCTGGCCCAGGCCGGCCTCGACTACTACAACCACAACCTCGACACCTCGCCGGAGTTCTACGGCAGCATCATCACCACCCGCACCTACGGCGAGCGCCTGCAAACCCTGGCTTACGTGCGTGAATCGGGGATGAAGATCTGCTCCGGCGGCATCCTCGGCATGGGCGAATCCCTCGACGACCGCGCCAACCTGCTGATCCAACTGGCCAACCTGCCGGAGCATCCGGAGTCTGTGCCGATCAACATGCTGGTGAAAGTCGCCGGTACGCCGCTGGAAAACGCCGATGACATCGACCCGTTCGATTTCATCCGCATGCTCGCCGTGGCCCGCATCCTGATGCCGCAATCCCACGTGCGCCTGTCCGCCGGCCGCGAAGCGATGAACGAGCAGATGCAAGCCCTGGCGTTCTTCGCCGGTGCCAACTCGATTTTCTACGGCGACAAACTGCTGACCACCGCCAACCCGCAGGCCGACAAGGACATGCAACTGTTCGGGCGCCTGGGCATCCTGCCGGAAGCGCGGGAAGAGCATGCCGATGAAGTGCATCAGGCGGCTATCGAACAGGCGTTGGTTGAACAGAAGAGCAGCGAGCAGTTCTACAACGCTGCTGTTTGAAGCGTTCATCGATCCTTCTGACTGAATGCAAATCCATGTGGGAGCGAGCTTGCTCGCGATGACGGAGTGACATTCAACACTGATGTTGACTGGGCCGACGCCATCGCGAGCAAGCTCGCTCCCACAGGGGATTGTGCAACTTTCGCACTCTGTGATCTGACCTCGAGGCCTGCATGTCTTTCGATCTCGCCGCACGCCTTGCTGCCCGTCGTGCCGAAAATCTCTATCGCCAACGCCCGCTACTCGAAAGCCCCCAGGGCCCGGAAGTGGTGGTCGATGGTCAGCCATTACTGGCGTTTTGTAACAACGATTACCTGGGCCTGGCCAATCATCCGCAAGTGATCGAAGCCTGGCGCGCTGGCGCGTCCCGTTGGGGCGTCGGTGGCGGCGCTTCGCACCTGGTTATCGGCCACAGCACGCCGCATCACGAGCTGGAAGAAGCGCTGGCCGATCTCACCGGCCGCCCGCGTGCGTTGCTGTTCACCACCGGTTACATGGCCAACCTCGGCACGGTCACCGCGTTGATCGGGCAGGGCGATACGGTGCTGGAAGACCGGCTCAATCACGCATCGCTGCTGGATGCGGGTCTGCTATCCGGCGCGCGGTTCAATCGTTATCTGCACAACGACGCCGATAGCTTGGCCAAGCGCCTGGAGAAGGCCACTGGCAACACGTTGGTGGTTACCGACGGCGTGTTCAGCATGGACGGCGACATCGCCGACCTGCCGGCGCTGGCCCGGGAGGCCAAGGCCAAAGGTGCGTGGCTGATGGTCGACGATGCCCACGGCTTTGGTCCGCTGGGCGCCAACGGCGGCGGGATTGTCGAGCATTTTGGTTTGAGCCAAGAGGATGTGCCTGTATTGGTCGGCACGCTCGGCAAGGCGTTCGGCACGGCCGGGGCGTTCGTGGCGGGCAGTGAAGAATTGATCGAGAGCCTGATCCAGTTCGCGCGGCCCTACATTTACACCACCAGTCAGCCGCCAGCGCTGGCCTGCGCCACGCTGAAAAGTCTCGAATTATTGCGCAGCGAGCATTGGCGGCGCGAGCACCTTAATGTGCTGATCCGTCAATTTCGTCGAGGTGCCGAGCAGATCGGCCTGGAACTCATGGACAGCTTTACCCCGATCCAACCAATCATGATTGGCGATGCGGGCCGCGCGGTTCGACTCTCGCAGATGCTGCGCGAACGCGGCTTGATGGTCACCGCGATCCGTCCGCCCACCGTGCCGGCCGGTAGCGCGCGCCTGCGAGTGACCCTGACCGCCGCCCACAGCGAAGCGCAGGTGCAGCTATTGTTAAATGGACTGGCCGATTGTTTTGCACAACTGGGACCGGAGCCAAGCCATGCGTGATCGACTGATTCTGCTGCCCGGTTGGGGCCTCGGGATTTCGCCGCTGGAGCCGTTGGCGGCAGCCTTGCAGGGCTTGGATGAACACCTGCGGGTCGAGATCGAGCCGTTGCCGGAGCTGGCGTCAGGCGAGCTGGAAGAATGGCTCGATGAACTCGATTCGACCGTACCTCAGGATACCTGGCTCGGTGGCTGGTCTCTGGGCGGCATGCTCGCATCCGAGTTGGCGGCGCGGCGCGGTGATCGCTGCTGCGGTTTGCTGACGCTGGCGAGTAACCCTTCGTTTGTCGCCCATGAACAATGGCCGAGCGCGATGCCCGGTGAGACCTTCGATGCGTTTCTGGCCGGTTGCGGTGCCGATCCGCGCATGACTCTGAAACGGTTCTCGCTGCTCTGCGCCCAAGGTGCTGAAGACCCGCGCGGGCTGTCACGGCTGTTGCTCGGAGGCGCGCCGCATACGTCGACACAAGTCTTGATGAGTGGCCTGGAAGTCCTCGCGCAACTGGATACCCGGCAAGCGCTACAGGCGTTTCGTGGCCCGCAATTGCATCTGTTCGCCGGTCTCGACGGGCTGGTCCCGGCCGAAGCGGCGGGGGACTTGCTGGCGTTGTTGCCGGATGTCGAAATCGGCCTGATCGAACAGGCCAGCCACGCGTTTCTTCTGGAAGACCCTCACGGTGTGGCGGGGGCGATCCAGGCCTTTTTGCATGAGTCCGGTGATGACTGATTTATCCCTTCCCAAGCTACCGGGTGGTTTGCCCGACAAACGTCAGGTGGCCGCCTCCTTTTCCCGCGCGGCGGCCAGCTACGACAGCGTGGCTGAATTGCAACGGGATGTTGGCAGCGAGTTGCTGCGCCGGTTGCCCGATGATTGTGTGCCGGGTCGCTGGCTGGACCTGGGTTGCGGCACCGGGTATTTCAGTCGTGCGCTGGGCGAGCGTTTTCCTGTGGGTCACGGCGTGGCGCTGGACATCGCCGAAGGCATGCTCAATCACGCGCGGCCCTTGGGCGGCGCAACGCACTTCATTGCGGGCGATGCCGAGCGATTGCCATTGCAGGAGTCGACCTGCGACCTGATCTTTTCCAGCCTCGCGGTGCAGTGGTGTTCGGACTTCGACTCGGTGCTCAGCGAAGCGTATCGGGCATTAAAACCAGGCGGCGTTTTTGCGTTTGCTAGTCTGTGTGTCGGCACGTTGTACGAATTGCGTGACAGCTGGCGCCAGGTGGATGGCATGGTGCACGTCAATCGCTTCCGCGAGTTCGAGACTTATCAACAGCTGTGCGTGGCCAGTGGCTTGCAGGTTGTCAGTCTGCAAACCTGTCCACATGTGCTGCATTACCCGGACGTGCGCAGCCTGACCCATGAACTCAAGGCGTTGGGCGCGCATAACCTGAACCCTGGCCGGCCGGGCGGTTTGACCGGCCGGGCGCGAATCCTCGGCCTGGTCGAGGCGTATGAGCAGTTTCGTCAGGCAAAAGGACTGCCGGCGACTTATCAAGTGGTTTATGCCGTGTTGGAGAAACCCTTATGAGCGCAGCCTATTTCATCACCGGTACTGACACTGACGTCGGCAAGACAACGGTCGCCGCCGGTTTGCTGCATGCCGCACGTTCCGCCGGTTTGAGCACCGCGGCGGGTAAACCGGTGGCCTCGGGTTGCGAGGTGACCCCCAAGGGTTTGCGCAACGCCGATGCGTTGGCGTTGTTGGCGGAATGCTCGCTGCCGCTGACGTATGCGCAGGTCAATCCGGTGGCGTTCGAACCGGCCATCGCTCCGCACCTGGCCGCGCGGGAGGCGGGCATCGCGCTGACGGTGCAATCCTTGTTGACGCCGATGCGCGAAATCCTGGATATGCACGCGGACTTCACGTTGATCGAAGGTGCCGGTGGCTGGCGCGTGCCGTTGGCGGATCAGGATAATCTGTCGGACCTGGCTATGGCGCTGGACCTGCCGGTGATTCTGGTGGTCGGCGTGCGGCTGGGTTGCATCAACCATGCGCTGCTCACGGCTGAGGCGATTGCGAACGACGGCCTGCAGTTGGCCGGATGGGTCGCCAATATCATCGAGCCGAAGACCTCAAGGCTGGAGGAAAACCTCGCCACGTTGGCCGAGCGCATACCCGCGCCGTGCCTGGGCCGGGTACCGAAACTCAAGTCGCTGACGGCGGAGGCGGTGGCCGAGCATCTGCAGCTGGATCTGCTCGATTAATGGTTTTGCCTATGACGCGGCACTGTGCCATTAGTGTTTTTGTCGGGTGTTTTGCTGGCGCGTCTGCTTCAATGGCCGCTGTTGATCCTTTATCAGGACGAGTTCTCCCATGGAAATCTCAGGAAGCACCGCTTTTTATGCCGGTCTGAGCACTATTCAGACAGGGCAGAACCGTGTCGATCAGGCCGCCGGCCAGATTGCCAACACCGTCATTGATCGTTCGGAGAAGAGCCAATCCTCCGAGGCCCAGGTCGATCGTCTGCGTTCTGTGGATCGCAGCCAACAATCGGACGTGGCCAGCAGCATGGTCGAGATGTCCCAGGGCAAGTTTCAGGTGGAATTGGGCGTGAAAGTCGCCAAGGCTTCCGATGAAATGCTCGGGACGTTGATTGATACCTACGCTTGATCGCTTGCTGAATCTGCTCCGCCGACGCCGCGAATCTTCGCGGCGTTTTTCTGCGTAAGTCCTTATCGCTCAACTAATCTTTCCTACATGTTCTGTTGCTTTGTCGACAGCGGTGCGCGGCTGCGTGGCCGTTATGTACGCGCGATGATGACGAACGGCAAAAGATCGGCGCTTGACAAGATTTGGGCGTAAACGTATGTTTCAAACAACTGTTTGACCGCCACAACAAATCAACGCGGTCGTTCATCCCCGGTTACATCAGCAGAGGTTTATCGCTATGCCTGACTACAAGGCCCCCTTGCGTGATATTCGCTTCGTTCGTGACGAACTGCTCGGCTACGAAGCGCACTATCAGAGCCTTCCGGCTTGTGCAGACGCAACTCCAGACATGGTTGACGCCATTCTCGAAGAAGGCGCCAAGTTTTGTGAGCAGGTACTGGCTCCGCTGAACCGCGTGGGTGACACCGAAGGCTGCACCTGGAGCGAGTCCGGCGTTAAGACCCCGACTGGCTTCAAAGAAGCCTACAAGCAATTCGTCGAAGGCGGCTGGCCAAGCCTGGCCCACGACGTAGAACACGGTGGCCAAGGCCTGCCGGAGTCTCTGGGTCTGGCGGTCAGCGAAATGGTTGGCGAGGCCAACTGGTCGTGGGGCATGTACCCAGGTCTGTCCCATGGCGCGATGAACACCATTTCCGAGCACGGTACGCCTGAGCAGCAAGAGGCTTACCTGACCAAACTGGTTTCCGGTGAATGGACCGGCACCATGTGCCTGACCGAACCGCACTGCGGCACCGATCTGGGCATGCTGCGCACCAAGGCCGAACCTCAGGCCGACGGTTCCTACAAAGTCTCCGGCACCAAGATCTTCATCTCGGCCGGTGAACACGACATGGCCGACAACATCGTCCACATCGTGCTGGCCCGTCTGCCGGATGCACCGGCTGGCACCAAAGGCATCTCGCTGTTTATCGTTCCGAAGTTCATGCCGAACGCAGACGGTTCGATCGGCGCTCGCAACGCCGTGACCTGCGGTTCCCTGGAACACAAAATGGGCATCCACGGTAACGCCACGTGCGTGATGAACTTCGACGGGGCCACCGGTTTCCTGATCGGCCCGGCGAACAAAGGCCTGAACTGCATGTTCACCTTTATGAACACCGCTCGCCTGGGCACCGCGCTGCAAGGTCTGGCTCACGCCGAGATCGGCTTCCAGGGCGGCCTGAAATACGCTCGCGATCGTCTGCAAATGCGCTCCCTGACTGGCCCGAAAGCGCCGGAAAAGGCCGCTGACCCGATCATCGTGCACCCGGACGTCCGTCGCATGCTGTTGACCATGAAGGCGTTCGCCGAAGGCAACCGCGCAATGGTTTACTTCACCGCCAAACAGGTCGACATCGTCAAGTACGGCGTGGACGAAGAAGAGAAGAAGAAAGCCGACGCACTGCTGGCCTTCATGACGCCGATCGCCAAAGCCTTCATGACTGAAGTGGGCTTCGAGTCCGCCAACCACGGCGTGCAAATCTACGGTGGCCACGGCTTCATCGCCGAGTGGGGCATGGAGCAGAACGTTCGCGACAGCCGCATTTCGATGCTGTACGAAGGCACCACCGGTATCCAGGCGCTCGACCTGCTGGGCCGTAAAGTGCTGATGACTCAAGGCGAGGCCCTGAAAGGCTTCACCAAGATCGTCCACAAGTTCTGCCAGACCAACGAAGGCAACGAAGCGGTCAAAGAGTTCGTCGAGCCATTGGCTGCGCTGAACAAAGAGTGGGGCGAACTGACCATGAAGGTCGGCATGGCCGCCATGAAAGATCGCGAAGAAGTCGGCGCGGCCTCCGTGGACTACCTGATGTACTCCGGTTACGCCTGCCTGGCCTACTTCTGGGCTGACATGGCGCGCCTGGCTGCCGAAAAACTGGCTGCCGGCACCACTGAAACGGCGTTCTACACCGCCAAACTGCAGACCGCGCGCTTCTACTTCCAGCGCATCCTGCCGCGTACTCGCACTCACGTTGTGACCATGCTGTCGGGCGCCAACAACCTGATGGACATGAAAGAAGAAGACTTCGCACTGGGGTACTAAGCCTTAGCGCAGCTCTTCAAAAAGCCGCTGTTCCTTCGGAGCAGCGGCTTTTTTTTGCCTTGAATTCGAGTCCCCATTGTTGGGGCCCATTTCCCGGCATTAATGCCCCGAAATACGCGCATTGATTGGCCAGCGCCCGGCAGGCCGGGCCTTTAACGTACTGGCAGATTAATTGCAAAACCGCTGACAACCTCAAATTGAGTCGACAATATCGTCAGGGTGAGCGCATGAATATCGTCCGAATAGTTGGTTTGGCCTGCCTGTTCGTGCTGCCCGTCCATGGCGCTCTTGCTGCCACGGCGCCAGAGATTGATGTTCCCGCCCCTGAGATCCCCACCCTGCAATCACTGCGCGGCATGACGCCGCCCGACCCGTCGGGAACCGAAGGCGGGCGCAAGGTCGATTTGATGACCGACTACGTGCTTAACCGCTCGGCGGCGATTCTGCTGGGCAAGGCGCTGTTCTGGGACATGGAGATCGGCAGCGATGGCTCGACCGCTTGCGCGTCCTGCCACTTTCACGCTGGGGTCGATCACCGGATCACCAATCAGATCAACCCTGGCCAGGCGAACACCAATGCGAATGTGGCGTCGATCTTCAACAAGCCGTTTGTAGCGTCCGATATCCCCGGCGATGTGGCGTCTTACGCCACCAAGTCCGGGGGCAAGGGCGGCCCGAACTACACGCTGAAGAAAACCGACTTCCCGACCCATGTGCTCGCCGATCCACTGGATCGCAATTCGCCGATTCTCTATTCCACCGACGATGTGATCGGCTCCCAAGGCGTGTTCGACGCCAACTTCGTCAAGCCGCATCAGCCGCGTTTCGACAGGTGCACGCAACAACCGGACGGAATCTTCCAGGTCGGCGGCATCAATGTCCGGCGCAGCACCGGGCGCAATGCGCCGACGGTGATCAACGCCGCTTTCAACGTGCGAAATTTCTGGGATGGGCGTGCGAACAACGTGTTCAACGGCTTCTCACCGTTCGGTAATCGCGATCCGGATGCCGGGATTTTCGTCACCAGTGATCGCAGCGGTGTGGCGACCAAAGTGCGACTGGCACTCAAGGACGCTTCCGCAGCCTCGCAAGCCGTGGGGCCTCCCGGCAGTCCGGTTGAAATGTCCTGCGGCGGGCGCACCTTTGCGGACATCGGCCGGCGCATGCTCGACACGCTGATGCTCAAGCAGCAACGGATTTCCTCGACCGATTCGGTGCTGGCCCCGGTGTCCGGTGCGCGCCGGCCGACCTACCGTGAACTGATCAAGGCTGCGTTCCAGCCGCGTCTGTGGAATGCCACGCAGCAGGTGTTGTTGGGCGATGCGCCGTACACCCAGATGGAGGCCAACTTCCCGCTGTTCTTCGGGCTGGCGATTCAGATGTATGAATCGACCCTGATCTCGGACAAGGCGCCGCTGGACGCCTACTTGCAGGGGGATCATCAAGCCATGAATGCCCAGCAGGTCGAGGGCATGAACCTGTTCCTCGGCAAGGGCAAATGCATCAGTTGCCACGGCGGCGCGGAACTGACCAACGCCGGCAGCCGCTTGCTGTTCCATCCCCGTGAGCGCATCGAACGCATGTTGATGGCCGACAACCTCACCACGCTCTATGACAACGGCTTCTACAACACCGGTGTGCGTCCGACGTCGGAAGACCTGGCACTCGGCGGCTCGGACGGGTGGGGCAATCCTTTGTCCTTCACCCGTGAGTACAACACCCTACTGCAGGGCGGCAATGTGCCTGACCCGCTGGATGTCGATGTCTGCACCTTCGAAACGCCACTGAGTGCAGCGCTGCCCTGTGACGCAACGCTCAAACCCAATGTCGGTTTTCGCGATGCCGTCGATGGCGCGTTCAAGACGCCGACGCTGCGCAATATCGCGCTGACCGGGCCGTATTTTCACAACGGTAGCCGGGCGACGCTGAAGCAGGTCATGGAGTTCTATAACCGCGGTGGCGACAGGCGCGGTGAAGATGCGAGCAACACCAGCGGCTTCGAACATCCGTCGGCGAATCAGCACAACGCCTCGAACCTCGATCCGGACATGACCTCGCTGAACCTGACCTCCGATGAAATCGATGCGCTGGTGAAATTCATGGAAGTCGGGCTGACCGATCCACGTGTCGCCTGGGAACAGGCACCGTTCGATCATCCGTCGCTGGTCATTCCGCAGGGGCATGTGGGTGATGAGAACGCGGTGACGGCAAGGCCCGTCAGTCCGAAGATCACAACCCGGCAGGCGCTCGATGCCCCGATTGCGCTCAAACCGATCGGCGCAGAGGGTCGAAGCCTCAGTGAAGGGCCGCTGCAGGCGTTCTATAACGATCTTTGAACCAGCCAAGTTCTTGTGGCGAGGGAGCAAGCTCCCTTGCCACAGGTTTTCCTTCAATTAAAAAACCTCGATAACCCCCTCAGAAAGTCAGCATTTCTGCCGTTAAAGAGACGTTCACGTGATCTGCATCACATTTCGTGTGCTTAATCGTGTGCATTGCAGGCACAATGCCATCAATTGCTATGCCGGGTCGGAGCTTTACCCTTGCCGCGTTCTTCCGCTGTACGTTTCAGTCACTTTTTGCCCTCATTACTGCTATTGCTCGCTGGGCTTTCGGCTGCGTACATCAAGGATCTCAACGTCTTTTTCACCTCGCTGTTCAACGTGCTGCCAACGTTGGTGCTGTTGCTCGGCGGTGCTTACTGCGCGGTTTACCGACGGCAGCGCGAGCTGTTTCTGATGGTCACGGTGTACACGGCCTACTTCCTGCTCGACACCCAGACCGACTATTACCGCGACAACGGCAAGGTTCGCGAAGACGCGGCGGTGGTTTTCCACCTCTGTTGCCTGCTACTGCCGTTGTTGTTCGGCCTATTCGCGGCGTGGCAGGAACGCACCCACCTGTTCCAGGACATGGTGGCGCGTTTCGCCGTGCTGCTGGCGTTCGGCAGTGTGGCGCTGGGTCTTGAGCAAAGTTACCCACAGGCGCTGCTGATGTGGCTGTCGGAGATCCGCTGGCCGGCGTTGCACGGCGCGTGGATGAGCCTGATTCAATTGTCCTACCCGGTGTTCATCGCCTCGTTCCTGCTGCTGGCCTGGCAATACTGGCGCAACCCGAGGCCTCTGCACGCCGCGCAACTGGTGGGTTTGCTGGGGTTGTTCTGGATGCTGCCGAAAACCTTCATCCTGCCGTTCACCCTGAACATCAT
This sequence comes from Pseudomonas sp. dw_612, assembly GCF_018449725.1. Lineage (GTDB taxonomy): Bacteria > Pseudomonadota > Gammaproteobacteria > Pseudomonadales > Pseudomonadaceae > Aquipseudomonas. The sequence goes on along the minus strand of NZ_JAAVVC010000013.1, from coordinate 80,126 downwards.
GTGCAGCCAGGTGATGCTGATGATTGCCGCGGCGGTCGCCCACGAAGCCTATCAAATGGCTTTCCGCGACGAACTCACCGGTCTGCCGGGGCGTCGGGCCTTGAACGAACGCATGCAGCGGCTGGGGCGCAATTACGTGCTGGCCATGAGCGACGTCGATCACTTCAAGAAATTCAACGACACCCACGGTCACGATGTCGGCGATCAGGTGCTGCGGCTGGTCGCCAGCAAACTGTCGAAAATCAGCGGCGGCGGTAGGGCGTATCGCTACGGGGGTGAGGAATTCGCCCTGGTGTTTGCAGGCAAGACGCTTGAAGAGTGCATGCCACACCTGGAAGTCATCCGCGAGTCGATTGCGTCCTACAGCATTCAATTGCGTAACCCGGATCGCCCTCAAGACGACCAGCAGGGCCGCCAGCGCCGAGCCGGTTCCGGTGCTTCCAGCGTCTCGGTCACGGTCAGCATCGGCGTCGCTGAACGCCTGGAACAGCGCACACCCGAACAGGTGCTCAAGTCCGCCGACGAGGCGCTCTACAGCGCCAAGGGTGCCGGGCGCAACTGCGTGGTCGCGTTCGGGCAAAGCCGTCGCGGCGCAGTGCGCATGGACGGCGCTGCGGGTTGAGTGATGACGGCGCATTCAGCGTCTGGACTGTGATTGTGAGGCGGGGGGCGCGGCAGTAGGTTTGAGGCATCTGCTGCCGGAGAAACGACCATGCCTGAGTACAAAGCTCCCCTGCGCGACATGCGCTTCCTGATCGACCACGTCTTCGACTTTCACAGCAACTACGCCGCGCTGGGCGCCGCCGATGCCAGCCCGGACATGGTCAATGCGATCCTGGAAGAAGGCGCGAAATTCTGTGAGAACGTGCTCTCACCGCTGAATCGCAGCGGTGACGAAGAGGGCTGCCATTTCGACAATGGCGTGGTGACAACGCCTACAGGGTTCAAGCAAGCCTTCGCACAATACGTGGAGGGTGGCTGGCATGGCCTGGCGGCTGATCCGGTGTATGGCGGCCAGGGCTTGCCCCTCTCGCTGGGGTTGGTCATCAGCGAGATGATCGCTTCCAGCAACACGTCCTGGGGCATGTACCCCGGCCTGACCCACGGTGCGATGTCGGCGATCCACGCCCACGGCACCGAAGCGCAAAAACAGACGTACCTGAGCAAACTCACCGCCGGCCAATGGACCGGTACCATGTGCCTGACCGAAGCCCATTGCGGCACCGACCTGGGCATCATCAAGACTCGCGCCGTGCCCCAGTCCGACGGCAGTTACGCGATCTCCGGCAGCAAAATTTTCATCTCTGCCGGCGAACACGACATGAGCGACAACATCATTCATCTGGTGTTGGCCAAACTGCCGGATGCACCGGCCGGGACCAAAGGCATTTCGCTGTTTATCGTGCCTAAATTCCTGCCCGATGCCGAAGGTGAAGCGGGCGAGCGCAATGGCGTTTCCTGCGGCTCCATCGAACACAAAATGGGCATCAAGGCATCGGCGACCTGCGTGCTCAACTTTGATGCGGCCAAGGGCTTCCTGATCGGCGAAGCGAACAAGGGCCTGAATTGCATGTTCACCATGATGAACCACGCGCGCCTGGGCACTGGCATGCAGGGTTTGTGTCTGGGTGAGGCGAGCTTCCAGGGCGCGATCAAATACGCCAACGATCGTTTGCAAATGCGTTCACTGACCGGCCCCAAAGCCCCGGAAAAAGTCGCCGATCCAATCATCGTGCACCCGGACGTGCGCCGGATGTTGCTGACAATGAAGGCCTTCAACGAAGGCAATCGGGCGCTGACCTATTTCACCGCGCAGTTGCTGGATGTCGCGCATCTGAGCGCGGATGCAACGGCGCGCCAGGAGGCTGAAGACTTGCTGGCGTTCCTGACGCCGATCTGCAAAGCGTTCATGACCGACACCGGCCTGGAAGTGACCAACCACGGTATGCAGGTCTTTGGCGGCCACGGTTTCATTCGCGAGTGGGGCATGGAACAGTTGGTTCGCGATTGCCGGATTGCGCCGATCTACGAGGGCACTAACGGCATTCAGGCGCTGGATCTGTTGGGGCGCAAAGTCCTCGGCAGCCAGGGCAAGCTGTTGCGTGGTTTTACCAAAATCGTCCACAAGTTTTGCGCTGCCAATTCCGAGCATCCGCAACTGGGCAGCTTCGTGGCGCAGCTCAATGGCTTGAATCAGCAGTGGGGCGAGGTGACCACAAAAATCGGCATGGCCGCGATGAAAAACCCGGATGAAGTCGGCGCCGCGTCTGTGGATTATTTGATGTACAGCGGTTACATCATCCTCGGCTATCTATGGCTGCGCATGGCGCTGGTGGCTCAGGCGCAGCTCGACGAGGGAAGCGGCGATGCCGATTATTGCCAGGGCAAACTGGCGACCTGCGAGTTCTATTTCAAGCGTTTGCTGCCACGCACCGCCGCTCATCGGGCGGCGATCGAGGCGGGGAGTGATTGCTTGATGAAGTTGCCGGCGGGGTTGTTTGCGCTTTGACGAGCACGTTTTAGAAGCATCGCGGGCAAGCCTTGCTCCTACACTCTTATGGCGTTCGCGCAACTTGCGTACGCCGAGGACCTGTAGGAGCAAGGCTTGCCCGCGATTACGTTTTGGCAGAATCATGACTGGTGACTAAACATTACAAATCAGTCATGAGCTGACCCTATGTGTCGTAAAAGTTGTTGGGTTACACTCGAACCCAACGAAAACACCATTCCTACGAATCACCCGTTTAGATCTTGCGAGGTTTGCCATGGCTGACTACAAAGCGCCCCTGCGCGATATGCGCTTCGTCCTCAATGAAGTTTTCGAGGTCGCCAAACTCTGGGCCGAGCTGCCGGCGCTGGCGGATACCGTTGATGCCGAAACCGTCGAAGCCATTCTCGAAGAAGCCGGCAAGGTCACCAGCAAAAGCATCGCGCCCCTGAGCCGTGCGGCTGACGAAGAAGGGTGCCATTGGACGGACGGTGCCGTCACCACGCCGGCAGGTTTCCCACAGGCTTACCAGACTTACGCTGAAGGCGGTTGGGTCGGCGTCGGTGGCGATCCGGCCTACGGCGGCATGGGCATGCCCAAGGCGGTTTCGGCCCAAGTCGAAGAAATGGTCAACTCCGCCAGCCTGTCGTTTGGCCTGTATCCGATGCTGACCGCTGGCGCTTGCCTGTCGATCAACGCCCACGCCAGCGATGAACTGAAAGCTGCGTACCTGCCGAACATGTACGCCGGCGTCTGGGCCGGCTCCATGTGCCTGACCGAACCGCACGCCGGTACAGATCTGGGGATCATCCGCACCAAGGCCGAACCTCAGGCCGACGGTTCCTACAAAGTCAGCGGCACCAAAATCTTCATCACCGGCGGTGAACACGACCTGACCGAGAACATCATCCACCTGGTGCTGGCCAAACTGCCGGACGCACCGGCGGGGCCGAAAGGCATTTCGCTGTTCCTGGTGCCTAAGTTCATGGTCAATGCCGACGGCAGCCTGGGCGCACGTAACCCGGCGAATTGCGGTTCGATCGAACACAAAATGGGCATCCAGGCGTCCGCGACCTGCGTGATGAACTTCGACGAAGCGCTGGGTTACCTGGTCGGCGAGCCGAACAAAGGCCTGGCGGCGATGTTCACCATGATGAACTACGAGCGTCTGGGTGTGGGTATCCAGGGCCTGGCCACCGGCGAGCGCTCGTACCAGAACGCTGTCGAATACGCTCGCGATCGTCTGCAAAGCCGTTCGCCGACTGGCGCGCAGAACAAGGATAAAGTCGCGGACCCGATCATCGTCCACCCGGACGTGCGTCGCATGTTGCTGACCATGAAAGCTTCGAACGAAGGCGGCCGTGCCTTCTCGACGTACGTGGCCATGCAGCTGGACACCGCCAAGTTCAGCGAAGACCCGACCACCCGCAAACGCGCCGAAGACCTGGTGGCGCTGCTGACCCCGGTGGCCAAGGCGTTCCTGACCGATCTGGGCCTGGAAACCACTGTCCATGGCCAGCAAGTGTTCGGCGGTCACGGTTACATTCGTGAGTGGGGCCAGGAACAACTGGTGCGTGACGTGCGCATCACCCAGATTTATGAAGGCACCAACGGCATTCAGGCCTTGGACCTTGTAGGACGCAAGATCGTGGGCAGCGGCGGGGCGTTCTACAACCTGTTCGCCGACGAGATTCGTCACTTCACCGCAACGGCCAGCGCTGACCTGGCAGAGTTCACCAAGCCGTTGAACGACGCGGTGACTACCCTTGATGAGCTGACTTCGTGGCTGTTGGACCGGGCGAAAAACAACCCGAATGAAATCGGCGCGGCCTCGGTCGAATATCTGCAAGTGTTCGGATACGTTTCCTACGCTTACATGTGGGCATTGATGGCCAAGGCAGCCTTTGGCAAAGAAGCGCAGGACGAGTTCTACGCGAGCAAACTCGGCACGGCGCGGTTCTATTTCGCCCGTCTGCTGCCGCGAATTCACTCGCTGAGCGCGTCGGTGAAGGCCGGCAGCGAATCGCTGTTCCTGCTGGACGCATCGCAGTTCTGACCTTGTAACGTCATGTAAGCATTCTCTTACATGACGTGCTGCTGTTTTCCCATATGCGCGGATTGGATCCAGAGCTAATCTACTTCACATGGACGTCGCGCAGGAAGCGCAAAGCAACAACACGGACACGTAGGATTCTGCCAGGACGGCGGAGTGAAATGGATGTCAGGGAAACAGTCTGCAAAGCCCCGCTTCGGCGGGGTTTTCTTTGTCCGACCGAAAAGTGCTCAGGTTATTGTTGCCGGGCTTTTCAAGCGATCATCAGGCCCGTTCAGTACTTCTTCCAGCAATGTCTGCAACAAGGCCAGCGAGGCTTGCTGCCGTTGCACATCTCGACACACCAACCCGACTTTCAGCGGCACGCGCGGCTCGGTCAGGGGTTTCCACAGCAGTTCATGGTTGCCATGGGCCTTTTGCGAGCGCCCCGGCAAGACCGTGGCCAACCGGGTGTGGGGCAAACTGTCGAGAATCCCCGCCATATTGTTCAGTTCGGCTTGCACCTGCGGTCGCCGTCCCAGGCTGGCCAGTTGCGTTTGCCAGATCTGTCGCAGTTGGAATTCTTCACCCAACAGCAGCATCGGCAATTCCGCAGCCTGACTCATGGAGACTTTCTTGAATTCCCGCAACGGATGATCCGCCGGGATGACAAGCGTCAGTTCATCTTCGTACAGCATCACGCCATGCAGCCCCGGCTGACGGGGTGGCAGGTAGCTGATGCCGATGTCCAGCGAACCGTTGAGCAAGCGCCGTTCGATCTCCAGGCCGGTCAGCTCATAGATCTGCACCACCAAGTGCGGCTGCGCCTTGCGCACCCGTTCGAGCATCTGCGGCACCAGGCTGGTGTGCACCGTCTGCAACACGCCAATCGCCAACGTGCGTAAGGCCTGCCCTTTGAAATTGCCCAACGCTTCTCGTGCCCGTTGCAGGCCGTCGAGCAGCGGCAGCGCGTGGTTGTACAAGGTGTGAGCCGCCAAGGTGGGTAGCAGGCGTTTGCTGCTGCGCTCGAACAGGCTCACATCGAGGTTCTGTTCGAGGTGACGGATCTGCTGCGACAGCGCCGGTTGCGAGATGGAAAGTCGTTCGGCGGCCCGGCCCACATGGCCCTCTTCGTACACCGCGACGAAATAACGCAGTTGCTTGAAATCCATAAGTAACACTTATCGAAAATGCTGTGAAATCGAAATGGCTCAGCGCCGTGCCTGAGCCTAGTCTAACCGCATTCACAAGGCTTACAGGGCCGGAAAGCGCGATGAGTACCGTTTACCTGGTTGGTGTTTACATAGGAAACACAAAAAACCTCAAACGAGGTTTTTTGTGATGAATCTGTTTAGTTTGCGGCGCAATCCACCCAGTCTTGATGACTTGGTGATGGACGCTTCATTGCCGGTTCGCAGTGACAATCTTTCCAGTGAGTGCCTGATGCCCAGTGTCGAGCGGCCACAACAGATTTTTGTCCGAGGCCAGGGTTCATGGTTGTGGGACAGCGATGACCGCGCGTATCTGGATTTTTCACAGGGGGGCGGGGCCAATAGCCTGGGGCATAGCCCTTCAGTGCTGGTCAACGCGATCTCGGATCAGGCCCGGGCACTGATCAACCCCGGTTTTGGATTGCATAACCGCGGCATGCTCAACCTCGCTGAACGCCTTTGCGCGACTACCGGCAGCGATCAGGCCTACCTGCTCAACAGCGGCAGTGAAGCCTGTGACGCGGCGATCAAACTGGCTCGCAAATGGGGCCAACTGCATCGTCACGGGGCTTCGCGGATCATTGTGGCCAACAAGGGTTGCCATGGTCGTAGTCTCGGGACGATTTCGGCGTCGGACAGTTCGACGCTGACCAACCGATTCGAGCCGCAGTTGCCGGGTTTCAGCCACGTCCCATTCAATGACCTTCCGGCGTTGCACGCGGCCGTGGACGCCCGCACCGTGGCGATCATGCTCGAACCGATCCAGAGCGAAGCCGGGGTGATCCCGGCCGACGAGCATTACCTCAAGGGCGTCGAGCGCTTGTGTCGCGAGCTGGGCATCCTGCTGATCCTCGACGAAGTCCAAACCGGGATCGGTCGCTGCGGCACCTTGCTCGCGGAACAATCCTACGGCGTGCGGGCCGATATCGTCGTGCTCGGCAAAGGCCTGGGCGGCGGCGTGCCGCTGGCAGCTCTGCTGGCCCGGGGCAAGGCGTGCTGCTTCGACCTCGGCGAAATGACCGGCACTCATCACGGCAATGCACTGACGACCGCTGCTGGCCTGGCCGTTCTCGATAGCGTGCAAGACAAAGGCTTTCTCGATCATGTGCAGCAAATCGGTCACTACCTGGGCGAAGGCCTGGGGCGTCTGGCCCATCGCTACGCTCACGGCGAATTGCGCGGGCAAGGGCTGCTCTGGGGGCTGACCCTGTCCGAAAATTCAGCGGACGCGGTCGTCAAAGCCGCACTCCACGAAGGCTTGCTGCTCAACGCCCCGCAACCCGGCTGCCTGCGCTTCACCCCGGCCCTCTCCGTCAGCAAAGCCAACATCGACGAGATGCTGCTGCGCTTGGCCCGCGCATTTTCCCGGGTACGCACCGCGCAACTGCAATGCCGCAAAGGGATTGCCGTCTAATCAGAGCTGTCCTACACGAATTCCCGAACCGTCTCGCGGTAATAACGCATCGCCCCATGCCTGATTCTTTTGGTGTGGGGCGTTTTTTTGTCTCTGCGTTTTGCCAGAGGCCATTTGGTGCTTGAGCGATGGCTGGATCGATGGCTTTTTAGAGGGCGCCAGAATGGAAGTCCAGCGCTTGCTGCAGATGAAGTAATTTGTGGAGATATCTAATGAATAAAAAATACAAAAGTGAAGTGTCGGAATCGATACACGAATCAGCCAGTGCCTTATTCGCCATTGGTGCAATCAGCAAGGCAACGATGCGCGAATTCGATGAGTCTTGCTGGCGAAAGTGCCGGACGCAATCCCGGCGAAACAGATCAAGGCGCTTCGCGAGAGCAACAACGTCAGCCAACCGGTATTCGCGCGTTATCTGAACACCAGCGCGTCGACAGTCAAGCAATGGGAGGCGGGTGATAAGCAGCCTAGCGGCATGGCGCTGAAGTTGCTGAGCATCGTTCAGAAATACGGACTTGAGATACTGGCTTGAAGAACTGCACTGAACCCTGACGAACGGCGCAGGTCGATTGGTTGTGTGGCTCGTGCGAGCCAACATCAATCAGGAGCTGACCCATGGACTTTATTCGAATCATCATTGCCATTCTGTTGCCGCCCCTGGGTGTGTTTCTGCAAGTCGGTTTTGCCGGGGCGTTCTGGCTGAATATTCTGCTGACGTTGTGCGGTTACATTCCGGGGATCGTGCATGCGGTGTATATCATTGCCAAGCGCTGAGGCTCGCGGCGTCAGGTAAAACGCTTTCGCGGGCAAGCCTCGCTCCCACAGGTTTTATGCCGTGCCACACATCGGCTTAACGACATCAATCCTGTAGGAGCGAGGCTTGCGCGCGAAGGACGCGCCACGGTTTCAATCAGCTATTCCATCACCCGCCGATAAAACAACCACTCCTGCTCCAGCGCATGGGCCTGATTGCCCGCCTTGCGAAACCCATGACGCTCGTCCGCGTAATAGTGGGCCTCGACCAGAATGCCGTTGTCCTCCAGCGCCGTGACCATGTCGCGGGTTTGCTGCGGCACCACCACGGCATCCAGCTCGCCCTGAAAGAAAATCACCGGCACCGAGATATTGCTCGCGTGCAGCAAGGGCGTGCGTGCGGCGTAGCGTTCGGCATCCTGCTCGGGATCGCCGATCAACCAATCCAGATAGTCGCCTTCAAATTTGTGCGTTGCCCTGGCCAAGGCAACCGGATCGCTGACGCCATACAGGCTGGCCCCGGCGCGGAAGACCTTGTGAAAGGCCAATGCGCAAAGGGTCGTGTAGCCGCCGGCGCTGCCGCCGCGAATGAACGCCTTGTCGCCGTCGATCAGTCCGCGTTCCGCGAGATATGCGACCACGGCACAGGCGTCTTCCACATCCACATCGCCCCAACTCAAGTGCAGCGCCTGGCGATAAGCCCGGCCGTAGCCGCTGCTGCCGCGATAGTTGAGGTCGGCCACGGCGAAACCTCGTTGCGTCCAATACTGGATGCGCGGGTCGAGCATCGGGTAACAGGCCGAGGTCGGGCCACCATGGATGAACACCACCAGCGGCGGTTTCGCTTCACCGGTCATTGCCGGGTAGAAGAAGCCATGGGCCTCCCCTGAACCGCTCGGGTAGCGCAGGGTTTGCGGGCGGCTGATTTGCTCGGCGGGCAGCGGTGCGATGCCGCCGGCCAGGACCTTGACCTGTCGCGTGTCGCGCTCAATGGCAATCACCGCCGAGGAAGTAACCGGCGAGGAGGCGATGCAATAAATGAACTGATCATCCAGTGCGAGACTTCGGAAACGGCTGTAGTCCCCAGTGAAATCCACAGGGGTGTCGCCGCAAAGACCCAGTCGGCCAAACCCACCTTCGGTCCAGCTCGCCAGATAACGATCTTCGCCAAGCGGTAACCACGTGCTGCCACCGAGTTGCCACGGCGCCGGGCCATGATCAGCGGCAGCGCTGGCCAGCGGCCTCAAGCCTTCGGCGGATTCCACCCGGGGTTGCCAAAAGCCGCCGCGATCCGTCAGACAAAACAAGCGGCCACTGTCATCGAAACGAGGTTGTTGCAGCGATTCTTGAACCCCATCACCCGCCACACAACGGGGTTTGCCAAAACCACCCTCGTTTTGGCGTTCCGCAACCATCAAACGGGTCGCGGTCCACGGCTGATCCGGTCGGCTCCACTCGATCCAGGCCAGGCGTCGGGCGTCCGGACTCAGGGTCGGTGCCGCATAGAAATCCGCGCCTTCAGCCAGTAAATGACGCGCGCCGCTTGCCAGGTCAATGGCTACCAACCGATGTTGATCATGGTTTTCTTCAACCGCCAACACCTGGCCATTGGCAAACTGTAGATCGCCATAACGGAAGCCACTCGACGTCAGCACTTCAGGCGTCTCGCCCTTCAAGGACTGCCGATACAGCTGCTGATCCGCCTCGTTGACGAAAACTATCCCGTCATCCGTCAGACAAAACGCTCCACCGCCGTATTCGTACACGCGGCTGCGCACACTGAACCCCGCTGGCGTCAGGCACGTGGCCTGACCGTCATGCCAATGCCAGATTCGGCAGGCAGCGTCCTCGGGGCGGTATTCGTTCCAGAACAAACCATGGCGGCCGACTAGCAGCTCGGCGAAGTCGACGCCGGCCGCGACAGCCTTGATGGCGCTGAAGGGTTCAGCTTTTGGCGATGAGGCGTGAGTTTCGTTCATTGCGAAAGGCCAGTTGTTCGATGGTTTGAGTCGCGTGTTCGGCTTCTTCGCGGGCCTGGAGAATCACGCCGTGATGTTCTGATTTGCTGCACACCGGGTCGGCATTGCTGGCATCTCCCGTGAGCATGAAGGCTTGGCAGCGACAGCCGCCGAAGTCCTTTTCTTTCTCATCGCACGAGCGGCATGGTTCGGGCATCCAGTCGTAACCGCGAAAGCGGTTGAAGCCGAACGAGTCGTACCAGATGTGCTGCATGCTGTGGTCGCGCACGTTGGGAAATTGCACCGGCATCTGTCGGGCGCCGTGACACGGCAGCGCGGTTCCGTCCGGCGTGACTGTCAGAAAAATACTGCCCCAGCCATTCATGCAGGCTTTCGGACGTTCTTCGTAGTAGTCCGGGGTGACGAAAATCAACTTGCACGGATGCCCTTCGGCTTCCAGTTTGGCGCGGTATTCGTTGGTGATGCGTTCGGCGCGGACCAGTTGTTCCTTGGTCGGCAACAAACCGACACGATTGAGCTGCGCCCAGCCGTAGAACTGGCAAGTGGCGAGCTCAACGAAGTCCGCTTCCAGGGCGATACACAGCTCGATAATGCGGTCGATCTTGTCGATGTTGTGTCGATGAGTGACGAAGTTCAGCACCATCGGATAGCCGTGGGCTTTCACTGCGCGAGCCATTTCCAGCTTCTGCGCGAAGGCTTTTTTCGAGCCGGCCAAGAGGTTGTTCACCTGCTCATCGCTGGCCTGGAAACTGATCTGGATATGGTCCAGACCGGCCTTCTTGAAATCGCTGATTTTCTGTTCGGTCAGACCGATGCCGGAGGTGATCAGGTTGGTGTAGAAACCCAGCTTGCGCGCCTCGGCAATCAGCTCAGCGAGGTCCTGGCGCACCAGCGGTTCGCCACCGGAGAAACCCAGCTGCGCCGCGCCCATCTCCCGCGCTTCGCGGAACACCTTGATCCACTGCTCGGTGCTGAGTTCCTTGCCTTGCTCGGCGAAATCCAGCGGATTGGAGCAGTACGGGCATTGCAGCGGGCAGCGATAGGTCAGCTCGGCCAGCAGCCACAGCGGCAGGCCGATTTCCGGTTTGGGCGGTAACGTGTCCGACGCGGAATCAGGCAAGTTCGATCCAGTGCTGAGCACGGGCAACCTCCATGAATTGCTCGATGTCTTCACCGAGCTCCGGCACGCCGGGGAATTGCGCATCGAGTGCGGCGATGATCGCGGCCACGTCACGCTCGCCATCGATCAAGCCGCCGATCAGCGCGGCGCTTTCATTCAGTTTGATCATGCCTTCCGGGTACAGCAGCACGTGGCCTTTTTGCGCCGGTTCGTATTGGAAACGGTAGCCGGTACGCCAGGTTGGGGTCTTGCTGCGATCGAAACTCATAAGGTGATTCCTTTATGCCAGACCCGTTGCTCGGTCACGCTGTGATACGGCGGGCGATTCAACTCATAGGCCATGGTCATGGCATCGAGCATGCTCCAAAGAATGTCCAGTTTGAACTGGAGAATTTCCAGCATGCGCTCCTGGCCTTCCCGCGTCGTGTAGTGCTGCAAGGTGATCGCCAGACCGTGCTCGACATCGCGCCGCGCCTGACCCAGGCGTGTGCGGAAATACTCGTAGCCGGTCGGGTCGATCCACGGGTAATGCTGCGGCCAACTGTCGAGGCGCGATTGGTGGATCTGCGGTGCGAACAGCTCGGTCAGCGAGCTGCTGGCGGCTTCCTGCCAACTGGCCCGACGGGCGAAATTGACGTAGGCGTCCACGGCGAAACGCACGCCGGGCAGCACCAGTTCCTGGGAGCGCAGTTGATCCGGGTCGAGGCCGACGGCTTGGCCCAGACGCAGCCAGGCTTCGATACCGCCGTCTTCGCCGGGGGCGCCGTCATGGTCCAGCAAGCGCTGAATCCATTCGCGGCGGATCTCGCGGTCCGGGCAGTTGGCCAGGATCGCGGCGTCCTTCAGGGGGATGTTCACCTGATAGTAGAAGCGGTTGGCGACCCAGCCCTGGATCTGCTCGCGGGTCGCCCGACCTTCGTACATCGCCACGTGATACGGGTGGTAGATGTGGTAATAGGCGCCCTTGGCGCGCAGGGCGGCTTCGAACTCGGTGGGGGACATTGCGGTGTCAGTCATTTCGGTTCTCCGGGTACGACCGGTTAATTCTTTGGTGTCTGATCTGACGCCTTCGCGGGCAAGCCTCGCTCCTACAGGTTTGTCGCTCTCCCCTGTAGGAGCAAGGCTTGCCCGCGAAGGGGCCATTGGCTACAACACAATACCCATGCCGTCATACGCCACTTCAACCCCACGCCGATCCAACTCCGCCCGCTCCGGCGAATTCTCATCAAGAATCGGGTTGGTGTTGTTGATGTGGATAAGCACTTTGCGCTGCTGGGGCAGTTGTTCCAGCACTTCCAGCATGCCGCCGGGGCCGTTCTGCGCCAGGTGACCCATTTCCCGACCCGTGCGGGTGCCGACGCCACGGCGCTGCATTTCGTCGTCATCCCACATCGTGCCGTCCACCAGCAGGCAATCGCTACCCGCCATGATCTCCAGCAGCGGCGCGTCGACCTTGCCCAAGCCCGGTGCGTAAAACAGCTTTCCGCCGGTGCTCAGGTCTTCGACGATCAGACCGATGTTGTCGCCCGGGTGCGGGTCGAAGCGGTGCGGGGAGTAGGGCGGCGCGGCGCTACGCAGGGGCAGCGGGGTGAAGCGCAGGTTCGGGCAGGCCGGGACGGTGAAGTTCTGGTCGAGTTCGATGCGATTCCAGTTCAGCCCGCCGTTCCAGTGGGTCAGCATGGTGAACAGCGGAAAACCGGTGCTCAGGTCTTCATGGACCATGTCGGTGCACCAGACCTGATGCGGGCAACCTTCGCGCAGGCTGAGCAGGCCGGTGGTGTGGTCGATCTGGCTGTCCATCAGGATAATCGCGCTGATCCCGGTATCCCGCAGGGCCCGGCCCGGTTGCATCGGGGTAAAATTCTGGAGCTGGGCGCGGATGTCCGGTGAAGCATTGCACAGCACCCAGTTCACGCCGTCATCGGAAATCGCGATGGACGATTGGGTCCGCGCCTTGGCATTCAGGCTGCCGTCGCGAAAGCCCGCGCAGTTCACGCAGTTGCAATTCCACTGCGGGAAACCACCGCCGGCGGCGGAACCTAGAATCTGGACAAACATGGTCGCTCCATCATTTTGAACGCTGAAAATAAAAACGCCCCGGCGGACCGAGGCGCTGTGCTGCAAGACAAACTTAGCGGCTTGCGAAGTACATGGTGACTTCAAAGCCGATACGCAGGTCGGTGTAAGCAGGTTTGGACCAGGACATAAGAGTGCTCCTTTCAGGTGGATGAAACGGTTGAGACCTATACATATAGTCCACCTCCAGCCGGAGATGTTCAGATAGTTAGGTGGCTATGTTACTCAAAATTACAGAGCCGTCGCCCGTGAAACTTTGAGAAAGCTAATTGCAGCGTCGGTAATGATCATTTTGCCGCTTGCCACGGCGGCCCCAGGCAAGCATCGCTGGCCAGACAGCGCCAGCCACCTTCGGCGTTGTTCAGGCGTTGCGCGGCGGCGAGCAGTGCTTGTCGGTCAATCTTTAAAATGGTTTCAGGGAGTTGCGACAGGTAATCCGACGAGTGGCCTGCGAGCTTTGCCTGCCAGAGCAGTTCGACGGCTTGGATGTTGGGCAGGGCTTGGGTGTCGAATTGATCGGCGAGGGCTTGGCGTTGCGCCAGGTAAGTCGTTTCATCGACGCCTAGAATCAGCCCACTCAGTCCGTTCAGGAAGCGTTTGATGTGTTCCAGCACATCCACGGCGGCAACGTTCGGTGATTGCACACCAAACAGCAGACCTGCCTGGCCGTTTATCTGGCGTGGTCCGCTGAACACCGCATAACCCAGTTGAAGCTCGACCCGCAGGCGCTGGTAGAACGGTGTCTGCAAGAGATGTGCGAGCAGCCGCCATGCGGCGTCTTCAGAGATTTCCTGGGTGGCTGTAGGACAGAACAGCAGCAGTGCGTGTTCGCTGGAATCGGCGTCGACGGCGTGCCACAGATACTGGGCGTTGATCGAGGGCGGTGGTGTCAGTTGATTGTCCGCAACGCCGGGGATATGACTCAAGGCAACGCCCATGGCCGCTTGTGTCTGGGCGGACAGGCCGATTGCCAGGCCATCCCAACGGGCGCTCGACCAGAGTGGTTGCAGGTCGGCTGAAACGGCGGAGTTTTCGAGACAGCGCTCTGGCAGCGCTTTGAGCAACTGGCGAATCGGCATCAACGCAGGGCTTGTCGGTTCTGCTTGTGGGAAATCAGCATCAAGTTTTGTCAGAGCGGTCAGCGCGTGCTCGAGGACGGCTGGCATCGGCTCTTGCAGGCCGGTCATTTTCAGCAGCCATTCATTGCCTGTTGCGCTGAAGGAAAAATCCACACCGGCCTGGCGAGCATCTTCGCGCAATGGCTGGAGGTGGTTTTCCAGACTCGCCTGAAGGCGGCTATCCGGCGTCGAGTCCAGGCGCCAGCGCAGATAAAGGGCACCTTCATCAGTGTTGCCCGGCAACGCGGTGCTGAATTGCATCGGCGAGCGTTCACGACGACCGCGCGAGCGATCCTGGGCAAACGTGCGCAGGCCACGGTGGGCGCTGGTCTGGCCACGGATCAGTCCGGCATTGGCGACGGGTACTTCTGAGCGCAAAAATGGATTGGGCGCCGGGAGTTGCCATTGGCCGCTGAAGTTATCCACAGCGCCGATTTGTTTCAGGATTTCCTTGAGGGCCGCGATGCCTTGTTCGGATAGCGCGGTTTCACGTTGTTCACTGTCCCGTTGAACCCGCTGCAAAGCGCCGCTGACTTGCTGCTGGCGTTGCAGCAGGGCTGCGTACTCTTCGCGTAATGCGCTCCAGTTTTGCTGGGAGGCAAAGAACCCGAGCCAATCCATCAGTTGTCCACGAATGGTTGTTGGCGGCACATTGGCGAACAATTTGAACTCGATGTGCAGCACGGCTTGCCCAGCGAACTGATACAGCGGCGCAGCTTTCAGGCTGTCTGCCAAACCGCGTTTTTGCAGCTCATCCGACAAACCACCGGGTTTCGCGGCGTTCAACCAATGGCACAGGAACGCCATTGCTTCAGATGAAGACTCGGGTAGCGCTTCGAACGTGAACAGTAGATCCAGCCGCTGTTTGCCGACCTGTTGATAACTGTAGTGGGAAGAATCCATTAAAGCTGTGGGCATGGCCTGAGGGACTTTTTCAGCGATGGCGATAGCGGCGGAAAACGCCTCAGCCATCGTCCTGAGTTCATCAATCGTTTGCGGACCCACGAGGCTCAAGGTCATCTGCCCGGTCTGATAAAACCGCTGATAAAAGTCTTTCAACGCTTGCTGAAATTCAGGCTGTGGCACCGGCAGGCTGTCGCGATTGCCAGCGTGGAATCCCCTTAGCGGGTGCGCCTCGGACAGCCCGTCGAACAACGCGAGTTGTTGCTGAGCTGTCGCATCCTGAGACCAGGCTACAAACTCTGCCTGCAACACTTCCCGTTCCCGCAACTGATCGTCCAGATTCATACGCGGGTGAGCGAGCATGTCTGACAGACGTTCCAGTCCACCGGCAAAGGTCTGAGGCGGCAGCTCAAAAAAGAAGTCGGTGGTGCGCTCGCTGGTGCGTGCATTCACCTGCCCGCCATGACGCTGGACGTAGGCCATCAGCCCTTGGCCGGACGGAAAACGTTCGGTGCCGAGAAACAGCAGATGCTCAAGAAAATGCGCGAGTCCGGGCCACGCCAGAGGCACGTCATGACTGCCGGCAGCCACTCGCAACGCCGCAGCATTGCGCTTCAAATCGGGGGCATGACGCAGCGTCACCCGCAGGCCGTTGGCCAGGGTTTCGGTGAGAGGGCGGGGGAGATTCAGCGCAGGCATGAGCACTTCCAGTACAGAGAAGCGCTAATGCTAGCGGATAACGGGGACTCAGCGCTTGTTCAGCGCGCCATACAACTCAGGCCGACGATCAAGCAGGTAGCGATTAGCCGCGCGGGAATCGACCATTAACTGCCGGTCCAACTCACCGACAATCAGTGCTTCATCCAGGCCAGCCTGGGCGATGCGGCTGCCGTCCGGCGCGGCGATGCTGCTTTGGCCACAGTACTGGATATCGCCTTCCTGGCCGCAATAGTTGGCGTAAGCCACATAACACTGGTTTTCGAAAGCGCGGGCGCGGACGGTGACGTCGGCGACAAAGTCGAAAGGAATCATGTTCGCGGTCGGCACCAGGATCAGCTCGGCGCCGGCCAGGGCCAGGCGTCGGGCGTTTTCCGGGAATTCCATGTCGTAGCAGATCAGGAAACCAAGCTTCCAGCCATTGAGCTCAACCAGCGGGAAATCATCGCCGCCAGCGCTGAACATCGAGTGATCAAGGTCTCCGAACAGATGAGTCTTGCGGTAGTTGCACAGGCGTTCGCCATTCGCGTCGATCAACTGCACCGAGTTGTAGATCTGGCCGTCTTCGGTGCGCTCGGGGTAGCCATACAGAATGGCTATCCCGGTGGTCTTGGCAATGCGCGCAATCTGTTGCGCCGATTCACCGTTGTGCACCTCGGCGAGGACGCTGACTGCATCGACGCCGATGTTGTAGCCGGTCAGGAACATCTCCGGCACCACCAGCAAGTCCGCACCTTTGGCCTCCAGCGCCAGTTGATGCAGGCGCTGCAGATTGCCGGCGACGTCCAGGGGCAGCGGTGGACATTGGTAAAGGGCTACGCGCATTTCGGATTCCTCTTACTCGGGCAGGGCGATCGGACCGATCTCGTTGAACACATCTCCTGGACCCGGGTTCTCGTCGTGAGTTTCACCGCCGAAGTGTTTCATGATGCCCCAAACCGCATTGAGCGAGGTCTGTACCGCGCCTTCAACCCAGGCCGGCGTCCATGAAACGTCGTCGCCGGCGATGAAAATCCCGCGTTGTTCGGCGGGCATGTCGTCCTGCATGAAGTGCGCGTACATGCGCTGGTTGTAGCGGTAGTGGCCGGGCAGGGCGCCTTTGAAGGCACCGAGGAAATGCGGGTCGGCTTCCCAGGACACGGTGATCGGGTCGCCAATGATCCGCGCGGCGATATCGACTTTCGGGTAGATTTTCTTCAACGCATCCAGCGCCAGCTTCACGCGTTTTTCCACCGGGTGCGGCAGCATTTTCAACGCGTCGCTCATCCACGAATACGACAGGCAAATCACACCTGGCTTGTCGTCACCGTTGTCGAACAGGTAAGTGCCACGGGTCAGGCGATCGGTGAGGGTCATGCTCATCAGGTCGCGGCCGGTTTCCGGATCTTTGTCTTTCCAGAACGGCCGGTCGACCATCACAAAGGTTTTCGACGATTGCATGTAACGGGTGCGGTCGAGGGCCATCCACATCTTTTGCGAGAACAGGGTTTCGTCGCATTCGATCTGGGTGGTCAGCAACCAGCTCTGGCAGGTGGTCAGTACGGCGGCGTATTCGCGGGTGTCGCCGTTGTTGTCGGTGACCGCAAAGCGGCCGTCAGCGGCGTGGGCGATTTTTTTAACCCCGGAGCGCGGCGCGCCTCGGTGCAAAGACTTGAGACTGGTGCCTTCGGGCCAGTGCACGCAGCGTTCTGGCACATGGCGCCAGATGCCTTGCGGGACTTGTTCGACGCCACCGACGACCAGATGCTGGTGATCGTCGCAGTTGGTCATCACCACCCGGAAGATTTCCAGCATCGAGTTCGGGAAGTCCGAATCCCAGCCGCCGGTGCCGAAGCCGACCTGACCGAACACTTCGCGGTGATGGAACGAGAGTTTGGCGAAGGCTTTGGACGTCGCGACGAAGTCGTAGAAAGTGCGGTCATCCCACAGCGGAACCAGGGTGTTCCACAATTCTTTGAGGCGCGGCACGTCTCGGTCACGGATCGCTTGTTGGATATCGGCGAATTGCGAACCGGCTTCCAATGCATCCGCCCAGGCGTCAGCCACTTCCTGGAACAGTGCAGGAAGGTCCGCCAGTTTCTGTGCGTAATGGGTTTTGCCTTCGATGTCGATCACCGTGCTGCCCGACGCGGGCGTCAGCGGGTTCGGAAAAGGCTTGGTCTGCAGGCCGAGTTTGTCGACGTAGTGATAGAACGCGGTAGACGATACCGGGAAGCGCATCCCGCCCAATTCGGCGACGATGCCATCGGTCCCGTTGAATGCCTGGGAGCGCAGACGACCGCCCATCTTCGAGGCTTCGTAGACGACGGGTTTAAGGCCCAGCTTCATCAACTCGTAGGCCGCCACCAAACCGGCGATGCCCGCGCCGACGATCGCCACTTCGGCACCGTGGTTGTGCTCAGGAATGCTGCCGAGGCCAGCCGGGTGTTCGATCCAGTCGTCGAAGGCGAAAGGAAAGTCCGGGCCAAAAATGGTGATTGGTTTCTTACCGTCTGCAGGATGGCGATTGTTCTTGTTCATGGCTGACCTTGCTGGCGACCCGACGCGGGATGCGCGTCTGAGTATAGGAAAAGATGGCAGCCATTCTAGAGAGCGTAGAACACGTTAATAAGACGCAATGTGTCGTCGTTTTGCCGGTTTATTGATCGATATGACGATCTACTGCTACACACTGCTCATTGTGGGAGCGGGCTTGCTCGCGAAAGCGGTGGGTCAGCCAACTGCAATGGTGACTGATGCATCCTCTTCGCGAGCAAGCCCGCTCCCACATGGGCAGTGTCTAGACCGGGTGTCCCCGGTCAATCTTGCTGCTCAAGATGATCGAAGTAGTGGTTTTCTCCACGCCATCCACGCTGCCAATCTGATCCAGCAACTGATCCAGCTGCTCCGGCGAGTCAGTCCGCAACCACGCCACATAATCAAATTCGCCACTCACCGCACACAACTGCTGAACCTGAGCCATCGCACTCAGCCGTCGCAACACCTCTTTGCCAGAGCGCGGCTGCACCGTGATCCCGACATACGCCTGCAACCCACCATCCACCACGCGCTGCCCGAGGCGCACACCGTAACCGGTAATCACCTTGGCCTTTTCCAGTCGCGACAACCGCGAGGTCACCGTGGTGCGCGCAATGCCCAACTGCCGCGCGAGCATGGCCACGCTTTCGCGGGCGTTGATTTGCAAGGCCGCGATCAGTTGGCGGTCAATTTCGTCCAGAGTGGGTGGGCGGGTGTCGGGCAAGGGGCGTCTCCGGCGGCATGCATGAATGGGGCAGCATGTTACAGACACATCCTCAACAGCGCTCGTAGCGGTTGGAGGGAAATCCTTAGGCGGTCTACCTGGCTCTATACGACTTGCCGAAAGCAGAGAGCAGTGCAGATATGAGTAGGCCGGGCGATTCTCCAGACTTAACAGCCGCCGAGGCTGATGGGCAAGATCGGATTTATCCTGTTGAGCGGTAAGGTCTACGTGCGGCAACCGAGCTCTACGAAACGCTAGGGGCACAAACGAAAAAAGACGCCATAGGCGTCTTCTTCGATACGGTAAAGCAGATCCGGACACCACTTACGAACCGCCTTGCGCGGTTACGGCTTTCGCCGCTGGGAAGCGCTCAATCTCATCCGGTCAGTCGCTTCGACAGCTCGAATTTGATGAGAGATGGTATTCACGTCAATCATTAAACTCTGAAAAAAGCCGCGCATCAGCGCGGCTTTGAGTTTGGTGGGCCCACACGGACTTGAACCGTGGACCAAAGGATTATGAGTCCTCTGCTCTAACCAACTGAGCTATAGGCCCTCAGTAGGCCGCGGATTATAGCGACGGTTTCTCGGCTGTGCTATCCGAAAAATCCGATACGGCTATACGAAGAAACGTCGCGGCGAATTCCTCGGGTGGTAAGGGCAGGCTGACGATGTAGCCCTGTATCTGTTCGCAGCCTTCGGCGGCGAGGAATTCTTGCTGGGCCTGGGTTTCCACGCCCTCGGCGATGATGGTGAATTGCATGCTGCGGCCCAGGGCAATGATGGCTCGCACAATCGCTGCGTCGTGGGGGTCGTCCGGCAGGCCGCGGACGAAGGACTGGTCGATTTTGAGGATGTCCAACGGCAGGCGTTTGAGATAGCTCAGGGACGAATAGCCGGTGCCGAAGTCGTCGATCGCCAGTTGTACGCCGAGGTGTTTGAGTTGGTGCAGCACCGCCAGCGCTTCTTCGGCCTGGCTCATGATGAAGTTTTCGGTAATTTCCAGTTGCAGAAAACCGGGCTTGAGGCGGTTGTCCTTGAGCAGCTGTTCGATGCGGCCGAGCAAGTTCGGTTGGCGCAGTTGCGCGCCGGCGAGGTTGACCGACAGCGGGCCGAGGCTTTCGTAGAGTTGATTCCATTCGAACATCTGCCGGCAGGCGGTCTCGAGCACCCAATCGCCGATCTGCAGGATCATGCCGTTTTCTTCGGCCAGCGGAATGAAGTGCTCCGGTGGGACATCGCCGAACGTCGGGTGACGCCAGCGAATAAGCGCTTCGGCGCCCACCAGGCGATGGTCATCGAGGCTGATCTTCGGTTGATAGAAAAGGTGCAACTCATTGCGCTCGATGGCGCGCCGCAGTTCGTGTTCCAGCGCCACGCGCTCGCTGGCCTGGGCGGTAAGGTCGCGGGTGTAGCTTTCGACCCGGTTGCGGCCCTTGGCCTTGGAGCGGTACATCGCCGCGTCGGCATTTTTGACCAGCGTAGCAACGTCGCAGCCGTCCTTGGGATACAGGCTGGAGCCGATGCTGGCGCTGATGAAGAATTCGTGTTCGCCAGCCTGGAACGGCGCCGCAAAGCAGTTGAGCAGTTTGGTGGCGATGTGGTCGGCATCGGTGGCTTGCTGCAGGCCGGGCAGCAGGATGATGAACTCGTCGCCACCCAGGCGCGCCACGGTGTCGATGTCCCGCAGTTGCTCTTTCAGGCGCACGGCAATGCCCTTCAGCAGCAGGTCGCCGACCGGGTGGCCGAGGCTGTCATTGATGTGCTTGAAACGGTCCAGATCGAGGAACAGCACCGCGCCCTGGCCGCCGTTTTCCTGCTGGTTGTTGAGCGCGGTCAGCAGTCGGCTTTCGAACAGCGTGCGGTTGGGCAGGCCGGTGAGCGGGTCGTGGTGGGCTTGGTAATCGAGCTTGGCCTGGGCGTGCTTGAGGCTGGAGATGTCCGCGAACACCGCGACAAAGTGGGTGATGAACTTGTCCCGGTTGCGCACGGCGCTGATGGTCAGCCAGCTCGGGTACAGCTCGCCGTTTTTGCGTCGGTTGGAAATCTCGCCTTGCCAGTGTCCTTCAGCGGTCAGCTGATGCCACATGGCCGCATAGAAAGCGCTGTCGTGCAGGCCCGAGGCGAGCAGGCGAGGGGTGTGGCCCAACGCTTCGCTCTCGCTGTAACCGGTGATTTCGGTAAACGCGCGGTTGACTGCACTGATGTGCTGTTGGGTGTCGGTGATCAGTACACCTTCGGCGGTGCTTTCGAACACGGTGGCGGCTTGTTGCAGTTTTTCCTGCATCAGGTGCCGCTCGGTGATGTCCCGGGCGATGGTCAGCATGCAGTCTTCGTCCCCGATCGGCAGCGGACGACTCGACACCTCGCAGAGGCGGATCTGCCCGTCGTTGCGGCGAATGTGGCAGGTGAAGTCCCGGACGAAGCCATCCCGGTGCAGCAGGTCGAGCATCTGTTTGCGTTCGTTGAGGTTGACCCAGATACCCAAGTCCAGCGCCGAGCGATCTACTGACATCGCGCTGTTAAAGCCTGTAATGCGGCTGAAGCCCTCGTTGACCTCCAGCAGCAGGCCATCGCTCTGCCGGGACAACAGCAGGCCGTCAGGCGAGGCGTGGAAGGCCTTGGCGAACTTTTCTTCGGAGGTTTGCAGTTGTTGTTGGGTTTCCTTGAGCTGACTGATGTCCCGAACCACCACGACCAGTGCGGGCGTGGTGTCGAGATCGAAGGGTTCGGCGGAAATCAGGCCGGTAAACACTTGGCCGTTGTTGCGGCGAAAGGGCATTTCCAGGTTGCGGATGCTGCCGGCCTGTAGCCGCTGCAACAAGCCTGGGCCGACCCCCGGAATCCCCCAGATGTTCAACTCGGTGGCGGTCTGTCCGATGACGTCCACAGCTTTGAGCCCGATCTGTTCTTCAAACGCTTCGTTGACCTCCAGCAGGCAGCCATCGGACAGCCGCGCAATCACCAGGATGTCCGGGCATTGCTGGAATACCGAGGCGAACTTCTGTTCCGACAGGCGCAGCGCCTCTTCGGTGCGCTTGGCGTCGCTGATGTCGATCATCAGCCCGCGCAGCACCGGTTCATGGCCGTGCTCGATCAGGCTGACGATGTCCCGCACCCACAGGCAGCGGCCATCGGCCGTGATGACCCGGTAATCGACACTGTGATCGCGTCCGGCCAGCACTTCGTGATCGCAAAAGGTCTGGGCGCGGGTCAGGTCTGCCGGGTGAATGATGTTGCGCCAGAAGCCTGGAATCAGCCAATGGGACAGGGGATAGCCGAGCAGGTCTTCGGCGTGGGGCGACACGTAGCTGTAGGTGAAATCGCTGATCCGCGCTTCCCAGGCAATGGCCGACAGACTCTCCACCAATCCGCGATAGTGGTATTCACTGCTGCGCAGTTCCTGTTCCAGATCGATGCGTCGGGCAATTTCCGAGCTCAATCGGCGGTTGATCCGGATCACCACCGCCAGCACGGTCATCAGCAATAGCAAGCCAGGCAAGCCGTAAACCAGCAAGTCCGACCAGAAAGTCCGATGATCGAGGACGTTGCCGACCCAATGCTCCTGAATGGTGCTGACTTCGCTCGAACTCATGTCCGCGAGGACTTTATCGATGATGCCAACGAGCATCTTGTTTTTCTGCGGCACCGCCATCGCCAATTGATAGCGATAGGGCGTCTCGCCGCTGACATAGAGCCCGTCGAGCTTAAGCTGACGCAGGCTCCAGACGCTGGAGGCCAGATCACCGACCACGGCGTCCACTTCGTCGGTGGCCAGCGCCTGCAACGCCGAGCTGACGTTGGGCATCGCCACCAGGTTCAGGTCCGGGTGGTGGGTGCGTAGCAGTTCATGAGGTGCATAGTTTTCCACAACCGCGATTTTCAGGCCGTACAGGTCCTCGATCTTGCGCGGCTGAGGACCGCCGACGTGGGCGAGGATGACGATCGGAAAATCCAGGTAGGGGCGGGTGAACGACAGGTACGTCTGGCGTTCCGGTGTCGACATGATGCCCGGCAACAAGTCCAGCTTGCCCTGTTTGACCTGTTCCAGAACGACCGTCCAACTGACCGGCTCGATGGGGGTGAGCTTGATGTCCAGGCGTTGGCGAATCACGTTGATATAGTCCGCTGCCAGGCCTTGGTAACGGTTCTGTTCGTCACGAAACTCAAACGGTGGCCACGACGCATCGACGCCCAGACGCAAGTCCGGATGAGCCGCCAGCCAGCTACGTTCTTCGTCGGTCAGAGTCAGCGCGCCAGCCGTTGCGGTCCAGGTCATCAGCGACAGCAAAAAAAGCACGGTCGGCAATCTGGGCATAACGGTCTCGTTATGGCTCGGGGGGAATGTTTCGAGTGTAGACGGGCAATTCGGCGGGGGGGTAATGCGGGGAATTTAATCTGCATAAAGCAAAACCCCCGGCCTGGGCCGGGGGTTTTGTGATCACTCGTCGAGGAAGGAGCGCAAATGCTCGCTTCTCGTCGGGTGGCGCAGCTTGCGCAGCGCCTTGGCTTCGATCTGACGAATCCGTTCACGGGTCACGTCGAACTGCTTACCAACCTCCTCGAGGGTGTGGTCGGTATTCATGTCGATACCGAAGCGCATGCGCAGAACCTTGGCTTCACGGGCAGTGAGGCCGGAGAGAACTTCGCGAGTCGCTTCTTTAAGGCTCTCAACGGTAGCAACATCGATTGGCGACTGCATGGTCGAGTCTTCGATGAAGTCACCCAAATGGGAGTCTTCGTCATCACCGATCGGGGTTTCCATGGAGATCGGCTCTTTAGCGATCTTCAATACCTTGCGGATCTTGTCCTCAGGCATTTCCATGCGTTCGCCCAGCTCTTCCGGGGTCGGTTCGCGACCCATTTCCTGCAACATCTGCCGGGAAATGCGGTTGAGCTTGTTGATCGTCTCGATCATGTGCACCGGAATACGGATGGTGCGGGCCTGGTCGGCGATCGAGCGAGTGATCGCCTGACGGATCCACCAGGTGGCATAAGTCGAGAATTTGTAGCCGCGGCGGTATTCAAACTTGTCTACCGCTTTCATCAAGCCGATGTTGCCTTCCTGGATCAGATCGAGGAATTGCAGGCCACGGTTGGTGTACTTCTTGGCGATGGAGATCACCAGACGCAAGTTCGCTTCAACCATCTCTTTCTTCGCGCGGCGGGCCTTGGCCTCACCGATCGACATGCGACGGTTGATGTCCTTGATCTCGGCAATCGTCAAACCGGTTTCGGTTTGCAGCGCGATCAGCTTTTGCTGGCAACGAATGATGTCCGGTTGCAGACGACCAATGGCTTCGGCGTATTTGCCTTTGCCTTTGGCCAAGCCGTCGGACCAGCTTTCGTCGACTTCGTTGCCCGGGAACTGGCGCAGGAAATCGGCACGCGGCATGCGCGCATCACGAACGCAGAGCTGCATGATCGCGCGCTCTTGCTGACGCAGGCGATCGAGGGCACTGCGAACACGCTCGACCAGGCCTTCGAATTGCTTCGGCACCAGTTTAATCGGCATGAACAGCTCAGCCAGCAGCACCAGTTCGGCAATTGCCGCCTTGTTACCACGACCGTGCTTCTTCAGCGCCTTGCGGGTGATTTCCATCTGATCGGAGACAGCGCCAAAACGCTGTGCTGCGATGACCGGATCCGGACCGCTTTCGGCTTCTTCTTCGTCGTCGGTGCTGGCTTCAGCTTCGTCGTCGTCGGTGTCGTCGTCCGCTTTCACGGCTTTCGGATCGACAGGCGGCGGTACTTCGGCTGCAGGCGGCGCAATGCCGTCGTCCGGGTCGATATAACCGCTCAGGACGTCGGACAGGCGGCCACCTTCGGTGGTGACGCGAGTGTATTCGGACAGAATGTGGTCAACCGTGCCAGGGAAGTGCGCAATTGCGCCCATCACTTCGCGGATGCCCTCTTCAATACGCTTGGCGATTTCAATTTCGCCTTCACGAGTGAGGAGCTCTACCGTACCCATTTCACGCATGTACATGCGCACTGGGTCGGTGGTGCGACCAATGTCGGTCTCGACCGCTGCCAACGCTGCTGCTGCCTCTTCGGCCGCGGCTTCGTCGGTATCGGCGTCGGCCAGCATAAGGGAATCCTTATCTGGCGCAACCTCGAATACGTTGATCCCCATGTCGTTGATCATGCGGATGATGTCTTCCACCTGTTCCGGATCTGAAATATCCTCCGGCAGGTGGTCGTTGACCTCCGCGTAAGTCAGGTAACCCTGCTCACGACCAAGTGTGATCAACTCTTTGATACGAGACTGCTGTTGCGCTTTTCCGGACATAACACCCTATCCACTGAAGGTCTTGGCGGGCAAAAAACAAGCCGAGGATTATACCTGAGCTATGACCTCACGCGCCAGTTGAGGTCGGGGTTGATACAGCCATATTGCGTTTTAATAGGTCGCGCATCTGATTTGCGATCTGATTTGCTTCCTCCGCGGTCAGTCCTGGCTGCCTTGCTTTCCTGATTAGTACTTCCAGACTATCCGTGTGTTGCGTTGCCGATAGCCTAGTAATGGTGTCTAAAAACTGTTGTTCAAGGTTGTCACCGTCAATCAGCCACTCCTTTTCCGCCAACGCCTTGAGCAATTTGCCCTGTTCGGTCCCGTGCCAGCGGGCCATTAACTGGATTGAGTTTAGCTTAGGATTTTTTTGCACGGCCCCGATCAGGGCGACCAGCAACTGAGCGTAGGTATTGCTCTCAT
This sequence comes from Pseudomonas sp. dw_612, assembly GCF_018449725.1. Classification (GTDB taxonomy): domain Bacteria; phylum Pseudomonadota; class Gammaproteobacteria; order Pseudomonadales; family Pseudomonadaceae; genus Aquipseudomonas. Next base: position 54,360 of record NZ_JAAVVC010000013.1, on the reverse strand, counting down.
TGGCGAAGTGGTCGGCGGTTTCTACCTTGCCGGCCAGATCCGGGTGATGGATGAGCGTGCGCAGTGCGATCAACGTTGGGGCTTCCACTGCAATCGGTGTGCGTGGGGCGCTCGGTTGATCGCGGTCGCCACGCTTGCCATTCTTGTCCCAGGGTTTCTTATCCCACTTCTTGCCGCCGGCGCCGGGTTTCTTTGGCGTCCATTCCTGCTGCGGCGCATACATGTCTTGCGCTTGAGGCTGATGGTAGTCGCTGTAATCCGGCATGGCGTCGTAATCCATGCCCGGATCGTAGGCAGGCGGCGCGTCCTGAGGTGCGCTGTGCACCAGCTGACTGACGGCTTCACCTGTCAGGCCGGTGATTTCGGTCAGTCGTTGACGCATCAGGATGCGCAGGTTGGCGCCCGGCACTTTATCGATCAGCGGTGCAGCGAGGGTGGCCATGTGAGCCTTGCCTTCGAGCGAGCGCGGGTCTGATTCGACGGTCAGTTGCTCAAAGAAATAATCAGCCAGCGGTTGCGCGTGCTGGTTGATCCGAGCGCGGAACGCGTCAGTGCCCTCGGAGCGGACCAGCGTATCCGGGTCTTCGCCCTCGGGCAGGAACAAGAAGCGCGCGCGTCGACCGTCTTGCAGGCACGGCAGCGCCGCTTCGAGTGCGCGCCAGGCGGCGTTGCGGCCAGCCTGGTCGCCGTCGAAACAGAACAATACGTTGGGCACGACGCGGAATAACCGCTTCAAGTGCTCTTCGCTGGTGGCGGTGCCCAGGGTCGCGACGGCGTTGCGCAGGCCTTGCTGGGCGAGGGCGATGACGTCCATATAACCTTCGACGACGATGATCTCGTCAAGGTTGCGATTGTTCTTGCGTGCTTCATAAAGGCCGTAGAGCTCCTGGCCTTTATGAAATACCGGGGTTTCCGGTGAGTTCAGGTATTTCGGCTTGTCGTCGCCCAGTACGCGGCCGCCGAAGGCAATGATGCGCCCGCGGCTGTCGCGGATCGGGAACATCACGCGATCGCGGAAGCGGTCATAGCGTTTGCCGGTTTCGGCGTTCTCGATCAGCAGGCCGGCATCGACCATGGCTTTCTGTTGCAGGGTGTCGCTGCTTAAGTGCTTGAACAGATTGTCCCAGCCTGGCGGGGCGAAGCCGAGGCCGAAGTCCCGGGCGATTTCGCCGGTCAGGCCGCGACCTTTCAAGTAATCCACGGCTGCTTTGCGCGAGGGATGGCTTTTCAGCGCCTGTCGGTAAAAGTCGGCGGCGGCAGTGAGCAGCGGGTACAGCGGCGAATCGGTCGGCTGCCGCGGTTTGTGCGGACGGCCGCTTTCTTCGCGGGGGATTTCCATGCCGGCGGCTTTGGCCAGTTCTTCGACAGCCTGGACGAAATCCAGGTTGTCGTGATCCATCATGAAGCCGAGGGCATTGCCGCCAGCGCCGCAGCCGAAGCAGTAATAGAACTGTTTGTCGGGGCTGACGCTGAAGGATGGGGTTTTCTCTTTGTGGAACGGGCAGCAGGCGGTGTAGTTCTTGCCGGCTTTTTTCATTTGCAGGCGCGAGCTGACCACGTCGACGATGTCGGTACGGTTCAGAAGGTCGTCAATGAAGCTCTGGGGAATTAGCCCGGCCATGGCGTTCTCGTCATCTGCGCTGAAACGGATCCAAAACGAACGGCGAACGAGCGCGGGTCGTTGCTTGAGGCACACGCGTATGTGGCTCGACCGGTGTCGTCTGCGTAATCGCTGTCGGGAAGTGTATCTGCCGAAAATCCACTGACGTTAGTACCATTCAGTATTCGACTATTTGAAAGTGTTGCGCTGAAAATCCGCTACGGCCAATCGATGGCCCCGGATAGCTCAATAAGCGGGCACGCAAGCAGGTGCCTTGGGCTGATCGTCGTGAGAAGAATCAGTGGGTGTGCTCGTCAGTAGCCTTGGAAGGCTCGTCAGAAAAGACGTGCACCGCTGGCAAAAGAGCCAGGTCTGACGCTGTGAAGCAGGTTTGTCCGAGTCGCATCTGCGGCGTAGACGGTGAAGCATCAAGCGTTTTACGCAAATGCCATAAGCCCGGCTGAGGGCCGGGCTTGGCAGAAGCTTGCTACGAACGTCTGTGTATTAGTACAGACGAACGGCGCGGCGCTGTTCGCGCTGTACTTTCTTGGCGTGACGCTTAACAGCGGCTGCTGCTTTGCGCTTACGCTCAGAAGTTGGCTTCTCGTAAAATTCGCGGCTACGAACTTCAGCCAGTACACCGGCTTTTTCGCAGGAGCGCTTGAAACGACGCAGAGCTACGTCGAAGGGTTCGTTCTCTTTTACTTTGACGGCTGGCATCCAGAGCTACCTTCATTCATTACCGGGGTCAACATCCTCGCGGCAAAAGAGCACTTGAAGACGTCGGTTTTTAAGGGTTGCGGATGTTAACTCCTCATCGACCGGAATGCAAAGCCTCTGATCGAAAACCGCTAGTCGGGGCATCCCATGGCGACTATTATGCGCGCCTTCGAATTCAGCCTAAACAAGGCGCAAACCCATGCTAGTACTGGGATTAGAAACCTCCTGCGACGAAACCGGTGTCGCATTATATGACAGTGAACGCGGCCTGCTGGCCGACGCGCTGTTCAGCCAGATCGACCTGCACCGCGCCTATGGCGGTGTGGTGCCGGAGCTGGCCTCCCGTGATCACGTCAAACGCATGCTGCCCTTGATTCGTCAGGTGTTGGCTGAAGCCGGCTGCGTGCCGACCGAGATCGACGCCATCGCTTATACCGCGGGTCCTGGCCTGGTCGGAGCGCTGCTGGTGGGCGCTTCCTGTGCCCAGGCGCTGGCCTTTGCCTGGGGTATTCCAGCCCTCGGTGTGCACCACATGGAAGGCCATTTGCTGGCGCCGATGCTGGAGGCAAAACCGCCGGAATTCCCGTTCGTCGCTTTGTTGGTATCGGGCGGTCATACGCAGCTGGTTCAGGTTGACGGGATTGGCCAATACACGTTGTTGGGCGAGACCCTCGACGATGCCGCCGGTGAAGCGTTCGACAAGACCGCGAAGATGATGGGCCTCAATTATCCGGGCGGTCCGGAAATCGCACGGTTGGCGGAGCAAGGGGTTGCAGGGCGTTTCACTTTTCCGCGTCCGATGTGTGACCGTCCGGGCCTGGCCTTCAGCTTCAGCGGTTTGAAAACCTTCGCGCTCAATACCTGGCAGCAATGCGTCAGCGCCGGGGGCGACAACGAGCAAGCCCGTTGCGACATCTCGCTGGCGTTCCAGCAGGCCGTGGTGGAGACTTTGACCATCAAGTGCAAGCGTGCCCTGAAAGCGGCCGGCATGAAGCGTCTGGTGATCGCTGGCGGCGTCAGCGCCAACAAGGCCCTGCGTACGTCGCTGGAGAAAATGCTCGGCGACATGCAGGGCGACGTGTTTTATGCGCGTCCCGAGTTCTGCACCGATAACGGCGCGATGATTGCGTTTGCCGGTTGCCAGCGTTTGCAGGCCGGTCAGCACGAAAGCCTGGCGATCAGCGTGCAGGCGCGCTGGCCGATGGAGCAATTGTCGGGGCTGTGAGGATGTGCGGGATGAGCGGCGCTCATGTGCGGTATTTAAAAATGCCGTTCGCGCCCTGCAAACAGGTCGCGTAGATTGCCGCGATGACGCCAGACGATCAGCGCCGTGAGTGCGCTCATCGGCAGCAGTGCCGCCGGCTCTTGCCAGGCGAGCAGTGGCAGTGTCAGCGGTGTGGCGATCAGCGCCGCCAGTGAGCTGGTGCGGGTCAGGTAGAACGTCAGCAGCCAGGCGCAGACCGCCAGCAGGGCCGCTGGCGGGTAGAGGCCCAGCAACATGCCGGCGGCGGTGGCGACACCTTTACCGCCGCGAAAGCGGAAGTACAACGGGAACAGGTGGCCGATGACGGCACAAACGCCGATCCAGGCCTGTTCTTGCAGCGAAAGGCCGGCAACAGCGGCGATCAGTACGGGCAACAAGCCTTTGCACAGGTCGCCGAGTAACGTCAGGACGGCGAGTTTCTTGCCGGCCAGGCGCAACATGTTGGTGGCGCCGGCATTGCCCGAGCCACTCATTCGCGGATCCGGGTTGCCGGTCAGGCGGCTGAGCAAAATGGCGAAGGACAGAGAGCCGAGCAGGTAGGCGAGGGTCGCCAATAACCAAAACATGCTAACTATTCCGGGCGAGGACGCCCTGATTCTAACGGCGCATTGCGCCCTTGTCGTGCAGCGGAGAAAAGTGCTTGGACAGAGTGTTTATCGAGGGCCTGGAAGTCGACACCGTAATTGGTGCCTACGACTGGGAGCGAGGCATCCGCCAGTGTCTGCGACTGGACCTGAGCTTCGCCTGGGACAATCGTCCGGCAGCGGCTGGCGATGACCTGACCCTGGCGCTCGACTATGCGAGCGTTTCGTCGCGTATCCAGGCGTTTGCCGAGCAAGCACAGTTCCAACTGGTCGAGACCTTTGCCGAGCGTTTGGTTGAAGTCTTGATGAGCGAATTCAAGATCACCTGGATGCGCCTCAAGCTGACCAAGCCAGGTGCGGTTCCTGCCGCTACGGGTGGCGTGGGCGTGGAGATCGAGCGCGGATGTCGCTGACTCAGGTGTACCTCGGGCTCGGTAGCAATATCGAGCGCGAAGCCCATTTGCAGGCTGGCCTGGACGCCCTCGCGGATTTTCTGGTGGATATCCGCTGCTCGGCGGTGTTCGAAAGCCAGCCGGTGGGGATCAAGAGTGGCCCGTTCTTCAATTTCGTGGTGTCGGCCTTCACTGACCTGCCGCTGATGGAACTGGATCGCCGACTGAAATTCATCGAGGCGGACAACGGCCGTTATGCGCCGGAGCGCAAGGGCCTGCCCCTGGATATCGATGTGTTGTTGTTCGGCGATCTGGTGGGCAACTTCGACGGTTTGATCCTGCCTCGGGCAGAGATCCTGAAAAATGCCTTTGTGCTGTGGCCGTTGTCGCTGATTGCGCCGGAAAGAGTGCATCCGGGCGTAGGCAAAAGCTTCGCGACCTTGTGGAGCGAGGCGCAGATTGATCAGGTGTTGGCGCCGGTAGGGTTCGAGTGGCGTGGGGAACAGTTGACGCCTTCAGATTTGTTGTGAGGCGGATGGCGCCTTCGCGAGCAAGCCCGCTCCCACATTGGATTGTGCGAACGCCAGAGATCCAATGTGGGTGCGGGCTTGCTCGCGAAGCTTCTCAGGCAGACGCCGCCTCTTTGTAGGCCTTCAACGCCTTTAGCCGCTCACGCTTGATCGCCTCACCCAGCTCAGGCCCCTTGAACCCCTTCTCCAGCAACGGCTGCACAGCAACACTTCGCGCCGCTGAAGCCGCCCCGCGCAAATAATCCGCTTGTGGATAACTTCGCTGTTCCAGGCCTTTACGTCCGCGAGCATCCATCTCACACGCCGCAATAAATTCCTCAAACCGCTGCGGCCGACGGTACACGTCGAAACTCTGCAGCAACTCCAGCAATGTCGACGGCTTCAGCTCCAGGGCTCGATGCCCGTGGGTGTGATATTGGCCCACCAGCAACGCCAGTTCCTGACAGTCTTTCGGCGCCTTGAATCGCTCATTGACCGCTTTGATCAGCTTCAGGCCCGTGTGCTCATGGGCGATGTGCCGCGGCCAATCCTCTTTCGGGGTCAGGCCTTTGCCCAAGTCATGCAGCAGGCACGCCCAGCGAACGGTCAGCGGTTGTGTGTGCAGCGCTGCTTGTTCCAGTACGCTCAAGGTGTGTACGCCAGTATCGATTTCCGGGTGATGGGCCTCGGGTTGCGGCACGCCGAACAGCGCGTCAACTTCCGGCATCAACACCTGGAGGGCACCGCAGGCGCGCAGTACCTCGATGAATACCTGTGGCTGATCTTCCATCAGGGCGCGGGAGATTTCTTTCCAGCTACGTTCGGCCGTCAACGCCTCCAATTCGCCGGAATCGCTAAGTTGACGCATCAACTTCAGCGTCTCAGGTGCGACAGTGAAACCCAGCCCGGCATAGCGAGCAGCGAAGCGGGCAACACGCAGAACCCGGAGTGGATCTTCGGCGAACGCGGGGGAAACGTGGCGAAGCAGGCGCGCTTCAAGATCGCGCTGCCCGTGGTAAGGGTCGGTCAAATTCTGTTGATCGTCCTCGGCCATTGCATTGATGGTCAGGTCGCGACGAATCAGGTCTTCTTCGAGGGTGACTTCGGGGCTGGCGTGGAACGTGAAGCCGCCGTAACCACGTCCGCTTTTGCGTTCGGTCCGGGCGAGGGCGTATTCCTCACCGGTTTTTGGGTGAAGAAACACTGGAAAGTCCGAGCCCACCGGGCGAAAGCCCTTGGCGAGCATTTCTTCGGTGGTGGCGCCTACCACGACCCAGTCGATATCGGTGACAGGCTTGCCCAGCAGGCGATCGCGTACGGCGCCGCCAACTTTATAAATCTGCATAAAAAACCTCCGTTAGCTCGACAGAATAACCGTTGCGTCGAACTTCCGGAGGCAGAAACAGAATCAAAGGTGAATGACAGCCAGGTCGAGCCGACCGTAATCCCCCTCGGCATGTTCGCTTCTGGGTGGCACGTGATGGACTTTCATCACTTGGTCGCCTTGCAGGGTTTCCAGGTGAATGTCGAAGCCCCACAGCCGATGCAGGTGTTTGAGCACTTCCTCGGTGGATTCGCCCAGGGGTTTGCGGTCGTGCTGCTGGTGACGCAAGGTCAGTGAGCGGTCGCCGCGCCGATCAATGCTGTAGATCTGCACGTTGGGTTCGCGATTGCCCAGGTTGTACTGGGCGGCCAGAGTTTCACGGATGGTCCGGTAGCCGGGCTCATCGTGAATGGCCGGGACCAGCAGGTCGTCCTTCTGGTCGTCATCGAGAATGCTGAACAGCTTCAAGTCGCGGATCACTTGGGGCGACAGGTACTGCAGGATGAAACTTTCATCCTTGAAGCTGCTCATGGCGAACTTGATGCTCGACAGCCAGTCGGTGCCGGCGATTTCCGGGAACCAGCGGTAATCCTCTTCGGTCGGGTGTTCGCACATGCGCCGGATGTCCCGGTACATGGCAAAACCCAGGGCGTAGGGGTTGATGCCGCTGTAGTAGGGGCTGTCGAAGCCCGGTTGCATGACCACGCTGGTGTGGGACGTCAGGAACTCCATCATGAAACCGTCGGTGACCAGGCCTTCGTCGTACAGGTCGTTCATCAGCGTGTAGTGCCAGAACGTGGCCCAGCCCTCGTTCATCACCTGGGTCTGGCGTTGCGGATAGAAATACTGGGCGATCTTGCGCACGATCCGCACGATTTCCCGTTGCCACGGTTCCAGCAGCGGCGCGTGTTTTTCGATGAAGTACAGGATGTTTTCCTGCGGTTCGGCGGGGAAGCGAGCGTTGTCCTTGTCGCTGTACTTGTCCGCGCCTTTTGGAATGGTGCGCCACAAATCGTTGATCTGTTTCTGCAGATGCTCTTCACGATCCTTCTGCCGACGACGTTCTTCTTCAGCGGAAATCGGATACGGACGTTTGTAACGGTCAACGCCGTAATTCATTAGGGCGTGGCAGGAGTCGAGCAGGTCTTCCACCGCGTCGATGCCGTGGCGCTCCTCGCATTGCATGATGTACTGTTTGGCGAACACCAGGTAATCGATGATTGAACTGGCGTCGGTCCAGGTGCGGAACAGGTAATTGCCCTTGAAGAAACTGTTGTGCCCATAGCAGGCATGAGCCACAACCAGCGCCTGCATGCAGATGGTGTTTTCTTCCATCAGGTAGGCGATGCACGGGTCCGAGTTGATGACGATCTCGTAGGCCAGGCCCATCTGGCCGCGGGTGTAGGATTTTTCGGTGCTGAGGAAGTGCTTGCCGTAGGACCAATGGTGATAACCCAGGGGCATGCCGACGGAGGCGTAGGCGTCCATCATCTGCTCGGCGGTGATCACTTCGATCTGGTTGGGGTACGTATCCAGGGCATAACGGGCCGCCAGGCGACTGATTTCCTTGTCATAGGCCTGGATCAGCTCGAATGTCCATTCGGAGCCGGTGGAAATGGGTTGGCGCTTCTGCTCTTTGGCGGTCATGTCACTAACCTGCGCTGGAAGAGTTCACGGAAGACCGGGTAGATATCCCCGGCCGAGACCAGTTGCTGCTGGGCAAAAGTGTCAGAAAAGGCTTCGGCGATGCGTTCGTATTCGAACCACAGGGCCTGGTGTTCGCGTGGGGTGATTTCAACGTAAGTGTAGTACTGCACAAACGGCATGATCTGGTTGATCAGAATGTCGCGGCAGATCGGCGAGTCGTCGTTCCAGTTGTCGCCGTCGGAGGCCTGGGCGGCATAGATGTTCCACTCGTTGCTTGGGTAACGCTCGGCCATGATCTCCTGCATCAGTTTCAACGCGCTGGAAACGATGGTGCCGCCGGTTTCCCGCGAATAGAAGAACTCTTCTTCGTCCACTTCCCGGGCGCTGGTGTGATGGCGAATGAACACGACGTCGATCTTGTCGTAGTTACGCTTGAGAAACAGGTACAGCAGGATGAAAAAGCGCTTGGCGATGTCCTTGGTCGCCTGGGTCATCGAGCCGGAGACGTCCATCAGGCAGAACATCACCGCTTTGGAGCTGGGGTTAGGCTGCTTGATGAGCAAGTTGTATTTGAGGTCGAAGGTATCGAGGAATGGCACCCGGTGAATCCGCGCGCTGAGTTTCTCGATTTCTGCTTCGATATCCTGGATATCGCCGAAGTTGTCCGGTTCTTCCCGTTTAAGTCGAGCCAGTTCCTCTTTGGCGTCACGCAACCGTTTCCGGCTGCTGCCTGACAAAGCGATGCGGCGGGCATGGGCCGAACGCAGGGTACGGATGATGTTGATCCGCGACGGGTTGCCCTCGTTACTGATGCCTGCGCGAACGGTTTTGAAGGTATCAGTGCCGGTCAGGTTGCGTTTAACCAGGTTCGGCAGTTCTAAGTCCTCGAACATGAATTCGAGGAATTCCTCCTGGGTGATCTGGAAGACGAACTCATCCATCCCTTCGCCAGAGTTGCCGGCCTTGCCGGGACCTCTGCCGCCGCCCCCTCCGGGTGGCCGGGCAATGTGCTCGCCGCTGGTGAATTCCTTGTTGCCGGGATGCACGACGGTCTGCTTGCCGCCACGACCGTGGTGAAGCACCGGCTCGTCGATGTCGCGGCCGGGAATGCTGATCTGTTCGCCATGTTCCATATCGGTAATGGAACGCCGGCTGACCGCCTCTTCGACGGCCTTTTTGATGTGATCACGGTAACGCCGCAGGAACCGCTGGCGGTTCACCGTGCTCTTGTTCTTGCCATTGAGACGTCGGTCGATCACATAGCTCATAGGGCCCTCCGGGCAGCTTCAAGTTGTGAGCTGCAAGCTGCAAGTAGAAGCAGTTGCCCGGATATCAGGGCTTACGCGCTTGGTTCTTGTCGCTTGCAGCTTGGAGCTTGCCGCTGCGTCACTGCGATTTCCGGACCCGTAGGTACCATTCGGAAAGAAGCCGTACCTGTTTGTCGGTGTAGCCGCGCTCGACCATCCTTGTGACGAAGTCGTTGTGCTTCTGCTGGTCCTCTTTGCTGGCCTTGGCATTGAAGCTGATGACCGGCAGCAGGTCCTCGGTGTTGGAGAACATTTTCTTCTCGATGACCACCCGCAGTTTTTCGTAGCTGAGCCAGGTCGGGTTCTTGCCGTTGTTGTTGGCCCGGGCACGCAGGACGAAGTTGACGATTTCGTTGCGGAAATCCTTCGGATTGCTGATGCCGGCCGGTTTTTCGATTTTTTCCAGTTCTTCGTTCAGCGCCACGCGGTTGAGGATCTCGCCGGTTTCCGGGTCGCGGTATTCCTGGTCCTGGATCCAGAAGTCGGCGTACAGCACGTAGCGATCGAAGATGTTCTGGCCATACTCGCTGTAAGACTCGAGATAAGCGGTCTGAATCTCCTTGCCGATGAATTCGATATAACGCGGCGCCAGGTATTCCTTGAGGAAACGCAGGTAGCGCTCGCGGGTTTCGGCCTGGAATTGTTCCTGTTCGATCTGTTGTTCCAGCACGTAGAGCAAATGCACCGGGTTGGCGGCGATTTCGTGCGGATCGAAGTTGAAGACCTTCGACAGAATCTTGAACGCGAACCGGGTCGACAGACCGTTCATGCCTTCATCCACGCCGGCGTTGTCGCGGTATTCCTGGATCGATTTGGCTTTCGGGTCGGTGTCCTTGAGGTTCTCGCCGTCATACACGCGCATCTTGGAGTAGATGTTCGAGTTTTCCGGCTCTTTAAGGCGCGAGAGCACGGTGAACTGAGCGAGCATTTTCAGGGTGTCGGGCGCGCAATGGGCCTTGGCCAGCGAACTGTTGAACAGCAGCTTGTCGTAGATCTTCACTTCGTCGCTGACCCGCAGGCAGTACGGCACTTTGACGATGTAGATCCGGTCGATGAACGCTTCGTTGTTCTTGTTGTTGCGGAAGGTGTGCCACTCCGATTCGTTGGAGTGAGCCAGCAGAATCCCGGTGAACGGAATCGCGCCCAGACCTTCGGTACTGTTGTAGTTGCCTTCCTGGGTGGCGGTCAGCAATGGGTGCAGCACCTTGATCGGTGCCTTGAACATTTCGACGAATTCCATCAGGCCCTGGTTGGCCCGGCACAGTGCGCCCGAGTAGCTGTAGGCGTCGGCGTCGTTTTGCGGGAATTCTTCCAGTTTGCGGATATCGACCTTGCCCACCAGCGCCGAGATGTCCTGGTTGTTCTCATCCCCAGGTTCGGTCTTGGCCACGGCGATCTGGTTGAGGATCGACGGATAAAGTTTCACCACCCGGAACTGGCTGATGTCGCCGCCGAATTCGGCCAGGCGTTTGGTCGCCCAGGGCGACATGATGGTGTTGACGTAGCGCCGGGGAATGCCGAAGTCTTCCTCGAGGATCGCGCCATCTTCAGTGGCGTTGAACAGACCCAGGGGCGATTCGAAAACCGGGGAGCCCTTGATCGCGTAGAAGGGCACTTTCTCGATCAGCTGTTTCAGCTTTTCGGCCAGGGACGATTTACCGCCGCCGACGGGACCGAGTAGGTAGAGAATTTGTTTCTTCTCTTCCAGACCCTGGGCTGCATGGCGGAAATACGACACGATCTGGTCGATGCATTCTTCCATCCCGTGGAAGTCTTCAAAGGCCGGATAGCGGCGGATCACCTTGTTGGAAAAGATTCGCGACAGTCTCGAGTTGGCCGAGGTGTCGAGCAGCTCCGGTTCTCCGATGGCCAGCAGCAGACGCTCGGCGGCGGAAACATAGGCGCTGCGGTCCTTTTTACACAGCTCCAGGTACTCTTGCAGCGAGAGTTCTTCCTGGCGTGTGGACTCGAAGCGTTGTTGGAAGTGGCTAAAGATACTCATGACGTCACCTCGCTCGATACGTGGAGCCGACGCCGGATCACTCAGTCGATGCTGGCAGCAACCGAACAGGCAGTTGCTGTTTACCCCCCAGAACTCTTTCGGAGCTGACTCCCCCGAAAGCTACTCCCGATGACCCGCGCGCCGGTGTACCGGCTCTCCCCTGTTTTGGATGGCCTGCGCTTAAGGATAGTTGCTTATTCGGGAGGTAAAGGCGAGATACGTAATTAGTTGTGGCAGACCGTTCGTCTGCCACCGCGCGAGCCCACGGGGGCCGGGGCTTGCACGTTACAAAAAAATTATTCGGAAGTGCCTTGCGCCGTTTCCGCGGGATACGTCGTGCGCCACAGCTCAAAACCGCCGTCCATGCTGTAGACGTCGGAGAAGCCCTGACTGATCAGGTACGCCGCCGCGCTCTGGCTGGAATTGCCGTGATAGCAGACCACCACCGTCGGTGCATCAAGGTCGGCGGCGCGGATGAAATCCGAGATGGAAACGTTGTCCAGATGCTTCGAGCCGGCGATGTGCAGCGCGGCGTAGGTTTGCGGATCGCGAACATCGACCACCACTGCGCCTTGTTCGCGCAGGGCCTGGGCCTGTTCTGGGGGGATACGTTTGAATTCGCTCATGGCGGGCTCCTGTTGGCTCGGCTGAAAGCGCAGTCTAGCGCTGGGCGCTGGCTGACGTTTGTTCGGGAATAAGTGGGGCGACTGACGGTGCGGCGCGGCCGTGCTCATCGCATTTGCAGCTCAGGCGCTCAAGGGTGTCGACGTTCATCAGGGTCATCGCACCACCCCAGACGCAACCGGTGTCGAGGGCGAAGATGCCCGGCTCGTCGCATTTGCCTTCAAGGGCTGCCCAATGGCCAAAGACGATCTTCAGGCCTTTGGTCTTGCGCTCCTTGTACTTGAACCACGGCGCGTAACCCGGTGGCGCGGTGTCGACGCCTTCCTTGCCCTTTAAGTCGAGCTTGCCGTCGCTGGTGCAGAAGCGCATGCGGGTGAAATAGTTGGTGATCACCCGCAGGCGATCCACGCCGGTGAGGTCACTGTTCCACTTGGTCGGCTCGTTGCCGTACATGCCATCCAGATAGGGCGGGAACAGGTTGTCGTCACGCAGGGCGGCTTCGACTTCGCCGGCGCACTTCAAGGCTTTGCGCAGCGACCACTGTGGTGGGATGCCGGCATGTACCAGGGCGATATCGCGCTGTTCGTCGTAGTGCATGAGTTTTTGCTGGCGCAGCCACTCCAGCAGTTCCGCACGATCAGGCGCTTCGAGGATCTCGCGCAGGGTGTCGTTTTTCTTCAGGCGTTCGATGTTATGCCCGGCCGCCAGCAAGTGCAGATCGTGGTTGCCGAGCACGCACACCAACGATTCGCGGAGGCTATAGAGGAAGCGCAGGGTTTCCAGCGACTGCGGCCCGCGGTTGACCAGATCGCCCACGACCCAGAGTTTGTCCTGGGCAGGGTCGAAGGCTACTTGCTTGAGCAGGCATTGCAGTGGCTCAAGGCAGCCTTGCAGGTCGCCGACGGCATACGTCGCCATCAGTGCAGGGCTCCGGGCACCGCCAGGCGGAATGGCGCGATTACGGCATCGAAATGCTTGCCGTCGTCGGCGATCATTTCGTAGCTGCCTTGCATGGTGCCGACCCGAGTGGTCATCACCGTGCCGCTGCTGTAGGTGTGGATTTCACCGGCCTGGATCAGCGGCTGCAAACCCACGACGCCGGCACCGCGAACCTCTTCCACATGCCCGTCACCGTCGGTGATCACCCAGTGCCGCGACAACAATTTGGCCGGTAGCTCGCCATTGTTGTGCACAGTGATGGTGTAGGCGAAGGCAAAGCGGTTGTGCTCGGGTTGCGATTGTTCTGCCAGATAGCGAGTGACGACGCTGACGTCGACCTGATAACGGGGATCGGACATGCAAGAGGCCTTAAAAACGAAGCGGGACGCGGGGCGTAGCTGATGGGATTCAGTCTAGGCCAAGTATCGGGTAGTAAACCAGACATCGCGTCTGGCGTCCTACCCGATAACGCTCATCGGCTGTCAGTCGGCGGCGGGCGCCTGCAGGACTTGCTCGCTGAGCTTGTCGGCCAGGCGCACGAAGGCGGCCAGGTCGAGCTGCTCGGGACGCAGGCTGCCATCGACGCCGGCGGCTTCGATCTCGTCATTGCTCAGCAGCAATTTGAGGGTATTGCGCAGGGTCTTGCGGCGCTGGTTGAAGGCTTCGCGCACGACGCGCTCCAGCAGCTTGTGATCCTTGGCCGGGTGCGGCAGTACGTCGTGGGGCACGAGGCGGACGATGGCCGAGTCGACTTTCGGCGGCGGATTGAACGCCCCCGGACCCACATTGAACAGATGCTCGACCCGGCAATGGTACTGAACCATGATCGACAGGCGACCCCAGTCACCACCGCCAGGACCCGCCGCCAGACGCTCGACCACTTCCTTTTGCAGCATGAAGTGCATGTCGCGAATGATGCCGGCGTTGTTCAGCAGGTGGAAAATCAGCGGCGTGGAGATGTTGTATGGCAGGTTGCCGACCACACGCAGGCTGTTCGGCGCGGCGTTCAGGCTGTTGAAGTCGAACTTCAGCGCGTCGCCCTGGTGCAGGTTGAAGTTGCTCTTGTCGGCGAATTGCTGGTTGAGGATCGGGATCAGATCCTTGTCCAGCTCCACCACGTCCAATTGCGCGCCGCTGTTTAGCAGACCTTGGGTCAGTGCGCCCTGGCCCGGGCCGATTTCCAGCAGGCGATCTTCTGGTTTGGCGCGGATGGCGCGCAGGATGCGGTCGATAACGCCGGCATCGTGCAGGAAGTTCTGGCCAAAGCGTTTGCGCGCCTTGTGTTGGTAATGCTCGGTCATAAACGGGTCTCGGCCATCTGGTAGGCGGTTTCCAGGGCGACTTGCAGGCTGCCGGTGTCGATTTTTCCGCTACCGGCCAGGTCCAGGGCTGTGCCGTGGTCCACCGATGTGCGAATGATCGGCAAGCCGAGGGTCACGTTGACTGCCGCACCGAAGCCTTTGTACTTCAGCACTGGCAGGCCCTGGTCGTGGTACATCGCCAGCACCGCGTCGCAGTGCTCCAGATATTTGGGGGTAAACAGAGTGTCGGCGGGCAGGGGGCCCCGAAGGTCCATACCTTCATCACGCAGACGCTCTAAGGTGGGTTCGATGATGTCGATTTCTTCATGGCCCAGGTGTCCGCCTTCACCGGCGTGGGGGTTGAGCCCACAGACCAGGATGCGTGGCTGGGCAATGCCGAATTTTTCTTGCAGGTCGGTGTGCAGAATCCGCGTCACCCGTTCCAGCCGCTCCGGCGTAATTGCATCGGCAATCTCGCGAAGGGGCAGGTGAGTGGTGACCAGCGCCACGCGCAATCCGCGGGTGGCGAGCATCATCACCACTTGCGCGGTATGGGTCAGGTCGGCGAGGAATTCCGTGTGCCCGGAAAAGGCGATCCCGGATTCATTGATCACGCCCTTGTGCACCGGCGCGGTGATCATTCCGGCGAAATCTCCATCCATACAGCCTTGGCCAGCGCGGGTCAGGGTTTCCAGGACGAACGCCGCATTGGCCTTGTCCAGTTGCCCGGCGGTGACCTTGGCGTTGAGCGGGGTATCCCACACATACAAGCTATTGGCCGGAGCTGGAGCATCCGGCCAATTGCCCGGGGTGACCGGCAGCAGGTCGACGACCACGCCCAGTTGCGCGGCCCGCTCGATGAGCAGGTCGCGGCTGGTAATGGCAATCAGGGGATGTGGCTGGGCTTGCGAGGCAAGCAGCAGGCACAGGTCAGGACCTATGCCGGCCGGTTCACCGGGTGTCAGCGCGAAACGCTTGGGTTTCACTGCGCTGCCTGGTCTGCACCAGGGAGTTTGATCTCTACGTACGCTTCGTCACGGATCTGACGCAGCCAGGTTTGCAGCTCTTCGTCGTATTTGCGGTTACGCAGTACGGTCATCGCTTGCTGCTCACGGGCCTGGGTGGTGCTGTCAGTGGCGCGACGGCCAAGGACTTCCAGAACGTGCCAGCCATATTGGGTCTTGAACGGCTTGGACAGCTGACCTTGTGGGGTCTCGGCCATCACTTCGCGGAATTCGGGCACCAGAGCGTTCGGGTCGATCCAGTTCAGGTCGCCACCGTTGAGGGCGGAACCCGGATCTTCCGAGAAGTTTTTCGCCAGTTCGCCAAAGTCTTCGCCCGCTTCGATACGGGTGTAGAGCGATTGAGCCAGGGCCTTGGTTTTTTCTTCGTCGCGAATCGGACTTGGTTTGACCAGGATGTGACGCACATGCACTTCGTCACGCATCTGCGTCTGGCCGCCACGTTTCTCGAGGATCTTCAAAATGATGAAGCCGCCCGGAGTGCGCATTGGCTGAGTGATGTCGCCCACCGCCATGGTGCTCAGCATACGATCGAACGGAGGTGGCAATTGGGCGGCTTTACGGAAGCCCATGTCGCCGCCTTCCAGTGCGGTTTCGCTGGCGGATTTGGCGATTGCCAACTGACCGAAGTCAGCGCCTTGCTTGAGTTGCTGATACACCGCGTCTGCTTGTTTGGCCGCAGCCTGAATCGCTTCGGAGTTAGCGCTTTCCGGCGTAGGAATCAGGATGTTGGCCAGACGAAACTCTTCGGATAGCTGCATTTTGCCCAGGTCGGAAGCGAGGAAGTTCTTCACTTCCTGCTCGGACACCTGAATGCGTTCGGCCACGCGACGTTGACGCACACGGCTGATGATCATCTCGCGGCGAATCTGGTCACGGGCGTCGTCGTAAGACAACCCGTCGTGGGCCAGTGCAGCGCGGAACTGATCGATCGACATGTTATTGCGCTGGGCAATGGTGCCGACGGCCTGGTTCAGCTCTTCATCGGTAATGCGGATGCCGGAGCGTTCGCCGATCTGCAATTGCAGGTTTTCGACGATCAGACGCTCCAGTACCTGCTGGTCCAGCACGCTGGTCGGTGGTACCGAGGCACCACGTTTGGCGATGGTTTGCTGAACTTCGTGAACCCGTTGGTCCAGTTGGCTCTGCATGACCACGTCGTTGTCGACGATGGCCACCACTTTATCGATGGACTGTACCGCGGCGTTAGCCGCGGTACCCAGGAACAGCGCGCCCAGCACTAGCGGGCGCAGACAATCAGAAAGCTTGGTCTTCACGTTCACGATAACCTTGAATGCCTTTGTCGAGGAAGCTCTCTACCTTGGCGCCAGTGAGGCCGCCGAGTCCCTTCAGAACAATTTGGAGGAAGACGCCATGGTCGCCTTTTTCGTTTTGCGGGGCTTCTTGACTGAACTCGTCATAGGAAACCCAGTAACGGTTGATCAGGCGCAGTTTCCAGCAGCAGTTGTCGTACTCGAAACCACCGAAGGCTTCCAGGGTACGGTTGCGGTTGTAGTCATACTGCCAGCGGCTGATGGCGTTCCATTGCGGCACGATCGGCCAGATCACCGAGAAGTCGTGCTGTTGGATCTTGTAGTAGTCCTTCACGTAGCCAGGAGTACCCGGGGTGCCATAGTCGCCGCCGCCCACAGTCCACTTACCAGTGGTCTGGTCGAAGCGGACCTGGTCATTGCGATAGCGATAACCGGCGTTGATAACCTTGTTCGGGTTGTCTTCAGGCTGGTAGTGGAACATCGCGCTGCCCGAACGCGGGCTGTGGCTGTCCGGATCCCAGTTGTAGTCGGCCGTGGTGCGCCAATCGCGGTTCCAGCGATATTCGTACTCCAGCGCGTACGGCGAAACCTTGGACCGGGCGTCATCGCGATCCTTGACGTCGATACCTGGCAACTGGACTTCACGATTCTTGAAGTACAGGGCCTGGCCGACGCTGATGCGTTGACGCTCGAAACCATTGTCTTCGATCCAACGGTTGGTCACGCCCAGGGACAGTTTGTTCTCGTCACCGACACGGTCGTTGCCGGAGAAACGGTTGTCACGGAACAGCGACGCGTAGTTGAAGGTGTATTCACTGGTGTCGAACACCGGGATATCGGACTGGTCTTTCTCAGGTACATAGAGATAGTACAGGCGCGGTTCCAGGGTCTGGCGGTAGTTGGTGCCAAACCAGTTGGTGTTGCGATCGAAGTACAGGCCGCTGTCGATGCTGGCGATTGGTACGCCACGGCTCTGGTTGCTGCTGAAGGTGCCGTTGAGACGGTCGCCTTCCGGGCCTTGAAGGGCGATCTGCTCTTTGCCAGTGCCATCCAGGTCCAGATCGTACTGCGTGTACTGGTATTTGAGCGTTGGCTTCAGGAAGCCATACGTCCAGTTCAATGGAAGGCTGACGGCAGGTGCCAGATTCAGGCGATTGCCATTGGCGCGGGCCAGGCCTTGAATGTTTTCATCAAGGCGAGGCGTGCCGACAGGGGCGCCGGTAATAGAATCAAACGGGCCGCCATCCTTGTCAAAGACGTTGCCATCTCTCAAATCCCTGTCAAACCGAACAATTTCGGTGTTGTAAGAGAAATTCAAGCCTTCCGGATGATAGGGCAGCGCACCATCAAAGGTGATCTGTGGCAAGCGATCATACGGCGTAATGTTCGAAATGGTCGCCAGTTGATAAGCCTGAGCGTTGATTCGAGCTGTATAGCTGTCGCCACGGTAGCTGACAGAACCCTGCTGATTCACATAGTCCGCGCTTTTCACGCCAATCTGGTCAGTCTGCAGATCCTGAAAGTAAAACGGATCGCTGATCTTGGTGTAGTCGACCTGCGTGAATACTCGCGAATCGAGGCCACCCTTGTGCTGCCAGTTGTACATGTAGCGGGTTTTTTCGGAATCAGTCTGTTTGCTACGGTCATCGTCCTCGTCGTTGAGGTACGCGGCGCCAAACTGACCTTCGCTGGACTTGGTCAGGTAACGGAACTCGCCTTCCATCAACAAGCCACGCTTGCTCATGTAGCGCGGGTACAACGTGGCATCGTAGTTCGGTGCCAGGTTGAAGTAATACGGCGTGACCAGCAAGAAGCCGGTATCGCTGCCGGTACCGATGGTCGGCGGCAGGAAACCGGATTGGCGACGGTCATCGATCGGGAAGTAGATGTACGGTGTGTACAGGACCGGAATGTCCTTGACCCGTAGTGTCACGTTGGTCGCGGTACCGAAACCGGTGGCCGGGTTCAAGGTGATGTTGTTGCCCTTGAGCTGCCAGGCGTTGCTGTTCGGTTCGCACGTGGTGTACGTACCATCCTTGAGACGGATGATCGCGTTTTCGGCACGTTTGGCGTACAGCGCGTTACCGCGGATACGGGATTTGTGCATCACGTATTCGGCGTTGTCGACCTTGGCTTCACCGGTGTCGAGCTGCACCTCGGCGTGGTCGCCCACGATCAGTGCGCCATTGTCGCGAACGCGGACGTTGCCGTTCAGTTCGCCACGGCTCTCGGCCTGGTACAGGCTGGCTTCGTCGGCTTCGACCTGCATGCTGCCCTGACGCATGACGACGTCACCGGCCAGCGTGCCGATCTGATCTTCGGTGTTATAGCGGGAAGCCTTGGCGCCAATAAAGGTCGGCGCGTCACTTTTATTCGTCTTGTCATTCATGCCAGGACGAATTGGTTCGATATAGGAACCAGAGCAGTAAGGACCGGTTTCGGCCAACTGCGCAGCAGTGAGGTTCTCGCGCGGAACCCAGTCGAGGTGACTGTAGTCTGCGCTACGGGACTTCAGGCCACGGCCCTTGGACTCAGTGACCAGCACAGGCTTGGC
Source organism: Pseudomonas sp. dw_612 (assembly GCF_018449725.1). Taxonomy (GTDB): domain Bacteria; phylum Pseudomonadota; class Gammaproteobacteria; order Pseudomonadales; family Pseudomonadaceae; genus Aquipseudomonas. Next base: position 35,297 of record NZ_JAAVVC010000013.1, on the reverse strand, counting down.
GCCGGTGTCTTCGCTGGAGCCGGTTTGGGCCGGAGCTTCGCCGTTCGCGGTGACTGCTGCGCTGCCGTCATGGACGGGCCGCGGCGGCAATGCAGCGGCCGGCGACTTGGGCGCACAGTCCCAGGCACCCGAAGCAGAGACTGAGCAGTCATACTGTTCCGCGGCGACCACGTAGGAAGTGGCTAGGGGTTGCAGGGCCAGCAGACTGCCGGTAACCAACAACGGAAATTTTTTACGAAACGCGGGGGATTTCAATGCCATCTTATTAGTCCGGGCTTCCTGCGTGCCATCTGCCCGCGGTGTGGGCCGCACGCCTCTCGATGGTCTGAAAAAGATGCTGGATAATAAAGCATGACCCGCTTGACGGCTAGCGCCGTCGGAGACCCTTGTAATGCCTGACCAAGATGTACGCTTGCAACACCTGAAAGTTTGGCTCGATGAACAGTTGGCGACCCTCTTTGCCGAGCAAGGCTGGGGCGTCGTACCCCCGGCCACGTTGACCGCGGCCAGTAGTGACGCGAGTTTCCGGCGCTATTTTCGCTGGGAAGGCGAGGGCAAAAGTTTCATCGTGATGGACGCTCCACCGCCCCAGGAAAACTGCAAACCCTTCGTGGATATCGCTTTTTTGTTGGCCAAATCCGGAATAAATGTTCCGAAAATTTATGCCGAAGACCTCGAACGCGGTTTTCTTTTGCTCAATGACTTGGGCAACAAGACTTATCTGGACGTGATCGACAGCGAAAATGCCGACGATTTGTTCAAGGATGCCCTACAGGCGTTGTTGGCTTTTCAGCAATTGCCGATGGTGGCGCCGCTGCCAAGTTATGACGTGGCACTGTTGCGTCGCGAGCTGGAACTGTTCCCTGAGTGGTACGTCAAGCATGAGCTGGGCATCGAGTTTGACGCCGCGCAGCAAACGCTCTGGCAGCACGTCAGCGATCTGTTGATCGACAGCGCCCTGGCCCAGCCAAAAGTACTGGTGCACCGCGACTACATGCCGCGCAACCTGATGCTCAGCGAGCCGAATCCCGGCGTGCTGGATTTCCAGGACGCGGTCTATGGCCCGGTGACCTACGACGTGACCTGTCTGTTCAAGGACGCGTTCCTCAGCTGGCCCGAAGAGCGCGTGTACGCCTGGCTGCAGGATTACTGGCAACAGGCCGGCGCGCTGGGCATCCCGGTTCAGCCTGACTTCGACGAGTTCCACCGCGCCAGCGACCTGATGGGCGTGCAGCGTCACTTGAAAGTGATCGGCATCTTCGCGCGCATCTGTCACCGCGACGGCAAGCCACGCTACCTCGCCGACGTGCCGCGCTTCTTTGCTTATATAGACGCGGTGATTGCCCGTCGGCCCGAGTTGGCGGAGCTGGATGTGTTGCTGGCCAGTCTGCGTGCTGGAGCTAACGCATGAAGGCAATGATTCTGGCGGCGGGCAAAGGCGAACGCATGCGTCCGCTGACCCTGACCACGCCAAAACCGTTGGTGCGTGTCGGCGGCGTGCCGTTGATCGAGTATCACCTGCGCGCCCTGGCGGCGGCCGGGTTTACCGAGATCGTGATCAACCACGCCTGGCTCGGTCAGCAAATCGAAGACTATCTGGGCGATGGCTCGCGTTACGGCGTCAGCATTCAGTATTCGCCGGAAGGCGAACCACTGGAAACCGGCGGCGGGATCTTCCGCGCCTTGCCGTTGCTGGGTGACGAGGCGTTTGTGGTGGTTAACGGTGATATCTGGACCGATTACGACTTCAACACCCTGCGCCAGCCGATTGCCGGCCTGGTTCACCTGGTGCTGGTGGATAACCCGGCCCATCACCCGGCCGGGGATTTCGTGCTGGTCGACGGCCAGGTGCGCGATGGCCAACCGGACGCCAAGACCCTGACCTACAGCGGCATCGCCGTGCTGCACCCGAACCTGTTCGAGGGTTGCTCGGCCGGTGCGTTCAAATTGGCGCCGCTGTTTCGCAAAGCCATGGCGGCGGGGCAAGTGTCGGGCGAACGCCTGGACGGTCACTGGGTGGATGTCGGCACCTATGAACGCCTGGCCGAAGCCGAAACTCTGATAGAAGCGAGACGCTGACATGTTGTGGCCAGGGACTCTGATCGGAGCCGGAGCGGGCTTTGCCATAGCCAGCATTCCGGGGGCCATGCTCGGTGCTTTGTTGGGGCAGGCGCTGGACCGGCGTTTGCAGTTGCAGAGCTGGGGGCATTTACGGGAAAAACTCGGTGGTCGGCCGGTGTTGCGCAACGATGAGCTGTTGTTCGTGTTGCTGGGCCGGATGGCCAAGTGCGATGGGCGCGTGGTGGATGGGCACATCCAGCAGGCGCGTCAGGAAATGCGCTCACTGGAAATGACCGAATCGGCACAACGTCGCGCCATTACCGCGTTCAATCGTGGCAAGTCCGGGCATGACCGGTTACGTGGCTACCTGCGACGCTTGAGTGCTCAACCCCATGCGGCCGAAGGCGTGCTGCGCGCCTGTTGGCGGATGGTCTGGGCTGACGGCCGCGCGGGCGCCAGTGAGCGTGAATTGCTGGCGCAATGGGGCAAATGGTTGGGCTGGACGCCACAGCAAGTGTTGGCGTTGGCCCACGACTATGAGCCGCAGAAACGCCCGCAGGTCAGCAGCGCGGTGACCTATCAGGATGCCTTGCGGCTATTGGGCGTGTCAGCCACCAGTGAGCCGGCGCAGATCAAGCGAGCCTATCGGCGTCTGCTCAGCCGTCATCATCCGGACAAGATTGCCGGTTCGGGGGCGACGGCGTTGCAGGTGCGGGAGGCGACGGACAAGACGCGTGAGTTGCACAACGCCTATACGTTGATCAAGGAGCGGCGGGATTTTCGTTAGCAGCCAGTATTTGTGTTGTCCGTGACGGCCCTTTCGCGAGCAAGCCCGCTCCCACATTGGATCTTCTGTGTGTCACAGATTGTGTGAACACCCAGGTCCAGTGTGGGAGCGGGCTTGCTCGCGAATGAGGGCGCCTCGGTCTATCACTCCGCCACAGGCTGCGGATTCAACCAGCCACGCACCCGCCGAAACAATTGCTCCTGCTCAGCCTTGGCATTCCCCGGCAACGCCTTGAGCGATACCTGGCTGAACGCTGAAGTCTTCAAGCGTTTGCTCGCCTGCAACCGTTCCAGTGCGGCGTTGCGATCCAGCGGTTTATCCATATAGAAGAGGTCAGCGGTCGGCAGCTTCAATGTGGGCGTCAGTTCGGCCAGTGCGGGTTTGCCCGCCGCAGGCGTCTGTGCCGCAACCATCACGAATTTCTCCACCTGTGATGGCTGCTTCTCGCTCAGGTAGCGCGCGGCCCAGTAAGCCCCGGTGCCATGCCCCAACACCACGATGCGCCGGGCGCTTTGCTGTCCGGCAAAGTCGATGGCCGCGTCGATGCGGGCGAAGATTCGCTCGGCGTCAGCCTTGGACTGTTCTTCGGTGGTTTCAGCGATGGCTTTGTCGGCGACGTCTGCTTCACCACTGGCCGCCTGCTCGATAGGTTTCGCGGTGGTCGAGTCTTTGCTGCCGGTGTCCGGGGCTTTGATCGTCGGCGGGACTTCGGCGACGCGTGGCGCAATGGCATCGCTTTGCAGGTCCGGCAAGGTGATACTCAGGCTGCTCCACTCGGCGTCCGGCAATTTATTGCGCAAAGGGCTGATTGCTTGCGGCCAGTCAACGGTTTCACCGGCGCCGGGGATGATAATCACCGCGCCCTTGGGCTCGGCGGTGTTGGCCGGTTTCCACAAAGCGAGAAACGTATCGCCCCCGGCCTGAAGTTGTTGCTGTTCCTGGGCGGGGATTTTTCGCTCAAGTGCTGTCGCTTCTTCCTGACTACGCTCAAGCAACGGCTGACGCTCCACCGGTTTTGCGTCTGCGGGTTTTTCGGCAGGAGCAGGTGCAGGGTCGGCGGCCTCGACGGAAAAGGCGCAAGGCAGGATCAGCGACAGGCACAATGCTGGCAGTGCCAGGCGGTAGACAGGGGGCATCGGATATTCCAGGCCAGAAGTTATTCCGGCAGCCTAATGGGTTGGTCAGTATTTGTCAGTGTGTGAGATTTCAATGATGCGTTTTCGCTGCCTATGGGTTATCGGCTGTTTGTGGTTTCCCTTGATGAGCTGGGCTGCACCCGCGCCTGCGTCGCACGTGGCTCAGTTGTCGACGGCCCAGCAGCAATGGCTGGCCGAGCATGGCGAGTTGCGCGTCGGCGTAGTGTTGCAGGCGCCATACGCTCAATACGATCGCCGCTTGCAACGCTTGTCCGGGGTCAATGTCGAGTTGATGAAGTGGCTGGCCAAGGCCCTCAAGGTCGAGCTCAGCTGGCGCAACTTTTCCGACGTTGAACAACTGGAAGCCGCGGTGCGCGAGGGAGAAGTCGATATCGCCCCGGGGTTGACCCAAACCCCCGGCGGACTGCGGCTTTGGCAATTCTCCGATCCGTACATGCGCGTGCCGCAACTGGTGGTCAGTGACCAGAAGGGCGCCGGCGTGGTGGAACTGGAAAAACTCGACAGCCAGACCCGCGTCGCCGTGCGCATGCCCAGCGTCACCGCCGATTACCTGCGCAGCAACTTTCCACACCTGAACCTGCAAGGCGTACCGATCGAGCGTCAGGCCTTGCAGTTGCTGTTGAGTCAGCAGGCCGGTTACGCGGTGGTCGATGAGGCGCAATTGGGGCGTTTGTCCGCCGAGCCTGAATTCGCCGGGCTGGTGGTCGTCGGCGATATCGGTTTGCCGCAGTTGCTGCGGGTGGCCACGCGCCGGGATTGGCCGGAACTGGCCGGCATCGTCGAAAGTGCGCTGCGGGCGATCCCGGCCAAGGACCTGGAACAACTGCACAACCAATGGTTGCAGCCCAAATACCCGCGACTGTCCGAGTCGCCGGGGTTCTGGCAGAACCTTTGCCTGCTGCTGGTGGTGTTGTTGCTGAGCAGCATGGCCATCGTGTTCTGGCAGCGACGCCAACAACACAGCCTGGAGCAACGCTTGCTGGCGGCGCGGGAAGACATCGCCCTGCGCGAAGCGAGTGAAGAAGCGCTGCGCCTGACCCAGTTTTCCATTGATCAGAGCACCGTCGGCATCCTGTGGGTCAACTGGGACAGTCACGTGCGCTACGCCAACCGCGCCGCCGAAACCATGCTTGGCTATCCGTCCGGCGGGATCATCGACCGCCCGTTGATCGACTTCGAACCGGGCCTGCATATGGACCGTTGGCTGAACCTGTGGAAACGCGCCCGGGCCAGCGAAGAGGGGCCGCAAAGTTTCGAAACCCATTGCGTGCGCGCCGACGGCAGCATCCTGCCAGCGGATGTGTCGTTGAGTTTCCTGCGCTTTCGCGAGGGCGAATACCTGGTGGTGTACCTCAATGACGTCACCGAACGCCGCCGTGCCCTGGCCGCGTTGCAGGAAAGCGAGGCGCGGCTGCAAGGCATTGCCGCCAACGTGCCGGGATTGGTCTTTCGCCTGGAGCGGGCGCCGGTGACCGGGCAGATCGACTTTGCCTACATCAGTGAGGGCAGCGAAAGCCTGGTCGGTTATTCGCCAGCGACCCTGGCCCATCGGGATAAAGGCCTGCGCAGCCTGGTGCATCCGGACGACAAGGCCAGTTATCACCAGACGCAGGACCATGCGCTGGACACGGACAGCGACTGGTCGTGGCAGGGCCGGATTCTGACGCGTTCGGGTGAACAGCGCTGGGCCGAGATCAAGGCGATCACCCGGCGACTGGAGGATGGCGCGTATGTCTGGGACGGGATCGTCTGGGACATCAGCGAAAGCAAACGGATTGAGCTGGAACTGGCCAGTTCCCGGGAGCAATTGCGCGAGTTGTCGGCGCACCTGGAAAGCGTGCGGGAAGAGGAAAAGGCCCGCATTGCCCGGGAAGTCCACGACGAACTCGGACAGATGTTGACTGTGTTGAAACTGGAAACCTCCATGTGCGAATTGGCCTACGCGCAGCTCGATCCGGGTCTGAACGAACGTTTGAACAGCATGAAGCGTCTGATCGCCCAGTTGTTTCAATTGGTGCGGGATGTGGCCACGGCACTGCGGCCACCGATTCTCGATGCTGGCATTGCTTCGGCTATCGAATGGCAGGCCCGGCGTTTCGAGGCGCGCACGCAGATTCCATGCCTGGTGCAAGTGCCGGAGAACCTGCCGGTGCTCAGTGATGCCAAGGCGATCGGCTTGTTCCGCATCCTTCAGGAAGCGCTGACCAATGTCATGCGCCATGCCCAAGCGCATACTGTCGAACTGACACTGACGCTGGAAGGCGATGAGTTGTGTCTGACCGTAAGTGATGATGGCGTAGGATTTGTCGCCGCCACTGGCAGGCCGACATCCTTTGGTGTCGTCGGTATGCGTGAGCGGGTGTTGATCATGGGTGGGCAGTTGTCGCTTGAGAGTGAGCCGGGTGAAGGCACGACGTTGAGTGTGCGGGTGCCGGTGAATGAAGCCTGATGGTTTTTTGGTGTTTAGGCTGACGTCATCGCGAGCAAGCTCGCTCCCACAGGGGATTTGGGTCAGTGCTCAGATCTCTGCCATACCCCAATCACTGTGGGAGCGAGCTTGCTCGCGATAGATCTTGAATCTGGAGAAGCTTGTGATCCGTGTACTGGTAGCCGAAGACCACACCATCGTCCGCGAAGGCATCAAGCAATTGATCGGCCTGGCCAAGGACTTGCTGGTGGTGGGGGAGGCGAGCAATGGCGAGCAGTTGCTCGAAACCTTGCGTCATGTGCCCTGCGAAGTGGTGCTGCTGGACATCTCCATGCCCGGGGTCAATGGCCTGGAGGCGATTCCACGGATTCGTGCTTTGAACAATCCGCCGGCGATCCTGGTGCTGTCGATGCACGACGAGGCGCAAATGGCGGCCCGGGCCTTGAAGGTCGGCGCGGCCGGCTATGCGACCAAGGACAGCGACCCGGCGTTGCTGCTGACCGCCATCCGCAAAGTCGCGGCGGGCGGGCGTTACATCGACCCGGACCTGGCCGACCGCATGGTCTTCGAAGTCGGCCTGACCGATTCGCGGCCGTTGCATTCATTGCTCTCGGAACGCGAGTTCTCGGTGTTCGAACGGCTGGCCCAGGGCGCCAATGTCAACGACATCGCCCAGCAACTGGCCCTGAGCAGCAAAACCATCAGCACCCACAAGGCGCGGCTGATGCAGAAACTCAACATCACCTCCCTGGCGGAGCTGGTGAAGTACGCGATGGAACACAAGCTTCTCTAAGCCCCACCACCGTCCCATTGTGGGAGCGGGCTTGCTCGCGAAGGGGCCGTGTCAGTCGACATCAATTGCCTGACACACCGCTTTCGCGAGCAAGCCCGCTCCCACGGGAACTTCGGCGGCTTATCCATTTACGACACCCCGCCATCCTGCTTTTGCCCGTCCTTGCCGCGTGTAGCCGACCACTTACCGCTGCGTTTGTCCAAACGCGCCATCCTTGTAGGGCATTCCCTACACTCAACCTTCCATCCGGCTGAGGCGATTCTCTCCTGCGCCCCGATTTGCGTGACCCCCAGCGTCCACTAGGCTTAGACCACAAGCAGTCATCAACAACAAAGGTGTGGGTATGAGCCAGGTCGATTCAAGTGCAGGGGCCAATGACATTCTGGTCAGCTTTCGTGGAGTGCAGAAAAGCTACGATGGCGAGAACCTGATCGTCAAAGACCTCAACCTGGATATTCGCAAAGGCGAATTCCTCACCTTGCTCGGGCCGTCCGGCTCCGGCAAGACCACCAGCCTGATGATGCTCGCCGGTTTCGAAACCCCGACCGCCGGGGAAATCCTGCTGGCCGGGCGTTCCATCAACAACGTGCCGCCGCACAAGCGTGACATCGGCATGGTGTTCCAGAACTACGCGTTGTTCCCGCACATGACCGTGGCCGAGAACCTGGCGTTCCCGCTGAGCGTGCGCGGCTTGAACAAGAGCGACGTCAGCGACAAAGTCAAAAAAGTCTTGAGCATGGTCCAGCTCGACGCCTTCGCCCAGCGTTACCCGGCGCAACTGTCCGGCGGTCAGCAGCAACGTGTGGCCCTGGCCCGTGCATTGGTGTTCGAACCGCAACTGGTGCTGATGGACGAACCCCTCGGTGCACTGGATAAACAACTGCGCGAACACATGCAGATGGAAATCAAACACCTGCACCAGCGCCTCGGCGTGACCGTGGTCTACGTGACCCATGACCAGGGCGAAGCCCTGACCATGTCCGACCGCGTGGCAGTTTTCCATCAGGGCGAAATCCAGCAGATCGCCCCGCCGCGCACCCTCTACGAAGAGCCGAAAAACACCTTCGTCGCCAACTTCATCGGCGAGAACAACCGTCTCAACGGCCGCTTGCACAGCCAGACCGGCGATCGCTGCATTGTCGAACTGGGGCGCGGTGAAAAGGTTGAAGCCCTGGCGGTCAACGTCGGCAAGACCGGCGAACCGGTCACGTTGTCGATTCGTCCGGAACGCGTGAGCCTCAATGGTTCGAGCGAGTCCTGCGTCAACCGCTTCTCAGGAAGGGTGGCGGAATTCATCTATCTGGGCGACCACGTCCGGGTTCGCCTGGAAGTCTGCGGCAAGACCGACTTCTTCGTGAAACAACCGATTGCCGAGCTCGATCCCGAGCTGGCGGTGGGCGACGTGGTACCGCTTGGCTGGCAGGTTGAGCACGTTCGCGCGCTCGATCCACTTCTAGAGGCGCATTGATCGCCCCGGCTACACCAACACCAACCCTGCACGTGGAGAGAACAATAAATGTTGAGATCCCTGAAATTAACCGCTTTGGTCATGGGCATGATCGGTGCGGCACACGCGATGGCGGCGGGCCCGGACCTGACCGTGGTGTCCTTTGGCGGGGCGAACAAGGCTGCGCAGGTCAAAGCCTTCTACGCACCGTGGGAAGCGGCCGGCAATGGCAAGATCGTCGCCGGCGAATACAACGGTGAGATGGCCAAGGTCAAAGCCATGGTCGACACCAAGAGCGTGTCCTGGGACCTGGTAGAAGTTGAATCGCCAGAGCTGTCCCGTGGTTGCGACGAAGACATGTTCGAGCAACTCGATCCGAAGCTGTTCGGCAAAACCGAAGACTACGTCAAAGGCGCGATCCAGCCGTGCGGCGTGGGTTTCTTCGTGTGGTCGACCGTGTTGGCCTACAACGCCGACAAACTGGCTTCCGCGCCGACAAGCTGGGTCGATTTCTGGGACACCAAGAAATTCCCGGGCAAGCGCGGCCTGCGTAAAGGCGCCAAGTACACCCTGGAATTCGCACTGATGGCCGACGGCGTTGCGCCGAAAGACGTCTACAAAGTGCTGGCCGGCAAGGATGGCCAGGACCGCGCGTTCAAGAAACTCGATGAGCTCAAGCCAAGCATTCAGTGGTGGGAAGCCGGCGCACAGCCGCCGCAATACCTCGCTTCCGGTGACGTGGTCATGAGCTCGGCCTACAACGGCCGCATCGCTGCCGTGCAAAAAGAAAGCAACCTGAAAGTGGTGTGGAACGGCGGGATCTACGACTTCGACGCATGGGCGATTCCAAAAGGCCTGGATAAAACCCGTGCCGAAGCGGCGAAGAAATTCATCGCGTACTCGGTCATGCCGCAGCAGCAGAAGACCTACTCGGAAAACATCGCCTACGGCCCGGCCAACACCCAAGCCGTACCGTTGCTGGCCAAGGACGTGTTGAAAGACATGCCGACCACCCCGGAAAACATCGCCAACCAGGTGCAGATCGACGTCAGCTTCTGGGCTGACAACGGCGAGCAACTGGAACAGCGCTTCAATTCCTGGGCTGCGAAATAACAAAACCTTGTAATGGTGGGCTTGCCCACCCTGTGGGAGCGGGCTTGCTCGCGAAGGCGTCTTCACATCCAACATTGATGTTGACTGACACACCGCTTTCGCGAGCAAGCCCGCTCCCACATTAGGGTTTGTGTGAATTTAACGATCGAGGTGGTTCGCCACCTCTGTAACGATCAAAGATTTCCGGAGTACGCCATGGCCACCGCCATTCCCCTGAACGCGGGCACTGACCCCACCTTGAAGCAGCGGCTCAAGCACGCCGAGCGGATCAACCGCTGGAAAGCACAAGCCTTGATCGCGCCCCTGGTGCTGTTTCTGTTGCTGGTGTTCCTGGTGCCGATCGTGGCGCTGCTCTACAAAAGCGTCGGTAACCCGGAAGTGGTTGGCGGCATGCCGCGCACCGTAACGGCTATCGCCAGTTGGGATGGCCGTGGCCTGCCCGCTGAACCGGTTTACAAGGCTGCCAGCGAAGACCTCGCTGAAGCGCGCAAAAACCAGACCTTGGGCGACCTGTCCAAGCGCTTGAACATGGAGTTGGCCGGCTACCGCAGCCTGCTGACCAAAACCGCCCGCGCCTTGCCGTTCGCCACCGAACCGGCCTCTTATAAAGAAGCGCTGGAAGGGCTCGACGAACGCTGGGGCGATCCGGCCTATTGGCAGGCCGTGCGGCGCAACACCAGCAGCATCACGCCGTACTACTTGCTGGCGGCAGTCGATCACCGGATCGACGACCTCGGCGAAGTGGCCCCGGCCACCCCGGACCAAGCGATCTACCTCGACATCTTCGCCCGCACGTTCTGGATGGGCCTGGTCATCACCGTGATCTGCCTGTTCCTGGCCTATCCGTTGGCCTATCTGCTGGCGAACCTGCCGTCGCGTCAAAGCAACCTGTTGATGATTCTGGTGCTGCTGCCGTTCTGGACCTCGATTCTGGTGCGGGTCGCCGCGTGGATTGTGTTGCTGCAATCCGGCGGATTGATCAACAGTGGTCTGATGGCCATGGGCATCATCGATAAGCCGTTGGAACTGGTGTTCAACCGCACCGGGGTCTACATCTCGATGGTGCACATCCTGCTGCCGTTCATGATTCTGCCGATCTACAGCGTGATGAAAGGCATCTCGCCGACTTACATGCGCGCCGCGATTTCCCTCGGCTGCCACCCGTTCGCCAGTTTCTGGCGGGTGTACTTCCCGCAGACCTATGCCGGTGTCGGCGCCGGTTGCCTGTTGGTGTTCATTCTCGCCATCGGCTACTACATCACCCCGGCGTTGCTGGGCAGCCCGAACGATCAGATGGTCAGTTACTTCGTCGCCTTCTACACCAACACCAGCATCAACTGGGGCATGGCGACCGCACTCGGTGGGTTGCTGCTGTTGGCGACCGTCGTGCTTTATCTGATTTACAGCTGGCTGGTGGGCGCCAGTCGCCTGCGCCTGAGCTAAGGGGAGAAAGAAATGCTGAGTCCTTATATGTCGCCCATTGAACGGGTGTGGTTCTACAGCTTGCGGATTCTCTGCGGCCTGGTTTTGTTGTTCCTGATCCTGCCAGTGCTGGTGATCATTCCGCTGTCGTTCAACTCGGGCAGCTTCCTGGTGTACCCGCTGCAAGGTTTTTCGCTGCACTGGTATCAGGACTTCTTCGCCTCGGCCGAGTGGATGCGCTCGCTGAAGAACAGCATCATCGTCGCCCCGGCGGCCACGGTGCTGGCGATGATCTTCGGCACGCTGGCGGCGATTGGCCTGACCCGCGGTGATTTCCCGGGCAAGGCGCTGGTGATGGCGCTGGTGATTTCGCCGATGGTGGTGCCGGTGGTGATCATTGGTGTGGCGAGTTATCTGTTCTTCGCGCCGCTGGGCCTGGGCAACAGCTTCTTCTCGCTGATCGTGGTGCACGCGGTGTTGGGCGTGCCGTTTGTGATCATCACGGTGTCGGCGACGTTGCAGGGCTTCAACCATAACCTGGTGCGCGCCGCCGCCAGCCTCGGTGCTTCGCCGCTGACCGCGTTCCGTCGGGTGACCTTGCCGTTGATCGCGCCGGGCGTGATATCCGGGGCGCTGTTTGCCTTCGCCACCTCGTTCGATGAAGTGGTGGTGACGCTGTTCCTCGCCGGCCCCGAACAAGCGACCTTGCCACGGCAGATGTTCAGCGGCATCCGCGAAAACCTCAGCCCGACCATTGCCGCTGCGGCGACGCTGTTGATTGCGTTCTCGGTGATCCTGCTGCTGACCCTGGAATGGCTGCGTGGGCGTAGCGAAAAACTGCGCACAGCTCAGGTTTAACTCAATCCCTGTAGGAGCTGACGAGTGAAACGAGGCTGCGATCTTTTGATCTGGCTTTTAAAGATCAAGATCAAGATCAAAAGATCGCAGCCTCGTTTCACTCGACAGCTCCTACGCAGCTCCTACGCAGCTCCTACCAGCTCCCACAGTGGTTTTGTGGGGTAGTCGAGATGTTTGATCATTCATTGCCTGAATAACAGACAAACCCCAATCCCCAGCTACTATTGTGCCCAGCTCCCATCACGATAAGAGGCTGCGCACATGAGTCTTTCCTCTTTCAAGATTGCCCACAAACTGATCACCGGCGCCGGTGCCATCGAGCAACTGGCCGCCGAGCTGACACGCCTGGATGTCGATAACCCGCTGATTGTCACCGATGCCGCGCTGGTCAAGTCCGGCACGGTCGAGCTGGCGCTGGCGCACTTGGGCGATCGGACCTACGAAGTTTTCGACCGCGTCCTGCCGGACCCGGAAATCGCTATCGTCGAAGACTGCATGCGCGTCTATCGCGAAGGCGGGCATGACGGGTTGATCGGTCTGGGCGGCGGCAGTGCCATCGACATCGCGAAAAGCGTCGCGGCCTACGCCGGTTATCACGGCGCGCTGGAAGATTTGTTCGGCGTCGATCAAGTGCCACGCAAAGGCCCGCCGCTGATCGCCATCCCGACCACCGCCGGCACCGGTTCGGAAGTCACCAACGTGGCGATCCTGTCCGACAAGCTCGCGCAGCTGAAGAAAGGCATCGTCAGCGACTATCTATTACCGGACGTGGCGCTGGTCAGCCCGCAAATGACCCTGACCTGTCCGCGCAGTGTCACCGCCGCCAGTGGTGTCGATGCGCTGGTGCATGCGGTCGAGTCCTACTTGTCGCTTAACGCCTCGGCGATCACCGATGCCCTGGCCATTGGCGCGATCAAGTTGATCACCCAGGCGCTGCCCAAGGCCTACGCCAACCCGGCCAACCTGCAAGCCCGCGAAGACATGGCCACCGCCAGCCTGATGGCCGGCATGGCGTTCGGCAATGCCGGGGTCGGCGCGGTGCATGCGTTGGCGTATCCGTTGGGCGGGCGTTACAACATTGCCCATGGCGTCAGTAATGCGTTGTTGCTGCCGTATGTCATGACCTGGAACAAGTTGGCTTGCGTCGAGCGCATGCAGGATATTGCCGAGGCCATGGGTGTGAAAACCGCGCACCTGAGCGCCATCGATGCCGCGGACAAAGCCGTGGAAGCGATGACCGCGCTGTGCCTGGCGGTGGAAATCCCCCTGGGCTTGCGCAGCTTCGGCGTGCCCGAGGACGCGATCCCGGCCATGGCCGTGGAAGCGGCGGGGATCGAACGCCTGATGCGTAACAATCCACGCAAACTGAGTGCCGTCGATATCGAAAAGATCTACCGGGCGGCGTACTAGAGCCCGTCGGCACTTAATGATTGAAGGCAGGCCCAATCATCGCGGTCACAGTGCGCGCGCCAAAGCATGAGGTATACAATGCGCGCCATCGTGATTTTGCTCAGAAAAGGTGCGTCATGCAGCCCTTCGTAATTGCTCCGTCGATTCTCTCCGCCGACTTCGCCCGCCTGGGCGAAGAAGTGGACAACGTCCTGGCCGCTGGCGCCGACTTCGTGCACTTCGATGTCATGGACAACCACTACGTGCCCAACCTGACCATCGGCCCGATGGTGTGCGCGGCATTGCGCAAGTACGGCGTGACCGCGCCGATCGACGCACACTTGATGGTCAGCCCGGTGGACCGCATCGTCGGTGACTTCATCGAAGCCGGCGCGACCTACATCACGTTCCACCCGGAAGCCACGCAGCACGTCGACCGTTCCCTGCAACTGATCCGCGAGGGTGGCTGCAAGTCGGGCCTGGTGTTCAACCCGGCGACGCCGCTGAGCGTGCTCGAATACGTGATGGACAAGGTCGACATGATCTTGCTGATGAGCGTCAACCCGGGCTTCGGCGGGCAGAAATTCATTCCCGGCACCCTCGACAAACTGCGTCAGGCTCGCGCGTTGATCGATGCGTCCGGTCGCGACATTCGCCTGGAAATCGACGGTGGGGTCAACGTGAACAACATTCGTGAAATCGCCGCCGCTGGCGCTGACACCTTCGTCGCTGGTTCGGCGATTTTCAACGCGCCGAACTACCAGGAAGTGATCGAGAAGATGCGTTCCGAATTGGCGCTGGCTCGTCCATGAGTGGCTTTGAGCAGCTGTTCCCGGGGCGTCTGCCGCGGCTGGTGATGTTCGATCTGGATGGCACGCTGATCGATTCGGTCCCCGACCTCGCGGTTGCCGTGGATAACATGCTGCTCAAAATGGGCCGCGAACCCGCCGGCCTCGACTCCGTACGCGAGTGGGTCGGCAACGGCGCGCCGGTGCTGGTTCGCCGTGCGTTGGCGGGCGGTATCGACCATTCGACGGTCGATGACGGTGAAGCCGAAGGCGCGCTGGAGATTTTCATGCAGGCTTATAGCGAAAGCCATGAGCTGACCGTGGTCTATCCCGGCGTGCGCGACACCCTGAAATGGCTGCACAAGCAGGGCGTAGCGATGGCGCTGATCACCAACAAGCCAGAGCGCTTTGTCGCGCCGTTGCTGGATCAGATGAAGATCGGGCGCTACTTCAAATGGATCATCGGCGGCGACACCTTGCCGCAAAAGAAACCTGACCCGGCGGCGCTGTTTTTCGTGATGAAAATGGCCAATATCCCGGCCTCGCAATCGTTGTTTGTCGGCGATTCGCGCAGCGATGTGCTGGCGGCGAAAGCGGCGGGGGTCAAGTGTGTGGCCCTGAGTTATGGCTACAACCATGGCCGGCCGATTGCCGAAGAATCTCCGGCGCTGGTGATCGATGATCTGCGCAAGCTAATTCCCGGTTGCCTGGGCCTGTCGGCTGAGATAACGTTGCCCGACGCTGTTCAATCCCCTTCTGGAAATCCCATCGTGGTGGTCACTCGCAAACTCTGGATGAAAGTCATCAAGGCCCTGGCCCGCTGGCGTTGGCGCGCCTGACTTGTTCCTGGCCGGTATCCCGGCGCGTTTGCATACCTGACTGTTAGACCCTCAAGCCACGAGGCTACCCCATGATCCGCGAAGAATTCCTGCGTTTGGCCGCTGCCGGCTACAACCGTATCCCGATGGCCTGTGAAACCCTGGCCGACTTCGACACACCGCTGTCGATCTACCTGAAACTGGCCGACCAGCCCAACTCCTACCTGCTGGAGTCGGTGCAGGGCGGTGAGAAATGGGGCCGTTACTCGATCATCGGCCTGCCGTGCCGCACGGTGTTGCGGGTTCACGATCACCACGTCAGCGTGACCCACGACGGCGTCGAGATCGAAAGCCATGAAGCCGAAGATCCGCTGGCCTTCGTCGAAGAGTTCAAGGCGCGCTACAACGTCCCGACCATCCCTGGCCTGCCGCGTTTCAATGGCGGGCTGGTGGGTTATTTCGGTTATGACTGCGTGCGTTATGTGGAGAAGCGTCTGGGCAAGTGCCCGAACCCGGATCCGCTGGGTGTGCCGGACATTCTGCTGATGGTTTCCGATGCGGTGGTGGTGTTCGACAACCTCGCCGGCAAGATGCACGCGATTGTCCTCGCCGACCCGGCGCAGGCCGATGCTTTCGAGCAAGGCCAGGCGCGCCTGGAAGCCCTGCTGGAACAACTGCGCCAGCCGATCACCCCGCGTCGCGGCCTGGATTTCAGCAAGCAGCAATCGGCTGATCCGGTGTTCCGTTCGAGCTTCACCCAGGATGATTACGAAAAAGCCGTCGATACCATCAAGGAATACATCCTGGCCGGTGACTGCATGCAGGTCGTGCCGTCCCAACGCATGTCGATCGACTTCAAGGCTGCGCCGATTGATCTGTACCGGGCGCTGCGCTGCTTCAACCCGACGCCTTACATGTACTTCTTCAACTTCGGCGACTTCCATGTCGTCGGCAGTTCGCCGGAAGTACTGGTGCGGGTCGAAGACAACCTGATCACCGTGCGCCCGATCGCTGGCACCCGCCCACGCGGGGCAAACGAGGAGGCGGATCTGGCGCTGGAAAAAGACCTGTTGTCGGACGACAAGGAAATCGCCGAGCACTTGATGCTCATCGACCTCGGCCGGAACGACACGGGCCGGGTTTCGGAAATCGGTTCGGTGAAACTCACCGAGAAGATGGTGATCGAGCGTTATTCCAATGTGATGCACATCGTGTCCAACGTCACCGGGCAATTGAAGGCCGGGCTGACCGCGATGGATGCACTGCGGGCGATTCTGCCGGCGGGCACCTTGTCGGGTGCGCCGAAGATTCGCGCGATGGAAATCATCGACGAACTGGAGCCGGTCAAGCGTGGCGTCTACGGCGGGGCGGTCGGTTACTTTGCCTGGAACGGCAACATGGACACCGCGATTGCGATCCGCACCGCAGTGATCAAGGACGGAGAACTGCACGTGCAGGCCGGTGGCGGCATCGTTGCCGACTCGGTGCCGGCGCTGGAATGGGAAGAAACCCTGAACAAACGCCGCGCGATGTTCCGTGCGGTGGCCCTCGCCGAGCAAACCCCGGACACCTGATTCCACACATAACCTGTGGGAGCGGGCTTGCTCGCGAAGAGGCCCTGTCAGTCGACATCAATGTTGAATGACATACCGCCTTCGCGAGCAAGCCCGCTCCCACAGGGATTGCACCGGCATAAAAAAACGCGGCACCTGTAAGGGCGCCGCGTTTTTTATGGCCTGGGGTTTAGAAGTCCAGACTGACCCCAACATTGACGCCTTGCTGGGTAAAGTCATCATCCTTGCGAATGTCATAGCTGGCGCGCAATGCCAGGTCCTTGGTGAGGTTGTGGCTCACACCCAGGTTCAAGCGGTTCAGATTGGTCTGCGGGGTGTAGCCGGCCAGGGTGTAGCGGTTGTTCGGCAGGCTGTTGAGGTTCATGGTCACGTTCTGGGTATCGTCGTTGTACTCACGCTCGTGAGCCAGTTCGCCGAAGACCTGGGTCTGCGAGGTGATCTGGTATTTGCCCTGGATCCCGAGGCCAAGGCGCCGGGAAATACGTGACTGATCATCGAAGGTCAGCGCCGTGGAGTCGGCGCCATCTTCCGAGTAACCATCGACTTCAACCTTGGCGAAGTCAGCGCTCACGAACGGCGACAGGTGCCACGGGCTGCTCGCCAATGGTGCGATGTCGTAACCCAGGCGGCCGCTGATGGCGACCAGGTAACCGTCGGTATCGCCTTTCTCCCCACGTTCGTTGACCCCCAACTGGAATTTGCGTTTCAGGCTGTCGTAGTCCAGATGCCCGGCCGTCAGCGCCGCGTCGCCCCACCAGCGGTTTTGCTGGTACTGGGCGAAAGCGGTGCCCATATAAGTGTTGAGCTTGTAATCCGAATCGTTGTCGCCGGCCTCGAGTTTCTGGTTGTAGAAACCAGCGGCCAGGCCCACGCGCCATGCATCGTTGAGCCGGTAACTGCCGCCGATGTTCAGGTTGGCGCCGTTGCCGTCAGCACTGGCGCCACTGCGCTGGCTGTCGAAGTCCTGATGCTGGCCGCCGGCGGCGACAATCGCCCGCCATTGACCCACGCCTTGCCAGTTTTCCCAATCCGCCAGCCACTGGTTGCGCAATTCATCCTGATGGGAGCGCAACGTACCTTGGGCCATTTGCGGCAACAGGGTTGCTTCCCAGGGTGCGGACAGCAGCGAATAGGCGTAATCGGCAATCAGGCGCTGCCCGGCTTCAGTCGGGTGCACCGAGTCGTTGTAGATCAGCTTGGTCGGGTCCGGCGTAGCGCTGTTGATGCCGTAGCGGGCGTTTTCGGTGCAACTGTTGCCGCTGAAGCAGGTGGCGCTCAGGTTTTGATCGGTAGCCAGGCCGAACTGCCCCGGGTTGGCAAACGTCTCTTTGAGCAGCACCGGAATGTTCAGCGGGATGATATTGGCGTTGATGCCCTGCAGTTGGCTCACCAGCTCGGTGTTGAACTGATTGCTGAGCTGGGAAGTGAACGCTTGCAGTGGCGAACCGTTGAACGCGGGGGTAAAGCCGATATCCGGCAGCAGCCAGACCATGATGTAGCGGGCGCCGGCCGTTTGCAGGGCTTGTGCGCTGCTGGCCAGGCGGTCAGCGGCGGCGCTGGCCTGGGGCAGGCTGGTCACGCGGCCCTGAAGGAAGTCGTTACCACCGCCCGAGAGGTAATACAGCGCATTCGGGTCGGCGCGGAGGTTGTTCGACGGCAGATAGCCCGCTCGTGTGCGTTCGCCGGTGGCGGAGGTGCCAGTGATCGAATCGAGGATCTGGTCGGTGCGATAACCGCCGACCGCCCAGTTGTTGCCGTCGGGCAGGCCTTCGTTGGCGCGTACGGCCGAAGACGAAGACGCTGTCTGGTCCGGTGAGTACCCCAGTTTTCCCCCGAGAATTTGCGTGGCATTGAGTGAGCGCTCTTCACCGCTGCCGTCCAGGTAGACCGGACCGGTGCGGTTGGTGAAACGCTGGGTCGATCCGGCAGGCCCGCCGGTGTCGGCAAACGTCCCGGCGTCGTTGAGGCTGTCGCCAAACACCACGAAGTTCGAATAAGGGTTGGGCGCTGCATTCGCCTGGGCGCAGGCCATGGCGAGCAGACAACTGGCGAGCGGTACAAACAACGTCTGTTTGATCATGTGCAAGTCCGTTTTATTTATTGTTGTAGAGAACAAAACGACAGTACCAAAAACTTCCGGCCTTTTGCCATCTGTCGTGAAGCCTTCATTTGTTTCGCCAGCCTTCGCGCGCGCCATATTGCACGCTCTGCCCAGCTAAGTTACTGTGCCAAGACGTATGAATGAGACCTTTCCCGTGTTGATCATCAGCAAACTCCTGGATCAAGTCATCAAGGCACACGCCCGCTGGCGTTGGCGCGCCTGAATTCTTTTGCCGGCCTCGCCGGACCTGTACCGTTTTGCCTTCTTTACCTGTATGAAATGCCGCTTTGCTGGCGCCACTCCAGCACCTGACAAAGCGCAGCACACTGCGGGTCATCATTCGAAGGCTGTCTTAAAAGTCAGTGAATTCAAGAGGTTTCCATCGCCATGTTGCTGATGATCGATAACTACGACTCTTTTACCTACAACGTTGTGCAGTACCTCGGTGAGCTTGGCTCCCAGGTTAAAGTTGTGCGCAACGATGAACTCACCATTGCCGAAATCGAAGCCCTCAACCCTGAGCGCATCGTTGTGTCCCCCGGTCCTTGCACGCCGACCGAAGCCGGCATCTCCATCGAAGCGATCAAGCACTTCGCCGGCAAACTGCCGATCCTCGGCGTTTGCCTCGGTCACCAGTCCATCGGCCAGGCCTTTGGCGGTGACGTGGTGCGCGCCCGTCAGGTCATGCACGGTAAGACTAGTCCGGTATTCCACGAGGACAAGGGTGTTTTCGAAGGGCTGAACCGGCCGTTGATCGTCACCCGTTACCACTCGCTGATCGTCAAGCGCGAAACCCTGCCTGACTGTCTGGAGCTGACCGCCTGGACCCAGCTCGAAGACGGCTCGGTCGATGAAATCATGGGGCTGCGCCACAAGACGCTGAACATCGAGGGGGTGCAATTTCACCCTGAATCGATCCTCACCGAGCAGGGCCACGAACTGTTCGCCAACTTCCTCAAACAAACCGGCGGCACGCGCTAAGGACTTTTCATGAACATCAAGACAGCCCTGAGCCGTATCGTCGATCACCTCGACCTCAGCACCGATGAAATGCGCGATGTCATGCGCGAAATCATGACCGGGCAATGCACGGACGCGCAGATCGGCGCGTTCATGATGGCCATGCGCATGAAGAGCGAAAGCATCGACGAAATCGTTGGCGCGGTGTCGGTCATGCGCGAGCTGGCGGACAAGGTCGAACTCAAGACCCTCGACGGCGTCGTCGATGTCGTCGGCACCGGCGGTGACGGTGCAAATATTTTCAACGTGTCCACCGCTTCTTCCTTCGTGGTCGCGGCGGCCGGTTGCACGGTGGCCAAGCACGGTAACCGTGCCGTCTCGGGCAAAAGCGGCAGTGCTGACTTGCTGGAGGCGGCCGGGATCTACCTGAACCTGACGCCGATCCAGGTGGCACGCTGCATCGACAACGTCGGCATCGGTTTCATGTTTGCCCAAACTCACCACAGTGCGATGAAGTACGCCGCCGGTCCGCGCAAGGATCTTGGCCTGCGCACCCTGTTCAACATGCTCGGCCCGCTTACGAATCCGGCCGGCGTGAAACATCAGGTGGTGGGCGTGTTCAACCCGGCGTTGTGCCGGCCATTGGCCGAAGTCTTGCAACGTCTGGGCAGTAAACATGTGTTGGTGGTGCACTCGAAGGATGGCCTGGACGAATTCAGCCTGGCCGCGCCAACGTTTGTCGCGGAACTGAAGAACGACCAGATCACTGAATATTGGGTTGAGCCGGAAGACCTGGGCATGAAGAGCCAGAGCCTGCATGGCCTTGCGGTCGACAGCCCGGCCGCGTCCCTCGAACTGATTCGCGATGCCCTGGGCAAGCGCAAGACCGAGAACGGCCAGAAAGCCGCCGAGATGATTGTGCTCAATGCCGGTGCCGCGCTGTATGCCGCTGACCACGCAACAAGTTTGAAAGAGGGCGTTGCCCTGGCGCACGACGCGCTGCACACCGGCCTCGCTCGGGAGAAACTCGAGGAGTTGGGTGCGTTTACCGCGGTATTTCGAGTGGAGAATGAGGGATGAGTGTACCGACGGTTCTGGAAAACATTCTGGCCCGCAAGGTCCAGGAAGTTGCCGAGCGTAGCGCCCGTGTCAGCCTGGCCGAGCTGGAAAGCCTGGCCAAGGCAGCCGATGCTCCCCGTGGTTTCGCCAAGGCACTGATCGCCCAGGCCAAGCTCAAGCAGCCGGCGGTGATTGCCGAGATCAAGAAAGCTTCTCCGAGCAAAGGCGTGATCCGCGAGAACTTCGTTCCTGCCGACATCGCAAGGAGCTACGAGAAGGGCGGCGCCACGTGCCTGTCGGTTCTGACCGATATCGATTATTTCCAGGGCGCCGATGCGTATCTGCAACAGGCGCGTGCGGCGTGCAAGTTGCCGGTGATCCGCAAGGATTTCATGATCGACCCGTACCAGATCGTTGAAGCCCGGGCCCTGGGCGCTGACTGCGTGCTGTTGATCGTCTCCGCCCTGGACGACGTGAAAATGGCCGAGTTGGCGGCGGTGGCCAAAAGCGTCGGCCTCGATGTACTGGTGGAAGTTCACGACGGCGACGAGTTGGAGCGGGCCTTGAAAACCCTCGACACGCCGCTGGTCGGCGTGAACAACCGCAACCTGCACACCTTCGACGTCAACCTGGAAACCACCCTCGACCTGTTGCCGCGCATTCCTCGTGATCGCCTGGTGATTACCGAGAGCGGAATTTTCAACCGGGCCGATGTCGAGCTGATGGAAATCAGCGACGTGTACGCGTTCTTGGTCGGCGAAGCCTTTATGCGTGCCGAAAGCCCTGGGACTGAACTGCAGCGGTTGTTCTTCCCTGAGCGTGGTTCGGCGGTGAGTGGCTCCACACTCGACTGAGTGCAGACCGATCAACCGCGGTGCGCCCTTCGCGAGCAAGCCCGCTCCCACATTGGAATGCGTTCCCCTTGTGGGAGCGGGCTTGCTCGCGAAGGGGCACTCAAAACCCCCAAAGATTTTATGTCTTGCGGAGTAGCTCATGTTCCAGCCGACCATTCTGACCACCGAAGCCGGCCTCCTCGCCGAACAGGACCTGCTGGCCTCCGTCTGCACCGGCGACTCAGAATTCAGCCTGCTGTTCTGGCAACCCAACGACCGAGCACTGGTCATGCCACGCCGCTTGAATCGCCTGCCACAATTCGAATCCGCCTGCGAAGTCTCCGCTGCCGCTGGTTGGCCAGTACTGCTGCGCGAAACCGGCGGCGAACCGGTCCCGCAATCATCCTCGACCATCAACATCGCACTGGTCTACGCGCCACCCCGCAGCGAAGGCGACCAGAACCGGATCGAAACCGCCTATCGCCGACTCTGCGATCCGATTTGTCAGTTGCTGGATGAACTCGGTGGCACGTCATCTCTGGGCGAAGTTGAAGGCGCGTTCTGCGATGGCCGTTTCAACGTCAACCTCGACGGTCGAAAAATGGTCGGCACTGCCCAACGCTGGCGTCAGAGCAAGAGCGGCACGCGCCCGGTCGGGTTGGTGCACGGCGCATTGCTGCTGGATAACGAGCGGGAATCGATGGTGGCGGCGGTCAACCGCTTCAATGAGGCGTGTGGCCTGGAGCAGCGGGTTCGCGCCGAAAGCCACATCGCCCTGCATGAAAAATTTGCCGCGCCTGATGCACTGGAACGCCTCGACGCGCTGTACCGCCAGTTGCTGGCGGAGATGTACGAGGTTTAGCGCGTGCCGAAGACCACCATGGTCTTGCCTTTGACATCCACCAGGTTGCGCTCCTCAAGATCCTTGAGCACGCGGCCGACCATCTCCCGGGAACACCCGACAATCCGCCCGATTTCCTGACGGGTCACCTTGATCTGCATGCCGTCCGGGTGGGTCATGGCGTCGGGCTGCTTGCACAATTCCAGCAGGCAGCGGGCGACACGACCGGTCACATCAAAGAATGCGAGGTCGCCGACCTTGCGCGTGGTATTGCGCAGACGCTGTGCGATTTGTCCGCTGAGTACGTAAAGAATGTCTGGATCTTGCTGGGACAGTTCGCGGAACTTCGCGTAGCTGATTTCCGCCACTTCGCATTCGACCTTGGCGCGCACCCAGGCACTGCGCTCCTGTTCCAGGCCGGCCTGTTCAAATAACCCGAGCTCACCGAAGAAGTCCCCGGCGTTCAGGTACGAGATGATCATCTCGCGGCCGTCGTCGTCCTCGATCAGGATGGTGACCGAGCCTTTAATGATGAAGAACAGCGTGTCCGAGCGGTCGCCGGCACAGATGATGTTGCTCTTGGCCGCATAACGACGGCGCTGGCAATGCATCAACAGTTTGTCGAGGTTCTTGATTTTGGGTGTGGGGGTAATAGCAACCATGGTTGTATCCCGAAAAGACTGCACGGTGTTTTGGTTTTTTTGTAGGAGCGGGTGAAGCCTGCGATTTTTGCATTCGCTTCATAGCTGGCTAAGCGCCAGTGAATTGGCGCCAGCTTAACAGACACATTCCTACAAGATTTGAGAATTTACCTACGAGACTGGCACGTCCGTCCTAGGATGGCGAGGCGCTGTCCTGGCGGGGCCTTGTGCTAAGCTGGCGACCCTTTTTTATACAGTGGAGTCTTGGCGATGAAGGCACGCATCCAATGGGCTGGTGAAGCCATGTTCCTCGGTGAATCCGGTAGCGGTCATGTCGTGGTCATGGACGGTCCGCCGGACGCCGGTGGCCGTAACCTGGGTGTACGCCCGATGGAAATGCTCCTGCTGGGGGTAGGCGGTTGCAGCAATTTCGATGTGGTGAGCATCCTCAAGAAGTCCCGCCAGGCCGTCGAGAGCTGCGAAGCCTTCCTCGAAGCCGAGCGCGCGACCGAAGATCCAAAGGTTTTCACCAAGATACACATGC
Source organism: Pseudomonas sp. dw_612 (assembly GCF_018449725.1). Taxonomy (GTDB): domain Bacteria; phylum Pseudomonadota; class Gammaproteobacteria; order Pseudomonadales; family Pseudomonadaceae; genus Aquipseudomonas. Next base: position 11,683 of record NZ_JAAVVC010000013.1, on the reverse strand, counting down.
ACTTCGTGGTCAAGGGCCGTGGCCTGAAAGAAGCCCAGGTCAAACGCGCCATCGAACTGTCTGCCGAGAAGTATTGCTCGGCCTCAATCATGCTCGGCGCGGCTGGCGTGGCCATCACCCACGACTACGAGATCATCGAGCTCGGTTGATTCGACATTCAACTATCATAAAAGCAGTGCAGACTCTGGCGATCCATAGCTGACGTCTGCATAAAGCGCCACTTTTTTTCAGGGGCGTGGCCCGTCACCCGACAGGCCATGCATCCGAACAGATAACCAAAATTGCCATCGCGAAGAGGTGTTAACCGTCCTACGCAGCTGCGTTGTTCGCATCTGACGGGCATGCTTGATCACGCGGCCCGGGCCGCAATACATAGAGAGTTTTTAACGGTGAAAAGCAAACTCAAGCTCCACGGGTTCAATAACCTGACAAAGACCTTGAGCTTCAACATCTATGACATCTGCTACGCGGAAACCCCGCAAGATCAGCAGGCTTACGTCGAGTACATCAATGAAGAGTACAACGCGAAGCGCCTGACGCAGATCCTCACAGAAGTTGTCGATATCATTGGTGCCAACATCCTGAACATTGCCAGTCAGGATTATGATCCGCAGGGCGCCAGCGTCACGATTCTGATTTCTGAAGAGCCGGTAACCCCGACCGCCAGCCAGATCGAAGAGTCCCCGGGCCCGTTGCCCGAGATTATTCTGGCCCACCTCGACAAGAGCCACATCACGGTGCACACCTACCCGGAAATCCATCCGGTGGACGGTATCGCAACATTCCGTGTGGACATCGACGTGTCGACGTGTGGTGTCATTTCACCGCTAAAAGCGCTCAACTTTCTGATTCACCAGTTCGATTCGGACATCGTGACCGTGGATTATCGCGTGCGCGGTTTCACCCGTGACGTTGAAGGCAAAAAGCACTTCATCGACCACGAGATCAATTCGATCCAGAACTACCTCTCCGGAGACACCCGCGACAGTTACCAGATGACTGACGTGAACGTGTACCAGGAAAACCTGTTCCACACCAAAATGCTGCTGAAGAATTTCGAACTGGATAACTACCTGTTCGGCGACGCCACCAGCAGCCTGTCCACTGAGCAACGTGCCCAGGTGACCGATCGTGTGAAACACGAAATGCTGGAAATCTTCTACGCGCGCAACATGCCGACCTAAGGTTTTCGAGTACAAAAAAAGGCGACTGCCTCACGGTAGTCGCCTTTTTATTGTGGTCTGCCTGATGAACCGTGCGATGGCCTTCGCGAGCAAGCCCGCTCCCACATTAGAACGGCGAACACAGGTCCAATGTGGGAGCGGGCTTGCTCGCGAAGAGGCCCGGTCAGGCAATCGAGAAATCAGATCCGATAAGTACTCTTGGTCATCACCTTGGCCAGCAAACTCATCCCGAACTTCACCGGCGCCGGGAAGCGGAAACCGCCAGCATCGAGTGCGCTTTCCGCATGGTGTTCTTCATCAATACGCATCTGCTCAAGAATCGCCCGGGATTTTTCATCCTCGGCCGGCAATTGCTCAAGGTGTTCGTTCAGGTGTTTGCACACCTGATGCTCGGTAGCCGCAACAAATCCCAGGCTGACCTTATCGCTGATCAGACCGGCCACAGCACCAATCCCGAACGACATGCCATAAAACAGCGGATTCAGAATGCTGGTGTGACTGCCCAACTGGTGGATGCGTTGTTCGCACCACACCAGGTGATCGATTTCTTCTTCAGCGGCATGTTCCATGGCGGCGCGCACGTGCGGCAGCTTGGCGGTCAGGGCCTGGCCCTGATACAGCGCCTGGGCGCAGACTTCGCCGGTATGGTTGATGCGCATCAGACCGGCAACGTGCCGGGTGTCTTCGTCGCTCATTTGCGTTTCAGGCTGCACGATGGCTGGCGACGGACGGTACGGCTGGCCACTGAAAGGCAGCAGGGTACGCATCGCGGCATCGGCTTGCAGCAGAAGACGGTCAATCGGCGAGTAGTGACGTTGGGTAGTCATGCTGACCTCCGGGAGGAATCTCGGCGGCCAGTTTAACCGAATCGGCCGGGGAAGGTTTGCGCTGGGTCATTGGAGCGCCGCGATCTGTAGGAGCGAGGCTTGCCCGCGAGGAACGATAACGCGGTTTGTCTGAATGACCGCGTCGGCGCATTTCGCGGGCAAGCCTTGCTCCTACAGGGTAGGGCGGTGAATCAACCCGGCGGCCAGTGCATCTGGCGCTGACCCAGCACGTGCATATGAATGTGATAGACAGTCTGCCCACCTTCTTCATTGCAATTCATGACAACGCGGAAACCTTTTTCGCAGCCCAACTCCAGCGCCAGGCGTTGGGCGGTGAACAGGATATGCCCGGCCAGCGTCTTGTCGTCTTCAGTCAGGTCATTGAGGGTACGCACCGGTTTTTTCGGGATCACCAGAAAATGTACCGGCGCCTGTGGGGCGATGTCGTGGAAGGCCAGTACCTGGTCGTCCTCGTAAATGATCTTGGCCGGGATTTCCCGGTTGATGATCTTGGTGAACAGAGTATCCACAGCTGTTTTCTCCGTTGTTTGGGCTGGCCTGAGTGTACCCATGGGGGCAGACCCGAGCCCAGCCTTTTACCTTCAGTGGTATTTAGCGCGGGCAGTAGGCCTTGTTGACCATGCCGGAGATTGTCCGGTTGAGCCATCGTGAGCCGATTCTGGGCAGGAAGGCGAACCAGCGATTCAACCTTCCGGGAATAATGATCGCGCGATTTTTTTCCAGGGCGCGCACGGTGTACAGCGCGACTTCCTCCGGACTCATCAGCAGCCTGCTGTCGGTCACTTTTACGGTGTCCAGTTGTGCCGTGTGGAAAAACCCCGTGCGCGTCGGGCCGGGGCATAGCACCGACACCTTGACCGCGCATTTCTTCAGCTCAACACGCAAACCTTCGGAAAAGTGCAGCACGTACGCCTTACTCGCGTAGTAAGTGCTCATCCAGGGGCCGGGGTGGAATGCGGCCACCGAAGCGACGTTCAAAATCTGCCCGCCGCCCTGGAGGGCCATGCTGTTTCCGATGGCGTGGCACAGCCGGGTGAGGGCCAGGATGTTGACTTCGATCAAGTCCTGCTCGGTCATCCAGTCCTGGGCCAGGAACGGGCCGCACGTACCGATGCCGGCGCAGTTGACCAGCAAATCGATCTGCCGATCGCCTTCCTCCAGTTCCAGCAGAAACCCGGACAGCCTTAACGGCTCGCCCAGGTCGCAAGCGCGGAATAACACTTCAACGCCAAACCGTTGAGTCAGTTCAATCGCAATACTTTCAAGCTGATCACGTTGTCGGGCCACCAGAATCAGGCTGCGGCCGCGCCGGGCCAGCGCTTCGGCCATCGCCAGGCCGATGCCACTGGAGGCGCCAGTGATCAGAGCGTAACGGGTCATGCAGTTCTCCATCGCAACAGCTCCGCGCCGGCAACGCAGGTGTCACGGGCGGGGAGCACTGTTCATTCTTTCGCAGAGTCTACAGGGGGCTGGGCTTCTTCGGCTGCATCCGCTGCATCGTCGGCCGCATTTGGTGCTTGTTCCGCTTCGTCGGCCGGCTCGACTTCGACCTCATCGGTGGTGACCGAGCCGCTGTCGTAGCTGGTTTCGGCTGCGTTTTCGTACTCTTGCTGGATAGCCGTGATACCCCCGGCCAGCGCCCCGATGAGGATGATCGCGATAAATGCGACCCAGAGCCAGGCCAGCACCTTGACCGCCGTGCTGTTCGGCGGAGGCGGTGCGCCGTACTGATTGGCGGTGGCGTTACCCGGAACCACCATGATCACGAACGGAAAGAAGCTGCCCACGAATGGCACAAGATTCAACAGCCAGAGCCACCCGGACCAGCCGATGTCGTGCAGACGCTGGACACTGAACTGGATACTGACGAACGCGAGCGCCACGACAAGAATGAAGACCAGCAGGCCACCGAGAATCAGCCCCGCAGTCGAGTCAGTGCTGATAAGCGCAAGACCGAAAATCGCCAGCACCGAACCCACGGCCAGCGTCACCAGGGTCAGCGCCATCGTCCAGGCCAGGAACCGCACGCGGCCGATTCGGCCTTCGAAGCTGAACGGTTTGAGGGTGGCGAACTCCGGCAACTTTTCACCGACGGATGCCCGTGGCGGGGCATACGGCGATTCAGGGTCCGCAGATATCGTCTGGTAACTGGCGGGGGCATGTTCGTGAACCTCGGACAGGTTCAGTTCGATCGATGGCTCGGCTTCGATTCGGGCACTAATGCCGGTCTTCGTCAGCGCCTGGAGATAGCTCTGTGCGTCAAGCTGTGACAGGTCGCGTTTCAGCGCGACCGTACGGCCGCTGAACAGCCGTTCGATGGCGGCGACGTCGCTTTTGAACAGTTCGGCGAGGTTGAGTTTGGCGGTGGTGGCGTCAACACCCGGCAGCAGAGCGCCGTCGAAGACGATCTTGAAACGGTTTTCGCTCATGTCCGAGGCATCCTTGTCGCGCAGGTGTGGAGAAGGGTTGTTGCGATCGTGCAATGTAAGGCCAGCCAAAAGGGGCTGGCCTGATATTGCTTTCAGCGCGGCCAGCGTTTGGGCAGCAGTGCCGCCAATTCGAGCGCTTTGCGGTACTCCGCGTCCAGCCGTGCGACCAATTGATCGACACTCGGCAGGTCATCGATTTCCCCAACGCCCTGGCCGGCAGACCATACGGTTTTCCAGGCTTTGGCTTCATCGCTTATAGGCTTGAGTTTGGAGCCGAAGTTCACTTCGCCTTTACCTTGCAGTGCCGCCATGTCGAAACCAGCCGCCTCCAGGCTCTGGCGCATGAAACTCGCCGGTACGCCCGACACCGCTGGAGTATGCACGATGTCTGCGGCTCTGGAAGTCAGCAACATCTCCTTGTAGGCGTCAGGCGCATGACTTTCAGTGGTGCCGATAAATCGCGTGCCGAAGTAGGCCAAATCCGCGCCGAGCAATTGCGCGGCGAGAATCTCGTGGCCATGGTTCAGGCATCCGGCCAGCAGCAGGGTCTTGTCGAAGAACTGGCGAATCTCGGCGATCAGCGAAAACGGACTCCAGGTCCCTGCGTGCCCACCGGCACCCGCGGCCACGGCGATCAAACCGTCCACGCCGGCTTCGGCGGCTTTCTCGGCATGGCGACGCGTCGTCACATCGTGAAACACCAAGCCGCCATAACTGTGCACAGCATCGACCAATTCTTTCACGGCACCGAGGCTGGTGATCACGATCGGCACTTTGTGCTCGATGCAGATCGCTAGGTCGGCCTGCAGTCGTGGGTTGGTGTTGTGAACGATCAGATTGACCGCATAAGGCGCCGGGTTCTCCAGTGTCGCCAGTCCCGCTTCGATCTCTTCCAGCCAGGCCTTGAAGCCGCTGCTTTCGCGCTGGTTCAACGCAGGAAAGCTGCCCACCACGCCATTGCGGCAGCAGGCCAGCACCAATTGAGGATTGGAAATCAGGAACATCGGCGCGGCCACTACCGGCAGACGCAGACGTTGTTCGAGCAGAGCGGGCAGCGACATTGGAAGTACCCCGGTAAGTTGCGGCTTATTGAGTTTAAAACGGTCGAACGACGACCAGAATTACGATAGCCAGCAATATCAGAACCGGCACTTCATTGAACCAGCGATAAAAGACATGGCTGCGAGTGTTTTCGCCACGGGCAAAGCGTTTTACCTGGGCGCCGCACATGTGGTGGTAGCCGATCAGGATCACCACGAGGGTCAACTTGGCGTGGATCCACGCGCCTTGGCTGAAGATGCTCGGGTTGAGGTAGATCAGTGCGATGCCGAAGATCAGGGTGGCGATCATCGCCGGGCCCATGATGCCGCGGTACAGCTTGCGCTCCATGATGCTGAAGCGTTCCTTGCTGACGCTGTCTTCGCTTTGCGCGTGATAAACGAACAGGCGCGGCAGGTAAAACAGGCCGGCAAACCAGCAGACCATGCTGACGATATGAAACGCTTTGAGCCACAGATAGAGCATTTTTAGTTATTCCCAGGTTCACGGTAGCGAGGATAGTAGGTGGTAGAGCGTCCGCACGTCACCTTGCCGGTTGTCGCAGGACGATACGGGCCCTATTATCGACGGCTTTCCAGTGGGTTCGTTGAGGGCAGGTTTATGGTCAAGGTCGGTATCGTCGGCGGCACGGGTTACACCGGTGTCGAACTACTGCGTCTGTTGGCGCAGCATCCGCAAGCTGAAGTGGTGGTGATCACTTCCCGATCCGAGGCCGGTCTGGCCGTGGCTGATATGTACCCGAACCTGCGCGGTCACTACGATGGCTTGGCGTTCAGCGTTCCGGACATCAAGACCCTGGGCGCCTGCGACGTGGTGTTTTTCGCCACCCCCCACGGTGTTGCTCATGCATTGGCCGGTGAACTGCTGGCTGCAGGGACCAAGGTTATCGACCTGTCGGCGGACTTCCGTCTGCAAGATGCCGATGAGTGGGCCAAGTGGTACGGTCAGCCGCACGGTGCGCCTGAGTTGCTGGAAGAGGCGGTCTATGGCCTGCCGGAAGTCAATCGCGAGCAGATCAAGCAAGCGCGCCTGATCGCTGTACCGGGTTGCTACCCAACCGCCACGCAATTGGGTTTCCTGCCATTGCTCGAAGCGGGTCTGGCGGACACGTCCCGTCTGATCGCTGACTGCAAATCCGGTGTCAGCGGTGCCGGTCGTGGTGCGGCGGTAGGTTCGCTGTACTCCGAGACGTCGGAAAGCATGAAGGCCTACGCCGTCAAAGGTCACCGCCACCTGCCGGAAATTCGCCAGGGCCTGCGTCGCGCATCGGGCAAGGACGTCGGCCTGACCTTCGTTCCGCACCTGACGCCGATGATTCGCGGCATTCACTCGACGCTGTACGCGACTGTCGTCGATCGCTCGGTGGATCTGCAGGCGCTGTTTGAAAAGCGTTATGCCAACGAACCGTTCGTCGATGTGATGCCGGCGGGCAGCCACCCGGAAACCCGCAGCGTGCGCGGTGCCAACGTTTGCCGTATTGCCGTGCATCGCCCGCAGGATGGTGACCTGGTGGTGGTGCTGTCGGTGATCGATAACCTGGTCAAGGGCGCGTCGGGTCAGGCGGTACAAAACCTGAACATCCTGTTCGGGCTGGATGAGCGTCTGGGCCTGTCCCACGCAGGCATGCTGCCTTAAGGCTTTATTCCGCTCAGCAAAAAGGCCCGTCTAAAGGGCCTTTTTGCATTCTGGATCGGCAATTGGTTCGATTGATATATCGTAACAATAGTTGACCAATTTTCTAGGAGAAGCGGATAATGCCCGTCATCACGCATTATGGCGGCGTAACGCCGGGAGATAGTTAGCATGAGCGTCGAATCCTTCACCCCCACGGCTTTGCAATTCACCCACGGTGCCGCGCACAAGGTGAAGAGCCTGGTCGATGAAGAGGGGAATGATCGCTTGAAGCTGCGCGTATTCGTTACGGGCGGTGGTTGTTCAGGTTTCCAGTACGGCTTCACCTTCGATGAAGAAGTGGCCGATGACGACACCATCGTCGAGCGCGAAGGTGTGAGTCTGGTGGTCGATCCGATGAGCTTCCAGTACCTGGCAGGTGCCGAGGTGGATTATCAGGAAGGTCTGGAAGGCTCGCGTTTCGTGATCAAGAATCCGAACGCCAGCACAACCTGTGGCTGCGGGTCTTCGTTCTCGATCTGATCGCGCGTCACCGAATGACAAAACGCCGCAGGGCTTCACAGTCCTGCGGCGTTTTGCTGTCCGGGATTCGCTCGGGATGGTCAGGCGGGATAGATGGCGCCGAGTACGCGCAAGCCACGGGCGCCGGTGACGCTCGGGCGATTGGCGGCGATGCCTTCCAGGCAGCAATGGGCCAGCCAGGCGAAAGCCATCGCTTCGACCCAGTCCGGGTCGACGCCATAAGTTGCGGTGCTGCTGACCTTGGCATTGGGTAACAAGCTTGCCAAGCGGGCCATTAGCGTCGCGTTGTGCGCGCCACCCCCACAGACCAGCAATTCCCGTGTATCTGATTGGGCGCTTTGCAGCGACTCGACGATGGTCAGGGCGGTCAATTCGAGCAGGGTTGCCTGTACGTCTTCAGCGGCGAAGGCGGGCAAGTGCGACAGGTGTTGCGTCAGCCAAGGCAGGTTGAACACTTCGCGGCCGGTGCTCTTGGGGCCTTTCGTCACGAAGAACGGGTCGCTGAGTAGTTCGCTCAACAAGGACGGTTCGACTTTGCCGCTGGCCGCCCATTGGCCATCGCGATCGAAATTGTCGCCCCGTTGCTGGTGAATCCAGGCATCCAGCAGCACATTCCCCGGGCCGCAGTCGAAACCGGCTACAGGTTTGCCGGGCTCGATCAGGCTGAGATTGCTGAAACCGCCGACGTTCAGTACCGCGCGGTTACCTGGTTGTTCTTCAAATAAAGCTTCGTGGAAGGCTGGAACCAGTGGCGCGCCCTGGCCGCCGGCGGCGACGTCGCGGCTGCGGAAGTCGCTGACCACGGTGATGCCGGTCAGCTCAGTCAGCAGGGCGGGGTTGCCGATTTGCACCGTGAAACCGCGCGCCGGTTCGTGGCGAATGGTCTGGCCGTGGCTGCCAATCGCGCGAATGTCTTCGGGTTTCAGGTTTTGTTGGTCGAGGAGCGTATGAATGCCCTGGGCGGCCAGTTTCACCCAGTTTTGCTGGGCGATGGCGGAGCGGGCAATCTCGTCCGGGCCGCTGGCGCACAGGCCAAGCAGCTCGGTGCGCAGGGATTCAGGCATGGGGATGTAGTGCGTGGCGATCAGCTTGATCGCCGTTGTTTGCTCGATCAGCGCAACGTCCAGGCCATCGAGGCTGGTCCCGGACATCACACCTATATAGAGAGTCATGGCTTAGCGTTTGCTCGAAGCCAGCATGGTGGCTTTCTCTTGGTCCATGCGCGCCATCAACGGCTGGCTTTGTGCCAGGAAACGCGAACGCTCGGCCTTGGCGATCGGATCCGCCATCGGCAGCTTCTGGCCCAATGGATCGACGTGGACACCGTTGACCTGGAACTCATAGTGCAGATGCGGGCCGGTAGACAGGCCGGTGGTGCCGATATAGCCGATCACTTGGCCTTGCTTAACGCTGCCGCCAGTCTGCACGCCTTTGGCGAAGCCCTGCATGTGGCCATACAGCGTACGGTAAGTGTTGCCGTGCTGAATGATGATGGTGTTGCCGTAGCCGCCGCGGCGACCGGCCAATAGCACTTTTCCGTCACCGGTAGCCTTGATTGGTGTGCCGCGTGGTGCTGCGTAATCGACGCCTTTATGGGCGCGGATCTTGTTCAGGATCGGGTGTTTGCGGCCCATGGAGAATTTCGAGCTGATGCGGGCGAAGTCCACCGGGGTACGGATGAATGCCTTGCGCATGCTGTTGCCGTCAGCGGTGTAATAGCTACTGTTGCCTTGTTTGTTGGTGTAACGCACGGCGGTGTAGGTCTTGCCGCGGTTAGTGAAGCGTGCGGAAAGGATTGGACCATTGCCGACAGCCTTGCCGTTGACGACTTTCTGTTCGTAGATCACGTCGAACTCGTCGCCCTGTCGAATATCCTGGGCGAAGTCGACGTCGTAGCCAAACACGCTGGCCATGTCCATGGTCAGGCTGTGGGACAGACCGGCACGAGCGGCAGACTGCGACAACGAGCTGTTGATCACGCCATGAACGTAGGCAGAGCGCACGGTCGGTTTGGCGGTAATGCGGTTGAACACATAACCCTTGTCATTCTTGGTCAGGGTAATGCTTTCGAGGTCGCTGAGCTTGCTGTGCAGGTTGGTCAGCTGGCCTTCGGGGTTCAATTCAAACTCGAGCTTCTGGCCATGTTTGAGCTGACTGAACTGCTTGGCTTGCTTGTCGCTGGCCAGGATTTCATGCACGGAGGCGGCCGGGAGACCGACTTTTTCGAACAGAGTGGATAGGGTGTCGCCTTTGCCTACGATCACTTCTTTGTGATTCGGGGCTTTCTTCGGCTCGACCACTGGCTCAGGCGCGGCCTGGGCGGTTTCCTTGGTGTCTTCGGCGCTGTCTTCGATCTGCGCGAAAGGCGAAGCTGCCGGCTCATTTGTGGCTTGAACGGTTTCTGCGGCGTCTTGATCTTGTGTCAGTTGTTCAGCAGGACTTTCCAGTTCAAGGCTCAGGGTTGTCTTTTTGGCTTCAACATCACTGGAAGGGAATACCAGGAGCGCCAGACTGAGAAGGGCGGCGATGCCACTTGCGGCAAGCAGGTGGGTCTTCGGGTAAAGCGGCGGCGCTTTAGACGGTTCTGTGGTCATAGGTAATTTTGACTTTGAAAAGATGAATTGGAAAAGATGAATGACATGATGAAGATGAAATAACTGTATAAAATATAACCAAATCATCTCTGAAGCAAGCCTGCGGATGCTCTGTCCGTGGATTGGCGTGCGTGCGCCGGGCAAAACTTGTATTTGGTGCGCGATCTTGTATGGTTGGTTCCCTTTGAATCTGAGCCTTGCGGGTCTGTTATGAAGTCGGTTGAAGAGCAGCTAGCGCTGATCAAACGTGGTGCGGAAGAACTGTTGGTCGAGTCCGAGCTGATCGAAAAGCTCAAGCGTGGCCAGCCGCTGCGTATTAAGGCGGGCTTCGATCCGACTGCGCCGGATTTGCACCTGGGTCACACGGTGCTTATTAATAAGCTGCGCCAGTTCCAGGAACTGGGTCACCAGGTGATCTTCCTTATAGGTGACTTCACCGGGATGATCGGTGATCCGAGTGGCAAGAGTGCTACCCGTCCTCCGCTGACCCGCGAGCAGGTTCTCGAGAATGCCGAGACCTACAAGACTCAAGTCTTCAAGATTCTGGATCCTGCCAAAACCGAGGTGGCGTTCAACTCCACTTGGATGGACCAGATGGGGCCGGCCGACTTCATTCGCCTGACCTCGCAATACACCGTAGCTCGCATGCTCGAACGCGACGATTTCGATAAGCGCTACACCACCAATCAGCCCATCGCCATTCATGAGTTCCTCTATCCGCTGGTTCAGGGTTATGACTCGGTTGCTTTGCGTGCGGATGTTGAGCTGGGCGGTACGGATCAGAAGTTCAACTTGCTGATGGGGCGTGAGCTGCAGCGTGGTTATGGCCAGGAGCCGCAGTGCATTCTGACCATGCCGTTGCTTGAAGGTCTGGATGGCGTGAAGAAGATGTCCAAGTCGTTGGGCAACTACGTCGGTATCCAGGAAGCGCCGGGTGTGATGTACAGCAAGCTGGTTTCCATTCCGGATGCGCTGATGTGGCGCTATTTCGAGCTGCTCAGCTTCCGTTCCATGGATGAGGTCAATGCCTTCCGGGCTGATGTCGAGGCGGGTGCCAATCCGCGGGACATCAAGATCAAGCTGGCCGAAGAGATCGTTGCGCGTTTCCATGGTGAAGAGGCTGCGGCCAATGCTCACCGTGCGGCGGGTAACCGTATGAAGGAGGGCGAGCTTCCGGATGATCTGCCAGAGATCGAGTTGTCTGCTACTGAGGATATGCCGATTGCGGCCGTCCTTAATAAGGCTGGGCTGGTTAAGAACTCGGCAGTGGCGCGCGACCTTCTGAATTCTGGTGGTGTGCGTATAGATGGTGAAGTTGTCGATCGCACCTTTATATACGTACTGGGTGCGACCCATGTTTGCCAGGCCGGGAAGAAGGCATTTGCGCGTATTACGCTCAAATCCGAATAAAGCCG
>NZ_JAAVVC010000012.1 GCF_018449725.1 Pseudomonas sp. dw_612 | reverse complement strand
ATTTCGAGTTGCATTGACCTGGGATATCGAGGCGAACTCAGTTATTTCGAGTTGCATCGACCTGGGATATCGAGGCGAACTCAGGATGTGAAAGCCATGAAGATCGGCTCCCTTTACCCTCTCCCCTTTGGGGAGAGGGTTGGGGTGAGGGGCTGGTTTTTGAAGACGACGGAGGCTTTGAGCGAATTGGGATTAACCCTCTTCCCCCTCATCATCATCCCCACCATCAACCTTCATACCCAATTCCTTGATCTTGCGCGTCAGGGTATTACGCCCCCAACCGAGCAAAACCGCAGCATCGCGGCGGCGGCCGGCGGTGTGCTTGAGGGCAGTTTCAATCATGATCCGCTCGAACGCCGGCACGGCGCTGTCCAGCAGACTCGACTGACCACGAGCCAGCGCCTGGTCGGCCCACTGGCGCAGCGCTTGCTCCCAGTTGGTCACCGGCGCGGAATCCTGCGGCAGGTTCAGCAGCTCCGGTGGCAGGTCGCTGATGTGCACTTCGCGACCGGAAGCCATCACCGTGATCCAGCGGCAGGTGTTCTCCAACTGACGCACGTTGCCGCCCCACGGCAGGTTCTTCAGGTATTCCTCGGTTTCGCTTTTCAGCAGCTTCGGTTCCACCGCCAGTTCTTGCGCGGCGCGGGCGAGGAAGTGCTTGGCCAGGGTCGGGATGTCTTCGCGACGGTCCGACAACCGTGGGATGTGGATGCGGATCACGTTGAGGCGATGGAACAAGTCCTCACGGAATTTTCCGGCGTGCACCAGGGTTTCCAGGTTCTGGTGGGTCGCGGCGATGATGCGCACATCGACCTTCACCGGCGTATGGCCGCCGACGCGATAGAACTCGCCATCGGCCAATACCCGCAGCAAACGGGTCTGGGTGTCCGCCGGCATGTCGCCGATTTCATCGAGGAACAACGTGCCGCCGTCAGCTTGCTCAAAGCGCCCGCGACGCAGGTTGGCCGCACCGGTGAATGCGCCTTTCTCATGGCCGAACAGCTCGGATTCCATCAAGTCTTTGGGGATCGCTGCCATGTTCAGCGCAATGAACGGCGACGCCGCCCGTGGACTGTGGCGGTGCAGAGCGTGGGCCACCAGTTCTTTACCAGTGCCGGATTCGCCGTTGATCAGCACGGTAATGTTGGAGTGGCTCAAGCGTCCGATGGCGCGAAACACTTCCTGCATCGCCGGCGCTTCGCCGATGATTTCCGGGGTACGGGTCAAGGCGACCGGGACTTCCAGGCCTTGCTGTTCCTGAGCGTGCTGGTTGGCGCGCTTGACCAGGGACACCGCTTCGTCGACGTCGAACGGCTTGGGCAGGTATTCAAACGCGCCGCCCTGATACGAGGCCACCGCGCTGTCGAGGTCGGAGTGAGCGGTCATGATGATGACCGGCAGCCGTGGGTGTTGTTCGCGAATCCGCGCCAAAAGGTCCAGGCCGCTGGCACCCGGCATACGGATGTCAGAGATGATCACGTCCGGCTGCTGGCGCGCCAGGCGGCTCATCACGCCATCGGCGCTGTCGAAGCTTTGCGTGGTCATGCCTTCTTGCTGCAAGGCTTTTTCCAGGACCCAACGGATTGAACGGTCGTCATCGACGATCCACACGGTTTCACTACGGCTCATGTCGATGTGGCTCCTTGTTCCAGTGGCAGAAAGATCGAGAAAGTGGTGTGGCCTGGGTGGCTGTCACATTCGATCAAGCCCTGGTGCTGGCTGATGATGTTCTGGGTAATGGCCAGGCCCAGCCCGGTACCGTCCGGACGGCCGCTGACCATGGGAAAGAAGATGGTTTCCTGCAAGTCCGCAGGGATGCCCGGACCGTTGTCGATGATCTCGATTTTGGTCACCAGGCGATGGCGCACGTGGCCGATGGTGAACTGGCGCATGGCGCGGGTGCGCAAACTGATGCGGCCCAGGCGCAACTCGTTCTGGCTGCTGATGGCCTGCATCGCGTTGCGCACGATGTTCAATACGGCCTGGATCATTTGCTCACGGTCGATCAGGACGTCGGGGATACTCGGGTCGTAGTCGCGCACCAAGGTGATGCAGCCCTGGCTTTCGGCTTCCACCAACTGACTGACCCGCTCCAGCACTTCGTGGATGTTGCACATGGCCAGGGACGGCAGTTTGTTGGAGCCGAGCATCCGGTCCACGAGGTTTCGCAGGCGGTCGGCTTCTTCGATGATGACGTTGGTGTAGTCGCGCAGGCTTTCTTCCGGCAACTCACGGGCGAGCAATTGTGCGGCGCCGCGAATCCCGCCCAGCGGGTTCTTGATTTCGTGAGCGAGGCCGCGCACCAGCATCTTGCTGGTTTCCTGCTTGGACAGCTGCGCCTCTTCTTTGGTGATCCGCAGCAAGCGGTCACGGGGATGCACTTCCAGCAGCAGCATCGTGTCGCCATTGCTCAGAATCGGCGTGACCGCGTAATCGACGGTCAGGGTCTGGCCGGTGAGGGCGGTGAGCATCGCTTCGCGTTTGGTGAACGGGTGCGCCTGCTCGACCGCTTGGCGCAGAGAATTCAGCGCTTCGGTGGATTCGGTGAACAACTCACTGATGAACTGCCCATGGCTACGCTGGCCGCTAATGGCCAGGAGCATTTCCGCCGCCGGGTTCATGTACTCGAGGCGCAGTTCGGCGTCGAGCAGGATGGTGGCGGTGGTCAGGTTGTCGAGTAGCAGTCGATGCAGTGCGTCGCTTATGGTCATCAGGACCTCTTTTGGAGCAGGGCGCGCGCATGAATAAAGCGCTGATGCGGGGAAAATGCAAAAACCAAACCAAAGCTCCGAAAAGAAGCGTTTAGAGCCTGAAACGGGCGTTTGACGCTCGATCGCGTGGCGTTCTGCCAGCTTTAGCGGGTACTTTCGAACCAAAATGGGCTTGGATGTGGGTATGGTGCAACCTATTGCACCAATATAGTGCGCAAAGCTGAACGAGTTTAGAAGAACTTCAGGAAGGGGTTTTTTTCTTCGGGAGGTTTGTCTTGGAGCGGACATTCCGGGCGTTGGCCGTAGTCGGTGAGGGTGCAAGGCTTGACCTTGCGCTTCTGCGCCAGCGAGATGCGCAGCATGTGGAACGGCTGATTGGCCGTGCGCTCGACGGTGCGACCCTGTTCGTCGAGGATTTCCACCGACAGGTTATGCGTGCCGCGATCGATATTGCTCAAAGCAAACACCGGACTAAGACCCGGTTCGGCGGTGGGCTGGCCGTCTAGTAACAAACGGTAGCGATGGCCACGCTGCAGACCGGGTTCGCTGGTAACGCTGACGATCAACTCGCCAGCGCTGCTGCGGATCGTGGCGTCGGGTTCTGGCACCAGTACCCGTAGCATGTCGTAGTGGAACAGCGGTTGTTCTTCGTTTTTTTGCGCGGCAATCACCGGCGCTGCCTTGGTCGGGTTGGCAGGCATGCGATTGCCGGTGGCCAGCGGCACACGTTTGGCGTTGCCGGGGCGCGGTTGGTCGGTGAAGACCCGGTTGCCTTGGGCGTCGACGTAGGTATAGATGTCGGCCATCGCCGGAAAAGCGATCAGGCAGGCGATCAGCAGCCAGCCCTTCAAGGCGTATGCACCCGCTGCACGGTGAAGGTCACGCTGGGGCTTTGCTGGACGACGCTTTCCCCATTGATCACCTGGACCGCGAGGCTGTGTTCGCCGCGATCAATGTTCACCAGTTGCAGAATCGGCACGTTGCTCGGTTGGCCGTAAGGTTGCTCGTCCAGCAACAGCCTGAACAAATGCGGGCCTTGCAGGCGCGGTTTGATCAGCACGCTGACCGTGAACGTGCCGTTGTTGGCGCGCAGGGCTTCGGTGGTGGGCAGGCCGGTCAGTTCCAGCACCTCGTAGGCGTTGCGGGGTTGTTCGCGACTGTTGGCTTCGGCAGGCGGTGTTACTGGCGTCGAGGGCGCGACACTGTTGAGTGGCGGCAACTCCACCGGCTGCGCCTTGACGCCATCGGGCGGTTGATTGCTGTAGGCGGTGTTGCCGTTGGCGTCGGTGTACTTATAGATCTGCGCTGCGGCGGGCAGGGCGATCAACAGCAGTATCAGGAGAAAACCACGACCCATAAAATCGACCGGAAGCGAAGGCGTTGGGTTGCAGCATAGGTCAGGGCTGGCGATAGACCCAAGTCGTTAACATTTGGTGTTGGATTTCTTGTCGGCTGATTATTCCCATGATCAGGTAAAGCAGAGTCAAAAGATCGCAGCCTTCGGCAGCTCCTACAGGTTGTGCGCGTTCCTATGTAGGAGTTGCCGAAGGCTGCGATCTTTTGACTTTGCCCATAAAAAAGGCCTCCCGAAGGAGGCCTCTTTCTGTCACGCCGCGTTCAGCCGGCGCTACCGGATCAGCAGCTGTAGTACAGCTCATATTCCAGTGGGTGTACGAAGGTGCGGACCTTGATTTCTTCTTCGCTTTTCAGAGCGATGTAAGCGTCGATGAAGTCATCGGAGAACACGCCGCCCTTGGTCAGGAACGCGCGGCCCTTGTCCAGCTCTTCCAGGGCTTCTTTCAGGCTGCCGCAAACTTGTGGGATCTCTTTCGCCTCTTCAGGCGGCAGGTCGTACAGGTTTTTGTCAGCTGCGTCGCCAGGGTGGATCTTGTTCTGGATGCCGTCCAGGCCAGCCATCAACAGTGCAGCGAAGCCCAGGTATGGGTTGGCTGCCGGATCCGGGAAGCGAGCTTCGATACGGCGAGCGCGAGGGCTGGACACGTAAGGAATACGGATCGAAGCGGAACGGTTGCGAGCCGAGTAGGCCAGCATCACTGGAGCTTCGAAACCTGGGACCAGACGCTTGTAGGAGTTGGTCGACGGGTTGGTGAAGCCGTTCAGGGCCTTACCGTGCTTGATGATACCGCCGATGAAGTACAGGGCAGTGTCGGACAGGCCGGCATAACCTTCGCCAGCGAAGGTGTTCTTGCCATCTTTGGCGATGGACAGGTGAACGTGCATACCCGAACCGTTATCGCCGTACAGAGGCTTAGGCATGAAGGTCGCGGTGCGGCCGTATGCATCAGCAACGTTGTGTACGCAGTATTTCAGGGTCTGAACTTCGTCAGCCTTGGCTACCAGAGTGTTGAACTTCACACCGATTTCGTTCTGGCCGGCAGTGGCCACTTCGTGGTGGTGAACTTCGATGGTCAGGCCCATCTCTTCCATGGCGTTGCACATGGAGGTACGGATTTCGTGGTCATGGTCGAATGGCGGAACCGGGAAGTAGCCACCTTTGACACCTGGACGGTGACCGCGGTTGCCGCCTTCCACGTCCTGGTCGGACATCCACGAACCTTGTTCGGAGTAGATTTTGAACATCGAGCCCGAAATGTCGGACTTGAATTTAACCTGGTCGAAGATGAAGAACTCTGGCTCCGGACCAACAAATACGGTGTCGCCGATACCGGTCGACTTCAGGTATTCCTCGGCACGCTTGGCGATCGCACGTGGGTCACGGTCGTAGCCTTGCATGGTCGAAGGCTCGATCACGTCGCAAACCAGGATCAGGGTTGGCTCTTCGGTGAACGGGTCGAGAACGGCAGTGCTGTCGTCCGGCATCAGGATCATGTCGGAGGCTTCGATGCCTTTCCAGCCAGCAATGGAGGAACCGTCGAACATTTTGCCTTCTTCGAAGAAAGCGTCATCCAGCGCGTCGCGAGCCGGCATGGTCACGTGGTGCTGAGTGCCTTTGGTGTCCGTGAAGCGCAGATCAATCCACTTGACGTCATGATCTTTGATGAGTTGAACCGACTTCGACATAGTGTCCTCCGGGTGGCTTCGGGCTTAGTAGTGGATGCCCTTAGAATGTGGGTGATGCCGGCGCGATACTCTGCCAAGGCAACCTGCCTCACAAGGGAGCAAATTGCATGCCAGTGCCCCACCATGGGTTTTTTGCCCCAATATCACGCTTATAGAGGTGCATTGCGCCGCAAAGCTGAAATAACTGCCCCGTAATGTAGCGTCTATTTCAACAAATGACCTGTTTTGGTGCGCGCAAAACCTTCTGCATATTAACTGGTTAAACCTTGAGCAATTTCCGCTATAATCCGCGCCCCCCTTTTTCGGCTGGCCCAGCGCGCGCTGTTTTCATGAAACTAATCGTAAAAGTCTTCCCCGAGATCACCATCAAGAGCCGCCCGGTACGGATGCGTTTCATCCGCCAGTTGGCCAAGAACATCCGTGCCGTGCTCCGCGATCTGGACCCGGCTGTGGTGGTGAACGGTGTGTGGGACAACCTCGAGCTGGAAACCCGCATCACTGAGCCCCGGGCCTTGAAGGAGATGACCGAGCGCCTGAGCTGCATGCCGGGCATCGCGCATTTCCTGCAGGTCGATGAATACCCGTTGGGCGACTTCGACGACATCGTGGCCAAGTGCAAGCAGCACTACGGCGATGCGCTGGCCGGGAAGATCTTTTCGGTGCGTTGCAAGCGCGGCGGCCACCACACCTTCTCGTCCATGGACGTGGAGAAATACGTCGGCAGTCAGCTGCGTCGTCAGTGCGGCGCCGCCGGGATTTCCCTGAAAGAGCCGGAAATCGAAGTTCGCATCGAAATTCGCGACCAACGGTTGTACGTGATCCACAGTCAGCACAACAGCATCGGCGGTTATCCGCTGGGAGCACTGGAACAGACGCTTGTATTGATGTCCGGCGGCTTTGACTCGACAGTCGCCGCCTACCAGATCATGCGCCGCGGCCTGATGAGCCATTTCTGCTTCTTTAATCTGGGCGGACGGGCCCATGAACTGGGCGTCATGGAAGTCGCGCACTTCATCTGGAAGAAGTACGGCAGCTCCCAACGCGTGTTATTTGTCAGTGTGCCTTTCGAAGAAGTACTGGGAGAAATTCTCGGGAAAGTCGATAACAGTCATATGGGCGTAGTTTTGAAGCGTATGATGTTGCGCGCTGCGTCGAAGATTGCCGATCGGCTGGACATCGATGCGCTGGTCACCGGTGAGGCGATCTCCCAGGTTTCGAGCCAGACGTTGCCGAACCTGTCGTTGATCGACTGTGTGACCGAGAAGCTGGTCTTGCGCCCGCTGATCGCCAGTCACAAGCAGGACATCATCGACCTGGCCAACGAAATCGGGACTGCCGACTTCGCCAAGCACATGCCGGAATACTGCGGGGTCATCTCGGTGAACCCCAAGACCCACGCCAAGCGCAACCGCGTGGAGTACGAAGAACAACAGTTCGACATGGCAGTCCTCGAGCGTGCGCTCGAGAACGCCAAACTGGTGCCGATCGATCGCGTGATCGACGAATTGGGCCAGGACTTGCAGATCGAAGAAGTCAGCGACGCTCTGGCGGGCCAGATCATCATCGACATCCGTCACCCGGATGCCGCTGAAGACGAGCCGCTGGAACTTGCCGGCATTGAGGTACAGACGATGCCGTTTTATGCATTGAACGCTCGTTTCAAGGAACTGGACCCTACTCGCCAGTACCTGCTGTATTGCGACAAAGGCGTGATGAGTCGCCTGCATGCCCACCATTTGCTCAGTGAGGGGCATGCCAATGTGCGCGTTTATCGACCGAGCTAAGTGCCCGGGGCTGTTTGCCTGTGGCCTGCGTCACCGGCCCCCCGACGCCGCCGTCAAGCTGTAACGGCTTTGCCGGACTCTACTGTTAATCGCTGCCAAGACTTGTCAGCACACCGAATCCTCTGATCGAGATACACAAGTGATCGAAAATCTACGCAACATCGCCATCATTGCTCACGTTGACCATGGTAAAACCACCCTGGTAGACAAACTCTTGCGTCAATCCGGCACCCTGGAGCGCAACGAGCTCAACGACGAGCGCGTGATGGACTCCAACGACCAGGAGAAAGAGCGCGGTATTACCATTCTGGCGAAAAACACCGCCATCAACTGGAACGGCTACCACATCAACATCGTGGACACCCCGGGCCACGCCGACTTCGGCGGCGAAGTTGAACGCGTAATGTCGATGGTTGACTCCGTTCTGCTGCTGGTTGACGCTCAAGACGGCCCTATGCCGCAAACCCGTTTCGTGACCAAGAAGGCTTTCGAAGCCGGCCTGCGTCCAATCGTGGTCATCAACAAGGTTGACCGTCCAGGCGCGCGTCCGGACTGGGTTCTGGACCAGATTTTCGACCTGTTCGACAACCTCGGTGCTACCGAAGAACAGCTGGACTTCAAAGTCGTCTACGCCTCGGCCCTGAACGGCATTGCCGGTCTGGAACACACCGACATGGCTGAAGACATGACCCCGCTGTACCAGTCGATCGTCGACAACGTACCCGCGCCGAAAGTCGACCGCGAAGGTCCGTTCCAGATGCAGATCTCCGCTCTGGACTACAACAGCTTCCTGGGTGTTATCGGCGTTGGCCGTATCGCTCGTGGCCGCATCAAGCCGAACACTCCGGTTGTCGCTATCGACGCCGACGGCAAGAAGCGTACCGGTCGTATCCTGAAGCTGATGGGTCACCACGGTCTGCACCGTATCGACGTTGAAGAAGCAGCTGCCGGCGACATCGTCTGCATCAGCGGCTTCGACCAGCTGTTCATCTCCGACACTCTGTGCGACCCACTGAACGTCGAAGCGATGAAGCCGCTGACCGTTGACGAACCAACCGTTTCCATGACCTTCCAGGTAAACGACTCGCCTTTCTGCGGTAAAGAAGGCAAGTTCGTGACGTCCCGTAACATCAAGGAACGTCTGGACAAAGAACTGCTCTACAACGTTGCCCTGCGCGTTGAAGAAGGCGACACCGCCGACAAGTTCAAAGTCTCCGGCCGTGGTGAGCTGCACCTCTCGGTACTGATCGAAACCATGCGTCGCGAAGGCTTCGAAATGGGTGTTGGTCGTCCGGAAGTGATCATCCGTATGGTTGACGGCGTGAAGCACGAACCGTACGAAAACGTGACCATCGACCTGCCGGAAGAATCCCAGGGTTCGATCATGGAACAGATCGGTATCCGTAAGGGCGACCTGACCAACATGGTTCCGGATGGCAAGGGCCGTGTGCGCCTTGAGTACAACATCCCAGCTCGTGGCTTGATCGGTTTCCGTAACGAGTTCCTGACCCTGACCTCCGGTGCAGGCATCCTGACCTCGATCTTCGACCGTTACGACGTGATGAAGTCCGGCGACATGTCCGGCCGTCAGAACGGCGTGCTGGTTTCGGTTGCTACCGGTAAGGCTCTGACTTACTCGCTGGAAACCTTGCAAGCTCGCGGCAAACTGTTCCTGGGTCACGGCGAAGACGTGTACGAAGGTCAAATCGTCGGCATCAACAGCCGCGACAACGACCTGGGCGTCAACCCAACCAAAGGCAAGAAGCTCGACAACATGCGTGCCTCGGGTAAAGACGAAACCATCGCTCTGGTTCCGCCTATCCGTTTCACCCTGGAACAAGCGCTGGAATTCGTTCAAGAAGACGAATTGTGCGAAGTGACTCCTAAGTCCATCCGTCTTCGTAAGAAGATCCTGGGCGAAAGCGAGCGTACCCGCGCTGCCAAGAAAAGCGGCAACTGAGTTTCGACTTAGTTAAGGCTTAAAAAAACGCCCCCGACCGCAAGGTCGGGGGCGTTTTTGCTTGTCTGGGGTTTATGCGGTGTTTGTGTCGGCCCCTTCGCGAGCAAGCCCGCTCCCACAGGAGATCTTTGGCGGACACATCATTTGTGTACGACACCAATCCAATGTGGGAGCGGGCTTGCTCGCGAAAGCGTTATGTCAGTCGCCGAGGAGCTCAGCGAAGGTTAAAACTTCTCGAGGGTACGGCGACCGGCACTGGTCTCGCGCGCCACTTCTTTAGGCTTGTAAGCGCAATATCCCGGCCGCGGGCCGATTTTCGGGTGGTTGCGGCAAGTATCCGGGCGTTTTTCATAAATAGTGCACAAACGGCTCTTACGATCCAGATACAGGCAATCGTTGTTGCTCATGCGCTGAAGGGTGAAGATCTCGGTCTTCTGGCTGTAACGCTCGACGATCCCTTCCTTCTGCAAGCGCTTGGCGATGTTCTTCGCCGGCTCGCCGCGCTCGAACTCGTCGACGATGCCGATGCGGATCAGATCCTTGATCTTGACCTCGACCGGCAAGGTGCAGCAGCTCGACACGCAGGAACCGCACATCGGGGCAGAGTATTTGGCCCAGGTATCGAGGCGGTCGATCTCCGCGGCGGCGATCAGGTTGGACTTCATCATCGGTTGTTACCAGCGTGTGCATCAGGGCGCGCGATCATACCGGGACTGGTGGATTCTTGAACAACCTTTCGACTGTTTTTTTCTCGGGCGCCGAATAATCACCGTTAATCCGGCACGGCCCCTGCATTGATTCAGGTACATGACAATGTAATGCCGGCCTATCTCGCACTATCAGGAAAAACTGCCGAACCAGAGCCCATACCGCCTGTCAGACCGTCTAGGCTCAGACAACTCAAAGCTCGCTCGAGGTCCTATCGATGACTCAAGAACCACTTGTTCGCGAAGCAGAGGTGGCCGCATTCCGCGACGCCGTCTTGACCAAACTCACCTACGCGGTGGGCAAAGACCCGGATCACGCCTTCGACCACGACTGGTTCGAAGCCATTGCCCTGGCAGCGCGCGACCACATGGTCGAGCACTGGATGGACCACACGCGGCAGATTTACCGCAAAGGCCAGAAACGGGTTTACTACCTCTCCCTGGAATTTCTCATCGGCCGCTTGCTCTACGATAGCCTGAGCAACCTCGGGCTGCTCGACGTCGCCCGCGAAGCGTTGACCGAGCTCGGTGTCGACCTGGAACGCATCCGTCTGCTGGAGCCCGATGCGGCGCTGGGCAACGGTGGCCTCGGTCGCCTGGCGGCGTGCTTCATGGAAAGCATGTCGACCCTCGGCATCGCCGGCCATGGCTACGGCATTCGTTATGAACACGGCTTGTTCCGCCAGGCCATCGTTGATGGCTGGCAACAGGAACAGACTGAACACTGGCTGGATTTCGGTAACCCGTGGGAGTTCGAACGGCCAGAGGTCGTCTACCCGATCGGCTTCGGCGGCAGCGTCGAAACCGTCACCGACGAGGCCGGCAAGTCGCGGCAGGTCTGGTCCCCGGTAGAAACCGTACGAGCGATTGCCTATGACACGCCGGTGGTCGGCTGGCGCGGAGCGAGCGTCAACACCCTGCGCCTGTGGCGTGCCCGCGCCGTAGAAGATTTGCACCTGGAACGCTTCAACGCCGGCGACCACTTGGGCGCTGTGGCCGAAGTCGCCCGGGCCGAAAGTATTTCCCGCGTCCTGTACCCGGCGGACAGCACTGAAGCCGGCCAGGAATTGCGTCTGCGCCAGGAATACTTCTTCGTCGCCGCGTCCCTGCAGGATTTGCTGCGTCGCCATCGCAACATGCACACCTCGGTGTTGACCCTGGGCGACCATGCGGCGATCCAGCTCAACGACACTCACCCATCGATCGCCGTGGCCGAGCTGATGCGGCAGCTGGTCGACGTCTACGATGTCGCGTGGGATGCCGCGTGGCAGGTGACCGTCGATACGCTGTCGTACACCAACCACACGCTGTTGCCCGAAGCGCTGGAAACCTGGCCGGTCGGTTTGATGGAACGCATGCTGCCGCGACACATGCAGATCATTTACCTGATCAACGCCCAGCACATCGACTCGCTGCGGGCCAAAGGCATTCACGATTTTGACGTATTGCGCGCCGTCTCGTTGATCGAGGAAGACAATGGCCGCCGCGTGCGCATGGGTAACCTGGCGTTCCTCGGTTCCCACAGCGTCAACGGCGTGTCCGCGCTGCACACGCAATTGATGCGTAAAACCGTGTTCTCCGAACTGCACAAGCTCTACCCGGAGCGGATCAACAACAAAACCAACGGCATCACCTTCCGCCGCTGGCTCTACCAGGCCAACCCCGAACTCACGTCCATGCTGGTCGATGCCCTCGGGCCGGACTTGCTGGATAACCCGGAAGAGCGTTTGCTCGACCTGGAACCGTTCGCCGAGAAGACCGCTTTCCGCAAGGCCTTCGCCGATCAGCGTCTGCACAGCAAGAAAGCCCTGGCGTACTTGATTCATGAACGGCTGGGCATTGCGGTCAACCCGGCGGCGATGTTCGACGTGCAGGTCAAGCGGATCCACGAATACAAACGCCAGTTGCTCAACCTGATGCACACGGTTGCGCTGTATCAGGCGATTCGTGCCGAGCCGGAAATCGACTGGGTGCCGCGAGTGAAGATCTTCGCCGGCAAGGCTGCGGCCAGTTATCACCAGGCCAAGTTGATCATCAAGTTGACCAACGACATCGCCCGGGTGGTCAACAATGACCCGACCGTGCGTGGTTTGCTCAAGGTTGTGTTCTTGCCTAACTACAACGTCAGCCTGGCGGAGAGCATCATTCCGGCGGCGGATTTGTCGGAGCAGATTTCTACCGCAGGCTTCGAGGCGTCGGGCACCAGCAACATGAAGTTCGGCCTCAACGGCGCGCTGACCATCGGCACGCTCGACGGTGCCAACGTCGAAATGTGCGAACGCATCGGTGCCGAGCACATGTTCATCTTCGGCCTCAGCGCTCAGCAAGTGGAAGCGCGCAAGCAAAACCACGAGTTCAACGCCGCGCCGGATATTGCAGCGTCCCATCGTCTCAATGACGTGTTGCAAGCGATTCGTGGCGGGGTGTTCTCGCCGGATGATCCGTCCCGTTACACCGGGCTGATCGATTCGCTGGTGGACTATGACCGCTTCCTGGTCTGCGCCGATTTTGACTCCTACTGGGACGCGCAGATGCGCGTCGAAGCGCACTGGCACGATTCTCAAAAATGGTGGCGTTCAGCGGTGTTGAACACGTCGCGGATGGGCTGGTTCTCGTCGGATCGGACGATTCGTGAGTACGCCACGGAGATCTGGAAGGCTTTGGAGTAACTTTTAGCAATAATTGCGAGCAAGGCCCGACGTACGTTGGGCCGGATCGATATACTAAGCGCCAACTTCGCCCTTGTGGGAGCGGGCTTGCTCGCGAAAGCGGTCTATCAGTTGACTGAGATGTTGACTGACACGACGCCTTCGCGAGCAAGCCCGCTCCCACATTGGGTTTGTGGTGCAGATGCAATCTGCTCTCACACTGGAATCCGGGTGTCTGGTCACTAGACTCAGCCAGAGGCTGTTGTACCCGGAATCGCCCCATCGCGGGGCCACTTAGGGATATCGACCATGCAATGGATCTTCATGCTGATTGGCCTAGTGCTGGGCTGGATACTCGATGAGTCGTTCAGCGATGCCCTGTTGGGCGCGCTGCTCGGGTTGGGCATCGGCCAGGCCTTTCGCATTGGCCGCTTGAGTTCGCAATCGGCTGAGCAACGTCTGCTGCTTGAACAGGCACAGGTGGCGCTGAATACGGTGCAGCAACGCCTGGCGTTGTTGGAGGTGTCCGGCGTTAAAGCGCCAGAAGCCAGTCAGCCAGAAGCGATTCACCCGGAAGTCAGCGAACCCGTCGCCGCCCCCGAATTCATCCTCGACGACATTCCCGTCGAATCCCCCGCCGAGTCCCCGGAACTGGTCTGGGAGCTGCCGCCCGAACTGCAACCGATCACCGCTGCCGCGACCGAAGCCAGTCGCCCGCTGCCGGCCGATGTCTGGACCCCGGAACCGGTCGCCCGTGAACCACGTCAACCTGCGGCGCCGCGCGAACCGAATGTGTTCGACCGCGCCATCAACAGTGCGCGCAACTGGCTGTTTGGCGGCAACACCGTGCTGCGAGTCGGTGTGGTGTTGCTGTTTCTCGGCCTGGCGTTCCTGCTGCGCTACGCCACCGAAGGCATGGTGGTGCCGATCGAAATGCGTTACGCCGGGGTCGCCGCCAGTGCCTTGGGCTTGCTCGCCTTGGGCTGGTGGCTACGGCATCGCAACAACCATTACGCGCTGATGTTGCAAGGCGCCGGGATTGCCGTGTTGTACCTGACGGTATTCGCGGCGATGCGCTTGCACCCGCTGCTCGACCCGACGGCAGCCTTGGGCTTGCTGGTAGCGGTGACGGTGTTCTCGGCGATTCTGGCGATCACCCAGGATTCCCTGGCCCTGGCCTGCGCCGCCGCACTGGGAGGTTTTGCCGCCCCAATCCTGACCTCCACCGGCGCCGGCAACCACGTCGCACTGTTCAGCTACTTTGCGTTGCTCAACACCGGCATTCTCGCCATCGCTTGGTTCAAGGCCTGGCGGCCACTCAACCTGATCGGTTTTGTCGGCACCTTCGGCATCGGTTTCGCCTGGGGCCTGCGCTCCTATACGCCGGAGTTGCTGTGGAGCACCGAACCGTTCCTGATTCTGTTCTTCCTGATGTATCTGGGCATCGGCCTGTTGTTTACCCGGCGTAAGCTGTTGGAGATGACCGACGCACCGGCGGACGACGATCGCCAAGCGCTGCTGCACTGGTCGGCGCGCAAGGGTGATTACGTCGACGGCACGCTACTGTTCGGGCCACCGCTGGTGGGTTTCGGTTTGCAGTTCGCGCTGGTCCAGCACCTGGAATTCGCCGCTGCTTTCAGCGCGCTGGCGCTGGGCATGATCTACATGGGCCTGGCCCGATTGCTGATGGGCGGTCGCGCGTTGTTGCTGGCGGAAACGTGTCTCGCGCTCGGCGTGATCTTCGCCAGTCTGGCGATCCCGTTGGGCCTCGACGCGCGTTGGACTGCTGCGGCCTGGGCCGTGGAAGGCGCGGGGATTTTCTGGCTCGGCCTGCGTCAGCAACGGCCATTGGCTCGCGCCTTTGCCTTGCTGCTGCAACTCGGTTCGGCGCTGGCGTTTCTCAGCGAATTGCAGCCCGGCGAAAGCAGCCTGCTCGACGGTTCATGGCTGGGCGCGTTGATGCTCGGCGTGGCGTTGCTGTTCAGCTTCTATCAATTGCGCAAAGCCTCGCCGGAACAGACGTCGGCGTGGGAGCGCCAAGGTTTGCCGGTGCTGGCGTGCCTCGGTTTGACGTTCTTGTATCTGCTGGCGCCGTTGTTCTTTCTCACTCACGGCACGGCGATCAGTTGGGCGTTGGCCGGGTTGGCGACGCTGTTCGTCGGCCTGCGCCTGCAATCGCGCACGTTCCTGTTCACCGCGTTTGCTGTGCAGTTGCTCGGCGGCGCGTTGTTCCTGTTGCGGTTGAAAGGGGCGAGTGATGGTTCTGCGGCGGTGTTCAACGCCGGCTGGAGCGGGTTGCTCAGCGCCTCACTGATTGGACTGGCGTTGATCGCTGGCATGTTGCTGGCGGCCCGGGACGAGATGGTGCGCAAGGACGCACGATTGCTGCGTGGCTTGTCGGTGGTGTTGCTGGCAGGTCTGGTGTTGATCAACCTGGCGGTGCTGTTCGTGCTGCCGTGGCAAACGGCGAGTGCAGTGTGGGCCGCCAGCGGTTTGTTCATTATCTGGTTGAGTCTTTACCTCAAGCAGCGTGTGAGTTTTGTCTTCGGCCTGCTGTTGCAGGTGATTGGTGGGGCGGCATTCCTGTTTGCCGGACCGGCTCTGCTGGGGCCGTTGGCCAGTGAAGGTTTGAAACCTCTGGCCCACAGCGGTTTCTGGACGCCACTGGTGCTCGGCCTGGCGGCGCTGGTCGGCGCATGGCGCTTGCAGCTGGGTAATCATGCGTCGGCGTTCGATGCGTTGAGCCTGAATCGCTTGTCCGAATTGTTGCTGGTGTGGGGCGTGGGTTGGTGGGCGCTGGCGTGGATCAGTGAAGTGCTGCGCTTTGCCCCGGTGAATCTGCAAGGGACATTGCTACTCGCCGTCGCGGCGCTGAGTGTGGCGCTTTGGGCCGTGTTGTCGCTGCGCTTGAAATGGCCGTCGCTCGGCTTGGTCTGCACCTTCCTGATTCCGGCGGCGGGGCTGGTGTTGCTCGCCGCGTGGCAGTCGCGTTATCACCCGGCGGCCGACTTCGGCTGGCTGGTGTGGGCGGCGGTGTTCGTCGTGCACTTCATTTCCCTGCGGCGCCTGGCGCCGATGCTGCCGGCGCGCGCCCTCAGTACCGCCCACGTGCTCGGCTGCTGGTTGTTGATCGGTGTGCTGGCCTTGGAGCTGCGTTACGGCTTGCTGTTGTTGTCCGAGCAGTACAACGCCTGGCGCTGGTTGGGCTGGGCGATTCTGCCGAGCCTGTATCTGGTGCTGGCCGCCGCGCCGCGCAACTGGCCATGGCCGGTGTCGACGTATTCGCGCGAGTACCGCGTGTACGCAGCTGCACCGCTGGCGTTGCTGATGCTCGGCTGGTTCTGGCTGGCGAATGGCGTCAGTGATGGCACCGCCGAACCGCTGCCTTATGTGCCGCTGATCAACCCGCTGGAATTGGGCCTGCTGTTTGCGCTGTTCGGGGTTTACGTGTGGTCGCGCAGCGCGGTGACGCAATTTGCCCTGCCGAAGGTTTTCGCCGAGAACGCCACGCAGTTGATCGCCGGCGCTTCGTTGTTCGTGTTTTTCTCCGCAGTGGTCACGCGCACGGCTCACCATTGGGGCGGCGTTCCGTTCGAGCTGGATCAATTGCTGGCATCGATGCAGGTGCAGGCCGGTCTGTCGATCGTCTGGACCTTGATGGCGCTGGGCCTGATGATCGGCGGCCATCTGCGCCATCGCCGTGAAGTCTGGCTGATCGGTGCCGCGCTGATTGGCGTGGTGGTGGCCAAACTGTTCTTTGTCGAATTGAGTAACCGTGGCGGACTCGCCCGGATCGTCTCGTTTATCGGCGTTGGCGTGTTGCTGCTGGTGGTGGGCTATTTCGCCCCGTTGCCGCCCAAGCGTGCCGAAGCTGAGCCGGAGTCTGAAAAACCGGCCCCTGAAACCGAAGGAGTGTCGTCTTGAGCCAGAAGCTGAACCTGGGTTGGTTGGGCGCAGTTGCGCTGGGCGTGGCGCTGTCGGCCAATGCCCAGGAAAAACCTTCGGACTTCAGCACCCAAGTGCCGTTGTCCGTCAGCGGCGAAGGGCCGTGGTATCGCCTCGAGTTGCCGTTGAGCGTGCAACTGAACGCCCGGCAAACCGATCTGAGCGATGTGCGTGTGTTCAACGCCGCCGGCGAACCTCAGGCCTACGCCTTGGCCCGACAAACCGCTCAGTCTGCCGAAAACCGCACCACAACCGACGTGAAGTGGTTCCCGCTGTACAATTCGGCGGACGCCACCGAACGCGCGCCGAGCGTGCGGGTGCAATCCAGCGCCAACGGCACGCTGGTGGAAGTGCAGCCGTCCAGTCAGTTGGAGGCGGGGGAAGAGGTGCTGCGTGGCTGGTTGCTTGATGCCAGCGCCATCAAGGCGCCGTTGCAGCAGTTGATCCTCGACTGGACCAGCGAGCGCGATGGCTTCCAGCGCTTCAGCATTGAAGCCAGCGACGACTTGCAGCACTGGCAGTCGTGGGGCGAAGGGCAGGTGGCGCGGTTGTCGTTTGCCGACGAGCGGGTCGAGCAACATGAAGTCGGCCTGCCGGGGCAATCGGCACGCTACCTGCGTTTGCTGTGGAACACCCCGCAATCGGCGCCGACCCTGACGTCCGCACAACTGGAAAGCGCCAGCACCCGCAGCCTGCCGCTGCCGTTGGTCTGGTCGCAACCCGTGGCCGGCACCCGGTTGAAGGACGGCGAATACACCTGGCAATTGCCGATGGGGCTGAACGTCGAGCGGGTGCAGGTCGAGTTGAATCAGCCCAACAGTTTGGCGCCGGTGACCTTGTCCGGTCGCCGCGAAAGCAGTCTGCCATGGCAATCGCTGAGCAGCGGTTTGCTTTATCGCCTGACCCAGAATGGCCAGGACGTGGTGCAGAACGAATTGACGCTGTCGGGGCAAACCGTGCAGCAATTGAAACTGACCGTGGATGAGCGCGGCGGTGGCCTGGGCGCTGAAGCACCGACCGTTAAATTCGCCGTGCGCTCGACGCAAGTGGTGTTCCTGGCGCGTGGCGCCGGGCCGTATACGCTGGCGCTGGGCAATGCGACGGTGAAGACGGCGAATCTGCCGTTGTCGACGTTGATTCCGGATTACAGCCCGGCGAAATTCTCGACTCTGGGCAAGGCCTCAATCGATGGCGGGGCGGTTGTCACACCGTCGGCGACGGCGGTCGCGGCTGCGACGGCTGACACGAACTGGAAGAAGTTCGGGTTGTGGGCAGTGTTGCTGCTCAGTGTGTTGTTTTTGGCGGTGATGGCGATCAGTTTGCTGCGTAAACCCCCGGCCAAATCCTGAGAATGGCTGGCGCTGCGCGCCATTCGCGGGCAAGCCCGCTCCCACAGTGGATCTGCGTTGAGGCAGAAATTGGATTCACAACACAGTTCAAAATGTGGGAGCGGGCTTGCTCGCGAAGACTGATTGTCAGGCAAAGAAAATCTCAAAACTGCCACCTGTCTCCGACTCACATCCGGTCGGTTTCGAACTACGCTCAACCCGGCACATGAACTCTATTGGGTGTATCACGTCTGATAGGAGGAAATGCGCCCCGACTCGCGTTAAACTGCGCGGGTTTTTAGCCCCCCATTCCACCGGAGCCTTCCATGTCCCGCGTTACCCTGAGTCGCTATTTGATTGAGCAGACCCGTAGCAACAACACCCCTGCCGATCTGCGTTTCCTGATCGAAGTGGTGGCGCGCGCCTGTAAAGAAATCAGCCACGCCGTCTCCAAGGGCGCCCTGGGTGGTGTGCTCGGCAGCATGGGCACTGAAAACGTCCAAGGCGAAGTGCAGAAGAAGCTTGATGTGATGTCCAACGACATCCTGCTCGAAGCCAACGAATGGGGCGGTCACCTGGCCGGCATGGCGTCCGAAGAAATGGACAATGCCTACCAGATCCCGGGCAAATACCCGAAAGGTGCGTACCTGCTGGTATTCGACCCACTGGACGGTTCGTCGAACATCGACATCAACGCGCCGGTCGGTACGATCTTCTCGGTGCTGCGTTGCCCGAACGAATACCTGACACAGAACGAGCCTTTGAACGAAAAGGCCTTCCTGCAGCCAGGCACTCAGCAGGTTGCCGCCGGTTATGCGATTTACGGTCCACAGACCATGCTGGTGCTGACCCTGGGCAATGGCGTCAAAGGCTTCACCCTGGACCGTGAAATGGGCAGCTTCGTACTGACCCACGAAGACATCACGATCCCGGAATCCACCCAGGAATTCGCGATCAACGCCTCCAACCAGCGTCACTGGGAAGCCCCGGTACAACGCTACGTCGGCGAATTGCTGGCCGGCGATGAAGGCCCGCTGAAAAAGAACTACAACATGCGCTGGGTGGCCGCGATGGTTGCCGACGTGCACCGTATCCTGACCCGTGGCGGTCTGTTCATGTACCCACGCGACAGCCGCGAGCCATCCAAGCCAGGCAAACTGCGCTTGATGTACGAAGCCAACCCGATGTCGTTCCTGGTCGAACAAGCCGGCGGCGCCTCCACCGATGGTCACCAGCGCATCCTCGACATCAAGCCCGATGGCTTGCACCAGCGCGTAGCAGTGTTCCTCGGCTCGAAAGAAGAAGTCGAGCGCGTCACGGCTTACCACAAGGAGTAAACCCATGACCGCGCCCTGGCAGCCGTTGCTCGAATGGTGGTTCGGAACTTTCGAATTCCCCAACGAGATAGCGGCTGAGAAGGGCAAGTTATGGTTCGGCAAGCGCGACAGCCAGGACCTCGAAGCGCGCGAGCGTTTCGGGGACTGGGTCGAGCAGGCACTGGCCGGCGGTTTGACCGACTGGGCGCAACGCCCCGAAGGTTGGCTGGCTCTGGTGCTGCTACTCGACCAACTTCCGCGAATGATCTTTCGCGACACCCCCAAATCCTTCTCTGGTGATCTCCGGGCCCAAGCCCTGGTGGCGCAAGGCATTGCTGCGGATTTCGATCGGCAGTTGCGGCCGATCCAACGGGTATTCATCTACCTGGTGTTCGAGCATTGCGAGAACCTGGCGGTGCAGAACGAGGCGGTTTCGCGGTTTATCGCGCTGGTAGACGAACAGCCAGAGGCAGATCGGGCGGTGTTTGCCGATAACCTGGATTATGCCGAGCGGCATCAGAAGGTGATTGCGCGGTTTGGACGGTTTCCCCATCGCAATGCTGTGTTGGGAAGGGCGTCTACGGCTGAGGAAATTGAGTTTCTGAACGGGCCAGGTTCGCGTTTCTAGTTCAAGGATTGCTGTGTAATAGCCGTTTCATTAGCAATGTTGGAAGATCTTTCCGCGTGTCGGCAATGATGTGGACGTAGACCGTTTGCTCTCGCACTTCATAAATGACGCGATTCATCCCCGAGAGGATTTGTCGATATTGGCTGAGGTTGAGCTTCTCGATTTCATCCGGGATGGATCCTGCATAAGGCAAGGTCCCCAAATGACGGATGGCCGCTTTCAGGCTGGCATAGGTGCTTTGCCAAGTCTGGGAAGAGAAGTGTTTGATGAGATAGGTACGTAGATCTTTGAGGTCTGTTTCGGCTGACTGAAGAATGACGACCTTAAAACTCATTGATGGTCGACCCTATCCAGTTCTGCGAAAACTTCTTCGGCATCTCGAAACTTGCCTTCTTCAATCTCTCGATTGCCCATCGCCAAGAGCTTCAACAGAGCCATGGTGTCTTCCTGCTCTTCAAAGCTTTTCACATCCATGACCACCAGCTTCGCTTCGCCATTTTGGGTGATAACCAAGGGTTCCCGGCTTTCTGTGATGGTTTTGACGATTTCGGCCGTATGACTTTTCAGGTAACTGATCGGCTTGATTTGAGAAGAGAGCTTCATGAGGTTGGCCTCGCCAGATTGAATAGGACCGAGTTTAGTCTTAATTCAGTTCTGCGTCAGGCTGTGCGGACCGAAGTTTCTCGCAAAGTGGTTAGAGCTTTATTGCGCTAATGCCGTCTTTCGCGAGCAAGCCCGCTCCCACAGTGGATTTCGGTCGTACACAAAATTTGTGTCTACTGAAGATTTACTGTGGGAGCGGGCTTGCTCGCGAAGGGGCCGGTTCAGGCACTAAATACGGAAGCTGCCAACCAACTGTTTAAGCCGCGCCGCCTGCTGCTCCAGATCCGAGCAAGCACGCAACGTCGCCTGCAAGTTCTCCACCCCTTCCTGGTTCAGCGTATTGATCTCGGTGATGTCGACGTTGATCGACTCCACTACAGCAGTCTGTTCTTCGGTCGCGGTGGCCACCGACTGGTTCATCCCGTCGATTTCACCGATGCGCTGGGTCACGCTGCCCAGGCGTTCGCCGGCCTGGTTGGCGATACCGACACTGCTTTCGCTCTGGCGCTGGCTGTCGGTCATGGTGCTCACAGCTTCCCGGGCGCCGACTTGCAGCTCTTCGATCATCTTCTGTACTTGCTGCGCCGAATCCTGGGTGCGGTGCGCGAGGTTGCGCACTTCGTCAGCCACGACGGCAAAACCACGCCCAGCTTCACCGGCACGCGCGGCTTCGATGGCGGCGTTGAGGGCCAACAAGTTGGTCTGTTGGGAGATGCTGGTGATCACTTCCAGAATCTGCCCGATGTTCACGGTGTTGCTGTTGAGCGTTTCGATGTTGCCGCACGAGTCGCTGATCTTCGCCGACAGCTGCTGCATGGCCGCGATGGTTTTATCCACCACTTGCTGACCGTCTTCGGCCAAGGCCCGGGCATCGCTCGAATGCTGGGAGGCGAGGGCGGCGTTCTGGGCGATTTCCTGGGCGGCGGCCCCCAGTTCGTTGATCGCGGCGGCGACGCTGCTGGTGCGCGAGGCTTGCTGGTCGGAGTTGTACATCGACGAATTGGAGGCCGCGACAACCCGCAACGCCACTTCGTTGACCTGGCCGGTGGCCGAGGCTACTTCGCGGATCGAGGTGTGGATACGCTCCACAAAACGGTTAAACGACGTGCCCAATGCACCGAATTCATCGTGGCCGTGGATGGTCAGGCGCTTGGTCAAATCACCTTCACCTTCGGCGATGTCATGCATCGCGCGGCCCATGGTCAGCAGCGGCTGCATCAGGAAGCTGATCAACATGCCCAGCAACGCGATGATGATCACCACGGCGATGACCATGGCGATGATGGCTGAGGTGCGGAACTCGCTGAGCATCGCGAACGCGGTGTCCTGGTCGAGCACCAGCGCCACGTACCAGTCCGCCGACGGCACACCGTTGACGTGGGTGAAGGAGATGAACTGGGACTTGCCGTCGAGCTCGACTTCTTTCAGGCCCGGGCTGACTTTTGGCGCGCCATTCGGGTACGCCTCGGCGAGGGTCTTGAGCACCAGTTTGCTGTCCGGGTGAATCAGGATCTTGCCATCGGCGCTGACGATAAACGCATGACCGTGACCGCCAAAGTTCAGCGAGTTGATGATCGCGCTGACGCTGGAGAGGTCGATGTCCGCACCGGCCACGCCGATCATCTTGCCCTCATGCTGCACCGGCGTGGCAACGGTGATCACCAGTTTGCCGGACGACGCGGCGATGTACGGTTCGGTGACGATGGTTTGCCGCGCGTTGTCGGCGGCCTTGTACCAGCCACGGGCGCGGGGGTCGTAGTCGGCGGCGCGGTTGCCGGCCGGAATCGAGGTCATCACGCCTTCGGTGCTGCCGAAGTAGCTCAGCTGGAAATTGCCGGTGTAGGCCGGCAGGTCGATGGCGCGTTTCAGGCTGGTCGGGGCGCTGCCGTCCACGGCGATCTGCTGGGACAACGATTGCAGTAACTGGATGCGGCTTTCCAGCCAGGTCTGGATGTTGCTGGTGGTCAGGCTGCCGAGTTCCTGCATCGAAGACTCGGTACTGCTGCGCAGGGTCTGGCGCTGGCGGTAGTCGTTGAAGAGGATGAAGCACGCGAATGCAACGGCCACTACGAGGGCAGCAGCCAACAAGATCTTGTGGCTGAACTTCATGTTTCTGGTCATTAAATGAGCTACCGCGGAGGGACGGGTCAACAGGGGGCGTCAATTTGCCACACTGGCAGACTTAACGCTGCTGTTATGTCGACTGGCCAGCGCCAAAGATTAGACGTCTTTTCGTAAAAGCCGACGAAATGCCGAATAGCGCGAGAAAGTGACTGATTTATCGGCAAACGCCAGACGAGCGGATCAATAAATAGGCGGGTGGTCGGGGAACCAGATAGGGGTTTTCTCTTCTAAGCTTCAGCTTGGCACCTGCCAACCCCCTTCGCTCCAGGAGCTACACCATGTCGCTGCGATCTATCGCCTTGCTCTCGTTCTGCGTGTTGTTGGTCGCATGCAGCAAGGTCAATCAGGAGAATTATTCCAAGCTGTCGGCCGGCATGGCCAAGGCCGAGGTTGAAACCTTGCTGGGTAAACCCGCTGATTGTTCGGGCGCGCTTGGGATGTCCAGTTGCACCTGGGGCGACAAAAACAGCTTTATCAGCGTGCAGTACGCCGGTGACAAAGTGCTGATGTTTTCCGGCCAAGGCCTGAAGTAAACCGGGGCTACGCGCCCACGGGAGAAAAACAATGAAGCGGTTATTGATAGTTCTTTTCGCTGGCCTGGTATTGGCTGGCTGCGCCTCTTCTGGCGTAGATCCGTTAGCACCCAAGACGGTCAACAGCGTCAACCTCAAGCGTTATCAGGGCACTTGGTACGAGTTGGCCCGCCTGCCGATGTACTTCCAGCGCAACTGCGCGCAGTCCGAAGCGCATTACACCCTCTTGCCGGACGGTAACGTGGCGGTGCTCAACCGCTGCTTGACGCCGGACTGGCAATGGGAAGAAGCCAAGGGCACGGCCTGGCCACAGGTGTCGGGCAAGACCGACAAACTGTGGGTCGAGTTCGATACCTGGTTTTCGCGGCTGATTCCGGGTGTGGCGAAAGGTGAGTACTGGGTGCTGTACGTCAGCGACGACTACAAGACCGCGATTGTTGGCGACCCGAGCCGCAAGTATTTGTGGCTGCTGTCCCGGACCCCGACGGTCAACGGCGTGGTGCGTGAAGAACTGCTGAGCAAGGCGCGACAGCAGGGTTACGACACCACGCGACTGATCTGGCGTGCGACGGATACGCAGATGGCCAAGACGTCGAACTAACGGCTAACGCATCACCCATGTGGGAGCGGGCTTGCTCGCGAAAGCGGCTTAACAGTCAACGAAGATGTTGAATGTGATGGCCCTTTCGCGAGCAAGCCCGCTCCCACATTTCGTTTTGTGTCAGCCCAGGAGGTCGCGCAGGACCTGGGTGAACGCGCGGTTACTTTCTTCTTCCCCGGCATGACGCCCATCGCGCACAACCCACTGGCCATTGACCAGCACATCGCGCACCTGGCGATCACCACCGGCAAACAACCAGCGATTCAAAATCCCGTCACCACTGGCCGTCGCCAGGTACGGATCATTGCCGTCCAGCACCAGCCAATCCGCACGCTTGCCAACTTCCAATGCGCCGATCGGCTGCCCCAGCGCCTGAGCGCCACCATCCAGCGCTGCGTCGTACAGCGTGCGGCCAACCATCGGCTGCTCCGCACCATACAAACGATTACGCCGCTGATCCCGCAGACGCTGGCCATATTCCAGCCAACGTAACTCTTCCACCACGCTCAATGACACATGGCTGTCTGAACCGATGCCCATGCGCCCGCCCTGGGCGAGGAAATCCACCGCCGGGAAAATCCCGTCGCCGAGGTTGGCTTCGGTGGTCAGGCACAGGCCGGCGATGGCGCGACTCTGGGCCATCAATGTGACTTCTTCGGGGTTGGCGTGGGTCGCGTGGACCAGGCACCAGCGCTGATCGACTTCGGCGTTTTCGTACAGCCATTGCAACGGACGGCGACCGCTCCAGCTCAGGCAGTCGTCGACTTCCTTCTGCTGTTCGGCGATGTGAATGTGCACCGGGCATTGCTTGTCACTGGCCGCGAGCACTTCGCTGATCTGCTGCGGGGTGACCGCACGCAACGAGTGGAAGCACAGGCCGAGCGATTGCGCCGGTTGCTGCGCCAGGATCGGCTGCAAGCGCGTCTGAAGCTTCAGGTAGTTTTCGGTGCTGTTGATAAAGCGCCGCTGACCGTCGTTCGGGGTCTGGCCGCCGAAACCGGAATGGCTGTAGAGCACCGGCAGCAAGGTCAAACCGATACCGGCGGAACTCGCGGCCTGGCTGATACGCAGCGCCAGTTCGGCCGGGTCGGCGTAAGGTTGGCCATTGGTGTCGTGGTGCACGTAATGAAATTCCGCGACCGAGGTGTAACCGGCCTTGAGCATTTCTATGTACAGCTGGCGGGCGATGACGCCGAGTTGGTCGGGGCTGATTTTTCCGACGAGGCGATACATCAAATCGCGCCAGGTCCAGAAACTGTCGTTCGGATTGCCCGCCACTTCCGCCAGCCCGGCCATGGCCCGCTGGAAGGCGTGGGAGTGCAGATTGGGCATGCCCGGCAGCAGCGGACCGCTTAGCCGTTCGGCACCATCTGCGTGGGAATCGGCCTGGATATGAGTCAAGACGCCGTCGGCGCCGACCTCAAGACGTACATTGTTGGCCCATCCACTAGGCAGCAGCGCGCGTTCGGCAAAGAAGGCGGACATGGTTCAGCACCCCATCGTGTGTTATTTGTATATACATATACAGACGTTTGCCTGCTCGGTAAACTCCGGCAAGCTAGCAACCTTTACTAAACGAACAGGGATTAACCGTGCCGACTCCGCCTGCAGTGTCACCGTTGGCCGCGAACATGGGCGACAGTCCGGCGCCCTTGTACGCCCGCGTCAAACAGATGATCACCCAGCAAATCGACAGTGGAAACTGGCCGCCGCACTACCGCGTTCCGTCGGAAAGCGAGCTGGTCAATCAACTGGGTTTCAGCCGCATGACCATCAACCGCGCCCTGCGCGAGATGACCGCCGACGGTCTGTTGGTGCGCATGCAAGGTGTCGGCACCTTCGTCGCCGAGCCGAAAAGCCAGTCCGCCCTGTTTGAAGTGCACAACATCGCCGACGAAATCGCCTCCCGTGGCCATCGTCATACGTGCCAGGTGATCACCCTCGAAGAAGAGGCCGCCGGTTCCGAGCGCGCCCTGGCCCTGGACATGCGCGAAGGCCAGAAGGTGTTCCATTCGCTGATCGTGCATTTCGAAAACGACATTCCGGTGCAAATCGAAGACCGTTTCGTCAACGCGCTGGTGGCCCCGGATTACCTCAAGCAGGACTTCACCCTGCAAACGCCTTATGCCTATTTGAACCAGGTCGCACCGTTGACCGAAGGCGAGCATGTGGTCGAGGCGATTCTGGCCGAAGCCAGCGAATGCAAGTTGCTGCAGATTGAAAAGGGCGAGCCGTGCCTGCTGATCCGTCGCCGCACTTGGTCCGGCCGTCAGCCCGTGACCGCCGCTCGTTTGATCCACCCCGGTTCCCGTCATCGTCTGGAAGGACGCTTTCATAAATGAGTGAAACTAAGGTTTTACGCGCCAAAGATTACCCACGCATGCCCTGGAAGAACGGCGGCGGCAGCACTGAAGAAATCACCCGCGATGCGGGCACCGGCCTTGATGGCTTCGGCTGGCGCTTGTCGATTGCCGATATCGGCGAGTCCGGCGGCTTCTCGACATTCGCCGGCTACGAGCGGGTGATCACCGTGCTGCAAGGCGAGGGCATGACCTTGCGCGTCGATGGCCAGGACACACGACCGTTGTTACCGCTGGACCCGTTTGCCTTCAGCGGCGAGAGCCAGGTGTCGTGCACCTTGCTCGGTGGGCCGATTCGCGATTTCAACCTGATTTATGCGCCGCAGCGGTATAGCGCGCGGTTGCAGTGGCTGGCGGGTGAGCAGCGGTTTTTCAGTTCGGCGGGGACGGTGTTGGTGTTCAGTGTCACCGAAGTGTTGGAAGTAAAGGTGGGTAACAGCGACGCCCAACTGGGTCGCCATGATTGCCTGCAACTCAATGGTAATTCTGGCCTGCTGGAAGTCTCCGTCAGTGGTCAATGCTGTGTGATCGAGCTGATCGCACGCTGATTCAAAATCCCTAAAAGATCGCAGCCTTCGGCAGCTCCTACATTGATCATGTTCATCGCCAATATCGCGGATGGGCACTGACCCTGTAGGAGCTGCCGAAGGCTGCGATCTTTTCGCTTTTCAACGTTCCAAATCGCGCACCACTTTGTTACCGAACGCCCCAGCGTGGCGCAAAACCACGCTTAAGTAACAGCCGTCACCCTCGCGCAAAAATCCCCCGAAAAATTTCATCTTCGCCAAAACCCTTGATCTACAGGCTTTGCAGCCGTGGCAAAACTTTTCTTGAATGCCCATCCAACAAGTTGGCCGCTTGATTGCATATGCTTGTATGTACAAGTAAAGACGTATGCGTATGAGTCGACCGAGACTCCTCGCAG
Source organism: Pseudomonas sp. dw_612 (assembly GCF_018449725.1). Lineage (GTDB taxonomy): Bacteria > Pseudomonadota > Gammaproteobacteria > Pseudomonadales > Pseudomonadaceae > Aquipseudomonas. Next base: position 186,720 of record NZ_JAAVVC010000012.1, on the reverse strand, counting down.
CGTCCACTGATTCGCTTGTGGCGCAACGACGCGCACAGGCTGGCTTGCCCACTGCCAGGGTTGGTTTGAATTGATCGCTGAGGAGTCTTTTTCGTGACTGACAATAAGCCCACTAAGTACCGTGACGTAGAAATCCGTGCCGCCCGCGGTAACAAGCTGACCGCCAAGAGCTGGCTGACCGAAGCGCCGCTGCGCATGTTGATGAACAACCTCGACCCGGAAGTCGCCGAGAACCCTAAAGAACTGGTGGTTTACGGTGGTATCGGTCGTGCGGCGCGTAACTGGGAATGCTACGACAAGATCGTCGAAAGCCTGACCAACCTGAACGACGACGAGACCCTGTTGGTGCAATCCGGCAAGCCGGTCGGCGTGTTCAAGACCCACACCAATGCCCCGCGCGTACTGATCGCCAACTCCAACCTGGTGCCACACTGGGCGAGCTGGGAGCACTTCAACGAACTCGACGCCAAAGGCCTGGCCATGTACGGCCAGATGACCGCCGGCAGCTGGATCTACATCGGCAGCCAGGGCATCGTCCAGGGCACCTACGAAACCTTCGTCGAAGCCGGTCGCCAACACTACAACGATGACCTGAAAGGTCGTTGGGTCCTGACCGCCGGCCTCGGCGGCATGGGCGGCGCTCAACCGCTGGCCGCGACCCTGGCCGGCGCCTGCTCGCTGAACATCGAATGCCAGCAGGTCAGCATCGATTTCCGCCTGAACAGCCGCTATGTCGACGAGCAAGCCACCGACCTCGACGACGCGCTGGCGCGCATCGAGAAATACACCAAAGAAGGCAAGGCGATCTCCATCGCACTGCTGGGCAACGCGGCGGAAATCCTGCCGGAACTGGTCAAGCGTGGCGTACGCCCGGACATGGTCACCGACCAGACCAGCGCCCACGACCCGCTCAACGGCTACCTGCCGGCTGGCTGGACCTGGGAAGAGTACCGCGCTCGCGCCAAGACCGAGCCAGCAGCTGTTGTAAAAGCCGCCAAGCAATCCATGGCCGTGCACGTTAAGGCGATGCTCGAATTCCAGAAGATGGGCATTCCGACCTTCGACTACGGCAACAACATCCGTCAGATGGCCCAGGAAGAAGGCGTGGAAAACGCATTCGATTTCCCAGGCTTTGTACCGGCCTATATCCGTCCGCTGTTCTGCCGTGGCGTCGGCCCGTTCCGTTGGGCTGCGCTGTCGGGCAACGCCGAAGACATCTACAAAACCGACGCCAAGGTCAAAGAACTGATCCCGGACGACGCCCACCTGCACAACTGGCTGGACATGGCCCGCGAGCGCATCAGCTTCCAGGGGCTGCCGGCACGTATCTGCTGGGTTGGCCTGGGCCTGCGCGCCAAGCTCGGTCTGGCGTTCAACGAAATGGTGCGCAGCGGTGAATTGTCCGCGCCTATCGTGATCGGTCGCGACCACCTGGACTCCGGTTCGGTGGCCAGCCCGAACCGCGAAACCGAGTCGATGCAGGACGGTTCCGACGCCGTGTCCGACTGGCCACTGCTCAACGCCCTGCTCAACACGGCGAGCGGCGCGACCTGGGTTTCCTTGCACCACGGCGGCGGCGTCGGCATGGGCTTCTCCCAGCACTCGGGCATGGTGATTGTCTGCGATGGTACCGACGAAGCGGCCGAGCGTATCGCTCGCGTGCTGCACAACGACCCGGCGACCGGCGTTATGCGTCACGCCGATGCGGGTTACCAGATCGCGATTGATTGCGCCAACGAACAAGGCCTGAACCTGCCGATGATTACCGGCAAATAACGCAATACTGGTGGGATCGCTTTATGTGGGAGCGGGCTTGCTCGCGAAGAGGCCGGCACATTCAACATCTGTGCTGGCTGACCCACCGCTTTCGCGAGCAAGCCCGCTCCCACAGGAAAGCGGTCCTCATACAAATTGGTTTCACGGCAATTCCCATAACAATCCACAGAGGTTGAATCATGGCTGTTAACAACGATCGTGCAAGCAGTAAACCGTTGATCGAGAAGCGCTCGATCGACTACATCCCGGAAGCGGAAAGACACGGTCGTCTGTTGAGCCAGTTCACCCTGTGGCTGGGTGCCAACCTGCAAATCACCGCGATTGTGACCGGCGCTCTGGCCGTCGTGCTCGGCGGCGATGTGTTCTGGTCGTTGATCGGTTTGCTGATCGGCCAATTGCTCGGCGGTGGCGTGATGGCGCTGCATGCCGCGCAAGGGCCCAAGCTTGGCCTGCCGCAAATGATTTCCAGCCGTGTGCAGTTCGGCGTGTATGGCGCGGCCATCCCGATCGTGCTGGTCTGCTTGATGTACCTCGGTTTTACCGCGACCGGAACCGTGCTTTCCGGTCAGGCGCTGGGCCAGTTGTTTGGCGTCAGTGACACCGTCGGTATCCTCATCTTCGCCAGTGTCATCGTGTTGGTCACGGTGCTCGGTTATCGGGTGATCCATTGGATTGGCCGTATTGCCAGCGTCATTGGTGTGATTGCCTTTGTTTACCTGTTCAGTCGGCTGATGAGCCAGACTGACGTGGGTGCGCTCCTGCAAATCCGCCACTTCAGCTGGAGCAGCTTCCTGCTGGCGGTGTCGCTCGCGGCGTCCTGGCAGATCGCCTTCGGCCCCTACGTGGCTGACTATTCACGCTACCTGCCGAGCAAGACGTCCTCGGTGAAAACCTTTTTCGCCGCCGGTGCGGGGTCGGTCATTGGTGCGCAAGTCGCGATGGTCCTCGGCGTGTTCGCTGCCGCCTCGGCCAACGGGCAATTCGCTGGCCACGAAGTCGCCTACATCGTCGGTTTGGGCGGTACCGGTGCCACCGCTGCGCTGCTGTATTTCAGCATCGCGTTTGGCAAGGTCACCATCTCCACGCTGAACTCCTACGGCAGCTTCATGTGCATTGCGACCATCATCAGCGGTTTCCGTGGTGACCTGAAAGTATCGCGCTTGCAGCGTTTGGTCTTCGTGTTGGTGATCGTTGGTGCTGCGACCCTGATGGCGCTGCTCGGCCAGCACTCGTTCCTCGGTGCGTTCAAGTCCTTCATCCTGTTCCTGCTCGCCTTCTTTACGCCATGGAGCGCGATCAACCTGGTGGACTACTACTGCATCACCCGCGAGCGCTATGACGTGCCGGCGCTGGCCGATCCGAACGGTCGCTACGGTCGCTGGAACATGCTCGGTATCAGCATCTATGTGTTCGGTGTGCTGGTGCAGCTACCGTTCATTTCCACCAAGTTCTATACCGGTCCGCTGGTGGCCGCGCTGGGCGATGTGGATATTTCCTGGATCATCGGTCTGGTGCTTCCCGCCGCCCTGTATTACGTGTGTGCCAAAAAATGGCACGGCACAGTGCCCGATCAACTGATTCTGCCGGTCGAGCAGGACAGCGTTGTACAACCTAAAACAAGCGGAGCCGGTCGCGCTGCGGCGCAGGCCTGACGGGACGTGGACAGGGCTGGATGCCTCTTGACTGCCGTAAGCCAACTCATGATTAGGAGCGTCACAACAATGAAATCGAACAAGACCCTGCTGACCACATTGCTTTCCATGGGCCTGCTGGCCAGCGCCGGAGCCACCCAGGCAGCCGGTTGGTGCGAGTCGGGCAAACCGGTGAAATTTGCCGGCCTGAACTGGGAAAGCGCGATGCTGCTGACCGACGTGCTGCAAGTCGTGTTGGAGAAAGGCTACGACTGCAAGACCGACAGCTTGCCGGGCAACTCCATCACCATGGAAAACGCCCTGAGCAGCAACGACATCCAGGTGTTTGCCGAAGAGTGGGTCGGCCGCAGCGAGGTCTGGAACAAGGCTGAGAAGGCCGGCAAAGTCGTCGGCGTCGGTGCTCCGGTTGTCGGTGCAATCGAAGGCTGGTACGTGCCGCGCTACGTGATCGAAGGCGATGCCAAGCGCAAGCTGGAACCTAAAGCGCCGGACCTGAAAAACATCGCCGACCTGGCCAAGTACTCCGCCGTGTTCAAGGATCAGGAAGAACCCTCCAAGGGCCGTTTCTACAACTGCCCGGCCGGCTGGACCTGTGAACTGGACAACAGCGAAATGCTGAAAAGCTACGGTCTGGAAAGCACTTACACCAACTTCCGCCCAGGCACCGGCCCGGCGCTGGATGCGGCGGTGCTGTCGAGCTACAAGCGTGGCGAGCCGATCCTGTTCTACTACTGGTCGCCAACGCCGCTGATGGGTCAGGTTGACCTGGTCAAGCTCGAAGAGAAGCCAGGCGTGGACAAAAGCGTGACCATCAAGGTCGGCCTGTCCAAGACGTTCCACGACGAAGCCCCGGAACTGGTGGCCGTGCTGGAAAAGGTCAACCTGCCGATCGACATCCTCAACCAGAACCTGGGGCGCATGACCAAAGAGCGGATCGAATCGCCAAAACTGGCCAAGATCTTCTTGAAGGAACATCCTGAAGTCTGGCACGCATGGGTGAGCGACGACGCAGCCAAGAAAATCGACGCGGCCTTGTAGGTTAGGCCTCTCCGACTGTCGGCAACGGCAGTCGGACGCTTGATCGCAACCCCTTGATTGAGAGTCTCTTATGTTTCCCGAAAGCTTTACCTTTTCCATCGCCGACTGGGTCAACAGTTGGGTCGATTCGCTGGTCACCAACTACGGCGACGTGTTCCGGCACATCTCCGACACGCTGTTGTGGGCCATCGTCAACCTTGAAGGCATGCTGCGTGCCGCGCCGTGGTGGCTGATGCTGCTCATCGTGGCAGGCGTTGCCTGGCACGCGACCCGCAAAGTGGTCACCACTGCGGTCATCGTCGGCCTGCTGTTCCTGGTCGGCGCGGTCGGCCTCTGGGACAAGCTGATGCAGACCCTGGCGCTGATGATGGTGGCGACGATCATTTCGGTGCTGATCGGCATTCCGCTGGGCATTCTTTCGGCACGCAGCAATCGCCTGCGTTCGGTGCTGATGCCGCTGCTGGACATCATGCAGACCATGCCGAGTTTCGTGTACCTGATCCCGGTGCTGATGCTGTTCGGCCTGGGCAAGGTTCCGGCGATTTTCGCCACGGTGATCTACGCTGCGCCGCCGCTGATTCGCCTGACCGACCTCGGCATTCGCCAGGTGGACGGCGAAGTGATGGAAGCCATCAACGCCTTCGGTGCCAACCGTTGGCAGCAACTGTTCGGCGTGCAACTGCCGCTGGCCCTGCCGAGCATCATGGCCGGGATCAACCAGACCACCATGATGGCCCTGTCGATGGTGGTGATTGCCTCGATGATCGGTGCCCGTGGCCTGGGCGAAGACGTGTTGGTGGGGATTCAGACCCTCAACGTCGGACGAGGCCTTGAAGCCGGTCTGGCGATCGTGATTCTGGCAGTGGTGATCGACCGCATTACTCAAGCGTACGGTCGGCCACGGCATGAGGTGAGCAAATGAACGACGCAACCGTGAGCAAGATCGAAGTCAAAAACGTCTTCAAGATTTTCGGCAACCGTTCCAAGGAAGCTCTGGGCATGATCGGCCAGGGCAAAACCAAGGATCAGGTGCTGGCCGAAACCGGCTGCGTGGTCGGTGTGAACGATTTGTCCCTGAGCATCGGCACCGGCGAGATCTTCGTGATCATGGGCCTGTCGGGTTCCGGCAAATCGACCTTGGTGCGCCACTTCAATCGCCTGATCGACCCGACCAGCGGCGCGATCCTGGTGGACGGCGTGGACATCCTGCAATACGACATGGAAGCCCTGCGCGAATTTCGCCGGCACCGTATCAGCATGGTGTTCCAGAGCTTCGGCCTGCTGCCGCACAAGACCGTGGTGGACAACGTCGCCTATGGCTTGAAAGTGCGTGGCGAGAGCAAGCAAATGTGCTCCGAGCGCGCGCTGCACTGGATCAACACCGTGGGCCTCAAAGGCTACGAAAACAAATACCCGCACCAACTTTCGGGCGGCATGCGTCAACGTGTAGGCCTGGCCCGCGCCTTGGCGGCGGACACCGACATCATCCTGATGGACGAAGCGTTCAGCGCCCTCGACCCGCTGATCCGCGCCGAGATGCAGGACCAGTTGCTGGAACTGCAAAAGACCCTGCACAAGACCATCGTCTTCATCACCCACGACCTCGACGAGGCCGTGCGCATCGGCAATCGCATTGCGATCCTCAAGGACGGGCGCCTGATTCAGGTGGGTACGCCAAGAGAGATTCTGCATTCGCCGGCGGATGAGTATGTCGACCGGTTCGTGCAGCGGCGGGCGGCGGTGGTTTAACAGATTTGTGCCGGCTGTGCTGGCCCCATCGCGAGCAAGCTCGCTCCCACAGTGGATCCCCGGTGTTCACAAAACCTGTGGGAGCGAGCTTGCTCGCGATGAGGCCGGAAAAAGCTGCATCAAAATTCAGGTTTGTACGCAGAGGTTGAAGATGTCCCAGGCTGAAAAAATCGTTATCGCCGACGCCCCGCTGCGTTGGCAGGATGTGGTAGCCGTCGCCCGCCATGGCGCGCAGCTTGAGCTGTCGGCCCAGACCTGGGCGCGGATCGACAATGCCCAGGCCATCGTGCAGCGCATCGTCGCCAGCGGCGAGCGCGCGTATGGCGTCAACACCGGCCTCGGCGCCTTGTGCAACGTCTCGCTGAAGGACGAACAACTCAGCCAGTTGTCGCGCAACACCTTGCTCAGCCACGCCTGTGGCGTCGGCGCGCCCTTGGCCGACGAGCAGACCCGCGCGATCATCTGCGCCGCCATTCGCAACTACAGCCATGGCAAATCCGGTATTCATCGCCGGGTGGTCGAAGGCCTGCTGGCGCTGCTCAATCGCGGTATCACTCCGCAAGTGCCGTCCCAGGGGTCGGTGGGTTATCTGACTCACATGGCCCACATCAGCATCGCGCTGCTGGGTGTCGGCAATGTCAGCTATCGCGGGCAGATCGTCTCCGCGCAGCGAGCCCTGGCCGAAGAAGGCCTGGAGCCGGTTCAGCTCGGCGCCAAGGATGGTTTGTGCCTGGTCAATGGCACGCCGTGCATGACCGGCCTCAGCTGCCTGGCCCTGGCCGACGCGACGCACCTGCTGCAATGGGCCGACGTGATCGGTGCCATGAGTTTCGAAGCGCAACGCGGCCAGATCGCGGCGTTCGATGCCGAGATCATCGCGCTCAAGCCGCATCCGGGCATGCAGCAAGTCGGCATCAACCTGCGGGCGCTGCTCGATGGCAGCGAAGTGATTGCGTCGAGCAAAGGCATTCGCACTCAGGATGCGTTGAGCATCCGTTCGATCCCGCAAGTCCACGGCGCCGCTCGCGATCAACTTGAGCACGCTCGACAGCAGATTGAAACCGAACTCAACTCGGTCACCGACAACCCGATGCTGCTGGGCACGCCGGACGATTTCCGGGTGATGTCCCAGGCCAACCCGCATGGCCAGTCCGTGGCATTGGCGGCGGATTTGCTGGCGATGGCCATGGCCGAAATCGGCTCCATCGCCGAGCGGCGTCTGGACCGTTTGATCAACCCGCACGTCAGCGGTTTGCCGGCATTTTTGGTGGCCAATCCGGGGGTTAACTCCGGGATGATGATCGTCCAGTATGTCGCCGCATCGTTGTGTGCAGAAAACCGCCAATTGGCGCAACCGGCGGTGCTCGACAACTACGTCACCTCGGGCCTGCAGGAAGACCATTTGAGCCTGGGCACTAACGCCGCCCTGAAGCTGCATCGCGCCCTGGAGAACGTCACGCAGATCCTCGCTATCGAGTACTTGTTGGCGGCCCAGGCGTTTGAATTCCTGAAAGAGCAGCGTTTTGGCGCTGGCACCGATTCGGCGTGGCGTCTGTTGCGCGAACGCGTTCCAGCCTACGACCAGGACCGTTGGCTGGCGCCGGACATCGCCGCCGCTGCCAGCGTGTTGAAAGACCCGATTTTGCTGCACAAGGCTTTACCGAATCTGAACTGAAATCCACAACACCAGCGTGCCAAGGCGCCAGCCCCTCTCACAAAGTCGGGAAGCGACGGACAACGGACATTTCCGGAGCGTCTGGTTAGTTAATAAAAACTCTCAAAAGGAGAATAAAAGTGACTGCGCTTAATTTGATTCCCGGCCAACTGAGCCTTGCCCAACTGCGTGATATCTATCAGCACCCGGTCAAAATCACCCTCGACAACAGCGCTTCGGCGCAGATTGAGGCCAGCGTTGCCTGCGTGGAACAGATCCTCGCCGAGAACCGCACCGCCTACGGCATCAACACCGGTTTCGGCCTACTGGCCTCGACCCGCATCGCCAGCGAAGACCTGGAAAACCTGCAGCGCTCACTGGTGTTGTCCCACGCCGCCGGTGTCGGCGAGCCAATCAGCGACGCATTGGTGCGGTTGGTCATGGTGCTCAAGGTCAACAGCCTGAGCCGTGGTTTTTCCGGTATTCGTCGCGTGGTCATCGACGCGCTGATCGCCCTGATCAACGCCGAGGTTTACCCGCACATTCCATTGAAAGGTTCGGTCGGCGCCTCTGGCGACTTGGCGCCTTTGGCCCACATGTCGCTGGTGCTGCTAGGCGAAGGCAAGGCGCGCTACAAGGGCGAATGGATGGAAGCCACCGAAGCGCTGAAAGTCGCTGGCCTGACGCCGCTGACCCTCGCTGCGAAAGAAGGTTTGGCGCTGCTCAACGGCACCCAAGTGTCCACCGCTTATGCATTGCGCGGTCTGTTCGAAGGCGAAGACCTGTTCGCCGGCGCCCTGGCCATTGGTGCCCTGACGGTTGAAGCGGTGCTGGGCTCGCGCTCGCCGTTCGATGCGCGCATCCATGCTGCTCGCGGCCAGAAAGGCCAGATCGACGCGGCTATCGCTTATCGCGATCTGCTCGGTGAGCGCAGCGAAGTCTCCGACTCCCACGAGAACTGCGAAAAGGTCCAGGATCCGTACTCCCTGCGCTGCCAGCCGCAAGTCATGGGCGCCTGCCTGACTCAATTCCGTCAGGCGGCTGAAGTGTTGGCCGTCGAAGCCAATGCCGTGTCCGACAACCCGTTGGTCTTCGCCGCTGAAGGCGATGTGATCTCCGGCGGTAACTTCCACGCCGAACCGGTGGCCATGGCCGCTGACAACATGGCCTTGGCCATCGCCGAAATCGGTTCCCTGAGCGAGCGCCGCATCTCGCTGATGATGGACAAGCACATGTCGCAACTGCCGCCGTTCCTGGTGGCCAATGGCGGCGTGAACTCCGGCTTCATGATCGCCCAGGTGACTGCGGCGGCCCTGGCCAGTGAGAACAAGGCGTTGTCCCATCCGCATTCGGTGGACAGCCTGCCGACCTCCGCCAACCAGGAAGACCACGTGTCGATGGCCCCGGCCGCCGGCAAACGTCTGTGGGAAATGGCCGAAAACACCCGCGGTGTGCTGGCGGTGGAATGGCTGGCAGCAGCCCAAGGCCTGGATTTACGGGAAGGTCTGAAAACGTCGACCAAACTGGAAAAGGCGCGCGCCATTTTGCGTGCTGAAGTGCCGTTCTATGAGAAGGATCGGTTCTTTGCGCCAGACATCAATGCGGCCACCGACCTGTTGGCGACCCGCTGCCTGAATGAACTGGTGTCGGCGAAGTTGTTGCCTAGCTTGTGAGTACTTGAGGGGGATTTTCGGCGTGTTTGAAAACCACCCCCTCACCCCAGCCCTCTCCCCATCGGGGAGAGGGGGAAAGGGAGCCGATCTCTATGCTTTTCAAAACTTGAGTTCGACTTGCGATTTCAGGTCGCAGTAAGCCGAACAAACAACTCGGTCAGGCCCCTCGCCCCTTTGGGGAGAGGGTTAGGGTGAGGGGTCAATCTCCATGACACCCCGTAAAAACCAAAAACCAACGGAGACCCCACAATGAAAACGCTCTGGCAACACTGCCACGTCGCAACCATGGCGCAAGGCGTCTACTCGATCATCGAGGATGCGGCCATCGTGACGTTCGGTGCGCACATTGAGTGGATCGGCCCACGTGCTGAACTGCCGTCCGGCGAATACCCGGCGGTCAACGATTTGAAAGGGGCCTGGGTTACTCCGGGCCTGATCGACTGCCACACCCACACGGTGTTCGGCGGTAACCGCAGCGGTGAATTCGAGCAACGCCTGCAAGGCGTCAGCTACGCGGAAATCGCGGCGGCTGGTGGTGGCATCGCCAGCACCGTGCGCGCCACCCGCGCCGCCAGCGAAGACGAACTGTTTGCCAGCGCCGCCAAGCGCTTGAAAAGCCTGCTGCGCGATGGCGTGACCACGGTCGAGATCAAGTCCGGTTACGGCTTGGACCTGGCCAACGAACGCAAAATGCTGCGGGTCGCGCGTCGCCTCGGCATCGAGCTGCCGGTCAGCGTACGCAGCACCTGCCTGGCCGCCCACGCCTTGCCACCGGAATATAAGGATCGCGCCGACGACTACATCGAGCACATCTGCGCCGAGATGCTTCCGGCCCTGGCCGCCGAAGGCTTGGTGGATGCGGTCGATGCGTTTTGCGAATACCTGGCGTTCTCGCCGGCACAAGTCGAGCGAGTGTTCATCACCGCGCAAGAACTGGGGTTGCCAGTGAAGCTGCACGCCGAGCAGTTGTCCTCCCTGCATGGTTCGAGCCTGGCCGCGCGTTACCACGCACTGTCGGCCGATCACCTGGAGTTCATGGACGAAGACGACGCCATCGCCATGGCCAAGTCCGGCACCGTCGCCGTGCTGCTGCCGGGTGCGTTCTACTTCCTGCGCGAAACCCAGTTGCCACCGATGGAGGCCCTGCGCAAGCACGGGGTGAAAATCGCCATCGCCAGCGACCTCAACCCCGGCACCTCGCCGGGATTGTCGTTGCGCCTGATGCTGAACATGGCCTGCACCTGTTTCCGCATGACCCCGGAAGAAGCGCTGGCCGGCGCCACGATTCATGCCGCCACCGCGCTGGGCCTGGCCGAGACTCACGGTTCGCTGGAAGTCGGCAAGGTCGCCGACTTTGTGGCCTGGCAAATCGATCGCCCCGCCGACCTGTCGTACTGGCTGGGCGGTGACCTGGAAAAACGCGTCGTGCGCCATGGCGTCGAAACAAGCATTTAGTGAGGAGAACAGTTGTGGATAAGGTTCTGAACTTCAAACAAGGTCGCGTGCCGCTGCTGATCAGCATGCCCCACGCCGGCCTGCGCCTGACCCCGGCGGTCGAGGCCGGGTTGATTCCCGACGCACGCAGCCTGCCCGATACCGATTGGCACATTCCGCAGCTGTATGAGTTTGCCGCTGAACTGGGTGCGAGCACCCTGGCCGCTGAGTACTCGCGATTTGTCATCGACCTGAACCGACCGTCCGACGACAAACCGATGTACGTCGGCGCCACCACCGGCCTGTACCCGTCCATCCTGTTCGACGGTATTCCGTTGTTCCGCGAGGGCATGGAACCGTCGGCGGCCGAGCGTGCGACCTATCTGGAGCAGGTGTGGGTGCCGTATCACACCACCTTGCAAAACGAGTTGGCGCGGCTCAAAGCCGAGTTCGGTTACGCGCTGCTGTTCGACGCGCACTCGATCCGCTCGATCATCCCGCACCTGTTCGACGGCAAACTGCCGGACTTCAACCTCGGCACCTTCAACGGCGCCAGTTGCGATCCACAGTTGGCGACGCAATTGGAAGCGATCTGCGCGAAGCACACCGATTACAGCCATGTGCTGAACGGACGCTTCAAGGGCGGCCACATCACCCGGCATTACGGCAACCCGGCGGAAAACATCCACGCGGTGCAACTGGAGTTGGGGCAGTGCACTTATATGGAAGAGTTCGAACCGTTCCGCTATCGCCCGGACCTGGCGGCGCCGACGCAGGTGGTGCTCAAGGAATTGCTGGAAGGGTTGTTGGACTGGGGGCAAAAGCACTACAGCGCTTAAGATCAAAAGATCGCAGCCTTCGGCAGCTCCTACAGGATCGGGTTCTCACACGGTCACAGTAGGAGCTGCCGAAGGCTGCGATCTTTTAAGGCCATCACTGTCGCCACCGTGCAAATCTCGGTCGCCACAGTTCGCTTTTACCCTCTCGGCGCTGCGTAATGTTCGGAGTACGGTGCGTGAAGACGCCGGCCCCCTACAATAATCTGCCGCACGAGATCCTTCCGATGAAAAGACTGTTCACCCGCTGTCTCTCAATCCTCTGCGGTACCGCTGTTCTGAGCACCGGCGTCCTGGCCAGTGAAGACCCTTCCTGCAAGGCCGTGCGCATGGGCGTGGTCAACTGGACCGACGTCATCGCCACCAGCGGCATGGCCGATGTGTTGCTCAATGGCCTTGGGTACGAAAGCAAGCAAACCAGCGCCGTGCAGCAAATCATCTTCGCCGGCATCCGCGACAAGCGCCTCGACATCTTCCTTGGTTACTGGAAACCGGCGATGGACAAGAACATCGCCCCGTTCGTCGCCGCCAACCAAGTCAAAGTCATGGACAAGCCGAGCCTGGCCGACGCCCAGGCCACGCTCGCCGTGCCGGACTACGTAGCGGCTGCCGGGCTGAAAACCTTCGCTGATATTGCCAAGTTCAAGGATCAGCTCGGCGGCAAGATCTACGGCATCGAGCCGGGCAGCGGGGCCAACACCAACATCAAGACCATGATCGAGACCAATCGCTTCGGCTTGAAGGATTTCAAACTGGTTGAGTCCGGTGAGGCCGGCATGCTCGCAGCCGTGCAGCGGGCAGTGAACCACAAGGAGTTCGTGGTGTTCGTCGGCTGGACCCCGCACCCGATGAACATCAACATGAAAATCGCCTACCTGACCGGCAGTGAAGACGTCTACGGTCCGAACGAAGGCGCGGCGACCGTTTCTACGGTGACCGCCCCGGATTACGCCGAGCGTTGCCCGAACGTGAATCGCCTGCTGGAAAACCTGACCTTCACCGCGTCCCAGGAAAGCCAGTTGATGGTGCCGATCATGGAGCGCAAAACGCCGCAGGATGTAGCGAAGCAGTGGTTGCGCGATCACCCGGAAGACCTTCAGCGCTGGCTGGCCGGTGTCAGCAGTTTTGATGGCAAGGATGGTGTGGCGACCGTGCAGGCCAGCCTGAAAAACTAGCCTCAAACGCCAAACCCTGTGGGAGCGGGCTTGCTCGCGAAGAGGGCGTGTCAGTCGACATTAATGTTGCCTGACCCACCGCTTTCGCGAGCAAGCCCGCTCCCACAAGGGGCCTCCTTGATAACCATCATTTCTTGAGCAGCAGGCCCATGGCTCCTTATCCCCTCTCAGACCAAATGTCGGCCTTCGTCGAGAAAACCCTCGGCTTCAACAGCACCGACAGCAGCCTCACCGGGTTGCGCCAGGCCTACAGCGAGATGTGCCGGGCGTTTACGCCGCCACGTCCCGTCGGGCTTGAGGTCACCGACTTCACACTGGCGGGCGTGGCGGTGCGTTCCTATCGACCGCCGGTGACGCCGCCGACCAGCGGCTGGCCGTGCATTCTGTATCTGCATGGCGGCGGTTGGGTGGTCGGGGATTTGGACTCTCATGATTTCATCTGCGCCGAACTCGCGGCGGCATTGGGGGCGATGGTGGTCGCGGTGGATTATCGGCTGGCGCCCGAGCATCCATTCCCGGCAGGCTTCGAAGATTGCCTGAAAGTCTGGCGCGCCTTGTGCTCGGGGCCGTTCTGGTTCGATCCAGGGCGGATGCTGGTTGCCGGGGACAGCGCCGGAGGCAATCTGGCCGCTGCGTTATGCCTGGCCTTGCGCGATGCGGGCGAGCCGTTGCCCGCCGCCCAAGTGCTGATTTATCCGGGCCTGGGTGGCGATCATCAATCAGCGTCCCGCAGTGAATGCGCCGACGCTCCGTTGCTCAGCAGCAGCGACGTGGATTGTTATCACGCGCTCTATTTACGTGGCGCCGGACAATCGACCGCCTATGCCATGCCCTTGCTCGCCGACGATCTCAGCGGTTTGCCCCCGGCGTTGATCGCCGTGGCGCAATTCGACCCGTTGCGCGACGACGGTGTGCGCTACACCGAACGGCTCGATGCCGCTGGCGTGAACGCGAAGTTGTACTACGGGGAAGGGCTGGTGCACGGCTGTTTACGCGGCCGGGGGCAGGTCGCCGAGGTCGACCGGCTCTATGAAAACCTGCTCGGGTTTCTGGCTGACAGACTCTGACGCTGCAAGGACATGCTCATTGACGTAATTCGGGTTTATGATGCCGGACGGCAGAATAATTGAAGTCCCCCCAGGGATGACCTCGACCCTTTACGGAGCGTGCAATGCAGACTTTGTACCCGCAGATCAAACCCTACGCCCGGCACGATCTGGCCGTCGATAAAACCCACACGCTGTACGTCGACGAAAGCGGTTCACCGGAAGGTTTGCCGGTGGTGTTCATCCATGGTGGCCCCGGCGCCGGGTGTGATGCACAGAGCCGCCGGTACTTCGATCCCAACCTGTATCGCATTGTGACCTTCGACCAGCGCGGCTGCGGTCGCTCCACACCCCACGCCAACCTCGAAAACAACACCACCTGGGATCTGGTTGCCGACCTCGAGCGCATCCGCAAGCACCTGGGCATCGAAAAATGGGTGCTGTTTGGTGGCTCCTGGGGTTCGACCCTCGCCCTGGCCTATGCGCAAACCCATCCGGAGCGCGTGCACGGTCTGATCCTGCGCGGGATTTTTCTCTGCCGTCCGCAGGAAATCGAGTGGTTCTACCAGTGCGGTGCCAGCCGTCTGTTTCCCGATTACTGGCAGGACTACATCGCGCCGATCCCGATGGACGAGCGCGGCGACTTGCTGACGGCTTTCCATAAGCGCCTGACCGGCAACGATCAGATCGCCCAGATGCACGCGGCCAAGGCCTGGTCCACCTGGGAAGGCCGGACCGCGACCCTGCGCCCGAACCCGCTGGTGGTCGATCGCTTCTCTGAGCCGCAGCGCGCGCTGTCGATTGCCCGGATCGAATGCCACTACTTCACCAACAACGCCTTCCTTGAACCGAACCAGTTGATTCGCGACATGGGTAAGATCGCGCATTTGCCCGGCGTGATCGTGCATGGCCGCTACGACGTGATCTGCCCGTTGGACAACGCCTGGGAATTGCATCAAGCCTGGCCGAACAGTGAGCTGCAGGTCATTCGCGATGCCGGCCACGCCGCGTCCGAACCGGGTATTACCGATGCGTTGGTGCGCGCCGCTGGTCAGATGGCTCGCCGGTTGCTCGATCTGCCGCCAGAAGAAGCATGAAGGGTCTGCTGCAACGCGTGCGTGGCGCGCGAGTCGAGGTGGCGGGGGAGGTAGTTGGCGCAGTAGACCAGGGGTTGCTGGTGCTGGTGGCGGTCGAGCCCGGGGACACTCGGGCCAGTGCCGACAAACTTCTGCATAAACTGCTTAACTATCGTGTATTCAGTGATACAGAAGGCAAGATGAATCTGTCGCTGGCGGATGTCGGTGGTGGCCTGCTGCTGGTCTCGCAATTCACCCTGGCGGCCGACACCAAGAGCGGGTTGCGCCCCAGCTTTTCGACGGCGGCGCCTCCGGCCCTGGGTGAAGAACTTTTCGACTATCTATTAGAGAAAGCGAAAGAGGTGCATGGCACTGTGGCATCAGGTAGATTCGGCGCGGATATGCAGGTGCATCTGGTCAATGATGGCCCGGTCACCTTCCTGTTACAGACCTGAAAGCCCCTGAAACATGTTTTTAAGGGCATTTCGACTGAAAACAGGGGTTTTTCGCGATAAATACTTTGTTACCCCTGATGCGTTGTAACGCGGCCTACTAGATAATCGCGCGCTACGGGGATCAGCGTTCGTTGGCCCATTTTGACTTAGGTAGAGACTTGCCCGGAACCTGTTGGGGAATCATTTAGCCCCATAGGAGTCGGAACAATGCTCGCCAACCTGGCATATAGATAGCTGGCCGTTGGTTTTTTGATCTGTTTTCGGCGAGGGTTGCTCGTGATTGTTAGTCCCTGTAATGCACCAAAATTGTCTGCCCAACGGTTCCGAAGCGCTCTGGTAGCGGGCTCTGCACTGCTGTGCCTGCTCAGCGCCGGCCAGCTTTGGGCATTCAACCTGGATGATGTGTCGGTCAAGGCGAAAGACCTGGCCGGGCAGAAATACGAAGCCCCGCGCAGTAACCTGCCGAACGAATTCCGCGAGATGAAATTCGCGGACTATCAGAAAATTCGTTTCCGCACTGAAAAAGCCGAGTGGGCCGATCAGAAAACCCCGTTCAAGCTTTCGTTCTATCACCAGGGCATGCACTTCGACACCCCGGTGAAAATCAACGAAATCACGGCCAACACCGTCGAAGAAATCAAATACGACCCAAGTCGTTTCGATTTCGGCGATGTGCAGTTCGATCCTAAAGCCACCGAGCAACTGGGTTATGCCGGTTTCCGTGTGCTGTACCCGATCAACAAGGCCGACAAGCAAGACGAAATCATGACCATGCTCGGCGCGAGTTACTTCCGCGTTGTCGGTAAGGGTCACACCTATGGCTTGTCCGCTCGCGGCATGGCCATCGATACCGCATTGCCGTCCGGCGAAGAATTCCCGCGTTTCACCGAATTCTGGATTCAACAGCCGAAACCGGGTGACAAGCACTTGGTGATCTTCGCGCTGCTGGATTCGCCGCGTGCCACCGGTGCCTACCGCCTGACCCTGCGTCCAGGCAGCGACACCGTGGTCGACGTCAAGGCCCGCATGTTCCTGCGTGACAAGGTCACCAAGCTCGGCGTTGCCCCGTTGACCAGCATGTTCCTGTTCGGCGCGAACCAGCCTTCCAAAGTGCTGAACTATCGCCGCGAACTGCATGACTCCAGCGGTCTGTCGATCCATGCCGGCAACGGCGAGTGGATCTGGCGCCCTCTGAACAACCCGAAACACCTGGCGGTGAGCAACTTTGCCATCGAGAACCCGCGCGGCTTCGGCTTGCTGCAACGTGGTCGTGACTTCAGCCACTACGAAGACCTCGACGACCGCTACGACAAGCGCCCAAGTGCCTGGATCGAGCCAAAAGGCGATTGGGGCAAGGGTTCTGTAGACCTGGTGGAAATTCCGACCGCCGACGAAACCAACGACAACATCGTTGCCTTCTGGAGCCCGGAAAAACTGCCTGAGCCAGGCCAGCCGCTCGACGTCGCCTATCGCATGCACTGGACCATCGACGAAGCCGCCATCCACGCTCCGGACAGCGCCTGGGTCAAACAGACCCTGCGTTCCACTGGCGACGTCAAACAGTCCAACCTGATCCGTCAGCCGGATGGCACCGTTGCCTATCTGGTGGACTTCGAAGGCCCGTCCCTGGCCGCCTTGCCGGAAACCGCCGACGTGCGCAGTCAGGTCAGCGTTGGCGACAATGCCGAACTGGTCGAGAACACCGTGCGCTACAACCCTGATACCAAGGGCTGGCGCCTGACCCTGCGCATGAAGATCAAGGACGCGAGCAAGGCCACCGAGATGCGTGCATCCCTGGTCGAGAAGATCGTGCCTGAGGATCTGGCCAAGTCGTCGATTCCGGCCTCCAATTCCTCTGTTGCCAAGGCCGACAAAGTCGCCGCCAAGCAGCAGGAGAAAACGGACAAGGAAGCCAAGGACGCCAAGCAGGCGGACGCCAAGCAGGCCGATGCCAAGCCGGTTGCCGATGCCAAGAACAAGGACAACAAAGACGCCAAGCAGCCTGCTGCTGCGGACGCGGCCCCAGCCACACCGGATTCGGCGGCGACTGAAGAAGTCCTGACCGAAACCTGGAGCTACCAGTTGCCTGCCGATGAGTAATTCTCAAGTAAAGCCAGAGACTCTGTCGGAGTATCTGGCGCATTTACCGATGACCGACGAACAGCGCGCGGAACTCGCGGGTTGCCAGTCCTTCAGTGAACTGCATCAGCGTCTTTCGTCCTCGACGTTCGACGCGCCGGCCGAGGCTGCACAAGCCTCGGTGGGCAAGCGCCTGCTCCTGAACAGTGCTGAAGAACTGGAAGAAGCGCAGATGCTGGCGGTTGACGCCAGTGGTCGTGTCGTCCTCAAGGCGACCCCGCCGATTCGTCGGACCAAAGTCGTGCCGGAGCCGTGGCGCACCAATATTCTGGTGCGTGGCTGGCGCCGGATGACCGGTCGCACCAATCCACCGGCACCGCCGAAGGATGAACGCGTGTTGCCGGCAGCGCGCTGGCGCACCGTCGGTTCGATCCGTCGCTACATTCTGCTGGTGCTGATGCTCGGCCAGACCATCGTGGCCGGCTGGTACATGAAAGGCATCATGCCGTACCAGGGCTGGTCGTTCGTCGACCTGAACGAAGTGCTGCATCAACCGCTGCTGCAAACCGCCACGCAAGTGCTGCCGTATGCGCTGCAAACCAGCATCCTGATTCTGTTCGGGATTCTGTTCTGCTGGGTCTCGGCCGGTTTCTGGACCGCGTTGATGGGCTTCCTCGAGTTGCTCACCGGGCACGATAAATACCGTATCTCCGGTAAAAGCGCCGGCAACGAGCCGATTGCCAAGGACGCACGCACCGCGCTGGTGATGCCGATCTGCAACGAAGACGTGCCGCGTGTATTCGCCGGTCTGCGGGCGACGTTCGAATCGGTAGCGGCCACGGGTGACCTGGACCGTTTCGACTTCTTCGTCCTCAGCGACAGTAACGAAACCGATATCTGCGTGGCCGAGCAACAGGCCTGGCTGGATGTCTGCCGCGAAGCCAAGGGCTTCGGCAAGATCTTCTATCGCCGCCGTCGCCGTCGCGTCAAACGTAAAAGCGGCAACCTCGACGACTTCTGCCGTCGCTGGGGCGGTGACTACAAGTACATGGTCGTGCTCGACGCGGACTCCGTGATGAGCGGTGAATGCCTGACCAGTCTGGTGCGCTTGATGGAAGCCACGCCGGACGCCGGTATTATCCAGACCGCGCCACGTGCGTCGGGCATGGACACCCTTTATGCGCGCATGCAGCAGTTTGCGACCCGTGTGTACGGTCCGTTGTTCACCGCAGGCCTGCACTTCTGGCAGTTGGGCGAATCCCACTACTGGGGTCACAACGCGATCATCCGCATGAAGCCGTTTATCGAGCACTGCGCCCTGGCGCCGTTGCCGGGTAAAGGGGCGTTTGCCGGTGCGATTCTGTCCCACGACTTCGTCGAAGCTGCGCTGATGCGCCGTGCCGGCTGGGGCGTGTGGATTGCCTACGACTTGCCGGGCAGCTACGAAGAACTGCCGCCGAACCTGCTGGACGAACTCAAGCGTGACCGTCGCTGGTGCCACGGTAACCTGATGAACTTCCGCCTGTTCCTGGTCAAAGGCATGCACCCGGTACACCGTGCGGTGTTCCTGACCGGCGTGATGTCGTACCTGTCGGCGCCGTTGTGGTTCTTCTTTCTCGTGTTGTCCACGGCGCTGCTGGCGGTGAACACGCTGATGGAGCCGCAGTACTTCATGGAGCCGCGACAGCTCTATCCACTGTGGCCGCAATGGCATCCGGACAAGGCCGTGGCGTTGTTCTCAACGACCATCGTGCTGCTGTTCCTGCCGAAGCTGTTGAGCATCATCCTGATCTGGGCCAAGGGCGCAAAAGAGTTCGGCGGCAAGTTCAAGGTGACGTTCTCGATGCTGCTGGAGATGTTGTTCTCCATGCTGCTGGCGCCGGTGCGGATGATTTTCCACACCCGTTTCGTACTCGCCGCGTTCCTCGGCTGGGCTGCGACCTGGAACTCGCCACAACGTGACGACGACTCCACGCCATGGAGCGAAGCGGTCAAGCGCCACGGTCCGCAAACCTTGCTGGGCTTCTTCTGGGCCCTGCTGGTGATCTGGCTGAACCCGAGCTTCCTCTGGTGGCTGGTGCCGATCGTCGGTTCGTTGATGCTGTCGATCCCGGTGTCGGTGATCTCCAGTCGTGTGGGTCTGGGTCTGAAGTCCCGTGACGAGAGCCTGTTCCTGATCCCTGAGGAATACAATCCGCCACAGGCACTGCTGGCCACCGACCAGTACACCCACGAAAACCGTTATCACCAGTTGAAAGACGGCTTCATCCGCGCCGTGGTCGATCCGCAGCAGAACGCCCTGGCGTGCTCGCTGGCGACGTCCCGTCACGGTCAGGCCGAGCCGATCGAGTGGTTGCGTGTGGACCGTGTTCGTCATGCGTTGAAGGCCGGGCCTGCCGGGCTGAACAACCATGAGCGTCTGCAACTGCTGAGTGACCCGGTTGCATTGGGTCGCCTGCATGAGGCGGTCTGGAGCGAAGGCCACGCCGAGTGGCTGGACGCCTGGCGGCAGTCGGTGAAAGCCGATCCCCATGCGCCACTGCTGCCGCTCAAGCCATTGAGTGCACAGCCTCAGTTGGCGTGACGAAAAACCCCGCGAAAGCGGGGTTTTTTGTTTGTGGTGTGGGCTGGATGTGTATCGACTTCTAGAACCACCCCTCTCCCTAACCCTCTCCCCGAGGGGGGCGAGGGGACTGACCGAGTTGTGCTTGGAGCTACATCGACCTGAAATACCGAGTCGAACTCAAGACGAGAATAGCGTGAAGATCTGCTCCCTTTCCCCCTCTCCCTTCTGGGGTGAGGGGTGGATCTTGGATGTTTAAAAAACAAACAGTCGTCCACATCCCTCTGACAGGTTTCTCCTACGCCTTAGTCAACAAATCCCGCACAAACCCTTGTGCAAACAACCCAGTGCGTTAGCATCCGTCCCCGAATTGGTGCGCCCGGACAGCTTTCTGTTCGTATCTGTCGGTTTTCCAAGGAAAATCGTCGATTGCGCGCCTCACACCGCAATGGTTTTGGGGACTTGAAGATGAAGAAGTATCTGTCGATGCTGCTGGTCGGCGTCACGGCATTGGTTGCAGTCAACGCGGCGCAGGCCGGCGCCATCGATGACGCGGTCAAGCGTGGCACGCTGAAAGTCGGCATGGACCCGACCTACATGCCGTTCGAAATGACCAACAAGCGCGGCGAGATCATCGGTTTCGAAGTCGACATCCTCAAGGCCATGTCCAAGGCCATGGGCGTCAAGCTGGAGCTGGTGTCCACGGGCTACGACGGCATCATCCCGGCCCTGATGACCGACAAGTTCGACATGATCGGCAGCGGCATGACCCTGACCCAGGAACGCAACCTGCGCCTGAACTTCAGCGAACCGTTCATCGTGGTTGGCCAGACCCTGCTGATCCGCAAGGAGCTGGAAGGCACCATCAAGTCCTATAAAGACCTGAACACCGACGACTACCGCATCACCTCCAAGCTTGGCACCACCGGCGAAATGGTCGCCAGGAAGCTGATCTCCAAAGCCAAGTACCACGGCTACGACAATGAGCAGGAAGCCGTGCTCGACGTGGTCAACGGCAAGGCCGACGCGTTCATCTACGACGCGCCGTACAACGTGGTGGCGGTTAGCAAGGTCGGCGCCGGCAAACTGGTGTTCCTCGACAAGCCGTTCACCTACGAACCGCTGGCCTTCGGCCTGAAGAAGGGCGACTACGACAGCCTGAATTTCATCAACAACTTCCTGCACCAGATCCACGAAGACGGCACCTACGATCGCATCCATGACAAGTGGTTCAAAGACACCGCTTGGCTCAAGGACATGGAATAAGGGCCCGGTCAGTTAGACCGCGTCGCCCTCATTCGCGAGCAAGCCCGCTCCCACATTGGAATGCATTTCCCTGTGGGAGCGGGCTTGCTCGCGAAGACGGCCTCCCTGGCGACACAGAATTCGGAATCTTCAGAGCAAAATGAAACAGAAAACATCCCAACTGCCCTGGCACATCCTGACGGTGCTCGTGCTGATCGGCCTGGCCGGCGCGTTGTATTACGCCACCTCGCTGATGTCCTACGAATGGCGCTGGAACCGAGTGCCGCAGTACTTCGCCTACCAGGCCGAAGAATCCCAGCGCGCCGCCGACATCTCCACCGTCAGCGAACTGGTGCGTCAGGGCGACAAGGCCCAAGTCACCTTGCGCAACGACGCCGGTGACGAGCAGCACCTGACCGTCGACGACAACAGCCTGCAAGTCGCCCAGGGCGATGACGTGGCGGAAGGCGACGTGATCGGCGTGACCCGGCATTGGGCCGCCGGACCGCTGCTGTGGGGCCTATGGACCACGTTGTGGCTGTCTGTGGTGTCTGGCGTGCTCGGGCTGTTGATCGGCCTGGCCACCGGCCTGTGCCGGCTGTCGAACAACCCGACCCTGCGCGACCTCTCGACCCTTTACGTCGAACTGGTGCGCGGTACGCCGTTGCTGGTGCAGATCTTCATTTTCTACTTCTTCATCGGCACCGTGATGAACCTGTCCCGGGAGTTCGCCGGGATCGCCGCGCTGTCGCTGTTCACCGGCGCCTACGTGGCCGAGATCATCCGTTCCGGCGTGCAATCGATCGCCCGAGGCCAGAACGAAGCCGCACGCTCCCTGGGTTTGAGCGCCGGCCAGTCGATGCGCCACGTGGTGTTGCCGCAAGCGCTGAAACGCGTGCTGCCGCCGCTGGCCGGGCAGTTCATCAGCCTGGTGAAAGACACTTCGCTGGTGTCGGTGATCGCGATTACCGAGCTGCTGAAAAGCGGTCGCGAAGTCATCACCACCTCGTTCTCGCCGTTCGAAATCCTGTTCTGCGTGGCCGGGCTGTACCTGTTGATCAACCTGCCGCTGTCGAAAATCGCCAGCCGGCTTGAGCGGAGGCTCGCGCAAAGTGATTGAAGTCCGCGATCTGGTAAAAGTCTTCGACACCCGTGGCCAGGTAGTGCGCGCGGTGGATAACGTGTCCACGCAAGTGGCCAAGGGTGAAGTGCTGGTGGTGATCGGCCCGTCCGGTTCCGGCAAATCGACTTTCTTGCGTTGCCTCAATGGCCTGGAAGAATTCGATTCGGGCTCGGTGAGCATCGACGGCTTGCAACTGGCCGACCCGAAAACAGACGTGAACGCCTATCGCCGGGAAGTTGGCATGGTGTTCCAGCACTTCAACCTGTTCCCGCACATGACCGTGCTGGAGAACCTGTGCCTGGCGCAAAAAGTCGTGCGCAAGCGTGGCAAAAAGGAGCGCGAGGCCAAGGCTTTGGCGCTGCTGGAGAAGGTCGGTATTGCGCAGAAGGCCAACGAGTTTCCGTCACGCCTGTCCGGTGGTCAGCAACAGCGGGTGGCGATTGCCCGGGCGTTGGCCATGGAACCGAAGGTCATGCTGTTTGATGAGCCGACCTCGGCGCTGGACCCGGAAATGGTTGGTGAAGTGCTGGACGTGATGAAAACCCTGGCCGTGGAAGGCATGACCATGGTGTGCGTCACCCACGAAATGGGCTTTGCCCGGGAAGTGGCGGACCGGGTGCTGTTCTTCGATCATGGCAAACTGCTGGAAGACGCCTCGCCGGCGGAGTTCTTCGACGCGCCGAAGGATCCTCGGGCTCAGGCGTTTTTGCGGCAGGTTCTCTGACTTCAGCGCCTGTTCTGACGCCTTCGCGAGCAAGCCCGCTCCCACAGTAGATTTTCGGTGAATACATATTTTGTGCTCGACCAAGGTCCACTGTGGGAGCGGGCTTGCTCGCGAATGGCATCACCTCGGTCTCACGCGGACCGAGGCACCCGCATCACCTCAAACTTTGAACCGCCCCACCAACATCTGCAAATGCGTCCCCAACCGCGCCAGTTCAACACTGGATGCCGCAGTCTCTTCACTCGCCGCCGAGGTTTGCTCGGACACATCCCGCACGTTCAACACGCTGCGGTTGATCTCTTCGGCCACGGCGCTCTGTTGTTCTGCGGCGGCAGCAATCTGCTGATTCATCGACTGGATCGCCGACACCGTGCGGGTGATGCTTTCCAGCGAGCCCCCGGCGCGGCGGGTCAGTTCGACGCTGCTGTCGGTCAGGCTGCGGCTGTTGTCCATGATGGTCGCGACTTGCTGGGTGCCGGTTTGCAGGCCGACGATCAGCTCTTCGATTTCTTCGGTGGACTTCTGGGTGCGCTGCGCGAGGCTGCGGACTTCGTCGGCGACCACCGCAAAACCGCGTCCGGCCTCACCGGCACGGGCGGCCTCGATGGCGGCGTTGAGCGCCAGCAGGTTGGTCTGTTGCGCCACGGACTTGATCACGTCGAGCACGCTGCCGATCTTGTCGCTTTCGCGCTTCAGGTCGCTCATGGCCGCCGTGGAGTTGCCGACTTCGATGGCCAAACGTTCGATCTGGGCGATGGCTTCACCGACAACCTTGTCACCTTCGCGGGCCTGTTGATCGGCGGCGACCGCAGCTTCGGACGCTTCCTCGGCATTACGCGCAACTTCCTGCACGGTGGCGGTCATTTCGTGCATGGCGGTGGCGACTTGATCGGTTTCCACCTTCTGGCTGTTGACCCCGGCGCTGGTTTGCTCGGTGACAGCGGACAGTTCTTCGGCGGCGCTGGCGATTTGCGTGACGCCGTCGCTGATGCCGCCGATCAATTCGCGCAGGCCCAGGGTCATGCTCTGCATGGCGCGCTGGAGCTGGCCCAGTTCGTCCTGGCGTTCGGAGATCAGGTTGTGAGTCAGGTCACCAGCGGCCACGCGTTCAGCCACTTTCAGGGTCTGGCTCAGAGGAATGACGATCTGGCGGGTGATCGCCCAAGCGGCGAGCAAGCCAAACGCCAGGGCGAGCACGGTGGCCATCAGCAGCAGGTTCTTGGCGTGTGCGGCATCGGTGTCACGCACGACGGTTTGCGACACGGTCAGTTTCTTGCTCACGTCGGACAGGATGTCGCCTTGCTCGGTCATGCGTTTGAGCGCGGCGGCACTCGCCACTTGGGAGTCACGGTATTGGCTGACCGCTGCGCGATAAGCCTTGAGGGATTCGGTAGCCTGTTGCAGATTGGCAGCGAACTGCTCCGGCACTTTGCCCGGCAGGCTCTCGAGGTTTTTCAGGGCGTTGTCGATGGCGTCCAGCGCAGGCTGCTCGGCCTCGGTCTTGGCGCTGTAGGTGTAGCCGCGCACCTGGAAGCGCGCTTGCTGGATCAGCTTGCTCAGGTCGATCACGCTGTTGAACTGGGCGACGCTCTCGCCTTGCAGCAGGGCCTTCTCGACTTCGCTCACCTTGGCCACGGCGTTGTCGGCGGTGGCGCCGAGCTTGCTGCGGGCATCTTCGCGATTGGCACCGGCCTGGGTCATTGCGATGAAGGCTTGCTTGTACTGGCTGACGGCGGCCAGTTGCTGATCGATCATCGCCACGTCGGCGGGTTGTTCGATCAGCTTGCGTGCGGTTTGCAGCCCGGCGTCGAGTTGACCCAGCAAGTCATTGACCGCCCCCGGACCTTGTTCGCCACGGCGCATTTCGTAGTCCAGGCGCGCCAGGCGCAGGTCCTTGGTCAGGTCATTGAGACTGGCAATGAACCCGAGCTTGTCGCCACGGCTCATCACACCCGTCAGGCCGGTCCAGCCGGTGAAGGTGATCAACAAGGTCAGGAGCAGGACGAGACCGAAGCCGACACCCAGTTTGCGATTTACGCTTACGTTTCCCAGTTTCTCGGCTAGCCAACGGTACATGTTGCTACTCCCCTCGGACCACAATTTGGTTTTATGGGGACTGTATCGGCTGGAGGGAAGGAATCTGTAGGGCGACGAATACCCCTGTGGGAGCGGGCTTGCTCGCGAATGCGGTCTGCCAGTTGATTGAGATGTCGACTGGCACACCGCTTTCGCGAGCAAGCCCGCTCCCACAGGGTTGGCGTTCGACTTTAGAAGAGTCGCGCCAGCAGGGCGGTGACGGCGGTTTCAACTCGCAGGATGCGGTCGCCCAGTTGCACCGGATTCAGCCCGGACTTGCCCAGCAATTCGATTTCATAGGGAATCCAGCCACCTTCAGGGCCGATCGCCAGGGTCACCGGTTCGTCCAGGCCGCGGGGGCAGGGCGGGTAATTGCCGGGATGGCCGACCAGGCCCAGAGTGCCTTCGCTGATCGCGGGCAAACGGTCTTCAACGAACGGCTTGAAGCGTTTCTCGATGACGACTTCCGGCAGCACGCTGTCCCGGGCCTGTTCCAGGCCGAGGATCAACTGTTCACGAATCGCTTCAGGCTCCAGGAACGGCGTTTGCCAGAAGCTCTTCTCGACGCGATAGCTGTTCACCAGCACGATGCGCGGCACACCCATGGCCGCCACGGTCTGAAACACCCTACGCAGCATTTTCGGGCGTGGCAGGGCCAACACCAGGGTCAGCGGCAGCTTGGTCGGAGGCTGTTGATCGAGAACGACGCGCAATTCAGCTTCGCCGGCGTCCAGGCGCAGCACTTCGGCCGAACCCATCAGCCCGCCGATCCTGCCGACACGCATGCTGTCGCCGACTTCGCAGCGATGAACTTCCTGCATATGCGTCAGCCGCCGATCACGCAGGATCACCCGGTCGGCCGCAATGAAATCGGCCTCTTCGAGGAGCAGCAGGTTCACGGCTGGGTCGCTGGCGGCTGGTCGTTGTGATCGTCAGCCGGTTGGTCGTCCGGGTGCTCGCCGCGTTTGCTGACCAGGCTGCCGAACACGATGCCGATTTCGAACAGCAACCACATCGGTACGGCCAACAGCGTCTGCGAGAAGATGTCCGGCGGGGTCAGGATCATGCCGACCACGAAGCAGCCGATCACCACGTACGGGCGGATTTTCTTCAGGTATTTGACGTCGACCACACCGATCCACACCAGCAGCACCACGGCCACCGGGATTTCGAACGCCACGCCGAACGCGAAGAACAGGGTCATGACGAAATCGAGGTAACTGGTGATGTCGGTCATCATTTCCACGCCGGCCGGGGTGGCGGCGGCGAAGAACTTGAAGATCAGCGGGAAGACCAGGTAGTAGGCGAACGCCATGCCGGTATAAAACAGCAGGATGCTGGAGATCAGCAGCGGCACGGCGATGCGCTTTTCGTGCTTATACAGGCCCGGCGCGATAAAGCCCCAGATCTGGTGCAGGATCACCGGGATCGCCAGGAACAGCGACACCATCATCGTCAGTTTCAGCGGCGTCAGGAACGGCGATGAAACGTCGGTGGCGATCATCGTCGCGCCGGCGGGCAAGTAAGCCCTCAGGGGCGTCGAGACAAAGGTGTAGATCTGCTGGGTGAACGCGAACAACCCGGCGAAGATGATGAAAATCGCCGCTACACAGCGCAGCAGGCGGGTACGCAACTCGGTGAGGTGCGAAACCAGCGGCATGTGCTGGTCGTTTTCAGGAAGTTCGCTCATGGGGCTCGCGGCGGCAGTGTTGGGTCGTGAGGAGCCGGCGTTGTCGGCGCGGCGGCAGGCGCAACAGGTTCTACGGGCGTTGGCGTGGGGATCACAGGCGCGGGTTCGACACCGCCCATGGTCGGCACGGATTCGGTGCCCGGCGCATGAATCGTCGGCTCGGCCACCGGTTCAACCGGTGGCACCGGCGTGGGCTCCTGCTGGGTTGGCGTGAAGATCTTCCGCGCCTCCTGCTCCAGCGAAAGAATGTGCTCGTTGTGCAATTGCCGGCGAATCTCGTCGGCACCGATTTCACGTTCAACTTCCTGTTTGATCGCGTTGAAGCTGCGCTTCAGCCGCCCGATCCACAGACCGGCGGTGCGCGCAGCGCCCGGCAAACGCTCGGGGCCCAGCACCAGCAGGGCAACGAGGCCGACGAGCAGCAGTTCAGAGAAGCTGATACCAAACATTAGTCAGTGCTCACACGTCTTTGCGGATCGGCTCTTCGACTTTCTGTGCCTGCACGTCGATGGTGTGCGGCTGGTTCAGTGGCGAGGTCGTCGTAGGTTGAGCCGGTGGCACCGGTTGCGCCGGAGTCACGGTTGGATCGGCCGGTTTTTCTTCATCGTTCATGGCTTTGCGAAAGCCTTTGATCGACTCGCCGACGTCCGTGCCGAGGTTTTTCAGTTTCTTGGTGCCGAACACCAGCACCACGACAACCAGGATGACGATCCAGTGTTTCCAGTCAAAAATGCCCATGTTGCTGCTCCTCTCAAATAGTTATTCAGGCGGACGGACGCGAGGCTTTCTCGGCGTGTCCGGACAGACCGAAGCGACGGTCCAGTTCATCGAGCACAGCCTGTGGATGCTGCCCCAGTTGGGCGAGCATGACCATGCTGTGGAACCACAAATCGGCGGTCTCGTAGATCACGTCGCTGCAGTCACCGCTGATGGCGGCGTCCTTGGCGGCAATGATGGTCTCGACCGACTCTTCGCCGACTTTTTCCAGAATCTTGTTCAAGCCCTTGTGGTACAGGCTGGCGACATACGAGCTGTCGGCAGCGGCGCCTTTGCGCTCTTCCAGTACCTGCGCCAGACGCGTCAGAGTGTCACTCATGGGTGTGTCCTGCGGAATAGATGGCGTGCGGATCTTTCAGCACCGGGTCGACGATTTTCCAGTCGCCGTTCTCGAAGACGCGGTAGAAGCAGCTCTGGCGGCCGGTGTGGCAGGCGATGTCGCCGATTTGCTCGACCATCAGGATGATCACGTCAGCGTCGCAGTCCAGGCGCATCTCATGCAGGGTCTGCACGTGGCCCGACTCTTCACCCTTGCGCCACAGCTTGCCACGGGAACGTGACCAGTAAATGGCGCGGTTCTCGGCAGCGCTCAGTTCCAGCGCTTCGCGGTTCATCCAGGCCATCATCAGGACGCGCCCGGTCTTGTGATCCTGGGCAATCGCCGGCACCAGGCCATCTGCGTCCCACTTGATCTCGTCCAGCCAGTTTTTCATCTTCGACTCCGACAGCGGGCCCGACACTTCATTAGTCGGGCAGGCGTTGAAACAGTGTGCCAGCGTGCGATGGCGCTGGCTATCGGCGAACGACCAGATACAAACCGACAATCATCATGATTCCGGCGGGCCAGTGCCCCAGATCATTCAGCGGGCCACCGGCGGCGAGTAGCGCGCCGCCGCCCAGATGCGCACAACCGAGCAGGCGCAGGAACCAGTCGTCCTTGCGTCGATGCCACGGTGGTGGCGGGTCGTAGGCATGGGGCTGGGACATGCGTTCCAGCAGGTCGCGGGCCATGTTGGCCAGGTGCGGCAGTTGTTCGAACTGACTCTGCACGTTGCCGATCAAGGCTTTGGGGCTGACGCGCTCGCGCATCCAGCGTTCGAGGAACGGCTGGGCGGTGTTCCACAAATCCAGGTCCGGGTACAGCTGACGGCCCAGGCCTTCGATGTTCAACAGGGTTTTCTGCAAAAGAACAAGCTGCGGCTGCACTTCCATGTTGAAGCGCCGAGCGGTCTGGAACAGGCGCATCAGCACCTGGCCGAAGGAAATATCTTTTAACGGTTTTTCAAAGATCGGCTCGCAAACGGTTCGGATCGCCGCTTCGAATTCGTTGAGTTTGGTTTCCGCCGGCACCCAGCCCGAATCGATGTGCAACTGCGCCACACGCCGGTAGTCACGCTTGAAGAAGGCAAACAGGTTGCGCGCCAGGTAATCCTGGTCTTCCGGGGTCAGGCTGCCGACGATGCCGCAGTCGATCGCAATGTACTGCGGGCTCCACGGGTTCACGGTGCTGACGAAGATGTTGCCCGGGTGCATGTCGGCGTGGAAGAAACTGTCGCGGAACACCTGGGTGAAGAAAATCTCCACCCCGCGTTCAGCGAGCATTTTCATGTCGGTGCGTTGGTCGGCCAGGGTCGCGAGGTCCGTGACCTGAATCCCGTAGATGCGCTCCATCACCAGCACTTTCGGCCGGCACCAGTCCCAATAGACTTGCGGCACGTACAGCAGCTCCGAGCCTTCGAAGTTGCGCTTCAACTGGCTGGCGTTGGCTGCTTCGCGCAGCAGATCGAGTTCGTCGTAGATGGTTTTTTCGTAGTCCTGGACCACGTCCACCGGGTGCAGCAGGCGCGCGTCGGCCGAGAGCTTTTCGGCGGCGCGGGCGAGGATGAACAGCCACGCCAGATCCTGAGCGATGATCGGTTTCAGGCCCGGACGGATCACTTTGACCACGACTTCTTCGCCGGTTTTCAGTTGCGCGGCATGCACCTGCGCTACCGAGGCCGAGGCCAGCGGTTCGACGTCGAAACGGCTGAAGACTTCGCTGATTTTTTTGCCGAGCTGCTCTTCGATCAGTTTGATCGACACTTGCGAGTCGAACGGCGGCACCCGGTCCTGCAGCTTCATCAGCTCATCGGCGATGTCTTCCGGCAGCAGGTCGCGGCGGGTGGACAGGATCTGCCCGAACTTGATGAAAATCGGCCCCAGGTCCTGCAATGCCAGACGCAATCGCGCGCCACGGGTCAGGTCCAGGGTCTTGCGCGGGAACCAGCGCCACGGCAAGGCATAGCGCAGCGCCAGCAGAAACCAGGGCAGCGGCAGGGCGAACAGCAGGTCATCGAGGCGGTAGCGGATCACGACGCGCTGGATGCGCAACAAACGGCGGACGGCAAGCAGCTTCATGCGTTATCGCTTGGGTCGAGGGATCGGGAAAGGCGCTCGAAACGCGCCTCGAGACGTTCCAGATCGAGTTTGATCTGGTCCAGTTCACTGAAACGGGCTTCGGCTTCGCGCTGACCGACGAGGGTGCGCGATTCTTCGGCCAGGTATTCGCCAAGGTTCTGGTTCAGGCTGGCGAACCCTTGCTGATAAAAACGTGCGCGGCTGCGCAGGTGACCGCCGAGCAGTTGCGTGGCCACCGGGCCGAGCCAGCGCGAGAGCTCGTACTCCCAGTCCAGCTCAAGGTCTTGCAGGATCGCCGCCAGCTCCAGTAGCACGCCGCTGTCGCCGTCGAGTTCGACTTCAGGAGCATGCAGCACCGAAGTCTTGTCCTTGCTCAGCGCCAGTTTCAACAGGCTCGAGGCCGGGGCACGCAAGGTGCAATCGGCGCCGGTTTCCCACCGGGAGGCGAGCATCAGGCCTTCGTCGCTGGGCAGGATAAACAGCTGCAACGCCGGGCTGCGGCAATCGACGGCAATCACCCGGCCGCTCAAATGCGCCAGGCGCGGCAGCGCGGTGCTGTCGAGACGCAGCACCCGGTTCAGACCGAGTTCAACGCTGGCGAGCAGGCCGGCCAGCAACATCAGGGCTTGATGCCGCGGTGCAGGGCGACGATGCCTGCGGTCATGTTGTGGTAGGTCACGCGGTCGAAACCGGCCTCGACCATCATCGACTTCAGGGTTTCCTGATTCGGGTGCATGCGGATCGATTCGGCCAGGTAGCGATAACTTTCCGAGTCGTTGGTGATCAGCTTGCCCATCAGCGGCATGAAGGCGAACGAGTAGGCGTCGTAGGCTTTGGACATCAGCGCGTTGGTCGGTTTGGAGAATTCCAGCACCAGCAAGCGACCGCCCGGTTTCAGCACGCGCAGCATCGAACGCAGGGCGTCTTCTTTATGGGTGACGTTGCGCAGGCCGAAAGCGATGGTCACGCAGTCGAAGTGATTGTCCGGGAACGGCAGCTTTTCCGCATCGGCCTGGACGAATTCGACGTTGCCGGCCACACCGAGGTCCAGCAGGCGGTCACGACCGACCTTGAGCATGGATTCGTTGATGTCGGCCAACACCACCTGGCCGGTCGGGCCCACGAGGTGCGAGAACTTCTTGGTCAGGTCGCCAGTGCCGCCGGCGATGTCCAGCACGCGGTTGCCGGTGCGAACGCCCGACAGTTCGATCGCGAAACGCTTCCACAGACGGTGCATGCCGCCCGACAGGAGGTCGTTCATCAAGTCGTACTTGGCGGCTACCGAATGGAAAACCTCAGCGACTTTTTCCGCTTTTTGGCTTTCCGGAACGTTTTTGAAACCGAAGTGAGTGGTGGGTTCGGCATCGCTGCCTTTGCGCTGATCAGTCATATCGCTGTCACCAGAAGAGAATGCGGGACATTCTAATCCCGGTGGCCTGCTTTGTCTTGGCAACACTGAAGGTAAGATAGGCAACCGCCGGGACGTTTTGCCGCAGAGACGGTCAAGATGCTTCAGGAAAGTATCCATAAAGCAGGAGTCATTCGATGGCCCGAATTAGTGTTGAACGTGCCCACGGCCTGGGCAAGGAAGCGGCCCGCGAGAAGGCTGATCTGTTGGCGCAGAAACTGTCCGAGCAATATGGCCTGGAGCCGACATGGTCTGGCGACACCCTGAACCTCAAGCGTTCGGGTGTGAAAGGCGCGGTGTTGGTGGGCGAGGATTCGATCAAGGTGGATGTCGAGTTGGGCCTGATGATGTCGGCCATGAGCGGCATGATCAAATCCGAAATCGAAAAGGCGCTGGATAAAGCGTTGGCTTGACCAGCAATCGATTTGCAAATGCATATCCCTGTGGGAGCGGGCTTGCTCGCGAAAGCGGTGTGTCACTCAACGAGGATGTTGACTGATCCACCGCTTTCGCGAGCAAGCCCGCTCCCACATTGATTTGTGGTGTGGCCACCGGTTTATGTCAGTTGTTAGGGTGCCGTTTCTAATTTTTCTCCCTACTTTGTGCCTGAGCCCGACACTTTCGCGGGCAGTTCCTCAAACCTTCTGCGCGTGAGGTGCACCATGGCCAAAGTTATTTTGAAGAAAAAAATCGACGCATCGACTAATGCTCTGCAAGACGTCAGAACGTATGCCCGCAAGATCTGGCTGGCAGGCCTGGGTGCCTACACCAAGGTTGGCATCGAGGGCAGCGAGTACTTTCAAGAGTTGATCAAGGCTGGTCAAACTGTTGAAACCAAAGGCAAAAAGGTCGTTGCCGAGAAACTCGAAGCGGCCAATGCCGAGATCGATGAAGCCAAGAGTGAAGTGAGTACTTTCAAAGGCAAGGTCGAAGTTCAACTCGACAAGGTCGAGAAGGCTTTTGACTCGCGTGTCGCAAGTGCCTTGAATCGTATCGGCATTCCGTCTAAACATGACGTTGAGACACTCTCTGCTAAGCTCGATGAGCTGACGGCATTGCTCGAACGTGTCGCGCGTAAATCTTAAGGAGAACGGGATGGCTGGTAAAAAGAATACTGAAAAAGAAGGCAGCTCGTGGATCGGGAAAGTCGAAGACTACTCCCGCAAAATCTGGCTGGCTGGTTTAGGCGTGTATTCGAAGATCGACACTGACGGCAGCAAACTCTTCGATACATTGGTTAAAGACGGCGAGAAAGCCGAGAAGCTCACCAAAAGCGCTGTTGGCAAAAAAGTCGACGCCGCCAAGGACTCCGCTTCTTCGGCCAAGTCGCGCATCAGCGGCGTGAAAGATCGCGCACTGGGCAAGTGGGATGAGTTGGAAGGGGCTTTCGACAAGCGCCTGAACAGCGCCATTTCGCGCCTCGGTGTTCCGAGCCGCAACGAAGTCAAAGCGCTGCACAGCAAGGTCGATACGCTGACCAAGCAAATCGAAAAACTCACCGGTGCCAAGGTTGCGCCTGTGGCGGCGAAAACCGCGGCGGCCAAACCTGCTGCTAAAACTGCGGCCGCCAAACCGGCAGCCAAAACCGCTGCCAAGCCACTGGTGAAGGCCGCTGCTAAAGCAGTTGCCAAGCCTGCTGCTAAAGTCGCTGCCAAAACCGCTGCCGCTAAACCGGCCGCCAAGGCCGTTACCAAAGCAGCCGCCAAACCGGTCGCCGCCGCCAAGGCCGCAGCCAAACCTGCGGCTAAACCGGCTGCCAAAACCGCAGCGGCCAAACCTGCAGCCAAGCCAGCGGCAAAACCTGCCGCCGCTAAAAAGCCTGTAGTGAAAAAGCCGGCAGCTCCAAAAGCCGCCGCACCAAAACCAGCAGTGGCTGCCGCCAAACCGGCAACCCCGGCCACTACAGCGAACTCTGCTGCAGCGCCGACCCCTGCTGTGACCCCGACTGCCGCGCCAGCTCCATCGACGCCAACCAGTCAGTCCTGATTTTCAGGACTCAAGAAAACGCCCGGCCTGCAAAGGTCGGGCGTTTTTTTATGCGCGGTTTGTCGTGATGAATGGGGGGGATTGAAGAGCCACCCCTCACCCCAGCCCTCTCCCCAAGGGGGAGAGGGAAAAGGGAGCCGATCTCCATGCATTTCAGATCCGGAGTTCGACTCAGGGCTTTCAGGTCGATGTAAACCGAATAAACAACTCGGTCAGTTCCCTCTACCCCTTGGGGCGGTCCGACGTTTCGGGAGGGTTAGGGTGAGGGGTGGTTCCAACTGACTCAATCGTGTTCTTCGAGATACTGCAAAGCCAACTGCTCAGTCGCAGCCTTGATCGGCGGCAGCAAGTGCGGCGCCACCAGCATCATGATCTGGTACACCACCAGCCTCACTTCACCCTCGCGATCCAGAATCCGCTGATAGTCCAGCGAGAACAGCAACGTCATGGTGATCTGTTCCACCAGTTGCCCCAACGCCTGGGTGTCGCTGACCAACTGCCCTTGAGCCTGGAGCCGCGCCAGCAATGACGCCAGTGTGCGTTTCAAGGCATTGAGCAGATTGCGGATGCCTTTGGCCAGTTTCGGCAGACGTCCGGCCAGGTTCGACAGGTCCTGGAACAGGAACCGGTAATGCGCCAGGCGCTCGACGATCAGGTGCAGGAACAGCCAGTAATCTTCAGGTCCCAGTTCCACATCGGAGGGTGGATCGAGCAGCGGCGCCAGCTCATTCTGGAAACGTTCGAACAACCCCAGGATCAGCGGTTCCTTGCCGTGGAAGTGGTAGTAGAGGTTGCCGGGGCTGATCCCCATTTCGTTGGCAACTTCCATGGTGGAAACGTTCGGTTCGCCCTTGCAGTTAAACAACTGCAGGGCACATTCGAGGATCCGGTCGCGGGTTTTCATCCAGTCTTCTTAATGGTCGAGTCATGCCACGGCCTGCGTCGGCCGTGGTTGGTTGAGCGTCAGCGCACGCGAACGTAAGTGCCGGGTGCGGCTTCCATCGGTGGATAGTTCGGGTTGCCGAGGGCCATGTGGGTTTCTTTTTGCGCGCCGGAACGTTCCTGAATCCAGGTCAGCCATTGCGTCCACCAACTGCCATCGGTTTGCTTGGCGTCGTAATACCAGGCCCGTGGGTCGCTGCTCAGTTTGGGGCTTTCGACGAAGTTGGCTTTCGGGTTGGAAGGCGGGTTGAGGATGCTCTGCACATGACCGCTGTTGGACAGCACGAAACGCCGCTCGCCGCCCAGCAACAGGGTTGAGCGATACACCGCATCCCACGGAGTGATGTGATCGTTGATGCCGGCCACGCTGAAACTGTCGACGGTGACTTTCTGCAAGTCGATCGGCGTGCCGCACACCTCGAGACCGCCCGGATGGCTCAGCGGGTTGTGCTTGAAAAAGTCCAGCAGGTCGCCATGAAATGCGGCGGGCAGCCGCGTGTTGTCGTTGTTCCAGTAGAGGATGTCGAACGCTGGCGGCTCCTTGCCCATCAGGTAGTTATTGACGAAGTAGCTCCAGATCAAATCGTTGGGACGCATCCAGGCGAACACCTTGGCCATGTCGCGACCGTCCAGCACGCCTTTCTGATAAGACCGGCGCTTGGCCGCTTCCAGGGTTTGTTCGTCGGCGAACAGCGTGGCCGGGCTGTCCATCTGGCTGTCGAGCAGGCTCACCAGATAGGTCGCGCTCGACACCCGCCGCAATTGCCGCTTGGCCTGGAGATGCCCCTGCAACGCCGCAATCGTCAGCCCGCCGGCGCAGGCGCCCATCAGGTTCACTTCGCGGGCGCCAGTGATCGCCCGGCACACGTTCATCGCTTCTTCCACTGCTTCAACGTAGGTCGACAGCCCCCACTCGCGATGGCGCACATCCGGGTTGCGCCAACTGATCATGAAGGTTTGCAGGCCATTCTTCAGGGCGAACTGGACGAAGCTGTTGTGCGGGCTCAGGTCGAAAATGTAGTACTTGTTGATCTGCGGCGGCACCACCAGCAGCGGTTTGGAATACTGTTTTTCGCTCATCGGCTTGTACTGGATCAGCTCCAGTAACTCGTTGCGAAACACCACGGAACCGGTGGTGGTGGCGACGGTTTTACCGACCTCGAAGGCTTGCTTGGTGACCTGCCGGGGCAAGCCGTCGTTGTGCAGGAAATCATCGATCAGGTGCCCGACACCGCGCACCAGGCTGTGGCCGCCGGAGTTGAAAATCTCCTTGATCGCCAGCGGATTGAGCAGGGTATTGGAGGGCGAAACCGCATCATTGAGCAGAGCGAAAGCGAAGTGGGCGCGGGCGCGATCGTCCGGGCTCATGTTGCTCTCGTCGATCCAGCTTTTGACCTGCTTCTGCCAACTCAGGTAAGCCTGCAAACTGCGCCGGTAAAACGGGTTGAGGCTCCATGACGGGTCGGCAAAGCGACTGTCCTGCGGGTTGGTCGGATGCAGGGTTTCCCCCAGCAGCACACGGCCCAACTGCCCGCCTAGCTTCAAGGCGTGCCGGGCGCTGTGCACCGGGTTGCGCAATCCGTGGGCGGCCACGCTGCGCAGGGTGGAAAACAGATCCCGGCCACGCAGGCCGGTAATCGCACTCTGTGCGTTG
Source organism: Pseudomonas sp. dw_612 (assembly GCF_018449725.1). Classification (GTDB taxonomy): domain Bacteria; phylum Pseudomonadota; class Gammaproteobacteria; order Pseudomonadales; family Pseudomonadaceae; genus Aquipseudomonas. Next base: position 150,492 of record NZ_JAAVVC010000012.1, on the reverse strand, counting down.
ATGAACGCGGCGGGAGTGGGCAAAAATTCCCTCGCTGGCTTTTCGCGCATGAATCAACACTCCTTCGTCTTCAGGCCAAAAACAAACACACCGAACCAGAACACCATAGACGCTGTTGCGGGTTGTTGCGCGGAACGGCGTCCTGCCGTCCGACATTGGGCTCATTAGCCGCCCAATGGTGTCGGGTGCGGATGCATCACCGCACGCTGACGTTCTTCCTCAAGAAATTTCATGATGATCGGCGCCACCGCTTCGGCGCGGGTGATCAGGAACAGATGCCCGTCATCGATGATGTGCAACTGGGCGTTGGGGATGCGCCAGGCAAGCATGCGCATGTTGATCAGCGGGATCAGCGGATCGTCATCGCCGGCCAGTACCAGCGTCGGCTGATGGATCTTGTGCAGCCAGTGAATGCTGGTCCAGCCGAGGCCGGCGAACAGTTGCCAGTAGTAACCGAGCTTGCCCGCCGAACGGACCTTCGCCGCGTGGCTGGCGGCCAGTGTCGGATCGCGCCGGAACGAGCCGCCGTAGATCATCGGCGCAATGCGAATCACGTGGGACGGCTGGATGTAACGCCGGGGGCTGGCCATCATCCACAGTACTTTCGGCTTGCCCGGCACCATCACCGCACCGGCGGCGGTGGCGGCGAGCACCAGTTTTTTGCAGCGCTCGGGATAGTCGTAGGCGAATTGCTGCGCCAGGGCGCCGCCCCAGGACACGCCGATCACGTTGACTTGTCCGTAGTCGAGATAGTCGAGCATCCGTGCCGTCAGTTTGGCCAATCCCGGAAAACGATACGGCCGGTTCGGCGTCGACGAACCGCCGACACCGGGAACGTCGAAGGCAATGACTTCCAGGTCCGGGTCCAGCGCCGCGACGAACGGAAACACCAGCTCCAGGTTGGCGCCGATGCCGTTGAAAATCAGCAAGGGCGTCAAGTGAGGCTTGCCGGGGCGTACCGCGGTGCGGAGGGTCTGGCCATCCAGGTCGACGGTACGAAAAATGAACGGTTGCGGCATGCTTCAGGCCCTGTGGGTCACTCTCTCAAATTCATCCTCGATCCCCCTGTGGGAGCGGGCTTGCTCGCGAAGGCGTCAGGTCAGTCGACATCAATGTTGAATGAATGACCGCTTTCGCGAGCAAGCCCGCTCCCACAGGAAGCAAGGTGTGTCAGTTACCGCTCATGCACGTAGGTACCCGGCGCAGCTTCGCCCGCCGTGTAGGTTTTGTTGCCCAAAGTGGTCGGGGATTTCTTCAGCTTGCCCGAACGCTCGGCCTGCCAGGCCTGCCAGTGCAGCCACCAGGAATCGGTGTGTTTGGTGGAGTTTTCTTGCCAGTCCTCGGCCTTTACCGGCATCTCGGTGCTGGTCATGTAGCGCGACTTCGGGTTGCCCGGCGGGTTCAGAATGCTTTGAATGTGCCCGCTGCTGGACAGCACGAATTCCACGTTGCCGCCGAACAGTTGCGCCGACTTGTAGCAAGACTTCCACGGCGTGATGTGATCGTTGGTACCGGCCAGGGAAAAGATGTCGGCAGTGACCTGCTTCAGGTCGATCGCGGTGCCGCACACTTCCAGGGCGTTGGGGCGGATCAGCGGATTGCTTTTGAACATCTCGATCAGATCGCCGTGGAACGCCGCCGGTAACCGGGTGGTGTCGTTGTTCCAGAACAGGATGTCGAACACCGGCGGTTCATTGCCCAGCAGGTAGTTGTTGACCCAGTAGTTCCAGATCAGGTCGTTGGGGCGCATCCAGGCGAAGACTTTGGCCATGTCGCGGCCTTCCAGCACGCCGGCCTGGTAGGAATGGCGCTTGGCGGCTTCGAGGGTCTGCTCGTCGACGAACAGGGCCACGTCGCTGTCCAGGGTGGTGTCCAGCACGCTCACCAGCAAGGTCAGGGCGTTGACCTTCTTCTCGCCGATCGCGGCGTAGTGACCCAGCAGGGCGGTGCAGGTGATGCCGCCGGAGCAGGCACCGAGCATGTTCACGTCTTTACTGCCGGTGATCGCCATCACCACATCGACCGCTTCCTTGAGCGCTTCGATGTAGGTGGACAGGCCCCACTCGCGTTGTTCCTTGGTCGGGTTGCGCCAACTGACAATGAAGGTCTGCACGTTGTTGCGCAGGCAGAAGCGCGCCAGGCTCTTGTCCGGGCTCAGGTCGAATACATAGAACTTGTTGATCTGCGGCGGTACCACCAGCAATGGGCGCTCGTGCACCTGCTCGGTGATTGGCCGGTACTGGATCAGCTCCAGTACGTCGTTGCGAAACACCACGGCGCCTTCGGTCACGCCCAGGCTCTTGCCGACTTCGAACGCGCCCATATTGACCTGGCTCGGCATGCCGCCGTTGTGCACGATGTCCTTGGCCAAATGGGAGAGGCCATCGAGCAGGCTCTTGCCGCCGGTTTCGAAGAAGCGCTTGACCGCCGCAGGGTTGGCCGCACTGTTGGTCGGGGCCATGGCTTCGGTCATGAGGTTGATCACGAAGTGCCCGCGAGCAACATCTTTGGGCGACAGGCTGCTGTCGTCGATCCAGTCGTGGAGTTCCTTGCGCCACGCCAGGTAAGTTTGCAGATAACGTTTGTAGAGCGGGTTCTGGCTCCAGGCCGGATCGTTGAAGCGACGATCATCACCCGGCGGTTGCAGCTCGGATTTGCCGAACAGCACATTCTTGAGTTCGAGGCCGAAATGAGCGACGTGCTTGACGCTGTGAATCGGTTGTTTGATGGCCTGCCTGAGCACCATCCGAGCAGAAGCCAGTAGATCCTTTCCACGCAGCCCAACAACAGGATTAAGCCCCAGGGTGTTTTCCGAGGCTTGATACTTCAGGTCATCGTTGTTCTTGTTACTCATCTACGACGCTCCATTGTCCTGAGACGAGTACCTGAGCCCAGCCGTGTAGTCACACAACCAATGCCAGGTACTGCTGCTCGGGTGACCGTTAATACTGCATCGCTGCTTTTTCAACACAACGAGCACTGCAGGGAACTTGCCAGTTCCATTGGTTACCCGAGTTTAATTTTTTTCGCAAGCGGGCCGATCCTCGGCCTTACAGCGGAGCATTCAAACAGATGAAATTAGAAAATGCCCTCTAAAGAGCAAGAGGCCTGACCTAGAGCATCAGCTTGACGACGGACTGGCTCGGATCACGGGTTTTGCCGGCGGCTTTGAGCTCGGCAAGATAATCGTTCCAAAGGTCCTCTTGGCGCACCGCCAACTGATAGAGATATTCCCAGGTGAACAGGCCGCTGTCGTGGCCATCGTCGAAGGTCAATTTCAGTGCGTACTGACCGGCCGGTTCTACCTTGCTCAGGCCAACGGCGATCTTGCCAAATTGCAGGATAGGTTTGCCGTGGCCCTGGACCTCGGCGGAAGGAGAGTGCACGCGCAGGAACTCGGCGGGCAGGTGATATTCCTCGCCGGACGCGTATTTCAGCGACAGGGTTTTCGAGGCTTTGTGCAGCTTGATGTCGGTGGGAATCATAGAAAGGGCCTTGGGTGGCAAGCTACAAGCTGCAAGCTTAACGCGATCAGCTTGACGCTTGTAGCTTGCAACTTGAGGCTTTACAGAATGTAACGGGACAGGTCTTCGTTCTGCGCCAATTCGCCGAGGTGGCTGTTGACGTAGTCGGCGTCGATCAGGATCACCTTGTCGTCGTGGGCGCTGGCCAGGTCGCCGGCGCTGAACGACACCTCTTCCAGCAGACGCTCAAGCAGTGTGTGCAGGCGACGGGCACCGATGTTCTCGGTTTTCTCGTTGACCTGCCAGGCGATCTCGGCGATGCGCTTGATCCCGTCCGGCTGGAACTCGATCACCAGGCCTTCGGTTTTCAGCAGCGCGCAATATTGCTCGGTGAGCGAGGCGTGTGGTTCGCTGAGAATGCGCTCGAAGTCTTCCGGGGTCAGCGCCTTCAGTTCGACGCGGATCGGCAGACGACCTTGCAGCTCAGGCACCAGATCGCTCGGCTTGCTCAGGTGGAACGCACCGGAGGCGATGAACAGGATGTGATCAGTCTTGACCATGCCCAGTTTGGTGTTGACGGTGCAGCCTTCGATCAGCGGCAGCAAGTCACGCTGCACGCCTTCGCGGGACACATCGACGCCACCGGAATTGCCGCGCTTGGCGACCTTGTCGATTTCGTCGATGAACACGATGCCATGCTGCTCGACCGCTTCCAGGGCCTTGGCTTTCAACTCTTCTTCGTTGACCAGGCGCCCGGCTTCTTCGTCACGCACCAGTTTCAGCGCTTCCTTGACCTTGAGCTTGCGGCTCTTGCGTTTGCCCTTGCCCATGTTGGCGAACAGGCTCTGCAACTGGTTGGTCATCTCTTCCATGCCCGGTGGCGCGGAGATATCGACACCCGCCACTTCGGCGACTTCGATTTCGATCTCCTTGTCATCCAGCTGACCTTCACGCAAGCGCTTGCGGAACAGCTGACGGGTGTTGGAATCGCTGGCCGATCCGGCGTCTTCGTTACTGAAACCCATGCGTGCCGGTGGCAGCAGGGCGTCGAGGATGCGATCTTCGGCGGCGTCTTCGGCGCGGTGGCGAACCTTGGTCATTTCCTGTTCGCGCAGCAGCTTGATCGCGGCGTCAGCGAGGTCACGGATGATCGATTCGACGTCACGGCCGACATAGCCGACTTCGGTGAACTTGGTCGCTTCGACCTTGATGAACGGCGCGTTGGCCAGTTTGGCCAGGCGACGGGCGATCTCGGTTTTACCGACGCCGGTCGGGCCGATCATCAGGATGTTCTTGGGGGTGACTTCAACACGCAGCTCTTCCGGCAGCTGCATCCGGCGCCAGCGGTTACGCAGCGCGATGGCGACGGCGCGCTTGGCATCGTCCTGGCCGATGATATGGCGATTGAGTTCGTGGACGATTTCACGGGGAGTCATGGACATAGTAATTGGCGGTCCTCTGGCAAAAGTGAGCCGTGGCGCTAGGCCGAAACAGGCTTACTCGGCGAGGTCCTGCTCCTCAATGGTGAAGGTGTGGTTGGTGAATACACAGATGTCGCCGGCGATGCCGAGCGCGGTTTCGACGATTTCCCGAGCCGACAGATCGGTTTTCTTCAGCAGGGCACTCGCGGCGGCCTGGGCGTAACCGCCGCCGGAACCCATGGCGATCAGGCCTTCTTCGGGTTCAACCACGTCACCGTTGCCGGTGATGATCAAGGAGGCGTCTTTGTTGGCGACCGCGAGCATGGCTTCGAGGCGGCTGAGGGAGCGGTCGGTGCGCCATTCTTTGGCGAGTTCGACGGCGGCGCGAACCAGGTGACCCTGATGTTTTTCGAGCTGACCTTCAAAACGCTCGAACAGGGTGAAGGCGTCAGCGGTAGCCCCTGCAAAACCGGCGATGACCTGGCCGTGATACAGGCGACGAACTTTCTTCGCGTTGCCTTTCATCACGGTATTGCCGAGCGAAACCTGGCCGTCGCCGCCCATGACGACTTTGCCGTGGCGGCGAACTGAAACGATGGTGGTCAAGGGAGAGTCTCCACGCAGCGGGGCGAAAATGCCTTATGCCAACTCATATGGGGGTGGTGGAGATTTTTTCAACTGTAGGAAGGGAGAGGGGACGAGCGGTGTTTGGCAGGGAAGGGTGTGTTGTTTGTTCTGGCGCCTTCGCGGGCAAGCCTCGCTCCTACAGGTTTATGTCGTTCGCACATTCGGCGAACGGTGCATTTCCTGTAGGAGCAAGGCTTGCCCGCGAAGGACGATAACTCGGTATTTCTGACGAAATCAGCGGCTCTGGCGTTGTTGTAACAACAGGTTGCTGAAACCGCTGCCAGCCAGTTGTTTCTGGGCGGTGGTCAGTTGTTCGCGGTTGCTGAACGGCCCGACCAATACGCGATACCAGGTTTCGTCCTTGACCATGCCGGACTCAACCGCCACCGCTTGCCCGAGCAAAATGATCTGCGCACGAACCTTATCCGCATCGGCTTCCTTGCGGAACGACCCCGCCTGCAAGAAGAACTTGGTCACGGGCGCCGCTTTCGATACCGGTGGCGGCGGTGGCGGAGTAATCCCCGCCAGCGCTGCCTGGGCCCGCGCGGTGTCGATCTTCGCCGCTTGCTCTGGCGTCACCGGCGTAGTCGGCACGGCCGGCACTTGTGGCGTCGGCAGGGTTTTCTCCGGCACCGCGTCCGGCGGCACGATCACTTCCGATTCCGGCAGCAAGGTGTAGAAGTCGTACTTCGGCTTCACCGGTTGCGTCGGGCTTGGCGGGGTCTTGTTGGCCTCGGCGATCTTGGTGGCTTTCTGCTGTTCGATCTTCTCGCGCTTGACGCTTTCGCTGCCCTTGCCCGGTTCCAGTTTCATCAGGAACACGATAAACGCGCCGACCGTCAGGCCGATGGCCATCCACAGCCAGCCCGGGATCGGTTGTTTGGCAGGAGCGGTGTAACGACTGGCGCCACGCTTGGGTGCAGGTTTTTTCTTGGCAGCCAACTTACATACGCTCCAGAGTTTCCAGACCCAAGAGTTCCAGGCCTTGCTTGAGTGTGCGACCGGTCAGCGCGGCGAGGCGCAGACGGCTTTGCATTTGCGCCGGGGTGTCGGCGCCGAGGATCGGGCAGTTCTCGTAGAAGCTGGAGAACAGGCCGGCGACATCGTACAGGTAGGTGCAAAGGATGTGCGGCGTCCCTTTGTCGGAAACGTTGTTCAGCACTTCGCCGAACTGCGCCAGCTTGGCCGCCAGTTCATGTTCGTGCGCCGCTTCGAGGACGATCTGGCCTTCGACTTCGCTGAAGTCCTTGCCGAGCTTGCGGAACACGCCGGCCACGCGGGTGTAGGCGTACAGCAGGTATGGCGCGGTGTTGCCTTCGAAGTTCAGCATCAGGTCGAAGTTGAAGCTGTAATCGCTGGTGCGGTGTTTGGACAGATCGGCGTATTTCACCGCGCCGATGCCCACGACCTTGGCGATGTTGCGCAAATCGTCTTCGGCCAGCTCCGGGTTCTTCTCTTTCACCAGGGTGTAGGCGCGGTCCTTGGCTTCGTTCAGCAGGTCGACCAATTTCACGGTGCCGCCATCACGGGTCTTGAAGGGGCGGCCATCGGCGCCGTTCATGGTGCCGAAGCCCATGTGTTCCATTTCCATCGGGTGCGTCACGAAGCCGGCCAGACGTGCAACCTGGAACACTTGCTGGAAGTGCAGGGCCTGGCGCTGGTCGACGAAGTACAACGCGCGATCAGCCTTCAGCGTGCCGCTGCGATAACGCACGGCCGCCAGGTCGGTGGTGGCGTAGAGGTAGCCGCCGTCAGCCTTGACGATGATCACCGGCAGCGGGTCGCCGTCAGCGTTCTTGAATTCGTCGAGGAACACGCACTGGGCGCCGTTGCTTTCCACCAGCAGGCCGGCAGCCTTGAGGTCGTTGACCACGTTGATCAGGTCGTCGTTGTAGGCACTTTCGCCCATCACGTCGGCCATGGTCAGTTTGACGTTCAGTTGTTCGTAGATCGCCTGGCAGTGGGACAGCGAGATATCGCGGAAGCTCTTCCAAACGTCCAGACAGTTGGGATCTCCGGCCTGAAGGTCTACAACCAACTGACGCGCATGATTTGCAAAGTCTGGATCTTCGTCGAACCGCTTCTTGGCCGCACGATAGAACTCTTCCAAGTCTGACAAGTTACCGCTTCTGTCAAATTTCTTCTGCTCCATCAGGTACGCCATCAGCATGCCGAACTGGGTGCCCCAGTCGCCGACGTGGTTCTGCCGGATCACGGTGTCGCCGAGGAACTCCAGCACCCGGGCCACGCCGTCGCCGATGATGGTCGAACGCAAGTGGCCGACGTGCATCTCTTTGGCCAGGTTCGGCGCCGACAGGTCAACCACGGTGCGTTGCGCCGGGCCGGACTTGCGTACGCCGACGTGATCATCGGCCAGGGCGGCGTCCAGGCGCGCGGCCAGGGCCTGGGTGTTCTGGAAGAAATTCAGGAACCCCGGGCCGGCGATTTCGGTCTTGGTGACGTTTTCGTCAGCCGGCAGGGCGGCGATGATTTTTTCCGCCAGGTCGCGGGGCTTCATGCCCGCCGGTTTGGCCAGCATCATCGCGATATTGCTGGCGAAGTCGCCGTTCTTCTTGTCGCGGGAGTTTTCCACCTGGATCGCCGGCGACAGGCCTTCAGGCAACACACCTTCGTTGACGAGTTGGGTGATGGCTTGTTGGATCAGCTGGCGAATGGTGTCTTTCATGGTGTTCTCTTTCGACCGCAAGCGCGGCGGCGCCTGGGTGCGCTAGTGGAAAAACTGGGTATTATCCGTGGCATGGACGTGCTTGCCAACTATAGCGGGCAGGTTATGGATATGTGGTGACAATTAGGGCCTCTTCGCGTGTAGGAGCAAGGCTTGCCCGCGATGGCGATCTCTAGGGCGCTATCGCGGGCAAGCCTTGCTCCTACAGGTGGCGATATTTCGATCAATACAAATCCACAGGATCAACATCAAGCGACCAGCGCACCGCCCGCCCACTCGGCATCTGCTCCAGCGCCAGCAACCAACTGCTCAACAATCGATGCAATGGCGCCCGCGCCGTCGCCTGCAACAACAACTGCGCGCGATAACGCCCGGCGCGACGTTCCATCGGTGCCGGCACCGGCCCGAGCAATTCGATACCGCTCAGATTCTGCTCGGCCAGCAATCGTTCCGCCTCGCTGCACGCCTCATCGAGAAAGCCTTCGGCCTGCCCCGGTTTGTGCGCCTCGGCGCGCAACAGCGCCAGATGCGCAAACGGCGGCAGGCCAGCGGCGCGGCGTTCGCTCAAGGCTTGTTCGGCAAAGGCGAAGTAACCCTGTTCGGTCAGTTGCACCAGCAGCGGATGGTCCGCCAAGTGAGTCTGGATGATCACTCGACCCGGCTCTTCAGCCCGGCCCGCGCGGCCGGCGACCTGAACAATTAACTGTGCCATGCGCTCGCTGGCGCGGAAGTCGCCGGAAAACAGACCGCCGTCGGCATCGAGGATCGACACCAGCGTCACTCGCGGAAAGTGGTGCCCTTTGGCAAGCATCTGCGTGCCGACCAGGATGCACGGCTGGCCTTTCTGGATGGTCGCGAACAGCTGATTCATCGCGTCCTTGCGTGAGGTGCTGTCGCGATCGACCCGCAGCACCGGCACATCCGGGAACAGAATCGCCAAACGTTCCTCGGCGCGCTCGGTGCCGGCGCCCACGGGCCGTAAATCGACCTTTCCGCATTTCGGGCAGTGCCGGGGGACGCGTTCGACGTAGCCGCAATGGTGGCAGCGCAGTTCGCCGGAGCGCTGATGCACGGTCATCCGCGCATCGCAGCGCTGGCACTCGGACATCCAGCCGCAATCGTGACATAGCAGAGTCGGCGCAAAGCCACGGCGGTTGAGAAAGACCAAAACTTGCTGGCCGGCGGCCAGGGTCTGGCCGATGGCTTGCTGCATCGGCCCGGAAATTCCGCTGTCCAGCGGACGACTTTTCACGTCCAGGCGTAGGAAGCGCGGTTGTTTGGCGCCACCCGCGCGCTCATTCAGGCGTAGGAGGCCGTAACGACCGGTGTAGGCGTTGTGCAGGCTTTCCAGCGAAGGCGTGGCGGAGCCGAGGACGATCGGGATGTTTTCCTGCCGCGCGCGGACCAGGGCCAGGTCGCGGGCGTGGTAACGCAAGCCTTCCTGCTGTTTATAGGAACCGTCGTGCTCTTCGTCGATGATGATCAGGCCGGGGTTCTTCATCGGCGTGAACAAAGCCGAGCGGGTGCCGATAATAATGTCGGCGTCGCCGTCCCGGGCGGCGAGCCAGGCTTCGAGGCGCTCACGATCGTTGACCGCCGAGTGGATCAGCGCGATGCGTGCATTGAAGCGCTGCTCGAAACGCGCCAGGGTCTGCGGGCCGAGGTTGATCTCCGGGATCAGTACCAGCGCTTGCTTACCGGCCTCCAGGGTTTCGCGGATCAACTGCAAGTAGACTTCGGTCTTGCCGCTGCCGGTGACGCCCGCGAGCAGGAACGCGTGATAACTGTCGAACCCGGCGCGGATCGCTTCGTAAGCAGCGCGTTGTTCCGGGTTGAGCGGCAACTCTGGTTGGGCCAGCCAATGTTCGTGGCGGGCGTCGGGGGCGTGCTTGCGGATTTCCACTTGCACCAGGTCTTTGGCCAGCAGCAGATCGAGACTGTCCTTGCTCAGCATCAGTTTGCTCAGCAACTGATGGGCGACGCCGTGGGGATGCTGCGCCAGAGTCGCCAGGGCTTCACGTTGGCGTGGGGCGCGGGCGATGCGCGGATCATCGAGGCTGGCGCCGGGCGCAGCCGACCAGAAGCGCTCCTGGCGGGCTTCGGCCAGTTCGCCCTGGCGCAACAACACTGGCAGCGCCCAGCTCAGGGTGTCGCCGAGGCTGTGCTGGTAATACTGGGACGTCCACAGGCACAGCTTGAACAGCGCGGGCGGCAGCGGTGGCGTGGCATCGAGCAGGGCAATGGCTGGTTTGAGCTTTTCCACCGGCACTTCGCTGGTGTCGGCGACCTCCACCAGAATCCCGATCATCTCCCGCCGGCCGAACGGCACCCGCAGGCGCATGCCCGGCTGCAACTGGGCGCGCAAGACCCCGGCCGGGGCACGGTAATCGAACAGGCGGCGCAGCGGCGAAGGCAGGGCGAGGCGCAAAATGGCGTCGGGCACGCGGGGGATTCTCTCTGGGCGGGCAATAAATGAAAGGCTGCGCGCATACCTGTGGGAGCGGGCTTGCTCGCGAAGAGGACGTGTCAGTCAGCATTTATGTCGCCTGACACAACGCTTTCGCGAGCAAGCCCGCTCCCACCGTGAGTGTGCTTTGGGTCGGGAGCCTAGCAGACGGTCGGTAGAAGCGACAGCTTGCGTGATTGTCATTGTCTGGTAGAATCCGCGGCCTAATTACGTGCGGTATTCAACAATAGTGTTGAGTGGCGGCACGCTAGCCTGAGGAATACACCATGAAAGCCGATATCCATCCAACATACGAAATCACCGCAGTTACCTGCAGCTGTGGCAACAAGTTCGAAACTCGTTCGAACCTGGCCAAGCCTCTGGCGATCGACGTATGCAATGAGTGCCACCCGTTCTACACCGGTAAGCAGAAGACTCTGGATACTGGCGGCCGTGTACAGCGCTTCGCAGACCGTTTCGGTGCTTTTGGCAAGAAACCTGCTGCTGCAGCAGAGTAAGGTTCCAAAGCCTTATGGGCTTTTCCTTGCTAACGAAAAAGGCGTCCCTTGCGGGCGCCTTTTTTGTGTCCGCGATTTGGCTTTCCGGCGCCCAGGCCTTTTGTTCGGCGCCGGGCGGTTTGACGTCCGTCACCGTGCAGCGGGTAGTGGACGGTGACACCCTGCGCCTGAGCGATGGCCGCAGTGTGCGCATGATCGGCTTGAACACCCCGGAGCTGGGTCGGCAGGGCCGTACCGACGAGCCGTTCGCTGTCGCGGCGCGCAAACGCCTCGAGGCAATGGTGGCTGCCAGCCATGGCCGGGTGGGTTTGCTGCCGGGGAAAGAGGACAAGGATCGCTATGGCCGCACCTTGGCGCATGTCTATGGCGCCAATGGCGCCAACCTCGAAGCGCAAATGCTCGCCGAAGGTCTTGGTTTTCAGGTAGCCATCGCGCCGAATATCGATTTGGTGACTTGCCAGCAGTCAGCGGAACGCGTAGCCCGGCAGGCGCGTCTCGGGCTGTGGCGACAGTCACCTGTGCTGAAAGCGGATCAGATTCGCGCGTCCGGTTTTGCTGTGCTCAGCGGTCGTGTGAGCAAGGTGCAACGCAATCGTGGCGGGGTTTGGATCGAGTTGCAGGATTCGGTTGTATTGCGCGTTGCACCCAGTTTGCTCGGGCAATTCGATGTTGCTTCGCTTGAGGGGCTGAAGGGCAAGCAGGTCGAGGCTCGGGGCTGGGTGCTGGACCGTTCGCGCCGTGGTGGACTCAACGACGGTCAGGCGCGCTGGCTGCTGCCGTTAAGCGATCCATCGATGCTTCAAGCGAAGCAGCCTTAAAAAATTGTAGACATTTTTTGAGTGGATTGTGAACAGTCAAAGCCTTGTGTTCCGTGGCTCTTGGCCCAAAGTCGTAGGGCAGGGCGCTTGACAGGGGTGACCGGTCAGTCTTGTAGGGACTTTACGACACGCGTATCCTCGGCGGTCCGTCTGTCCAACAGTAAAAGCGGAATGCCCACATGTCTGATTTGAAAACTGCCGCTCTCGAATATCACGCCCATCCTCGTCCAGGGAAGCTGAGTGTCGAGCTCACCAAGGCCACCGCTACCGCCCGCGATCTGTCGCTGGCCTACAGCCCCGGCGTAGCCGAACCAGTACGCGAAATCGCCCGCGATCCTGAACTGGCCTACAAATACACCGGTAAAGGCAACCTGGTTGCAGTCATTTCCGATGGCACCGCAATTCTCGGCCTGGGTAACCTCGGCCCATTGGCTTCCAAGCCAGTGATGGAAGGTAAGGGTGTACTGTTCAAGCGCTTCGCCGGTATCGACGTTTTCGACATCGAAGTCGACTCCGAAAGCCCGCAAGCCTTCATCGACACCGTCAAGCGTATCTCCATCACCTTCGGTGGCATCAACCTGGAAGACATCAAGGCACCTGAGTGCTTTGAGATCGAACGTGCTCTGATCGAGCAGTGCGACATTCCGGTATTCCACGATGACCAGCACGGCACCGCGATCGTTACCGCCGCCGGCATGATCAACGCCCTGGAAATTGCTGGCAAAACCTTGGCTGACGCCAAGATCGTCTGCCTGGGCGCCGGTGCGGCCGCCATCTCCTGCATGAAATTGCTGGTGAGCATGGGCGCCAACATCGAAAACATCTTCATGGTTGACCGTACCGGTGTGATCCACTCCGGCCGTGACGACCTGAACCAGTACAAGGCTGTCTTCGCTCACGCGACCGACAAGCGCACCCTGGCTGACGCCCTGACCGGTGCTGACGTATTCGTTGGCCTGTCCGGCCCGAACCTGCTGAGCGCTGAAGGCCTGAAGTCCATGGCGGCCAACCCGATCGTGTTCGCGTGCTCGAACCCGGATCCGGAAATCGCCCCGGAACTGGCGCACGCCACCCGTGACGACGTGATCATGGCCACCGGCCGTTCGGACTACCCGAACCAGGTCAACAACGTGCTGGGCTTCCCGTTCATCTTCCGCGGTGCCCTGGACGTTCGCGCCAAGCGCATCAACGAAGAAATGAAAGTGGCTGCTGCCAACGCCCTGCGTGAACTGGCCAAGCTGCCGGTTCCTCAGGAAGTGTGCGACGCCTACGGCGGCATCAAACTGGAATTCGGTCGTGAGTACATCATCCCGAAACCAATGGACGCCCGCCTGATCACCGTGATCTCCGATGCCGTGGCCAAGGCTGCCATCGAGACTGGTGTGGCAACCCTGCCGTATCCGAAGAACTACCCGCTGAAAAGCGTGGATGACGTGTTCAACGGATAACAGCAGCGCCCATAAAAAAACCCAGCCAAGTGCTGGGTTTTTTTATGGGCTTCAAGTGGCAAGCTACAAGCTGCAAGTCAGGAGCGTGGCGCACGGCTCTTGCTTTTACTTGAGGCTTGCAGCTTAAAGCTTGCCGCTGCTTCTCTAGAACAAATCGATCGGCGCCGCTTCATCCGCTGGCAGCGGGCTGCCCGGCGCTGTGCCGTTGCCCAGCTCGTTCACCGACGGTGGCGTGTCTTCGGCCTTGAACAGCTCGAAGTAGGCCCCAGGCGTACTTGGCGTGGCCGCACGGCCGCTCACCGGGTCAACCCGCAGACTCAGGATGCCTTCCGGCTCGGCTTGCGTATGCGGCGGTTTGCCTTTAAGCGCGGCGCCCATGTAGTTCATCCAGATCGGCAGCGCGACGGTGCCACCGAATTCCTTGCGACCCAGGCTTTCTGGCTGGTCGAAACCGGTCCAGACCGTGGTCACGTAATCGGCGTTATAGCCGGAGAACCACGCATCCTTGGATTCGTTGGTGGTACCGGTCTTGCCCGCAATGTCGGGACGGCCCAGGGCCAGCGCGCGGCGGCCGGTGCCGAGCTTGATCACGTCCTCAAGCATGCTGTTGAGGATGAACGTGGTGCGGCCATCGACAATCCGCTCAGCCAGCGCCGGGGTTTGCGGCAGCGTGCCGGGAGCGGCGGGTGCCTCGCCCGGGGTCGCGTTGACCGTAAACGGCTGCGCGACCGGTGCGGCCAGGCCTGCGGTCGCCGCATCGCCCTGAGGTACGCTCGGCGGGTTGGCGACGAACAGCGTGTCGCCATTGCGGCTTTCGATCTTGTCGATGATGTACGGCGTGATCTTGTAGCCGCCGTTGGCGAAGGTGCTCCAGCCGGTGGCGATTTCCATCGGCGTCAGCGTCGCGGTGCCCAGCGCCAGGGACAGGTTGCGCGGCAGATCCTGCTTGTTGAAGCCGAACTTGCTGATGTAGTCGATAGTGCGATCGACGCCCAGCGCCTGCACCAGTCGGATCGACACCAGGTTGCGCGACTTGTACAGGCCTTCACGCAGGCGGATCGGGCCGAGGAAGGTGTTGGTGTCGTTCTTCGGGCGCCAGACCTTGTCCAGGTATTCATCGACAAACACGATCGGCGCGTCGTTCACCAGGGTCGCGGCGGTGTAGCCGTTATCCAGGGCGGCGCTGTAGACGAATGGCTTGAAGCTCGAACCCGGCTGGCGCTTCGCCTGCAAGGCACGGTTGTAATTGCTCTGCTCGAACGCGAAGCCGCCGACCAGCGAACGGATCGCGCCGTTCTGCGGATCCAGGGATACCAATGCGCCTTGGGCCTGTGGAATCTGGCTGAACTTCAGCGAGTTGTCCGGCTGGCGTTGCACGCGAATCAGGTCACCGACCTGGGCCACGTCCGCCGGCTGCTTCGGATTGGCGCCCATGCTGTTGGTGTTCAGGAATGGCCGCGCCCATTTCATGCTGTCCCAGCCGACGTGTTCGTCGCCGGTGCGGGTCATCACTTGCAGGCCGTTCTTGTCGACCTGAGTGACGATGGCCGGTTCCAGGCTGCTGATGGTGCGCTGCTTGGTCAGCTCGGTGGCCCAGGCTTCACGGGTCTTGCCCGGCAGACGCGACTCAGGGCCGCGATAGCCGTGACGCTGGTCGTAGGTCATCAAACCTTCGTGAACCGCGGTGTTGGCCATTTCCTGCAGATTACTCGGCACGGTAGTGGTGACGCGGAAACCTTCGGTGTAGGCGTCGCTGCCATAACGGCCGACCATTTCGGCGCGGGCCATTTCGGCGATGTACGGCGCGTTCACTTCCGGGGTCGGCACGTGATAGCTGGCGTTCAGCGGTTCGTTGATCGCGGTGGTGTAGTCGGCTTCGGTGATTTTCCCGAGCTTGTACATGCGCCCCAGAATCCAGTCGCGACGCTCCTTGCTGCGGGCCGGGTTGGCCAGCGGGTTGAAGCGTGACGGCGCTTTCGGCAGGCCGGCGATCATCGCCATTTGCGCCAGACTCACATCACGAATCGATTTGCCGTAGTAGACCTGCGCCGCCGCCTCGATGCCGTAGGCGCGGTTACCCAGGTAGATCTTGTTGACGTACAGCTCAAGGATCTCGTCCTTGGTCAGCTGTCGTTCGATCTGCAGGGCCAGGAGAATTTCGGTGGTTTTGCGCGAGAAGCTGCGTTCGCTGGTCAGGAAGAAGTTCTTCGCCACCTGCATGGTGATGGTGCTGCCGCCGGACTGGATGTGACCGCTTTTGACCAATTGGGTCGCGGCGCGCATCAGGCTGCTGGGGTCGACGCCATAGTGGTTGGCGAAGTTATCGTCTTCAGCACTTAGTAACGCATTGATGAAATTGGGGGGAATGTCGGCGAAACGGATCGGAGTGCGGCGCATCTCGCCAAATTCGGCAATCAACTTGTTATCGCTGCTGTAGACCCGGAGGGGAATCTGCAACTGAATGCTTCTCAGCGCCTCCACGGACGGCAAACCCGGACTAAGGTAAAGATAGGCGCCACTGAGACCTAAAAGCAGTCCGCAGAAAACGGCGACGATGGACCAACCGAAAAATTTCAGCAGACGAATCAAGGCGTTTGAACATCCAGGGCAAAGAATGAATTTGGCGTCAGGGTCTCGACTACACAGAGAACGACCCGCGCTGGCAGTAAAAGCGGAAAAAAACGCTGGGCATTATAAGCATTTTTCCGTGGTGGGCGTCATTTGCGCTTCTGTCAAGACGCAGGGATTGAACGCAATGCACATTACAGAGTCCGTAACTCACGGATAGTCATAGGGAATTGGTAGTGCTAGGACTCTTCAATAAAAAGACCAGAACGCTTCTGGGGATCGACATCAGCTCCACGTCGGTGAAGCTTCTGGAGCTGAGCCGCCAGGGCGACCGCTACCGGGTCGAGGCCTACGCGGTCGAACCGCTGCCGGCCAGTGCAGTGATCGAGAAAAACATCGCCGAGCTCGAAGGTGTGGGCCAGGCACTCGCGCGCGTGCTGCTCAAGGCCCGGACCGGTATCCGCAATGTCGCCGTCGCGGTGGCCGGTTCGGCGGTGATCACCAAGACCATCGAGATGG
Organism: Pseudomonas sp. dw_612; assembly: GCF_018449725.1. GTDB lineage: Bacteria > Pseudomonadota > Gammaproteobacteria > Pseudomonadales > Pseudomonadaceae > Aquipseudomonas. Next base: position 133,977 of record NZ_JAAVVC010000012.1, on the reverse strand, counting down.
ACGCCGGGCTGTCCGACGACGAGATGGAAAACCAGCTCAAGATCGAGGCCGATCAATACATTCCTTACCCATTGGACGAAGTCGCCATCGACTTTGAAGTCCAGGGCGTATCGGTGCGCAACCCCGAACGGGTCAATGTGCTACTAGCCGCCTGTCGAAAAGAAAATGTCGAGGTCCGTGAGGCCGCCCTGGCCCTGGCCGGACTGACCGCCAAAGTGGTGGACGTCGAGGCCTACGCCCTGGAGCGCTCCTTTGGCCTGCTGGCGCCCCAGCTCGCCGCCAATCAAGAGCGCTCCACCGTCGCCGTGGTCGACATCGGCGCGACCATGACCACCCTGAGCGTGCTGCACAACGGCCGGATCATCTACACCCGCGAACAATTGTTCGGCGGTCGCCAACTCACCGAAGAAATCCAGCGTCGCTACGGCCTGACCATCGAGCAGGCCGGGTTGGCGAAGAAGCAGGGCGGTTTGCCGGACGACTACGTCAGCGAGGTGCTGCAGCCGTTTCGCGATGCCCTGGTGCAGCAGGTCTCTCGTTCATTGCAGTTTTTCTTTGCGTCCGGCCAGTACAACGCGGTCGATCATATCTTGTTGGCCGGCGGCACCGCCTCGGTTCCGGGGCTTGATCGGCTGATCGAGCAGCGGCTGGGTACGCCGACCCAGGTTGCCAATCCCTTCGCCGACATGGCGCTGAGCAGCAAGGTCAACGCCGGCGCCCTCGCCAGTGATGCCCCGGCCCTGATGATTGCTTGTGGTCTGGCCCTCAGGAGTTTCGACTGATGGCGCGGATCAACCTTTTACCGTGGCGTGAAGAACTGCGCGAAGAGCGTCGCAAACGCTTTCTATTGGTGTTGGTGGGTGTGCTGGTCGGGTCGGTGGGTTTGGTCGTCATTGGCGATCAACTCATCAGCGGCGCCATCAGCCAGCAAGTGGCCCGCAACGATTACCTGGGCAAACAGATTGCCGTGGTCGATGAGCGCATCAAGCAAATCAGCGACCTCAAGGCCCGCCGTCAGCAGTTGGTGGAGCGCATGCGCATCATCCAGGACCTGCAAGGCAACCGTCAGATCAGCGGTCGAATCTTTGACCAATTGGCACGTACCCTGCCGGACGGGGTGTATTTCACTGAAGTGAAAATGACCGGCAAGACCCTGGCGATCACCGGTGCGGCAGAGTCGAACAACAAGGTATCGGAGCTGATGCGCAATCTCGACGCCTCGGACTGGTTCGACGCGCCGAGCCTGACTGAGGTCAAGGCGACGACCGCCGGTCAGTTGGACCAGGCCAACGTTTTTCAGCTAACCGTTCGTCAGACTCAACCAGCCACGATGGAGGTCGCTAAATGAGGCCATCCGAATGGTTCGAAGGGCTGCGCAAGATCGACATCAACGATCTGGACACCAACAACATCGGGTCCTGGCCCCCGGCAATCAAAGCGGCGGCGGGCATCCTGCTGATGGCTCTGGTGCTGGGGCTCGGTTACAACTTTTTCATCAGCGACATGCAGAACGAACTCGATCTCAAGCGCGCAGAGGAGTCGACGCTCAAGGATCAGTTCGCCAGCAAGGCCAGCATGGCGGCGAACCTGGAGCTCTACACCCAGCAGATGAAGGCGATGGAAAACTCTTTCGGCGTACTGTTGCGGCAATTGCCCAGCGACACTGAAGTGCCCGGCCTGCTGGAGGACATTACCCGCACGGGTCTGGGCAGCGGTCTGGAATTCGAAGAGATCAAATTGCTGCCGGAAGTTACTCAGCAGTTCTACATCGAGTTGCCGATCCAGATCACCGTCACCGGCGCTTACCACGACCTGGCGACCTTCGTCAGTGGCGTGGCCGGGCTGCCGCGCATCGTCACCCTGCATGACTTCGACCTTGCACCGGCTAACCCTGACGGCGGGACGAAGCTGCGCATGAGCATCCTCGCCAAGACCTATCGCTACAACGATAAGGGGCTGCAAAAATGACCCCGTTTCGTTACTTATCGATGGTTGTCGTCATGGCAGGTCTGGCCGGTTGCGGCGGCGACAATGGCTTCGGTGATCTGGACGCTTACCTCAACGAAGTGCGCCTGCGTCCACCGGGCAAGATTGAACCAACACCCACATTCCGGTCTTACCCCACATTCACTTACAGCGCCGCTAACCTGCGCAGCCCGTTTTCCCGGCAGGTCCGAGTTGACCTGGCCGGCCAGAAGCACGGTTCGCGCAACGTCAAACCTGACCCCAATCGGGTCAAGCAGTACCTCGAAGGTTTCAACATCGAGCAGTTTGAAATGGTCGGCACCATCTCCAATGCCTCCGGTTCCTTTGCGCTGCTGCGCGGGGCGGGTGGGGTGCATCGATTGAAAGTCGGCGATTACCTGGGGCGTAACGATGGGCGGATCGTCGCCATCAGCGGCTCGCAAGTCGATGTGGTCGAAATCGTTTCCGATGGCGAAGGCGCCTGGCTGGAACGGCCGCGGACCATCCCTTTGAAAGAGCACTCATAGTGGAACTCGAATAATGAACAGGATTTTCTCAACCCTCGGTATTTCGCTATGGATAGCGCTGCTGTCGCCGATGGTACAAGCGGCCGCCCTCAACGCGCTGGATGTCGCCGCGCTGCCGGGTGACCGTGTCGAGTTGAAGTTGACCTTCGACGGACCGCCACCGCCGCCCCACGGCTACACCACCGAATCACCGGCGCGCATCGCGCTGGATCTCCCGGGTGTGGTCAGCAAACTGGCCAATAAAAATCGTGACCTGGGCGGTGGCAATGCTCGCAGCGCCACGGTGGTGGAGGCCAAGGACCGCACGCGACTGATCATCAACCTGACCCAACTGACGCCCTACAGCTCCAGGGTTGAAGGCAACAATCTGTTCGTGGTCGTCGGGCAAGGCGCGAAGAGCCCGGCAGCCAAACCCGTCGCCAGCGCACCGCGGGTAGCGGCTGCCAAACCGGCACCCGCCAAGCCCTACGCTCCCGTGGGCAAAGCCATTCGCGGTGTGGATTTCCAGCGCGGCACCCAGGGTGAAGGCAATGTGGTGATCGACTTGTCGGATCCGTCCATCGCGCCGGACATCCAGGAACGCGAGGGCAAGATCATCCTCGGTTTCGCCAGGACCCAATTGCCCGAGCCGTTGCGTGTGCGTTTGGACGTCAAGGATTTCGCCACCCCGGTGCAGTTCGTCAACGCCAGCGCTACCGGCGACCGCGCCGTGATCAGCATCGAGCCCAGTGGTGCCTTCGAATATTCGACCTATCAAACCGACAACAAGCTGACCGTCAGCATCCGTCCGGTCACCGCCGACGACTTGCAAAAGCGCAATGCCGAGCGTTTTGCCTATACGGGCGAAAAGCTCTCGCTGAATTTCCAGGACATCGACGTGCGCTCGGTGCTGCAACTGATCGCCGACTTCACCAACCTCAATCTGGTGGCCAGTGACACGGTGCAGGGCGGTATTACCTTGCGTCTGCAGAATGTGCCGTGGGATCAGGCGCTGGACCTGGTGCTGAAAACCAAAGGCCTGGACAAGCGCATGATCGGCAACGTCCTGCTGGTCGCGCCAGCGGATGAAATCGCGGCCCGTGAGCGTCAGGAACTGGAGTCGCAAAAACAGATTGCCGAACTGGCGCCGCTGCGTCGGGAGCTGTTGCAGGTCAACTACGCCAAGGCCGCCGACATCGCCAAGCTGTTCACGTCAGTGACCAGCGCCGAGGCGAAAGTCGATGAGCGGGGCTCGATCACGGTCGACGAGCGCACTAACAACATCATCGCCTACCAGACCCAGGATCGCCTCGACGAGCTTCGGCGCATCGTCGCGCAACTGGATATCCCGGTGCGCCAGGTGATGATTGAGGCGCGGATCGTCGAAGCCAACGTCGATTACGACAAGAGTCTCGGCGTGCGCTGGGGCGGCTCGATCCAGAACAAGGGCAACTGGAACACCTCGGGTGTCAGTAACGGCGCCAACGCGTCGTCCACCATCGGTACGCCCGGCAGCACCAGCACCAACTCGCCGTTCGTCGATATGGGCACGGCGGCCAATACCTCGGGGCTCGGCATCGCCTTCATTACTGACAACGTGCTGCTCGACCTTGAACTGACAGCCATGGAAAAGACCGGCAACGGCGAAATCGTCTCGCAGCCCAAAGTGGTCACGTCCGACAAGGAAACCGCGAAAATTCTCAAAGGCACCGAGATTCCGTATCAGGAAGCCAGTTCCAGCGGCGCGACATCGGTGTCGTTCAAGGAGGCCTCGCTGTCCCTGGAGGTGACGCCGCAAATCACCCCGGATAACCGCATCATCATGGAGGTCAAGGTCACCAAGGACGAACCGGACTACCTCAACAAGGTGCAGGACGTACCGCCCATCAAGAAAAACGAGGTCAACGCCAAAGTGCTGGTCAACGACGGCGAGACCATCGTCATCGGCGGGGTTTTCTCAAATACTCAGAGCAAGGTTGTAGATAAGGTGCCATTTCTCGGCGATGTGCCGTATCTTGGCCGCCTTTTCCGGCGTGACGTGGTTTCGGAGAAAAAATCCGAGCTGCTGGTATTTCTCACTCCGCGTATCATGAATAACCAGGCGATTGCTGTGAGTCGTTGATTCTGTGCGAAATTTGATTCTTGTTGGACCGATGGGTGCTGGCAAAAGCACCATCGGCCGTTTGCTGGCCAAAGAGCTGCGCCTGCCATTCAAAGATTCCGACAAGGAAATTGAATTGCGCACGGGCGCCAATATCCCGTGGATTTTCGATAAGGAAGGCGAGCCCGGCTTCCGTGATCGCGAGCAGGCGATGATCGAAGAGCTGTGCGCCTGCGACGGCGTAGTGCTGGCGACCGGTGGCGGTGCAGTGATGCGCGAAGCCAATCGTCGGGCCCTGCATGCCGGAGGGCGCGTGGTTTATCTGCACGCCTCCGTTGAGCAGCAAGTCGGCCGCACCGCTCGAGATCGCAATCGTCCGCTGTTGCGCACCGCCGATCCGGCCAAGACCCTGCGGGATCTGCTGGCGATCCGCGATCCGCTTTATCGGGAAATCGCCGATCTGGTGGTGGAAACCGATGAGCGGCCGCCGCGAATGGTTGTGCTAGACATCCTCGAACGCTTGCAGCAACTTCCGCCCCGTTAAAGCGCGGCGCGAAATGCGCTATCCTCGGCGTCCTGTCATGGCCGCTCAAGGTTGTGGCGGATGGCTATCAAACGGCGTCACACCAGCAGACGCCGCGCACCTTCGTTAATTCAAGGCAGGACGCCTGATTCCATCTTCACTGTGGGGACACATGCAGACACTCAAGGTCGATCTAGGCGAGCGCAGCTACCCGATTCATATTGGCGAAGGTTTGTTGGATCAGCCCGAGTTGCTGGCCCCGCATGTTCGCGGGCGGCAAGTGGCAATCATCTCCAACGAGACTGTTGCGCCGCTCTATCTCGAACGTCTGACCAAAAGCCTCGCTCAGTTCTCGGTTGTCTCCGTGGTGCTGCCCGACGGCGAAGCCTTCAAGACCTGGGAAACCCTGCAACTGATTTTCGACGGTCTGCTGACCGCCCGGCACGACCGCCGCACTACGGTGATCGCCCTCGGTGGCGGCGTGATTGGTGACATGGCCGGTTTTGCCGCCGCCTGCTACCAGCGCGGCGTCGATTTCATTCAGGTGCCGACCACGTTGCTGTCGCAGGTTGACTCTTCGGTGGGTGGCAAGACCGGAATCAACCATCCGCTGGGCAAGAACATGGTCGGCGCCTTCTATCAGCCCAATGTGGTGCTGATCGATACCGCGACGCTCAATACCTTACCGGCGCGCGAACTGTCTGCGGGCCTGGCTGAAGTCATCAAGTACGGGTTGATCTGCGATGAGCCGTTCCTGACATGGCTCGAAGAAAACGTCGATCGCCTGCGCGCTCTCGATCAGGTCGCCCTGACGTACGCTATCAAGCGCTCCTGCGAGGCCAAGGCTGAAGTGGTGGGCGCCGACGAAAAAGAAACCGGCGTGCGCGCCACGCTGAACCTGGGGCACACCTTCGGCCACGCCATCGAAACCCACATGGGCTATGGTGTGTGGCTACACGGTGAAGCGGTCGCTGCCGGGACCGTCATGGCGCTGGAAATGTCCGCGCGCCTGGGCTGGATCAGCGAGCAGGAGCGGGATCGCGGCATTCGCCTGTTCCAGCGTGCCGGCCTGCCGGTCGTCCCGCCGGAAGAGATGACCGAAGCCGATTTTCTCGAACACATGGCAATTGACAAGAAAGTGATCGACGGTCGTTTGCGCCTGGTGCTGCTGCGCCACATGGGCGAAGCGGTGGTGACCGACGATTATCCGAAAGAGGTTCTACAGGCCACGCTGGGAGCGGATTACCGCGCCCTGGCTCAGCTTAAAGGTTAATAAGATCCCGATGACTAGTTTGCATGCCGACGAGGCTTTCCTCGGCCATTTCCAGTTAAGTCATGACCCTTTCGCTCCACGGGTGCCTGGCTTCAAATTTTTCCCGGCCCAGCGCAAACCGGTGCTGGGACAACTGCATCACCTGGCGCGCTACAGCCAGTTGCTGCTGGTGGTCACCGGCCCGCAAGGCAGCGGCAAGACGCTGTTGCGCCAGGCCCTGGTGGCCAGCACCAACAAGCAGTCCGTGCAAAGCGTGGTGGTTTCCGCCCGTGGTGCCGGCGATGCGGCCGGTGTACTGCGTCAAGTCGCCCAGGCGCTGAACGTGGCCCAGGCCGAGATCGGTGCGATTCTGGCCCAGGTGGTGCAACTCGCGCTGACCGGGCAGGAAGTCTATTTGCTGGTGGACGACGCCGAGCAACTCGACGAATCCGCGCTCGAAGCCTTGATGGCGTTGGCCGCCGGTGCGCCTGAGGGTCGCCCGCATGTGTTCCTGTTCGGCGAGTCGTCGCTGATTGCGCAACTGGAGGCCCTGAGCCTTGAGGAAGAGCGCTTCCACGTCATCGAATTGCAGCCGTACACCGAAGAAGAAACCCGCGAATACCTGGACCAGCGTCTTGAAGGCGCCGGTCGGGGTATCGAACTTTTCACCGCGGATCAGATCTCTGATATTCACGAAAGCTCCGAAGGTTGGCCTGGCAATATCAACCAGGTCGCCCGCGATGCGATGATCGAAGCCATGATTGCCAGCCGCACAGCGGTGAAGCGTCCAAGTATGGGGTTCAACATGCCGAAGAAACACGTATTGGCGATTTCCGCCGTAGTCGTGGTCGCGGTAGCCGCCGCCTGGTTGATGCCGGGCCGCAGCAAGACACCGACCACCGGCGCACCTGCAAATGAGCAGGCTCAGTTGCCATTGGGCACGCCAAAACCTAACGCTGCCGGGGGCGCGCCTTCGGTAGAGTTCGCCGGCAACACCCAACCGATGCCATTGCCGCTGGTCGGCCAATCGCAACCGGTCATGCGCAGCCCATTGGCTGAAGCGGCCGGTGGTATCACTGAAGGCGACGACGGCGTGCCGGTCGAAGGCTCCAGCGCCACACCGCCGACCGTGACCACCGTTGCGCCGCCGGCTGGCATCCAGCCTGGTCCTGCACCGACGCCAGCCGCCAAACCGGTTCCGGCGCCGACGCAGGTTGCTACCGCCAAGCCAGCGCCTGCGCCAGTGGCCAAACCGGCGCCAGCGCCAGCCAAGCCTGTGGTTGCCGCCAAACCGGCCGAGAAGCCGGTTACCGTCGCCAAGGCTGCCGGTGGCACCTGGTACGCCGGACAACCGACGAGCAATTACGTGGTGCAGATCCTCGGCACCAGCTCCGAAGCCACTGCGCAAACCTTCGTCAAGGAGCAGGGCGGCGAGTACCGGTATTTCAAGAAAGTGCTGAACGGCAAACCGCTTTACGTCATCACCTACGGCAGCTTCGCCAACCGCGATGCAGCCGTTACCGCCATCAAGGCCTTGCCAGCGAAGGTTCAGGCTGGTAAACCTTGGCCTCGCTCCGTCGCCAGCGTCCAACAGGAACTGGCAACAGCTCGCTGATGATTCGGCGGCCTTACCCAGGCCGCCTCTCTCGGCACCTCAAAATTTCTACAAGCGCATGCCGCCTCTACAGGCCGCGTGCCTTGTGGTGTCTGCGTCATAGTGGTCTTTGAGTCGTTGCGGTCAAAATTAAAAAAGTTTTGACTAGCACAGCGTATCGCTTTAAACCTTTCACAAATGCGACATAGATTTGCGACATTTCGTCGTCAAATTTGTGAGCGTAAGTGTCGGTGTGTACAATGACCTCCCTTTTGCCCCCGCAAAGCCGACGTACGTTCGGCGTGGATGGCAAGTGGTTGAATTGAAAAGAAATTTGCCTCGAAAAGAGGCAGCCTGGTGAGAAAGTGTCTATGAAAGCAGGTCTGTACCAACCAGATGAATTCAAGGATAACTGCGGTTTTGGCCTGATAGCCCATATGCAGGGCGAGCCCAGTCATACCCTTTTGCAAACGGCCATTGAGGCCCTGACCTGCATGACCCACCGCGGTGGGATCAACGCCGACGGCAAGACCGGTGACGGTTGCGGCTTGCTGATTCAAAAGCCGGATGTGTTCCTGCGAGCCATTGCCCAGGAAACCTTCGGCGTCGCATTGCCCAAGCAATATGCCGTGGGCATGGTCTTCTTCAACCAGGACCCGGTCAAAGCCGAAGCCGCTCGCGAGAACATGAACCGCGAGATCATCGCTGCCGGCCTGACCCTCGTCGGCTGGCGCAAAGTGCCGATCGACACCAGCGTCCTCGGCCGTCTGGCCCTTGAGCGCCTGCCGCAAATCGAGCAGGTGTACATCGGTGGTGAAGGCCTGAGCGATCAGGACATGGCGATCAAGCTGTTCACCTCCCGTCGCCGCTCGTCCGTGGCCAACGCCGGTGACGCCGATCACTACATCTGCAGCTTTTCGCACAAGACCATCATTTATAAAGGCCTGATGATGCCGGCGGACCTCACCGCCTTCTATCCAGACCTCAGCGACCAACGCCTGCAAACCTCGATCTGCGTGTTCCACCAGCGCTTTTCGACCAACACCCTGCCGAAATGGCCGTTGGCGCAGCCGTTCCGCTTCCTCGCCCACAACGGCGAAATCAACACCATCACCGGTAACCGCAACTGGGCCGTGGCCCGTCGCACCAAGTTCACCAACGACTTGATGGACCTGGAAGAACTCGGCCCATTGGTGAACCGCGTGGGTTCCGACTCCTCGAGCATGGACAACATGCTCGAGTTGATGGTCACCGGTGGCATCGACCTGTTCCGTGGCGTGCGGATGATCATTCCACCTGCGTGGCAGAACGTCGAAACCATGGACCCGGATCTGCGGGCGTTCTACGAATACAACTCGATGCACATGGAACCGTGGGACGGCCCGGCCGGCGTGGTCATGACCGACGGTCGCTACGCGGTGTGCCTGCTCGACCGTAACGGTTTGCGTCCGGCGCGTTGGGTTACCACCAAAAACGGTTTCATCACCCTGGCCTCGGAAATCGGTGTCTGGAACTACCAGCCTGAAGACGTGATCGCCAAGGGCCGTGTGGGCCCGGGTCAGATCTTCGCCGTGGATACCGAAACCGGCCAGATCCTCGATACCGATGCGATCGACAACCGCTTGAAGTCCCGTCATCCGTACAAGCAATGGCTGCGCAAGAATGCCCTGCGCATCCAGGCGACCATGGAAGACAACGACCACGGTTCGGCTTTCTATGACGTCGACCAACTCAAGCAATACATGAAGATGTATCAGGTCACGTTCGAAGAACGCGACCAGGTGCTGCGTCCGCTCGGCGAGCAAGGCTACGAAGCCGTCGGCTCGATGGGCGACGATACGCCGATGGCCGTGCTGTCCCAGCGCGTGCGCACGCCGTACGACTATTTCCGTCAGCAGTTCGCGCAGGTCACCAACCCGCCGATCGACCCGCTGCGTGAAGCCATCGTCATGTCGCTGGAAATCTGCCTCGGTGCAGAGCGCAACATTTTCCAAGAGTCGCCGGAGCACGCCTCGCGCGTAATCCTCAGCTCGCCGGTCATTTCCCCGGCCAAGTGGCGTTCGTTGATGAACCTCGATCGTCCGGGCTTCGAGCGCGCGATCATCGACCTCAACTACGACGAAAGCGTCGGCCTCGAAGCGGCGATCCGCAACGTCGCCGATCAGGCTGAAGAAGCCGTGCGTTCCGGTCGTACCCAAGTTGTGTTGAGCGACCGTCACATTGCCCCGGGCAAATTGCCGATCCACGCTTCGCTGGCCACTGGCGCGGTGCACCACCGCCTGACCGAAAAAGGCCTGCGTTGCGACTCCAACATCCTGGTGGAAACCGCCACCGCTCGCGACCCGCATCACTTTGCGGTGTTGATCGGTTTCGGCGCCTCGGCGGTTTATCCGTTCCTGGCCTACGAAGTGCTGGGCGACCTGATCCGTACCGGTGAAGTGCTGGGCGACCTCTATGAGGTGTTCAAGAACTACCGCAAAGGCATCACCAAAGGTCTGTTGAAGATTCTGTCGAAGATGGGCATTTCGACCATCACGTCGTATCGCGGCGCGCAGTTGTTCGAAGCCATCGGCCTGTCCGAAGAAGTCTGCGAACTGAGCTTCCGTGGCGTGCCAAGCCGCATCAAGGGCGCGCGCTTCGTCGACATCGAAGCCGAGCAGAAAGCCCTCGCCGCCGAAGCCTGGAGCCCGCGCAAGCCAATCCAGCAGGGCGGTTTGCTGAAGTTCGTCCACGGTGGCGAATATCACGCCTACAACCCGGACGTGGTCAGCACCCTGCAAGCCGCTGTGCAGCAGGGCGACTACAGCAAGTTCAAGGAATACACGGCGCTGGTGGACAACCGTCCGGTGTCGATGATCCGTGACTTGTTCAAGGTGAAGACCCTGGACACGGCGCTGGACATCAGCGAGATCGAACCGCTGGAATCGGTGCTCAAGCGCTTCGACTCCGCCGGCATCTCCCTCGGCGCTTTGTCGCCGGAAGCTCACGAAGCCCTGGCCGAAGCCATGAACCGCCTCGGTGCGCGTTCCAACTCCGGCGAAGGCGGCGAAGACCCGGCGCGCTACGGCACGATCAAAAGCTCGAAAATCAAACAGGTTGCGACTGGCCGTTTCGGTGTAACCCCGGAATACCTGGTCAACGCTGAAGTGCTGCAGATCAAAGTCGCCCAGGGCGCCAAGCCCGGTGAAGGTGGTCAGTTGCCTGGGGGCAAGGTTAACGGTCTGATCGCCAAGCTGCGTTATGCAGTGCCGGGCGTGACCCTGATTTCGCCGCCACCGCACCACGACATCTACTCGATTGAAGATTTGTCACAGCTGATTTTCGACCTGAAACAAGTCAATCCGAAGGCTTTGGTCTCGGTGAAATTGGTCGCGGAAGCAGGCGTCGGCACCATCGCCGCCGGTGTGGCCAAGGCCTATGCGGACTTGATCACTATCTCCGGCTACGACGGCGGCACCGGCGCATCGCCGCTGACCTCGATCAAATACGCGGGTGCACCGTGGGAGCTCGGCCTGGCCGAAACCCACCAGACCCTGCGTGGCAACGACCTGCGCGGCAAAGTCCGGGTACAGACCGACGGTGGTCTGAAAACCGGCCTCGACGTGATCAAGGCTGCAATCCTCGGCGCTGAAAGCTTCGGCTTCGGCACCGCGCCAATGATCGCCCTGGGCTGCAAATACCTGCGCATCTGCCACCTGAACAACTGCGCCACCGGCGTCGCGACTCAGAACGAGAAACTGCGCAAGGATCACTACATCGGCACCGTCGACATGGTGGTGAATTTCTTCACCTACGTCGCCGAAGAAACCCGTGAGTGGCTGGCCAAGCTGGGCGTGCGCTCCCTCGAAGAGCTGATCGGCCGTACCGATCTGCTGGAAATCCTCGAAGGCCAGACCGCCAAGCAGCAACACCTGGACCTGACCCCGTTGCTCGGCAGCGATCACATCCCGGCAGACAAGCCGCAATTCTGCCAGGTGGACCGCAACCCGCCGTTCGACAAAGGCCTGCTGGCCGAGAAAATGGTCGACATGGCCACCTCGGCGATCAACGACAAGAGCGGCGCTGATTTCGAGCTGAATATCTGCAACTGCGACCGTTCCATCGGCGCGCGGATCTCCGGCGAAATCGCGCGCAAGCACGGCAACCAAGGCATGGCGAACGCGCCGATCACTTTCCGCTTCAAAGGGACGGCCGGTCAGAGCTTCGGTGTGTGGAACGCCGGCGGCCTGAACATGTACCTGGAAGGCGACGCCAACGACTACGTCGGCAAAGGCATGACCGGCGGCAAACTGGTCATCGTTCCGCCGAAGGGCAGCGTCTACAAGACTCAGGACAGTGCCATCATCGGCAACACCTGCCTGTACGGCGCCACCGGCGGCAAGCTGTTCGCCGCGGGCACCGCGGGCGAGCGTTTCGCCGTGCGTAACTCCGGTGCTCACACCGTGGTGGAAGGCACTGGCGATCACTGCTGCGAGTACATGACCGGTGGTTTCGTCTGCGTCCTGGGCAAGACCGGTTACAACTTCGGCTCAGGCATGACCGGCGGTTTCGCCTACGTGCTCGACCAGGACAACACCTTCGTTGACCGGGTCAACCACGAACTGGTGGAAATCCAGCGGATCAGCGGCGAAGCGATGGAAGCCTATCGCAGCCACCTGCAACGCGTGCTGGACGAATACGTCGCGGAAACCGACAGCGAATGGGGTCGTAACCTCGCTGAGAACCTCGACGACTATCTGCGCCGTTTCTGGCTGGTCAAGCCCAAGGCTGCCAACCTGAAATCGTTGCTTTCCAGCACCCGTGCCAACCCGCAGTGATATGCGCCTGAAGAGTTTGATGAGGTTTTAACAATGGCTGAACGTCTGAATAACGACTTCCAGTTCATCGATGTCGGGCGCAAGGATCCGAAGAAGAAACTGTTGCGTCAACGCAAGAAAGAGTTCGTGGAAATCTACGAACCCTTCAAACCCCAGCATTCGGCCGATCAGGCCCACCGCTGCCTGGGTTGCGGTAACCCGTATTGCGAATGGAAGTGCCCGGTGCACAACTTCATTCCGAACTGGCTGAAGCTGGTGGCCGAGGGCAACATCCTCCAGGCCGCCGAGCTGTCGCACCAGACCAACACCCTGCCGGAAGTCTGCGGCCGGGTGTGCCCACAGGATCGTCTGTGCGAGGGTGCCTGCACCCTTAACGACGGCTTCGGCGCGGTGACCATCGGTTCGGTCGAGAAGTACATCACCGACACCGCGTTCGCCATGGGCTGGCGCCCGGACATGTCCAAGGTCAAACCGACCGGCAAGCGTGTCGCGATCATTGGCGCAGGCCCGGCCGGCCTGGGTTGTGCCGACGTACTGGTACGTGGCGGCGTGGCCCCGGTGGTGTTCGACAAGAACCCGGAAATCGGCGGTCTGCTGACCTTCGGCATCCCCGAGTTCAAGCTGGAAAAGACCGTGCTGAGCAATCGCCGCGAAGTCTTTACCGGCATGGGCATTGAATTCCGCCTGAACACCGAAGTGGGCAAGGACGTGACCATCGAGCAACTGCTCGAAGAATACGATGCCGTGTTCATGGGCATGGGCACCTACACCTACATGAAGGGCGGCTTTGCCGGTGAGGACCTGCCGGGCGTGCATGACGCGCTCGACTTCCTGATCGCCAACGTCAACCGCAACCTGGGCTTTGAAAAGTCGCCGGAAGATTTCGTCGACATGAAAGGCAAGAAGGTTGTGGTGCTGGGCGGCGGCGACACGGCGATGGACTGCAACCGCACGTCGATCCGCCAGGGCGCCAAGTCCGTGACCTGTGCCTATCGTCGCGACGAAGCGAACATGCCGGGCTCGCGCAAAGAGGTGAAGAACGCCAAGGAAGAAGGCGTGAAATTCCTCTACAACCGCCAGCCGATCGCCATTGTCGGTGAAGACCGCGTCGAAGGCGTGAAAGTGGTCGAGACCCGTCTCGGCGAACCGGACGCCCGTGGCCGTCGCAGCCCCGAGCCGATCCCGGGTTCCGAAGAGATCATCCCGGCCGACGCCGTGGTCATCGCGTTCGGTTTCCGTCCGAGCCCGGCGTCGTGGTTCGAACAGTTCGAGATCCAGACCGACAGCCAGGGCCGCGTCGTGGCCCCGGAACAAGGCAAGTACAAGCACCAGACCAGCAACCCGAAAATCTTCGCCGGTGGCGATATGGTTCGCGGGTCTGACCTGGTGGTGACAGCGATCTTCGAAGGGCGTAATGCCGCTGAAGGGATTCTGGATTACTTGGGCGTCTGATCACTTCCTGAGATTGGAATACGATCAAAATGTGGGAGCGGGCTTGCTCGCGAAGACGGAGTGTCAGTCAGCATTGATGTTGCCTGACACACCGCTTTCGCGAGCAAGCCCGCTCCCACATTGGTTTCAGGGTGTTGCGAAAACCGTGGTCTTACCGCGACAAATTGACCCGATAGACAAAAGGTGCGGCGCTTGCCGTGCCTTTTGCGCCGCGCTCTGAGAAAATGCCCGCACTTTTTTTCCGGATGCCGACATGACTGCCCTGAAGAACGACCGTTTCCTTCGCGCCCTGCTCAAGCAACCTGTAGACGTCACGCCGGTATGGATGATGCGTCAGGCCGGTCGCTACCTGCCGGAATACCGCGCCAGCCGTGCCAAGGCCGGTGACTTCATGAGCCTGTGCATGAACCCGGAGTTCGCTTGCGAAGTCACGATGCAACCGCTCGACCGCTACCCGCAACTGGACGCGGCGATCCTCTTCTCCGACATCCTGACCATCCCGGACGCCATGGGCCAAGGCCTGTACTTCGAAACCGGCGAAGGCCCGCGCTTCAAGAAAGTCGTCAGCACCCTGGCCGACGTCGAAGCCCTGCCGATCCCGGACCCGCACAAAGACCTCGGTTATGTGATGGACGCGGTCAGCACCATCCGCCGCGAACTGAATGGCCGCGTGCCGCTGATCGGTTTCTCTGGCAGCCCATGGACCCTGGCCACCTACATGGTTGAAGGCGGCTCGTCGAAAGACTACCGCAAGACCAAAACCATGCTCTACGACAACCCGCAAGCCTTGCACTTGTTGCTCGACAAGCTGGCTCAGTCGGTCACCAGCTACCTCAACGGCCAGATCATGGCCGGTGCCCAAGCGGTGCAGATTTTCGATAGCTGGGGCGGCAACCTTTCGGCGGCGGCGTACCAGGAATTCTCCCTGGCCTACATGCGCAAAATCGTCAGCGGCCTGATCCGCGAACACGAAGGCCGCAAGGTTCCGGTCATCCTGTTCACCAAGGGCGGGGGGCTGTGGCTGGAAAGCATCGCCGACGCCGGCGCTGATGCGTTGGGCCTGGACTGGACCTGCGACATCGGCGAAGCCCGCCAGCGTGTCGGCGGTAAAGTCGCGCTGCAAGGCAACATGGACCCGACCGTGCTCTACGCCAAGCCAGAAGCCATCCGCACCGAAGTCGGCCGCATCCTCGCCAGCTACGGCAAGGGCAGCGGCCACGTGTTCAACCTCGGCCATGGCATCACCCCGGAAGTGGATCCGGAGCATGCGGGTGCGTTCCTGCGCGCGGTGCATGAGTTGTCGGCGCAGTATCACGAGTAGTCGTCGCCCCATAACGAAAACGCCCGGCTTATGCCGGGCGTTTTTGTTTGGTGTACTCGGTCAAATGTGGGAGCGGGCTTGCTCGCGAAAGCGGTGGATCAGTCGACATCATTGTTGAATGCTCAACCGCTTTCGCGAGCAAGCCCGCTCCCACAGGGGGATTGGGTCAGGCCCTTATATCGCCTAACGGCGGCAACTTCGCCAGTTTCAACGCCACCAACAACGCAATCACCAACAACCCGCCAATAAACAACCCGATCCCGTTCCACCCACCGAGGTGCCAGAACACTCCACCGGCCGTACCGGCAATGCTCGACCCGGCGTAATAGCTGAACAGGTACAGCGACGACGCCTGTCCCTTGGCCTTGATCGCCCGGCGCCCGATCCAGCTACTCGCCACCGAATGCGCGCCGAAGAAGCCGAAGGTGAAGATCAGCATGCCGATGATCACCAACGGCAGCGGCGTGAACATGGTCAGCGCCAGGCCTGCGAGCATCAGCACAATCGTCGCCCACAGCACTTTGCGTCGGCCCAGTTTGTCGGCCAGCGAACCGATCTTCGCCGAGCTGTAAATCCCCGACAGGTACACAACAGAGAGCAACCCGACAAAGGCCTGGTCCATGTTGTACGGCTCGGCCAACAGGCGATAGCCGATGTAGTTGAACAGCGTGACGAACGCGCCCATCAGCACGAAAGCCTCAAGGAACAGCAGCGGCAAACCGGCATCGCGAAAGTGCATGGTGAAGCCGTCGAACAGGCTGCGCGGGTGCATCGAGCGGGCGCGGAAGTTGCGCGATTCAGGGAGAATTTTCCAGAACACCGTCGCCGCGATCAGCGCGAGACCGCCAATCACCAGCATCGCCGTGTGCCAGCTCACGAAGTCGATCAACACGCCGGTAATCAGTCGTCCGCTCATCCCGCCGATGGCGTTGCCACCGATGTACAAGCCCATCGCCAGACCAATGTGTTGCGGATGAATCTCTTCGCTCAGGTACGTCATGGCGACCGCCGCCAGACCGCTCAACGACAGCCCGATCAGCGCCCGCATGATCAACACGCCTTCCCAGCTCGGCATCATCGCGCTGGCCATGGTGCACAACGCCGCCGCGAACAGGGCCGTCACCATTACCGGTTTGCGCCCGACGCGGTCAGAAATCGGCCCGGTGATCAGCAGACCAATCGCGAGCATGCCGGTGGCCACCGACAGGATCAGGCTGCTTTGCGCCGCGTTGATCGAATATTCGTGGGACAGCAGCGGCATCATCGGCTGTACGCAATACAGCAGCGCGAACGTCGCAAAGCCGCCGGAGAACAGCGCCAGCACCGTGCGCATAAACATCGGCGTGCCTTTCTCGATGTAGATTTCGTTCAGCTCGGCGACGACATCGTCCAGCGCAGTGGGCGGAGCTTCATGGGCGAGTGGGGCGACAGCAGTTTTCACTTCGGACCTCGGAGGGCGCAGCCGGTCAGGCAATGAAAAAAGCATATAGCTGCCTAACGATTCAATCCAATATATTATTCGACCTGTTTAAGAGGTTTTACGACCTAATGGAGTTTTCATGGAATTGCGCCACCTGCGCTACTTCATCGCCGTCGCCGAAGAACTGCACTTTGGCCGCGCCGCCCAGGTGCTGGGCATCTCCCAACCGCCGCTGAGCCAGCAGATTCAGGCGCTGGAAGCTGAGGTGGGCGCACGGTTATTCGAGCGGACCAATCGTCGGGTCGAACTCAGCGAGGCCGGCCGATTGTTTCTGCAAGAGGCGCGGCTGGCGCTGGCCCAGGTCGATAAAGCGGCGGATGTTGCCCGGCGTGCGCAACTGGGCGAGTTGGGTGAACTGAAGATCGGCTTCACCTCGTCGGCACCGTTCAACTCGACCATCCCTCAGGCAATCTTCTCGTTTCGCCAGCGCTTCCCGGCCGTGCACCTGAACCTGCGGGAGATGAGCAGCACCCAAGTGGCCGACGCACTGGTCGATGAATCGATCGAAGTCGGCATCATGCGGCCGCTCGGTTTGCCGGATTCCCTCAGCGTCGTGGAATTGATGCGCGAGCCATTGGTGGCCGTGCTTAGCTCCAAGCATCCGCTGGTCAATGGCAGCGAAGAAGGTCTGTTTCTTTCAGCTCTGGCCCTCGAACCATTCGTCTTTTTCCCACGCAGTTATGGCAGTGGTCTGTACGCCCAATTACTGACGTTGGCGCGGGATGCCGGGTTTAGCCCGCATTTCGCCCAAGAGGCGGGTGAGGCGATGACCATCATCGGGTTGGTGGCGGCGGGGTTGGGGGTGTCGGTGTTGCCGGCGTCGTACCAGCGGATGAGGATTGATGGCGTGGTCTATCGGCCATTGCTGGATCCGGAAGCGGTGTCGGCGGTGTGGCTGGTGCAACGCAAGGATCAGAAATCGCCGATGGCAAAGGCGTTTGTGGAGTTGTTGACGAGGAAGGTTGAACCGCTGAAATCGTGAGGTCCTCTGTGGGACATTTCCGAAGCTATATTCCGGAAGACTACAACACCTTGCGACGGAGGCTACGACTAACCCAGAATCCGTCCCCTTGTGCGCTTTTGAGTCCATCGATAACTTGATTCGCGTCACTGCTCATCAGTGATCGGGTTTAGTAGCTCGTGGTATTTGAAGATCGCATAAGTGTCCGTCAATCAGGTATTCCTATGCCTGTTCTTGATGGTGGTTGTGCGTAGGGCGCCCTCGGGCGCGCCGGCTTTCTTCGTTTCCCCGGTCTACTAACCTGCGTACAGCCGCCACCCCTTCGTATTAGTAGCGATGGAATGGCGGCACCACATCAGGAAATGACGATTATGTTCAAGGACACACCAAACCCGCCGGATAGTGATTCGGCATCTCGCGATACGTCCCCGGGCGCAGAAACGCTCAATCAGTCCGCCGACAACGTAGCGCCCATCTACAAGCGAAAACCCAGCAACATCGTCCTCATCGCCCCGGATATCGACAACCGGACCTTGCTGGAATACGCCTGTGAATCGCTGGCATCAGCGAATGTCATGGCGAGTGATTTCGTGAGGTTTCTGGAAGGATCGCAGTGCAACACACTGCTTGGAATTCAGCAGTCGATCATGCTTGGAGAGCTGGCGGTGAATCGGGTGCTGGACAACTTCGACTCACCTTGAAATCTACGGAGATGATCGTTCCCACGCTCCTGCGTGGGAATGCCTCAATGGACGCTCTGCGTCCGCTTCGGCAGGGACGCGGAGCGTCCCGGGCTGCATTCCCACGCTTTTGGCATTCACTGACACGCCCCCGATACCCAAGAGCAGACCGTGACCTGAAATCACTGGGGCCGTTTGACCACCCATTTTTTTATAGTCGGGTCTATTGGCTGCTCGGACTCAATCTCTGCTTGGGTTTGACTAAACTCCATGCCATTTCCGCAAAACGCAGTGAACTGCCCGCCGTTGAGACTGTAGAAGTCGACACTCGTAACTGTTTCACAGGTATTACTTGCCACAATTTTTCGAGCGAGTTTCGCTCGAGATGACTGATAAGTGTCGTACCAGTCTTTGTA
Source organism: Pseudomonas sp. dw_612 (assembly GCF_018449725.1). Taxonomy (GTDB): domain Bacteria; phylum Pseudomonadota; class Gammaproteobacteria; order Pseudomonadales; family Pseudomonadaceae; genus Aquipseudomonas. The sequence goes on along the minus strand of NZ_JAAVVC010000012.1, from coordinate 114,909 downwards.
ATGTTCCTTGGATTTAGCCGCTGATGCGCCTGGTCTCAGGACATCGCTGACAACTCGGGTATCAAGCGAACTCGTTATGAAATGCGTATAGGGTTGGATGTCTTCGGAATTAACAGAAAATAGATAGGCTTCCCCGTTTCGCATATTGAATTTAATCACCTTCAACTGCGTTTCTTCTGGATAAACCTTGTAGACGACACTCAAATGCCCGAGGAACATGCTAGGGCTTTTTTCACTCGTGTAAATAAACTTCTCGTCCTTATTAAGTTTGAAGCGTTGGACTACCGAATCGATTCGGTCGAGCCGCTTTCGCTTCTCCAAGTCGCTCTCCGCAACCTCGATGGGCTTCAGGGGTTGCAACTGCTCGGGTATCGGCATTACCAGGACTTGAACATCCGCCTGCGCACCACAAACGGCTGCAGCCAAGATCAAGGGAATGATGGATTTCAACATGCTTACTGCTCCTTGTAGGGAAATCTTCCGGTTTTGCTGTGTTCTGCGTCGAATGGCCTGCAGGGAAGCGTGAGCTATCTGAATAGCCGGTGAGCTGAGATAAAGGGTCGTTGTGGCGAAGGCATTTGTTCCCGCTTGAACGCGCAACGCTCAAAGCATTGGCCGTGAGAGCCCGGGGTCGTGACCGTAGCGCGAAGCTAAGATTCTGGCTGTGGGACGTTTCCGAAATTGGGTACTCTGCTTTACTGTGTTTCAGTTTTGCCCAATGAATCAGCCTTCTTTGAACCCCGGCAATCCCTGAGCAGCACGCCATTCCTTGATAGTTCTAGTTATCCCTTGTGCAGAATCGTCAGCATCTTCTTCCGGATAGAAGATCAAGTCGGAACCAGTAGGGTGTTCGCATATGGTGTTAAAGTGATGCACAAGCTTGTTTTCTTCTTCTTCGCTTTCATTGCTCTCTATGATACGCGTCAGCAACCTGACGAATTCTTCTTCTGTGTAATCTGAAATGCAGCTTTTCAGGGTCATTGTCTATCATCTCTATGGATTTCTACGTGCCGTTTTGGTGTAACTATTGATAGGTTGTCCACATCATAAACCGCACCGCCATTACGGATGGGAATAACGTGATGTATTTCGTAGCGAGCGTTTTCCCCGTTGTGTTCCGCTCGCTGAGCAAAAGGGGCTCTACCGTTCAAGAGTTTAATTTTGTTGGTCGACTTGAACTCATTAAGTAGCTCATGATCATTTCCCACAGCAGTCCAAAATGCAGCTCTGAAAGCTTTGAAGTCTCTAAAAGTTTGCCCTCTTAGCTGGTCAGCTATCCGCGTTGGAATAGGAGCCCCTAACCCAGTACTCGCCCCAGCAAGCCAAACCCCAGAACCATCCTCCCCAACACCTGTAACGACGCCGGATTCATGCCGGGCACTGAGCGCGATATAAATCGGCGCAAGCCCCGGATTCTCCGGAAACCAGATAATCGCGTCCTGATATTCAGGCGGATGCTCTGGGTTTTTCAGTATTTTGTTGGCTTGCTCAGTGGGCGGATACACCCACACGGTCGGCAACGAAGGAGCACCTTTCAGGGCGGGAATGCCCAAGACCTCATCAGGATTCGCCGCAGGTGTCCAGGTCAGGCCAATTCCATTGCCAATGTCGGCAACACACTTTTCGCCTTTCTTTTTGGCTGCGATGACCCGGACAAACTCCCACTCTTTTTTCCCGCCGGTGTAGAAGCCGTAAGCGCTGACTGAACCATCAGGCAGTGTTTTCGTATTGATGCGGACTCGGGTTCGCCCCGCTTTCAACTCGGCGTATTGCTCGTTTTTGTAGAAGGCGCTGTCCGGCGAAAGGCTGGTGTTCGGCATCAGTAGTGCAACGGTTCCGACCGCTGCGCCCGCTGCCACGGCGGCTGAGCCTTCCAGCAAAGAGAGCGCAAGAGAACCGCCGAGGCGTTGGGCGATTGCGCTGCCCGTTGCAGAGCCTGCGACCCATTTGAGCGGCAGACCTTCTGCGGTAATCGCCCCGTCGGTGCCCAGTACAGCCCACGATCCGTAGTTGGCGAGCTTTTCGAGCGGGACGAAACCGGCGGGATTGTTGTGGTTGATGACGCCGTCAGGGAGATTGCAGCTTTTGGCGAACACGCAGCCGTTGATAGCGGTTTTTTTGCGTTTTTCGGATTGCCGGAAAAAGCGGTCTTCATACGCCTGTTGTCTGGCGAGCATTGCCTCGTAGGATTTTTGTCTGGCGTCACGTTCGGCCAGTTCGGTCGAGGTCATGTCTCGCAGGTAGCGAATTCCGATTCCGCTGCCACCGCCACCCGTTCCACTTTCCCAGACTTGGGGGATGTCCTTGTCGCGCGCCATTGATGCTTTTCTGTATGAATCTGAGGAGACTCGAACCTACTCGGCAGGATCAGATGTTGGCGTTAGGACGTTTCCCAAATGAGGCGCTGAAATTTCCTATTTCATATTGTTGCCGGAGGGGGCGCAGGGCAGGGGACGCAGAGCGTCCCGGCTGCATTCCCACGCGGAGCGTGGGAACGATCAATTGTGGCGAGGGAGCTTGCTCCCGCTTGAGTGCGTAGCACTCACAAAATCTTCAGTGAATGTCAGAGTTTGGGGCCGCTGCGCAGCCCAGCGCGAGCAAGCTCTCTCGCCACAGGATTGCCTCAATGGGCAGCAAGGTCCTTACTGAACCTTCGCCAAATCTCCTTTCAACGCAACACCCGCCATGATCGCCCCGGCGTGGCACTCATAGTTCTTGGCATCCTTGCGCTCGTTGCTTTTGTAGAAGCTGACAATGTTGGTCACCGCATTCGCCCCGGCGCTCTTGGCGGCCTGGAACAAGCTGATGATGGCCGATTGCGCGACCCATTCGCAGGCGACTTCGTCGGACTTGTTGAAGGCGTTGGTTTTTTTGTTGGTCACGGCACCGGCGCTGAGGACGGTGATGTTGCCGGCCGGGTTGTTGCCCGCCAGGTAGAACTTCACGCTGCCATCGATTTTGCCGGTGCGGGTGGCTTCGGCGACGGCTTTGTCGAAGGGCAGGTACACCGGGGTGTCTCGGGCCTGGCTGACGGCCGGGAGGGCGCAGATCAGCAGGGTGGCGGCGGCAGCGATTTTCTTGATGTGCATGGAGGTCTCCTTGACCCTGATTAATGCGGTTACGACCAGCGGCGGAAGATCAGCGAGGTGTTGACGCCGCCGAAGGCGAAGTTGTTGTTCATGACGTATTGGTTGCTCATCTGCCGGAATTCGCCGCGCAGGTAGTCGAGTTTGCCGCAGTGCGGGTCGATCTCGTCGAGGTTGAACGTGTGCGCGTACAGGTCGCGGTTCATCATTTCGATGCTGAACCAGGACTCCAGTGCACCGCAGGCACCTAACGTGTGACCGAGGAAGCTTTTCTGCGAGCTGATCGGCATGTGCTCGCCGAACAATGCACTGGTCGCCAGGGTTTCGGCGATATCGCCCTGTTCTGTCGCCGTGCCGTGACCGTTGACGTAGCCGATGTCCGACGGTTGCAGCCCGGCGTCTTCCAGGGCCAGTTCCATCGCCCGGCGCATGGTGGCCTGCTCGGGGCGGGTGGTGTGCTGGCCGTCGGCATTGCTGCCGAAGCCGACGAGTTCGGCGTGGATGTGTGCACCGCGCGCCAAGGCGTGTTCGAGTTCTTCGAGCACCAGCATGCCGCCACCCTCACCGATCACCAGACCGTCGCGGCCCTTGTCGTACGGGCGGGGGCTGGTTTGCGGGGCGTCGTTTTTCAGGCTGGTGGCGTAGAGCGCGTCGAAGACCATGGCTTCGGTCGGGCACAACTCTTCGGCGCCGCCGGCGAGCATCAGCGGCAAGCGGCCGAACTTGATCGATTCGTAGGCGTAGCCGATGCCCTGACTGCCGCTGGTGCAGGCACTGGACGTCGGAATCAGCCGGCCGGTGAGGCCGAAGAAGATGCTGATGTTCGCGGCGGTGGTGTGCGGCATCATTCGTACGTAGGAGTTGGCGTTCAGGCCTTCTGCCACCGAGTTGAGCAGCATGTTGCCGAACGCTTTGATCTCATCGGTGCTGCCGGTGGACGAACCGCAGGCGACGCCCATGCGTCCGTCCTTGATCGATTCGTCACCCAGCAGCCCGGCGTCGGCCAGCGCTTGCTCAGCAGCACCAACAGCCAGGCGCGAGACGCGGCCCATGCTGCGCAGTTGCTTGCGGGTCCAGTGGCTCGGGACTTTGAAGTCATCGATGGGGCCGGCCAGACGGGTGTTGAGCTCGGTGAACCGATCCCACTCGTCCATGCGGCGGATGCCGCTGCGGTTGGCCGCGAAGTTGGCGGCGATGGTGTCCCAATCGCTGCCCAGTGAAGTGATGCCGGCCATGCCGGTGACGACGACGCGCTTCATCAGCACAGGCCTCCATTGACGGCCAGAACCTGCCGGGTGATGTACGAGGCTTCCGCCGACATCAGGAAATTCACCGCGCCGGCCACCTCTTCAGGGGTGCCCATGCGTTGTGCGGGGATCATTTTCATCAGTTCTTCCACCGGCACGTTTTCGTCGAGCATGGCGGTGTCGATCAGGCCGGGCGCGACACAGTTGACGGTAATCTTGCGCTTGCCCAGTTCGATCGCCAATGCTTTTGCCGCGCCGATCAACCCGGCCTTGGAGGCGCTGTAGTTGACCTGCCCGCGATTGCCGATCAACCCGGACACCGAGGTAATGCACACAATCCGCCCGGCGGCGCGACGACGAATCATCGGCATCATCACCGGGTGCAGCACGTTGTAGAAACCGTCGAGGTTGGTGCGCATCACCACATCCCAATCATCCTCGCTCAGCGCCGGAAAAGCACCGTCGCGGGTCAGCCCGGCATTGAGCACAACGCCGTAATAGGCGCCATGGGCTTCGACGTCGGCTTCGAGAATGGCTTTGCAACTCGCGCGGTCGGAGACGTCGAATTGCAGCACGCGGGCATTGCGGCCCAGTGCTTCAACTTCGGCCTTCACGGCTTCAGCCTCGGCCACACCACTGCGGCAATGCAGCACGATGTCATGCCCGGCCTGGGTTAGGCGCAACGCGATGGCGCGGCCGATACCACGGCTGGAACCGGTGACCAGTACGGATTCAGTCATCACTCGACTCCTTGGATTTCTTGAAGGTATTGCGCGGCCTGGGGCGGACGGTACACGTTCAGGCGCGCGGTGGCGTGGATGCCGGGGGCGTTGATGTGGCATTCGAACACGCCCATGCCGCTGTCGTCTTCCAGGGAGCGCAACCCGTGGATGGTCAGCTCGGTGCCGGCGGGGAAGTGTTCGACGTTGCATTCGAATTTACGGGTGCCGAGCAGGAAACCCAGCTCCACCGCATCACCACGGGCGCGGGCGTGACAACCGGCGTAGGCGGCGACGCTTTGCGCCATCAGCTCGATGCCGACCCAGGCCGGCAGGCTGCCGTCGGGCCGGTTGAACAGGCCACCGGGCTTGACGGTGAGGCGGGTGTGAATCTGCTCGTCATCGAACGACAGGATCTGCTCGATGAGGATCATGTCGCCAGCGTGAGGCAGCAGTTCGGCGAGCGGCCAGTCAATCATGGGGCGTCTCCGATAATCAGGCTGACGTTATTGCCACCGAAGGCAAACGAATTGCTCATCAGGTAGCGGGGTGCAATGGACGCCAGGCGATGGGCCGGGGTCACCCAATGCAATGGCGGCAGGTCGGGGTCAGGCTGGCCGTCCCAGATGTGCGGCGGCAACGCGTGTTCGGGGTTGTCCGCGCTCAGGCTCAACCAGCAGAACGCCGCTTCCAGGGCACCGGCGGCGCCGAGGGTGTGGCCGGTCATCGGCTTGGTCGACGAGCAGGGCACGCCGTCCGGGAACAGTGCCGAGACGGCCAGGCTCTCCATGGCGTCGTTGTGTTGGGTGGCGGTGCCGTGCAGGTTCAGGTAACCGATTTGCGCCGGTTGCAGATGGGCGCGGCTCAAGGCTTTGTGCATTGCTTGCTGGGCGCCACGACCGGTCGGTTCCGGCGCGGAAATATGGTGCGCGTCGGAACTGGCGCCGCTGCCGAGCAGGGAAATCGATGGACCGTCGCCGGCACTTTTGCTCATCAGAAACAGCACCGCCGCTTCACCGATGTTGATGCCGTTGCGATTGGCCGAGAACGGATTGCAGCGCTGTTGCGATACCGCTTCCAGGGCCGAGAAACCGTTGAGCGTCAGCTTGCACAAACTGTCGACGCCGCCGCACAACACCGCGTCGCACATCCCCAGGTCCAACAAGCGTTGGGCGCTCATCAAGGCCCGGGCGCTGGAGGTGCACGCCGTGGAAATCACATAGGCCGGGCCGCTCAATTGCAGCCAGTCGGCGAGGAAATTCGCCGGGGCGCCGAGTTCCTGTTGCTGATAGTCGTAGTCCTCAGGGAATGCATGCTCGCGCACGTAATGGGCCAGGCCGCGACTGGCTTCGTCGATGCCCGAAGTGCTAGTGCCCAGCACGACGCCGACGCGGCCAGGGCCGAAAGTCTGGATCGCGCGATCAATGTCCGGGCGAATTTGCAGTGCCGCTTCCAGCAACAGTTGATTGTTGCGGCTGCGTTGTTCGGTCATCTGCGGTGGGATTGACGCCAGCTCACCGCGCACGGCGGCCACCGGCAGCGAGCGCTCAACCACCCAACCTGCCTCGCTGCGCATGCCGGAGCAATCGCCGGAAAACAGATTGCGGGCGACTTCCTGCTTGTCGCGTCCCAGGGCGCAGATCAGCCCCAAGGCGTTCAAATAGGCGGTCATGGCGTGTCCCCGCTCAGCGGCGTGACTTGGTATTTCGGGCCTTTGGGCAGGTTCAATTCAAAGCTCAACGGTCGTGAATAACGGACGTCCCAACGCTCTGGCAAGGAGCGTTGCCCGCCATGCTGCCACGCGGTGGGATAGTTGCTCTGCAACTCGCCTTCCGGGGTCAGGGCAAACAACAGCGCGGCGAACAATTCCCGCGCTTCCGGATTCGGTGGCAGCAGACCGTCGGCTTGCCAGTCGCTACCGATCAACTTCTGCCTGGCCTGGGGAATGCCGAGCAAATCCATCATCGACCAACGCAGGGCCGGGCCTTCCTGTTGGATCACCAAAACCCAGTCCTGGCGCTCGTTGGCCATCAGGCGCTGGATGTGCAGTTGCAGTGGCAGTGCGAGGCTTGGAGTGTGTTCGGGCAACGGTGCGCGGCTGGCGCAAGCGCTCAACAGCAAAGCAAAAGCCACCAACACAAATCGCAACACCACCTCAAACCCTGTGGGAGCGGGCTTGCTCGCGAAGGCGTCGGCACACCCGACACTGTTGTCGACTGACCCACCGCTTTCGCGAGCAAGCCCGCTCCCACAGGGGATTCCACAGGTTTGTTGAATTGCGCTAGACATCAAACAACACCTTCAAGCGGCTTGCGCGCCACCACATTGACCAGCGTCTCTTCCCGCTGCCCAAACGGCTTGGCCTTACGCAAACCAAAGCGTTCCAGCAAACCGAAATCCGTGGCACGGCTCCACCACAAGTACGGGTAAGACACGTTCTGCGGCCCAAACTCAAAACCCTGCTGGCGAATCATCTCCAGATACCCGGCCGCACTCTTTTGCACATGCATCGGATGGCGGAACAACCAGCGAATCACCCACGTATCAATGTAAGCCTCGGTGGACTCGGCGAACAGCAGATAGCCGCCGGGTTTGAGCACGCGATAGAACTCGGCGAGGGCCTGATCCTGTTCCACCAGATGATGGAACGTCTGATGACAGAACAGCAGATCAACACTGGCATCCGGCACATTGAGCGTCGCGCAATCACTGCCGATCAACTCAACCGGCATGCCCTGACGCGCCGCTTCTTCGCCGCTGAGATTCAGGCTGTGCGGATCCGCATCGACACCGATCAAACGCTGGGGCGCAAAGGTCTGGCGCAGATACTGGAACGACTTGCCCTGGCCGCAACCGGCATCCAGCAACACCGGGTTATTCGGCGGCGACTCACTGAACAAGCCGCGCAGATCATTGATTGCCACCCGCAACACATGGTGCTGCCAGGTGTGGCTGCGCAGGAACCAGAAACCGAATCGGGTTTCTTCGACGTAGTTGTCGCTCAAGTAACTCATGTGGCATCCCTTGCACAAAATTCCGAAATCACCTTCAACCGGCGCTTCGCTTCGCTGACAAACGGGTTGCGTTCATCCCAGGCGTAACCGGCGAGGATCGAGGCGATCATGCGGCGGATTTCCCGTGAGCTGCCGTCATGGAAAATCACGTCCTGGAAGGTCCCGGTGTACCAGCCTTCGACGTAGCAACGGAAGGTATCGACGCCGCGCTTGAGCGGGTCGGCGAACTCGGTTTGCCAGTCGACGCTTTCACCCTGCAATTGGCGGTGCAGTACGCCGGCGGCCATGCTCGCCGAGCGCATGGCGATGGTCACGCCGGAGGAGAACACCGGGTCGAGGAATTCCGCCGCGTTGCCCAGCAGCGCAAAGCCTGGGCCATGCAACGCTTTGACGTTGGCCGAGTAGCCGCCGATGGTGCGCGCCGGGGTGTCCCACACCGCGTTGTTCAGCACGCCGGCGAGGCTTGGGGTTTCGGCGATGAAGCCGCGCAGGCATTCGTCCAGATTGTCGGTGCGGCCAGCGAAATGTTCAGCGGCGGCCACCACGCCCACCGAGCAACGTCCGTTGCTGAACGGGATGGTCCAGAACCAGATGTCGCGGTGAGTCGGGTGGGTGGTGACAAGGATCTTGGTGCGGTCGAACGCCGGGTTTTCGATGTGGTCTTCGACGTGGGTGAACACCGCTTGGCGCACCGGGAAATTCGACGGTGCCTCCAGGTCGAGCAAGCGCGGCAGAACTCGACCATAGCCGCTGGCGTCAAGCACGAAATCGGCTTCGACGCGGTACTCGCTGCCATCCTCGCGCGATACGTTCAGTTGCGGTTTCGCCAGGCTGAAATCGGCGCTGACGATGGCTTCGCCGTAGCGCAATTCCACGCCTTGCAGCGCCGCTTGATCGGCCAGCAGTTTGTCGAAATCGGCGCGCTGCACCTGAAAGGTCGTCGGCTTGCCGTTGCTGAAGGTGTCACCGAAATCGAAGGCGCTGTATTCATCGCCCCAGGCGAACGCGGCGCCGGTTTTAACCTGGAACCCGGCGGCGTTCACCGCGTCCAGCATGCCGGCCTCTTCGACGAAATCCAGGCAATGGGATAACAGGCTTTCGCCGATGGAGAACCGTGGGAAGTGTTGGCGCTCGATCACCAAGACATCGTGACCCTTGCGCTTGAGCAGCGCGGCGGCGATGGCGCCCGAAGGACCGGCTCCGATGACGACGACCTGACGATGTTCCATTTCAACGGTTGGCACGGGGGCTCCTTGCCGGGGCGGCGATATTCAGCGGAATTCGGTGCATGCCGGCCAGTGCCGGCAGCAGTGTGGCGATCAGTCCCATCAGCATCAGCGCGAAATACAGCGGCGGGCTGATGAGCTGTTGTTGCAGCAGCAGATTGAGAAAGACGATCTCGCTCAAGCCACGAATATTCAGTAATACGCTTTCGCGCCAGCGGCTGGCGCCATCAGACGAAACACCGGCCCAGCCTAGGCCCAGCCAGTTGCCCAGCAGTTTGCTGAGGATCGGGAACAACAGCAGCGCCGCCAGTTGCACCCAGCCGAGGCTGGCCATGGCGCTGTGCACATTGATCTGCACGATGCCGAACGTGAGGATCAGCGGGATCGCAATCCAGGTCTGCAAGCGATGCATCCAGATCGCCGGCAACGGCAACACCAACGGTATTTTCAGCGCGGCCATGCACAGCAAATAACCGATGCCGAAAATCAGTGCATTGAGTTTGAAGTGTTCGGCCACCACCAGCAGCGCAAAGAAGCCGCCGCTGTATAACAACGGCTGGCGCAAACCGAGCAACCGCAGCAGCACCGGTAAACACGCACCAGCCAATGGCAACAAAAGACTGCTCAGGTGCAGGCTGCCCTGGGCGAAGCCGAACAGCGTCCAGCACGTGAGGTCAATGAGGATCGCGGTTTGCACCAGGCGCCGGGTGGCGTCAGGCGGATAGTTGATGTGCCGCAGGTACAGGTACAACACCGGAATCGCAGTAATGGCGAACACCAGACCGACCGCCAACGAGCTGAGCCACGATTGCACCGGCAACAGCCAGACCGCCGTGGCCAAACCGCAGGCGAAGGGCAGGCAGAAACTCGGCAGGGCGATTTTCAGGCTCTGGCGATCCAGTTGCAGATCAATCACGTCGCTGAGGATGTGCCCCAGCAGCAAAGCGAAGCTCAGGCTGTATAGGTTTTTCAGCCACACCGGCGAGATCAGGTCCGCACCGCTGAGCTGCCAGCCCGGCTCGATCCAGAAGTACATCAGCAACGGCAGGCCGAAGGTCGCAAGCAGCAATTGGCTGACAATCGGGATCAGGCCGAAATGCCGGCCGACGCGGGTCGCGACGGCGAACATTCCCAGGGCCATCGCCCAAAACAGCGCGATCATCATGCTGTCTGCTCCGCGACCGGGAGGGCGTGGACTTGGCGTCCGGCCCACGGCGCCAGGATGAAACTGAACGCCAAACCAAGGCTCACCGACAAACCGAAGTTGCTCACCGCCGGCGTACTGGACACCGCCAGCAACCCGAACGACAGCCAAGTGGTCAGCGCCGCCAGCAAGGTGCCCAGCAGGCTGACAGCGGCGCCGCCGACCTGTTCGCGCATGAGGATCGCGTAATCGACGCTGATGGCCGTCACCAGCAGCAGGCCGAACAGGCTGAACAGCGTCAGCGGCTGGCCGAGCCAACCGAGGCAGGCCAGGCTGCACAGTGCGGCGAGCAGCGGCAGGGCGACGATCCGCAGCGCACCGCCGAGGCCGAACGGCAGAATCAGAACCAGCACGATCAGCACGCAAGAAGCGAGTTTCAATTCAGCGGCGCTGATCTGGGTTTCGGCGAACACCTTGTTCAGCTCGCCGAGACGATCCACCAATTCAACGCCCGGCAAGTCCAGTGCCTGGACCCGCAGCAGCAACGGGTTGTTCAAGCCTTGCAGGCTGACCATGGCCGCCACGCCTCCGTCGTCGGTCGGCCCCAGCCACAGCGTGCGATACGGTTCGGCCAACGGCCCGACCAGCGCCGCGTCGATGTCTTCGGTGGGCAGCGCCTGCAACTTCGTCAACTCGGCTTGCAGCGCCTCGACCGGCACGCCGACATCGAGCAGCGGTTGCCAGAACTGCGGCAGTTTGTTCAGCGCGTCGCGTACTTGCTTCTGTTCGCTCGGCTGGCTGACCAGTTGGTTGAGGGACAGAAAGCCTTGGAGTTTGTCGAGGTTGACCAGTTGCTCCAGCCGATCATTCAGGGCGCTCTGGCGCTCAAGCAATTCTTGCTGGTTAGCGGCTCTGATCAAAAAGAACTGACTGGTCGGTTGGAAGCCCGTGATGCGCGCGATGGTCTGCGCTTCATCGGTCAAATGCTGTGGCATGCCGACCCACTGGCGAATGTCGTTCTTGGTGCTGAGCTGCAACAAACCACCGACACAGAAGGCGATCAGCAGCGCCAGCAACACCGGCGTGCGGGCGCGCTGGAGCAGCGCTTCACGCAGGTTCACCAAACACTCGGCAACCCGCAGCGGCCATTGCGCCGGACGCAGGTCCGCACCCTTGAGCAGTGCCGGCAACAGGCACACCGCCGACAGGTAAGCACCGAGCAGCCCAGCGGCGGAGAACACGGCGATTTGTGTCAGCGCCAGGAACGGGGTCCAGGCCAGGGCGAGGTAGCCGATGCAACTGGTGATCAGGCTCAGCGTCAGCCCCGGCAGGGTCAGGCGCAGGGCCGGCCAACTGTTCCAGGGTTTCAGGCTCCAGCTCTTCGACAGGTAATGCAGTGGATAATCCACGGCAACGCCTATCAGGCTGGAACCGAGCACCAACGTCATCACATGCATATGGCCGAACAGCGCCACGCACGCCACGCCGCCAAACAGCATGCCCACCAGCACCGGGACAAACGCGAGCAACACGCGCAAACGCCGGAACGCCAGCAACAGCAATAACAGGATGCCCAACGTCGCGCCGCCGCCAACCCAGGTCATTTCCCGGGTGGCTTGTTGCTGACCGTTGGCGGCATAGAGCAAGCCACTGGCGGCGAGCAGTTGCACGTCGCCCTGGGCCGCTTCTTCGCGACTGTGTTTGAGCAAGTCGGCGACTTGCAGCGGCAGGTTCATGTCGAACGCATTGCCGGTGGTGCGCGCCCGCAGCAGCACCCAACTCTTGCCGTCGGCATCGGCGATCAACGCGCCGCTGCCGATGTCCAGTTGCACCGCGCCGTGTTGCGGCTGGCTGTTCTGGATGCGCCCGGTCAGGCCCAGCCAGTCGTCCTGACTCGGCACCAGGCTGAAACCGGTGAAGGGGTCGAACAGCGCTTGTACCCGCTGCTGGATAAACGCGTCGGGATGCTCGATCAGTTGTTGCCGATCCGCGTCCGAGAGCATCGCCAATCGACCTTGCAGCAATTGAGTACGCAGCGCGGGCAAGTCGGCTTGCAGAGTCCACTGGACCTTTTCGAACAAGCCGCTGGCCTGCCATTGCTCGCCAAGTTTCTGCGCCATGGCCACCGCTTGCTGGCGATCGGTGTGACCGACCAGCACCAGCATTTCGCGGTTCAGCGGTTCTTGCATGCGTTGTTCGGCGCGCAGTTCCAGCGCATCCGGCGCCGTGCCGGGCACCAGTTCCATCAGGTTCGCCGACAGCGGTGCGCCGTCACGCCATTGCCAAGCGGCGAGCGCGAGCACCGCCAGCAGCAGGATCAGGAACAGCCGTGGGAGCATCCGTTCACTCGGCAAAGTCATGTTGCTCCGCATCGGTCAACGGTTGGGCGCTGGTGCTGTCCTGCATGCGCATGAGGGTGCTGTCGCCTTGGGTTTCCAGCAGTTCGATGCTGTTTACCAACTGGCCGCCATCGATGTTGATCTGGTTGAACACTTGCTTGAGCAGCATCGAGCGCGGGGTCAGGGTCAGTTTCCATTTCTGTGCATCACCACTCAGCGCCAGCTCGAAATCCCGCTGCAAGCCGCTACTGTCGCCTTGCAACACGGCAAGGAACAAGCGGTTCTGCTCGGCACCGGCGCTCTTGCCCGGCAGCAGTTGCCAGCCATTGGCATCACGCCGGGCGATGCCCTTGGCATTGATGCGGTAATCCTGTTGCAGCGGAGTTTTCAGCAGCCAAAGTAGGCCGTGATTTTTCGCCAGGACGAAGGTGCCTTTGCTGACCAGCGGCTGGGGCAGGGCGCGCAGGTGTTTTTCCTGGATGAAATTGCCATGGATCACATCAGGCTTGGCCAGTTGATCGCTGAGTTGTTGCAAATCAAACGCCTGTGCAAGCGAAGTAAAACCCACCATCAACAGGCCCAACACGATCCCGTAGCAGCTGCCGAGCTTGCGAGGCTGCGTTCGGCGGCGAAGCCGTCGTAAAACCTGTGTCTGCGGTGTGTCAGGAAAAACGCGGGGCGACTGCTTCGCAGCCGAACGCAGGCTTCGCCAGCTGCTACAGAGTTGTCGCAAGTCGATTGCATGGGCGAGCGAAGTAAAACCCACCATCAACAGGCCCAACACGATCCCGTAGCAGCTGCCGAGCTTGCGAGGCTGCGTTCGGCGGCGAAGCCGTCGTAAAACCTGTGTCTGCGGTGTGTCAGGAAAAACGCGGGGCGACTGCTTCGCCGCCGAACGCAGGCTTCGCCAGCTGCTACAGAGTTGTCGCAAGTCGATTGCATGGGCAAGCGAAGTAAAACCCACCATCAACAGGCCCAGCACGATCCCGTAGCAGCTGCCGAGCTTGCGAGGCTGCGTTCGGCGGCGAAGCCGTCGTAAAATCTGTGTCTGCGGTGTGTCAGGAAAAACGCGGGGCGACTGCTTCGCAGCCGAACGCAGGCTTCGCCAGCTGCTACAGAGGTTTCGCAAGGTCATGGCAGCATCCTTTCAACAGCATCGGTGAACACTTTCGGCGAGGCCAATTGCATCTCGCGGCTGGTCATGTCGACCGCGACCTGCACCGAGCTGGCGCGGGTCAGGCGTTCCCCGGTGTGCAGGTCGCTGATCAGGTAGTTGATCTTCAACCGGTTCTCCCACTCCACCAGACTCGCGCGGACATTGAGTTTCTGACCGAACACCGCGCCGCGCACGTAGCGCAATTGCAGGTCGATCACCGGCCAGGCAAAACCCGACTCGACCATGGCCGTGTAGTTGTGGCCGAGCTTGTCCAATAGCGCACAGCGGGCGACTTCCAGGTATTTGACGTAATGGCCGTGCCACACCACGTTCATGGTGTCGACGTCAAAGAACGGCACGAGGATTTCCGTATCGGCGTGAAGCACTCCCTTGCTACGCATGCAGCCTCCAGTGTTGCTCGGCGATGCGTTTCAGGCACAGGCGCAATTCGCCTTCCAGGGCACGGTCTTCGATGACCGGGGGGAAGTCTTTGGCCAGCTCTTCGTGCATCGCGGCGAGTGATGGCGGCAACGGGCGGGCATCCTCGGCCTGACTACGCAGCCAGACACCTTGGTTGGCGGCCAGCAGGGTGGCGGCAGCGACTTGTTCGGTCAACTCCAGCACGCGGACCGCATCACGGGCGGCGATGGTGCCCATGCTGACTTTGTCCTGGTTATGGCATTCGGTGGAACGTGAGAATACGCTGGCCGGCATCGTATTTTTCAGCGCTTCGGCGGTCCAGGCGCTGGTGCCGATCTGCACGGCTTTGAAGCCGTGATTGAGCATCGCCCGATCAGCGCTGGCGCCGGACAGGTTGCTCGGCAAGCCGTGGTTGTAACGCTCGTCCACCAGCAGCGCGAGTTGCCGATCGAGCAAGTCGGCGACGTTGGCGACGAGGGTTTTCAGGCTGTCCATGGCGAACGCGATGTGGCCACCGTAGAAGTGCCCGCCGTGCAGCACGCGTTCGGCTTCGGCGTCGATGATCGGGTTGTCGTTGGCGCTGTTGAGCTCGATCTCGATAAACGAACGCAGCCAGTTCAGGCTGTCGGCCAACACGCCGAGCACATGCGGTGCGCAACGCAGGGAATAGCGGTCTTGCAAGCGATGCAGCGGCGCGGTGGGCGCGTCGATCGCCAGATCCTTGCGCAGCCACGCGGCGACTTGCATCTGCCCCGGATGCGGCTTGGTGGCGAACAGACGCTCGTCGAAATGCTCCGGGTTGCCTTGCAGCGCGACTACGTTCAGCGCGGTGATGCGGGTGGCCAGTTGCAGCAGGTAATCGGCGCGGGCGAAGGCTAGGCAGGCGATGCCGGTCATTACGGCGGTGCCGTTCATCAGCGCCAGGGCTTCCTTGGGGCGCAGCACCAGCGGCGTCCAGCCGAGTTCGCGATGCACATCGGCGGCCTCGCGGCGCTCGCCACGGAACATCACTTCGCGCTCGCCGGACAAGGTCGCGGCGACGTAGGACAGCGGGGTCAAATCACCGCTGGCGCCGACAGAACCCTCTTCCGGGATCAGCGGCAGGATGTCGTGTTCGAGAAAGGCTTGCAGGCGTTCCAGCAGTTCCACGCGCACCCCGGACACGCCGTGGCACAGCGACTGCAAACGTGCCGCCAACACCGCCCGCGTTGCCTGGGCGTCGAGCAATTTGCCCAGGCCGCAGCCGTGAAAAGTGTACAAATGACGCGGCAACGCTTCGACGTGATGCAGCGGCACCGCGACCACGCAGGAATCGCCGTAACCGGTGGTCACGCCGTAGATCACGCCTTCCTTGTCCAGCAGGGAATCGAGGAAGCGCGCACCCTTGGCGATGCGCTCGCGGTATTCAGGGTCGTCCTGCAACCGGGTCGGCGCCTGACGGTTGGCCAGGGCCAGCACGTCTTCGATGCGCAAAGGGAGTTCGCCGAAGGTTACCGGCTCAAGCGTTGGCGTCGTCATCGGTCTTCCAGAAAGGGTAAAAGTTGAACCATTGTTGAGGCGCTTCAAGGCAATAGTGACCCAAGCGTTCGGCGTAGCGGGAAGCCCACTGATGAATGACCTGTTCGCGGTCGCTGCGCTTCCACACCACGGCTTCGGTGAACGGTTCGAGGGTCAGTCGATACTCACCGGTGGGTTTCTTCAGGCACAGCAGCAGATTGACTTTGCACTTGAGCAAACCGGCCAGCAGCCACGGCCCCTGGGGGAACGCCGCCGAATGCCCGAGGAAGTCCACGGTCACGCTGCGCCCGCCATGCAGCGGTACGCGGTCGCCGGCAATCGCCAGCCACTCGCCGCGCTCCAGGCGTTCGTGCAGTTGCAGCATGATTACCGGGTCCAGTTCGCTGACCTGGACCAGGCGCAGATTGGTCGCCCCGGCCTCACCCAGCAAACGGTTGAACTGCTCGGCGTGTTTGGTGTGCACCAGCACGTTCATGGTGACCTTCTCACCGATCTCTGCCAGTGCGCGACAGACTTCCAAATTGCCCAGGTGTGCGCCCACCAGCATCTGGCCACGGGCACCGCGCAGTTGGGTGCGCAACAGCGCCGGGTCGATGATTTCGATCTGCTCCAGGCGCAGTTTGCCGTTCCACACATCGAGCTTGTCGAGCATCGAGTCGGCGAAGGCCATGAACTGGCCGAAGACGCGCCAATGGGTTGGACGCAATTCGCTGTTGTCGCTCCAGTCGGCAAGGCGTTGCTGATATTGCCAGGCGCTTTTGCGTGCGCTGCGGCCGAACAGGAAAAAGTACAAAACGATGCCGTACAGCAACGGGCTCAACAACCGCCGACCCAGCACTTTGGCGCAGAGTGCGGTGAATTTCATCAGCCAGAAACTGCCACGCTCTTCGCGGTCGGCCCAATGTTTTTTGTCTGTCTCAATGCTCATGCGCGCCACCGCCGCCAGAGGATCACCGGAGCGCGCAGCAACATGCCGAAGAACAGCCGGGTGTGCATGCTCGAAATTAAAACGTTGTCGTGGAACAGGCGAAAGTGCGAAACGCCGTCCAGCGGGTAATGCACCTTGGTTTGCAGCCACTGCATCGGCAGATTGCGCCAGGCCAGCCGCACCAGGATGTCCGAGTCGAAATCCATACGTTTGCCGATCTTCGCCGAACTGATCAGCGCCAGGGTCGGGGGCAATGGATACACGCGAAAACCGCACATCGAATCGCGGATCTGCAACGACAAAGTGTTGATCCACACCATCACGTGGGTCAGGTAACGCGCATATAAACGACCCTTGGGCACGCTGGCGTCGTAGAGCGGATAGCCGCAGATCACCGCTTCGGGATGGACGCGGGATTGTTCGATGAAGGTCGCGACGTCGGCGAGGTCATGCTGGCCGTCGGCATCCACCTGCAACGCATGGCTGAAACCCAGGCGCGCGGCTTCGCGCAGACCGGTCATCACTGCGCCGCCCTTGCCTTGATTGACGGTGAGGCGGATCAGGTAGGTGTTGTCCCGATGCGCCAGTTGATCGAGCACTTTGGCGCAGGCCGGGGCGCTGGCGTCGTCCACCAGAATGCAGGGCAAACCTTGGGCGAGCAGGGCCTCGACCACTGTGGTGATGGCGGTTTCGTGGTTGTAGACCGGGATGATGGCGCAGGGGTTATGCATGTGAGTACCCACCCCGTCCTTGTAGCAGCTGGCGAAGCCTGCGTCCGGCCGCGAAGCGGTCGCAAACCAGATCAACGAGATCCTTCAGAATCACCACGGCGGTCTGATTGCGAGCGCTTCGCACTCGGACGCAGCCTGCGGCAGCTGCTACAGGGGGACGCAAATTATCCACAAACCGCCTCCAACACAATCCGCCCACTGGAGCAGGTCGCCGTGTCGTTGCGAAAGGTGAAATACAACTTGCTGCGCACCGGGTCGAACCGCAGGTGCAGCTGGATTTCGTCCCCCGGACGCACCAATTGCTGGAATTTCAGCACTTCCATGCCGGCGAACGTAGTTGGCAGATCCATCAGTTGCTGGCCAAGACTCAACGCCCAGTCCACCTGCACCACACCGGGCAATACCGGCGCTTGGGGGAAGTGTCCGCTGAAGTAGGCCAAATCTGGCGGGATGGCCAGTTGCAGGCTCCACTCGCCATCGGTTTCGACCTGTTCCAGCACGTCCGGCGCTTTGGGGCGCGGGGCCAGCAGCAGGGCTTCGACGTCGGCCTGGGGCAGTTTGCCCTGGGCGTTCAGCGGCAGTTGGCGCAGCAAACGCCAGCGCCGTGGCAAGGCCAGGGCTTCGCAATGCTGGCTCAGGTGCTGACGCAGTTCTTGGGTGAGGGTGCGTCGACCTTGATTGCGCAAGGCATGCAGGCCTTGTTGGCTGAGCACCAGCAGCGCGCCCAGCGAGGCGCGGTTTTCCTGAACCACCCCGAGGCGCGCTTCGGCGACCCAGTCGTGGGCCATCAGTGCCTGTTCCAGCATCGGTAGCGAGATACGTTTTTCTTCCAGTTTGACGATGCGGTCCAGCCGTCCCAGCAGTTCGAAACGGCCGTCAGGGGCGATTCGCGCAGCGTCGGCGGTGTGTTCGATGTGGCCGGCCGGCAAGTATGGCGAGGCGATGAGCAGGGCGCCGTCGCTGTCTTGGCTCAGCATGACGTCGGCGAACGGCTGCCAGAGGTCTTGCCCTTGGCGCCAGGCGATGCCGCCGGTTTCCGAGCTGCCGAGGATTTCCGTCGGCCATTGCTGCAAGCGTTCGAACAGGCTTCGGGCCGCCTCGGCGGGCAGGGCGCCGCCGGAGGAAAACACCCGGCGCACCGCGCTCAAGGCCGGCCAGTCGAGGTTGTCGCCCATGCGCTTGAGCAGCGCCGGGCTGGCGACCCAGGCAAACGCCGGGTGTTCGCGGCTGGCGCGCTGCAAGTCTTCCGGGAACGCCAGTTGCTTGCGCACGAACGTCCGCCCGGCGCACAACGGCCAGAGCACGCGGAACAGCAAACCGTAAATGTGTTGGGTGCCGACGCTGCCGATGATGCAAGCCTGGCCCAAGTCGGCGCCCCACAGCTGTTCGAGGGCTTCGACTTCATTGGCCAGTTGCCGCAGGGTTTTGTCGATGCGCTTGGGTTCGCCGCTGGAGCCGGAGGTGCACAGGCTCAACTGACAGCGATCCAGGTCCAGCGCGGCGGCAGACAGGGGCGAGTGCTGATAATCGGCCAGGTGCGCGTCGTCAGCCTGATCGGTCAACCACAGATCGACTTCCGTCGACCAGCGCTGGCGCGTCTGGGGCTGCAAATCGGCGGGCAGCAACACGCTGACCCCGGCGCGCCAGGCGCCCAGCAGCGCAATCGCCAGCTCGGCGGCGTCTTCCAGGTGCACGGCAATGCGCCGCACGCCCTGGGCTTGCAGGCCGGCGGCGAGGCTCAGGGCCTGTTCGCACAATTGCGCGTGATTCAACGCCGGTTCGGCCGTCAGGGCACGCTCCGGCTGAGCCTTGAGCAGCAATTGCTCAAGTGTTATCCAAGTCATGGGTGGCCTCGTACCCGTTGTCGTATCAGCCATTCAATGGCAAACATCAGGCCGATCAACCCGTAGGAGATCAGGCCGGTGTACAACATCCACCAACTCAGCGGCGCCCAAAGGGTCAGCGCGGCGGCGCACAATCCGTTGCAGAAAAAAAACACACTCCAGGCCACCGTGACCTGGCGCGTATAAACAATCGCCTTGGCCGGCAGTTGCGGTTCACGCAGACGGGCCAAACGTTCGGCCATCGGCGGGCCGTATTTCAGGCTCAGGCCGAACAGCGCCAGCATGAAACTGCTGATCAGCACCGGATACCAACGCAACAGCGCCGGGCTATCGAACACGGCCAGCAGCAGGCAAAACACGATGGCGACGATGGCCATCCACAAGCTCCCCGGCCGCCGCACGCCGGTCAGCACCCGCGCCAGCCACAGGCTGCCCAGCAGCAAGCCGAACTGCCACGGCGCGAAGTGCTCCATGCCGAAATACACCGCAAAGGGGTACAGCAGGCCCGCCAGCAGCAGGCCGAGGCCGATCACTCGGCTCATGCGGCCGGTTGAACCAGACGGTAGACCGCCTCGACCACGTCGCTGACGGTACGCACCGATTTGAATTCTTCGGCGGCGATTTTCTTGCCGGTCTGGCGCTTGATGTGATCGATCAGGTCGACGGCGTCGATGCTGTCGATTTCCAGGTCCTGATACAGGTTGGATTCCAGGCTCACGCGCTCGGGGTCCAGCTCGAAGAGTTCGACCAGGGCATCGCGCAGGGTGTTGAAGATATCGTCACGAGTTTGCATGGTCCGGTCTCAAGCTGCCTGTTTTGCAGTGACGAACGCCGCAAGGCTCGCCACGTTGCTGAAGTGATTACGGGTGTCCTTGGCGTCAGCATCGATTTTGATGCCGTACTTTTTCTGGATGGCCAGGCCGAGTTCCAGGGCGTCGACCGAGTCCAGGCCCAGGCCTTCGCCGAACAAGGTCTGGTCGTCGCCGATGTCGTCGACGCTGATGTCTTCGAGGCCCAGGGCGTCGATGATCAGCAGTTTGATATCACGGTGTAGATCGCTCATCTTCGGCGAGCTCCTTAATAAAGTAGTGATGCAGGTAATCGTTGAGCTTGCGCGAAGCCTGAGGCGCTGGGCCCAGCGCAGCGAAGGCCTGTGGGTCTATATCGGCCCCCACACGGAAACTGAAGTGCACGCGGCGTCTCGGGATCCGATACCAGGGCTCGGCCTTGGTCAAAGTGGTCGGGTTGACCTTGATAATCACCGGGGTGAGGATTTTCGCACCGCGCAGGGCAATGGCCGCGCCACCCCGATGAAAGGCCGGCGATTGACCCGGCTGGGTGCGGGTGCCTTCGGGAAAAATGATCAAGGTCTGGCCGCTTTTCAGTGCATCGGCCGCGGCGTCGAGCATGTCCATGCTGCCGTCGTTGCTGATGTAGTCGGTGCGGCGTAACGGGCCACGGGTGAAAGGATTGTCCCAGAGGCTTTTTTTGACCACGCAGTTGCTATGGCGCACCAGGCCGATCAGAAACACCACGTCGATCAGCGACGGGTGATTGGCAATGATCATCTGCCCCGGACGTCCGAGTTTTTCCGCGCCCTGAATGTCGTAGGTCAGCACGCCGGTGCGGGCCATGAACCGGACAAAGAACCAGAAACAGCGACTGACGATTTTCCGCGCCCGCAGTCGATGGGCCTGGGCATCGCCGGGCAGGCAGCCGAGCAGCGGGAAAACCAGCAGCCGCAGGCACAGCCCGCCCAGCCCGAACAGGGTAAAGCTCGCAGCGGTGGCCAGCAGGCGCCAGTAGTAGGCGTCGCGGTTTTTATCGATTACGGGTTGCGTTGCCAGGTCCATACACGATTTTTCCAGGCATGTTGGCAGGTTGACTGCTGGCCGAGCAGGGTACGCAATAGATTCAGGGCATGGGGCCAGTGAGCGTTGGACAGCTCATCCGGATGGCTGTTCAGGGACAGCTGCCAGTCGTTGCCGGGGGTCAGCAGCAGACCGACCGCGTAAGGGAACGGCACATCGTCGATCCAGGCCGAGTAGGCCTCGGGCGGTTGTTCTTCGGTGACCACTACCAGCACGGCGGGCGCGCCTTCGCCAAGCAGCGCCGCAGCCTCAAGCATGCCGTGTTCAAGGCCGTCGCCAGCGGCGGCGAGGGCCGTCATTTCGCTGGTTTCGCCGCGCATGATCGACCACAGGCCGATGATCGCGTTGTGCACCGACAGGCTGAACTGGGTCGGCGACAGCGGCTGATCGGCAGCCAGATCGCTGAGAATATCGAAGGTGCGCGGGGTTTCGCCGTGGCGGGAAATAAAGACCAACGGTAGGTCCTGCCGACCATCGGCTAATGGCCAGCCGACACTGAAGGCCATCCGCGCCAGACGGCTGAGTCGTCGACGCTGCATCGCCGGCAGAAACGACACGTCGGGGGCGGCATCGCTGGATGGGAGCGCGACCGGTTGTCGGCTCCAGGCCCGCCAATCGTCCACGCTTTCGAGCCCAGGGGCCCATGCGCGCCATTGGGCGATGTTGAAGTTGATCACAAAGATTCATCCCGCCCCTGCGGGCTTTCCTTGACGCAGCCAGTCGCACAATCGGCGGCCAACCTAACGGGCGCTTAGCGCCGAGTGGCGCGCATTATCCCGGTGCGGCGGGCCTGTAGCAAATGCTGGTTACATTTTGCGCAATCAAATGTACCGGTTGGTTCGTGAAAAAACTGTCGTATGGCCATTATTCAGATTACGCAGGCGCAGGTCTGTCGGCTCTGTCTGCGATCAACGGACGAGTTCGCGGTATTTTCATCAAGAGATTGCGCCTGACTGTGTAGTCCTTATGCCCGCGAGGTAGCTAAGCGACGCTGTGGACTACTACACTCGGTCATTCTTTGATACACGGAGGTTTTGACATGCGGCGCGTGGTGTTCAATCAGAAAGGTGGTGTGGGTAAATCCAGCATCGCCTGCAATCTGGCGGCGGTCAGTGCCAGCGAGGGTTATCGCACCCTGTTGGTGGATCTTGATGCCCAGGCCAACTCCACTCAGTACCTGACCGGTCTCACCGGCAATGACATCCCCATGGGCATCGCCGATTTCTTCAAGCAGACCCTGTCTTCCGGGCCGTTCTCGAAGAAAAACCAGGTCGATATCTACGAAACCCCGTTTGAAAACCTCCACGTCATCACCGCGACCGCCGAGCTGGCCGACTTGCAGCCCAAGCTTGAGGCCAAACACAAGATCAACAAGCTGCGCAAACTGCTCGATGAGTTGAGTGAAGACTACGACCGGATCTACCTCGATACCCCGCCTGCGCTGAATTTCTACGCGGTGTCAGCGCTGATTGCCGCTGATCGGGTACTGATCCCGTTCGACTGCGACAGCTTCTCGCGTCAGGCGCTGTATGGCCTGCTGGCGGAAATCGAAGAGTTGAAGGAAGACCACAACGAAGGCCTGGAAGTCGAAGGCATCGTGGTCAATCAGTTCCAGGCCCGGGCAAGTTTGCCCCAGCAAATTCTCGACGAGTTGATTGCTGAAGGTTTGCCGGTGTTGCCGGTGTACCTGGGCAGTTCGGTGCGTATGCGTGAGTCGCACCAGGCGAATACGCCGCTGATTCACCTCGATCCAAGGCACAAACTGACGCAGCAGTTTGTTGAGTTGCATAACTTGCTCGAAAACGCCTGATTCCCACTGATGACATAGAACCCAAGTGGGAGCGGGCTTGCTCGCGAAGGCGTTGGATCAGTCAAAGTTAATGTCGACTGACACGACGCCTTCGCGAGCAAGCCCGCTCCCACAGTTGTTTTGTGGTGGCTTTAGATCCCCTGGCTTCGCAACCAACTCATCAATTGCGGTAACGGGAACGCCCCGCTCTGGCGCGCCACTTCCCGGCCGTTCTTGAACAGAATCAAACTCGGAATCGAGCGAATCCCCAACTGCGCGGACAACTGCTGATTCGCCTCGCTGTCCAGTTTTGCCAACCGACATTTGCCCGCCAACTGCCCCGCCGCCTGTTCGAACACTGGCGCAAACGACTTGCATGGCCCACACCACTGCGCCCACACGTCCACCAGCAACGGCAAATCGCCCTTGATCTGACTGGCGTAATCGCCTTGTTTCAATTCAAAGGGTTTGCTCAGCAGGACCTCGGCCTTGCAGCGACCGCATTTCGGGTGGTCAGCGAGGCGCTCGGCGGGGATGCGGTTGAGGCCGTTGCAGTGGGGGCAGGGGATGAGCAGTGGGTCAGTCATGGCAGGCTCCAAAAGAGTGGGCAATCAATACAACTGATTTGGAGTTGCGGTTCGTCTTTATCAAGACTGTAGGGCCGAGGCTAGAAGGCGACATGTCGCAAATGCTCACATTTTCCTGACTGTTGGCGGGCAATCCATGGCTACGCTGGAAGCAACTCCAACCTTCATCGGTCTTGATTTGAGGAATTCGCGTTGCTTTCATCTGCGTGCTACTTTTGTTGCACTTGTCGTGTCATCGACATCCCACACCTTTCGGATTGGAGTGATCTCATGTCCGTGACGTCCAAAATACGCCGCCAGGGCGGCGCCGCCGTGATTACGCTCCCCCCTACCTTGCTGAAATTGCTGCATCTCGAGGTCGGCGCTCAGTTGGAGCTCAATGTGGTGGATGGCGAGTTGATTGCTCGCCCGGTTGTACAAGCATCCCGCAAGCGTTTCAGTCTTGATGAGTTGCTTCAGGGGTCAGAAGAGTTGGCTGAGTTGAACGAGCAGACAGCCTGGGCTCGTGAAGGCGATCCTGTTGGTCGGGAGTTGGGTTAATGGTTCGTCGGCAGGCCCCGCAACGGGGCGATGTCTTTTGGATTGACCCGAATCCGGTGGCAGGGCGAGAAATGACGAATCGCCATCGATTTGTTGTGATTACACCGAGGGAAATCAATGCGCTGGGCGTGAGCATGACCGTGCCCGTGACCAGTGGGGGGAGTTTCAGTCGAAACTCCGGTTTGGCGGTGGTCGTTACGGGTCACGAAACAAACGGTGTCGCGGTGTGCAACCAAGTGCGCAGTTTCGACATTGAGCAGCGTGTTCGAGAGGGGTCAGCCAAGTTTATTGAACGCCTTGATGACGTGACGATGGCAGACATCATTGCCCGCGTGGTCAGTGCCATTGATCCTCTGGATTGATGGGCTTTACGACGAACAACTGATCTCGAGATGCTTACCCCACTCCGGCGGCCGCTCGGCGTAGCTCTCCATTCCCGGCTGCTCTTCGAACGGATTGCTCAACACTGCATGCAAACGGCGAACCTCCGCATAGTCGCCGCTCTCCGCCGCATCGATAGACTTCTGCGCCAGATAGTTACGCAGGATGTACAGCGGATTCACCGCATGCATCCGCACGCGACGCTGTTCCTGATCAACCGCACCTTCACGATCAACCCGGGCGACATAAAGCTCGCCCCAGGCATCAAAGCCCTTGATGTCGACAAAGTCGTCGCGCAACCGGGCGACGGCCAGTTCCGGTGATTCATCCCCGAGGCGGCGGAAGAACAACGTGTAATCCACACCACTGTTCTGCATCAGTTGCAGCAGGCGTTCCAGCAGTTTCTGGTCTTCGTCTTCGGCGGTGGTCAGGCCGAGGCGGCGGCGCATCAGGTCCAGGTAATGGGCCTGATACAGCGGCAGGTACAGGCCGAGGGTTTCGCGCAGGGCCTCGACGCTGATGAATGGCGTCAGGGCTTGGGCGAGGGCGCTGAGGTTCCACTGGCCGATCGGCACCTGGTTGCTGAACGAGTAGCGACCCTGGTCATCGGAATGGTTGCAGATGAAGTTGGCGTCGAAGTCGTCGAGGAAGGCAAACGGGCCGAAGTCGAAGGTGATGCCCAGGATCGACATGTTGTCGGTGTTCATCACGCCGTGGCAGAAACCATAGGCCTGCCACTTGGCGATCAGTTCGGCGTTGCGCTCGACGATTTCGCGGAACATCGCCAGGTACGGTTCCGGCTGCTCCAGGCATTCAGGGAAGTGCATGGCCAGCACGTGTTCGCCGAGTTCTTTTTGCAGCTCGGGGCGCTTGGTGTAGTAGAAATATTCGAAATGCCCGAAGCGTACATGGCTTGGCGACAGGCGCAGGACCATGGCCGCGCGTTCCTGTTTCTCACGCCACACCGGCGTGTCGGAGCCGATCACGCACAGGGCGCGGGTGGTGGGGATGTTCAGGGCGTTCAGTGCCTCGGAGGCGAGAAACTCGCGGATCGAGGAGCGCAGTACCGCGCGTCCGTCGCCCATCCGTGAGTACGGCGTCTGGCCGGCGCCCTTGAGGTGCAAGTCCCAATGCTCGCCGGCTTCGTTGTAGACCTCGCCGAGCAACAAGCCGCGACCGTCGCCCAGTTGCGGGTTGTAGGAACCGAATTGATGCCCGGAATAGACCATCGCCCGTGGCTCGGCTTCGGCCCAGAGCTTGTGGCCGCCGAACAGTTCGGCGAACACCGGCGTCTCGGCCACGGCCGGGTCCAGGTCCAGCAGCGCCATGGCCGCAGGGCTGGCGACCACCAGTCGCGGATTCGCAATGGGTTCGGGCAGCACGTGGGTTGAGAACGTGTCGCCGAGGCGGGCGAAGCGATTATCGAAGGTCAGTTCGTCGAGGGCTTTCAACGGCCATCTCCAGCAGAATGTCCGAGCATTCTGCTAGGGATAAGGCAGTTAGTCGAGTTTGGTCGGAGGCGGCTCCTGCTCCGGGACGTCAGCAGAGACATCGGCCGGGGCTTCCCGGGAGATGATGGTTTTCTTCTCTTCCTCGACCGGCACCAACTTGTATTCCTGGCCGTGCAGGTTCTTCAGGTACACCTCCATCTGCCGGAACGAGATGTTGATGTGCTGCTTCTTGAACTCGTGGTTGATGAAGCGGTTGACCTCATCGAGCACCGGGTTACGGTCGCCGAGGTCGCGCACATGCATGCGCAACTCGTGGTCGAGGGTGCTTTCGCCGAAGTTCAGGAAGTACACGTGGGGCTCGGGTTCCTTGAGCACTCGCGGGTTATCCCGTGCGGCTTGCAGCAGCAGGGATTTGACCAGGTCCAGGTCCGAGCCGTAGTCGACGCCGAGCTTGAGGGTCACCCGGGTGATGGTGTCGGTCAGGGACCAGTTGATCAATTGCCCGGTGATGAACGTCTTGTTCGGGACGATGATGTCCTTGCGGTCGAAGTCGGTAATGGTCGTGGCGCGGATGCGGATCTTGCTCACCGTGCCCGACAGGTTGCCGATGGTGATGGTGTCGCCGATCCGTACCGGGCGTTCGAACAGGATCATGATGCCGGAGATGAAGTTGGCGAAGATTTCCTGCATCCCGAAGCCCAACCCCACCGATAGCGCCGCCACCAGCCATTGCAACTTGTCCCAGCTCACACCGAGGGTGGACAGGGTCGAGACGAAACCGATACCGGCGATCACGTAGGACAGCAGCGTCGTCGTGGCGTAGGCGCTGCCCTGGGCCAGATTCAGCTTCGACAGCACCAACACTTCCAGCAGGCCCGGCAAGTTGCGCGCGAGGGCGAAGGTGATGCCGATGATGATCAATGCGCCGAGCATGTCGCCGATGCTGATCGGCACCATGCTCATGTTGGCGCCGGTGCCGCTGGTGTATTCGTAGAGGGTGACGTTGTCCAGGTACGAGAACACCGAAATCAGGTCCGACCAGACCCAGTACAGCGCCGCGATGAAACCGCCGAGCAGTGCCAGGCGGATCAGGCGCAGGGACTGTTCGTTGACCTTCTCGATGTCCAGCGTCGGCTCTTCGATCACCGCTTCGCCATCGCCGGCCTCTTTCGCCGCTTGGCGTTTGGCCAGGGCCCGTTGATAGGCCAGGCGCCGTGCCGCAACGCTGAGACCGCGCACGAACGTGGCTTCGATCACCAGCCAGAACATCAGCAGGTACAACGTGTTGATCAACCGGTCACTGAGTTTCAGTGCGGTGTAGTAGTAGCCGAAGCACACCGCCACGAACAGCGCGACGGGCAGGACCGTGAACATGATCCCCACGGCTTTGCGGAACAGCGAAGCGCTCTCGTGGGTCGGGCTGCTGATCAGCAAGCGACTGAGCAGCCAGGCCATCAAGGCATAGCAGGTCAGCACCACCGGCATGCCCAGCACATCATCGGCCAGTGCCGCCGGTTGCAATTCAGCCACGGCCACCACGGCCACCAATGCCATCACGACCAATCCGAGACGACGGACCCAGCCTTGCAGGAACTCGACCTGAGGCTTTTCCCAACGGAAATGCAGTTCGGCCACGCCGCCCGGCGCGAGAATCCGGTAAGCGGTGTAGAACACCAGCCAGGCCTGGCCCATCTGGATCAGTGCCGCGCCCATATTGGCGTTCTGCCCGCGGGCGTCGATCTGCAAGGCCAGGCCACACAAGGCCAGACCCAGCGCCACCGGCATCGCCAGCAGAATGTTGATCAGAATCGCCTGGGGTGTGTGCCACTGGCTGTCACGCTTGAAGTGACCGATGTCCTGGTGAACCTTGTTCAGGCGGGCATACAGACTCTTGCGCCGCCACAGCAGGGCGCCGATCAGCAGCACCAGGGGCAGGAACAGCAGCGGCCGCTGGACCAGGCCATCGCTCAATTCGCTCAGGCTTGAAGTCCACGGCAGCGTGGTGACCTGGCGTTGCAGGCGCTCCGGCACGCCGCGCATCCATTCCGGATCCAACGGCTTGTTGCTCGGGATCCAGAACATCTGTTCGTCAAGGGTCGCCCGCAGACTTTGTGCGGTGCTGAGCAATTGCTTCTGGTTGAGCTGCAGGGTGATGGATTCGTTGAGCACCGCGCTCAGTTCGCGGTTCAGTCGCTCCAGCAGGTCGGCGCGGGTGTTGGCCAGTTCCAGCAGGTTTTTGCGCAATTGCGGGGTGACTTGTTCTGGCGGTTGGGTTGCCAGCAGGTTATCGACGTACGTGGCCGGGTTGCTGAGCAGTTCCCGTTGCTGGCTGACTTCAAACTGATACAGGCGAATGTCGGCAATCTGGTCCGCCAGGTCGCGATCAAGTTTGAGGCGCGGCAGGGCCTGTTTCTGTTTATAGAGAATCTTCGATAGCAGCAGGCTGCCCTTGAGCACGTTGATTTGCTCGTCCAGGGCCGAGTCGCTCTGGGTCACGCTGTCCAGTTGCTGTTTGGTCTGCAGGTTCTGCTGGGTGACTTCATTGAGGCGGTCGGTGCTTTTGAGCAGGTAGTCCGAGAGTTTCAGGTTGGCCGCGCTTTCGGTGGCCAGCAAGCTGCTGCTGCCGGACTTCTGCGCTTCGATGGACTGTTGGGTCACCGTCTCTTGGGACTGGGCCAGGCGCTTCTGGTTGATCAGAGTTTGCAGTTCCTGGATTTCCTGATCCTGGCGCGCGACTTTTTCCGATAGCAAATCGTGCTGGCTGTTACCCAGATCCTGCAACTGGCTGTTGCCGGCCAATTCCTGGCGGCGCAGCGGGATCAGCGCGTTCAGCGCCGCGAGTTCGGCATTGAGCTGGTCACGCTGCTCGATGCTCAAGGTCTTGCCGGCGTCTTTGCCGGCCTTGAGGATGTTGTTGATCTGCTGGATGCGCGTCTGGCTGCTGGCGATCTCGGCCTGGGCGCGCTCGGGGCGGGTCTGGGCGGTGATGATCAGGCTGTTGGCCTCGGCCAGGGCTTTTTGCAGCTCGCCTTGCTGGGTGGAGCGCTCGGTCAGCATCTGTTCGAGTTGCTGGATCGACGAATTAGCGTAGCGCTGCTCGATCGGCACCACTTTGCTGGCCTTGAGCCGGGCCAGTTCACGCTGATTCTCGATGTTCTGCTTGGGCGCGGTGGCCAACTGCTGTTTCAGATCGATCAGTTTCTGATCGTAATCGCTCTTGCTGGAGAGCTGGGTCAGCGTGTTCTGCAGGATCGATTGCAGGGCTTTCTGGTCGGCTTCCGGCAGTTTGCGCTCGGCGATCCTGTCCAGGCTTCCCTGCACAGCTTCGCTGGACGGCGGTTCGCCGGCTTGCAGCGTACCAATAGAGAGACTCAGGCCCAGCAGGGCAATGGCAAACAAAGAGCGCAGGGTTGGCATAGAGACCGATCGAACTAGGTGAAAAGAATGGCAGTTTAGAGGAAGAGTCCCGGACCCGGGCGACTTCCTTCGGGGAATCTGACGCCCACTTTGCCAATCTTGTTCCCTTCCATGACCGCAACCGTCCAAATGGTGTTGTTCCACTCCACCTGGTCGCCCACGACTGGCGCACCGCCAACTTTCTGGGCAATGAAGTGGGCCAGGGACATGTCCGGATCGATGCCTTCGACTTTCAACCCGTACAGCGCAGCAACCGCGGCCAGCTGGGCGTCTCCTTCGAGTACGAAGTCGCCGAAGAAACGCAGATCGAGGCCGCGTTGTGGCGCCTGGCTGAAGAGTTTTCCGAGGGCCGTCAGGTTGTGTTCATGGCCGATCACACAGAGCAAATCGTCGACTTCGAGCACCGTACTACCCGACGGATGGAGCAGTTGCTGGCCACGAAACAGGGCCGCGATGCGGGTACCTTCAGGCATTTTGAGCTCGCGAAGCGGGGAACCGATGCACCATTTCTCGGCACCGAGGCGGTAAACGAACAGCTCCCACTCGCTGGTGACGTGGACTTCCAGGGCCGAACGGGAGATCGGCGCGGGCTCCGGCGGAACAGTGACTTTCAACAGCTTGGCGACCCACGGCAGGCTCGTGCCCTGCACCAGCAGCGACACCAGCACGATAAAGAACGCGAGGTTGAAATAGAGCTGGGCGTGCGGCAGGCCGGCCATCAACGGGAACACCGCCAGGATGATCGGTACCGCACCGCGCAGGCCGACCCAGGCAATAAAGGCTTTCTCGCGACCGTGGAACGCCTTGAACGGCAGCAGGCCGACCATCACCGACAGCGGCCGGGCAAACAGAATCATCCACAGCGCCAGACCCAGGGCGGGCAGGGCGATGGGCAGCAAGTCGTGAGGTGTGACCAGCAAGCCCAGCACAAGGAACATGCCGATCTGCGCCAGCCAGGCCATGCCATCGAGCATGTGCAGAATGCCGTGACGGCTGCGCACTGGGCGGTTGCCGATCACCAAGCCACACAGGTAGACGGCGAGGAAGCCACTGCCGTGCAAGGCGTTGGTCAGTGCGAAAATCAGCAGGCCGCCGGCAATCACCAGGATCGGATACAGACCGTTGGCCAGGTTAATGCGGTTGACCAGTTGCAACATGACCCAGCCGCCACCGAGGCCGACGACGCCACCGATACCGAATTCACGCACCAAGTGCCCGAGCAGGCTCCAGTGCAACCCGGTCTGGCCGCTGGCGAGCATGTCGATCAGGGTCACGGTGAGGAACACCGCCATCGGGTCGTTGCTGCCGGATTCGATTTCGAGGCTGGCGGTCACCCGCTCGTTCAGGCCTTTGCCGCCCAGCAGCGAGAACACTGCCGCGGCATCGGTGGAGCCGACGATGGCGCCGATCAGCAGGCCCTGGATGATGTTCAGGTTGAACAGCCACGCCGCTGCCATGCCGGTCAGCCCGGTGGTGATCAACACCCCGACCGTCGCCAGCGACAGCGCCGGCCACAACGCCACGCGAAAACTCGCAACCCGCGTGCGCAAGCCACCGTCGAGCAGGATTACCGCCAACGCGAGGTTGCCGACCAGATAGGCCGTTGGGTAGTTATCGAAAATAATGCCGCCGCCGTCGACGCCGGCCGCCATGCCCACGGCCAGGATAATCACCAGAATCGGGATACCGAGGCGGGACGAAAGGGAACTCACCAGAATGCTCGCACCTACCAGCAACGCGCCGATCAAGAACAGGCTGTTGATGGTCGTCGCATTCAAAGGCAGTACTCCAGAAAGCTGAAAGGCGGGCACAAACTGACCATGCAGTCTGCGTGCCAGCGATTCTAACCTGTTGAAATGTGATGCTGTCAAAAAGGTTTAGAGGGTGGGGGCAGGTTTTGCGTTCGGCATGGGATCGACCCCTCACCCTAACCCTCTCCCCAGAGGGGCGAGGGGACTGACCGAGGTGTTTATTCGAATGATATCGACCTGAAAGATCACATTGAACTCAGGATCGATTTGCGACTTCAAGCCGAGCTCAGATTATGAAAACCATGAATATCTGCTCCCTTCCCCCTCTCCCCAGAGGGGCGAGGGGACTGACCGAGGTGTTTATTCGAATGGCATCGACCTGAAAGATCACATTGAACTCAGGATCGATTGGCGACTTCAAGCCGAACTCAGATTATGAAAACCATGAAGATCTGCTCCCTTTCCCCCTCTCCCCAGAGGGGCGAGGGGACTGACCGAGGTGTTTATTCGAATGATATCGACCTGAAAGATCACATTGAACTCAGGATCGATTGGCGACTTCAAGCCGAACTCAGATTATGAAAACCATGAATATCTGCTCCCTTCCCCCTCTCCCCAGAGGGGCGAGGGGACTGACCGAGGTGCTTATTCGAATGACATCGACCTGAAAGATCACATTGAACTCAGGATCGATTTGCGACTTCAAGCCGAGCTCAGATTATGAAAACCATGAATATCTGCTCCCTTCCCCCGTCTCCCCAGAGGGGCGAGGGGACTGACCGAGGTGTTTATTCGAATGACATCGACCTGAAAGATCACCTTGAACTCAGGATCGATTTGCGACTTCAAGCCGAACTCAGATTATGAAAACCATGAATATCTGCTCCCTTTCCCCCTTTCCCCCTCTCCCCAGAGGGGCGAGGGGACTGACCGAGGTGTGTTTATTCGAATGATATCGACCTGAAAGATCACATTGAACTCAGGATCGATTTGCGACTTCAAGCCGAACTCAGATTATGAAAACCATGAAGATCTGCTCCCTTTCCCCCTCTCCCCCATGGGGAGAGGGCTGGGGTGAGGGGTGGCTCTTGAAGGCTCCCACTCATTTCAGATCAAAGGCTAAACCGCCCAACCATCGTGTTCAGGTCCACCGCCAACCGCGACAGCTCGCTGCTGGCCGCGCTGGTCTGGTTGGCGCCGGTCGCCGATTGCACCGACAGATCCCGGATGTTCACCAGGTTGCGGTCCACTTCGCGAGCCACTTGGGCCTGTTCTTCCGCCGCGCTGGCGATCACCAGGTTGCGTTGGTTGATTTCGACAATCGCACTGTTGATCGTGTCCAGCGACATCCCGGCGCCACGGGCGATGTTCAGCGTCGATTCGGCGCGCTCGGTGCTGTTGCGCATCGAATCCACCGCATGTTCGGTGCCGCTCTGGATGCTGCCGATCATGCGTTCGATTTCGCTAGTGGATTGCTGGGTACGGTGCGCCAAGGCCCGAACCTCATCCGCGACCACCGCAAAACCACGCCCGGCTTCACCGGCACGGGCTGCTTCGATCGCCGCGTTCAGGGCCAGCAGGTTGGTCTGGTCGGCCAGGCCGCGAATCACATCCAGCACCTTGCCGATGTCGCGGGATTCGTTAGCCAGGTCGCCGATCAGCGTCGCGGTGCTCTGCACGTCGGCGCTCATGCGCTCGATGGCGCTGACGGTTTCCTGCACCAAATCGCGGCCGTCACCGGCAGACGTGGTGGCATTCTTCGACGCTTCGGACGTGCTCACCGCGTTGCGCGCGACTTCTTCCACGGCGCTGGTCATTTCGTTGACCGCGGTGGCGGCCTGTTCGATTTCGTTGTTCTGCTGGGTCAGGCCCCGGGCGCTTTCGTCGGTGACGCTGTTCAGCTCTTCAGCGGCGGACGCCAGTTGCGTGGCCGAGCCGGAAATCCGTTGCAGGGTGTCACGCAGTTTATCCTGCATCTTCGACATCGCCAGTAACAGGCGACCGGCTTCATCCTGGCCGTCGACGGTAATCGGACGGGTCAAGTTGCCTTCGGCGATTTCTTCGGCGGCACCCAATGCATTGGCGATGGGCTTGGTGATGCTGTTGGTCAGCAGCCAGGCGAACAGCAGCGTCAGGCCCGTGGCGACGAGCAGCAAGGTGACCACCAGATTGAAGGCCGAGGAATACTGATCCGATGCCTGTTGGTTGGTGTCGAGGGTTTGCTGGGTATTGATGTCCAGCAGACGGTTGAGGATGGTATTCACCGCGTCGGAGTTGGTGACCAGTTCGGTGTTGATCAGTGTGCGCAATTCGTCGATCTGATTGTTGCGCGACAGGGTTTTCATCCGGTCTTCGATCTGACGGTATTGAGCCAGCAACTGCACATACTGGTCATAGGCCGAACGTTCCTGCGGGCTGGCGATCAGTTTCTCGTAGACGGCCTGGGCAGTGCGGATCTGCTGGTTGCGCGACTCCATCAGTTCCGTGGTTTTCTGCTGTGCATCGGCTTCGCGATTCACCAGCAGTCGATAGGACAGCACCCGCAGGCGCAGGGTCAGTTGCGTGAACTCATCGAGGCTCTTGATGCTCGGGACGCTGTTGGAGGTGATCTCCTCGGCGGCGCCGCGAATCTTGCTCATCTGATTCAGCGCGAACACGCCCAGAATCAGCATCATCGCGCCAATCAACGCAAAACCGAGGAAGGCCCGCGGTGCGATATTCATATTTCGAAGGGACATGGTATGTACCGAAAAGACGCATCCATGCGGGGCTGAGACTGCTGTATGCATGACTTATCGGTCATACGACTAAAGTCTTGAGTCCCTGCGCGATTTTGTCGCAGGCAGGCCCCGGCGACGAAGTGCAGGAACCAGATCCGCCAATCACAGTCTTTAAAACTCGCGAGGAACGTCGCCCGTCAGGAAAATCAAGGCCTTGCGTCCCAATAACCCTGGCATCCGTGGTGACTTTTCTTTATCGTACGCGCCCTTTGAAAAAGCCTGGAAAATCAAAATGTTGGAAGCATCCCTGAGTCAATTGGAACAACTGGTCAGCGACCTGGTGCAACAGAACCAGAGCCTGCTCGGCACCAACCAGACCCTGAGCGCCGAACTGGCCCAGGCCAAGGATGAAAACGAAAGCCTGCAATTGAGCCTGATGGAACAGGAAGAGAAACAAGGCGCCACCGCCGCCCGCATCCAGGCCTTGGTTGAGCGCGTCAGCGCCGGCCCTGTCAGCGCATGAATCAGGGCGCCGCAGGGGTAAAAGTCGTCTCGATCCTGGGGGAGGACTATTCGATCAAGGCGCCGGAAGGGGAAGAGCAGACCCTGCTGGACGCCGCATTGATGTTGAAGGCAGCCCTGGCCGACACCAAACGCAAATACCCGACGCTGATCGGCGACCGCTTGTTGGTACTGGCGGCGATGAATCTGTGCTCCCAGCAGATCGAAATGAAAAAGCAGCACCAGCAGGAACTCGACCGTTACCAAGAGCAAGTCAGCGCCACGGTTGAAGTGATTTCCAAGACGATCAATCAGGCCTGATCGGCTTTGTGCACAACCAAAGAATAAATTGTCGTTTTAGTTGTATACAATCGGCACGGCTGTTGCAGTGTTTCAGCCACTTATTCTTTGGGGGTGTTCCATGCAGTTCTGGCGACGCAGTATTCAATGGCAGTTGATCCTGAGTATGGGCACCGCCCTGCTGGTCAGTATTCTGATCGTGGTTGGCGTTTATACCCTGGTGGTCAACCGCCTCGCCCAGAGCTATCTGGTCGAACAAGCGCTGCCGTCGAGCATCGAAGCGATGCGCAACGACATCGAACGCATCCTCGTCCAGCCCCTCACCGCCGCCAAGGACATCGCCAGCAACAGCATGGTGCGCGACTGGTTGGCCGGAGGCGAAAACAGTGCCCAGACCGACACCTTCGTGAAGTACCTGGAAGGCATCCGCGCCGAGCACAAGGCCTTTACCGCGCTGATTGTCGGCACCGCGTCCAACCACTACCTCACGGAAAAAGGCCTGGACCGGACGCTCAGCCGTTCCAATCCCAAGGACGCCTGGTTCTATGCCTTTCTCGACAGCAACCAGCCCCGAACCCTCAATATCGACAATGACACCGCGACCGGAGAATTGGCGCTGTTCATC
Source organism: Pseudomonas sp. dw_612 (assembly GCF_018449725.1). Lineage (GTDB taxonomy): Bacteria > Pseudomonadota > Gammaproteobacteria > Pseudomonadales > Pseudomonadaceae > Aquipseudomonas. The sequence goes on along the minus strand of NZ_JAAVVC010000012.1, from coordinate 79,604 downwards.
GACCTCAAGGTCGAGCAGGCCGGTAAAGTCGTGGGCGTTGCCGGGCTCGGCTTGAGCATGAAAGAGCTGTCGGAGCTGATCCACAACTTCAACTTCGGTGAGCGCGGCAAAGTCTATCTCGTGCGCTCCGACGGTTTGATCCAGGTTCACCCCGAGGCGCAATTCAGCGGCAAACGTACGCTTGCTGAGCAGATTGGCGCCCCGGCGGCTCAGGCTGTCATGGGTCAAAAAGTCGCCACCAACAGTGGTTTCGTGCGTGACGGCGAAGATTTCCTGGCCTTGAGCCTGCCGCTGCGCGATTTGGGCTGGACCCTGGTGGCCGAAGTGCCACAGTCGCAGATCTACGCCGAAGCCCGCCGCGCGATGTGGATGAGCAGCGGCATCGGCCTCGCGGTAGCGCTGGTGTGCCTGTTGCTGGTGGTGCTGCTGGCCCGTGGAATGGTTCGACCGATCCGTCAGGTAACAGCCGCACTGGTAGCCATCGGTAGCGGTGGTGGAGATTTGACCCACCGGTTAGATTCCAGCCGCGCCGACGAACTCGGTGACTTGGCGCGGGGCTTTAATCGGTTCCTCGAAAGTCAGCGCGACATGATCGGTGAAGTGCTGACCACCAGCGAGCGTCTGCGCACCGCCGTCGGCCAAGTGGCGAAGGTGGTGGAGAACACCGCCGAACGCTCCGGGCGTCAGCAGGAAATGACCGACATGGTCGCCACCGCCGTTCACGAAATGGGCCTGACCGTGCAGGAAATTGCCCAGAACGCTGGCAACGCCGCCGTCGCCTCGCAAACTGCTCGCGATGAAGCGCTGCAGGCCCGGGAAGTGGTTGGCGGGTCGATCCGGCATATAGAAAGCATGTCCGATGAAATCGGCGTCGCTGCCACGGCGGTGGGGGAGTTGGCCCATCAAGTGGCGTCCATCGATCAAGTGCTGGCGGTGATTCGCGGGATTTCCGAACAGACCAATTTGCTGGCGCTGAATGCCGCGATTGAAGCGGCGCGAGCCGGGGATATGGGGCGTGGCTTTGCGGTGGTGGCGGACGAAGTACGGACTTTGGCGCGGCGCACGCAATCGTCCACTGACGAGATTCAACAAATGATCGGCAGCCTCAAGCAGGGGGCGGAGAATGCCGTGTCCTCGATGCATTCCGGGCAAGCGGCGACCGGCACTGGCGTTGAGTCAAGCCAGCGCACCGGGACGTCGTTGACGGCGATTACCGGGCAGATCGAGCGCATCAGCGACATGAACCATCAGGTGGCAACGGCGACGGAAGAGCAGTCGGCGGTGACCGAAGAGATCAACCGCAATGTGCAGGGGATTTCCGATCTGGCCCGGGCGACGGCGGGAGAAGTCAGGGCTTGTCGTGAGGATTGCCAGATGTTGCAGCGCTTGGCGGATGACTTGGCGCGGCAGATGGGTGGGTTCAAGCTCAGCTGAAAGATCAAAAGATCGCAGTCTCGTTTCACTCGGCAGCTCCTACAAAGGATTCGCGTAAACCTGTAGGAGCTGTCGAGTGAAACGAGGCTGCGATCTTTTTGTGGCCATTACCCCAATCTACGATCGATCAAAACCACTCATCCCGCATTCCAAGGCACACATCATCCCGAGCCTCAAGAATCGCCAGCTCATGGTGGCAACCCGGCACTTCCCACGTCAGGAAATACCGCGCCGCCTGGAGCTTGCCTTTATAGAAGGCAATATCCGCCGCATTCCCTTTGGCCAATCCTTCCTCGGCCCGAATCGCTTGTTCCAGCCAGCGCCAGCCAATCACCGTGTGCCCGAACACTTTAAGGTACAGCGCCGAGTTCGCCAGGCTGCTGTTGACCTTGCCCTGGCCCAGATCCGTCAGCAGGCCAATGGTCACCGTTTGCAGGCGCGCCACCAGTTTCTCCAATGGCTCACGCAGCAGGGTCAGCGAGTCGTAAGCTTGGGCGCGCTCGGCGGTGTTGGCGATCAGCCGAATCAGTTGCTTGAGCCCTGCGCCGCCGTTCTGCGCCAGTTTGCGGCCGAGCAAGTCCAGCGACTGGATGCCGTGGGTGCCTTCGTGGATCGGGTTCAAACGGTTGTCGCGGTAATACTGCTCCACCGGATACTCGCGGGTGTAGCCGTGGCCGCCGAGAATCTGGATCGCCAGTTCGTTGGCCTTCAGGCAGAACTCAGATGGCCAGGATTTGACGATTGGCGTGAGCAAATCCAGCAACTCATGGGCCTGCTTGCGCGCGTCTTCGGTCTCAAGGGTCGTGGTGTCGTCGAACAACCGCGCCGCGTACAGCCCGAGATCGAACGAACCTTCGACGTAGGCCTTTTGCGTCAACAGCATGCGCTTGACGTCCGCGTGCTGAATGATCGCCACCGGCGCGGTATTCGGGTCCTTGCTGTCCGGCACGCGACCCTGCGGCCGCTCGCGGGCGTACTCCAGGGAGTACAGATACCCGGCGTAACCGAGCATCACCGCACCCATGCCGACGCCAATCCGCGCCTCGTTCATCATCTGGAACATGTAGCTCAAACCGTGGTGCGGCTTGCCCACCAGATAGCCGACACACTCGCCGTTATCGCCGAAATTCAGCGCGGTGGAAGTGGTGCCACGCCAGCCCATCTTGTGGAACAACCCCGCCAGCAGCACGTCGTTGCGCTGGCCAAGACTGCCGTCATCGTTGACCAGGAACTTGGGCACGATAAACAGCGAAATACCCTTCACCCCGGCCGGTGCGTCCGGCAACTTGGCCAGCACCATGTGCACGATGTTTTCCGACAGCGGATGGTCGCCACCGGAGATGAAAATCTTGTTGCCCTTGAGTCGATACGTGCCGTCAGACGCCGGCTCGGCGCGTGTACGAATATCCGACAGCGACGACCCGGCATGGGGTTCGGTCAGCGCCATGGTGCCGAAGAAGCGGCCATCGATCATCGGTTGCAGGAAGCGTTGCTTCTGCTCTTCGGTGCCGAAGCTTTCGATCAGGTTGGCCGCGCCCATGGTCAGGAACGGATACGAGGTCGACGCTGCGTTGGCCGATTGGAAATGCGCGAAACAGGCTTGGGACAACAATGTAGGCAGTTGCATGCCGCCGGCGTCGAAACTTCGCGCGGCGTTGAGGAAACCGGCTTCGAGGAACGCATCCACCGCCGGTTTTACCTCAGGTATCAGAATCGCCTGACCGTTCTCATAACGCGGCTCGTTCTCGTCGCCCTTGCGGTTGTGCGGCGCAAAGAATTTCTCGGCAATGTTACGGGCGGTACCGATGGCAGCGTCGAACGTCTCGCGATTGTGCTCGGCGAACCGCTCACGCTGGGTCAGGCCCTCGGCATCAAGGACTTCGTACAGCTCGAAAGCCAGATTGCGGGAACTGAGCAACGTCTCGGACATGTCGGCCTACCTTTTTTTGGAATGGACCGAGTCTAGGCGTGGGAATAAAGGCTGAACAGGATGATTGATGAGCGTGATGGTGTGGTGCGGGCACCGCTAATCAAATGTGGGAGCGGGCTTGCTCGCGAATGCGGTGTGTCAGTCAATGTTGATGTCGACTGACACGACGCCTTCGCGAGCAAGCCCGCTCCCACAAGGGGTATTGCATCCTGGCGTCCATTGCGGACGCCTGGATTTGACGCGGTTTAGCCGATGGTCATCAGACTGGCATTACCACCCGCCGCAGCGGTGTTAACACTCAACGCCCGTTCAATCACCAGGCGCTCCAGCGCAATGTTGGTCTCGCCCTGGGACAACCCATGAACCCCGACAATCGCCCCGGCCCGCTTGGCCACTTGCTGGCAAACGGCACGCAACTGATCGGAATGGCCATGATGCAGGACCGCATCAAACATCACTTCGTCCTTGTTCCAGTCGGAAACCAGTTTGATCTTCGCCTGAATGTCCTTCGGCAAGCGTGCGAACAATGCCTTGGTCACGTCAGCTTCCGGCCATACCGCCGATCCACCCACGGCCAATACGGCTGCCAGTTGCGTCAGCAAATCGCCTTCGACTTCCGCCAGGCACAACACGTGTTCGCGCGGCAGGATCGCATAGCTATTACGCTCGCCGGTCGGGCCGGCCAGCACGCGGGTAATCCCGCTTTGCGATTGCGCGGCGAACTGTACGCACAGGGCGCTCAGGTCAGCCAACTTGTTGCTGTCAGCCCAGGCTTGCAGCGCGGTCAGCGGCTTGCTCATGGCATCGCGCAAACGCACATCCGGCGCAGCGATCGCATCACCGCGAGCGAAGGATTGTTCGATTGCATCCGTAGGACGCGTCGACAGCAAACGGTACAGGTACAACGGACCACCGGCCTTCGGACCCGTGCCCGACAGACCTTCGCCACCGAACGGCTGCACGCCAACCACAGCGCCAACAATGTTGCGGTTCACGTAGACGTTACCGGCATTGACGTTGTCGATCACCTTGGCGATGGTCTCGTCGATGCGGGTGTGCACGCCCAGGGTCAGGCCATAGCCGGACGCGTTGATCTGGCCGATCAGTTGGTCGATGTCTTTGCGCTTGTAGCGAACCACGTGCAGCACCGGGCCGAAGATCTCCCGTTGCAGTTCATCGAAGCTTTCCAGTTCGATCAGGGTTGGCATCACGAAGGTGCCGCGTTTGACTTCTTCCGCGTCGGCGATGGCCACCTGGTACACGTTGCGACCTTTGTCGCGCATGGCCTGGATGTGTTTCTCGATGCCAGTCTTGGCCTCGGCGTCGATCACCGGGCCGATGTCCACGGACAGGCGTTCCGGGTTGCCGAGACGGCATTCCGCCATGGCACCCTTGAGCATTTCGATGACACGGTCGGCGGAATCTTCCTGCAAGCACAGCACGCGCAGTGCCGAGCAACGCTGACCGGCGCTGTCGAAAGCCGAGGAAACTACATCGATCACAACTTGTTCGGTCAATGCCGAGGAGTCGACGATCATCGCGTTCTGGCCGCCGGTCTCGGCGATCAGCGGAATCGGACGACCTTGCGCATCCAGGCGACCTGCGACATTGCGTTGCAGCAAACGCGCAACTTCGGTCGAACCGGTGAACATCACGCCTTTGACCCGATCGTCACCGACCAGACGGGCGCCAACGGTTTCGCCACGGCCCGGCAGCAGTTGCAGCACGCCTTCCGGAATCCCGGCTTCGAGCAGCAAACGCACGGCTTGAGCGGCCACCAGCGGGGTTTGTTCCGCAGGCTTGGCCAGCACCGGGTTACCAGCGGCCAGTGCCGCAGCGACTTGGCCACTGAAGATCGCCAGCGGGAAGTTCCAAGGGCTGATGCACACCACCGGGCCCAATGGGCGGTGGGCGTCGTTGGTGAAATCGTTGCGCGCCTGCACTGCGTAATAACGCAGGAAATCCACGGCTTCACGGACTTCGGCGATGGCGTTGGCGAAAGTCTTGCCGGCTTCGCGAGCCAGCAGGCCCATCAGCGGCTGGATTTCGCCTTCCATCAAATCGGCGGCACGTTCCAGGATCGCGGCGCGCTCGGCGGGCGGGGTGGCCTGCCAGATTGGCCCGGCGTTCAGGGCGCACTGGATTGCGTTGTCGACGTCTTCGACGGTCGCTTCCTGGACATGACCGACCACGTCACGCAGATCGGACGGGTTCAGCACCGGCGCCGGGGTTTCAGTGCTGGAAGCGCAACCGAGCATCGGCGCGGCTTTCCAGTGGTTGTGAGCGGTGGCCAGCAAGGCGCAGGACAGCGACGCCAGACGATGTTCGTTGGCCATGTCGATGCCGCTGGAGTTGGCGCGCTCGGCACCATAAAGATCGCGAGGCAGCGGGATACGCGGGTGCGGCAGGCCGAAACCGCCTTCCGTCGTCGCCATGCGCTCGATGCTGGCCACCGGATCGGCCACCAGCGCCTGGATCGAGATCGACTGATCGGCAATCTGGTTAACGAACGAAGTGTTCGCACCGTTTTCCAGCAGACGACGCACCAGGTATGCCAACAGTGTTTCGTGAGTCCCGACCGGTGCGTACACGCGGCACGGACGATTCAATTTGCCATCGGAAACTTTGCCTACAACCTGTTCGTACAGCGGTTCACCCATGCCGTGGAGGCACTGGAACTCGTACTGACCGGGGTAATAGTTCTGACCGGCGATGTGGTAAATGGCCGACAGGGTGTGGGCGTTGTGCGTCGCGAATTGCGGGTAGATAACTTCCGGCACCGACAGCAGTTTTCTAGCACACGCGATGTAGGAAACGTCGGTGTACACCTTGCGGGTGTAGACCGGATAGCCTTCCAGACCTTCGACCTGGGCGCGTTTGATTTCGCTGTCCCAGTACGCGCCTTTCACCAGGCGGATCATCAGGCGATGACGGCTGCGGCGCGCCAGGTCGATCACGTAGTCGATCACGTACGGGCAACGCTTTTGATAAGCCTGGATCACGAAACCGATGCCGTTCCAGCCGGTCAGTTGCGGCTCGAAGCACAAGCGTTCGAGCAGATCCAGCGACAGCTCGAGGCGGTCGGCTTCTTCGGCGTCGATGTTCAGGCCGATGTCGTACTGCTTGGCCAGCAAGGTCAGCGACAACAGGCGCGGGTACAACTCGTCCATCACACGCTCGTACTGCGCGCGGCTGTAACGCGGGTGCAGTGCCGAGAGCTTGATGGAAATGCCCGGGCCTTCATAAATCCCACGACCGTGGGAGGCTTTGCCGATCGAGTGGATGGCTTGCTCGTACGAGGCCAGGTACTTCTGTGCATCGTGCTCAGTGAGTGCCGCTTCACCGAGCATGTCGTAGGAATAACGGAAGCCCTTGGATTCGAACTTGCTCGCATTGGCCAAGGCTTCGGCGATGGTTTCGCCGGTGACGAACTGCTCGCCCATCAGGCGCATGGCCATGTCGACGCCCTTGCGGATCATCGGCTCGCCGCTCTTGCCGATGATGCGGCTCAGGGACGACGTCAGGCCGGTTTCGTTGTGGGTCGCGACCAGTTTGCCGGTCAGCAACAAGCCCCAGGTTGCGGCGTTGACGAACAGTGATGGGCTGTTGCCCAAGTGCGGATGCCAGTTGCCGGTGCTGATCTTGTCGCGGATCAGCGCGTCACGGGTGCCTTTGTCCGGGATGCGCAACAGCGCTTCGGCCAGGCACATCAGGGCTACGCCTTCCTGGGACGACAGGGAAAACTCCTGCAACAGGCCCTGAACAATCCCGGCACGGCCACCGGCGCTTTTCTGATTACGCAGTTTGTCGGCAATCGACGACGCGAGCTTGTTGGTGGCTTCGGCCATCGCCGCAGGCAAGCGCGCCTGTTCGATCAGCATCGGCACCACTTCCGGCTCAGGCCGACGGTAAGCCGAGGTGATCGAGGCGCGCAGGACCGATTGCGGCAGGATGCTTTCGGCGAACTCCAGGAAGCACTGGTGTGCAGGGTCGGCATGGACCTCGCCAGCGTCGTCGGCGTCTTTGCCGGTCAAACCGCTCAGCTCGGTCAGGGTTGCACCACCCTCGAGTTTTTCCAGGTAATTGAAAATTGCCTGCTTGATCAGCCAGTGCGGCGTGCGATCAATCGAGGTTGCGGCGGCCTTGAGGCGCTCGCGGGTCGGGTCGTCAAGTTTGACCCCAAGGGTGGTGGTAGCCATATTTTTATCCTCATGTTTGCCACGACCGCGTGGCATCAGCTGGCCGCAAGATTAGCTGTGCGCTGACGGAGGTGCAACCGGGTGCAACCCTTTTTTTGTCGGAATAATAAGCAGCTCGTCAGGAATTAAATTCCGGTACGAACGTACCGCTCTTGCTTGGTGCTTTTACTTCTAGCAAACGGCCCGGACTGCCCTAAAAGGAAGCAAAAACACGGCTTTTTTACGATTATCCGACTAGGTGCAACTAATTCTCAAGAAATGGGTTGCACCTTATTTGGATTGTTGAATAGGATTCGCGCCCAAGGTGCAACCGGTCAAAAAAGACAGGTGTGCCGGCTGATGGCTTTCCTGGGGAAACATCAGTCATAAATGCGCGGGGCTGGAAATCGTCTGAACAAATGTTGTCGTTTGTCGGCGTTTCACACTTTGCCGCTACATAAAAACAAAGCCAGGGCATCACTCGAATGAGCGTAAGTAATCCAACCCTGATCACGTTCGTGATCTACATCGCAGCAATGGTGCTGATCGGCTTCATGGCCTATCGCTCCACCAACAACCTTTCCGATTACATCCTCGGCGGTCGCAGCCTGGGTAGCGTGGTGACGGCATTGTCCGCCGGCGCTTCCGACATGAGCGGCTGGTTGTTGATGGGCTTGCCTGGCGCGATCTACATGTCCGGCCTTTCCGAAAGCTGGATCGCCATTGGCCTGATCATCGGTGCCTACCTGAACTGGCTGTTCGTGGCCGGCCGCCTGCGTGTACAAACCGAGCACAACGGCGATGCGTTGACCCTGCCGGACTACTTCTCCAGCCGTTTCGAAGACAAAAGCGGTCTGCTGCGGATCATCTCTGCGGTCGTGATTCTGGTGTTCTTCACCATTTACTGCGCTTCCGGCATCGTGGCCGGTGCCCGTCTGTTCGAAAGCACCTTCGGCATGTCGTACGAAACGGCGCTGTGGGCCGGCGCTGCGGCGACGATTGCCTACACCTTCGTCGGTGGTTTCCTGGCGGTGAGCTGGACTGACACCGTACAAGCAACCCTGATGATCTTCGCCCTGCTGCTGACGCCGATCATCGTGCTATTGGCCACCGGTGGCATCGACACCACGTTCCTGGCCATCGAAGCGCAAGATCCAAGCAACTTCGACATGCTGAAAAACACCACCTTCATCGGCATCATCTCGCTGATGGGCTGGGGCCTGGGTTACTTCGGTCAGCCGCACATCCTGGCGCGTTTCATGGCGGCGGATTCGGTCAAGTCGATTGCCAACGCCCGTCGCATCTCCATGACCTGGATGATCCTGTGCCTGGGCGGCACCGTCGCTGTAGGCTTTTTCGGTATCGCCTACTTCTCGGCCAACCCTGACCTGGCCGCGCCTGTGACCGAAAACCACGAGCGCGTGTTTATCGAACTGGCGAAAATCCTCTTCAATCCATGGATTGCCGGTGTGTTGCTGTCGGCGATTCTGGCGGCGGTGATGAGCACCCTGAGCTGTCAACTGCTGGTGTGTTCCAGCGCCCTGACCGAAGACTTCTATAAAACCTTCCTGCGTAAAAGCGCTTCCCAGGTCGAGCTGGTCTGGGTTGGCCGCGCCATGGTGTTGCTGGTGGCCCTGATCGCCATCGCGTTGGCCGCTAACCCGGAAAACCGTGTATTGGGCCTGGTCAGCTACGCCTGGGCTGGTTTCGGTGCAGCGTTCGGTCCAGTTGTGCTGATCTCGGTGATCTGGAAAGACATGACCCGTAACGGCGCACTGGCCGGCATCCTGGTGGGGGCAATCACCGTGATCGTGTGGAAGCACTTCGAGCTGCTGGGTCTGTACGAAATTATCCCGGGCTTCATCTTCGCCAGCCTGGCGATCTACATCGTCAGCAAACTGGGTACGCCGACCAAAGGCATGCTGGTGCGCTTTGCTGCGGCCGAAGCGGATTTCCGTTTGAACAAGTGATGGGGAAGAGCTGAGCTCTGATACTTCGCTGACATGAAAACGGCCCGTCTCCTGTAGGAGGCGGGCCGTTTTTTTGGCTTGCTGCAGGCCCGAGGTGTTGAAGATCCCTTGTGGGAGCGGGCTTGCTCGCGAAGGTGTCGGGTCAACTTGCATCCATGTTGAATGTTAATCCGCGTTCGCGAGCACGCCCGCTCCCACAAAGGGTTGGTGTTGGTTTTGAAGGAGATGTCTGTAGCCAAACACACTGATTCTTGAAGGACAAATCTCTAAAAATGTAGGGAAAATCTGATTTTCCTGACCTCCGTTCAACCCCCCTTGTCGCTCATGCAGAATCGCCCGCCTTCATTCTGCAGAGACACATCGGATGTTCGCGCCTGCCAATCAACCGCGTTTCACGTTGACCCTCGACGGCGTCCAGAATGAGCTCAAGGTCCTTGAGTTCACGGGCAAAGAAGCCATCAGCCAACCCTTCCGTTTCGACCTGGAACTGGTCAGCGAACGGCCCGACCTCGACCTTGAAAACCTCCTGCACCGTCAGGCGTTTCTGAGTTTCGATGGGCAAGGTTCCGGCATTCACGGTCAGATTTATCGCGTTGGCCAAGGGGATTCCGGTAAACGTCTGACACGCTATCAAGTCAGCCTGGTCCCGCGTCTGGCGTACCTCCGTCAGCGCATCAATCAGCGGATTTTCCAGCATCAAAGCGTGCCGGCGATCATTGCGCAGGTCCTCAAGGATCACGGCATCCATCGCGATGCCTTCGAGTTTCAACTCGGCAGCGACTACGCGCCTCGCGAGTACTGCGTGCAATACGCGGAAAGCGATCTGGCGTTCATTCAACGTCTGTGCGCCGAGATCGGCATTCACTTCCATTTCCAGCACAGCCCCGATGGGCATCTATTGGTGTTCGGCGACGACCAGACGGTTTTTCCGCGTCTGCCCGAGCCCACGCTGTATTTGCCGGGCAGCGGCATGGCCGCGAGTGCTCCGGCGATCAAGCGTTTCAACGTGCGTCTGGAAACCCGGACTACAGCGGTTACACGCCGGGACTACGACTTTCACAAACCCCGCCTGCAACTCGAAAGTCGTCTGGATAACGAACAACGACCGGTGCTGGAGGATTACCACTTTCCCGGTCAATTCACTGACCGCGAGGCCGGCAAGCAGCTGACCCAGCGAACGCTTGAGCGTCACGGCGCGGATTACCGTCAGGCGGAAGGGCGTAGCGATCAATCCGTCTTGGTCAGCGGACATTTCCTGCAACTGGCCGAGCATCCGCGCCACGCATGGAATGACCTGTGGCTGATCACCGCGATCGAACACCATGGACGTCAGCCGCAAGTGCTGGAAGAGTCCGTGACCGACGACGGTGAATTCCAGGGCTACCGCAATACCTTTCTCGCCACGCCGTGGGACGTTTCGTTTCGTCCGCCCTTGGGCCCGGACAAGCCGCGCATGCTCGGCTACCAACCTGCCGTGGTCACCGGCCCGACCGACAGCGAAATCCATTGCGATGAATTTGGCCGGGTCAAAGTCCAGCTCGCCTGGGATCGCGACGGCCAACTCAACGAGCATTCCAGTTGCTGGCTGCGCGTTGCCACCGGTTGGGCGCACGATCATTACGGCAGCGTATTGATTCCGCGAGTCGGCATGGAAGTGCTGGTGGGTTTCATCGACGCCGATGCCGACAAACCGCTGGTGATGGGCTGCCTGCCGAACGCCGCGACCCCTGTGCCGCTGGATCTGCCCGCCGACAAGACCCGCAGCATTTTCCGCAGCCAGAGCAGTCCCGGCGGCGGTGGTTACAACGAATTGCGCATCGAGGATCGCAAGGGTGCCGAGGAAATTTACCTGCGGGCCCAGCGAAACTGGACCCAGCACGTACTGAATGATCAACAAGTGCAGGTGGATAACGCCCGCAGCATCGTCGTCACCGGTACCGCACGGCATGAGTTGAAGGCCGACGAGCAACGCATCACCCACGGCCAGCGGCAGACCGAAATCAGGCAGGACGATCACCTGCTGGTGACCGGCGACCGGCACATTCGTGTGACCAGTCAGGCCCTGAGCGCCAGCCAGCAATTCCATGTCAGCGCTGGCCAGCAAGTGGTCATTGATGGTGGCGCCAGCGCGACCATTCAGGCCGGCGGGCAGTGGATCAATATTGGTCCGGGCGGGATTTTCAGCAGTGTGCCGATTGTGGTCGGTGGTGCGCCGATGGCCGCGATGGCCGCCGTGGCGAGTTCGCCGGATGTGCCGTTGAAACTCGCAGCGGCCCCGGCGGCACTGCTGAGTGCAGCGCAGATTCTGAGTCTCAAAGGTGATGCGCCATTCTGCGAAGAGTGTGAGCGCTGCAAGGACGGTGTCTGTGCAGCCTGATCACTTGCCGCCCCACGTTTGGTTGGAACAGCTACCGCTGAAACCGTCGGAACAACTGTTCGCGATCTTCAGCAATGCCAGCGCGGCGGAGCCGTTCAAGGCCTGGCAACGTTCGATCACTGCTCAAGCACCGACCCCGATTTGGGCCGACACCGCCTACGCCGAGTGGGAAGCGGTCATGCCTTTTGTGGGAATCGTCGGCGCGGACGGTGAGTTTCTGGAGTGGGTCGCCACCACCGAGTCTCGCGACTGGGGTTGGCTGGCGATTTCGTCGGCAAGTCTCGAAGCAGTGGTCGATCACTTACGCAGCCTCACACAAGCCGTGCTGCCCAATGACAACAAGGTGTTTTTCCGCTTCTGGGACGGGCGTTATCTGCTGCCGATGCTGCAATCCACCGCGGTCGATACCATGCAACTGCTCCCGGTCATCGGGCGCTGCCTGATCAATGGCCAGGCGCTCGAAATCGGTGGTCGTGCGCTGAAAAGTTCACAGGTTTTCCCGTGGTGGAACGTCCCCGAGACATTGCTGGAAGAACTCGCCGCGCAGTCCGCCGTCACCCGAATCAACAACCTGTTGAAGTGGCTGAGCGAGGACCGTCCGGACCTGTTCGAGGCTTTTCCCGACAACGTTTTGCGACGCAAGGTCGCGAGTTTTCTTGAAGCGCAGGACTTGCCCCAGGCACCGAAACAGGCCTTGGCGGATTACCTGATGGCGGAGCTGAACTGATGGATCAGATTGTGCGCATCGAGCAGGAGCTCGACAGTTTTCCGGACACCCTTTCTCTCTACCGTGAACAGTTGAAGCACTGGTTGAGCCGTACGGCAGACAAGGCCAGTCACGCCGCTGATCTGCCTTCGTTGATGGGAATGGAGCGGGTCATTCGGTTCGGAAATTCCAGCACCGTCGTGAGCACTGGCGATGACGATTTTTCCTCCACCGTCGTGCAGTGCCCGAAGGGTGGGCTGCTGGAGATCGAGAGCAAGTTTGAATCGGTTTATGACATCCCCGTGGGGAATATTCAGGTCGATGTGATTGCGGCTAAGAGTGGGGAGATAACGCAAGTCACGCTTGATGAAAATGGCAAAGGGACGTTCAGGGGCGAGGAGGGCAAGTTCTACCGTATTCATGTTCATAACGAAGTGACAGCGCAGCAAGTTGATGACCTTTTCTCTTCCTACGACGGTTTGACGAAGGAGCTTGAGAAATGGCTGCGCGATGAGTGGCAGACGTTTAAACCGAAGTGGTCGGAATCTTCTTCGGCCGCTGTAGGCAATGGAATGCTCGCGGGCAGTTGGGCGGCCATTGAGGGCGTGTGGGACGGCATCAGCCTGCTTTCGGACATTCTCAAGGACCCCGGGCAGTTCACGGAGAGGCTGGGCGAGAGCGCCGCAGCGCTGCAAGATCTCGCGACAACCGCCCCGGACATCATGGAAAAAGCCCAGCTACTGGCCAGTGATGAAGCTGCTCTGTGCCTGCTGTTGCGCAGTGCCAGCCTCTGGTTGGACATGCTGCCACCGGGTGAAATTGCCGGCAAAACCGCCGAAGCCGTCTCGATGGTCGTGGTGCAGCTGTTGATCGACATCCTGATTGGTGTCGTCCTGACCTTCGCCGCCGCTGGGGCCGGTATTGCTTATCTGACGATGCGTCTGGCCGATCGGGGCGCGCAGTTACTCAACGCCGTGCTGCGTCTGGCCAAGGCAATTTTCACGATCATCAACACCTTCATCAGCTACGTCGACCGCTACAAAAAAGTCGCCGCCCGAGGCATCGCGGCGGGCATGAAAAAAGGTCGCATGCAACTGAACTGGAGTGCACGTCGCAACACTTCGCTGAAGAAAGATGAACACCCGGACGACGCCCCCGACCAAGCGAAAAACCCCAACGGCGACAGCGCCGATTGTGTCCCGCTGACGTGCACCAACAACTGCCCGGTCTCGATGGTCACCGGCGAAGAACTGCTGACCCTCACCGATGGTTCCCTCGACGGAATTCTGCCGTTCGACTTCACCCGGCTCTACCGCACCAGCGCCGCCGAAATCGACAGTGGCCTTGGTTTCGGCTGGAGTCACACCTTCGCCCATCGCCTGGAAATCGATGGCGAAAGCGTCATCTGGATCGACCACGAAAACCGTCGCACCACGTTCCCATTACCGAACACCGAACGTCCGGCGGTCCACAACAGCCTCTCGCGCGCAGCGATTTACCTCGGCAACGAACCCGAAGAACTGATCCTCGCCCAGGCCGGCGAAGAAACCCGTTTCTTCCACTTCCATAACGGTTTTCTGACAGCGATCAGCGACGGATACGACAACCGTCTGCGCATTACCCGCGACCGCCAGGACCGGATCAAACGCGTCGACAATGGCGCCGGTCGCGCCTTGATGTTGCGCTATGCCCGCAGCCATTTGATTGCCGTCGATTACCAGGTTTTCCGTCCGGCCCAGACCCTCGATGAGGCTTGGTACACCGAGCAAACACTGGTCAGTTACGACTATGACGAGCGCGGTCAATTGATCGCCGCCATCAACGCTGCCGGTGAAAGCGAGCGCTACGACTACGACGATCAACACGTGATCCTGCAGCGGCAACTCACCGGTGGGGCGAGTTTCTTCTGGGAGTGGGAAAGATCCGGCAAAGCTGCACGATGTGTCCGACATTGGGCGTCGTTTTCACAGATGGACACGCGTTACGTCTGGGATGACGAAGGCAGCGTCACCGTTAAAAACACCGACGGCAGCGAAGAGGTTTATGTCCACGACGACCGGGCGCGGTTGGTGCGCAAAGTCGAGCTGGACGGCGGCGAACACCTCAAGTCATACGACAAACAAGGACGTTTGATTGCCGAGCAGGATCCGCTCGGCGCGGTGACCGAATACCGCTACGACGAGGTCGGACGCCTAGTGGCGCTGATTCCGCCGGAAGACGAGCCAACGTCCTACGAGTATCGCAACGGATTCCTGCACGCGCGCTCTCGCGGCGACGCGGTGTGGACGTATCGGCGTAACGCCGAAGGTGATGTCACCGAGGCGGTCGACCCGGACGGACAGGTCACCCATTACTACTACGACGCCAAAGGGCAGTTACTGACGATCCGCTACCCGGACACCAGTCGGCACCTGTTCGTCTGGAACGGTTTGGGGCAACTGGTTGAAGAGACCTTGCCGGACGGTGGGAAACGTCGTTTTTCCTGCGACGTCATGGGGCGGCGGATTACCCGTCAGGACGAACACGGTGCTGTCACTCGCTACCAGTGGGACGACATTGGCCGACTGATCCAGACGACGCTTCCTACAGGTGCCACTCGCGCTTTCAGCTACAACGCCTACAGCCAGATCACCGCCGAACAGGACGAGCTCGGCCACGTTACCCGTTACGAATACGCCGACGACCTGCACCTGGTCAGCCGTCGAATCAACCCCGATGGCACCCAGCTCAAGTATCGCTACGACAACGCGCAGCTACTTCTCACGGAAATCGAAAACGAGTCCGGCGAAAAATATCAGCTGGACTACACGCCGAACGGATTGATCCGACAGGAAACCGGATTCGACGGCCAGCGCACGGCGTATGCCTACGACCTCAACGGTCAGTTACTGCAGAAAACCGAGTTCGGCGATGACGGCTCGACACTTGTCACCGGTTATGAGCGGAATCCTGCCGGGCGCCTGTTGATCAAAACCCTGCCCGACGGCATCAAAGTCGAGTATCGCTACGACAGCCTCGGCCGATTGGTCGGCGTCGATGATGGCAGCGACCATCCACTGGAATTTGCGTACGACAAACAAGACCGCCTCATCACCGAACACCAGGGCTGGGGCACCTTGCGCTACGGCTACGACGCCTGCGGCCAACTCAAACATCTGCGCCTGCCTGACAACAGCAAACTCGATTACCACTACGCCAAGGGCGGCGCACTCAGCGCCATCGATCTCAATGGCGCGCAACTTACCACCCACCAGTTCCACTTCGGTCGTGAGCAACAGCGCCAACAAGGCCTGCTTCTCTGTGAATATGCCTACGACGATCAAGGACGTCTGAAGGCCCATGCTGTCAGCCAACAACGCCAACCGCTGTATCGCCGCGATTATGCCTACAGCGCCAACGGCAATCTCGACAGCATCGCCGATACCCGCCACGGCCAGCGCAGTTATGTTTACGACGCCCTCAACCGCCTGATCCGCGTCCGCCACACCCGCGACGACCCACCTGAAAGCTTCGCCCACGACCCGGCGGGCAACCTGCTGATGCAGGACCGTCCCGGTTTGGCCAGCGTCAAAGGCAATCGTCTGCTGATGCAGGGCGACCGGCATTACGACTACGACGCCTTCGGCAACCTCATCCGCGAACGGCGCGGCACCGCGCAAAAACTCGTTACCGAATACCGCTACGACTGCCAACACCGCTTGGTTGCCGTCACGTTGCCGAATGGACGTTGTGCGAATTATCGCTACGACGCCTTCGGCCGCCGCATCGCCAAAACCATCGAAGGTCGGACAACCGAGTTCTTCTGGCAGGGCGATCAGGTTGTTGCCGAAAGCAGCCGCGAACATTACCGCAGCTATGTTTATGAGCCCGGCACCTTCCGCCCGTTGGCCATGCTCGACGGCAAAGGCCCGCGTAAGGCTTGCCCGTTCTACTACCAACTCGATCACCTCGGCACACCGCTGGAGTTGACGGATTTCGGCGGCGAGGTTGTTTGGGCTGCGAAGTACAACGCATATGGGAAGGTTGTTGGCCTAACGCACGGCGCGGGTGAACAACTTGAGCAGCCGTTGCGGTTTCAGGGGCAGTACTTTGATGCTGAGAGCGGCCTGCATTACAACCGGCATCGGTACTATGATCCGGATGTAGGTCGGTACCTGACGCCGGACCCGATCAAGTTGGCGGGTGGGGTCAACCAGTATCAATACACGCCGAATCCGACGGGGTGGGTTGATCCGTTGGGGTTGAGCGGTAACTGCCCGGGGGCGAATAAGTCGGGTTGCTCTTCGACGGACGATGTTGTTGCCCCTAGAGTTGATGACGGCGAACCGCCGCTGCCGAAAATGACGGCTGAGCAGCGTCGAGCAAGAATTGATGAGTTATCAGAGTCGGTTTTTTATAAGCGCTTGAAGGACATGGAAGAATCGATTAAGGGTGCCCATTTTCAGCAGAAACATGGAGCACAAACAACCCTACAATCCCAGCTTGATCGGGTGAAGGAAGGCAAAAATCCTACGACAGGCGAAATAGAAAGGTACAAGGAAGGAAAGAAAAAAGGCGAGCCCATCATCCCTTCGGCCGCGACGCGCTTTCTTAGTCATCGTGATCAATTTAATGCAATACAACGCGCGAAGTTAATTTTTAGGCAGCGTGGTATAGATGCTTCACGACAACCTATTGAAATGGGTAAAAAAATAGGTGAAGGATTTAAAAGGGACGGGTTGCAGTATGGTGAGCAGACTAGAGCGGTTGTTATATTGGATAAAAATGGTAACGCTAAAACTTCATATACGGAATTTGACTGATGAATAGGCCCTACACGCTGTGGAGTATACGAGGTTTGCTTTTTGTTTTTGATATTGAAAATACGCACGATTTGGGACGGGAAAAGATTATCGTTTCGAAGAATGTAAATGATGACAAAGAACTCGCCGAACTTTTCGACGCGTTGCTACGCCCGGAGTTTTTTATCTATAGTGAGCAAGAGCGTATTTTATTAATCGAAACCTTGTCTTATTTTTTAGAAATGGAAAATAGTTTTGATGAGGTATTTTCAAAAATGGACACGTATTTTGATGATGATGTTAAAGATCAAAGGCAGTTCATGACGGTTCTCATTAATTGTTTGAATCGGTATCAAAGCCAAGGAAATAGCAACAAATAAATCTGTCGCCTTTTGCTCAGTACTTAAAATGACAGAATTTCCAGTTTCAGACGGCACCATTGAAAAAATAACGTGTGAGCGGGAGCGAATTTTTATAGAGTTTCTGGATTGGCAGGAAGAGCGTTGGATAATCACCTTCGAAAATGTTCTAGGTTTTAAGTCTGTTGGGGCAGTGGGGGTGGAGATATCAGAGATGTTTGTGAAAGATGTAACTCCTTTGTCGCAGGAGCTTGCCTTGATCGACCCGTCGGAAGTCGGATTTAACTATTGCTTCGTTTGTGCTCGTGAGTGGAATGTTGTTTTGACGATAGTAGCTAGTGGGTATGCCGCTGAAAAAAAGCTGGAGGTGTGAGAGTAATAGATCCATCCCGTTTCTCAGTTGTCATGAAGGTAATCAACATAGGGGGGCGAATTTATTTTTGCTAGCGGTTTCGAAGATGTTGTTTGCACTGTTAATAGCGACAAATAAATCTGCCACCTTTTTGCTTTGATTTTTTAGTATTTTATTGTGTTTCGTTATTATCGGTTTTTTAAGAATGACGTTATTAATCGCTATAAAAAAATGGATTGCTGTAGTGCGAGCTGCGTATAGGAGTCGGACAGAAAGCTCGGGTTCTGCTGTTCAGCAACAAACAACTAGCTGCGAATCTGATGGCGAAAGTAAGAGATGGCGAGCCGTTCCAAGCTCTAAGTTTCTAAGCTATAGAGCGCAGTTGAATTCTTATAATGAAGCGATGACACGGGAGACTAGAAAAATGTCTCGTTTTACTGGGGAGGATAGTAAAGGAAATTTGGTCGTAAGAATGGAGGCTGAAAATATAGGTCAGGGATATGAGCCCAATCCTTTAGATCCACAAAATCCCCGTTTCATTCCTCAGATGAATGCCTTTGAGATGAAATTCGACTTTGAGACGTTGCAGCCTATAACGCTTTATCCGATAGAGAAAATTTAATGCTGATGCATCCATTTCTTGATGTTCCATATAATCCAAGTCTAGGGCACTTTCTTGGCGGGTTTGATATTTATGATCGCGAGGAGAGCCTTGGTGTTGAATTGTCGGCATACGATCCTGACTGCTCTTTGGATAGAGAATTTTTAATATCTCGATTTATTGTCAAACGTTTCGCTAGGCTGAGTTATCGGCATAAGTTCGTCTTATTTTATGTGCTGTGTGAGGCTCTAGATGGTGGCGCGAGTGTTTTCTCTGAAATTTTCGATCATGATCCGAAGGCTCATTCTTTGCTTCCTGTTGGATGGAGTGAAATGAAAGATCCAAAGGCTTTTTTTGAAGATGTACATATCAAGCTGTCCGAAGCGTGGCATGACGATCTGTATAAAGCCAGTCAAGAGGATGTTACAAGCTGGTAATTACTGCTGTCTCGCCTTGAGCATAAATAATCTGTCCTGTTCTTATACGTTTCTTAGAGGGGCGAGTGACAAATAAATATGCTGTGATTGTTCTGGCAGTAGGTCCTTTCGTTGAGGAGGAAGTTATATTGCTTGTAAGCGGTGTGGAAGTTGCGTGCTTTGCGAGCTACTGCCCTGAAAAAATCGAGGTTGGGGAGTCCTATAAAGTTGAGTTCGAGATAGTCTTTTCCGATAATAACTTTATTGCGGTTGCAGAGAAACGAGCAGGCTCACTGATTGAAGTGATTGACGACGGCTTTTCATGCTTTCTATATGGTTATTTGGATGGCAGTGTTTTCCGATCCTTCGTCGATTTTACGGATCTTGACATCCATTACGGCTATCCAGCGCTTAATGAGCAATTCGTCAAGGTCAGGGTGGACAGAATCGATGTCGCGTTCTGATTGAGGAGCGAAATTTCCGGACAGGGTCGTCGGAAGTTTCCTTCAAGTTGTAGCGGCTTCCGTGAACTAGTGCTGTGGCCGTCTCATCGATAGTCTCTTGTCTGTCACTGCAAATTCAGTGACAGGGCGTGGAAGCCCTTCTATCGTTAGGCGCGTCTAGCGTCACCAGTTCGGCGTTTTTTATCGTCTGTGTTTTATGGTGGCTGTGCGCGGGGCGCTTTCGAGTGCGCCGGGTGCCTAACGTCCCGGTCTTCCACACCTGCGTACAGCCGCCACCTATTTGCGTGGAAGTGATTGTTGGCGGCTTCAATCCATACGTTAGGACTCAAATTGATGAAGACGCTTACGCCAGATCCACCCTACGAAAAACCAATCCCCCACCCCGATAACCGCTACATGGCACTCACCAGCAACTGCTGCGAAATGCCCACCTTATTCGTCGACACCCACGCCCCGCTCGATGTTTTGTATGACGCTGCCAACTACCGAATCCGTGCCGTTACTCAGGTGCTGGAAAACCTGTCCATGCGCGGCTCAATCGAATGTGAATCTTTCATCCTCAGTGACTTTGCCTTGCTCTGCGCCATTCCGTTGCGCGATGGGTGTGATGTGTTGGATGTGATTGGGCGGCGGTTGCGGGCTCGGTCGCCGGAATAGGAGGAGGGCTTTATATCCACCCCTCACCCTAACCCTCTCCCCAAAGGGGCGAGGGGACTGATTGTGGTGATCTTCCGGCTGCCGTCGACCTGAACGATCAAGGTGAACTCAGGCTTGGCCAAGCCAAGAGCGCCGCGCAGTCGCAGGTCGCCGTAGATCACCCATACAACTCGGTCAGTCCCCTCGCCCCTTTGGGGAGAGGGTTAGGGAGAGGGGTGGATGGTTCAGTTGCCGCAAATGCCAAGCAAGATCAAAAGATCGCAGCCTTCGGCAGCTCCTACGGGGGCGTGTGGTTGCCTGACATAGCCGCTCAGCCACCAACCCCTGACGTCCAGCCCCGTACAAGGTAAACTTCCCGGCCTTCGCAGGAGCAATCATGAATTATCGTCACGCCTTCCATGCCGGCAATCACGCCGATGTGTTCAAACACCTGACTTTGACCCGCCTCATCGCCCTGATGTCGCGCAAGGAGCAGCCGTTTGCCTATCTCGACACTCACGCCGGTATTGGTCTGTATGACCTGCAGGGTGATCAGGCGAGCCGTACCGGTGAGTACCTGGAAGGGATCGCGCGGTTGTGGGATCAGCCGGATTTGCCGGCGTTGACCGCCGATTACATGAAGGTGTTGCACGACATGAACCCGGATGGCCAGTTGCGCTATTACCCGGGGTCGCCGGAGTTGGCGCGGCGTCTGACGCGGCCGCAGGATCGGGTGATGCTCAACGAAAAGCATCCCGAGGACGGCTTGCTGCTCAAGGACAACATGGCCGGTGATCGTCGGGTGAAGGTTCATCTGGGCGAGGGCTGGCATGTGCCGCGGGCGATGTTGCCGGTGCAGGAGAAGCGCGCGGTGATGTTGATTGATCCGCCGTTCGAGCAGCTCGATGAGATGCAGCGCTGCGCGGCGTCGCTGAAAGAGGCCATTGGCCGGATGCGTCAGACGGTGGCGGCGATCTGGTATCCGGTGAAGGACCAGCGAATGCTGCGTCGTTTTTATCAGGATCTGGCCGGCTCTGGCGCGCCGAAGTTGTTGCGCGTGGAGTTGTTGGTGCATCCGCTGGATACGCCGAACAGCCTGAACGGCTCGGGGTTGGCGATTGCGAATCCGCCGTGGGGGCTGGAAGAGGAATTGCGTGAGTTGCTGCCGTGGTTGTCCAAGAAGCTTGGGCAGACCCAGGGTGGGTGGCAGATGGATTGGTTGATTGCCGAATAAGGTCAATCGATAGGCAAGATCAAAAGATCGCAGCCTCGTTTCACTCGACAGCTCCTACAAGGGGATACGTAAACCTGTAGGAGCTGTCGAGTGAAACGAGGCTGCGATCTTTTGCTTTATGGCATCAGATCGGGCAAACCACGCCCGTACCGCCAATCCCGCAATACCCTTCAGGGTTTTTCGCCAGGTATTGCTGGTGATAGGCCTCGGCGAAGTAAACCGTTGGGGCTTCGTCGATTTCGGTGGTGATGGTGCCTTTGCCAGCCTTGGTCAACTCGGCCTGGAACACTTGCTCGCTGTGTTTGGCGGCAGCCAGTTGAGTCGGGTTGGTGGCGTAGATCACCGAGCGGTATTGGGTGCCGATGTCGTTGCCCTGGCGCATGCCCTGGGTTGGGTTGTGCAGTTCCCAGAACATCTTCAGCAGCTCGTCGTAGCTGACTTTGGCTGGTTCGTAGACCACCAGTACCACTTCGCTGTGGCCCGTCAGGCCGGAGCAGACTTCTTCGTACGTCGGGTTCGGCGTAAAGCCGCCAGCGTAACCCACTACCGTGCTGACCACGCCTTCGCGCTGCCAGAACTTGCGTTCCGCACCCCAGAAGCAGCCCAGGCCGAAGATCGCGAAATCCACGTCCATGGCGAACGGGCCCAGCAGCGGCGCGTCGTGGACGAAGTGTTTTTCCGGCAGGTTCATCGGCGTTTCACGGCCGGGCAGGGCTTGTTCTTTAGTTGGGAGCACGTTTTTGTTCACCAGAATTTCCGAGCGCAAGACCATCATCAGTCCCCTCAGTCAGGTTGAATGTAAATTGTCAGACACGCAGTTTGCCCAATGCCGGCCAGTTACGCACTACCCATGTGGGAGCGGGCTTGCTCGCGAAGGCGGTGTGTCATTCGACATTGATGTTGGATGTGACGGCCTATTCGCGAGCAAGCCCGCTCCCACAGGGTTTTGTGGATTAACTGAAAAGTGCTGTCAGGCAATCGGGCCGCGCGGGTAGCGTTTGAGCTTTTCGATCAGCTCGGAGCCGGGGATAGGGCGGTCGAACAGGTAGCCCTGGCCGACGTCGCAACGATGGCGGCGCAGAAACGCCAACTGTTCAGCCGTCTCGATGCCTTCCGCCACGACCTTGAGTTTCAGGTTATGGGCCATGGCGATCACGGCGGAGGTGATTTCCATGTCGTCCTGGTTATCCGGGATTTCGTGGATGAAGCTGCGGTCGATCTTGATGATGTCGATCGGGAATTTTTTCAAATAACTCAGCGACGAGTAGCCGGTGCCGAAGTCGTCCATGGCCAGGGTCAGGCCCAGGCGTTTGAGCTGGTCGAGCTGCAAGTGCGTGTCTTCGGTGGCTTCCAGCAGCAGGCCTTCGGTCAGCTCCAGCTCCAGCAGGTTCGACGGCAGCGCTTCTTCCTTGAGAATGCTGGCGATGGACGCCACCAGGTCCGGGTCGGAAAACTGCTTGGGCGACAGGTTGATCGCCACTTGCAGGTTGCCCAAGCCGGCGGCGGTCAGTTCCTTGCTCTTGCGACAGGCCTGACGCGCGATCCATTTGCCGATCGGAATGATCAGGCCGGTTTCTTCGGCGACGCTGATGAACTGATCCGGGCGGATCATGCCTTTTTCTGGATGATTCCAGCGCAGCAACGCTTCCATCCCCAGCAGGCGACCGCTGCGCAGGCACAGCTTGGGCTGGTAGAACACGTCCAGTTCGTTCTGGGTCAGGGCGCGGCGCAGGTTGTTCTCGACGAACAGTTTGTAGCTGGCTTCAGCGTTAAGCGCTTCGGTGAACACCTGAACCTGATGCTTGCCGTTGGCCTTGGCCTTGTGCAGCGCCAGACCGGCGTTGCGCATCAGCGTCTGCGGATCGCGGCCATGCAGCGGCGCGCAGGCCAGACCCACAGAGCCGGTGACGCTGATCAACTGGTTGTCGACGAACATCGGCTTGTCGAGGGTCGCCAGCAATTGGTTGGCGACTTGCTGCCCGGCCGAAAGGTCGGTGTTGTCCAGCAGCACGGCGAATTCGTTACTGGCGAAACGTGCCAGGCTGCCGCTAGGGCTCAGGCTGTTGCGCAGGCGCCGGGCCAGGCTGATCAGCAGTTTGTCGCCGGTCTGGTGACCGAGGCTGTCGTTGATCCGCTTGAAGTTATCGATGTCCACCAGCAACAGGCTGATCGGCGTATCGGTGTCCCGGGCAAAGCGTTCGTCCAGGTTGCGGATAAACGCCGGGCGGTTGCCGAGGTTGGTCAGGTTGTCGGTGTAGGCCAGGCGCTCGATGCGCTGTTGCGCGAGTTTGGTCTGGGTGATGTCTTCGTAAATGCCGATGTAATGCGTCAGCTCGCGGTTGTCGCCGTAAACCTTGGAGATCGACAACTGGCCCCAGTAGGGTTCAAGGTTTTTGCGGCGGCTCTTGAATTCGCCCTGCCAACTGTTGCTCTTGGCCAGCGCCGAGGGCGCGTCGAACAGCAGTTCGCTGAGGTTTTCCAGCGCCGGCAGTTCCGACAGCCGCTGGCCGTGGACTTCTTCGGTGCTGTATTGGGTGATCGCGGTGAAGCTCGGGTTGACGTATTCGACCACACCGTCGCAATTGACCAGCAGAAAGGCGTTGGCGCTTTGCTCCACTGCACGCTGGAACAGGTGCAGGGCGCTGGTGGCGGTGCGGCGGTTATGGTTGTTGATGACTTGGGCAAACTGGTCCGCCAGCTCACCGGCGAAAGCGATTTCGTCCGATTGCCAGGCGCGGGTCGCCCCGGTCTGTTCCAGGCACAACACGCCGACTACTTGGCCGTCGACGCGAATACTCGCGTCGAGCATGGCGTTGACGTCACGCGGGCGCAGGCTCTCGGCCATGTCCCGGGTACGCGGGTCGCGGATGGCGTTGTGCGCGTCAATGGCGCGGCTGGTGTGCAACGCGTCCAGGTAATCGGGAAAACTGCTGGCGTCGATCGGCTCCGGCATCAGGTATTCCTGAGTGGCGCGGTGATACGCCGAGATCGGCACCAGGGTTGAGCCTTCGAGGTTCCACAGGCTGGCGCAGTCGATTTGGTAGATATCGCAGGCGCAGCGGGTGATCAGTTCGGCGGCTTCTTGCAGGGAGTTGCCGGTGCTGTAGCGCTGGCGGGTCAGCAGCAGAATCAAATCCTGCTGGGCGCGCACCCGGTCCAGGTGCTGCAATTGTTCCTGCTGGGCTCGCTGATTGAGTTCCAGGGCGATTTGCAGGCGCGAGTTCTGGGTTTCCAGGTCGAGGGCCGGCAGCAGCGGTTCACCGTCGAACAGGCCGTCGACCACCAGCAGGTAGCCGCGCAGCAGGTGTCGATTGTGTTGTTTGTAGGCTTCGCCCAGTTCCAGCAGGCTCAAGGTGCCGGCGGCGGTGTGCAGGGTGTAGCGGATCAGGTAATGCGGACTTGCGGCGAGTTGCAGTTGGATCGCGTCATGCAGTTGATAGCGCGCTTCGGGCTCCATCAGGCTGGCGTAAGGCGAGCCGACCAGGGCACAGAGTTCCACCGCCGGCAGGCCGAACTGTCGTTCGCAATTGGGATCGAGAAACAATAGCGCCCAGCTCGCTTCATTCAGCCGTTCGAAACGCAGCATGCCGAGCCGCGAGGGCACAGGCAACTGCGTCACTACCTCGGCCACCATACGGCTGGCGGCATCGGGTTGGCTTTTCATGGAGGGAAACTCGCTTCGAATATGCTGATCGCGCCGGGCTCTCGCCCTCTTAACTGTTGCCTGCGGCAAGGTTGCATCATTGCGGCACCGACTGACAAGAGACATGAAGGCCAAGTGCTATAAGAATATGTCGGCAGGAAGAAGGATTTCTCCAGCGCATGGCCGAAAAGTAATGCATTGGAGCGAAAAGATCGCAGCCTTCGGCAGCGCCCACAGGCGCGTAGGAGCTGCCGAAGGCTGCGATCTTTTGATTTTTAACGTAACGGAATGTTGATCGACTGCAAAAGTTGGCCATCCCGGTCGTGGTAGTTGACGCGGATCTGCTGCGCCTCAACCACCAGATGCGCAAAATTATCCTGGCTCACCACCTTGCTCGTCAGCTCATGCCGATACTCGCCAGCCGCCGTTCGCGCCAGTGGCTGGTCGAGGATGAAGGTCGATTCGCTGGCATATGGCAGCAGCTTGCTGTTGCACAGCGGCGATGACACGACGGTATGCACCTCGAAGTCCGAATCCTCGCTGTGGGTCAGACGACTGGTCAGGGAGCCATGCACATCGCCGGAAACGAAGACGACATTGCGGATGCGTTGTGTACGAATCGTCTCCAGCAGCCGCAGGCGTTGTTCCGGGAACGCCTTCCAGGCATCGTCGCCGAGTTTTTTGCGGTCGGGGTAGATCATCACGCTGGTGACCACGAATTTGACCCGCGCCGGGCTATGGATCAGCCATTTGAGCAACGCTTGCTCCTGTTCGTCGTCGAGGATGCGTCGATCATTGGCAGACAGATTACGGCGGGTTCGACTATCAGTGACAAACCATGCGATATCGCCCTCGGCAAACTGATACCAATACTGTTGCGCCTGGCGACTTATTTTTCCGTCGGCCAGTCGTTCATGCGCCGGACTGTGGCTGGCTTGATAGAGCTCATACGCAGCGATGGCATTTTTATACAAGTAATCGTCGTTCTTACTTTTATTGGCCGGCCAGTTATCTTCGATCTCATGGTCGTCGAGGATCATGTAAGTCGGCGTTCCAGACATCAACTCGCTGATATTGGGCTGCGAAAAAGCTGCGCGATACTTACTGAGAATCTCCTTATATTCCCGGTCGGGCGCAATGAGGTTCAAATCATCGACATAGATCTGGTCGCCGGTCATCAGCGTGGCGCTGATCGGTGGGTTGGCCTGTTTCGCCAGCTGTGTGATCGAAGCGAAAATCCGGTCGCCGAGATGCGGGGCCGACGCGATGCCTGCGGTCATGCGCAAATAACGGCACGACCCGACAATGTAGGCACGGGGTCGCGTGGCTTTGCTGGAATGGGTGCGAAAACGATAAATCTCCCGCGGCCATTGCAGCGGCAGTTCCTGCACCGTTTCCACGGTGTGCACCGGGCTCATGGGGCTGAACCAACCCGCCTGGTATTCGTACTCGGTATCTTCATTCAGGTGATTTAGCGCAATGACATCGGTCATATCCCGCAAGATCGACAGTTTGGCAAACACGCCTTTAGTCCAGCGTTCTTCACCCGATCGGCGATAACGGATGCCGGCAAATACCAAGGCGTCATCTTGAATGTTGCCACGCAAGAAAACGCGCGCGTGATTAGTTGTGGTGTGGCCAATAATCGGGCCGACAGTCGGTTTGAACATATTCGAATCCGTTCGAAGTAGTGCTAACTAAGCTATTTAAGGTGTCAAAGTTCATGTTGAACTTTATGGAACTAAGCCTAGTTATTGGCTCGCAAAAAATATCGAGCCGAAGTGGACTCAAGTTGTGGGCGAAGTCAGCCGTGACTGTAGGAAGGTGCCAGGCACTTTTTTCAAGGCAAAAAAAGCCCCGCCAAATTGGCGGGGTTGAGGTACGAGCGTGGCGCTCGGAAATCGTGGAGCGCGACAGGCCCTCCGGTGAAGGAGGACCGTCGGTGTTTGTTACAGCAGGATGGTGCGGATGTCCGCCAGCAGATCGCTCAGACGCTTGGTGAAGCGTGCAGCAGCGGCACCGTTGATCACACGGTGATCGTAGGACAGCGACAGAGGCAGCATCAGTTTCGGCTGGAAGGCTTTGCCGTCCCAGACTGGCTGGATGGTGGCTTTGGAAACACCGAGGATCGCCACTTCCGGCGCGTTGACGATCGGCGTGAAGCCGGTGCCGCCAATGTGGCCGAGGCTGGAAATGGTGAAGCAGGCGCCTTGCATGTCGTCAGCGGTGAGCTTCTTGTCGCGGGCCTTGGCGGCCAGCACAGCGGCTTCGGCTGCCAGTTGCAACAGGCTTTTCTGGTCGACGTTCTTGATGACCGGTACCAGCAGGCCATCCGGAGTGTCGACCGCGAAGCCGATGTTCACGTACTTCTTGCGGATGATCGCTTTGCCGCTTGGTGCCAGCGAACTGTTGAAGTCCGGCAGTTCCTTGAGCAGGTGCGCGCACGACTTGAGCAGCAGCGGCAGGATGGTCAGCTTGACGCCAGCCTTCTCTGCAACGGCTTTCTGCGCGATACGGAACGCTTCCAGGTCGGTGATATCAGCCGAATCGAACTGAGTCACGTGCGGGATGTTCAACCAGCTGCGATGCAGGCTCGACGCGCCGATTTGCATCAGGCGAGTCATCGGCACTTCTTCGGTTTCACCGAAGCGGCTGAAGTCCACGACCGGAATCGGCGGGATGCCCGAGCCGCCGGTTGCGCCGCCAGCAGCGGCCGGTGCTTCCTTGGCCTTCTGCATCATGGCTTTGACGTAAACCTGCACGTCTTCTTTGAGGATGCGACCGTGAGGGCCACTTGCGCCGACCGCGCTCAGTTCGACGCCGAATTCACGGGCCAGTTGGCGAACAGCCGGGCCGGCGTGAACCTTGGCGCCTGGCTTGGCTGGAGCAGCGGCAGGCGCTGCCGGAGCCGGTGCGGCAGCCGGTGCAGCAGCGGCTGGAGCTGCCGGAGCCGGTGCGGCAGCCGGTGCAGCAGCGGCTGGAGCTGGAGCGCTTGGGGTTGCGGCGGCAGGTGCTGGAGCAGCGGCCGGGGCAACGCCTTTGACTTTCAGCTTCAGAATCAGGTCGCCGGTACCGACTTCGTCATCCAGCTTGATGGAAACGCTTTCCACCACGCCAGCGGCAGGCGATGGAATTTCCATGCTCGCCTTGTCGGACTCCAGGGTGATCAGCGACTGGTCGGCGGTGACGGTGTCGCCAGCCTTGACCAGTACTTCGATGATCTTGGCCTTGCCCGACGAGCCGATGTCCGGGACGTGAATGTCCTGAACAGTGTCGGCAACTGGTGCAGCCGGAGCCGCAGCGGCTGGCGCTGGAGCAGCGGCGGCGGCCGGAGCAGCCGCCTGAGCCGGCGCGGCAGCAGCAGGGGCCGCAGCACCCGCCACTTTCAACGCCAGGATCAGGTCGCCGGTGCCGACTTCGTCGTTCAACTTGACGCTGATGCTTTCGACCACGCCAGCGGCAGGCGATGGGATTTCCATGCTTGCCTTGTCGGATTCGAGGGTGATCAAAGATTGATCAGCTTCGACGGTGTCGCCGACCTTGACCTGGATCTCGATGATCTGGGCTTTGCCCGACGAACCGATGTCCGGCACGTGAACTTGCTGGGTTGTTGCAGCAGCCGGCGCGGCGGCTGGAGCAGGTGCAGCGGCGGCAGGTGCTGCCGCTGGTGCCGCTTCAGCTTTGGCGGCCGGTGCAGCGGCTGGCGCAGGGGCCGCAGCAGCGGCACCTTCGACTTCCAGCTCCAGCAGTTCGTCGCCTTCTTTCAGGCGATCGCCTATTTTCACTTTCAGGCTTTTGACGACGCCGGCCTTGGGAGCAGGAATCTCCATGCTCGCCTTGTCCGACTCAAGCGTCAGGATGCTCTGGTCGGCTTCGATACGGTCGCCGACCTTCACAAAAAGTTCGATTACTTCACCTTCACCGCTGCCGATGTCAGGTACTCGAATGAGTTCGCTCACAGATTGTCTCCTCAGCAGTCCAGTGGGTTGAGTTTTTCCGGGTTGATCCCGAACTTGACGATAGCCTCGGCCACCACCTTAGGTTCGATATCACCACGGTCAGCCAAGGCTTCCAGGGCTGCCAACACCACGAAATGACGGTCGACTTCGAAGAAGTGACGCAGCTTTTTACGGCTGTCACTGCGACCGAAACCGTCGGTGCCCAGGACTTTGAATTCCTTGGACGGGACCCACTGACGAATTTGTTCGGCGAACAGCTTCATGTAGTCGGTGGAGGCGATGACCGGACCTTTACGGCCGTTCAGGCACTCTTCGACGTAGCTCAGCTTAGGCTTCTGGCCAGGGTGCAGACGGTTGGTGCGCTCTACGGCCAGGCCGTCGCGACGCAGTTCGTTGAAGCTGGTAACGCTCCACACGTCAGCGCCGATGTTGAACTGTTCACGCAGGATTTTCGCCGCTTCGCGGACTTCACGCAGGATGGTGCCGGAGCCCATCAGCTGAACGTGGTGCGCCGCTTCGCGGGTGTCTTCCTCGAGCAGGTACATGCCCTTGATGATGCCTTCCTCGACACCGGCCGGCATGGCTGGCTGCTGGTAGGACTCGTTCATCACGGTGATGTAGTAGAAAACGTCCTGCTGCTCTTCGGTCATCTTCTTCATGCCGTCCTGGATGATCACCGCCAGCTCATAGCCGTAGGTTGGATCAAAGGTGCGGCAGTTCGGGATGGTGCCGGCCAGGATGTGGCTGTGACCATCTTCGTGTTGCAGGCCTTCGCCGTTCAGCGTGGTCCGGCCGGCGGTGCCGCCGATCAGGAAGCCACGGGTACGGCTGTCGCCAGCGGCCCAGGCGAGGTCGCCGATACGCTGGAAGCCGAACATCGAGTAGAAGATGTAGAACGGCAGCATTGGCTGGTTGTGGCTGGAGTACGAAGTACCGGCAGCGATGAAGGAGCTCATGGCGCCCGCTTCGTTGATGCCTTCCTCGAGGATCTGGCCCTTCTTGTCTTCGCGGTAGAACATCACCTGGTCTTTATCGACTGGCTCGTAGAGCTGGCCGACGGACGAGTAGATGCCCAACTGACGGAACATGCCTTCCATACCGAAGGTACGGGCTTCGTCCGGGATGATCGGCACGATGCGCGGACCGATTTCCTTGTCCTTGACCAGTTGCGCGAGGATCCGCACGAACGCCATGGTGGTGGAAATTTCACGGTCGCCCGAGCCGTCAAGGATCGCCTTGAGGGTGTCGAGGGACGGGGTCGGCACGCTGATGCTCTTCGCGCGGCGCTGAGGTACGAAACCGCCCAGTGCAGTGCGGCGCTCGCTCAGGTAGCGGGCTTCGGCGCTGTTTGGCTCAGGCTTGAAGAACGGCAGGTTCTCCAACTCTTCGTCTTTGACCGGGATGTCGAAACGATCGCGGAACAGCTTCAGGCTTTCAACATCAACCTTCTTGGTGTTGTGCGCGGTGTTCTTCGCTTCGCCGGCGCCGGTGCCATAACCCTTGATGGTCTTGGCCAGGATGACGGTGGGTTGTTCTTTGTGGTTGACCGCTTCGTGGTACGCCGCGTAGACCTTGTACGGGTCGTGGCCGCCACGGTTGAGTTTCCAGATCTCGTCGTCGGACAGATCAGCAACCATCGCCTTGAGTTCTGGCGAGTTGAAGAAGTGTTCACGCACGAACGCGCCGTCTTTGGCTTTGTAGTTCTGGTACTCGCCGTCGATGACTTCGTCCATGCGACGTTGCAGGATACCGTCGACGTCTTTGGCCAGCAGTGGGTCCCAGAAACGGCCCCAGATGACTTTGGTCACGTTCCACTGAGCACCGCGGAACACGCCTTCGAGTTCCTGGATGATCTTGCCGTTGCCGCGAACCGGGCCGTCGAGGCGCTGCAGGTTGCAGTTGATGACGAAGATCAGGTTGTCGAGCTTCTCGCGGCCGGCCAGGGAGATGGCGCCCAGGGATTCCGGCTCGTCACACTCGCCGTCGCCCAGGAAGCACCAGACTTTCTGCTTGCCTTCAGGGATGAAACCACGGGCTTCCAGGTACTTCATGAAGCGTGCCTGGTAGATCGCCTGGATCGGGCCCAGACCCATGGATACGGTCGGGAACTGCCAGAAATCAGGCATCAGCCACGGGTGCGGATAGGACGACAGGCCTTGACCATCGACTTCCTGGCGGAAGTTGTTCATCTGGTCTTCGGTGATGCGACCTTCCATGAACGCACGGGCGTAAACGCCTGGCGAAGTGTGGCCCTGGAAGTAGATCAGGTCGCCGCCGTGTTCGTCGGTCGGGGCCTGGAAGAAGTAGTTGAAGCCGATGTCATACAGGGTGGCGCTGGAGGCGAAGCTGGAGATGTGACCGCCCAGGTCCGAATCTTTCAGGTTCGTACGCATCACCATGGCCATCGCGTTCCAGCGTACCAACGAGCGAATGCGGCGTTCCATGAACAGGTCGCCAGGCATGCGTGCTTCGTGGGTAACAGGAATGGTGTTGCGGTATGGCGTGGTGATGGCGTAAGGCAATTGCGAACCGCTGCGGGTCGCCAATTCGCCCATACGGGTCATCAGATAATGAGCGCGGTCTTCGCCTTCTTTGTCGAGAACCGATTCCAGGGCGTCCAGCCATTCCTGGGTTTCGACGGGATCGAGGTCTTGCATGGCTTGCTCCAGGGCGGAAAGGCTTCCAGAATCGGTTGCCTGAGTTTGCGACTGGCCTTGTGGGCAGACGATATAAATTCTTGGATTGCCGAGAGGTTGTTCCGGCGGCGTGTAGTTTTACTACAAATCAACGGGCATTTCAGCCTTTCGAATGTATAGACGAGTAGTAAAACTACAGATGAATGGCTTGTGGCCTCCGGCTGCGTTGTGAGAATAATCGTTAAGGTTGGTCTTTTGCCAACCAGAAAAGGTGAAAGCTTGATGTTGGCTGCCAAAATAAAAGAAATTTCAGCTATTTCTAACCTTTGTTCGACAGTCGGTCACGTAGCGTGTTTTCAAAATTCACTACATGCAGCCCTTCACACGCCGATCAAGGATAGACCATGACCCTGCCTTCGCTTGCCGAACTGCCCGCCATTCTCCAGCCGTTGGTCACTCGTGCCGAGCAGTCGTTCCGTGCGGCCGTCGCCGCTCTGGAAGACGACCATGGCCTGGCCACGTGGACGCCGGAACGCTGGGCGCAATTCGCCCGGGTCAGCGCCGCCAGCGACTTCGTGATTGAACAGAGCGTTCGTGACCCTTTGATGTTGCTGGGGCTGGCGCAGTCCGGCGAACTGGATCGCGGCTTTGCTCCCGGCGAGCTGTGCGCGCAGATCGCCGCAGCGGTGACCGCAGCAGAAAGCGAAGACGAACTCGGCCGCGCCCTGCGCCGCCAACGCACCCGCCATCAAGTGCGGATCATCTGGCGTGACCTGACCCGTCAGGCCGATCTGGTCCAGACCTGCCGCGACCTCTCGGACATGGCCGATGCCAGCATCGATCAGGCCTATCAGTGGTTGTACGCGCGGCATTGCCAGCAATTCGGCGTGCCCACCGGCCGGCGCAGCGGCGAGCCGCAACAAATGGTCATCCTCGGCATGGGCAAGCTCGGCGCGGTGGAGTTGAACCTGTCGTCGGACATCGACCTGATCTTCGCCTACCCCGAGGGCGGCGAAACCGTCGGTGTGAAGCGTTCGCTGGATAACCAGGAATTTTTCATCCGCCTCGGCCAGCGCCTGATCAAGGCTCTGGACCCGATGACCGTCGACGGCTTTGTATTCCGCGTCGACATGCGCCTGCGTCCTTACGGTTCGGCCGGTGCGCTGGTCTTGAGCTTCAACGCGCTGGAACAGTATTACCAGGACCAGGGCCGCGACTGGGAACGCTACGCGATGATCAAGTCGCGGGTGGTGGCCGGCGATCAAGTGGCTGGTGCGCAACTGCAAGAAATGCTGCGGCCGTTCGTTTACCGGCGTTATCTGGACTTTTCCGCCATCGAAGCGCTGCGCACCATGAAGCAGCTGATCCAGCAGGAAGTCCGGCGCAAAGGCATGGCCGACAACATCAAGCTTGGCTCCGGTGGCATTCGTGAGGTCGAGTTCATCGCCCAGGCGTTCCAGTTGATCCACGGCGGTCGCGATCTGAGCCTGCAACAACGTCCGCTATTAAAAGTACTGAGCACCCTGGAAGGTCAGGGTTATCTGCCGGCACCAGTGATCAGCGAGTTGCGCGACGGCTACGAATTCCTGCGTTACACCGAGCACGCGATCCAGGCGATCGCCGACCGCCAGACCCAGATGCTGCCGGACGGCGCACAGGATCAGGCGCGGATTGCGTTCATGCTCGGCTTTGCCGATTGGGACGCGTTCCATGAGCGGCTGATGTATTGGCGCGGCCGCGTGGCCTGGCACTTTGCGCAAGTGATTGCCGACCCCGATGAAGAGGAAGGCACCGAGGCCGAAGTGGTGGTCGGCGGTGAATGGCTGCCGTTGTGGGAAGAGTCGCAGAACGAAGAGGCCGCGTGCCGGCAGTTGGAGGAGGGCGGCTTCGTCGATGCCAGCAAGGCCCTGAAAGCCTTGGCCGGCCTGCGCAGCAGTCCGCAATTGCGCGCCATGCAGCGCCTGGGGCGCGAGCGCCTCGATGCGTTTATTCCACGGTTGTTGGCCCAGGCTGTGGAACATGCCAATCCGGATCTGGTGTTGGAGCGAGTGCTGCCGCTGGTGGAAGCCGTGGCCCGGCGTTCGGCTTATTTAGTGCTGCTGACGGAAAACCCCGGCGCCTTGCGTCGCTTGCTGACCTTGTGCGCCGCGAGCCCGTGGATTGCCGAGCAGATCACCCGTTTCCCGCTGCTGCTCGATGAATTGCTCAACGAAGGCCGACTGTTCAAGCCGCCGCTGGCGCCGGAACTGGCTGCCGAGTTGCGCGAGCGCCTGACGCGGATTCCCGAGGATGACCTCGAACAGCAGATGGAAGCCCTGCGCCATTTCAAACTGGCGCACCGCTTGCGGGTGGCGGCGTCGGAAATCTCCGGCAGCCTGCCGTTGATGAAAGTCAGCGATTACCTGACCTGGCTCGCCGAAGCGATCCTTGAACAAGTGCTGGCCCTGGCCTGGCGTCAAACCGTGGCCAAATACGGCACGCCGCTGCGTACCGACGGAACCTTGTGCGATCCCGGCTTCGTGATCGTCGGTTATGGAAAGGTCGGCGGCCTGGAATTGGGGCATGGTTCCGACCTGGATTTGGTGTTTGTCCACGATGGCGACCCGCAGGCGGAAACCGACGGGGCGAAACCTATCGATGGGGCGCAATTCTTTACCCGGTTGGGGCAGCGGATCATTCACTTGCTCACGGCGCAGACCAACTCCGGCCAGCTGTATGAAGTGGACATGCGTCTGCGACCATCCGGTGCGTCCGGCTTGCTGGTGAGTTCCCTGGGGGCGTTTGCCCGTTATCAGGAAAACGAAGCCTGGACCTGGGAGCATCAGGCATTGGTGCGGGCGCGGGTGCTGGTGGGCAGTCAGGATGTCGGCCAGGCGTTCGAGAAGGTGCGTGCGGCGATTCTGGGCAAGGCCCGGGATTTGCCGACCTTGCGCCAGGAGGTCAGCGAGATGCGCGCCAAGATGCGCGATAACCTCGGCAGCAAGAGCACCGCCGCCGGCACCGGGGCAAATGCCTTCGAGGCCACGGCGCCGTTTGATCTCAAGCAGGACGCCGGAGGTATCGTCGATATTGAATTTATGGTGCAATACGCGGCCCTGGCGTGGTCCGAACAGCACCCGTCATTGCTGCGCTGGACCGACAACATCCGCATTCTGGAAGAGTTGGAAAAGGCAGGGTTGATGCCCGTCGAAGACGCGAACCTGTTGCGCGAGGCCTATAAAGCCTACCGCTCCGCCGCGCACCGGCAGGCTTTGCAGAAGGATCCCGGGGTGATCCCGGGCGACCAGTTCGTAGACGAACGGCGCCAGGTGTTGCGGATCTGGAAAGAGATGGGGTTAAGCTGAAACCGGATAATTGAAACCCCCGATACCCCTTGTGGGAGCGGGCTTGCTCGCGAAGGCGGAGTGTCAGTCAACATCAATGTTGAATGTTATGGCCCCTTCGCGAGCAAGCCCGCTCCCACAGTAGATCTGCAGTGTTTGCTGGATTGAGGCATCCACATCCCAAGTAAATCTACAGTGTTTGGTAGATTGGATTAGCTAAGCTACACCGCACTGGATGTGCACCAATACCCAATGTGGGAGCGAGCTTGCTCGCGATAGCGGAGTGACAGTCGACAGCGATGTTGAAGGTGATGACCCATCGCAAGCAGCCCTTGCTCTCGCAGTGATTCTCGAGGCGGGGAGGCGTATGCCTCCCCGGTTCGTTTTTGGAAACCACATGAAAATTCTGATCGTTGGGCCCAGTTGGGTCGGTGACATGGTGATGGCGCAGACACTGTTTCAGTGTCTCAAGCAACGCCACCCGCAATGCGAAATCGACGTGCTGGCCCCCGAGTGGAGCCGGCCGATTCTTGAGCGCATGCCCGAAGTGCGTCAGGCCTTGAGCTTCCCGCTCGGCCACGGCGCCCTCGAATTGGCGACCCGTCGGCGCATCGGCAAATCCCTGGCCGGTCAATACGACCAGGCGATCCTGCTGCCCAATTCCCTGAAGTCGGCGCTGGTGCCGTTTTTCGCCGGCATCCCTAGACGCACTGGCTGGCGTGGCGAGTTCCGCTACGGTCTGCTCAATGACGTGCGCACCCTGGATAAAGAACGTTACCCGCTGATGATCGAACGCTTCATGGCCTTGGCCTATGAACCGGGCGCTGATCTGCCGCAACCTTATCCACGCCCGAGCCTGCAAATCGACCCGGTGACCCGCGAAGCCGCGCTGGCCAAGTTCGGCCTGGCCCTGGATCGCCCGGTGTTGGCCCTGTGCCCCGGCGCCGAGTTCGGCGAGTCCAAGCGCTGGCCGTCCGAGCATTACGCCAAGGTCGCCGAAGCGAAGATTCGCGAAGGCTGGCAGGTCTGGTTGTTCGGTTCGAAAAACGATCATGCGGTCGGCGAAGATATCCGCGCGCGGCTGATTCCCGGTTTGCGTGAAGAGTCGGTGAACCTCAGTGGCGGCACGTCCCTGGCCGAGGCGATCGACCTGATGTCCTGCGCCGATGCGGTGGTGTCCAACGACTCCGGCCTGATGCACGTTGCCGCTGCGTTGAACCGTCCGCTGGTCGCCGTCTACGGCTCGACCTCGCCGGGCTTCACGCCGCCGCTGGCCGAGCACGTCGAGATTGTGCGCCTGGGCCTCGAATGCAGCCCCTGCTTCGATCGCACCTGCCGCTTCGGTCATTACAACTGCCTGCGCCAGTTGACGCCGCAACCGGTGAATGAAGCCTTGCAGCGGTTGCAGGGCACTGTGGTCGAGGTCAATTAGTTTGCGGGTATTGTTGATCAAGACTTCTTCGCTGGGTGATGTGATTCACGCGTTGCCAGCGTTGACCGACGCCGCGCGAGCGATCCCCGGCATCACGTTCGACTGGGTGGTGGAAGAAGGCTTTGCCGAGATTCCGACCTGGCACCCGGCCGTGGGCAAGGTGATTCCGGTAGCGATCCGGCGCTGGCGCAAGAACATCTGGCAGACCATCAAAAGCGGCGAGTGGAAGCGCTTCAAACAAAGCGTTCGCGCCACCAAATATGATTTGGTGATCGACGCCCAAGGCCTGCTGAAAAGCGCCTGGCTGACCCGCTACATCAAGGCCCCGGTGGCCGGGCTGGACAAGGATTCGGCCCGCGAACCGATGGCCGCCCGTTTCTACTCGCGACGCCTCGCTGTTGGTCGCGGTCAACACGCCGTCGAGCGCGTGCGCCAATTGTTCGCGTTGGCCTTGGGCTACGATTTGCCCAAAGGCTTGGGTGATTACGGCTTGAGCGTCGAGCGTCTGGTAGAACTGCCGCGCAAGAATCCGTACGTGCTGTTCCTGCACGGCACCACCTGGGACACCAAGCACTGGCCCGAAGCCTACTGGCGCGAACTGGCCGAGCGCGTCGGTCACCTCGGCGTGGCGGTGAAACTGCCGTGGGGCAACCCGATTGAAAAAGCCCGCGCCGAGCGCATCGCCGCCGGTTTCCGGCATGTTGAAGTGCTGCCCAAATTGAATCTGGCCGGCGTCGGCAAGGTCTTGGCCGGCGCCCAGGCTTGCGTCGCGGTGGATACCGGCCTCGGTCACCTGGCCGCCGCGCTGGACGTGCCGACGCTGTCGCTGTTCGGCCCGACCAATCCGGGCCTGACCGGCGCCTATGGCAAGGCGCAGATCCATATCGCCAGCGACTTCCCCTGCGCGCCGTGCCTGCAAAAGAAATGCACCTATCAACCGACGGCCGAAGACGCCCGTCAGTTCGACCTGAAACGCGAGTGGCCCCTGTGCTTCACGCGTCTGAATCCCCAGCGTGTCGCCAGCCGACTGAGCACGTTGTTACTGGCTGAGGAGCTGCGCTGATGCAATTGGCTTTTGTCCTTTATAAATACTTCCCGTTTGGCGGTTTGCAGCGTGACTTCATGCGCATCGCCCTGGAGTGTCAGCAGCGCGGTCACAAGATCCGCGTCTACACGCTGATCTGGGAAGGCGACGTGCCGCCGGGTTTCGAAGTGCTGGTGGCGCCGGTCAAGGCGTTCTTCAATCATCGACGCAACGAAAAGCTCAGCGAATGGATGGAGGCCGACCTGGCCAAGCGTCCGGTGGATCGCTTGATCGGCTTCAACAAAATGCCCGGCCTGGACGTCTACTACGCCGCCGACGGCTGCTTTGAAGACAAGGCGCAGAATTTGCGCAACTCGCTGTACCGGCGTTGGGGTCGCTACCGGCACTTCGCCGAATACGAGCGCGCGGTGTTCGCCAAGGACGCCAAGACTGAAGTGTTGATGATTTCCGAAGTCCAGCAGCCGCTGTTCATCAAGCATTACGACACGCCGCTGGAACGCTTCCATTTGCTGCCGCCGGGTATCTCTCAGGACCGTCGCGCACCCGCGAATGCGGCCGAGATTCGTGCCGAGTTCCGGCGGGAATTCAACCTCAAGGATGACGATTTGTTGCTGGTGCAGATCGGCTCGGGGTTCAAGACCAAAGGC
Source organism: Pseudomonas sp. dw_612 (assembly GCF_018449725.1). GTDB lineage: Bacteria > Pseudomonadota > Gammaproteobacteria > Pseudomonadales > Pseudomonadaceae > Aquipseudomonas. The sequence goes on along the minus strand of NZ_JAAVVC010000012.1, from coordinate 41,481 downwards.
GTGGATCGCAGCCTCAAGGCGTTGGCCGCGTTGCCGTCTGAACTGAAAAAACGCACCCGGCTGTTTGTAATTGGCCAAGACGACCCCAAATTGTTCCAGGTGCAGAGCGCCACACTGGGGCTCGGCGACAACGTGACGTTCCTCAAGGGTCGCAGCGATATCCCGCGTTTCCTGTTGGGCGCCGACCTGTTGATCCACCCGGCATACAACGAAAACACCGGCACGGTGCTGCTTGAAGCGCTGGTGGCCGGGTTGCCGGTACTGGTGAGCGCGGTGTGTGGTTATGCGCATTACATCGCCGAGGCCGACGCCGGCCTGGTGCTGGACGAACCTTTCGATCAGGCGCAGCTCACGCAGTACCTGACCGGCATGTTGAATGATCCTCAAGCACGGGCGGCCTGGAGCCGCAACGGTTTGGCCTTCGCCGAGACGGCCGACCTCTACAGCATGCCGCAGCACGCGGCCGATGTGATTCTGGCGGAGCACGCTTAATGAAGTTGATGCTGGCTGAACCGTTCAAAAGCCTCTGGGCCGGACGCGACCCGTTCGCAGAAGTCGAGGGTTTGCAGGGCGAGGTGTACCGCGAGCTTGAAGCACGCCGGACCCTGCGTACCGAAGTGAACGGAAACGGATTTTTCGTGAAAATCCACCGTGGCATCGGCTGGGGCGAAATCTTCAAGAACCTGCTCACCGCCAAGCTGCCGGTACTCGGCGCGGGCCAGGAGTGGAAGGCCATTCAGCGCCTGCAGGAAGTCGGCGTGCCGACCATGACCGCTGTCGCTTACGGCGAGAAGGGCAGCAACCCGGCGGATCAGCACTCGTTTATCGTCACCGAAGAGCTGGCGCCGACTGTCAGCCTCGAAGATTTCAGCATCGATTGGGTCAAGAATCCACCCGAGCCGAAACTCAAGCGCGCATTGATCGCCGAAGTCGCGCGCATGACCGGCATGATGCACCGCGCCGGGGTCAATCATCGCGACTGCTACATCTGCCACTTTCTGCTGCACACCGATAAACCGGTGACGGCTGAAGACTTCAAACTCTCAGTCATTGACCTGCACCGCGCCCAGACCCGCCCGGCGATTACCCAGCGCTGGCGCAACAAGGATCTGGCGGCGCTGTACTTTTCGGCTTTGGACATCGGCTTGACCCAGCGCGACAAATTGCGTTTCCTCAAGGGCTACTTCCAGCAGCCGTTGCGCCAGATTCTGGCCGAGGAAGCGGCGCTGCTCGCCTGGCTCGAAGGCAAGGCCAACAAACTCTACGATCGTAAACAGCGATACGGGGACGCGCTCTGATGCCGGGTTGGAAGCTGGAACCTGCCTACAGCGATCTGGCCGAAGACTTCGGCAGTCTGGACGCCGTATTTGCCCTCCAGGGCGAACGCCTGACCCGCGATCCGTTGTCCGAAGTCATCCGCGTCGAGCGCAATGGCGTCAACTACTACGTCAAGCGCTACGTCGGTGCCGGCAAAGGCCTGCGCCGCTACCTGGGCAAGCCACGGGTGAAAGCCGAATGGCAAAACCTCAAGCGCTTCGCCAAGTGGGGCATCCCGACCGCCGAGGTGGTGGCCTGGGGCCTGGAGCGTCGCGGCGCGGCGTACGACCGTGGGGCGATGATCACCCGCGAGTTGCCGAACACCGAAGACCTGTCGGCCCTGGCCGAGCGGCATGACCCGAAACTGGCGGACCGCGCCTGGGTCGATCGCGTCAGTCGGCAGTTGGCGGGTTACACCCGGACCATGCACGACAATCGCTTCACCCATAACGATTTGAAGTGGCGCAACCTGCTGATCGACGATGACGCCCGGCTGTTCCTGATCGATTGCCCCAATGGCGATTTCTGGCGCGGATTCTGGCTCAAATACCGCATCACCAAGGATCTGGCCTGTCTCGACAAGGTGGCCAAATATCAGCTGTCGGCCACCCAGCGCTTGCGCTTCTACCTGCAATATCGCCAACGGACTCGGCTCAACGCGGCCGATAAAAAACGGATCCGTCACGTGGTGAGATTTTTCGAGGGACGCGAATGACTGATTTCCTGGCCTCTGAAGACCGTGCGCTGCTTGAGCGCCATGGCCTCGGCACTTTCGACGCGCTCTGGGCCAAGCAGCTCGAGGCAGTGGATGAACCCAACACCGCCCGAGGGGGCTGGAGCAGTGTATTCAGGCTGGATCTTGAGGGCCAAGGCTACTACCTCAAGCGCCAGAGCAATTACCTGACCCGCACCTTGCACGCACCGTTTGGCGAGCCCAGTTTTGCCCGCGAATTTCGCAATGTCTCCCGTTATCGTGCCTTGGGAATCCCGGCGCTGGACGCCGTGTTCTTTGGCCAGCGCAAGGTCGACGGTGAAGTTCGGGCGATCCTGCTGACCCGTGCGCTGGATGGCTGGGATGACCTGGATTCGTTGTTGCAGCGCTGGTCCCATTTGAGTTCGGCGCAGCATTCGGCGATTTTGCGAAGCTGTGGGCAACTGGCGCGGCAGCTGCACAGCGTGCGGCAGGTGCACGGTTGCTTCTATCCCAAGCACATTTTCCTGCGGGCCACCGGCGACGGTTACCAGGCTCAGCTGATTGACCTGGAAAAGACCCGGCCGCTGCTGTTCGGTCGACGAGACCGGGTCCGGGACCTGGAGCCATTGGTGCGTCGAGCGCCGGAGTGGAACGAAGGTCAGCTGCGTGAGTTGTTGGCGGCGTATGTGGATGAGCCGCAAAGCAGTTCGCTGGTCGATAGCTGGGTCTCGCGCCTGACTGCGCGGCGCAGTCACAAGGAGTCGCGCTGATGCGTTTATCTGAACTCAAAGGCGCCGGCCGTCAGCCAAGTCTGCCACTGACTGTGTCGCTGGCCGACGCCGCCGGGCCTGCCGAGTTGCAGCTGTTGAGCCTGTTGCGCGTATTGCCTGGCCAGCGCTATGTCGGTGCCGGTGTCTGGCGTGGCCGACCGGTGCTGGCCAAATTGTTGGTTGGCAGCAAGGCGGCGCGGCACTTTCAGCGTGAACGCGATGGCGTGCGTCTGCTCGCCGATCAGGGCCTGACCACGCCGCAACTGTTGGCGGATGGTTTGAAAGAAGGCGAGGGCGGTTGGCTGCTGTTCGATTTTATCGAAGGCGCCGAGAGCCTTGGCGACACCTGGAAGCAGGTCGAACACTTGCCGGTGCTGGCGGATATGCAAGGGGCCGTGCTGGCCGAGGCGTTGGGCGCTATCGGCCAAATGCATCGCAAGGGCCTGTGGCAGGAAGACCTGCACCTGGACAACCTGCTGCGCCAACGTGGCCGCTTGTACCTGATCGATGGCGGTGGCGTTTGCGCCGAAACGCCTGGCCAACCGTTGTCGCGACAGAAAGTCCTGGAAAACCTCGGGGTGTTTTTCGCCCAGTTGCCCAAGTCGCTGGAACCGTTTACTGAAGAATTGCTGGTGTATTACCTGTTGAGTAACGGCGAGCATGCCTTGCCGATGGAGGCGTTGCAGAAGCAGATCAACAAGGTGCGCCGTTGGCGCTTGAAGGACTTCCTGATCAAGTGCGGCCGTGAATGCACGCTGTTCAGCGTCCAGCGCGGGGCGTTCGGCTTGCGAGCGATCCGTCGCGAGGAAGAAGCGGCCATGTTGCCGGTGCTGGAACAGGCTGATGCGTTGCTCGATCAGGGCCACTTGTACAAGACCGGTGGCGCGGCGAGCGTCGGCAAGGTCGAGGCGGGCGGGCGGGCGCTGGTGATCAAGCGCTACAACATCAAAGGGTTTGCTCACTGGTTGAAGCGCTTCTGGCGCCCGAGCCGTGCCTGGCACTCCTGGCGTGAAGGCAACCGGCTGGCATTCCTGGGCATCGCCACGCCCAAACCGTTGGCGTTGCTGGAAAAGCGCTTTCTGTGGTTGCGCAGTCGGGCTTATCTGGTGACCGAGTATCTGCCGGGGCCGGACATCATCGAGCGTTTCGCGCCTTACGTTGATAGCGGCGAGGCGCCGGAGGCGGAATTGCTGGCGCTCGATCATCTGTTCGCCGAATTGATTCGGGAGCGGATCAGCCATGGCGATTTCAAGGGCCACAACCTGTTCTGGCAGCAGGATCGCTGGGCACTGATCGATCTGGATTCGATGTGTCAGCACAGTTCTCCCGCCAGTTTTGCCCCGGCGTATGCGCGAGACCGGGCGCGCTTCATGCGGAACTGGCCCGTGAGCAGCGCGTTGTATCAAGTCATTGATCTGCGTTTGCCCAAAGACATCTCCAGCGCGGCCTGAATCGGACCTTCGACCCTATCGCAACCAAGCTCGTCCCCACATTGGCTTTTGATTGCACCCAACTTCGGTGTGCGACACAGATCTAAAGTGGGAGCTTGCTCGCGCAGAGGCCCTTACCTTCACCGGAAATCCCTCTGTAGGTCATGGGAGCACAAGTTTTTGCGAACGGTCCTACACCATCCACAGACTCCATGAACTGTGCCCTGAATAACCCCGATGCTAGTTTGCCTGACGATCACAAACGGCAGGTTCAGATGAAAAAAATGGCGGTTTTATTGGGTGTATGTTCACTGAACTTATCCGGTTGCGGCACCGCCGTCACCGTGCTGCAAGACGACGCCGACGCCGCCCGCGGCCTCAGAAAACAAAAAACCTACTGCCAGTCCATCCCTCGCGTCTACAGCGGCCTGGCCTACGGCTTCTGCGTATTGAACGCGCCCCCTGATCCCTCTGGCGTCCTCGTACCGTTGGTTTTGCTGGATTTGAGCCTGTCAGGTGTCCTGGATACGGTGGTCTTGCCGTACACGATCTATCGGCAAAGTGCCGATGGCAATATCGCGATTTATTGGCGGACGGGGCGTGGCTAAGCACTGGCAGCAGCCTTTGGCCAAATGCTTGCTCTGCACCTGATAACCGCAGGGTCATTCCTGTCATGTTTACGCTATAATCCCGCCCTTTAGCTGTCTCTCGCCCCTCGCGAGGGCACATTAATTTTTGAGGCGCTTGTCGCCTGAATGCAGACTAAAGAGGCTAGACCCCTGTGGCATTGACGATTCTTGGCCTGTCCGGCGCCCTTAGCCATGATCCTTCCGCAGCTTTGTACATCGACGGCAAGCTGGTCGCGGCAGCAGAGGAAGAGCGCTTCGTACGCGATAAACATGCAAAGAACCGCATGCCCTACGAATCGGCGAAGTTCTGCCTCGAACAGGCAGGCATCAAGCCCTCCGACGTTGACGTGGTAGCGATCCCGTTCGCCCCGATCAGCCTGTTCGGCAAGGCGCGCTGGCACTACGCCAAGCGTTACTGGTACGCCCCGGACCGCGCGCTCGACGCGATCCTGATGGGCAACCGTCGCTACAAGCGCTATCGCAACAAGATCGTGTTCTGCCTTGAACAACTGGGCTTCGACCCGAAGAAAATCAAGATCGAGCCGGTCGAACATCACCTGGCTCACGCCTCCAGCGCCTACCACTGCTCCGGTTTCAAAGAGAAAACCGCGATCCTCGGGATCGACGGCAAGGGTGAGTACGCCACGACCTTCTTTGGTTACGGCGAAAACGGCAAGATCCACAAGATCAAGGAATTCTTCGATCCGGACTCCCTCGGCGGCCTGTATGGCGCGATTACCGAGTTCCTCGGTTTCGAAATGCTCGACGGCGAGTTCAAGGTCATGGGCATGGCGCCTTATGGCGACGCCAGCAAATACGACTTCTCGCGCCTGGCTTCGTTTGAAAACGGCGAGTTGGTGATCAATACCGACTACGCTAACGTCATCGGTCTGCGTCGCTATAAAGAGAAGGGCAAAGGTTTCTACTTCTCGCCGAAGCTGATCGAGTGGCTGGGGCCGAAGCGCGAAGGCGACATCGCCGACGAGCCGTACATCCACTACGCCGCCAGCATGCAAGCGCTGTTCGAAAAGATTTCACTGCAGATGATCGATCACTACTTGGGCGATGTGCTCAAGGAAACCGGCAAGCTGGCCTTCGCGGGTGGCTGTGCATTGAACGTCAAACTGAACCAGAAAATCATCGCTCGTGACGACGTCACCGAGCTGTTCGTGCAACCGGCGTCCGGTGATGCCGGTACGGCGGTGGGCGCTGCGGCCTACGTGTCCCACGCCCGTGGTGTACCGGTCGAGAAGATGGAGCATGTCTACCTCGGCCCGTCCTACAGCAACGAAGACGTGATCGCCGCCTGCGCCCGCCACCCGAGCAAACCGGCATGGCGCAAGATCGATAACATGCCGGAAAACATTGCCAGGATCATGGTCGATGGCAACCCGGTGGCCTGGTTCCAGGGGCGCATGGAGTTCGGTCCGCGTGCCTTGGGCGGTCGTTCGATCATCGGTTGCCCGAGCGCCACGGGCGTGGCTGACCGCATCAACCACCAGATCAAGTTTCGCGAGCGCTGGAGACCTTTCTGCCCTTCGATGCTCGACACCGTGGCCCCGCAAATGATCAAGGTCGATCACCCTGCGCCGTTCATGACCTTCACTTTTGAAGTGGCTGAAGAGTGGAAAACCCGCGTGCCGGAAGTCGTCCACGAAGATGGCACGTCCCGGGCCCAGGTGCTCAAGCGCGAATACAACCCGCGTTACTACGACATGATGAAGGCGCTGGAAGTGCTGACCGGCAATGGCGTATCGCTGAACACCTCCCTCAACCGCCGCGGCGAGCCGATGATCTGCTCGCCGACGGACGCCCTGAACATGTTTTTCGGTTCTGATCTGCAATACTTGATCATGGAAGACATCCTGGTGGTGAAAGAGGGCGCGGAAGGGTACGGTTTTGACTGAAACACTGATCAGCGTCGTTATTCCGGCCTACAACTATTCCCAGACCTTGCCACGAGCAGTGGAGTCGGTCCTGGCGCAGTTGATCGACGGTCGGACGGAGCTGTTGGTCATTGATGACGGATCTACCGACACGACGCCTGATGTGATCGAAACGCTTTTGGCGAAACACGTCGGGCGTTTTCGTGCCTTGCGCAAAACCAATGGCGGGCTTTCTTCCGTTCGCAATCTCGGGATCGAAGAGACGAGCGGACGTTACCTCGTCTTTCTCGACGCCGATGACGAGATGGCTCCGGGGGCGTTGGCTGCGATGATTCAACACATTGCGAGCAACCCTGAAAGCCGCTTGGTCATCGGCGGGCACTGGTCGGTGTTTGTTGATGGCAAGCGCAGTTTGCAGACCGTAAAGCCGTTGCCTGCCACCGCTCGGCAGCGTGTGCGTGGGTACTTGCTGGACAAGACCGTGTCGATTTCCAACGGTGCTTGTGCGATGCATCGTGATGTCTTCGCACCAGGCAACTATCCTGAACACTTGCGCAACGTCGAAGATATTCCCGTATTCGCTCAAGTGCTGGCGCGTTTCCCCTGCAGTGTTCTCGATCAGCCCCTGGCGCTTATCTACAAGCATGCCGACAGCATGCGACATGATTTGACCCAAAGCCTTGCAGCGGGAACGGGAATGGTTTGCGAGGTTTTTTCTTACGCGCGAATGCCCGAAGAATTGCATGACTTGCGTCAGGCGTTTTTTGTGCAGCGGTGCCTGTCGTTGTTTCGCGATTGTTACGTCGGCGGCGAGTATGTACTGGCCAGGAAGTTCTATCTTCAGGCGTTGCGCGCAGACTGGCGCACGCTCACACGCTGGTCCTACACACGCAAGGCGGCTCGTCTGCTGTTCCGGTAAGCTGTCGAGACCGTGATGACACCCCATCGTGCTGTCTTCGAGCCTGTCGTTCAGCGTTAATGGCTGATAAGGCTTGAACTTGATCGGGCAGACGCTGCCTGAGGTTGTTGCAGGTTATTCGTTGCACTGTTTGCGCCAAGCGTCGTGTGAGTTATTGAGGGGTGTGGATGTTAGATACTGGCAGTAAAGCGGGGGCTCTGGTCTCGCGGATTACCGGTGAGTATCCGGTGAGATTGGCGTTCTGGGGTAGCTTGCTGCTCTCCTTGATTGCCGTGCTGGGAACAGCGACTGTCGGGCGCGATGCTGCGTTTTACATCGATATTGCTCAGCAAGTCATGGATCACGGGCCGAAAGTGGCCTGGCAGACCTTCGATTGGCCCTGGTTCTCCTATCTGCTGGCCGGTACGCATATCGTCCTGCATGTGCCATTGGAGTTGAGTGCCTATCTATGGTGTGGCGTTTTCCTCGCCGGCACCTGCGCGTTGATGGTCGATTGTGTCCGCCAGCGCTCCCCGGAAAACGCTCGCTGGGCCTGCCTGGTGGTGCTGGCAATGCCCGCCGTCAATGCGTTTCGTAACGACATCATTCGCGAGTACGGTTTCTGGTTTTTCTGCACCCTGGCGCTCTGGCTGGCGCTGCGCTGGCAGAAGCGCGGTGGCTGGCTTCACGCGGCGTTCATTCATTTGGCCATCGTGGCCGCCGCGTTGTTTCGTCTTGAGGCACTGTTAATGTTGCCCGCGTTGGCGCTCTGGCAGCTGTCGAATTTCCGCTCGCCCGCGCAGCGCAAGCAGGTCCTGCAGTTTGTTCTGCTGCCGGTGCTGGGGCTGATTGTGGCTTTGGCTTCGGGGGCTTTTTCGGCGGCGCGTGTTTCGCTCTACCTGGATATGCTCAGTCCGCACAGTGTGTTTGCGTCATTTAATCTGCTGTCAGAGCAATTCTCCAGATCGCTGATCAATAAATACTCGCAGGACGAGGCCGGGCGGATCATTTTCTTCGGCATCGTGGCCTCCATGTTGATCAGTTTCGTGAAGCTGATGGGGCCTTTCGCTGTTCCGTTTGTACTGCGAAGCAACTGGAGTGTCCTGCGCATTTACTGGCGCGACTTTCGCCCGTTTGCCTGGACAGCGTTGCTGTATGCAATCGTACTTGTGCTGTTCTATTTGAAGCAGCAGTTCATGAATACTCGCTACTTGAGCTTCCTGAACCTGCTGTTCGTCCCTGTGCTGGCGACGGCGTTGGCGGTTTTTGTCGGTCGGTTCCCGCGCTGGGGCAAGGCGCTGGTGGTGCTGGCGGTGTTGGTGATGCTGTCCAACGTAATTTCCATCAGCCCGGGGAAGACCCATTACGTCCAGGCGGGCCACTGGGTGGCCGAGCATATCGAACCGGGCGCACCGGCTTACTTCGAAGATGGGCGCATCAGCTATTACGCCGGTCGTGGCTACGCGCTCAATAACCTGACCCGGGAAGACGCAATGTCCCCGGCGCACGGGGGCGAGTTTCGCTATTTCCTGATCGATGCCCGTGGCGACGAGCCCTGGTTGGCTGCATGGCTGACGGAGCACAAGCAGCGCATTCTCGCGCGTTTCGCCAACCGCAAAGGCGCCACCGTATTGGTCATCGGTCAGTAACGAGCTGGCGCAGTCGCTCGATCATTGGCGTTTGCCGATTAGCGGGCAGGCCCTGGCGATAGCCTTCAAGAAAGGTGTCGCCAGCATCCGCGCCCAGCAACCACTGGCGATCTTCTTTGTAGCGCAACAAATGGGCAAAGTTGCGCAGCCGTTTGCTGTCGCTCAAGGCGCGCGTTTGACAGCGCAAGTCCGCGATGTCGATCAACCCCAGAGTGTTTTCGGGCGTCAGCACCACGTTGCCAAAATGCAGCGATCGAAAGTACACCCCTTTCTCGTGCAAGCGGGCAATGAAACCGCCCAGCTGGAATCTCAAGGCGTTGGCTTCTTCGGCGGTGGTTTGCAGCTGGCGTACGGTCTTGCCTTCAAGGGGGCTGTAGTAAACGCCATCGCGGTGAATGCTGGGGATGCGATACACCGCGATAATTTTCGGGCAGGGGATGGCGCGCAGTTCCAGGGCCCGGGTGTTGTTGGCGAAGCGTTGAGCGTAGGGATAAAACAGCGCGGAGCTGAGCAGGCGTTTGCGGCGAAACAGCTTGAGCATGCGTCCATCGGCCAATCTGAGCACCTTGTCACCGGAGCCGTCGGCTTCCAGTACGTGTGCGCCTTCGCGCAATGCCTCGTAGGTGCTGTGATCAATCGATTGCATGCCTGACTCCCCCATCATAAGCCGGCTATCTTAACCGACTTGGCCAGAGGCTGGCCCGCCGTCATGTTCATTGGGGAAAAAGGGGCGTGTGATATCATCCGCTCCTCACTGATTTGCGCGGATTCTTATGAGCAGTCCTGAACCGAAACCCCAGTCTACGCTGGCGATCTATTTCCGCCTTTTGGCTTACGTAAAGCCTTACGTGGGCCTGTTCCTGCTGAGCATCGTCGGGTTTTTGATCTTCGCATCGACCCAACCGATGCTCGCTTATATCCTCAAGTATTTCGTCGACGGCCTGGCCAATCCTGAGGCCAGTCTGTTTCCCGGGAACCCTTATCTGGGCAAGTTGCAGTTGCTTGAAACCGTACCCTTGATGATCGTCGTGATCGCGATCTGGCAGGGGGTAGGGTCTTATTTGGGTAACTTCTTCCTGGCGCGGGTTTCCCTGGGCCTGGTCCACGATTTGCGCGTGGTGCTGTTCAACAAGTTGCTGGAGCTGCCGAACCGCTTCTTCGACAAGAACAACTCCGGTCACCTGATTTCTCGTATCACCTTTAACGTCACCATGGTCACCGGTGCTGCTACCGATGCGATCAAAGTGGTGATCCGTGAAGGCATGACCGTGATTTTCCTGTTCTGCACGCTGTTGTGGATGAACTGGAAACTGACGCTGGTGATGCTGGCCATCCTGCCGTTGATTGGCATGATGGTGAACAGCACCAGCCGTAAATTTCGCAAGCAAAGCAAAAAGATTCAGGTTTCGATGGGCAACGTCACCCACGTTGCATCCGAGACCATCCACGGCTATCGCGTGGTGCGTAGCTTCGGCGGCGAAACCTATGAAAAGGTTCGCTTCAAGGACGCCAGCCAGAGCAATACCGACAAGCAACTGGCGATGACCAAGACCGGCGCCGTGTACACGCCAATGCTGCAGTTGGTGACTTACAGCGCCATGGCCGTGGTCATGTTCTTGGTGTTGTACCTGCGTGGCGACGCATCGCCCGGCGACCTGGTGGCCTACATCACTATGGCGGGCCTGCTGCCCAAGCCGATTCGTCAGCTCTCTGAAGTCAGCTCCACCATCCAGAAGGGTGTGGCGGGTGCCGAGAGTATTTTCGAGCAGCTGGATGAGCCGGCGGAAGTCGATCAGGGCACGGTCGACTACGATCGCCTTGAAGGTCGTCTGGAAGTACGCAACCTCAGCTTCCAGTACCCGGAAAGCGACAAGCGGGTGCTCAATGACATTAGCTTTATCGTCGAGCCGGGGCAGATGGTCGCACTGGTCGGGCGCTCCGGCAGTGGCAAGTCCACCCTGGCCAGCCTGATCCCGCGCTTCTACCAGCATGAACAAGGGCAGATCCTGCTCGATGGCATGCGGGTCCAGGAATTCACGTTGCGCAGCCTTCGTCGGCAGATTGCCCTGGTCACTCAGCAGGTCACGCTGTTCAACGACACCGTGACCAACAACATCGCCTACGGCGACCTCGCTGGCGCGCCGGTCGAGGAAGTGCGTCGGGCCGCCTTGGAGGCCTATGCCGATGAGTTCATCGTCAAGATGCCCCAGGGTTATGAAACCATGGTCGGTGAAAACGGCGTGCTGCTGTCCGGCGGCCAGCGCCAACGCATCGCCATTGCTCGGGCCTTGCTCAAGAATGCGCCGGTGCTGATTCTCGACGAGGCGACCTCCGCCCTCGACACCGAGTCCGAGCGGCATATTCAGGCCGCCCTGGACCAAGTGGTGAAAAACCGCACGACCCTGGTGATTGCCCACCGTTTGACCACCATCGAGAAAGCCGACCTGATCCTGGTCATGGATGAAGGACAGATTGTCGAGCGCGGCACCCACGTGGAGCTGTTGGCGCTTAATGGCTATTACTCGCGCCTGCACGCCAAAGAGTTCAAAGAGGGTGACGAGGTGCAAGCGCCGCACGTGATTGGCGCATGTTGAGCCTGCTCCGCACGTGGCGTGAGCGTGGCTGGACCGAGATCGACCGTAGTGCCTACGAGCAGGCGTGGCAGCGGTTTGGCGGCAGCGTCGCCACTCACCCTGAGGTGGTGGAGCGCTTGTCGAGGTTCGTCGGCATCGAGTTGCGTTACCTGGGCTGGATCGTCGACGGTGCTGTCGTAGCCGCCGTTCCTTGCTGGGGTCGCCATGTTGCCTTGTCCAAGGACGTGCTCAAGCGCGAAGGCAAGCGCGGGCTGCTGGACATGGGCAATGCGGAGATCATTCTGCCCATTGCTGCGGACGTTGAAGTACCGGTGCGTCAGCGCATGGCGTATGTGTCCGAGCTCAATGCCCGACAGATCAGCACCTTGCGCGACCTCCCCCAAGGGCTGGCCCTGGCACGGGCACCTGAAGACTATTCAAAGAAGTTTCGCTACAACCAGCGGCGTGAACAGCGTCTGCTGGAAGAGGCGGGTGGCACGCTGATTCCGATGTCTGACCTGTCACCGCAGGAGCAGGCCGCCGCATACGGGGATCTGTTCCAGCGTCGCTGGGGGTTTGACGTTCCCGGGAAGGCGGGGTTGGCGGAGGTGTTCACCTTGCTGCGTGAGTTCATGACCGGCTCGGTGGTGATGTTGGATTCGGTGCCCATCGCGACCCAGATTCTGTACCGCGTCGATGCGCCGCAATGGGTTTCCCTGGAATACATCAACGGCGGTGTCGACCCTCAAAGCCGCGAATTCAGCCCGGGTAGCGTGCTCAGCTTCGTCAACACCCAGCAGGCCTGGGAAGAGGCGCGCGCGTTGGGCAAGGTTCTGCGTTATTCATTCGGTCGTGCCGACCGCGAATATAAGGATCGCTGGTGCCATAAGGTGCCGGTCTACCGGGTCTAATTCATGAGTGCTCGCAAACAACGGCTTCTCAAGGCTCATCGGCGCAACAAGCGAGTATTTCTCGTCGCTTTTCTGCTGGTGCTGGCGCTGCTCGGTTTCTGGCTGGGTTGGTGGATGGTGCCGCTTTTGTTGGTGCTGGCCTGGATCGCTCATGAGGCGTGGTTTGCCGATCACCTGTTTTACCGGGCCGCTGACGACTATCAGTACCGTTTTCCCAGCGGCACCCCGCATCAGACGGTGAATCTTGAGGCGGGCTCGGTGCGTCTGAGCGAACCGCTCGCCGAAGGCGAAACCCTCATACTCGAACTTGAAGTGAAAACCACGTGGCTGGGGCGCTGGCTGGACCCGTTTGTCCAGGTGGGCGACGACCGTCAGGAGTTCGAGCGTGGCGTCAAAGGACGGCGCTTCCTTAATCTCTCCGGGCAGGGCGCGATGCTTGCCCAAAGCTCGCTGGCGATACGTGGACGTTATTGCACCCTGGCTGCCGCAGGCACGCTGTGGGTCATGGCCAATCCCGATTATGCGCAGCGGCGCGTGATGATTCTGGCGCCCCACGCCGATGATGCCGAACTGGCCGCGTTCGGTCTTTACAGTCGCAGTGAAGAGGTCAGCATCGTTACCCTGACTCAGGGTGAAATCGAGGCCGAGCATTTTCAGCGTCTGGGGCTGAGCGAGTCTCAGGCGGCGCGCCTGAAAGGGCGCCTGCGCAGTTGGGACAGCCTGGCCATTCCGCTGTGGGGTGGCGTGCCCGTCAACCGCTGCGTGCAATTGGGTTACTACTGCCTTCAATTGCCGTTGATGGCCGAAGAGCCTGCCAAGTCGTTTGGCTCGCGGGAATCTGCAGACACTGATATTCGCCCTGTGCGCCGGCAAAACCCGTTGAGTTTGCCCGCCGATATCGATGGGGCGCCGACCTGGCAAAACCTGATCGCCGACCTGGTCGCCCTGTTGGAGCATTTTCGCCCCGAAGTGGTGGTGACGCCCCATCCCGAACTGGACCCGCACAGCGATCACGTCGCTTCAACCCGTGCGGTGCTTGAGGCCATCGCTGCCAGCGCCTGGAAACCCGCGACCTTGCTGATGTACGCCAATCATCTGCATGACAACGACCGCTGGCCCATGGGGCTTGCCGGTGCCGGTATCGCTTTGCCGCCGGCCATCGAACCGTTGCCTGCCGACAAACTGTGGAGTCCACTGCTGTCCCGGGACGTGCAACTGGACAAGGCCATGGCACTGGCGATGGAGCACGACTTGCAAGAGGCTCCGGTTTTCAAGCGTCAGTTGCGACGTCTGATTCAGCAGGTATTGGCCGGTCGGCGCTGGCCGGCCACGGGCAGCAACGAGTTTTTCCGCAAGGCCGTGCGACGCCATGAATTGTTCTGGGTGCGCGACCTTTCAGATTGAGGCGGACGGCGCTTTTCCCTGTGTTAGTATCGCGCCCCTGTTAATTTTGTATGCGGGTTGCTCCATGAAGTTGTCCATGCCGCGATTCGATCAAGCCCCTGTCTTGGTGGTCGGCGATGTCATGCTCGACCGTTACTGGCATGGTGGTACCTCTCGGATTTCTCCTGAGGCACCTGTTCCGGTCGTCAAGGTCGAGCAAATCGAGGACCGCCCGGGCGGTGCCGCGAACGTTGCGCTGAACATTGCCGCCCTCGGTGCGCCGGCTTCGCTGGTCGGCGTGACCGGCGACGATGAAGCCGCCGACAGCTTGGTCAATAGCCTCAAGGGTGCCGGCGTTCGGGCGTTGTTCCAACGCATTGCGCACCAGCCGACCATCGTCAAGCTGCGGGTCATGAGCCGTCACCAGCAATTGCTGCGTATCGATTTCGAAGAACCGTTCGCCACCGACGCTCTGGCGTTGACGGGGCAGGTCGAAGAATTGCTTGAAGGCGTCAAGGTACTGGTCCTGTCCGATTACGGCAAAGGCGCGTTGAAAAACCACCAGGTGCTGATTCAGGCCGCCCGTGCCCGTGGTATTCCGGTGCTGGCCGACCCCAAGGGCAAGGATTTTTCGATCTACCGTGGCGCGAGTCTGATTACCCCGAACCTCAGTGAATTCGAGACGATCGTCGGCGGCTGCGCCGATGAGCACGAGTTGGTGAGCAAGGGTGCACAGTTGATGCACGACCTGGACCTCGGCGCCTTGCTGGTGACCCGTGGCGAGCACGGCATGACCCTGCTGCGCCCGGATCATCCGGCGCTGCACCTGCCTGCCCGGGCCCGTGAAGTATTTGACGTAACCGGTGCCGGCGACACGGTGATTTCCACGCTGGCGGCCGCGATTGCTGCCGGCGAAGAACTGCCGCACGCGGTGGCATTGGCCAATCTGGCGGCAGGCATCGTGGTCGGCAAACTCGGTACGGCGGCCATCAGTGCCCCTGAGTTGCGTCGCGCGATCCAGCGGGAAGAAGGGTCCGAGCGCGGTGTGTTGGGTCTTGAGCAGTTGTTGCTGGCAGTCGACGATGCGCGTGCGCATAAAGAGAAGATCGTCTTCACCAATGGCTGCTTCGACATTCTGCATGCTGGTCACGTGACCTACCTCGAGCAGGCACGCGCCCAAGGCGATCGTTTGATCGTTGCAGTCAACGATGACGCGTCGGTGAGTCGTCTGAAAGGGCCGGGGCGCCCGATCAACAGTGTCGACCGTCGCATGGCGGTGCTGGCAGGTCTGGGGGCGGTGGATTGGGTGATCAGTTTCCCTGAAGGCACCCCGGAAAACCTGTTGCGTGAAGTCAAGCCGGACGTTCTGGTCAAGGGGGGGGACTACGGGATCAATCAGGTCGTTGGCGCTGACATCGTGACCGCTTACGGTGGGACGGTGAAAGTGCTGGGGTTGGTGGAAAACAGCTCGACGACGGCGATTGTCGAGAAAATCCGCAGCCGTTGACGGGATGAACACTTCCTTCATGCATGACACAGGAACGGGCCTGGCTGTACGCCAGCGTCCGTGCCTGCTGGCCGGTACATGCCCCGTGCGCTTACCTGTTTTTCTCTTGGTACATTAATTTATGAAAGTCATGCTCCTGGTGATGGATGAGCAGCGCGTCATATTGGATCGCCTGTATGAAATCGTGCAGCAGAACTGCACTGATTGCGTGATCTATCGCCTAAGCAAACTGCAACAGATGAATCTCGGTCCCTTCCTCGCTTCGGTCAATTATCAGAACTTTGACCGGGTTGTGATTTTCTCGAGGGTCAAGCGCCTCTCCCCACAACTCAGTGTGCTGAAGTGTATTTCCGGGCTGATCTTTCTTGAGCATGACGCCTATCAAAACTACATGCCTGGCAGTAAGTACCAGCATGTCTATTCGCGCCTGTACAGTCGTCTCCCCAGTGCTCGAGTGCTGGTGTCGGGTGCTGTTGTCGCGCGTCGGATGCAGGCTGAAAACATCGATGCGGTGTTCGTCTCCAAGGGATATGACGAACAGATGCTGCGCAATCTCGACGGTCCTCGCGACATTCCGATCGGTTTTCTGGGCAGCCTGAAAAGTACCGAGTACGCGCAGCGCAAAGCGGTTCTTGAATCCCTGTCTCGGCGTACCGGCATGCTGGTGACCCGGACCAAATCCGGTGCCGAGTATCTGGAAACGCTCAATCGCATCAGGGTTTTTGTCAGTGCCGATATCGGCATGGGCGAATTCATGATCAAGAACTTCGAAGCCATGGCTTGCGGTTGTGTGCTGCTGGCCTGGAGCCAGGGTGAGGAAGACGGGCTGTTGGGTTTTCAGGATATGCACAACACCGTGTTCTATCGCTCCGAAGACGAAGCGGTGGAAAAACTCAAACTGCTTGAGAGTGACCCCGAGTTAGCGTCTCGTATCGCCCGTAACGGGCAGGCGTTTGCCGAGAGTCAGTATTCCTTCGCGCGTGTGGGGCGTGCCCTTGCCGCTGAAATCGAGCGTGAAATGCGTCCCTGGAAACCGCCTTCAGCGTTCACTCGCCTGTGGGTCAAGCTACGCCACGGGATGAAGGTTTCAGGGTAAATGACCGATTCTCAACTGCCACATGCCAGCGAGAAAATGGCGCTGGATGCGATGCCCGGCGGCCATCAATCCGTCATCGACGGATTACCGCCCGAGCTGAAAGCGTGCTTGCGTAATGCCGCCCGGGTGGTGCTTGTGGCCAACAACCCGGCGATCACCGCGACCGATTTCCAGGCGCTGAATATCGGCGCCGATGACGTGGTTGTCAGTTTCAATACCTGTGCAAAATCAGAACTGCTTTGCCCGCAGAGCGTCAATGTGTTCGTGCATGGGTTCAATGCGCCGGACGCTTATTTTTTCGGCCTTCCCTATGGGCCGCAGGTGCAGCAACTGTTCAAAAACCCTGACGCGCGTTGTTTCACGATGCTGGTCGGCAGCACGGCGGCAATGTGTGCCTTGGCGCAAGTGGCGCTGTTCTGGGAGCGTATCCCGCTGCCGCCGCTGTGGAATTACCCGGTCGACCGGCCGGGGGGCAAGCGCTACGTCGGACCTTCCACGGGCTTCAATGCACTGGTGCTATTTGACTGGCTGCGCAGCCATGTCGGTTATACCTACCAGCTAATGACGTTGGGTTTTTCCAACGAGGCGGGGAAGTTCTGGGGCGGGCATGCCTGGGACTACGAGCGCGACTGGTTGCTCAAGTCAGATGTCATCGTCGTACCCTTGCAGCGTCGGCGCTGGTGGCAATTCATGTTTCGTCGCAAGTGAAGGGGCAGGTGCGACGTGGTTGCCAGCAAGGCGCCGTGAAGAGGTCGATTATTTTTCCAGGGAGCAGTTGAGTGTTAAATATCGCGGTGGCGTTTTTTGGTATTCCAAGAAACTCGGAAATCTGCTTTCCGTCCATTCAAGAAAACGTGCTTGCGCAGCTCCCGGCGGACAGCAACGTAAAGTGCTTTTACCACCTCTATAAAATCGAAGAGATCCAGAACCAGCGTTCAGGTGAAAAGGGCGAGTTGAGCGCGGACAACTACGAAGTTTTCCAGTCGATGACCGGTGTCCTCGACTCAACGGACGGTGTGCTGGAACGCTGGGACTTCGAACGGGTGAAAGCGCTCGGTGATACCTGGGCGGATGAACACGCGTCCCTGCGCAACCTGATCTATCAGCTCAATTCACTGCACACCGTCACGACCATGATGGAGTCGTTCAATCCTGATTTCGTCGTCTTCGTGCGTCCTGACAATTTCTATCACTCACCGCTTCCGGGGTATGTGTTCAATCACGCCGAGGCCCGGCGGTTGAATGTCTACGTTCCGGATTGGCAGTGGTGGGGCGGCTTGAACGATCGTTTTGCCATTTGTGGGCGTGATACCTACAAGGCCTATGGCAAGCGGATTGAGCGCATCTTCGATTTTTGCAAGGCGACGGGAAGAAAGCTGCACTCCGAGCGGCTGCTCAAATACGTGCTGCAGCAGGCCGGGGCCAAAGTCTGCACCCTCGACACCACGGCTTCGCGTGTGCGCATCACCGGCGCGTTCGCGGACGAGTCGTTCTCGCCCAAGCGAGGGATGGGCAAGCGAGAGAATCGCTACTTCCACCTGTTCGCGCGGTTACGCACGATGATGGACAAGCGCCGGTCGAACTGAACGTCCTCTAGCGTCTGCGAACCAGACGCACCAGTTGCAAGGCTTTGGCGCCGAGTTTGACCAACCCTTGTCGCTTGTCTTTCGGCACCGCCAGGCCTTGTTGTACGACCCAGTCCTTCCAGCGAATCCGTTCTTCACGAACCACCCAGCCTTCCTGGGTGGCAAAGCTTTCCGCCAGATACAGCCCGCGAGTGCTGGCCGGCAATAGCTGGTCGCGCTTGAGGGTGTACAGCTCGGGAAGTGGCACGCCATCCTTGAGCGGCATCAAGTACAAGTCCGGACGCTTGCGATCCAGTCGTGCCACCAGTTGATCGCCCTCCAGACGCTCGTCGACATGGAACAGGCTCAGTGACTTGGCTTCCTTGGGCACGTCCAGGCGCAGATCGTAGATCAATTGCAAGGACGCGGTTGGCAAGTGCACGTAGGCCCGCGGCCGCTCGATCAATTGCATGCTGGCGCAACGCACCGGTCGCGCCGCGCCGGATAACGGGGTCAGGCGAAACGGCAGGGCTTCGCGATAATGCAGGGCGGACGAGTAGGGCGCTGGCAGCCAGGTGTCGTTGAAACGCCCGCTGAGCCAGCCTTCCGGGGTTTCCAGCAGGCACTCTTCGGCAATCTCCTGGATCGCCGTGTGCAGCGGCAGGTTCAACTCATGGGCCGGCACGTAGCCGGAAATCAGCTTGAGCACCACGTCGCCACGGTCCTGCCGACGCTGACGCACCAACACCCAGTAATCGCGATTTTGCCAATGCAGGGTCAGGCGCACCGACACACCGAGATTGGCCAGTTCCAGAGCAAAGCGCTCGGTATCGGCCACGGCCACCGGGCGACGACGTTGCAAAGTCTGAGAGAAATTGAGCGGCATCCCGACGCTTTGATAGCTCAGGCCTTCGGGCGTCGCTTCGACGAATAACGGCAGGGTCTTGAAGTTGCTCGGGTTCTTTCTAATGAGCGTACGCGGCATGTCGGCTCCTGCTTAAGGCCGCGTGGGCGGCATCAGTTTCTACGTAGGACCTGGGCAACGGTCGCGACGTTGTGGGCGAGGTGCAGCGGATTGATGGTCCCGACAATAGCACTGGCAACGCCCGGATGTTCAAACAACAACTCGAAGCTGGCGCGCACCGGGTCCACGCCGGGGCTGAGGCAGACGTGACCGCTGGCGAGGGCTTTTTTCACCAGGATCGCTTTGCCGTGGGAAGCAGCATAGTCAATGACGGCTTTCTCGTTCTGTTCGTTGAGATTGTAGGTGACCATGGCGCAATCACCTTGTTCCAGAGCCTTCAAGCCACCTTCAACGGTTTTGCCGGAAAAGCCGAAACCGCGAATCTTGCCTTCGGCCTTGAGCTCGGCGAGGGTTGCGTAGACTTCGCAGTCGTTGAGGATCGCAAGGTCGTTGCCGTCGGAGTGCACCAGCACCAGGTCGATAAAATCCGTTTCCAGACGTTGCAGGCTGCGTTCCACCGAGAGCCGGGTGTGAGCGGCGCTGAAATCGTGGCTCGACTGGCCGTCGGCAAATTCTTCGCCGGCCTTGCTGACGATCACCCACTCTTGACGCTGACCGCGCAGCAACGGGCCGAGGCGCTCTTCGCTGCGGCCGTAGGCCGGGGCGGTGTCGATCAGGTTGATGCCCATATCGCGGGCGAGTTTGAGCAGCCTCCGCGCTTCGTCATCGCCGGGGATCTGGAAGCCGTTGGGGTATTTCACGCCCTGGTCGCGGCCCAGTTTTACCGTGCCCAGGCCCAGGGGCGAAACCAGCAGGCCGGTGCTGCCCAGTGGGCGATGCAGGTCGTGCAGGGTCTTTACGCTCATGGCAGCAGTTGCTCCCAGGCTGGAATGCCCATCGGTGGTTTTGGCAGATCGGGCAGAGGCGCCGCCGGGCCGGGTTGAATGCCGTCGCGGGTCAGGCTGGCGATGACGCGATCAGCGAAGTCCGGCGCCAGCGCCAGTTTGGTCGGCCAGCCGACAAGCAACCGCCCCTGCTCGGCCAGGAACGCGTTGTCCGGGCGGGTCAGGCCTGTTTGCAATGGCTCGGCGCGGTCCACGCGCAAGGTCGCCCATTGCACGGTGCTCAGGTCAATCCAGGGCAGCAACTGACCGAGTTCTTTTTGCGCCGTGGCGATTTGCTCGGCGGGTTCGCGGGCCACGCCTTCGGCTTCGGCAATATCGCCGCCCAGGTACCAGACCCATTGGCCATCGGCGGCCGGGTGAGTGGTCACGGTGATGCGCGGTTTGGTGCCGCCACCCAGGCAGTGGGCGTACAGCGGTTTGAGGCTCGGGCCTTTGGCGATGATCATGTGCAACGGCCGGCGCTGCATGGCGGGCTGGCTCAGCCCCAGTGCTTCGAGCAGCGCGGCCGTACCGGCACCGGCGCTGAGGACGATGCGCTGGGCGCGAATCTCACGACCGTCGACGGTCAGGCCCACCAGAATGCCACCTTCCAGCAACGGTTCGATGGTTTGCCCGGCGAGCAAGCCGTCACCGGCCAGATCGGCCAGACGCTGGATCAGGCTTGGCACGTCGATCACCAGTTCCGCCAAGCGATACACCTTGCCCTTGAAACGCTTGTCTTGCAGCGCTGGCGGCAGTTGATCGCCCTTGACCTGATCGACCCGCCCGCGCACGGCTTTGCTGGCGAAGAAACTGGTGAGGTTGCCGGCGATCGTGCCCGGGGACCAGAGGTAATGGGCTTCGGACAACAGGCGCACGCCGCTCAGGTCCAGCTCACCGTCACCGGCCAGCGCTTCACGCCAGCGGCGCGGCATGTCGGCGATGGCTTCCGAGGCGCCGGTCAGGGCGCCGTGCAACGCGTACTTGGCGCCGCCGTGGATGATGCCCTGGGACTTCACGCTCTGCCCGCCGCCGAGGCTGGCACTTTCCACCAGCACGGTCGAAAAACCCTGGCGACGCAAGCGCGCATTGAGCCAGAGGCCGGCGACACCAGCGCCGACAATCAGAACGTCGGTGGAAATAACGGATGGCATGCAGCGACCTCAGTGTTCAAGACGAGGGCGCAGTATACAGACTCGAAGAAGAGGGGATTTGTCGGTGATCAATCGGGTGGATGCAAAACCCCTGTGGGAGCGGGCTTGCTCGCGAAAGCGGTGTATCAGTCGACATTGAAGTTATCTGACACACCGCTTTCGCGAGCAAGCCCGCTCCCACAATGGATTGCACTTCGGATCTTAATGGCCGGCGGTTTTGGAGAAGAGTTGAATCACCACAACACCGAGCACGATGAGCGCCATCCCCAACATCGCCGGCACATCCAGCTTCTGTCCATAAATAAACAGCGCCGCCACACTGACCATCACAATTCCCATCCCGGCCCACACCGCGTACGCCACACCCACCGGCACGCTGCGCACGACAAGGGTCAGCATCCAGAAGGCGATGCCGTAGCCAACAATGACCAGGATCAGCGGCAGGGGCGTGCTGAAGCCTTTGACCGCTTTCATCGAAACAGTGGCAATCACTTCGGCGCAGATGGCGATGGCCAGGTAGTAGTAAGCGGTCATGGTGTAATCCTCGTATGAAGTGTTGCTCTCTGAGCTCGGCATTCTAGAGACTCTTCAGATGCGGTAAAGTCATTACCTATCTGTATTGAAGATGGGTTGAGCCATGAATACGCAATGGAATCTGGAACAGCTGCGCTTGTTTGTCAGCGTAGCGGAGCAACGGTCGTTTTCGGCGGTGGCGCGGGATCAGCGCAAGGCGCAGTCGGCGGTCAGCAGTTCGATTGCGTTGCTGGAGGAGGACTTGGGCGTGAGCCTGTTCGACCGCAGCAGTGGCCGCCAACCGAAGCTGACCGAGGCCGGCGGTGCCCTGCTCGAAGAGGCGCGGGAGGTGCTTCGTCAGTGCGAACGCCTGAACGGCCGGGCGCTGGCGATGATGCGTGGGCAAGAAGCGCGTATCCGCCTGGCCCAGGATGAAGCGATGCCGTTTCAGCCGATCGTCGATAGCCTCAGCGCGCTCGCGGTGCAGTTCCCCAGCCTGGAAGTGCAATTGTCCAACGGCACCCAGGGCGATGTAGCGCGAAAACTGTTGGAGCGGCGTGCCGACCTCGGTTTGCTGTTCTACCACGACCAGATTCCTGAAGCGCTGGAGCGCCGGGTGCTGGGCAGTATTGAAATGGTCACGGTGTGTGGCGTCGGTCATCCGCTGGCGGTGCTGGATGAGGTCAACTGCCAGCAACTGGCCCAACATCGGCAATTGCTGATGGCCGCGCAATCCAGCGTCTATCCCGGTAGCGAGCCGGCCAGTCCGCAGGTCTGGCGCGCGGACAGCTTCTATGTCATCGCCGAATTGCTGATGCGTGGCCTCGGCTGGGCCTGGTTGCCGCGCAACGTTGTGCAGTACTCCGGGTATCAACGGCAGATGGTCGAACTGGTCAGCGAATGGACCCCGCCGGCGCTGGTGGTGGAGTTGGTCTGGCGTCGCGACGAACCGCTCGGGCCGGCGGCGCGTTGGTTGGCCGAACGTTTTGCGGTGCACTTGCAGGCGATCGGCTGAAAAACCGATAAACTCCGCCGCCATGAATAGAACTCTCTACACCGCGCTGTTTTACCTGGGGCTGCCATTGGTAGCGATTCGGCTTTGGCTGCGTTCGCGCAAGGCGCCGGCGTATGCCAAGCGCATTGGCGAGCGCTTCTCCTACGGGTTGCCGACGATGCAGCCGGGCGGCATTTGGGTGCACGCCGTGTCCGTGGGCGAAAGCATTGCTGCGGCGCCGATGATTCGCGCCTTGTTGCAACGTTATCCGACGCTGCCGATCACCGTGACCTGCATGACCCCGACCGGCTCGGAGCGCATCCACGCCTTGTTCGCCAATGAACCGCGCATCCAGCACTGCTATTTGCCCTACGACTTGCCGTGCGCAGCGGCACGCTTCCTGGATCGGGTCCAGCCGAAACTGGCGGTGATCATGGAAACCGAACTGTGGCCCAACCACATTCATCAGTGCGCCAAGCGCGGCATCCCGGTGGCGCTGGCCAATGCGCGATTGTCCGAGCGTTCGGCCAAGGGCTATGGCCGCTTCCATAAACTGACCGGGCCGATGCTGGCCGAGATGAGCCTGTTCGCGGTGCAGACCGAGGCCGAGGCCGAGCGCTTCCGCTCACTCGGCGCGCGGCCGGAAACCGTCGAAGTCACGGGCTCGATCAAATTCGACCTGACCATCGACCCGCAACTGCTCCAGCGCGCCGTCGAGTTGCGCGGGCAGTGGCAGGCAATGGAACGTCCGGTGTGGATCGCCGCGAGCACCCACGAAGGGGAAGACGAAGTGGTGCTGGCCGCCCATCGTCAATTGCTGGCCAGCCATCCCGATACCTTGCTGATTCTGGTGCCGCGTCACCCGGAGCGTTTCAATTCAGTGTTCGAGTTGTGCAAGCAGCAGGGTTTCGCCACGGTGCGGCGATCCACGGGTGAACCGGTGACTGCCGATACTTCGGTGTTGCTGGGCGACACCATGGGCGAATTGCTGTTTCTCTATGCCTTGGCTGACAGCGCGTTTGTCGGCGGCAGCCTGGTGCCGAATGGTGGGCATAACCTGCTGGAACCGGCGGCGCTGGCCAAACCTGTTTTGAGCGGACCGCACTTGTTCAACTTCCTCGAAATCGCCGCGCAATTGCGCAGTGCCGGGGCGTTGGCTGAAGTCGATGACGCCGAAGGATTGGCGGTGGCGGTGCAGCGCTTGTTCGAATTGCCGCGCGATGCGCAGCGGATGGCGGAGGCGGGGTTGAAGGTGATGCGCACCAATCAGGGCGCGTTGCAGCGGTTGTTGGATGGGTTGGGGCGGTTGATCGATCGCTAACCCGGGGCGACGGAAACAAAAAGATCGCAGCCTTCGGCAGCTCCTACAGGGAAACGCATTCCAATGTAGGAGCTGCCGAAGGCTGCGATCTTTTGCTTTTAAGGCCGGGCCTTGAGTTGCTCAGCCGCAGCCTTGGCCAGGTCCGGTGGCAGGAAGTCTTTATCCGGGTTGTAGTCAGCCTTGAGGTAGCGCGACAAATCCTGCAAATCCCCCGGGTTCAATGTGCCCGCCGCTTGCTTCAGGCGCAGATTGTCGAGGATGTAGTCGTAGCGGGTGTTGTTGTAGTTGCGCACCGAGGTGTAGAGCTGGCGCTGGGCATCGAGCACGTCGACGATGTTGCGCGTCCCCACCTGATAACCGATTTCCGTCGCTTCCACCGCGCTTTGGTTGGAGATGATCGACTGCTTGCGCGCCTGGACCTGTTCGACATCGGTGTTCACCGCGCGGTGCAGGTTGCGGGTGTTTTCCACCACTTGCCGGCGCAGTTGCTCGCGCTGCTGCTCGGTCTGGTCAAGGCGTGAATAGGACTCGCGGACCTGGGAGTTGATCAGGCCGCCGCTGTAGATCGGGATGTTCACTTGCAAGCCGACGGTGGTCTGCTCGACGTTGCCGCCGTAAGGCTGGCCGAAGGCGCTCGGGTTGCTGAAGCCCAGCGCGTCGTTGTCACCCTTTTCGTATTTCGCCACCGCATCGAGGGTCGGCGCGTGGCCGGCCTTGCGTTGCTTGAGGGTTTCTTCGGCCGCGCTGACCGCGTAGTTGCTGGCCAGCAGATTCAGGTTCTGCTTGGCGGCGGTGTCGACCCAGGCCTTGGCGTCGTTCGGCGCTGGCGGCAGGATCGGCAACGTATGGACGATGCCCTGGATCGAGTTGTACTGACGGTTGGTCAGGGTGATCAGCGCTTCAAACGCGTCATCCACCTGGCGCTGGGCGAGGATTCGGTTGGCCCGGGCGGTGTCGTAACTGGCCTGGGATTGCAGCACGTCGGTCTTGTCCGACAGGCCCACATCGAAGCGCTCGTTGGACTGGTCGAGCTGGCGCTTGAACGCCGCTTCTTCCGCCTTGGTCGAGGCCAGGTTGTCCTGGCTGCGCAGCACGTTGAAATAGCTTTCCGCCGATTGCAGGATCAGGTTCTGCTCGGTGGCCGACAGTTGCAGCGAGGCTTGCTCGTTGACGTCTTTGGCGGCCTGGAACTGGAACCAGCGATCGGCGCGGAACAGCGGCTGGGCCAGCGTCGCCTGATACGAATGCGCATCGCGGTTGGCGGTGCCTGACGGCTGATCGAGCTGGGTGCGCACCGAACTCAGGTTGGCCCCGCCCGACAGGTTGGGCAACAGGCCGGCACGGGCCTGGGGCACGACTTCTTTTTGCGCGCCGTATTGGGCGCGGGCGGCTGCCAGGTCGGCGTTGTTGTCCACCGCTTCCTGATAGACGCTGACCAGGTCGGTTTTGGTGGATAAGGGCGCTTCTGCTGCCCAGGCCATTCCATTGGACGCACAAGACACGGCAAGGGCCAGTGAGAGTTTGCGCAGCATGAGGCCATCCCTAAAAAATTACGCCGATAATTTGAGCGCCAAAGGTAAGGCGCGGCCCGCACAGCGTCAAGGCGCAGCACGGCGAAGGGAGTGTAGTTGCACGGGCGTACCGCAACAATCTGGTAATTGCGCCATTCATCATGGTGTTTACCGCGGTGTTGGCGTTCTTTGCCAGTTGTGTCTAGACTGGCCGGGTTCTTGTCGGGGTGCCTTGCTATGAGGCTGAGATCGAATAATTTCGGATCCCGTTGAACCTGATCAGGTTAGCGCCTGCGTAGGGAACAAGATTTCTCGTCACCCGGCGAGTCCTCTTGTGCTTCGTCCGGGATGTTGTTCGACAATCGACAGTCGACAGCCCTCGAGCACTGAGCACAGCACCAACAGCTTTGTTTTCGCTGATTGGTCGCGTCCATTCGTTACAGGTTCACTCCGACAAAATTCCACTGCCTGGATGCTGTCTGGAGAGCCCGTGATGACGATAAAACTAAAAAATACGACGAACCTGAGTGATTCGGCCCAAGTCGATCAACAGTCGGTTCAACCGTTTACCCGCTCGCAAAAAATCTATGTCCAGGGCTCCCGCCCGGACATCCTCGTGCCGATGCGCGAAATCAGCCTCGACGTGACCCCGACCGACTTCGGCGGTGAGATCAACGCGCCGGTTGTCGTGTACGACACCTCGGGCCCGTACACCGACCCCAACGTCATCATCGACGTGCGCAAAGGCCTGGGCGATATTCGCTCGCCGTGGATCGAATCCCGTGGCGACACCGAGCGCTTGCCCGGCCTGAGCTCCAACTTCGGCCAGGAACGCCTCGCCGATGCCGAGCTGACCAAGCTGCGTTTCGCCCACGTGAATAACCCGCGCCGCGCCAAGGCCGGGGCCAACGTCAGCCAGATGCACTACGCGCGCAAAGGCATCATCACCGCCGAGATGGAATACGTCGCCATCCGCGAAAACATGAAGCTCGAAGTGGCCCGTGCCGCCGGGCTGCTGGACCAGCAACACGCCGGTCACAGCTTCGGCGCCAGCGTGCCGAAAATCATCACCCCGGAATTTGTCCGTGACGAAATCGCCCGTGGCCGCGCGATCATTCCGGCCAACATCAACCACACCGAACTGGAACCGATGATCATCGGCCGTAACTTCCTGGTGAAGATCAACGGCAACATCGGCAACAGCGCCCTGGGTTCGTCCATCGAAGAGGAAGTGGCGAAACTGACCTGGGGCATTCGCTGGGGTTCGGACACGGTCATGGACCTGTCCACCGGCAAACACATTCACGAAACCCGCGAGTGGATCATCCGCAACTCGCCGGTGCCGATCGGTACGGTGCCGATTTATCAGGCGCTGGAAAAAGTCGGCGGCGCCGCCGAAGACCTGACCTGGGAGCTGTTCCGCGACACGCTGATCGAACAGGCCGAGCAGGGCGTCGACTACTTCACCATCCACGCCGGTGTGTTGCTGCGCTACGTGCCACTGACCGCCAAACGCGTGACCGGCATCGTGTCCCGTGGCGGTTCGATCATGGCCAAGTGGTGCCTGGCGCATCACAAAGAGAACTTCCTTTACACCCATTTCGAAGATATCTGCGAAATCATGAAGGCCTATGACGTCAGCTTCTCGCTGGGCGATGGCCTGCGTCCGGGCTCGATTGCCGACGCCAACGACGCGGCGCAATTCGGTGAGCTGGAAACCCTTGGCGAGCTGACCAAGATTGCCTGGAAGCATGACGTGCAGTGCATGATCGAAGGCCCGGGCCACGTGCCGATGCAGTTGATCAAAGAGAACATGGACAAGCAGCTCGAGTGCTGCGACGAGGCGCCGTTCTACACCCTCGGCCCGCTGACCACCGACATCGCGCCGGGCTACGACCACATCACCTCCGGCATCGGTGCGGCGATGATCGGCTGGTTCGGTTGCGCCATGCTCTGCTACGTCACGCCGAAGGAACACTTGGGCCTGCCGAACAAGGATGACGTGAAGACCGGGATCATCACCTACAAGATCGCCGCGCATGCCGCCGATCTGGCGAAGGGGCATCCGGGCGCACAGATTCGCGACAATGCCTTGAGCAAGGCGCGGTTCGAGTTCCGTTGGGAAGACCAGTTCAACCTGGGCCTCGATCCGGATACCGCCCGTTCGTATCACGATGAAACCCTGCCGAAGGATTCGGCCAAGGTCGCGCACTTCTGCTCCATGTGCGGGCCGAAATTCTGCTCGATGAAAATCACCCAGGAAGTCCGCGAATACGCGGCCAACCAGCGGATCGAAACCGTCGATGCCGAAGTCGCCCAGGGATTGGCGGACCAGGCAGAGCGGTTCAAGCAGGAAGGCAGTCAGCTGTACAAGAAAGTTTAAGCGGCAAGTTGCAAGCGGCAAGCGGCAAGTTAGAAGCAAAGGCTGGATCTGCTTTTTCTTGAGGCTTGCCGCTTGACGCTCGTAACCCATGTTTTCCTTGAGATATCTGACGTGAACACCTATTCCCCTGACACTGCCGTACCCGCCGATAGGCGCGTCTTCGGCGGTCGCGATCTGTTTTCCCTGTGGTTCTCCCTCGGCATCGGCCTGATGGTCTTGCAGACCGGCGCGTTGCTCGCGCCGGGCCTGGGCTTGTCCGGCTCGCTGCTGGCGATTTTCCTCGGCACGCTGGTCGGCGTTTTGCTGCTGGCGGCAGTCGGCGTGATCGGCAGCGACACCGGCCTGTCGTCGATGGCCGCGCTCAAGCTCAGCCTCGGCAAACGCGGCGCGAGCCTGCCGGCGGTGCTCAACCTGCTGCAACTGATCGGTTGGGGCTCGTTCGAAATCATCGTCATGCGCGACGCCGCCAGTTTGCTCGGCGCCCGGGCGTTCAGCGAAGGCAGCCTGCTGTCGAATCCACTGCTGTGGACGTTGGTATTCGGCGCCTTGGCGACCTTGCTCGCGGTCAGCGGCCCACTGACTTTCGTGCGGCAGATCTTGCGCAAGTGGGGCATCTGGCTGTTGCTGGCGGCGTGCATCTGGCTGACCTGGAACTTGTTCGCCAAAGCCGATCTGGCCGCGTTGTGGGCCCAGGCCGGTGATGGTTCGATGCCGTTCGCCGTGGGCTTCGACATTGCGATTGCGATGCCGCTGTCCTGGCTGCCGCTGATTGCCGACTACTCGCGGTTCGGCAAGCGTGCGAAAAACGTGTTCGGCGGCACGGCGTTGGGTTTCTTTATCGGTAACTTCTGGCTGATGAGCCTGGGCGTCGCGTACACCCTGGCGTTCGCGCCGAGCGGTGAAGTGAATGCCTTGCTGCTGGCGCTGGCCGGTGCCGGCCTGGGGATTCCGCTGCTGCTGATTCTACTGGACGAGTCGGAAAACGCCTTTGCCGATATTCACTCGGCGGCGGTGTCGAGCGGGATTCTGTTGCGCTTGAAGGTCGAGCATCTGGCATTGGCGATTGGCGTGATTTGCACATTGATCGCGTGCCTGGCGCCGTTGGCCCAGTACCAGAATTTCCTGCTGTTGATCGGTTCGGTGTTTGCGCCGCTGTTTGGCGTGGTGCTGGTGGATCACTTCATCCTGCGCAAACGCAGTGCCCAGGTCGCGTCAGCCGCCTTGCGCTGGCCGGCGTTGCTCGCCTGGCTGGGCGGGGTGAGCACCTATCATTTGCTGGCCAATCTGTATCCGGATGTCGGCGCAACCCTGCCGTCTCTGGTACTGGCAGGGCTGCTGCAACTCGTGCTCGGTCGAGCCTTCAGTTACGGCCGGGAAACAGCTCGGGCTTGAGAATGCCGTTGAGGCGCGGGTAGGGGATCTTCAGTTCGATGTGGCCCAGCGCGTAAGGCGCGATGGTGCTCACTTCGTACTTGAGGATCACTCCGCCATAGGTCAGCGCCACGTTCTGGGTTTTCTGGAAATGCCAGGTCTTCAGGAAATCTGCTTCCTGATCGAGCTTGGTGCTGATCAGCCAACTGTTGTGCGCCACTTGCGCGGCTTTCCAGAACGCTTCTTCCTGACCCGGCAGCAACATATCCGACAGCGTCAGCACTTTATGCTGCTGGCGCGAATAGTTGATAAAGCTGCGGCCCGGCGTGCCATGGGCGCCGCCCGTGTCCAGGTAACTGGAAAACTCAACGATCACCAAGCCGTCATGCTGCTCCCGTACCTTGGCTTGCAAATAGCTGCTGGAGCGTGGCGCGGCGGTGCGCAAAAACTGATCGCGGTAAGCGGCCAGGGTCGGCGCAGCCGGGGCGTCCGGGGTGCGGGTCAATTGCAGCAGGTTTTTTTCGACGATGCCGTCCAGCTGTGGCTCGGCCGGGAAACGCAGGGTGTCGATGTTCACCAGCGGGCAGTCAGGCGTGGTGCAACCCGGCTTCAGGATTTCCGAGGCATCGCGGGTGGTTTCCAGCGGCGTTCGGTAGTTGGGTTGGAACAGACTCTGGCAAGCGCCCAAGGTCAGGGCGATGGCGGCCACGGAGGCGATTTTAAAAAGCGACATGGGCGTCCTTCATAAAACAGGGAAAGGCGAAAAGTTACCGCTTCGACTATCAACGGAGCAGTCAGTTCGCCACTAAGCTAATTAGAGTTGGTTTCGCCCTCACCGTCTATCCCGCTGAAGGTAAAGGGGCTGCATCAAAGGTCGCGGGCGCGTTAGGATGGCGCGAAGTCGAGGTTGCCAGTAACAAAAAGCAACCTCGTAACGGATAGCAGTAAACGAGGATTGTCATGACTGATTTTGCCAACGCCATTCCGACCACCGTTGAGATCGTTCGACGCGAACAGTGCTACGCGGGCTTCTACAAGCTCGATCGCCTGCATTTGCGTCATGAATTATTCGCTGGCGGCATGAGTCGCGAGATCAATCGTGAAGTGTTCGTGCGCCACGATGCGGTGTGCGTGCTGCCTTACGATCCGCAACGCGACGAAGTGGTGTTGATCGAGCAGTTTCGCGTCGGCGCCATGGGCAAGACGAGCAACCCGTGGCTGATCGAATTGGTCGCCGGTCTGATCGATAAAGATGAAGAGCCGGAAGAAGTTGCTCACCGCGAAGCGCAGGAGGAAGCTGGGCTTGTGTTCGGGGCGCTGTGGCCGATGACCAAGTATTTCCCATCGCCCGGCGGCAGCAACGAATTCGTGCATTTGTACCTGGGGCGTTGCGACAGCACGGGAGTAGGCGGGCTGCATGGACTGGCAGAAGAAGCGGAAGATATCCGCGTCACGGTCTGGGCCTTCGAAGATGCCCTGCAGGCCGTACGCGACGGACGAATTGCCAACGCGGCCAGCATCATTGCTTTGCAATGGCTTGCTTTGAACCGCGCTGAAGTGAGGGGGTTATGGTCGTAAACAAGCTGCGCGATCGCTATCGGGTGGACCTCGTGGGGCTGCAAGCCTCCTGCGAGGCGAACTACGCGCGTTTGATGCGACTGCTGCCGGACATGCGCAGCGAACCCGAGGCGCGGCGCATTGCCGTGACCCAGGGCGACCAGATGCTCGGTGTCCTGGCCCTGGAAGTGCTGCAAGTCAATCCATACACCACCACCCTGCAAGTGCGCCAGGAACACAGCCTGCCGTGGCTGCCGGTGCCGCAACTGGAAGTTCAGGTCTACCACGACGCCTGCATGGCCGAGGTCGTCAGCGCCGAACATGCAAGACGCTTCCGGGGCATCTATCCTTACCCGAATGCCGCGATGCATCAGCCAGATGAAAAGGCTCAGCTCAATCTGTTCCTGGGGGAATGGCTGAGTCACTGTCTGGCGTGTGGGCACGAGTACGCAGTCGTTCGATAGATGTGAACTGCGTCCGGTTCACACGTTTCCTCTTTTGACCTTCCCCCAGCATAATTGCGGCCACTATCCACCTCCGTGATTCAGCCCTGGGAGAACGCCTTGCCGAGCGTATCCACATTGACCACCGTCGATTCGGCGTTGCTGGTGCAAATCTCCGACAGTCATTTGTTCGCCGAGGCGGACGGCACGTTGCTGGGCATGAATACGCGCGAGAGCCTGCAGAAGGTCATTGATCTGGTCCGGCAGCAGCAGCCGCAGATCGATCTGATCATTGCCAGTGGCGATATTTCCCAGGATGGCACGTTGGAGTCTTATCAGCAGTTTCGCGACTTGACGCGGCAGCTCGATGCGCCGGCGCGCTGGATTCCCGGCAATCACGATGAACCGATGATCATGGCTGAGGCGGCGGTGCAGAGTGCGCTGCTGGAGCCGGTGGTGGATGTGGGTAACTGGCGCGTCACGCTGCTGGACTCGGCGGTGCCGGGGTCGGTGCCGGGGTATTTGCAGGATGAGCAGTTGCAGTTGCTGGCGCGTTCGTTGAGTGAGGCGCCGGAGCGGCATCATTTGGTGTGCTTTCATCATCATCCGGTGTCGATTGGTTGTGCCTGGATGGAGCCGATCGGGTTGCGTAATCCGGAGGCGTTGTTTGCGGTGCTGGATCGGTTTCCGCAGGTTCGGGCTGTGCTTTGGGGGCATGTGCATCAGGAGATTGATCGGGATCGCGATGGGGTGCGGTTGATGGCTTCGCCTTCGACGTGCATTCAGTTTGAGCCGGGGAGTGAGGATTTCAGGGTGGGGGAGCAGGCGCCGGGGTATCGGTGGTTGCGGCTTTTGCCTGATGGCCGCTTGGAAACCGGTGTGGAGCGGGTTATCGGGTTTGACTTCACGGTTGATTACGGTTCTGACGGGTACTGAGACTTGGCGGCCTTTGGGCCGACCATGTTCTTTGGTGGACTGAGTACATATCCGTTTCTGCGGTAACGGCGGCTTAGGGTTTCGCCCTTACGGCGAGTCCCTTTTGGCAAACGCCCCAAAAGGAACCAAAAGGTCTTGCCCCGGCGTCCGGCCCCTCGCTTTGGCTCGGTGTTCCCTCGCTCCGGTCCTGCTCCGTGGGCCCGCCGCCATCGGCCATCCATGGCCGGGGGCGGCTAGCCCGGCATCCATGCCGGGCTGCCCACTACGCAGAACCTCCACTCGGCCTCCCGAAGGGGCGGTAGAGCAAGATCAAGAGCTGCAGGCGAGCTAACGCTCGGCCTGATGAGTGGTGTAGAGCGGGGCGGTGTGCGCCGCTCTGCTTTTGCTTTTGCTTTTGTAGGAGCAAGGCTTGCCCGCGATGGCGGCCTGACAGCCGACCAATCTCTCCCGGATGTACTCATTCAAACTGTAGGAGCAAGGCTTGCCCGCGAAGGCGTCCTGACAGACGACCAATCTCTCCCGGATAGACTCGATCAAACTGTGGGAGCTGGCTTGCCCGCGAAGGCGTCCTGACAGACGACCAATCTCTCCCGGATACACTCGATCAAACTGTGGGAGCTGGCTTGCCTGCGAAGGCGTCCTGACAGCCGACCAATCTCTCCCGAATGCAACCCAATCAAACTGTGGGAGCGGGCTTGCTCGCGAAGGCGTCCCAACAGGCGACTAATTTCTTTCTGATGCACCGGCCCTTTGTAGGAGCTGCCGAAGGCTGCGATCTTTTGACGTTGATCTTCAACATCAAGATCAAAAGTTCGCAGCCTTCGGCAGCTCCTACGCGGATGTTTATTGGTCAGTAAAAGTTTCAGAAGCTTCCCACAAGGTTTTCAGGTTGCCCGTCGGACGCGGCTTCTCTAGCCTTTTGCCTGTCGCTGACACATTCAGCGATCGGACTTCGCGGTCCGTTTTCTCAGGCATAATCGCCCCCGCCTAACGACAGCGCTTTCGGCTGTCTGTCGTTTCGTGTCATGGCGGCTGTGCGCGGGATACCTTCGGGTATGCCGAGTTGCCAGAGGATCGGTCCGCGAACCTGCGTACAGCTGCCACCCAAATTGCTTCGCGGTAATTTGTCAGTGGCTCCATTCTTCCTCTGGAGTATCACCATGTTCAAACCAACCCCAAATCCCCCCACCCGCAAACCCAGCACGATGTACACGATCGTCCCCGATAAAGACTCGGAAAGCCTATTAGCCCATGCCTGTGACGCCCTGGCGTCGGCGAGTGTGTTGTCCAGTGACTTCGCGGCGCGCCTGGAATGGCCGGACCGGCAGACGGCGATGGCGATTCAGCAGTTGGTCATGCTGGCCGATCTGGCGGTAAATCGGGCGTTGGATAACGTTGATCCGGCGTAATTTCTCCAGACAGACCGCGTCATCGTTCTTCGCGAGCAAGCCCGCTCCCACAGGTGACCGAGGTTCCGTGTGGGAGCGAGCCTGCTCGCGAAGGCGTCCGCACAGTCACCTCAAATCCCGAGGATGTCCCCGATCCCTGCGACTCCCTGTAAACTGCGCCTCTTTACCCGACGCTCAGGGAGTTCTAATGTCCGGTTCGATCCTTTATATCCACGGTTTCAACAGCGCGCCTTCGTCAAAAAAGGCGACTCAGTTGATGGAAGTGATGGAGCGTCTGGGCTTGGGCGACCGGTTGCGGGTGCCGGCGTTGCATCACCACCCGCGTGAGGCCATCGGTCAGTTGAACCGGGCGATTGAGGAGCTGGGGCGGCCGCTGCTGGTCGGCAGCTCACTCGGCGGCTACTATGCGACTCACCTGGCCGAGCACCATGGCCTCAAGGCCCTGTTGGTCAACCCTGCCGTCAGTCCGCACCGGATGTTTGACGGGTATCTGGGGACGCAGAAAAACCTGTATACCGATGAAGCCTGGGAATTGACCCACGACCACGTGACGGCCCTGGCCGAGCTGGAAGTGCCGGCGCCCCAAGACCCGCAGCGGTATCAGGTGTGGTTGCAGACCGGCGACGAAACGCTGGACTATCGCCTCGCCCAGCAGTATTACCGGGCCTGTGCCTTGCGCATCCAGGCGGGCGGCGACCACAGTTATCAGGGTTTTGCCGAACAATTGCCGGCAATGCTGAGTTTTGCCGGCATCGGCGCAGATTTGTATCAGGCAATCGATTTCACAGCACTGTGATCCCTTGCCTCTTATTCACAGAACATTGACGACGAGACCCCATGGCCACTCCCAGCGCTAGCTCTTATAACGCAGACGCCATCGAAGTCCTCTCGGGCCTCGACCCGGTGCGCAAACGCCCCGGCATGTACACCGACACCAGTCGGCCGAACCACCTTGCCCAGGAAGTCATCGACAACAGCGTCGACGAAGCCTTGGCCGGGCATGCGACCTCGGTGCAGGTCATCCTGCACGCCGATCACTCCCTGGAAGTCAGCGATGACGGCCGTGGCATGCCGGTGGACATTCACCCGGAAGAGGGTGTTTCCGGGGTCGAACTGATCCTCACCAAGCTTCACGCGGGCGGCAAGTTTTCCAACAAGAACTACCAGTTCTCCGGCGGTTTGCACGGGGTGGGTATTTCCGTGGTCAACGCCTTGTCGAACGAAGTCCGGGTGCGCGTGAAGCGTGACGGCAACGAATACCAGATGACGTTCGCCGACGGTTACAAGAAAACCGAGCTGGAAGTCATTGGCACCGTCGGCAAGCGCAACACTGGCACCAGCGTGTTCTTCGCGCCGGACCCGAAATACTTCGATTCACCGAAATTCTCCATCAGCCGTCTCAAGCACGTGCTCAAGGCCAAGGCTGTGCTGTGCCCGGGGCTGTTGGTCAGTTTTGAAGACAAGGCCACCGGCGAAAAAGTCGAATGGCATTACGAAGACGGCCTGCGCTCCTATCTGGTCGACGCGGTCAACGGCTTCGAACGCCTGCCGGACGAGCCGTTCTGCGGCAGCCTGGCCGGTAATAAAGAAGCGGTGGATTGGGCGCTGCTGTGGTTGCCGGAAGGTGGCGACAGCGTGCAGGAAAGCTACGTCAACCTGATCCCGACGGCCCAGGGCGGTACTCACGTCAACGGTTTGCGTCAGGGCTTGCTCGATGCGATGCGCGAGTTCTGCGAATTCCGCAGCCTGTTGCCGCGCGGCGTGAAGCTGGCGCCGGAGGACGTCTGGGAACGCATTGCCTTCGTGCTGTCGATGAAAATGCAGGAGCCGCAATTCTCCGGCCAGACCAAGGAGCGCCTGTCGTCCCGTGAAGCGGCGGCGTTCGTTTCGGGTGTGGTCAAGGATGCGTTCAGCCTGTGGCTTAACGCCAACCCGGAAACCGGCATGCTGCTGGCGGAACTGGCGATCAACAACGCCGGCCGTCGTCTGAAGGCCAGTAAAAAGGTTGAACGCAAGCGCATCACCGCAGGTCCGGCATTGCCGGGCAAACTCGCTGACTGCGCTGGGCAGGACCCGATGCGTTCCGAGCTGTTCCTGGTGGAAGGTGATTCCGCCGGCGGTTCGGCCAAGCAGGCGCGGGACAAAGAGTTTCAAGCGATTCTGCCGTTGCGCGGCAAGATTCTGAACACTTGGGAAGTCGACGGCAGTGAAGTGCTGGCCAGCCAGGAAGTGCACAACATCGCCGTGGCCATCGGTGTCGATCCGGGCTCGGCGGACATCGCCCAGCTGCGCTACGGCAAGATCTGCATCCTCGCCGACGCCGACTCCGACGGTCTGCACATCGCCACGTTGTTGTGCGCGCTGTTCGTCCAGCATTTCCGCCCGTTGGTGGATGCCGGTCACGTTTACGTCGCGATGCCGCCGCTGTACCGCATCGACCTCGGCAAGGAGATTTACTACGCCCTCGACGAAGCCGAGCGCGATGGCATTCTCGATCGACTGGTGGCCGAGAAAAAACGCGGCAAGCCGCAGGTCACCCGATTCAAAGGTCTGGGTGAAATGAACCCGCCCCAGCTGCGCGAAACCACCATGGATCCGAACACCCGGCGCCTGGTGCAACTGACGCTGGACGATTTCGAAGCGACCTCGGAAATGATGGACATGTTGCTGGCGAAGAAACGCGCTGGCGATCGCAAGTCGTGGCTGGAGTCCAAGGGCAACCTGGCCGAGGTTCTGGGCTGATGCGCTTTGGCTTTGCCCTGGCGTGTGCGTTGCTGCTGACCTCGTTGACGGTGTCTGCCGAACCGGCGCCAGAGCTGCGCGTGCTGTCCGAACATGCCGTCGAGGGCATGCGCGGCGGCAACCTGTCGGGGCTGGCGCAATGTGGCAAGGACTTGTGGACGGTTTCTGATCGCGACGATGATCAAATCTATCGTCTCGATACCAGCGCCAGCACCTGGCAAGCCGAAGCCGTGCGCATCGACGTGCCTCCCGTGCCGGACACCGGTTTGCCTTGGGGCTTGCGTTCGCGCACGTGGGCGGCCTCTTTCGTGCGCGGCGGGGATCTGGATTTCGAAGGCATCACCTGTGACAGCGCCGGCAATCGTTACATCGTCAGCGAAGGCCATGCGGCCGTGTTGCAAGTGCCGCTGACGGGCCCGGCAAACTGGCTGAAAGTCTCGCCCATGATGGTTCGCGAAGCGCGGGCCAGAGGCATGCTGCTGCAATTCAATGCAATATTCGAAGGCCTGGCGATCAATCCGGCAGGCGATCAGATATGGCTCGCCGCGGAGCGCCAAAGCCGCGGTTTGCTGCTGATCAAACGCAAACAGACGGTCTGGGATTGCGACGGTCGCTGTGTGCTGTTGAGCGAAGCCGGCAAGGAAATGCAGCCGCCACAATTCCCCAACGCCAAAGCGGTCAACCGGGATTTTTCCGACCTGTCATTGTTCGAGGGCAAGCTGTTTACCCTTGAACGCAACGCCTTTCAGATCTGTCGTCGCGATCCGCAGACCGCCAAGGTCGAGCGCTGCTGGTCGTATGCCGCCGAGCTGTTGCAGGCAAACCGGCGTTATTCACAGAACTATGGTTTGGAAGAGGCATTGATCATCGACGCCGACGGTGCGTGGATTGGGGTCGACAACAACTTCGGTCCCCGCGCCGATGGCGAGGTCCGTCCGATTGTCTGGCGCTTCGCCGCACCGGAAGGTGGCTGGAGCGCCAAGCCATGAGCCAGCAACCGCCGGGCAAACGCGCCGGTAGGGTGTTCATGATCCTGGCCTGGTGCGCCGCCTTGTTTCTGGCAACGCGGTTTTTCGGGCAGTTGGAAGAGCGTCAGCAAAATCCCAACGTGGTGGTCACGTCGGAGCAGGGCGAAGGTTTTATCGAAGTGAAACTGGTGGGCAACACCCAGGGGCATTTCGTCGCCAGCGGTCAGATCAACGGCCAGCCGGTGAGTTTTATGCTCGACACCGGGGCGACCGACGTGGCGATCCCGGCAGAAATGGCCGAACGGCTGAAACTTGAACAAGGCTTCGGGGTGACCCTGAGCACGGCAAATGGTCGCACCGAGGGTTATCGAACCCGCGTCGACCGGCTGCAACTGGGCGACATTGTGCTGCGTGATGTGCGCGCCATCGTCGTGCCAGGCCTGGATGGCAAGCAGGTGCTGCTCGGTATGAGCGCACTGAACAAACTTGAATTTACCCAGCGCGGTGGCACCATGCTGCTGCGCCAGACAACGAAATGATGAGGCCCGCATGAGCGACTCCCTTGATCTCAGCCTGGACGGTGTAGAGCGCCGGTCACTGGCTGACTTCACCGAAAATGCCTACCTCAACTACTCCATGTACGTGATCATGGACCGCGCCTTGCCGCATATCGGCGACGGCCTGAAACCCGTACAGCGGCGCATCATCTATGCGATGAGCGAGTTGGGGCTGGACGCCGATTCCAAGCACAAGAAATCGGCGCGTACCGTCGGTGACGTGCTCGGTAAATTTCACCCGCACGGCGATTCGGCCTGCTACGAAGCCATGGTCCTGATGGCCCAGCCGTTCAGCTACCGCTACACGCTGGTGGACGGTCAGGGTAACTGGGGTGCGCCGGATGATCCCAAGTCCTTCGCCGCCATGCGTTACACCGAGGCGCGTTTGTCCCGTTACTCCGAAGTGCTGCTCAGCGAGCTGGGCCAGGGCACCGCGGACTGGGGCCCGAACTTCGACGGCACCCTCGACGAGCCACTGGTGTTGCCGGCACGTTTGCCGAACATCCTGCTCAACGGCACCACTGGCATCGCCGTGGGCATGGCCACCGACGTGCCGCCGCACAACCTGCGGGAAGTCGCGACGGCGTGCGTGCGTTTGCTCGATGAGCCGAAAGCCACGGTCGAGCAGCTCTGTGAACACATCCAGGGCCCGGATTACCCGACCGAAGCGGAAATCATCACGCCGCGCGCCGACCTGCTGAAAATGTACGAAACCGGCAAGGGCTCGGTGCGCATGCGTGCCGTGTACCACATCGAAGACGGCGACATCATCGTCACCGCGTTGCCACACCAGGTGTCCGGCGCCAAGGTGCTGGAACAGATCGCAGCGATGATGCAGGCCAAGCCGTCCAAGGCCCCGCAGATCGCCGACTTGCGCGATGAGTCCGACCACGAAAACCCGTGCCGGATCGTGATCATTCCCGGCGCGCGGAAAAACTTCGACCACGATGCATTGATGACCCACCTGTTCGCCAGCACCGAGCTGGAGTCGAGCTACCGGGTCAACATCAACATCATCGGCCTCGACGGCAAGCCGCAGCTGAAAAACCTGCGGGCATTGCTGGTCGAGTGGCTGGAATTCCGGGTGCAGACCGTGCGTCGTCGCCTGCAATTCCGCCTCGACAAGGTCGAGCGTCGTCTGCACCTGTTGGACGGTTTGTTGATCGCCTACCTCAACCTGGATGAAGTGATTCATATCATCCGCACCGAGGAACACCCGAAAGCCGCACTGATCGCGCGTTTCGCCCTGAGCGAAATCCAGGCCGACTACATTCTCGACACCCGTTTGCGTCAATTGGCGCGACTGGAAGAAATGAAGCTGCGTGCCGAGCAGGACGAACTGCTCAAGGAACAAGCCAAGCTGCAAGCTCTGTTGGGCAGCGAAGCCAAGTTGAAAAAATTGGTGCGCACCGAGCTGATCAAAGACGCCGAAACCTATGGCGACGACCGCCGCTCGCCAATCGTCGAGCGCGCCGAAGCCAAGGCCCTGACCGAACACGACTTGCTGCCGAACGAGAAGGTAACCGTCGTGCTGTCGGAAAAAGGCTGGGTTCGCTCGGCCAAGGGCCACGAAATCGACGCCACCGGGCTGTCTTATAAGGCCGGGGACGGTTTCAAGGCCCTGGCGCCGGGACGTTCCAACCAGTTTGCGGTGTTTATCGACTCTACCGGTCGCAGTTATTCGGTGGCTTCTCACACGCTGCCATCGGCCCGTGGCCAGGGCGAGCCGTTGACCGGCCGTCTGACGCCGCCGCCAGGCGCGACGTTTGAATGCGTGCTGATGCCGGAAGACGATTCGTTGTACGTGATCGCCTCCGACGCCGGTTACGGTTTCGTGGTGAAAGGAGAAGACTTCCAGGCCAAGAACAAGGCCGGTAAAGCGCTGCTGAGCTTGCCAAACAATTCGAAAGTCATTCTTCCGCGCCCGGTACCCGACCGCGAGAACAATTGGCTGGCCTCGGTCACGACCGAAGGTCGCCTGCTGATCTTCAAAATCAGCGATCTGCCACAATTAGGTAAGGGTAAAGGCAATAAGATCATCGGTATTTCCGGTGAGCGCGTTGCCAGTCGCGAAGAATATGTCACAGACATCGCCGTTCTGCCGGAAGGCGCCACGTTGGTGCTACAGGCCGGAAAACGTACCTTGTCACTGAAAGCGGACGACCTCGAACACTACAAAGGTGAGCGTGGACGTCGTGGTAACAAACTGCCACGTGGCTTCCAGAGGGTAGATGCGCTGCTCGTCGAAAACCTCAATTAGGCGTGCTAGAGGCGCGGATCTACGATTTAACGCGTAGATCGGCGCTTTCGCGCTGGAGTCGGAACGCATATTCACGGATGATATGGCCTTTCAAGCGCCGGCGTGGCCGAGCGTTCTTCATATTTATTGAGTATTTTCACTGTGGTTAGCCTTGTGGCAACCACCTGGATGGGACGATGACTGCTCTGCGCCTTCCTTTTATTTTGATGCTCGCTGGCGTTCTTGGCCTGGCGGGTTGCAGCGTTCACCAACCGGTGTCGCTGTATCAACTGGACAGCGGAAGTCCGGTTCAGCCTGCGCAAAGCGCTGGCATGGCCGTATTGTTGGGTCCGGTAACGATTGCCGACTACCTGCAACGTGAAACTTTGCTGCAACGCCAACCGGATGGCAGCCTTCAGGCTTCGGCCGATGGTCGTTGGGCGGGTAGTTTGTCGTCGGACATCGATCAATTGCTGTTGCGTCAGGTGGCCGGTCATCTGGACAGCCAACGCGTCGTGCTGGCGCCCGCGACATTGGGTTTTACCCCGGATGTCCAAGTGCTGCTGACGATTACTCGCCTGGACTCGGGTGAGTCGCAGCCGGCGATCCTCGATGCCCAATGGCGTTTGATCGACCGTCGTGGCCAGGTTCGCGACAACCGCATCATTCACCTGCAAGAGCAACACGCAGGCGGGACAGCGGCTCAGGTCCAGGCTCAGGGCGTGTTGTTGCAGCGTCTGGCGGAGCAATTGTCTGTAGCGCTTAAGCCGCTGGCCAACCAGCCGCCGATTGCCGAAGCACCGCGTAAACCGGCGCCCAAGCCTGTAGCGCCAGCGGCGGAGCAGGACAAGCAGCCGAAGATTCCGATGGCTTCGCCGATTCGCACCGATATGGAAGTGTTCAGGTTCTAAGCCTGGATTGATCCGACACAAAGCCCGCAGAGATGTGGGCTTTGTTGTTTCTGCGGGTTGACTGGTGGGTGCCTTGAACAGGCGTCCGGCTTGAGGACCACCCCTCTCCCCAAGGGGGCGAGGGGAAAGGGAGCAGATCTTCATGCTGTTCAACACTTGAGTTCGGCTCGATATCTCAGGTCGATGTAACTCGAAAGAACAACTCGGTCAGTCCCCTCGCCCCTCTGGGGAGAGGGGAAAGGGAGCAGACCTTCATGCTGTTCAACACTTGAGTTCGACTCGATATCTCAGGTCGATGTAACTCGAGATAACAACT